>JADKIQ010000005.1 GCA_016721245.1 Sphingobacteriales bacterium
ATGTTGTAGGTAGCCCTTTTTCGAAATGATTTGCATTGTATGTCAAACAAACGAGCTGAACCGAATAGCGTTGGGTTGCATAGGCTTTTGCATTTTAAGCGTTGCTTTGGCGTTGGCTAAAATGCAAATGTATATGCAACAGCTTGGCTTTTCGCAGTAAGGTGTATTATTTCCGCAGTTGCTCTAATGTATTCCGCAGTTGCTCTAATTGTTAACGCGTAATCATAATATAAAACGCAGTTGCTTTAATTGTTAACGCAGTTTCTATATGTATTGTCGCAGTTGAATATTAAAATCGCAGTTGCAATATTTATTAACGCAGTAATGATATTTATAATCGCAGTAGATTATTATAAAAGTGGTAGCTTTAATATAAAAATCAGTAATTCTATTTTTCACCTTCTTAAATTCTATACTTTTACTTGCGCATATTCTGCACTGCTTGCGCCAAAAATGGATTTGATGTATATTTTCACTTCTTTGGCGATTGGCAACTAATCCTGTAGTTTCTTTGTATAATACTTTGTCCCTTGCAATTCTTGAATTGCTGATGGCTGTAAATGCAGTTGCTAAGGCTGTATTTTTCGCTGTCATGTCTGCCTGTTTTGCTGTAAGTGTCGCAATTTTTAAGTCGTTTTCGTTTGGTGCGTATGTTGGTTCTGATTGCAGAACGGAAATAAGACCTGCGAAGTGTTGTATGAGTTGATCGTATGATTGGTGCGATGAACTTATTGTGTTTGGTGCTGGTGTGTTTGGGTCAACTTGGGTAGCAACTTTAGTGGAACGTTGTCCTTGTATTTTGCGGTTGAAACCTTTTGCGTCTGCAATTTTTTCTTGTGTTGCATCTGTTGTTTGAAATGCATTTACTAATCGTGTACACAAGGCACGAAAGCCATCGAATGTTGCGATGCGTGCATTTACTGCGTTGTTGTATGCTGTGTTTTTTGTAACTACATCTGCTAATGATGCTTGCGCGCTTGTATATAGCGTATTTAGTTGTGGTAGTTTTAGTGCGTTTTTTGTTGGATTGTAGGTTGCTCCGTAACCAGTAACAAAAGCAATAAGGTCTTGAAAGTTGGCTACATTTTTAGCGTGTCCTGTTTCATAATAAGTTGGCATAAAAATAATTTTGAATTATTGGATGAATGTTTTGAATACGAATATAACTAAAAATGTGTAACGTAGAAATTTTTATTTCACTAAAAAATAGCACCACAAATATAGTGGTGCTATTGCAAATGATTAGAAGACTTTTTTATTCTTTAATAATTTTCATTAATCCATTATCGCATATTTATTAGTGTCTAATATTTATAGGCAAAAATGCTTTGTTACCTTGAAATGAAGTATGTATATAAAATCCTGACTCATAAGGATTTTTACAATCTGTATAGGTGCAATTTTTGTCTATCCACGATTTTAATTGTATATATTGACTGGTTGTTGGCCAATATTTGGTAGTAGTATCACCTATAAATGTAATTTTAGGATTGTTTAATACTAAACCAAATGTAGAATTATAATCAGAACCTTGTTTTGTTAATATACGAGGAATGTCACCTAATATAATATATCCATTCTGAATGTCATCAATGTTATGATATACAGAGTCTGATCTATATACTAACATATCGTTATTAATTTCTATCTGATTATCTACTAAATTACAAGATTTCATGTTTGCACTAAATTTTGCTGGAATTGTAAGTTTAATCCAAAGCGTATCATTTAAATTAAATGTGTCTTTGTAATTTAATGCTGTAAATAAGTTGGGTAGAACAAAGCCTTCAGGTCTTAATGAACTTTTTTGAATGCAATAATTATCATTACCACAACTACTTATAAATAATAATGCAAAAACTAAGCTCAGCGTTATTGTTGTTTTCTTTATGAGTTTCATATATACTATATTGATTATGTTTTTAAATGAGTAGCCATAAGCATTAAAGAGAGTAAGACTACATTTTGTATTAGGATTTAAATTAAAAATTTTTGGTCTCATATCGGTAACTCGAACACAACCAGCAAGTGCATTGTATATGGCAGGCAATGGATAGGTAGCACAATCCGTCACAACTGTATTACCATAAACAGTTCTTTGGTTAGTTTCATTATTCGTATCCCAAAGATCCCACCATAAGCCAGTTGGAATCCAACAACCATAATGCCAACCACCTTGGCTACCATCTGCAAATGTTATCATACTTGGTGTAAATTGTGGCGAGAAATTTTCGATATCAAATCCTCCAGTATATGTAAAGATTTGACCTGAACCATAATAAAAAGTACTTATAACTGCTCCCATAAATTCTGCCCAAGATTCCGCAAGACCAATCTGATCTGCACCTCCTGATGTTGGATGTACACCATCTCTATATGGGTCTTTAGTTGTAGTAAGTGTATATGCTATGTTTTCTGCCTCTGACACAACAACGTCTTTCCAATAGGCACGACCAGCTTTCATCGCATGGCTATAATGCGAGAATTCGTGAAACATTAGATTTTGTTTATTCTGATAACTATTATCATGCCAATAACGCAATGCAATATCATTTGTGATTGCTGTTCCGAGTACATTCGAGTAGTACAATTCAGAAGATGAAAAATTAAACTTATGTTTTAATATAGTCGTACCACCTCTATCTGCTGTAATTGGAATCCAATACCATATATCATCTAACTTTATTATTGAACCTTGCCCTCCTTGTGCAGAATTGCAGTAATCATTATAATCAAAAAAGGTATTATTTAGTACAGCTTTATTATATGCACCTCTATCACCTGTACCTATTCTATAATGTGTGTTAGGATTACTATTTGCTTTTGTTGCTGTTCCTATTTTATCCCATAGTGAGTGTCCGAAAATTTTATATTCTTGATTCCAATGACGTATGTGAACAGGCACTTTAACAATGAATTTTTTACTAGATTTAAAATAACCTGTAGTACTTGTTCGTACATAAGACCAAACAAAGAATGTTGTCATTAATAAACTTTTGTTTCTAACTGGCGTGTATTGTGTGGTTGGCGACCTCAAAACATCTACATAACCCTCTGGATAATATTTGTATTTACCAATAATTTTACTGGAAGAAGGTGTCATATCATTAATTGAATCTAAATCATATCCTGCAATCTTCCACGCCATTTCTTCTACATTTTCTTCTAAATCTGTAGGTACATATCCATATTCTAAAATTTGATACGGAACATTTGGTATGTCGGCAATTGAATTAGCAACACAATAATAGGGTTTTATAAAAGTATCCGAACTAACTTTTGGGTCGAAATAAATATTCCCTTCTTTCAGAATCTCATAATCAACTGGGTATTCAGATATGCATCTGTTTACATTTTCATTAGTTAAGAAATCTAATACTTGTTCTTGCGTTTGAGGTAATAGTTTTACATATATTCTATTGTATGTAAGTGTTTTTGCTTTAGCACTACCAAAGTTTCAAAAGCCTTTTTCATATTCGATAATGTGTAAGGATTTGTTAGCTTATTTCCCAACACCATGTTTTCGTCACCTGACGAATCTATCAAATTATTTGATATTTCATTATTACTTGTTCTTAATGATGATTTGCTGTTAGTAGATGTAGAATCTTTGTTAGAAATTAAATCTGTTTCCTTTCTACAACTTTGGATACAACATATCCAAATGACTAGGAGTTAATACTGTTAATGATTTAAGAATTTGTTTCATGTTAAATACTTTAAATGTGTTATAAAATTAATGATTTGTATTGTATTAAACGTTTTATTAGTATAATTATTTTACCCACCACAGGGTGGTGGGTGGGAAAAGATGAAAGCGTAGGCGCAAAATAAATGTGGCGCAAAATAGCTTCGCACGAAGTAGCGTGGGTTTGTGCCTCTTTTATTTTGCTGAAGCGTTGGTAATATTTCTTGTCGGTTTTGCACTTGCTTTTATTATATGTAGTGCCTCAAGGGTTACCTACAACGTTGTAATTAAACAAATTGGTTCGATATTTGTATATACAAGTATAAATTAGTTTATATGAAAATTAGGTTTCTACTTGTAACAACGGTCATTTTGGCTTTAATAACTTTCTCTAGTGCTTCTGTATTGGCTAAAGGAAGTTCATCATCAGCAGTTAAAGCAATTGCTGTTAATACAGAAAAGAGTTCTATAAACTGGGTTGGCAAAAAGTATTAGGTCAGCACAATGGTAAAGTTAAAATTCAATCGGGAACTATTAACGCCAAAAATGGTGTTTTAACAGGAGGAAATTTTGCAATTGATATGAAATCTATTACCTGCGATGACCTGACTGATGCGGATTACAACAAAAAACTTGTTGGTCATTTAAACAGTGCCGATTTCTTTAACGTTGCAGATTTTCCAAACGCTAACGTAAAGATTACGAAAGTGTTAAAATTGACTAAAAAAGCATATTCATACAACCTTACCGCTGATTTAACCATCAAGGGTATAACGAAGAGTATAACGTTTCCTGCAACCTTTAAAGTGACAGGAAATAATATTGAAGGAAAAGCAAAGATCACAATAGACAGAACATTGTGGGACATTAAGTATGGTTCATCTAACTTCTTCGAAGGATTGGGTGACAAAGCCATCAAAAATGAGATTGAATTGAATGTGAATCTTGCTAATTAATTTCGAACTCTATTGATTGCCGTGAGGCAATTGGGTTTTTCATAGTTTTATGGTTTTTGTGGCTAGTCCGATCCTTTGGGTCGGACTGGTCATTTTTTTAGGCGGTTCTAAGTTATCAGAATTACGGATTTATGGTCTGAATCCTGATTTAACAGATTAATGGATTAACGGATTTGGATGATTGTTAAAACATGCCAGTGACCAATTCAACAACCTTCATGTTGCATTACCCACTTTTTACTTATTACTTACTCCTTATAACTATAGTTGTTGTAAGTCCACCAATTTCTTATACTCTCCGTTCAGTTGCATCAATTGCTGATGCGAACCTTTTTCAATAATACTGCCTTCTCTAAGTACAACAATCTCATCTGCAAACTGCACGGTAGATAACCTGTGCGCAATGATAATGGCCGTTTTATCTTTCAATAAATTCTGCAAGGCATCCTGTACCAGTTTTTCCGAATTACTGTCTAAGTGAGAAGTGGCTTCATCCAGAATCAGAATCGGAGCATTTTTATAGATGGCACGGGCAATAGATAAACGCTGTTGCTCTCCGCCGCTTAGTTTTACTCCGTTATCACCAATATTAGTTTCGTATTGCAGCGGCATTTTCAGAATGAATTCATCCGCATGTGCTAATACGGCAGCCTGCTGAACTGCCTGCGGATTATCATCTTTTCCGAATGAAATATTACTCGCCACGGAATCATTGAACAACACGGTTTGCTGCGCCACCAGGGCAATTAAACTTCCTCAAGTCCTGCTGATGAATGGTTTTAATATTCTTCCCATCAAGCAGAATTTCACCATCCGTAACATCAAAAAAGCGCATCAAAAGCTGAATAAAGGTGGACTTTCCGGAGCCGGAAACACCCACAATTGCTATCTTTTTTCCTTTCGGAATCTCCAGATTAATATTTTTCAGCACAGCTGCATCTTCATAGGCAAAAGAAACATTTCGCAATTCTATCTTATCGGCAAAACCTGAAATCGCAATGGCATCAGATACATCATTAATCTTGTTTTCTTCCATCAAAACTTCTTCAATCCTTCTCAGAGACGCCATTCCTTTTTGTATAAAATAGAAGGCATTTGAAAATGCTTTTGCCGGTTGAATCATTTGTGAAAAAATTACAATAAACACAATAAATTCCTCTGGTTCTAACGGAGAAGTATTGTGTATAACCATTTTACCACCAACATATAATACAATGACAACTACTGTTATTCCCAGAAATTCAGATAATGGCGTCGACAAATCGCGTTTGCGAATCATACCGGTACCGATTTTATTGTGTTGCTGATTGATGTTATTAAACTTATCCGACAGATTTTTTTCCGCCGTAAAAGATTTTATGATTCGAGCAATGATAGTCACCGGTTCTTTAAACGCCACTTCCAGAAAATGCAAAATTCCGTATTCTACTTCCTGTACATCGTTTGTTAAACGTGTCAGTACATCACCTTTGCGCTGGTCGGAAAAATACAATACATGCAAACTCAAAATCTTATCATACAACTGCTGACGGATATTGCTCGCAATGCCGGTACGCATGGGTGCCAGAAAATGTACGGCAAAGTAGCGGAAGAAATTCTTGACCAGAAATACGCCTACCGTGAACAAACAAATAAACAACAAGGCTTTTGATTTCCCGGTTTCTATGCTTTCACTGCTCTGTATATACTGAATTACCCTACTGTTGAACGTGGAGCCGATAAATTCTTTCAGATGAAGCAAACTGAACGGCACATCCTTTATTTCTGTAGCCACCATCTTATCCGAATTGAATATCAGGTTCAGGAAGGGAATCAGCATTAAAAACGAGAAAATGGAAAAAATCGTCGAAAACAGGTTGAAAACGATGTTCAGGATTACATTCGGAATGTACGGCCGGCAATATTTTAATAAACTGCGTAAATCTTGCATTGAAGTGTAAAGATATTATTTACTTTTGTTTTATGGAATCTATCAGACAAAGACAAGTGGCAAAAACGATACAAGTGGCGATGAGCGAAATTGTGCAGAAAGACCTGAATACCATTTTAGAAGGCTCGTTAATCACTATTTCCGGAGTGCGCATCACCCCGGATTTGTTTACCGCGAGAATATATGTGAGCATTTACAACCATCCGAAACCGGACACTATTCTGGATAATCTCGACAAACACAACAAGTTAATCCGTGGTTTTTTAGGAAAAAAGATACGAAACAAGGTTCGTTCCATTCCTCAACTGGAATTCTTCAAAGATGATACTTTGGAAGATGTACAGAACCTGGAGCGTATTTTCAGCGAAATCAAGAAAAAAGATGCGGAGCTGGAGAAACTAAGAGGAGATAATGACAAGCTAATTAGCTAATCAGCTAATTTTTAAACTTTGAATATTGAACCTCGAACTCAACATAGCCAAGCGTTACTTATTCAGTAAAAAATCCACCAATGCGATCAATATCATTTCGCTGGTGAGTGGTACGGCTATGTTGTTTGGTACCATGGCCCTGATTCTGGTGCTTTCCGTTTTTAACGGACTCGAGGGTTTGGTAAAATCATTGTATGCCGTTTTTTATCCGGACATTGCCATCACAGCGGTTGAAGGTAAAACATTTGAAACCTCCACTGATTTACGGCAAAAATTAAGTTCCATTAATTACATTGATGCCTACAGTTTTGTACTCGAAGAAAATGCCCTGCTGGAATATTCCGACCGTCAGCATATCTGCACGGTAAAGGGTGTCGACAAAAACTATTTTAACGTAGTTAAAAAATTTGATACGTTTATGGTTGACGGCAAAAAAATCCTGCAAAAAGACAGCATCAATTTTTGTATCGTGGGTGTGGGCGTGGCACAAAAATTAGGCATGAACGCTGCTCAGGCATTTAATCCGGTGACGATATACATGCCGAAAAAAACATCCGGTTCTTTTGCCTCCATGGAAAATGCGTTTAATAAAAGCTATGTAACTCCGGCAGGTGCCTTTGCCGTTTCCGATGAGTTTGACTCAAAATACACCTTTGTTCCGCTGGATTTTTTTCAGCAGCTCACCGATAATTACGAAAAAGCCTCGCAAATTGAAATACGACTGAAAGATAAAACACAAACAGACATTGCCATTCAGCAATTGCAGCAAACACTGGGAAAATCATTTAGCATAAAAAGCCGCTACGAGCAAAACGAAGTTTTGTATAAAATCCTGAAAAGCGAAAAATGGATTACGTTTGCCATTCTGGTACTCATCATGATTATTGCATCCTTTAATATTATCGGTGCTTTATCGATGCTGGTGCTGGAAAAGAAAAAAGACATTGCGACGCTCACGGCGCTCGGTATTCACAAAAATAATATCATCAAAATATTTTTACTGGAAGGTATTTTAATGTCCTGCGTTGGTGCCTTTATCGGCATGCTGCTCGCTTTTATTTTATGTATTTTACAACAAAAAGTGGGTCTGGTACCGATGCCGGGCTCTTCTTTTCTGGTGCAGTATTATCCTGTAAAAATGCAGCTGTTTGATTTCGCGATGGTGGCATTAGTTGTTATTATCATAAGCCTGATTGCCGCTTATCTTCCTGCAAAAAAAGCAGCGATGTCGGTAGAGAAAGAATATTTATCGCATCTGTCGTAATTGAGTAATTGGTGAGTAGTAAATTATTATCTTTACTTCTTAAATAACATTCATGAAAAAATCTATTGTATTACTTTATCTGTTGCTGTTCGTATTTATTGCTTTTGCAGAAAATGACTTACAGAAAACAAAAATTGAAGACGCAGTATTTACAAAAGGCTTTTTATACAAACAGGAAGTTTTTTCAGCAGATAATATTCCTGCTTTCCGAATGGATGCCGTAAAGGTGACCAATCTGGAAAAATTCAGTATCATATCCGGATTGCGTGTGGTACATAAAGTGCAGGCGGGAAAAGAATTAAAGACATTTAATAATTATATCGATGCGGAAGAAATTGACGGTTTGATTACCACCTTGCAATACATGAAAACCATTCTGAAAAGCAAAACCACGCCTGGCAGTTATACCGAAATCAAATTCACTACAAAATCCGGATTTCAGATGATGCTGTTTACCATTTTAAATACTCAGAATAAATTAGACTGGAATTTTATGGTTCAAACCAATATCTCCAATGATAAAACTATTGAAGCGCTTTCTAATGATGATATAGATAAACTGCAAAAAACACTGGAGCAGGCAAAAGGAAAATTGTAACCTAACAAGTTTTACGTCATTGCGAATGCATTTGTACAACTTAAGATTATTATTGGATGGTAATTGCATGAAGCAATCTGTTAAATTTCTATTCCAACAGATTGCTTCTTCGTCTGCTCGTACCTCGCAGCCAAATTCGCAATGACGAATTATCCACGCTCCTAAATCGTATAAAAAAAATTACTCATTATTACTTACAACTTATTACTTTTCATCCTTACTTAAAATATTCGTAGGTTTGCACATGGAAACACTCTCTCATTTTTCTTCCCAACACAAATTTGCAGGCGACGGATTTACATTTGACGATGTATTATTATTACCGGCCTACTCACAGGTTTTACCAAGAGAAACAGATATCCGCACAAAGGTAACGCGTAATATCACCATCAATATTCCGATATTATCTGCTGCGATGGACACAGTAACGGAATCCAACCTGGCGATTGCGCTGGCACGTGAGGGTGGAATTGGTGTATTGCATAAGAATATGCCGATTGAAGCACAGGCAGCAGAAGTGCGCAAGGTAAAACGCTCTGAAAGCGGATTAATTACCGACCCGATTACACTGAGACCGACCGCAAAAGTGGCAGAAGCGTTTGCGCTAATGTCGGAAAACAGAATTGGCGGCATTCCGATTACCAACGAGAGCGGTATTTTGGTGGGTATTTTAACCAACCGGGATTTACGTTTTTGCAAAGATGCTTCCATGCTGATTCAGGATTTAATGACGAAAGACAGACTGATTACGGCGCCTGAAAAAACCACTTTAAAACAAGCGGAAGACATTCTGCACCAATACAGAATTGAAAAACTGCCTATCGTTGACAAAAACGACAAACTGGTAGGTTTAATTACGTACAAAGATATTTTGAAAGTAAAAAACTACCCGAATTCTTCCAAAGATGATTCGGGCAGATTACGTGTTGCCGCGGCTGTGGGCGTTACCACCGATATGATGCAACGCATCGAAGCTTTGGTTAGTGTAGGAGTAGATTTTATTTGCATTGATACGGCGCACGGGCATTCTCACGGTGTGTTGACCGCTATCAAAAATGCCAAACAAACTTTCCCTCATCTGGATATTGTAGGCGGTAATGTAGCGACCGGATCGGCTGCAAAAGCACTGGCTGATGCCGGTGTGGATGCCGTGAAAGTGGGCGTAGGTCCGGGTTCTATCTGCACCACCCGTGTAGTAGCAGGTGTGGGCGTTCCGCAACTGAGTGCCATTTACGACGCTGCTGTTTCTTTGAAAAATACCGGCGTTCCGATTATCGGGGATGGTGGTATTCGCTATACCGGCGATATGGTGAAAGCTTTGGCTGCTGGTGCCAATACCATTATGGCAGGTTCTTTATTCGCAGGCACAGAAGAAAGTCCGGGCAAAACGGTGATTTTTGAAGGACGAAAATTCAAGACGTACCGTGGAATGGGAAGTTTGGAAGCGATGCAGGAAGGTTCAAAAGACCGATATTTCCAGGATGTGGAAGAAGATATCAAGAAGTTGGTGCCGGAAGGCATTGTAGGACGCGTACCATACAAAGGAACGCTGAGTGAAGTAATTTATCAGTTTATTGGTGGCTTACGTGCCGGTATGGGTTATTGTGGCGCAAAAGATATTCCGACCTTGCAGGAAACTTCTCAGTTTGTAAAAATCACACAGGCCGGCGTAAACGAAAGCCATCCGCATGATGTGACCATTACGAATGAAGCACCGAATTACAGCAGGTAAGAAAAACTGGTTCGTGAGGACACGAACCAAGGCATTGGAATCTTGTCATTGGATTTCGGTTTTACTCCATCACTCGTGTCCAGGTATCTGTTTTTTTCAGAAATTTCAGGCTGCAGATAAATCCGGTGACATCCAGTGTTCCGTCTTTATTTAGTTTGAATTTACCGCAAAACTCATGGCCTTTTACGTAGGCAATGCCGTTTTCAAAATAATTGGTAATCGGATTGTACACGGCATCCCAAAGTATCTTTAATCCAACCAGAGGTTTGTTATATTTAGAATCCAGCAAGAGATTGCCATGTTCATCTTTATCTTCCAGCAACCACACTACTTTACCTTCTATAGTGTTACCATTCTTGTACAACTGTACTTTGCAGTCTTTCTTTCCGGAACACCACACACCTAAAACATCAGGCATGGCTTGAGCTTTGCTGTTATGAGCTAAAAATAATACAACGAGTGTAAGAAGGAAGGATTTCATTATGTTTCAGAATTATTATATTCTAAAGATAACCAATATCTTTCTTAAATCCAATCTCTTAACTTATCTATCCAGGATTTTTGCGGCGAAAGGTTGATGTCAAAGGAATAGATTTCTCCTGATTTATTTTTGGAAGTACTACTGATAATGGTATTATTTTTTGTTACCAATCGGAAAGCTATCGGCTCCTTAATTTTTGACATGGTTTCAATGATAAATTGTGTCGACAATTCTTCGGTAGAAAACAGAATTTCGTTGGGCTTATAGGCTTCCAGAATATCATTCAAATTTTCAATGGAGCCTAAGTTTTTAGGATTTTTAATACCATTATACAGCGAGATAAATCCGGCATACGTATGCTTCAGGTGCGATTTCTCTATTTGTTCCGAAATAGTATTTGCTTCATTTTCACTTCCGATAATAATATACTTTTTATCGTCTTTAATAAAAGAATGCAAGGTGCCTTTCAAGATAAAAAATAAAAATCTGTATGCCGACAACAATACTATATTTATGAAAAACCCAATTAAAATAACCCCTCTGGAAGTACGCAGAAAATTGGGAAAAAACGCATAGAGAATAGCAATAATCAGCGTTCCGGAGGTCAGGCCGATTAATAAACGCCGCCATTTAGTGTTTTTTGCATACACACCAAAAAACAACATCGCAGCCAGCCATGTTACAATATAAATAGGCATGTTCACGTAAAAGAATGTTGCCGGAAAAATAACATGCTCACTGATTTTAATGTAATTCTCCCAGATTAATTGCAAAACATACAAATTACCGGCCATCAGCAAAGCATCCAGCAAAGGCATACCAAAAGGAGTTAGTATTTTTTGCACCACCGCCAGCAAGGCCCTGAGATAAATGGCTATTTTCAGCAGAAATGTTAATGCTTTTCCGCGTGTACCGCTCACATGTTTATTGGCAAAAATAATCATCGCATTATAAAACACTCTGATGTAATTCAGGCTGCCTTTTTTCGTGCTCTCCCCTTTGAAATGAATAATGGAAGTATCCGCAAAATAATAATTTTTAAAGCCTGCTTTCTTTATACAATATGATAAATCTATATCTTCTCCGTACATAAAATAGTCTTCATCCAGCAAACCAACTTTCTCCAGTACACTTTTACGCAACAGCATGAAAGCCCCACTCAGGACTTCTATTTCATGTGATTGGTTTTTATCTAAAAAAGATAAATGATATTGACCAAACGTTTTTGATTTCGGAAAGAGTTTTGACAGCCCGCTCATTTTTGAAAAGGCCGCGCTTGGCGAGGGAAAACCGCGCTTGGATTCAGGAAGGAAATTGCCGGCCCCATCTACCATCTTCACCCCTAATCCACCGATGCCTGCATCCGCTTCCATCCTACCAACGCATTTCTGCAGCGTATCTTCCTGTATAATGGTATCAGGATTCAGCAATAAAATAAAATCCCCTTTTGCCAGTTTAATTGCCTGATTGTTCGCTTTGGAAAATCCGGCGTTTTCATTGTTTGCAATCACCTTCACTTCCGGAAATTTTTGCTCCAGCATTTTCAGCGAATCATCCGATGAATTATTATCTACGACAAAAATCTCATAGTCAAAATTTACACTGGATTTATAAACAGACAAAATGGTTTGCTCTAAAAAATAGCGCACATTATAATTTACTATGACAATGCTTAGTTTCATTATTTATTACGCTATTTGCTCAAATAATTTTCATACGGCAATCTGGATTGTATAGAACGTGCGAGTGTGATTTCATCTACATATTCCAGCTCGCCGCCGAAAGCGATACCGCGGGCGATGGAAGTGATTTTTAATTCGTATTTCGACAACATTTTTGACAGATAGAAAATAGTTGTATCTCCGTCTATAGTTGGATTTAAGGCCATAATGATTTCCTTAACAGTTCCTTCTTCCACTCTTTTCAGCAGGCTTTGTATATTCAATTGCTCCGGACCTATGCCATCCATGGGTGAAATCAATCCTTCCAGCACGTGGTACAAGCCGTTGTAATGTCGGGTATTTTCAATGGCGATAATGTCACGGAAATTTTCCACCACACACACCACACTTTTATCGCGATACGAATTTGTACAAATACTGCAGATATCTTCATCGGACACATTATGACAGGTTTTACAGAATTTTATTTCCGTTCGCATTTTCAAAATAGCTTCCGATAAATTTTTGGTTCCTGCCGGCTCCTGCTGCAACAAATGCATCACTAAACGCAAAGCTGTCTTTTTACCGATACCCGGCAAAGTAGCAAAGGCATTTACTGCATCTTCAATTAATTTAGATGGAAATTGCATGGCCTAAAGATAGTCAATAGTCAATAGTCAATAGACATTAGTGGATAGTTTTTTTATCTGCATTTGGATTATCTGGTTACTTTTAGGATGAATAATTAAAACTTAGTTATTGATTTTTGCACTTAATAATACTCATCCCTAAAACAAAGAAATGTCGCCGATAATAATTTCCATTAGTCTGATAGCCTATTTTATCTTTTTATTTGTCATTGCCTGGTACACTTCCAGAAATGCCACCAATGACGGATTTTTCAGAGGAAGTAAAGCGTCTCCGTGGTACATTGTTGCCTATGGTATGATTGGCACTTCGCTTTCGGGTGTAACTTTTATTTCCGTTCCGGGCAAAGTGGGCACTGCACATTTCGCTTATTTTCAGGTCGTAATCGGCTATCTCATCGGTTATTTTGTGGTGGCTATGGTTTTACTGCCTTTATATTACAAACTTAACTTAACGTCTATTTACACCTATCTGCAAAAACGCTTTGGCAACACTACATATAAAACAGGTGCCGGCTTTTTTATTCTATCCAGAACGCTGGGTGCTACCTTACGTTTGTTTTTAGTAATTAATGTTTTGCAGATTTTTTTATTACCGGAAGGTCTTGGATTTTTCACGATTGCAGCCTTTGTTATTCTGGTGATGATTTTACTGTACACCTTCAAAGGCGGCGTAAAATCTATTGTCTGGACAGATATGCTGCAAACCACTTTTATGCTGCTGGCATTGGTAACCTGTGTGTGGTTTATCAAAAATGAATTGCATTTATCATTTGGAGGACTTATTGGTTCGTTAAAAGAAAAAGGGTACACAGAGATTTTTATGACCGACTGGCTGAAAGGTAATTTCTTTATCAAACAAATCATCGGCGGTATGTTTATCACCATTTCCATGACAGGTTTAGATCAGGAAATGATGCAGAAAAACATCAGCTGCAAAAATTTAGGCGAAGCGCAAAAAAACATGATCACCTTCAGTTTTATTTTACTTGTAGTAAATCTGATTTTCCTTGTACTCGGCGGTGTTTTATATTTATATGCCGAAGCTAAAGCAATTGAAATTCCTGCTTTGACAGATAATTTATTTCCGGTTATTGCTTTGCATTATTTACCCGGATTTATCGCCATTATCTTTGTAATTGGACTGATTTCTGCTTTATTTCCGAGTGCGGACGGTGCATTAACGGCATTGACATCTTCTATCTGCATAGACATTCTGGGCATCAATGATAAAAAAGAACTGAGCGAACAGCAACGCACCAAAACCCGCTTAACTGTACATTTTATTATGGCATTTGTCTTCTTATTATTTGTCATCGGATTTAAGATTTTGAATAAAGCAGCCATCATCGATTTATTACTGAAAATTGCCGGATATACGTATGGCCCCTTATTGGGTTTATTCATGTTTGGAATCTTAACCAAACGAAAAATCAACGACAGTTTATCCCCTGTCATTTGTCTGATTGCGCCGGTCATTTGTTTTGTAGCAGACAAAAACTCGGATAAATTATTTACGGGATTTTCATTCGGTCCGGAGATGTTATTATGGAACGGCTTGCTCACTTTTGTCGGTTTATATATCATCAGCAAACCCGCCACGGAGGTTTCAGCGCTTGATACTGAACTGAATAGGTAAAAAACTAAGAATTATTTCTATCTTTGCAAGTCCGACTTTTCGGAGATATGTATTAGTAAATTGAAAAATCAAGAAAGTATGTCATTAGAAGATTTTAAGAAAAAGAGGCCCTTCAAACAAAGAAACTGGACACAGGTAAATGCTTCCAACAGCTGGAGCATGTTTCGCATCATGAGTGAGTTCGTGGATGCATATGATAAGATGGATAAAATTGGTCCGTGTATTTCCATTTTCGGTTCTGCGCGTACCAAGCCGGATAATCCATATTACCAGTTGGCCGTTAAGGTTGCAGAACGTTTATCTGAAGAAGGCTATGGTGTAATTACAGGTGGCGGTCCCGGCATTATGGAAGCGGGAAATTTAGGTGCACAAAATAAAGATGGAAAATCCGTGGGCTTAAATATCGAGTTGCCGTTTGAGCAGGGACATAATCCGTATATCGACAGCGATAAATTGATTTCGCATCATTACTTTTTCGTACGAAAAGTGGTATTTGTTAAATATGCACAGGGCTTCGTTTATCTTCCGGGTGGATTT
Organism: Sphingobacteriales bacterium; assembly: GCA_016721245.1. GTDB lineage: Bacteria > Bacteroidota > Bacteroidia > Chitinophagales > JADIYW01 > JADJSS01. The sequence continues at coordinate 15,565 of JADKIQ010000005.1, forward strand.
GGTACGTTTGATGAGTTATTTGAAGTAATGACTTTAGTTCAAACTAAAAAAATTGACAGAGTTCCAATCGTGTTAATGGGCACCTCTTTCTGGGCAGGCATGCTGGAATGGATGAAAACGGAAGTGTTAAACAACCAACACAATATTGGTGAAAATGATTTTGATTTGTTTTTAGTAACGGATGACGTGGAAGAGGCTATCACTTACATCAACACCTTCTACACTGAACATGATTTAGCACCGAATTTCTCTTAACAGAAATTGCTTAATAATTTATAAGGTCTGTATGCATTAGTGTACAGACCTTTTTTATTTTTCCATACCTTTTAATGCTTTATTAAACCAGTCTATATCCGGCGTTGACGCGTCAAATTCAAATCCACTAAAGCTTTCAGGCTTTTTATAAATATCCATCAAAGTGGTTAGCGCCTTGCTCACGTTGATAAAATACGTCTGATGATATCCGATATTTGGTTTTCGCCTTACGTAATTTTTAAAAGCTTTTAATGTTACGGCAAACGCACTGATATCCTTGGCCTCGAAATAAATTTTCATCGTAAGATATTTCGCATTCAGGTTCCAGAGTATATCTTTAAACTCATTGGTTAGCAATATTCGCAGTGCTTTCTGATGCTGGTCTTTAGAATAAAATACTTTTGCATTATTAAAGTCTACTGTGTTTTGCCTGTATTCCTTATCAATGTACTTTGCATAATCCTGTATAAACTTTTCTGTTTTTGCAAACTCTTTCAGTTTAATTCCCAGCGTCACCACATTTGTAAAACTAAACCGGCTGATTTCATGATGCTCCAGCAGATAGCCGTTTTGTATGGAATATATATATAATTCAAAAGCCTGCTGTGTATATTCTGTAAGATTTTGGTTGGATTTTTTTACGCAAAAATTAATAGCCAGCAAATACAAATCCTTTAGATCCTGTGAGGTAAAATGGGTATTATTTGCCTTCAAATCTTTAATGAATGTTTTGAATGCCTTTTCATCTTCATCTTTCACCACCAGATAAATATTGTAATAAATACGAACGGCTGTGTCTTTTAAGAAAACAGGATTTTCAAGCAAAGCCAGTGTTGCATTCAGCAAGTGGTTTTCAATTTTTGATTCGGAAATCTTCTGCAAAGACTGAATAATACAGGCGTATTTCAGTGTTTCAATAATTGAAAATAAAGTAGCATGATCTATTACTTCCTGCAGATTAAAAACATTGCTTCTGTTATTTCTGGATTTAACCTGATAAAACAATGCATTAATATGGTACTGATGGAGATGATAGGTTGCATTTCTCAGTTTCGTTTTTTCCATCAATTCCACACCCTCTTCTACAGCTTGTCCGGCAAATTTATATAATTCTCTTTCCGCATAGTATTGTGTGAGAAGCTGCTTGCTAAGCGATGGTTGCTGCACCACACTGTTATAAACGATAAAATTTTCAATAATTTCTGTGGTCATCCACAACAAATGCCGAATCCTTAAATCGTGGTAAGGTGTATTTGGATACAGATAATCATGTGCCTTTTCCTTAGAAATAGTCCTCTCTGTAAGTGAACTGCGGGTATCAATAAATTCAAAAAATGAAACTATGTCTTCATTTTTATTGACAAATTCAGATTTAATCCATTTACGTAATTTGCGTCTTTCTTCATCCGAAAACATTGAAAATAAGCGTATTAATTTGGAATCATACATAATTTACTAAATTAAATAGTTGCTGTTTTTAATGACATACCCTAAAATTTATACTGGAAAGTTAACAAAAAAAGGATAATATTTGATATTGAACTAAGAAAAAACAATTTTTACCATGATGCACCGCATTCAAAGTCAGTTTGGGATATTAGCCATGGCGCTTATTTTTATGATAAGTTGCTCTAAGCCTGTAGTGGTAGAAGAAAAAATTAAACAGTCAAATTTTGTGTATGAGGACAACGTAAATGGCCGCATCCCGCCGCCGAATAATGTTATCGAATCTACTAATTTTTACTATAATGAAAATGGCACACTGAGTAGTGCAACCGTTTATGACGATACAACCGCATCTGCTCATCTACTGAAAGAAATAAATGTGACTTATGCCAATAATAAGATTGTTCTGAATACTTTCTTAGATACCATTGGAAACGTTACATACACCATTTCTTTTAACGACAAGAAACAGGTGTTATCCGCCACCCTACCGGACAGCAGCGGTTTGTACCTCAGTTATTTTAACGACAGAATTTCAAGCATAAAAATATTGCCGAGCGGAGATGAATACCTGAGTTTTATTTATGACGACAACGACAATCTTTTACAATATGATTTGAAAGTTAGCGGATTTGTAATCGGCAGAGCTGTTTTAGAATATAACAATGACCTTATAAGCAATGAATTTGACAGCCGGTTTTTTACAAAAGACATCAAATTCATTTATCTCGGCGGACTCGACCTGATGACAAAACTGGGCTTAAACTATGGGAAAAGCACTCAGAATAAACTGATCAAACGCACCGAGATTAATTTACTGTCGGGGCAAGTGGCGGAGCTGTATAATTACGGATACACTCTAAACAACAGCAGCGATATCGCAAAAAGAAACATTCGCTTCAGTACAGATACACTGTTTTATCAATTCAAATATTAAAATACAAAAATCTATTTTTTATTCTTAGTTCATCAGTAGCTCCGATTCGTCGGAGCTTTTTTTATAGGTGTGGCTTTCAATATTGTTAATTCATTTTCAAACCAGTCTTTGTCCGGCGTATCTGCCGGGAATAAAAAATCACCGAATTTTTCCGGCTTTTTATACACGTTCATTAATATGGTTAAGGCCTTACTTGCATTTGCAAAATAGGTTTTATGATAACCAATATTAGAAATGCGTTTTACATAAATTTTAAATGCCTTCAGGTGAATTTCAAACTGCTCCGTTTCTCTTGTTTCAAATAAAATTTTGAGAACCAGGTATTTTGAATTCAGGTTCCAGATAGTATCCTTAAACTCATTGGTTAATAATATTTTCAGTGCTTTATGATGCTGTTTTTGAGCATAAATCAACTTGGCAGTGTTGTAATCAATTGTATTTTTTCGGTAAGACTCATTGATATAAGTACTGTATTTTTTAATAAAGGCCTCTATCTTTTCAAACTCCTTTAGTTTTATACCCACTGCTATCGTGTTGGTAAATATAAATCTGTTGATTTCGTTGTTTTCAATCAATATCTCGCTTTCAATAGCATACACATACAATTCGAATGTTTTTTGTGTGTAATATTCTATATTCTGATTTGATTTCTTGATGCAAAAGTTGATTGCTGTTCTGTATAAGCCGTTTAAGTCCTGCTTGGTGAAAAGTGCTTCATTCTCTTTAATATCTTTTAAAAACAACTCAAACGCCTGATTGTCCTCATTCGCGGCAACCTGATAAATATTGTAATAAATACGCACAAGGGGAATCTGCATCAGCGGCGAACCGGGCAAAAGTGCCAAAACCGGCTGCAGCAAATATTGCTGCGCTTCAAACTCCATCACTTTTTGTATGGTGTTTACAATACATGCCGACTTTAAAACCTCCACAATTGTATACACCGTAAAAGAATCAATTGATTCGTTTATTTTAAAATCCTGAGTTCTGTTGTTTCTCGAATTAATGTCATAATAAATGGCGCCTAAATCATAAATATTTCGAAAATACTCCGTGTTCTGTATTTTTACCGCCTTAGCGTTATCTATTGCTTTTTCAATTATCTTATTGGAATAAGACAGCAATCCTTTTTCGGTATAAAACTTAGACAAGATCTTCCCTCTGAGACTGCTTTCTTTTTCAGTGTTCAGGTAAACAATAAACGACTCAAAGACTTCCGTCGTAAGCCACAATAAATGCCTTATCCTTAAATCATTATATGGCGCATCGGGGTATAAAAAATTATGTAATTTAAGTTTGGTGACTGATTTTTCGTTTAGCTTTTTTCTGGAATCAATAAATTTAAAAAGCAATAGAATATCCTCGTTCTGGTTGACAAAATCTGAATTCAGCCATTTTCTCAACTTTCTCTTTTCTTCAATATCTAAAGCAAGATAGATGGATATAAGTTTGGAATCAAACATAATTTAGCATTAAAATAGCACTCAAATAATTAACAATGATTAAAATTTGTACCTGAATCTAACAAAAAAAAATTAGACTTTTGCTTATATAAAGTATTGTTTAGAACTTTATTTAAAATTAAATACCATGAACTATACTAAGGCCGGACTTTTTCTGTTGCTTATCAGCACCCTTCTTTTGTTCAGCTGCGGTTCAGACCCTGACCTTAGAAGGCCTTTGGAAAGAAAAGTAAGACAATCCATAAAAATTCATGATGACAATGTTAATGGCATAGATGTAAGAACGCTCAATAACAGAGTTGCGGATATAACCAACTTCTACTACAACGGTGACGGGCTGCTGGATAGTCTTAACGTCATGAGTGACAGTACTCCTTCGGCCAGATTAATTAAATCGATGAAGCTGACGTATTTCCCCAACAAGATAAGAGGAGCGATTTTTGATGACAGTACCGGTACTTTCTATGTTGATTTTCGATTCAATGCCAGCAAACAACTCACTGCCATTATCGACACACTAGGAATAGGATTCGGCACTTTTGTAACATACACCAATAATAAAATCAGCAAAATACAGACAGTGCTGGACAGTGTTTCTACCTTAAATAATTTTGTGTACGATGCGCAAGACAATTTGATACAATATGTTACAAGCGATTACCGTAACCGTCCGCTCACCAGAGTTACTTACGAATACGATTACAGCAGACTAATACCACAATACATGGATATCCGTTTTGCAAGCGCAGGAATCCTGTATGTCTATTCAGGCGGTGTGAATGTGATTTCACTTATGGGCCTTAATTACGGGCTTGGCAATACCCATCGAATTTTCAAAAGAAAAGAATACAACCTGCAAACATCTCAAAACGGGTTCAATTATATATTCGAGTATGGTGTTAATAATAACGAAGAAATTATCGACAGAAAAATAACGGTCAACGACACCATTGATGTAAGCTATCAGTACAGGTATTAATATACAGGTACTATTATTCTTTTTTCATCTTAGTTCTGGCTGAAGCTCCGTTCCGAATATTGGAAACGGAGCTTTTTTATGCAGCACCTTAAATAACTTTTTCTAACTTTGGTAAGCTCATGAAAAACAGAATTATAATACTTTGCACTGTTTACTTACTAATGTTTACTGCGTACTCATTTTCGCAAGAATACAGAAATTCAGGATTTTCCAAGCCGATGAATTTAGCATTTAATTTGGCCGGTTCATTCGGAGAGCCACGACCTGATCATTTTCATTCCGGAATTGACATCAAAACGAATGGCGTGGAAGGCGAGCCTGTTTTTGCAGTGTATGATGGTTATATTTCGAGAATTCGTGTGTCGCCATATGGTTATGGAAGAGCCATTTACATAACGCACCCAAATGGATTTACTACCGTGTACGGACATCTGAGTACCTTTTACGGAGCCATCGAAAAATATATTGATGCACAACATTATGCACTGAAAAAATCAGAACTGGATTTAACGTTAAATGCGAATGTTTTTCCGCTGAAACAGAACGACACGATTGCTTTTTCCGGCAATACCGGCGGCAGCGATGCACCACATTTACACTTTGAAGTACGAAATACCAAAACCGAACACGCCTTAAATCCTTTAGATTTTTATCCGAAAAATTTTTATATAGATACGATTCCGCCGCGGATTAATAAGGTGAAGTTTTATCAATTCAGCAAAGATTATTTTTATAGCTCGTTTATAAAACCATATTATAATCTATCAGCAAAAGAAAGTTGGAGTTTTGAACATATAGATATCAATGATTACTATGCATTCTCATTAGAAGGATATGATAAACAAGATTCTTCAGAAAACAAGAATGGAATAAAAAAAATAGAAGTGTATCAGAATAAAAATCTTGTTTTTAAATATGACTTAACAGAAATAGATTTTGATAAAACAAGAATGTGCAACGCTTTTGTTGATTATGATGAGATGATTAATGACAATGGATATTTTTATAATTGTTATCAGTTAAAAAATAACTCTTTAGCAATTTATCAACCTGGAAGTAATGGTTTTTTTTCTAATAAAGAAACAGATTCAATAAATGTCTATGATATTTATTGCTATGATTACAATGACAATAAAACCAAAATAACACTTGAAATACCAAAGGGCACGTCAATAGTAGATTGGGAAATAAGAAATCAAAAAAAGATTCTATTTTTGTTAACAAAAGATTCCAAACAAATAAACCCGATAGTATTTCTTTATCAGGATTTAAAACTCTATTTCCTGAAAATACATTTTATGATGATGTTTATTTAAGGTTGTCAAAAAGATTTTTAAAAGAGTATGTTCCAGTTTACAATATAAATGCAGATTACAATAATATCCCACTGCAAAAACCAGCCAAAATAGAATTCAAATCTTCCATTAAAAAAAACAGAAATAAAATTGTGATTGTTCGTCAAAATCACAAAGGAAAAGAAACGGCTTTAAAAACCACTTTTGATAAAACTAAATTCTATGCTGAAACCAAAGAGCTTGGCTCTTTCTATTTAAAATACGACACCACAAAACCAATAGTTGAAATCTCAAATCCCATATCTCAAATCCCATATTCATCCATTCAGGTAAAAATCACCGACAATCTTTCCGGTATTGATACTTACAATGGATATATTGATAACCGTTGGGTCAATTTTTACTACGATGCAAAAAATGATTTGATAGAATACAAATTTGACGAGTATTGCAGCAAAGGTGAACATCTTCTAAAAATCATTGTTACTGATAAAGTTGGAAATAAAAATTGCAGAACAAAAATTTATTTACTAATAACTTTTAACCAATAACTAATAACTTAACTTATGTTAACCGAAGGAACCAAAGCACCAAAAATCAAAGGCGTAGACTTTAAAGACAAAACCACCGTACTTTATTTTTATCCGAAAGACGACACACCAGGCTGCACCGCCAATGCCTGTGACTTCAGAGATAATTATGCATCTTTGACAAAAAAAGGATTTACCATCATCGGCGTGAGTCCGCAAGACGAAAAATCGCACAACAAATTCAAAGCTAAATATGATTTACCTTTTGAATTAATTCCAGATACCGACAAAACCATTGCACAGGCATACGAAGTATGGGGCAAGAAGAAATTTATGGGAAAAGAATATGAAGGTATTCTTCGCACTACGTTTGTCATCAACGCAAAAGGAGTGATTGAAAAAGTAATTGAAAAAGTTGACACCAAAAACTCTACCAAACAATTATTAGAAACAATTGCAAAATAGAAATATAACGTCATTGCGAGGCACGAAGCAATCTGTCGAATAAAAATTAAAAGATTGCTTCATGCATTAATTATTACATTGTAAATTCAAAAACTTAGCAATGCATTCGCAATGACGATATAGAAAAGTATCACCAGAAACAGCTATTCTCTTTCCATAACACAATTTATTTATTTCCTTAATAGAAATGAGCATCCGTGTATTTCGTTAAAGAACAATGTTTAATATGCGAATTCTATCTGCTCAAATAAAAAAATAAAACAAAACAGGTAAAATTTGAAATTTATTTCCGTAGATTTATTTTAATGAATTTGCCGGAAACCGATTCAGACGTAAGTGCCCTAAAAGAACTACTGCAGGTGAAATACAGTCAGTTGAATGCGTTGCTCGAAGCAACAAAAGCAATCAACGACAATGTATCTTCCGAAGGTTTGTACCAAATCTACAAGTTTACCTTACACGAACAAATATGCGTTAAAGAAATTGCCCTGTTTATGTTTGATCAGGCCTGGAAACGGGTAGTCTGGGAAAAACAGGAACAGGATTTTTATATTCCGATTCAGTCGCATTTTGATAAATACAAAACAGCAAAAGAATTAACTAAAGAGGAACAGCTTATTTTTGGCGGTTTCAAATATATTGTACCGGTGTATCACAAACAACAACCGCTGGCCTTGGCTTTACTGGGCGAACCGGATGAAGATATCTCACACCAGAAAAGTGAGTTACTGGATTTTACACAAATTTTTACGAATATCATCACCGTTGCCGTAGAAAACAAACGACTCTTTCGTAAGGAGGTGGAGAAAAAACAATTCGACAAAGAATTGGATCTCGCATCCAAAGTACAAGGCATGTTGATACCCAAAAAGCTGCCTAAAAACAACATGTATGAATTTGCAGGTTTGTACCTGCCGTTCAAAGGCATCGGAGGCGATTACTATGATGTTATCCATATCAATAAGGATGAATTTGTTTTTTGTATTGGCGACATCTCCGGCAAAGGTGTGGCAGCCGCACTGGTAATGGCAAATCTGCAGGCCTACCTGAATGCAACTTTAGGATTAGGATTTAAAAAGGAAACGCTCATAGAAAAACTTAATCAGAAAATATACTCCATCACCAATGGTGAAAATTTTATTACGCTCTTTATCGCCAAGTATAATATCATCACCAGAGAACTGGAATACCTGAATGCAGGGCATGTACCGCCTCTTCTAATTCATGAGGACACAGTAGAACTACTGGAGAAAGGCAGCACATTGTTGGGGATTTTCGAAGAATTACCTAAAATAGAATTCGGTAATATTATAATTAAGCCTAATACCACTATAGTTAGCTTTACGGATGGATTAACAGAAATGGAAAACGAAGACGAAGAGCAGTTTGGCACAGAACGACTACTAGAGTTCAGCAGAAACAATTACCGTTTAGGTCCGGATATTTTCAATAAAATCCTGTACGATTACGTGAGCAAATTCAAAGGCAATGTATTATTCAGTGATGATATCAGTGTGCTTACTGCCAAGTTTATGTAACATTTTCTATCTTCATTCCATTGAATCAGGACAACAGAATACATTATCTAGACAGCCTTCGTGGCCTGGCCGCATTGTCAGTCGTTATATTTCATTGTATCTCCAATCACTGGGGTTACAGAACGGAAGCCAAAATCAGTTTTTTATTATTCAACGGAAGTGACGCCGTTTCTTTGTTTTTTGTGCTAAGCGGATTAGTGCTCACCTTAAATATCAATCATCCTTCAAACGAAAAATTTGCATGGGAAGATTATAAAAATTTTATGTTAAAACGCTTGTTTAGGATTTATCCGGCTTATCTGGTTTGTATTCTCATTTATTATATTTACTCATGCAGTCATCTCTCCTTGCACGACTTTCTAGTCAATACGCTGACCAATAAATATTATATCTTACAGGAAATATTGCTCATCAGAGAAAATCACAATCTGTATTTGCCGGGCTGGAGCTTAGGAATTGAAATTGCACTATCTGCATTCTTACCATTTCTCGTACTGCTTTTTAAATATGACAAAAAACTGTTTGCCGCATTTACTATTGTTGCGCTCATCCTTAACAAACACTACATTTCTATTTTTACGCTGCATTTTTGCCTGGGCATTGCTATTGCATTTTACTATCCTCATATTTCATCCTATGATTTCAAGAATTCAAAATGGTATAAATACCGATATCTGTTTTTTATCAGCATATTTTGTTTGTATGGATTCCGGCATATTCTTTCCTTGTTTGAAAATACATCTACATATGACTCCATTTCTGAAATACTCTATTTAGACGAATTTATATTCACGGGGTTTGGGGCTGCAGGAATTTTGATTTTTTGCATTCACAATAAAAAAGCACAAGAAGTTTTATCGGCAAAACCGTTATTGTTTATTGGTAAAATATCTTACAGCATTTATCTGACGCACTGGTTCTTCATCACAGTATTATTAGACAACTGGAATTATTTTTTTCCTCTTTTTAAAAATGAATTTTATCTGATGTTATTTTACACATTGAGTACTTTAGTAACAACCCTTATATCGTCGACAGTATTATACTATATGGTAGAAAAGCCAATGATTCATTTTGCCAGAAACAGATTTAAGAAACAATCCAACTCCAATTAATCTTCTTCTAAAGTCACAGCATCCGAACTGAAATTTACAAGCAAGGCCAGGCACATAAAAAATAAGGAACCTACTTTATTGGCTTCTACCAAATCACTCAGGGTGTTATTTAACAGAAAGGCTATAATACAAAGCGTAACGGCTACGACATACTTCTTTCGATTTTCAGAAACGGCGTTATATATTTTCTGTGCGCTTAACAATACAACAAACAGTAAAGCAACATACAAGCCCAATGCTGGCAATCCCTGCTCCGTGAGCAGCAGCAGGAAATAATTGTGTACCGTAGATTTTTCTTCATTATCGCTGATGTACGTTTCGTAGGCAGTGACCGTATATTTCTTATAATTAGATACAAAATTATTAGGTCCGACGCCTACCAAAGGGTGTTCTTTAAATAAATTAACCGCAGCAATCCATCTGTAAAAGCGCTCCACTGTACTCATGTCTTCCATCTCAAATGTGGAAGATAAATGATCAGCCAGCTCATCGTGATAAATGGTATGTTCATAATTAGGTGCGTACTTCAGGTAATTATTATCTTTCAGAATGTAGCCTGAAAATCCGATGGCAAGCACACTGGCAAATACCAGCACATATTTTGTCAGATTGAATCGCAGGACAAAAAAGTAGGCCGCCATTGCCACTACCGCCAGCCATGCTCCGCGCGTGTACGACAGATAAATCGCAAGCAAAAAAACAGGAATGGAATATTTTAACAACTTGTGTTTGAATGTATCAACAGGATACCAACTTCTGGCCATAAAAACAAAGGGCAGCAGCATGGTAATAAAAACGGCATAATTCACGTGATTGCGGTAAATCGGATGTACCGCATTGGTAATCGTATCAAAGGTAAACCCTTTCAATCCGTGGCGAATCATTACATACCAAATGGAAAGGTAAGTTGGAATATACAAACACCAGAAAAACTGTTTCAAACTCTTTTTATTTCTCAGTAAAATAATCGGTAAAATAAAAAACCCAAGCAAGTACCACGATTTGGCGAGTAGGTATTTTACCGACAAGAAAACATCTGTAGAAAAAAGTGTTACAAAAATACTCCAGCAAAACATCATAGCAAGTATGATAACAATGGGATGTTTATACGCAGGATTTCTCAGCTCATAACTGTAATATATCAAGTACAATACAGTACAAGCAGCTAGTACCATTACCAAAGGCTCCGAAGGTAAATCGGTTCCAAAACTACCAAGATAAGTCTCTACGGAAACAGGCAACACCAGCAGCATAATAAAAAACACCGCACGAAAATTAAGAATCACTAACGCAGGAAACAGGAAGACAAATGGAAGTACAAAAAGCAGATTCATCTTGAAATAGATAGCAGCCACATAACATACTACAGCCATAGAACCGCTCATCCAGAAAAGCGGCTTTTCATACCGGGCAAAAAAATCAGGAACGCTGAAATCCGTACTTGTCTGCATGTTTGTACAATTCTATCAATAATGCTGAAAATGATGCCAACAGCAAAGCAGCCACCGCAGTAACCAGCACAATCAGCCAGCGAACGGGTTTCTTCTTTTTTATAGCAGGAACCGGCTCCTCCACTACATATAATGTTTTAAAATCGGCAGAGGAAGAAACCAAATACTGGTCACGGATGGAAATGAGTTTTCTAAGTTCTTCACCTTCATTTCCGGAAGCTTGTTTTTGAGCAATCTGTTTATCCAGCAACGTCAGTACCGTTGATTTGTTTTCCACCAGCATACTTCTGTAAATAGAATCTGACTTTGCCACCACATCTTTTACAATATTTGCTGCCAGTACCGGATCGACATCTAACATACTTACGCCAATAGCACCTAAATCATCGCGCACCGCATCAAAATTGCTGTTGAATTCGCGTTGTGTGTAATACGTAGCTAATGCCTTCTCTTCGTCTTCCAGTTTATAATGTTTTGTAAGGTTATATTTTTGAATCACATAAAGATTAACAACCGCAGAATTCAGAATATTGAGAAAGCGGTTGATATCCTCTTTTCCTCCGAAGATGCTGACACCTCCTACTTCCTTTTCATTAAACAAAGCCGCTCTGTCTGTACTGGTCGGATTCGACAGATAAAACACCATATTTGACTTATAATATGGAGGCATGATGAAAGGCATCGTAATGATGACGCTGGCCAGAACGGCAACAACGGTGAATATCAGAATCTGATTCTTCCATTTCAAGACAATTTTCAGAATTTCCAGCATCAGTGAAATTTATTTAAATATTCATCAAAAATAGCAAAACTAATCGATTTTACTCGCCTGCCCCCACTTTCAACTGAAAGGTTTGTTTATTGATTAATCCGGAAATAAAAGCGATAAACGGAATAAGGGCAAAATAGCATGCCATATGAATTGCCAAATCATATAAGCCATTGGCAGAGAAATGAATTTTATGGACACTGACGACTGCAAGCAAACATAAGGCTGCAAAAACAAGCAACTGAATAATAAATTTTACCTGTACGCTAAGTTGGCATATCCTTATGCAATAAACGGAATACGTACACAACATAAACAACTGTGTAATCAGGGTGGCTTGTCCCGCTCCTTTTGCGCCAAAATTAGTAATCAGGTAGAAATTCAAGCTGACATTTAGAATAACCGCAATGATAAGCGTATAAATCATCAGTTTGAAATTCCGGTTGGCAGTCAGTAGTGTGCCGATTACATATAAAATGGCCACCGGAAAGAAATTCAGCAGCAGATATCCGAACACCTCCGCGGAATAAGCCACATTGCCAGTGCTGTACAACAGCTGCATGATATCCGTTTTGTAATAAAACAAACACACAATCAATGAAACGGAAACACTGAAAATAATGGAAACACCTGATTTCAGCAATGTGTTTATTTCCGTTTTTTTGGAGAGACGGTAGGCAAACAGAGGCAATAAAATCGTTGCAAACAAATAGCCTATATTATTCAGCGACTCCATGATTCTATATCCCTGCGCATAAATACCGGATTCAGCGGCACCATTAGCCCCCTGCAAGCGTTCCAGCATGACGCCGTCAATCCGGTAATAGGTCGTCATTAAAAAATGAATCACCGCGTACGGCATGGTTTCCTTTGCAATTTTCATAAAATCCTGTAAGGAAAATCCAAACACCAGCTTTTCTGCCAGACGAAAAGAGAAAAACAGACAGACTATAAAAGTAATCCCGTATGCCGCCAGTTGTGCCAACGCAAAATTGAAAATACTTAAGGGAAACGAAGGCAAATTGCCCCAGATCAGCATCCCGCAGAATACAATCATCAGCAATTTATCCAGTACGGACAAGAGTGCATCTGTAATGAAATGCTGATGCGCCGAAACATTGGAACGCAGGTAAATATTAAACGACAATAAAATCTGATTCCCCAGAATAATCCAGATGAACGGCTTTGACAAATAGCCCAGCGGATAAGCAACAGCCACACACAAAACAAGATACACCAGAAAGAGAGCGGTCTTAAACATAAGAATGCTCGGCAATAATTCATTGATTCTTTTATTGTCTGCAGCCACTTCTCGGTTGCTGTAATTCTGAAAGCCGAAATCCAGTAAAATCTGAAACAGATACGTAAAATTGAAGATGGCGAAGTACAACCCATATTCCGTTTCACCCACTCGGTTCTGCACGGTCCTGTCTATCCCAAATACCCAAAACGGCTTTATCAGCAAATTGACAAAGACCATAAAAAAGACATTGAATACAAATGATTTCCGCAAGCTTATAATTTAAATATGGTTTTTAGTTGTGTAACTCCCTCTCTGGTAAAATAATTCACATACTTTTTTTCATCAATTTTAAAAACAATATAACTCAACTGATTATTCCAGTAAATATCGCCGTTCAGTTTCAGTCCATTTTTAAGTGTCAAACCATAATAAACAACTGATTTTAATTCCGGAATTTCTGCAGCAACCGAATCTTTTATATAACTCAAAAAAAATTATGGTAATGTTTAGGCAATCATCCATGCTTAAATTCAGTCGCATGATTGATATCAAATTTCTCAGTAGTATTAATAAATTCAAAAAAGAAAGACTGTGGTAATTTTACATCTAGTGAGTCTGTTTGCAAAGAAATAATATTTAACATCAGCAATAAAATTACCAAGCATCCATTGTTTGAATATACAATTTGTATCTGCACTTGCTCATTTTATATACACTTTATCTAAAGCTTTAATAATTATATTGCAAGCCATCTGAATTTCTTCTTCCGTAATAATTAAAGGCGGTGCGATGCGCATACAATTAATGGCAAAAAGAAACCAATCGGTTACTAATCCATTTTCCAGACATTCGCTGATGACTTTTCTCAGATGATCAAAATCATCCAGATACACAGCCATCATCAAGCCGCAATGATGAATTTTCTGTATCGCAGGATGATTCAGCATCTGAATGAACAACTGAGCTTTCTGTTCGGCCTGCTCATACAATTTTTGTTCAGAAATGATTTGCAAAGAAGCCAGGCCTGCCGCACAGCAAACCGCATTTCCTCCAAAGGTGGTGATATGACCGAGGACAGGATTATGTTGCAGCACCTGCATTATCGCAACATCTGCAACAAAAGCTGCCAAAGGCAAGCCGCCGCCAAAGGCTTTTCCAACCAGTAAAATATCCGGAACAACATTTTCAGTTTGGAAGCGAAACAGGTTGCCCGTTCTGCCGCAACCGGTTTGTATTTCATCAAATACTAAAAGTGTTCCTGTTTCATCACAACGTTTTCGCACAGCTTGCAGATATCCTTTGTCAGGAACAATGACACCAGCTTCTGCCTGAATTGGTTCTAAAAATATAGCTGCAGTTTTATTGGTAATTAAGTGAATGTCCTCAAAATTATTATATCGGATTTGACGAACATCCGGCAATAAAGGTCTGTAAGCAGATTTGAAATACTCATCGCCATTCAAACTCAGTGCACCTTGTGTGCTGCCGTGATAAGAATTGTAACATGATATAATTTCTGTTTTTCCGGTGTAACGCTTTGCCAGCTTCATCGCACCTTCTGTTGCTTCCGTTCCGGAATTGGTGAAATACACTGCGTTCAGAGTTGATGGCAATACATTACACAAGTATTTTGCCAGCTGTACCTGCGGACTTTGCACATACTCGCCGTACACCATCGTGTGCATGTATTTGGCAGCTTGCACCTGTACAGCCTGCACCACGTTCGGATGACAATGCCCAAGCGCACTCACACCGATGCCGGAAATCAGATCGATATATTTCTTTCCTGCAACATCATATAAATAAACACCTTCTGCCTTTTCGATTTCCAATCCTAATGGAGCATCGCTGGTTTGCGCTACGTGTTGCAGAAAAAGTTGTCGCTGAGTAAGCATGTTACAAAGATATTAATTAATGGCTACTTATCATTTACCGCTAACAAATTAGCTTTTGTACAGCTAATGAACGATATTAACAACTAACTTTACTTCACTTAAACAGTCCTTATGGCAACGAATAAAGATTTTTCTATCCTGATTACAGGAACCGGTTTTTCAGGTATTTGTGTAGGCATCCAGCTGAAAAAAGCCGGCATTCATAATTTTACCATTGTAGAAAAAGCCAATGATGTAGGCGGCACCTGGCGCGACAATACCTATCCCGGTGCAGCTTGTGATGTAAAATCAAATTTATATTCTTATTCCTTTGAACCGAATCCGAACTGGACGCGTGCATACTCGCCGCAAGCGGAAATTCTGGCATATATAAAACATTGCGTAAAGAAATACGATTTAGGTAAGCATATCCTGTTCGACTGGGAAGTGAAAGCAGCGAAATACGACGAAAAGAAAGCAATGTGGGAAGTGACCAATCAGCGCAACGAAACCATTAAGGCGAATGTAGCAATTGTGGGCAACGGACCTTTACATATTCCAAGCTTGCCGGATATTGAAGGCATCGAAGATTTTAAAGGTGCTGTTTTTCATTCCGCTCAATGGAATCATAATTTTAATTTCAACGATAAAAATGTGTGTGTGATTGGCACCGGTGCCAGTGCGATTCAGTTTGTACCGGAAATTCAACCGAAAGTAAAAAAACTGTTTTTGATGCAGCGCACTGCACCTTGGGTTTTGCCAAAACCGGACGGTGAATTTACTCCAACAGAAAGTACTTTATTTGAGAAAATTCCACTGATTCAGAAACTCAATCGAGATTTTATTTACTACCTGAATGAAGCGCAGGTGGTGGGCATGATGTATAACGACAATATTTTAAAATTAGGTGAAGTGATTGGCAAACGCCATATCAATAAATACATCAAAGATCCTGAATTGCGCAGAAAACTGACACCAACGTTTAAGCTAGGTTGCAAACGTGTCTTGTTATCCAATAATTATTATCAGGCACTGGCACAACCGAATCTGGAAGTGGTGACGGATGGCATTCAGAAATTCTCGAAAGACAGCGTGGTGACGAACGACGGAAAATCGCGAAAGATTGATGCGGTTATTTTGGGAACCGGCTTCCATGTGGCAGACAGTTTTCAGTATTATAATGTACAAGGTAAAAACGGTGTACAATTAAAAGATGTGCTGCACGATGCGCCGGAAGCGTATTACGGCACCAGTGTACATCAGTTTCCGAATCTGTTTATCATGCTTGGACCAAATACCGGCTTAGGGCATAATTCCATGATTTATATGATTGAATCGCAGACCAATTATATTCTGGATGCGGTGCAGAAAATGATGCAACAAAACATCAAATCTATAGATGTGAAGAAAGAAGTGCAAACGAAATTTAACGAGGAAATTCAGAAAAAACTGGTTGGCACCATCTGGCTTTCAGGTTGCAAAAGCTGGTATTTGAGCGCGGATGGTAAAAACCATACCGTATGGCCTGGCTTTACACTCGAATTCAGAAACAGAACGAAAAACATCAACCTGAACGATTATAACCTGGAAAAAGCAACGGTGAAAAAGCAGGAACCTGAGTTGGTGTAGATGGTATTTATTTCAAAGACATTCTTTCCGTTCCTTCATTAAGCACCAATAATATTCTTCCTTTATAGGTTGTACCCATCTGATCGTATTGAATTGGTAAAACCTGCTTTCCTGATTTGTCCAATAGTCCGGATTTTTTATCTTTTATTACTTTGATGTAGCCATTTTTGCAATTGTCTCCGCCGTCGTATTCAAAACCGGTGATGGTTTTATTGTTGCTACTTACCAAACCCCATTTACCTTCTTTTTTTGCCCAGGCAATGCCTTCGTAAAGCGGTGTAATATCCTGATATTTAAAATCAACAATTATTTTACCGGTTTCATCTATCAATCCGAACGTAGTGCCTTTCTGCACCGGATAATAACCGTTTGCAGGATTGCCTGCACCATTATAAACATCTCTGTTTAGCTTATCGCCTTTTTTATTAATCTGGTAATATTCATTTCCGTCTTTCACTATTGCAACTCCATTATAAAATGGCGAACCCACATCAAATTTATTCGGAATTATCCATTTTCCGGTCGTATCGATATAGCCTGCTTTTCCATCCTTTTTTACACCTGCCAGATATTCCGAAAATGCTCCGACTTCATCGTATTCTTCGTTATTAATTTTCTTTCCGGTTTTATCTACAAAATAAAATTTATTGCCATAATTCTGTTTCACAGAGGCTCTTCCGTTTTTGAAATTGCCTGTTTCTGATGCAGATGAAAGCGTAATAGCTAATGTGCCTTTTTTATCGTAAAAATAACGGGTGCTGCCATAACTTGCTTTCGCTTTGGCTAAGCCTTCGCTAAATGGTCCTTCAAACACATTACTTAAATCTTTAATTTTAGTGAATGATTTATCTACCAGATAAGGCGTGCTATACATACTTTCCTGCACGGCAGCAATGTCTTCCGTAAAATTCACTACAGCGTAATAGCTCTTTGTGCTCAGTTTTTTACCTGTATAATCAACAAAATCATAGTTAGTATTTTTGGCGGCAAAGATACCTTCCTCATTAAAATCTGACACTTCGCTATAGTCCAGCAGTTCTTTTTTTTGAGCGGCAATATCATACAGATACACCCGCTTGCCGTATTTTAATTTCAGGGAATCGTCATTACTGTAGAATTCCGTTCCGTACGCAGTCACATTATCTTCTTTTATTGTTTTTAAGAGTTTTCCAGTTTCGTTATAAATCTCCACTTTATCATTAAACAATAAGGCAATTTTATTTTTTCTTCCTAAGATGACGTTATTTGCGCCGCGTTCGGGTACGATTGATTTTAAGGTTTTATCTATTACCGTATATTTTTTATCTGTTCGTACATGGCTGATTCCAAAATCCGTAAACGTATACAAATAATCATACTCGCCAAGCGTGGAGAATTTTGCGTTTTTATCAATCAAACTTGATTTTGAATTTTTGCTCACTTCGTAATAATCAATACCGTATTTTTTATTAATAGATGAATACTCTATTGGCAGCAATACCTTACCGGTTAAATCCAGCACACCGTATCTGGTAACCGTTAGGTAGCTCTCCTTTCTGATTTCTTTTACTATAAAAAAATTATCTTCAATCGTAATATTGTCATATTTCAGCGGAATTATTTCCTTGCCTGTTTTATCAATCACTCCGGCATTATCACTGCTCAGGGTGTAATTTCTGGTGGTGAACACAACTACATAATCATCTTTAAAATCACCGCCACGCAAATATTTCGGCTTTATAACCCAATTATTTTTTTTGTCGATATATCCGTAATACGTAGAATCTAGTAATGAAACACAAGCCAGTCCGCTTTTAAACGCTACCATACTTCTGTAAATCGCAGGAATTACTTCTTTATTATTTTTATCTATAAAACCATATCCTTTATCGCGACTAAAACAAAGCAGGCCTTCTGATGCATTGCCTAAATATTTATACTGTATCGGCACCACCAGCTTTCCTGTTTTATCAATTGCTCCGTAAAGTGTTTTACCATCTTGCATTTTTGCTACAATCGCCAGACCGTCGGCAAAGGGTTTAATTTCTACGTATTCACTCTTAACAATAAATGTATTTGTTTTTACAGCGTACAAACTCCATTTCTTCGTCGTATCTTCTAAGATAAAAATATCGTCATCATTTGAATTCCAGATTTTAGTGTATTGCATAGGCAACACCACTTTTTGCTTGTTTTCATCATATAATCCATATCTGTATTGAGTCGTATAATCTTTTCCTGTAAAAGTATAATAAACAGAAGTGATCGAATTTTTATGTTTGGTGCCCAATAAAAAATCTTTCTGCGCAAACAAACCATTGCTTATCAAAATAATACTGACCAAAACTGCTATTTTTCTCATGTTTATCCGTTTAAACCTATATTAGACCAATTTACAGACCAAAATTGAAAAATAAAATACGTGATTTTTGGTATTTGAGCGGCTATTTAAGCTAAAAATGAAATATTATTGATTAAAATTAGAAAGTTTCATCCTTTTTAATTGAAGCAGGTTAATAGAAAAATGGTCTTTAACTAATTAAAA
This sequence comes from Sphingobacteriales bacterium, assembly GCA_016721245.1. Taxonomy (GTDB): domain Bacteria; phylum Bacteroidota; class Bacteroidia; order Chitinophagales; family JADIYW01; genus JADJSS01. The sequence goes on from JADKIQ010000005.1 coordinate 35,078, forward strand.
AATCTTGTTACTTATTACTTTCTACTTACTACTATTAATTATCTTTGCCCATTATGGCAGAAATAGACTTACAGAAAATCGTATCGCATTGTAAAGAATACGGATTTATATTCCCATCAAGTGAAATTTATGACAATTTAGGTGCTGTGTACGATTACGGTCCTTTTGGAGTGGAATTAAAAAACCACATAAAAGAATATTGGTGGAAAAGCATGGTACAAATGCACGAAAATATCGTGGGTTTGGATTCCGCCATTTTTATGCATCCAACCACCTGGAAAGCCAGCGGTCACGTGGATTCTTTTTCCGACCCATTAATCGACAATAAAGATTCTAAAAAGAGATACCGTGCCGATGTATTGCTGGAAGAGAAAATTGACAAGCTGAAAGAGAAAGGCGAAAAAGAATTAGCCAAGAAAAATTTATCAGCAGCATCTGAAGAAGAAAAAGCAAAAGCCAGCCGCGATTATGCAAAAGGTCTGACCTTAGAAGCGGAATATACCAAAGCCGCGGAAGCATCCGACTTTAAACGTTATAAAGAACTGATTGAAGAATACGAAATTGCCTGTGAAGTTTCCGGTTCTAAAAACTGGACGGATGTGCGTCAGTTCAACCTTATGTTTGGCACCAAATTAGGCGCAGTGGATGAAGATGCTACAGATTTGTATTTACGACCTGAAACCGCACAAGGTATTTTTGTGAATTTCCTGAACGTTCAGAAAACCGCTCGTATGAAAGTGCCGTTTGGTATTGCACAAATCGGAAAAGCATTCAGAAATGAAATCGTAGCACGTCAGTTTATTTTCCGTATGCGCGAATTTGAACAGATGGAAATGCAGTTTTTCGTGCGTCCGGGCAGCGAACTGGAATGGTTTGCCAAATGGAAAGAAACGCGCATGAAATGGCATTTAGCATTAGGTACCGCACCTGAAAATTTACGTTTCCATGTACATGAAAAACTGGCACACTATGCCAATGCTGCGGAAGATATTCAGTTCAAATTCCCGATTGGATTTAAAGAGCTGGAAGGTATTCACTCCAGAACGGATTTCGACTTAACGGAACACCAGAAATTCTCAGGCAAAAAATTACAGTATTTCGATTCGGAACTGAATCAGAATTATGTGCCCTACGTTATTGAAACTTCTATTGGTTTAGACCGTATGTTCCTGCGTGTAATGAGCGAATGCCTGATGGAAGAAGCGCTGGAAAATGGCGAAACCAGAACCGTATTGAGATTACCGGCAGCACTTGCACCGATAAAAGTAGCTATATTGCCTTTAATTAAAAAAGACGGTTTACCGGAAAAAGCCAGAGAAATTATGGATGTTTTGAAATTTGTTGGCAGAACCTTCTACGAAGAAAAGGACTCTATCGGCAAGCGCTACCGAAGAATGGATGCATTGGGAACGCCTTTCTGTATCACTGTAGACCATCAGACACTGGAAGACAACACCGTTACCATCCGTGAGCGTGATACGATGCAACAAGACAGAATCGCCATTGCTGACATCGAGAAAATTGTTGGCGCTAAAATTGATATGAATAACTTACTTAGAAAGGCAATTTAAATATCTAAAAAAATAACTATCAAAAAAGCACACCTCATATTATTTCTAAGCTGTTTTATAGTCTTTAAAAGCTATTCTCAGTCTACATTTTTTACCGGATATTGGAAAGGTTATTTACTTACAGATACCGAGAATTATGATAACAGAAAAGGATTACCCGTAACGGTCTTTTTTTCTGATGATGATGAGAAAGGAGAATTATTTGGTGAAATGACCATTCAGTACCGCTATCAAACGGATATCTACAAAGCAAAATATGTGTTAAGCGGCTTATACGACGAGACTTTCACAAACATCTATATAACTCAAGAAAAACTATTGTACTACGACATTCTTCCCAAAGGTTTGCAATGGTGTTTTGGAAGCGGAACGTTTGTCTTGCATCGAAATCCTTACAGGAAGAAAAATTATATAGATGGTTATATGACAACCAATTGTGGAAATGAAAAAATAAGGATGGTATTGGTTAAAAAGTAATTTGTAAAAAAACAACTGTATATTTTGACAGATTAAGATAAAGAACTATCTTAATCTTATGAAAAATCACACACTCATTTTACTCTTCTTTTTCCTGATACTAATTTCAGGATGTACAAAAACTGCTGAAGAAGCTTCTCCTTTAGAGGGAACATTCACTTCATTGACGTATAACGTTGCAGGATTACCTGAGGGAATAAATGCCGACCAACACCCAGTGGCAAATACACCCTTAATCAGTCCGAGGTTGAACAACTACGATTTGGTGAATGTACAGGAAGATTTTTATTATCACGATGTTTTAATCAAAGACAATCACCACAAGTACAAAACCAAATACTTTGCCTTAGAAGGCGGATTGGGTGACGGATTAAATATGTTCTCTGACTTTTTAATACTTAACTATATGCGCACAGGCTGGGAAGATTGTAATGGTACGGATTGTCTGACGCCAAAAGGCTTTACCTACAGCAGGGTTAAGCTCACACCCAAAGCCTATATTGATGTCTATGACTTACACTGCAATGCCGGTTCAGACTCTGCTGATTTAGCGGCACGAAGAGCCAATATCTTACAGCTTTGCAAGTACATTAAATTCCGTTCTAAGGACCATGCCGTCATTATTATGGGCGATACGAATTGCAGATATACCCGTGAAGGCGATAACATCCGTGAACTTTTGGCACTTGGCTTTAAAGATTCCTGGATAGAACTGGAGAAAGGCGGTGTTTTACCGGAACAAAACGGCGTTACATTAGCTGATGAAGTGGTGGATAAGATATTTTACAGAAGTAATAGCTCTATATCACTGACTGCTTTAGAATATGACGTACCGGGCGATGCCTTTTTAGACGGCAACGGCGAATGGCTTTCTGACCACAGACCGGTGTTTACAAAATTCAAATTTAACGTATTAAACTAATCTCGTTCGCTTTTTGCAGCTGCTCCGGTGAGCCGATATCTATCCAGATATCATCGTCATGATGATAGGCCAGGATAGTGTGTTGTGCGCAGATATCCAGATACCAGTCCGTCATGGAAAAAACGCCGCTGCGTGTCTGATGCTTAAAGATTTCAGGTGAAATGATATGATAGCCACTGAAGGCAAATTCGTGTAAGGGATAGGTTTCGTGTGGCGCCAGCTGCTCTTTTATTTCCGCCGGAATTTTTCTCGGAATTTTTACGGCATTGGTTTTTATATTTTCCCAGCCAAACATAACATCATTATCATCGAACAATAAATAACGCGATGAGTTTCTGTTGCGTACCGCTAAAGTCGCTATCGGATTTTTTTGCAGATGTGCTTTATATAGGTTCGTTAAGTTAATATTGGTGAATACGTCTGCATTGCAAACCAGAAAAGGTTTTTCGTCGTCAAAAAAATACTGTGCTTTCAGTAAACCGCCACCGGTTTCTAAAATTTCATCCGTTTCATCCGAAATTTCTATACGAATACCGAAATTATTATGTTGTTGTAAAAAGTCTTTTATCTGATTTCCCAGATAATGAATATTGACGATGATTTCATCAAAACCGTGTTGTATCAGATGCTCAATGGTATGCTGCAGCATCGGTTTATCCCCCACTTTCACTAAAGCCTTGGGGCACGTATCTGTCAAAGGTTTTAACCTTGTACCCAAACCCGCTGCGAATATCATTGCTTTCATTTGATTAATTGTTGAATTGTAGAGTTAGAGAATTGATGAATTTTTACCAGCTGGCAAAGAAAATACTTTCACCTTCAATAAAGTTATCAATAAAATCTCTTTGGAAAGTTTCAAATAATTGACCATTTAAATCGTACTCAGAATTAATAAACTTTTTAGCATTTTCTACATCAGAAATTTTAAAATATAGTCTTTCATTTTGGAAAACCTTAAAAAACTCGTTATTCATCCCTTTTCTTTGATGTCCTTTTTCTGCGAAATACAAAACAAGAGATTTATTTCCAAATTCATCTATTGAAGTCTTTAATAATTGATTATAATTATTTAAGAAAGATTCATTGGTTTCAAATTCGTCAATTGTAAAATAATCATCATCAAAAACAATTGTAGCTGACGGTATAACGTGATATAAATCCAAACCCATTATTTGCTTATTATAAAACTAACTATTTAATCTATCATTAAATAAACTGTCCTTGTAATTCTCTTTCTATGTGTTTTAATTTCACATCAATATTGTATTTCTCTTTGATGTATTTCGCCGTTTGTTCCGCGCAATAAACGCTGCGGTGTTGTCCGCCGGTACAGCCAAAATTAATCTGCAGGTTTTCAAAATCTCTTGCTAAATAATCCTGTATATTGATGTCGATTACTTTGTACACGCTTTCCAGAAACTCTTTCACCTTACTTTTCGCTTCCAGAAATTCAATCACATGTTGGTCTTTTCCGGTATGCTGTTTATACGGCTCATATCTGCCGGGATTATGCAAACCTCTGCAATCGAATACAAAGCCGCCACCGTTTCCGCTTGTATCTTCCGGAATGCCGCGTTTGTATGAAAAACTGTTCACCACAATCTTCAAAGGCTTTTCGGAGCCGTCAAACTTCTCTACTTTAAAAGCATCCGAAACAATTAACTGCTGCAGCACACTCGTCAATTCCAGTAAATCAATTTTCAGTTTGATGTTTTCCAGAAACCATTTCACATTTTCCAGTGCCGGTATGATGCTTTCAATAAAATGACTGCGTTTTTCAATCAAACCTCTGAAGCCATATGCACCCAGTACCTGCAGCATGCGTATCAGCACAAACCCGTAATAGCGTTCTTTAAATTCTTCCTTATTAATCAGGATTAATGCCGATACTTTTTTTGAATAATAGTCAAATAATTCTTCCCGTACATCATACGGAATTTTTGCACCGGCCTGCCACAACAGAGATGCTACATCGTATTGCAGCGGACCTTTTCTCCCACCCTGATAGTCGATAAAATAAGGTTTATCTTCGTGTATCATCACATTGCGCGACTGACAATCACGGAACATAAAATACTGATTCGGTTCGTCGAGCAAATAATCGCAGAGTTTATGAAAGTCTTCATTCAAATCTATTTCACTGAAATGCACCCTTGCCACGCGTGCAAAATAATATTTAAATGAATTCAAATCCCAGAACATGGAGCTTCTGTTAAACTCCTGAATCGGATAACAAGTATCAAAATTAAAATGCTCTGCGCCTCGTATCTGCAAATACGTTAACTGCTGTAACACTTCTTTCAAATGTTTAATAACATTTTCCGAAATACCTTCTTGCTTAATAATGGAATACAGGGAAGTATCTCCCAGATCTTGCTGCAGGTAATATTTTTTATCCTCGCTGGCTATGTAGACCTGCGGTACCGTTATAAATTTCTGATGAAAATGTTTGGTATGATGAATGAAGGTTTCATTCTCTTTGGTATCCTTGCCATAAGTAGCGATAGCTGAATTTTCTGCACCCTTCAGGCGAAAGTAAATCCTGTCAGAACCGGCTTGCGGCAACTGAATAACAGCCAGACAATCTTCCTTGAAATATTGCTTAAATAAATGTTTTAGTATTTCTTCATGCATACTACAAATATAGTGATTAGTCGTAAGTAATAAGTTGTGCTATTTTAAAAATAAAAAAGCCACCCTGTAACGAGTGGCTTATAGACTATAAAGCTAAAAACTTATTTCTTAAATAAATTTCCCAGCATACCGATAACATCATCTGCTACATTACCGTCATTATTTCTGTCCAGCAATTGAGAAATCATATCTTTGTGCTGCGGAGCCTGCTGTTGTTGGTTGCCAACAAAGTTGCTTAGTATACCTGCAATATTTCCGATATTAATTCCGCCACCACTTTGTTGCGACTGATTACCCAATGCATTCAGAACAATAGGTGCCAGAATTTGCAACACTTGCGATGCTTGGCCGCCGCCAATGCCTGCATTCTGTGATACTGCAGTTGTTACATTTTGTTCTGCACCACCAAAAATATGTTGTAAGATAGATGCACCTTGTCCACCCAAAGCAGTTTGTGCTAAACCAGCCAAATCACCCAAACCACTTCCATTGTGGTCATTTGAAATGGCATTCGTTAATGCAGCTGCCCCGTCATCTGTAGATGCATTTTTATTTAGTGCATTTAAAATGGTTGGCAATGCAAGATTGACTGCACTCTGTGCCTGACTAGCATCGATACCTAATTGCTGACTGATTAGCTTTGTAGCTTCCTGGCCAAGTGAGCCGCCCAAAAGTTGTTGTAAATCCATTTTAGTTTGTTTTTTGTTTTTAAATTTATACTGTTTATATTTTGACAATAATCTTACCAAATTGCTCGCCGTTTTTCATTCTGTCGAATGCGGCCACCGCATCTGTAAAATCGAATGTTTTATCCAAGACAGGTATTATCTGATGTTCGTTGCATAAGGCTATCATTTTACCGAAATCTTCATTACTGCCCATGGTAGAACCCAGCAATTGCAAATGATTCCAGAAAATCTGACGCATATTTAAATCCTTTGGCAAGCCTTTGGTGGCGCCGTAAAACACAAATTTTCCGGCAGGTTTTAAGGATGCAATTAATTCGTTCATGCCATCTCCGCAGGCACTATCTATAATTATATCAAAGCCGCCGACAGATTTTGCGAGATTTTTCACCGCCTCTTTTTCCGTATAATTTGCACCGCCTTTTGCACCTAAATCTATACATCGCTGTATAACATTTTCCTTGCTGGAAGTAACATATACATTGGCACCGATGGCGTTGGCAAACAAAAAAGCAAACTGCGCCACACCACCTCCTACTCCTGAAATCAGGATATTCATTCCTTTTTCAGCTTTACCTTTATTAAACAGCGCGTTGTAAGCGGTAAGACCAGCCAATGGCAATGCACTCGCCTGTTCATTTGTCAGGTATACCGGTTTTTCATGCAAACGATCTATATCAACCACTACATACTCTGCCAGCGTGCCTTGTGCAGGCATGCCCAGAATCTGATATTCTTTTGACTGAAAGCGGTTATCACTTCCCCAACCTATATTTGGGTTAATGATAACATGCTTTCCAATCCAGTGCTGATGTTCTTCATTAGAAACGACAATTACTTCCCCGCAACCGTCAGAGCCTAAAATAGCAGGCAGCTGAATCTTGGCATATTGTCCTTCTCTTATCCATTGATCACGGTGATTGAGTGCGGCATAGTGGATTTTTACGAGTGCCTGATGTTCGCCCACGGTGGGTGTTGTTACTTCTTCTACCCGGAAAGAGTTTGTATTTAAAACAAGTGCTTTCATGTGTTTAATTTGATTAAAACAAATCTACAACTTATTAATGTTTACTTAACGCTATCTTCTCGGAAACTTTAAAACCTTTTTTAGTTTCCTGCGTTTATTATCGTAGTTTTGTCGTCTAAAATGGAATCAACAGCAGGAAATATCAGCAAATCGGAAAATTGCATTCCGGGTAAAATCTTTGAAAAGGCCCGAAATCTGTTTTATTCCGTGGGTGTGCGTAACACCACGATGGATGATTTGGCTAAAGAACTGGGTATTTCTAAAAAAACGCTTTACAAAGAAATAGACAACAAAGCAGATTTGGTTAAATTTTGTGTGGAATATGATTTAAAATGTGATGAGAAAGCCATTCTCGATATTTCGGAAAAAACGGAAAATGCCATTGAAGAATTGTTGCTGATTGCGGCGCATATCCATGCGGAACTACAGGTATTTCATCCTTCCATCATGCAGGATTTGATAAAATTTTATCCGGAGAGCTGGGCCATGATTGAACAGCACCGTGACAGTTTTGCAAAAAAGAATATTTCCAATAACTTAAAAAAAGGCATCAAGCAAGGTTTGTATCGAAAAGATATTAATGTTGACATGGTGACCATGCTGCAATTACATCTGTCATTTCTGCCTTTACAATTTGACGGCAAGGTACACAAACCTTCCGATGTATATATAGAGGTATTAAAATACAATTTCTATGCGATTGCTACTCCGAAAGGAATTGAATTATTTGAACAATTAATTAAAAAGATAAAACTATAAAATGAAGAAAACAGCTCTCCTGTTTGCAACAGCACTGCTCTACTCCTTTGCCTTTTCGCAAACTACTTATACGTTAAAACAATGTATCGATTATGCTTTAAAGAATCATAAGAGTATTAAAATGTCTGAAAATGATGTTGAAACAGCATATGCCAGAAAACGCGAAGGCCAGTCTGTTTATTTACCGCAAATAAACGCACAGGCAAAATGGGATGACAATTTAATTTTACAATCAAGTGTAATTCCATCTTTAACATTCGGAACTATTACAACACCGGAACAAGTAGTAAAATTTGGTAACCAATATAACAGTTTGGTTGGTATAGAGCTTGACCAAATGTTGTTTAACTGGTCATATATACAGGGCATCAAAGCAATTAAACCAGGCTATGATATTGCAAAAACAAAGAAAATTAAAACTGAAGAAGATGTGACATACAATACTATTATTGCGTATTACAATATTTTACTCATCAACGAAAATGAAAAATTACTGAAACAAAATGAAGAACGTTTAAATAAAACAATTCCAATTGTAAAGCTACAGTATGACAAAGGTGTTATCAGAAAGATTGATGTAGATAAAGTACAGGTAAATTATAATAACATCATTGCACATCAAAAAATCCTTTCTTCTAACAAACAAGTAGCGTTGAATAATTTGAAATACAACATGGGTATGTCTTTGGATTCACTGATTACTATTGATACCGTTTATTCTAAAGAAATGGTTGATGCAAATAATTATGTAGACACAACAAATATCAAGAATAAAATTGAGATGCAATTGATGCGCAAAAACATTTTTTTGCAGGAAATTTTATTAAAACGAACCAAAGCTGCTTACTATCCGCAGTTTGGGTTTTATGCTAAGTATGGTGGTCTGGCATTTGGCAATGAGTTCTCTCAATCATTTACAAGATGGTCGCAATTTGCATCCATCGGTTTCAAATTAGATATTCCCATTTTTGATGGCTTACGAACTTCGAGTAATGTACGTATGGCAAAATTAAATATTGCTAACCTTAAAGAAGACATGGCATTGAAAGAAGAAGGTTTGAAATTACAAATGTTAAATGCAAAAACTACATTACAAAATTCACAACAAAATTTATTGCTAAGTAAAGAAAATATCGATTTAGCAAAGAATATTTATGATGTTACTACTTTGCAATATCAAAAGGGAGTTATCTCTTACACGGATTGGATAAGTGCTGAATTCTCATACAAAGAAGCAGAACAAAATTACATGACTTCTCTAGTAGGATATTTACAATCAAAAATTGAAGCCGATAAATCAAATAATAATATAAACAGCTATAAACAGTAGAAAAAAGCACGTATTGTGAAATAAAAAATAAAACAGCTATATGAAGAACAACATTATCATCGCAATCATCGCCATATTACTGATAGGCGGCATGGCTTACAAGCTAACTCAGAACAAAAAAATAATCACTAAAAATGAGCAGCCGGTAGACAGAACCAATGTTCCTGTTTCTGTAACAACTTTTGATGCAAATTATTTTCCGGTAAGTACGGATTATGCATTGCCTGCCGTTTTGGATATTAATAAAAGTGGTATTATCACTGCAACCCAACCGGGTAAATTAGCCAGTTTTAATGTAGAAATCGGAAGCCACGTTACTAAAGGGCAACTGATTGGAAAAATTGATTCCAGACAAAGAGAAATCGGCATCAAATCTTCAGATGCAACTATCAAAAAACTGGAAGCCGATTTACAGCGCACCAAAGATTTAATTGAAGGCGATGCAGCACCCGCAACTGCCGTTAACGACCTGAACTACAATTTAGAAACCACTAAAATTCAAAAAGAAAATATGCAGCAACAAATTGCTGACAACAATATTTACGCACCAATCAGCGGTATTGTAGTACAAAAAAATGCCAATGCAGGTGAGTTCGCCAACCCGGGAACACCATTAGCTTCTATCATGGATGTTTCTGTTTTAAAAGCAATTGTATACGTAAGTGAAACCAATGTATATGATTTGAAATTAGGTCAAGCAGCTCAAGTTACATCCAGCATTTTCCCTGGAAAACTTACGAAAGGTATTGTAAAATACATCGCACCAAAAGGCGATGAGAACCACAACTACCGTGTAGAGGTGGAAATCCCGAACAGCGGTTATAAAGCCGGCACTTACGTAAATGTAAAATTCAGTTTCAAGAAACCTGCTGAAGCTTTACAGATTCCGAAAATCGCATTAGTGGAAGGTGTGAAAAATCCTTTTGTATATGTGGTGAACGGAAATAGCATTGCTGTAAGAAAACTGGAATTAGGGGAAGAGGTTGGACAGAACGTAGTGGTAAAAAGCGGCTTGACTCCGGGAGAAAAAGTAGTCACCAGCGGGCAGATTAACCTCACGGCAAGCAGCAAAATTTCGATTGTAAATCCAAAAAATTAATCAGTATGTCTATTACCGAAATTGCCGTAAAGAGACCCTTGCTAATCAGTGTAATTTTTATTACGTTGATTATTTTCGGGTTTCTTGGCTATACACAACTAAGTTATAATTTGCTTCCGAAATTTGAAGCACCTATTATCTCTATACAAACAATTTATAAAGGCGCTTCTTCCGAAGAGGTACAGAATAACGTAACCAAGAAAATTGAAGATGCTGTTTCATCTATAGAAGGAGTTGATATTATTTCGTCCTCCTCTCAGGAAAATGTCTCTGTCGTTACTGTTCAGTTAAAACAAAAAACAAACGCAAGTGCTGCACAAACGGATGCACAGCGAAAAATAAACAATATTAAAAACGATTTACCGGATGGTGTGGACGAACCCATTATCAGTAAATTCAGTTCCAGTGATATTCCCGTATTGAAAATGAGTGCCTTCGCCAATATTGGTGAAACGGAATTGTATGACCTCGTAGACCAAACCATCAAACCTATTTTATTAAATGTACCCGGCGTTGGTCAGGTAGATTTGATTGGTGGTAACAGAAGAGAAATTGAGGTAAAACTGGACAATGAAAAACTGCAGGCATACAATTTATCCTCTGCAATGGTAAGCCAGATGATCGCTATGGGGAACATGTCATATCCTGCAGGAAATATAGAAAATAGTGACAATCGCTACACCATACGTTTGGATGAAAAACTAACCGATGTAAATGCATTGCGTAAGCTCATCATTCGTGAAAATAAAAACGGCAGTAAGATTTTGTTGCAGGATATTGCCACCGTTACGGATGCAACTGAAACACCAACTACCATTAACCGTATTAACGGAAAAGTTGGGTTAGGTATTCAGGTATCCAAACAAACAGATGCCAATGCCGTGGAAGTAAGCACGCAAGTAAAAGCAAAACTGGACACACTGGTACAACAATACAAATCAAAAGGATTCAGATATGAAATTGCAATTGACCAGTCTATATATACAATGGAATCAGCTGAATCTGTAATTCATGATTTATTTCTGGCTGTTATTATTGTGGCATGTGTGATGTTGGTTTTCCTTCATAGTTTCAGAAGCTCCATGTTCATCTTAATCTCATTACCATCGGCTATGATTCCTACATTTTTATTAATGTACCTGATGGGATTTTCTCTCAACCTCATGACTTTGCTGGCACTTTCGCTCGTAGTTGGTATTTTGGTGGATGACAGTATCGTTATTCTCGAAAATATTTTCCGCCATATGGAAATGGGAAAAGACAGAGTAACAGCAGCCTTAGATGGACGGGCTGAAATCGGATTTACCGCAATAGCAATTACATTGGTGGACGTCGTGGTTTTCGTTCCTTTAGCCATGGCGGGCGGATTGATTGGTAACATATTACGTGAGTTTGCTCTAGTGGTGGTATTCTCCACCTTGATGAGTTTGTTTGTTTCCTTCACACTAACACCATTACTGGCTTCCCGTTTCGGTAAATTAGAAAAACTGAATAAGGATACGCTTTGGGGGAAATTAAACCTTGCATTCGAACATCAGATTGATAAATTAATTGCAGCATATGGACGAATTCTCGAATGGTCTTTAGGACACAAACGATATGTAATTATTATCGTCATTGCATTGTTTGCCGGCGCCGGAAGTTTAGGATATTTTGGTTTTATTGGTAGTTCTTTTGCCGGAAACGGCGACAGAGGCGAATTCAACTTAATTGTAGAATTAGACCCACAGGCTACGTTATCTCAAACGAACCGTGTAACTCAGCAAATTGAAAATATCATTTTATCATATCCGGAAGTAACTAAAGTATTTACTAACGTTGGTGCAACCGGAACTATGATGGGCGGAAGTATCTCTACGCCGAATCAGGCGGATATGACTATTGGTTTAATAGACAAGCAGAAAAGATCCTTATCAACTGAACAATTCTGCGCAGTACTTCGCCCTAGGTTAGACAGTATTCCGGGCATCAGATTCTCCATGAAACCGACCCAAATTACCGGAAATAATCAGCCGCAGATACAGTTAGTAATTACCGGTGCCAATATGGATGAACTTTGGGTAGCTGCCAGAAAAATAAAAGATATTATTACTAAAACACCGGGCGCTGATTACGTTGAGTTCAGTACCAAATCACTGAAAACGGAAGTAAATATAAAACTTGACCGGGATAAGATTGCAAAGATGGGGCTGAATATTCCAGCCGTCGGAGCAGCTATTCAGCTGGCGTTCAGAGGCAATGATCAGTCTAAGTTTAAAGACAATGGAGAAGACTATGCCATCAATATCATGTATGACAAAGCGGATAAAAAGAATATCCAGAACTTAGCTAACACCACTTTACAGACGCCACAAGGTGCTATCATCCGCTTGGGAGATATTGCCACACTGGAAGAAATTCAGGGACAAGCGGTATTGGAAAGATACAACCGTTTAAATTCCATTCAGGTACTGGCTTCTTCTGTTGGAAGACCTACGGGTTCTGTTACTGCAGATATTAAAAAACAAGTGGATGCTGCAGGCTTCCCTTCTTCTATCGGAATTGAATATTTAGGGGAACAAAAAAATCAGGGTGAATCATTCGGCAGCTTAGGAATAGCCATGGGATTAGGTATCTTACTAGTGTACTTAATTATGGTGGCCTTATACGAAAGTGCCTTATATCCATTTGTGGTTTTATTCTCGATTCCGGTAGCTTTAATTGGTGCTATTTTAGCATTATCTCTTACCATGGAAAGTTTAAGTATTTTCGGTATTATTGGTTTTATTATGCTCATGGGATTGGTAGCGAAAAATGGTATTTTACTCGTCGACTTTACCAACCATCTCAAGGCGCAGGGCTTGCCTTTAAAAGAAGCTTTGGTGGAAGCTGGTAAAGAACGTTTACGTCCTATCTTAATGACTACCGTTGCCATGATATTTGGTATGTTGCCAATCGCTTTATCTAACGGCCCGGGCTCAGAATTCAAACGTTCTATGGCTTGGGTAATTATTGGTGGTTTAACGAGCTCACTCTTATTAACCTTAGTCGTGGTACCAACCGTATATTATATCTTCGACAGATTAAAAGATAAGATTACAGGGGCTAAAAAGAAACCAGCAACGGTAGCTGTTGCCGGACCAGATTTTACTAAAGATGTTTAACAATGTAACAAAATAAATAAGTTTAGAATTCATTCTAACACCAGGCCACGATTTTTATCGTGGCTTTTTTTGTATTTTTACATGAACATCATAACAATGTCCTATGACACCCAACGTACATAATTTTGACCAATGGATGCGTTCTGCTTTTGTACAAATGAATACAGCACTGGAGGCTTTTTATTTTGCGCAGGAAAACAAAGCAAACGTTGCAGGCGTTGGTGAATCTATCAAATCAACCTTATTAAACGAAGGCCGTGCTTTTATCATTCAATTATTGAAAGAAGGAAATACCGACGAAGGCTTTGACGCAGGTTTTGATTTACTGGGAAATGTGGGTTTATACATGGCCGCCTGCCGCAGGCATGAGATAGACGAAGCAGAAAATAAACCCTTGATGGCGGAGGCTTCTTCTTTAGCATTACAACTCGGTGCATCTTTAGGAGTTACGCCGCGTTTCGCCACCAGTCATCTGACCACCCATAACACTGCTTCTAACGGACAGTATAAAACATTCACTTCATTGGAAGATGAATTGATTTTTATTGATTACAACACGCGTGGCATTTTATCTTATAAACGCGCGGCAGATGCACTGGTGCGCTTAATGCCACTCGGTGTCTCTCATCCTGTGGCACCGGATTTATTTAAAGTGGCAAAAGATGCACTCCACGATGTGATTGCGTATAATAAAAAATTGTTCGACAAATTGGATACAGATCGTTTCTTTTTCAATGTTCGACCTTATTATAAAACACATCGCGTGGGTGCCAATCATTACCGCGGTGCCAATGCCGGCGATTTTGCAGGCATCAACGTCATTGATTTATTGCTAGGTTTATGTCAGGCGGACAACGCTTCTTATTCACAGCTTTTAGTAGACAAGTTTTTATACATGATGCCGCAGGATCAGTTATTACTGAGAGATTGCATGCGCCAGAAAAGCCTGATGAACAGTTTCATGGAAGCATTGCCTACCCAGCAATCGGCAAAGTGGTTTCAGACAAATGTAAAAGCATTTCTGGAAGTTTGCGAAGCTCACGGCGAAGCTGCCTCTCAACATCACAATCAGTTAGTGGAGAAATTCATTAAAGAACCGGCCGTACATTTACCGGAAGAAAATCAAAGCAACCTGACGGCAAGCGGCCCTCCATTGCCGGTATTATTATTTGCATTGGAAAAATTACGCGACCAGCGTATGGCCGCATCACGTGCAGATATCTACACACGTCATCAGGATATTCAACAACTGAAATCAGCTATCGAAAAATGATTATAAAGACATTTTTAAAAAAAAAAAGAGAAAAAAAAAAAAAAAAAAGTAGGTTTGGGGTGTAGGAGAAAAGGCGTGCCTTGTGTTTTAATGATTCCATTTAATAAATTCCAATGTTAAACACCAAAACCATTAGAAACGATTTTGAGTTAAATGATTCGGTTTATTTACTGAGTCATTCCGTCGGACGACCTTTAAAAAATGTGGAAGACAATTTATCAGCATTTTTTTTTGAAGCCTGGAAATCCAACGAACCCTGGCATCAGTGGATGGAAGTTTTTACAGCGTTTCAGCAAAGTCTTGCCGCGCTGCTGCACGGCCAACCTGAAAATTTCTGTCCGCAGACAAATTTATCAAGTGCTTTCACTAAAGTATTATTTTCATTACCCAAACGAAACGGCAAATCATCTATTTTATTAAGTGAGTTTGATTTTCCATCGATAGGATTTGTTGCAGAACAGGCAAAAAAAATCGGATATGATTTAAAATTTTTACCAAAAGAAGCAGACCACACCAACCCGCAAATCTGGGCAGATGCTTTAACAGATGAGGTGCAATGGGTAATCATCACGCAAGTGCAATCCAACACGGGAGTGCAAATTCCGGTGAAAGAAATTACAGTATTAGCCAATGAACGTACTATTTTATCCCTTGTGGATGTGGCACAATCCGTTGGCATTCTACCCATCCATGTAGAAGAGTGGAATGCATCATTTATTATTGGCTCTTGTGTAAAATGGTTATGCGGCGGACCGGGCGCAGGTTTTTTATATGTCAACCCGAACATTATTTCCTCCTGCGAACCAAGTGACGTTGGCTGGTTTTCTCACGAAAAGCCTTTTGAATTTGATATTCACCACTTTAAGTATCACCCGACGGCTCTGCGTTTCTGGGGCGGCACACCTTCCGTAATTCCTTTTGCGGTGGCAACAAACAGTATTCAATATCTTACAAATGTTGGCATTGATGCTGTAAGAAAACACAATATTGATTTAACTAATCTGCTCATTGAGGCTGTTGCTCCGGAACATATTATTTCTCCGGTTGATCCCGATAAACGAAGCGGCACCATTATTTTAAATTTTGGGGAGCACCAGGAGAAAGTAGTAAAAAGATTAGCTGAACATAATGTTGCATTTGATGCGCGCGTCTTTGGCAGCAGGCTTTCTCCGCATATCTATACCAGCAGACAAGATATGGAAACCGTGATTTCCTGTATTTCTCTTTAGAAAACAAAAGAAAAAAATTAATTTTTATTCAGGATATCAAATTCAAAAACCAAAACAGAATTAGCAGGAATCTTACCAACTTCTTTATCGCTGTATCCTAATCTGCTGGGGATAATTAAAATACCTTTGTCTCCGTAATAAAAATGCTGAATCCCTTTATCCAGACCATCAATCACTTGTTTTTTTCCTACAACAAATGATAGTGACTGATTTCGTTCATAGGAATTATCAAACTCTCTTCCGTTTGTCAGTTTTCCTGAATAATGAATTGAAATTGTATCACCTGCTTTCACCGCATTTCCAGTTCCCTGTTGTTTGCGAAAATACCGGTTACCATATTCGTCTCCGCTTGCTTCCAGCAGGTTATTGTTTCGCAAATAATCTATAATCTGTAATGAATCCAGTGTAATCTGTTGTACATAATGCTCATTTTTTTCAACCTCATAAACACTTTTTGTTTTAAAATCCATCAGGTTCAACCAGAACGTATAGTATTTCTTAACACTTCCGTTGCTGTCTAAAATGTTACTTGGAATTTTTACTATTGCAGAATCTCCCTTACCCATCAAAGAAAAAATTTCTGTCACATCCGTTTCTTTTGCAGATTTTTTATAATCCATCTCCACACCATTTTTGGTATCGAAAACACGGGTATTAAAAATCTCTTTTTGTTTCGGAGAAAATTTTCGCAAATGCATCCAGATGTGATCTCCGTAAACTGGTTTTAGCTTAGCAGTGTCGCTGGTATAGATTCTGTAACGGATGCCACTTTCAGTATGTTTCCACTTTTTCTTGTTACAGGAAAATACTCCGAGAGGAATAATAAATAATATGATAAAAATAAGCCGCTTCATTTTGCGTTGTAAGATAAAACATTCATTTTTGTTTTTTATTATAGAAGATTTGTAAAAAACACTATCAATGAAGGTTTTAATGGTTTGTCTTGGAAATATTTGCCGTTCACCGCTGGCGGAAGGAATTTTAAGGCATAAATGTGCGCAGAAAAAGTTAGATTGGTATATTGACAGCGCGGGTACCGGGAAATGGCATTTGGGGTCTGCGCCCGACAAACGCTCCATTCAGGTGGCGGCAAAACACGGCGTTGATATTTCAGGTCAGCGGGCAAGAAGCGTGCACAGTTCCGACTATGAAGAGTTTGATTTGATCTTTGCTATGGATATTTCCAATCATAAAGATTTAATGCGCTGGGCTTTTGATAAAGAAGAAGAAAACAAAATTAAACTAATCATGGATGAAGTTTATCCGGATGAAAACATCAGCGTTCCGGATCCCTATTTTGACGATAACGGATTTCAAACCGTTTTTGATATGCTGGATAAAGCTTGTGATAAAATTATTGAAAAATATGCTTAAGCGAAAAACTATTTTTTGTATCCTAATTACGATAAGCATATCCATCTGTGCTTTTCATGCCCATGCTCAATCAGCTAGAGAAACCGATATCAGCAGCGTAAAATCCACTTTTACGTATGGCAACAACAAAGACTATGCGGGTCAGAGCACCGATTTAAAAGCGGATTTATACAAACCGAATTTATTCTCTGTAAAGCTTCCCTTAATCATTTTGTATCATGGCGGCGGCTACGCTTCCGGTGATAAAAATCTGGCGGTGATGAAATACTTTGCAGAAAATTTTGCAACGGCTAACATCAGTGCGGTGGTGCCGGATTTCAGACAGGGCTGGTACGAATCTTCTACAAAATCCTTGTGCGAAAGTGTGACTCCTGAAAAATTTGAAGATGCCGCACACCGCGCCTATCAGGATGAAAGAGCATTGATTCGCTATTGCAAAGCCAATGCGAATGCGCTGGGCATTGACTCCAACAAGATATTTTTGTTCGGCATCAGTTCCGGAGGCTTTTTAGTGCTGCATCAATTATATCTCAACGATGCAGCGGTGGATGCAGACAGAATTACCCGCTTAGGCAGTCTGGATTTCCAGAGTAATAATTTAAGAAATTCGGCGGATGTGGCCGGTATCATTAGTGTGGTAGGTGGTTTTTATAAAAAAGATGCATCCATCGTAAAAAGTTATCCAACCTTACTGTTTAATAATTCCTGTGACGGAGCAGTAGATTTTTACAACGGCTGGCTGGGTAACTGCAGTAATACGATTCGTTCTTACGGCCCCGGTATTTTTACAAAAATCATGGAACAGTATAACAGCCCCTACAGTTTGCATGTTTTCTGCGGGTTCAATCACGGATTTAATTCTGTTGCCTATCCTGAAGGCGGCGATGCGGAAGCCATTCAATATGTCATTGATAAATCTGCTGATTTCATTAAAGAAATTACTCAAAGCACGCATATTTATGGCACACACATCGCCAGTGATTCTATAGCTTCTGTTCCTCTGGGTGATTGCGCTAATTTTGAAACATTCTACTGGTGTAAAAAAGACAGTATTGAAATCGGAAATGATTTTATCAGCCTGACGCCGAATCCGGTTTCCTGTTTGTTGCAGCCGAAATTAAATATCCGTCACCCGCAGGATGAAACCTTATATCTGGAAGTAATCGATGAATCGGGAAAAATAATTTCGAGACAAAAAACGGAATACAAGACTTCGCAAAACGTCATTTACCTTAATGTAACTGATTTTACGATGGGTGTAAATTTCCTGCTGGTTAAAAACAGTTCCGGCAAAGTGTTGTATAAAACCAAAGTGATGCGGTATTGTGAGTATTAAAATTACTCCGGAATATACTTCTGCAGGGTAAAACTAAACGTAGTGCCTTTTCCTAATTCACTTCTTACGTTTATCGTTTGCTCGTGGGCTTCGATAATATTTTTCACGATAGACAAGCCTAATCCGGTGCCGTTTATTTTACGGTTTCTGCTCTTATCCGCTCTGTAAAATCGTTCAAACAAACGCGGTAAATGCTCGGCTGAAATACCCGGCCCGTCATCTGCAATCTCCACTAAAAACTGATCATCCAGGTCGTGAAAATAAATATCCGTGTTGCCGTCTTCCCTTCCGTATTTAATGGAATTGGAAATCAGATTTTCCAGCACCTGCGTAATCCGTTTCGGGTCCGCAAATACAAACACCGTGTTCTCTTCGCTGTGTACCGTCATCTTCACCCGCTGCTGCTGGGCAATATGCTGATATTGAAAAAAGACTTTTTTAATCAGTTTCACCAGATCAAATGCTTCTTTATGCAGTTCAATACGTCCCGTTTCAAACTTGGAAATTTCGAGTAAATCCGTTACAATAGTTTCCAGTCGTTCTATATTGCTGTTCGCTTTCTCTAGGTATTGTTTAATAAATTCAGGGTCGTCTAAGTCACTGTCCAGCACCGTTTCAATATATCCCTGCGCATTAAAAATAGGTGTCTTCAGTTCGTGCGAAACATTGCCGACAAACTCCTTGCGGTATTGTTCCATCTTGCGCAGCTCGCGAATCTGCTTGTTTTTATTGATGGCCCACTCCGCCACATCGCGCTCTACCGTTTTTAAAACATTGGTGCTGCCTTCTTTCACTTCGTTTTGAAATTTCAAAGGCTTACCAATCGTTTTGTAAATGATTTTTATTTTGCTGTAAATAAAACGGACTAAAATAAATTTGAAGAAAATAAACGTGATAACAAAAATAATCAACGTATAAATCAGATACTCTTTGGGTGTGGTGGGAAGATGAAAGAGGATATTAATTAACAAAAAGATGGCAGTAGAAAAAATTGCTACTGCCATGCTTGCGTATAAGGATATTATATTGGGAGAAGTGGTTCTTCTCATTTTCTACTATTTAAAATTAAAACACATAGTGACATAGTGTAAAAGAAATTTATTTCTTTTCTCTGATTTTCTTTAAAGCAAGGCATAGAATTCTATGAATTACATAGACTTTGCTATATGTCTATGTGTTTAAAATTATGCGTTACTGTTCTTCAAATTTGTATCCGATACCTTTTACTGTTTTGATTAAATCTTCGCCTAATTTTTCACGTAATTTTCGGATGTGTACGTCAATCGTTCTGTCGCCGACAATAATATCACGACCCCAGATTTCATTCAAGATTTCATCACGTTTGAAAACTTTACCCGGTTTGGAAGCCAGTAAATACAATAATTCAAATTCTTTACGTGGAACAGCCATTTCTTTACCATTAAAGATAATTAAGTAACGTTCTCTGTCTATTTGAATATTTCCTACATCTAAGAAAGTAGATTTTGATTCTTTCGCTTCGTATCTTCTCAATAATGCTTTTAATCGGCTAACCAATACTCTTGGTTTGATAGGTTTGCTGATATAGTCATCCGCGCCTGTTTCAAAGCCCGCTATCTGAGAGTAATCTTCTGTTCTTGCTGTTAAGAATGCAATAATCGTGTGCTCAAACTGAGGCATTTCACGCATCGTTCTGCAAGCTTCAATACCATCCATTTCAGGCATCATTACATCTAATAAAACAATATCAGGTTGGTTTTTCTTTGCTTTTTCCAAAGCCTGTTTACCATTTTCAGCAGTTTCTACTAAAAATCCTTCTTTTTCTAAGTTGTAACTCAGGAATTCAAGAATATCCGGTTCGTCATCGACTACCAGGATTTTAAAAATTTTTTCAGCCATTTGTTATAGGATATTTATTGTGTTAACGCTAAATTAACATAATTTTTTCAATCTACCAATTTTCTCGACAAACATATTAATTTTATCGTGTTTTAGTATGTATTTTTACGTTTTATTATTAACAATCACTATTTTAAACAAATAACAACTGCATGAAGGGAATTATTCTGGCCGGCGGCTCCGGCACACGTCTTTATCCTATTACTTACGCAATCAGCAAGCAGATTATGCCAATCTATGATAAACCGATGATATATTATCCGTTGTCGGTGCTGATGCAGGCAGGAATCAATGAAATACTTATTATATCTACTCCGCATGATATGCCAAATTTCCAGAGGCTCTTGGGTGATGGCAAAATTTATGGTTGTAATTTCCAATATGCCATTCAGGAAGTACCGAATGGATTGGCACAGGCTTTTGTTATTGGTAAAGAATTTATCGGGAACGACAAAGTAGCGCTGATTTTAGGCGACAATATTTTTTATGGTTCTGGTTTAATGGATTTGCTGACAAAAAATAATGACCCGGATGGAGGTGTTATCTATGCCTATCATGTTTCTGATCCGAAAAGCTACGGTGTAGTTGAGTTTGATGCTGATTTTAATGCTGTTTCAATTGAAGAAAAACCAGCTGTTCCAAAATCAAATTATGCGGTACCCGGTTTATATTTTTATGATAATGAAGTGATAAAAATTGCAGAAGAACTGAAACCAAGTCCGCGTGGTGAATACGAAATTACGGACGTCAATAAAATCTATTTAGAACGCGGCAAATTAAAAGTAGGCATTCTGGACAGAGGAACCGCCTGGTTAGACACCGGTACGTTTGATTCATTGATGCAGGCATCGCAATTTGTACAGGTAATAGAACAGCGACAAGGCTTGAAAGTGGGTTGTATAGAAGAAGTAGCGTACCGTAAAGGATTTATCACAGAACAGCAATTGCGGGATATTGCACAGCCATTATTAAAGAGTGGCTACGGACAATATTTGCTGGATATCTTAAAATAGCAATGAGTAATTAGTAAATTAGGTTGTGACATGACATTAAAACAATCATTCTTTAATTCTACAACTCAACAATTCTACAATTAATACATGAAAGTAATCGTTACTGGCGGCACGGGCTATATAGGTTCACATACGATTGTGGATTTGATGCAAAACGGATTTGAAGTCGTCTGTATTGATAATTTAATGCGCTCAAAAGAATATGCACTTAGCGGAATAGAAAAAATCACCGGCACAAAACCTGTTTTTCATTACATTGATTTGTGTAATAAGGACGCCACCTTTGATGTAATATCCGGACACAAAGATGCTGTTGGTATCATACATTTTGCCGCATTAAAATCTGTACCGGAATCGGTAGAACAACCCTTGCTCTATTACCACAACAATGTAGACTCCTTGCTCAATATTTTAGCCGCTGTTAAAGAATTTGATATTCCGAATTTTGTTTTTTCGTCTTCTTGTTCGGTGTATGGCAATGCTGAAGAACTACCTGTAACAGAACACACCCTGATGCAAAAAGCGGAGAGCCCGTATGCACATACCAAACAGATTGGTGAAGATATTATCCGCAATTTTTCAAAAGTACATGCTTCGCAACATATTTTACTGCGCTATTTTAATCCGATTGGTGCGCACCCTTCTTCGTTTATTGGTGAAATACCTATATACAAACCCAATAACCTGGTGCCCTATATTACACAAACAGCCATTGGCAAATTGCAGCAAATGACGGTCTTCGGCGATGATTACGAAACGCGTGACGGCAGCTGCATCCGCGATTACATACATGTATGCGATATTGCACATGCACACACTTTAGCTTTACAGCATTTGCTGAATAAGGAAAATGAAAGCAACATCGAAGTATTCAATTTAGGTACCGGCATGGGTGTTTCTGTGCTGGAGGTTATAGAAGCCTTTGAAAAAGTAAGCGGACAAAAATTAAACTATACCATTGGCCCGCGCCGTGCGGGCGATGTGGTAGCCGTATATGCCGACAATACCAAAGCAGCAGTGCGCTTAGGCTGGAAATGCCAATATTCCTTAGAAGACGCGATGCTAAGCGCGTGGAATTGGGAATTGAAGATGAAGGAGTTAGGGTTGTAGAAAATGAAAAAATTCCAATTTATTTCTTTCATTTATTAATGATTCACAGTAATTGTCTGTTTTGAAGCAAGAGAACGAAATAAAAGAATTATCAAATTACACCATTTAAAATCCGATGACCACATAAAGTGGTCATCCATAACAAGGTGCCTCTGTTTCTCATGTGGCTGGCTCCATATTGTTTAATAGAGATTATAATGCTATCTTAACGAATAATCGTTTTATATATCCGTTTTGGTCAATTGCTTTTACAGTCAGTTTCAATTTTTCTGCACCGGGTTCGTAAAATACTCTACAATGGTACTTTTTAACGTACCCTATGAAAATATCATCTTTGAACACTTTTACAGCCCAATTGTCGAATTCATTTTCTGGCTCTTTTTCAAACCTTAATTTATCACCAATCTGAATTGTTCCTTTGGTTAATTTTGGGTCATTAACCGATAAAGAAGCCAACTCCGTTAAAAAATGTAAGTTAGGTATTAATTGATATTCAGCTAAAAATTCAAAGTTGTCCGTAGGAACTAAGCCCTGAGTTTTACCTAATAAATAAAATTTATCACTTGTTTTGTCTGTATCTACCTCCCAAAACTTATAAAATGTATCAACATCTGTTCTGTCAGACTTCATTAATCTTTGACCAAATATTTCAGCAACATTCCCATTGTAAGTTTTGTTCAAATCCTGAAATTCTGTATAGGGTGTGAATCCCTGAGTTTTTTGTAGTTCAAACACATCAGGACTATATTTAAAAACGTGCTTTCCTTCTGGTGTTTTTTCTAAAATACCAACGGATACACGTCTGTGACCTGTACCTTTTCTCCAAACAAGATGTATTTTATCAAATTCTATCACTGAGTAGATCTTTTAATTTTTTGAAACGCAAAGATATAATTTTTATTATTAGCATTTTACGCTTAACAGGAATACAATATTCATTCCATTTTGCCGGTAAGTCCTTATCTAAATCATCAAAAATCATTGAAACAACAGACTCATCCCAATTAGATAAAAACACTGCCGACTTGCTTATAGTTTCAATATACGAAGTTTTAACAAGATTTTCAATAAGTTTAAAGTGATTTAACTTTATTTTGTCCCAATGTAGCTCTGCAAAACCTTTGTTTATATAATCCTCAAGCGCAAGGTCGTTCTGTAATAATAGCTCCACCCTCTCATCTGTCAATTCACGTGCTAATGAACTCCCATTGTCATATATGGGCGCTATAGAGTTGACGTTTGTAAACATTAATTGAGCGTGTTTGCCTACAATGTTAAGGTCTTTCTTTTTATGGTCGAAAATCGGTCGGGTGAACTGCCTTTTAAGCCATGACATTTTTCCGGTTTCGGCTTCTTTTTTTAGGTCCTCGTAGGTTTTACTCATTATAGTTGACGTACCAAAGAAAGCCCAATTTTCCTGATGTCTGTCTGTATTTCCAATAAGTGCATCAAATAATATAGTTTGTAAAAGTTGCTCCCAATAATCGGATAATTTAAAATGACTAATAGTTTGTTCTAATAATTGAAAGGTATATTCTTTTCTCGATGCATAGTTTTCAGGTATGAAATTTTCATTTAATGCAGTCATATATCTACCTACTTCTATAAGCTGAATATCATCAGTTATGTTCATTTTGGGGCTTAAACACCCTATTTCTTCACCAAAAACTGCAATATCGTATCTCAGCATATTTAATCCTAAAGCCTTGCCTAATTGATATGCAATAATTTCATTCCAAAATTCATATTTATATTCTTTTGCGGGTTTGCCTTCTTTTGCAGGTTTCTTTTCAGAACATTTGAAATAATATTCTGTCCCGTCCGGCTTTTGCAATACTTTTTTTGCACGTGTTCCACCACTACTATACCAAGGTTGTTCTTGCCAATCAGATGCATCAATAAATTTTATATCTATTTTCATTTCACTCATTTACGTTTGTATCTTACAGGTTTTCCAAATCGTCTATTTTCATCCATTTGACGAAGATGATTCATTAATTCTTTTTTATTTGCTTGTCTTTTTAATGCAATACTTTGACCTTTAGTTGGTGGTTTGTCATTTTCCTCTATTTCCTTTATAATAGTTTCCAAAACCTCGTTACAAGATTTAAGTTGTGTTTGTACTTGGTAAACCTTTTTTAGGTCTCCTGTTTTTTTGTTTGTTAGCATAAAGTATCTTTTTGCAAATCTTCAATCATTTAATCCTATTATTTTAATCATTGCTAAATCATGTAATTTTTCAGATTCCTTTAGCAGTTTTTTTAGTTTAATTTTCTCTTCTTTAATTTTTTTTTGAGTATGTGTTTTGTTTTTGTCGATCCGTGAATAGTCAATTAAATTTTTCAGTTTTTCATCTAATTGTTTTATCAATTCAACTCTGTAGTTTTTATCATGTACAAGATACTTTATAGCATGTTTTACCATTTGAATTAATAATATTTTTGCCTTTTCTTCATATTCATTTAGAATATTCAGCAAATTATATTTTAAGATTTTACCATGTTGGCTTAAAGCACTAATATTATTTCCAGTTTCTTCTAAAAAACATTGATAAATACGAAAACTTGTTTTCGTTTCATTTTCTAATATTGTCGTGTCGTATTGGTAATCTAAAGTATGCGCTCCTGCTATGTTTCTAAGTTTGTAAATATCAAGTTGTTTGAATAAATTAGTTACGTCATCTCTTGAAGAATAATTTAATAAACATGCCAACTCTTCAAAAGCACTTATCTGTAAATATACTGCATTTAAAATGCCATATAATCTTAAATACATTCCATTGGAATCCCTATTTCCATTACTTAAATCTCCTAACTGATATTCAAAGGCGCTAATAATAGCGAATTCTGTATCATCTAACAAATCAATAGAAGCCCTATATCTTTTCCAGTCTGTTTTGCTTTGAAACTTTAAGCGTCTTGCAAACTGTTTTTCAAAATCATCACCTTGCTTTACTTCATTTCCGGCAATGTCAAGAATATGTCTTAGAAAGTATGTTATTTCTTCTTTATGTACAATTTCTTTTTTTGCCATTGTTAAGATTTTTGTCAGATTTTCAGAATAATACAATTTTTTACTAAAATACAAAAAACATTAATAAGTTGGCAGATTAGAGTGTTTAGGTGGCTTTATAAGCTTAGATTTCGTTCGTATGCCTGCTATTTTTTCTGTTTGTTTTATAATAGTATTTTATCTGCGCACACATTCAAACCCCACCTAGTGGTTTTCCCTGAACTTTATATATCGCATTTTACCCTGAGGTAATAGCGTTCGTTATTGCTGAATTTTACATCATTCAATAAC
This sequence comes from Sphingobacteriales bacterium, assembly GCA_016721245.1. Lineage (GTDB taxonomy): Bacteria > Bacteroidota > Bacteroidia > Chitinophagales > JADIYW01 > JADJSS01. The sequence goes on from JADKIQ010000005.1 coordinate 61,242, forward strand.
AACTAAAAATACAAGTCATGAAATCATCTATCATCAAAATCGCAGTCAGCATCATTGTCCTACTTTCTTCCTTCAGTTTACAATCCTGCAAAAAAGAAGCAACGGAAATTGCACCCGTAAACAACACCATCATCGGGAAATGGAGAGCCGTAAACGGCAACAGAACCACGGAACGTGAGTTTGTAAAAGGTACCGACGAACTGCACGGATCCGGAAATGTGAAAATCACCACCACCAGTATCGGAAACTCTGTAACGATATCCACCGCTCCTTTTACCTGGGATATTTCCCGCAACGTTCTTCATATCAACAACATTGCGGATGTAGAATTTATATTTCAGATTTCAGAAGACGGCAGCCGCATGATATTCTTTGATGTCGTAAACAGAGATCAGGTTTCGGCTACCTTCGAGCGAATTAATTAAAAAAAGGCAGAAATGAAAACAGGACTCAGCGCCTGTTTTCATTTTTTAGCTGATACCCATTTAATTTTTTCTTTTCCCGATGTATTACCCACTCCCGCATGCTAATCGCCAGCAGCATCCATAGCAAGCCAAGCGAATAACCGGCCATTACATCACTTACATAATGCACACATAAATACAAACGGCTGAAACCCAGCAGTCCAATAAACACGATAGCGGCCATCATCCATCTGAATTTGGATGCATATCTTTTCCGGGAACGGATAATGGCATAAAAAAGCACGCCGTAAAAAGCTACCGATACCGTAGCATGTCCGCTCGGAAAAGAGAAGGAGGTTTCGGGGTAGTACGAAAAATCTACCGGCCGTATACGATGAAAATAATTCTTGCTCATACCTACTGTAAACTGAGTACCCAACAGTGCAATCCAAACGGGCAGCAAGTAGGTCTTATGTTTGGTAATAATAAAAAGTACCGTGCTGATAATGGCAATGCTCACCACGCCCCAGAACGAACCGAACATCGTGAAATAGTAAAATGCTTTGGCAATCCATTCTACGCGCATGCTGTACATCAGTTGCGCAAACGACTGGTCAACCGTTACAATAAAAGAGTTGTGAATAAAGGCATCTACAATTTCATCGAGCAACAACAAATTGGCAATAAAGGAAAGCAGCAACAGTGTTAGAGGCAGCTGGATAAATTCGTCGAGCAAAAAACGATGCAACAGAAAAGTATATACTTTTGGATATTTTGCAGCAAATTTTTTAACTGCTTTGCTGTCTAAAAAAGAGACTACAGCATTATTGAAACCATTTTTAAGACGGTAATATAATTTTGCAGCGAGTGAAACAGATTTTTTTAGCACAGGTAAATATACTACAAAATAGATTGTAAATTAGTTTGAAGCGCAAAAGATGTTAGTTTCATTACGGCTATTTTAGTTCCACATAGACTCGCCTTAGGCGAGTTCTATGTTTTTCTTTCCTCGTATTCAGATACAGTATTGTCTGCAATTGCTTTAGCGTTTAGACAGTAAGGCCATGTTTCTATGTGTTCAATAAATATCTCATCCAAACAAAGTCATTTGAATGTTTTCCTCCCTAAAGCTAACACGTTGTATTCCGACAGGCTTATCTATTGTTTGAGTGACAGTATACACTTCCGTTTCGTTATATCGCGAAGCCACTACCACATTTACATTGCCTGCATGTTGCTTAAATAATTCCATAACAAGCTCCGGACAATTATTATGTTTTGACAAATGCGATAAGAGCAAGTGACTCATAAAAGCAGGCTTGTGCTGCAGGAAAAGTTCCAAAGCCTGTGCGTTGGAAATATGTCCCTTACCGCCTCGTATGCGTTGCTTGAGAAACATCGGATAGCCGCCTTCGTCGAGCATCTTTTCATCGTAATTCGTTTCTAAAAAACAGGCGTGGCATTGTCTGAAATAATGTATGACTCGCTCACACACCTTGCCGATATCCGTAATCACGCCAACTTTGATATCGTTGCAGGCAATCATAAAACTAAAGGGATCAATGGCATCGTGGTGTTTTACAAATGGCGTAACGGAAAGACTGCCGATCTGAATCGCTTCATCCGATGTAAAAGTTTGCTGCAAACTCTTTTCAATATGAATTTTCGCCTGCCGAATGGTAGAAGGGGTAATGTATACCGGCAGTCTGTATTTTCTGGAAAGCACGGCTGCACCGCTGATATGGTCTGTATGTTCGTGTGAAATAAAAAGTGCTTTTACGCTGCTCATGGACAAATCCAGCCGGTCCATCCGTCTTTCTATTTCACGGCAGGAAATGCCTGCATCCACGAGTATCGCATCATGTTCATTTCCTACATAGTAGCAATTGCCATTACTGCCGGAATTAAGAGAAGTGATAAACAGAGACATCCTGCAAAGGAATCAAAATTGTTGCAGAAATGCATATATGTGGAGACGTTTTTATTCAAAAGCCGAATTTATAGATAAAACCCTACGTATGAAAAATGGAACTGGCAAGTATGGCACAAAGCTTTATATTTCACACTATTACATTAATAATTATATAGATAAAAACAGGGTAAAAGTTGAAGCCATTGATAATCCGAGCAGAAAAAAAAGTAATTCTATTATAAACGCATAGAACAAACTCATGCGAAATTGTTTCATCAAATAATCTATATCATTTGAAACATTTTTTTTCTTTAATTGCCTTCCATATATTAAATAAAAAATATTACCTGCAATAAGTGCTAAAAAATGCAAAAACAGTTAAAAAAGATATTACTGTACCTTTATAAAAAACCATTTCGTTTAATGAAGCATTTTTATAATAACGATATTCGATATACAATAAGATTAAACCTATTGGAATCATAATTAGGTTATATAATATCCATTTAGATTTCCACCAATTGTATCCATCAATTCTTTTGTAAAAATCTTCATCAATTAAATTACCCATAGTATAATTTCCATGTTACAGATTAATAAAAAATCCACTTGCCGATTTCCTTGAAGGTGATTTTTTTGCCTTGTATCAAAATGCCGACGCGGTAGATTTTTGCTGCTACATACACCATGCCCATAGAACAAATAAACAGAATAAACATGGACAGCAGTTGTTCCCACCAGGGCACCTGAAACGGGATGCGGGTAATCATAATAATGGGCGAAGAGAAAGGCAGCATGGAGCCCCAGAAAGCCGCAGAAGAAAAGGGCTGTGATAAGGTTGCCGACATCAGTATCATGGAAATGATAATCGGGATGGTAACCGGAAAGGTAAACGACTGTGCATCGCTGTCATCTGTCATAGCCGCGCCGATAGCGGCAAACTGCGACGCATAAAACAAATACCCGAAGATGAAATAAAATACAAAACTGAAGAGCATGCGTCCTACTGCCAAATCATTGAACGCATTGGAAATATTCATTAAGAGCTGAGTACTCTCGGACGTATTGGCTAACTGGCTTTGTTGCATGCTTTGCATGGCCAGCATCTTATCCCCCAAAAACAACGGCAACAGCATATTGATACCAAAGGTCAGAATTGCCCACAGAAAAAATTGTGTCAGCCCCACTGCGCCAATACCGATGATTTTTCCAATCATCAGCTGAAACGGCTTTACGCTGGTCACCAACACTTCTACAATACGGTTTGTTTTTTCTTCGGTTACACTGCGCATTACCATGGCACCATACACTATCAGAAAAATATAAATCATAAAACCGCACGCATACCCGAAAATTCCGGCTACTTCCGAGCTTCCGTTTTTCTTTTCGTTATGGATAATTTTTTCGATGGAAACTTCTTTATCAAACATAGCAATCGTATCCACATTGTAATTGCGCTGCAGCAATGCTCTGTTGCGAATTTCCTCTGTAAGATTTTTTCGGATGTGTGCTTCTGTGGTAATGCCCAGTTCATTATCTGAATAATAAGCGATGCCCAACGGTTTTTCCAGTTCAATTTTCGGAATATATAAAATGCCGTCGCAATCAATATTCTGATACATGTCTTTCAGTGAATCTATCGACTGCGGATTGTTTGTCAGATACTTAAAACGTAAATTCTCCCCCATGTCCATGCCGCGGAATTTGTCTTCAAACAAACCGCTTTCATCTTTTACCGCAATGCTGAGTTTTTCCTGAGCGTTGGTGGCAATTTCCACTAATGCCACCGTTGTAAAACCTATCAACACCGGCAATAACAATGTCAGCAGAATAAAAGATTTCTTCCTTACTCGTGTAATGTATTCGCGTTGTATGATGTACCAAATTTTTTTCAATTTCTTATGAGTTAGTCTATAGTTAATATTTCTGTGTCTTGGCTCTTGATTCCTGGCTCCTGACTCTAATTATTATTTACGGATTGAATAAAAATCTCATTGATGGTGGGCAGAATTTCCGTCATGCCGGAAATCTCAATGTTGTTTTGAAGTAAGACTTTCAGAATATCATTTGCTTTCTGGTTTTCTTTTAATTTAAAAATCAAGTGTGTATCCGCTTGTTCTGTAATATCTGTTTGCGAAAGAATGCTATCATTCAGCAAAACGGTACTGTTTGTATCTACTTTTATCAACTGCTTTTTGAATTGATGTTTTATGGCTTGCACATTTCCGTCCAGTATAATTTTTCCTTTATTAATCAGAAAAATATCTTCGCAGATTTCCTCCACATTTTCCATGCGGTGCGTAGAAAAAATAATGGTAGTTCCTTTCTGATGCAGTTCAAAAATTTCGTTCTTAATCAGTTCCGCATTAATCGGATCTAATCCGGAAAAGGGTTCATCTAAAATCAGCAAAGTGGGTTCATGCAGGATGGTGGCAACAAACTGAATTTTTTGCTGCATGCCTTTTGAAAGTTCTTCGATAGTTTTATTCCTCCACGATTCTATATCGAGTTTCTTCAGCCAGTAATTAATTTTCTGTTCCGCTTCTGCTTTAGAGAAATCTCTCAGTTGTGCAAAATAGAGTAGCTGTTCGCCGACTTTCATTTTTTTGTACAAACCCCGTTCTTCGGGCATGTAACCAATCTGGTTCTGATGTTTTTGCGATAATTTTTCTCCGTTGAAAAAAATCTGTCCTGCATCCGGGAAAAATATTTGGGTGATATTTCTTATCAAGGTGGTTTTCCCCGCTCCATTAGGACCCAGTAATCCGTAGATTTTATTTTTTTCTAATGATAAACTGACATCCTGCAAGGCCAGATTATTCTGAAATGATTTGGAGATATGTTGTACGTCGAGTAAGAACAAAACCGGAAATTTAGGTATAGGTCAGCTGCAAATATAAGTAGTATCTGTGTACTTATTATTACACGCTGAAAAACTAATTTAGGTAAACCGCTAGTACTGACGAAAAGTTCCGTTAATGGAAAAATTTATCAAAGAAGCCTTTGTTCTTTTCTTTTTGTGCTGCCGGACTGAAATTTTTGGAGTTTTTTAATTTCTCCAGTAATTCGGTTTCTTCGTGCGTTAAATCCTGTGGTGTAAAGACCTGTACTTCCACAATCTGATCACCTTTTCCGTATCCGTTTAAGCTTGGAATGCCTTTGCCCTGCAAGCGGAATAGCTTGCCGCTTTGGGTGCCTTTCGGAATTTTAATTTTCGCGCTGCCACCGATGGTTGGTACTTCCACTTGTGTACCTAAAGCTACTTCAGCAAAGTTGAGGTATAAATGATATACTACGTTGGTATCTTCTCTTTTCAGTTCCGGATGCGGTGTTTCTTCGATATTGATTAATAAATCTCCCGGATAACCTCCACGAACGCCGGCATTGCCTTTGCCATTCATGGACAACTGTATGCCTTCGCTGACGCCAGCCGGAATATCGATACTCACAATTTCTTCACCATACACTCTTCCTTCGCCACGGCACTTTGTACACTTATTAGTGATGATTTTACCTTCCCCTTCGCAGGTCGGACAAGTGCCGGTCGTTGCCATTTGCCCTAAGAACGTTTGTGTCACTTTTCGTACCACTCCGCTTCCGTTGCAGGTATTACAAGTCTGGTAAGAAGAACTGTCTTTAGCGCCAATTCCGGAACACACATCACAGGTGATATGCTTTTTTACTTTTATTTTCTTTTGCGCGCCGTTGGCAATCTCCTCCAAATCCATTTTCACCTTTACACGCAAGTTGCTTCCTCTTTGTCCGCGACCTTTTTCTCTGCGTCTTCCGCCGCCGCCGCCAAAGAAGGACTCAAACGGATTACCATCTCCGCCGCCGCCGAAAATATCGCCGAACTGAGAGAAAATATCGTCCATATTCATGCCGCCTTGTCCGCCGCCGCCGAAACCGCCGGCTGCGCCCTGATGACCGAAACGGTCGTAGCGTGCACGTTTTTCGTCATTACTTAATATGTCATAGGCTTCTGCTGCTTCCTTAAATTTCTCTTCCGCTGCCTTATCTCCCGGGTTTCTGTCAGGGTGGAATTGCAGAGCCAATTTGCGGTATGCCTTTTTAATTTCATCACCGCTTGCACTTTTGGCTACGCCCAATATTTCGTAATAATCTCTTTTTGCCATTTTTAAAAATTGTTGGATTGTTGAATTATTGAGTTGTTGAATATCACTTAATTCTAGAAATCAATAATTCTCAATTTGTTTATTTGCCCACTACTACTTTTGCATATCTGATAATGGTATCATTCAACGTGTAACCGCTTTCCACCTCATCAATAATTTTGCCTTTCAGTTCCTCAGACGGTGCAGGCACTTCGGCAATAGCTTCGTGCTGTTCTACGTTAAAGTCTTTCCCAACACTTTCAATGGCTTTCAGGCCTTTGTTTTGTAAGGTTTTCTGGAATTTTTCCTGAATCAGTTTTAATCCGCTGGCGTAGTTTTCTGCATTATTATCGCCTTCGTATGCTTTTGCAGCACGGTGAAAATCGTCTAATACCGGTAATAATTCACGGATTACTTCTTGTCCGGCTGTTTTGAACAACTCGAGACGTTCTTTTGCATTGCGTTTTTTGAAGTTATCGAATTCGGCAAAAAGACGTAAATATTTGTTTTTCTGCTCTTCCAGCTCGTTTTTCAATACAGACAATTCGTCTTCAACGACAGTTTCAGAGGCGGTAGTATTTTCTTCAGTCTGACTTTCTGACTGAATTTGTGATTCATCCACAGATGCTTCAGCTGTTTCTATATTTTCAACAGTATCTTTTTCGTCTGACATATGTATATTTTAGAAATCCTAAGGCAAATAGTTTGCCAAAGGATTTATGCGACAAATTGACATTAAAACAGTAGCTTATTTGGCTGTTTTCGTCTTGGATTTAGTTGTTTTTGTTTTGGTGCCAGTGCTACCACTGCTTAATTTTTTATTAAGCAATTGTTCCACCAGATTATGCGGCGGGTTAATTGCCAACACATATCCAGTTTCATCTATTAAAACAGTTTGAGGAATAGAACGGATACCGTATTTAATCGCACCATCAGAAGACCAGCCTTTTAAATCCGATACATGATTTGGCCATACCAATCCGTCTTGTTTAATGGCCTGTTTCCAGTTTTCTCCGTTTTGGTCAAGAGAAACACTATAAACTGTAAATCCTTTCACGCCTTTCACCCATTTTTTGCCCTGATATTTATTGTATAAAGCTACAACACCGGGGTTATTTCTGCGGCAAGGTCCGCACCAGGATGCCCAAAAGTCTATAAGCACTATATTTCCTTTTAGAGATGATAAGGAAATCTCTTTTCCTGTCGGGTCTTTATAACTTAATTCAGTTGCTTTGGTGCCTACTGCCGGCATTTGTGCATTTGCTGTAAACATGCAAATAACAGCAAATAAAAGGGTGAAAAATATCTTGTTCATTTTTTAAAATTTCTTTGCCAAAGATAGACAAATTTTGTGCCTAAGTGTTCAGGAGTTATAAAAAAGGCGCATCCTTCGGATGCGCCAAAAAAAATCTAACCTTACAACCATTATTTATCAATAATAATTTTTTTAACAATCTGCTCTTTTTCCGTTTTGAGTATAAGAGTATATAACCCTGCAGATAAATTTTGAGTAACTATAATTATTTCGCTTTTCTGACGATGTTCCATTTGATTCTGATAAACCATTTTCCCTGTCACATCAAACAATGTAACAGTTAGCGGCGAAGAGTAATTTGCAGTAAATTCCAGATTAAAAATGCCATTATTCGGGTTTGGATAAATCTTTATCTTTTCATTCAGATTACGAACAGGCTTTACTGTGCTAATTATATTTTGCGGGATTGATGTAACCAGAACCGTTCGTACTGTGTTCGTTACAATCGGAGGATTTCTGTCAAAGACAATTGATGCCCTGTTTGTTATAAGTGTTTGGGGCGGCAGATTCCTGTTGGGCTCGATATAATATTTAATAAATCCGTGACTTAAAGGCTCATTTACATTACTATCCGGAATTTTCACCTGATCGCAAACAAAAGTAACGATATGACCCGAAACGCTTGTTTTTACATTATGACTGGAAGTAACAATTCTGAATGTATTCATATTCAAATTTGGGCTTATGGTGTCCTTTATGGTAACTAAAAATGCGGTATCGTTTCCCGTATTTTGGAACCTAATGGTATATTCTAATGGATTGGAAAGTAAAGACAAACTATCATTATGCGGCCCCACAGGATTTACCAATTTATCATTAGGGTCAAATGAGCAACGAATTATATCCAGCAAACTATCTGTATAATTTCTCACGGGTGATATAAAAGATGCTGAAAATCTGATGGTATCATTTTGCGCAATGGTATCACTAAGTGAATATTGTGCCGGGATATCGACAAATAGTGTTATTTGCTGATTGGCATAAGGCAGCAAATCTTGCACAGCCCAGAATACAGAATCACTTTTAATGCTTTGAGGTACGGGATAACTGTTTATAAAATGGCAGGAACTGTCGATTGCCAGAGCAACGAAACCGTTTTGAATATTTGTTCCTCTGTTGGTATAATTCACCCAAAAAGGAACGGTCGAAAGACAACGCGGATAAGCTCCGGTCAGCGTTATGTTGATGCTATCTATAGATTGTATAGGTTTTATACCAAATATATAATCTGCCTGGTCTGCATTATTTAACTGAATATGATATGACAATGAATCGGTAGTGAGCAAATAATTGCTATCTAAAGCAATTTTCAGTTCGTAATTGCCATTTAATTTTTGGAAATAAAACTGACCATTATTATCAGAATAGGCTTTTATGGAATCCGTTAATAACCAGACTGCCTGATTGGACACAAAAGGCTCATTTGTATTTTTGATACCATTTCCGTTATAATCTAAGAAAACGACACCACCAATATTGCTGCTTTTCTGTGTGGTATCTGCAGATATGTTTGTAATTCCTGCTTCATTATAGACATCTAATCCTTTTCGCGTTCCCAGCCATAAATTATTGAACTTGTCTATTTTAATTTTCCTTATGTTGTTGCTTTGCAAAGGAGAATTAGCCATGTTAAACACCGTCCAGATTCCACCGCTGTATTTCATCAATCCGAAATCAGCTGTACCAACCCATATATTGTTATTATTGTCTGCAACGACTGTCTGTAGCACAATACCATTGGATGTCGTTCTATCTGGCAATGGAGAATTATGGCTATTAAAAATAGTCCAGTTAGTTCCGTCAAATTTTGCAAGACCACTCCGAGTCACAATCCAAATCGCACCGGATTTATCTTTTGCAATATCATATATGTCATCACTTGGTAAAGGAGAATTGGAAGCATGATATATCTGTGAATGATGGTTGTTTAATTTTATTAAACCCATACCCGTTTCATTTCCATATAAATAGCCGGCTCCTATCCATATTGTAGAATCATTCGGTTTAAAATCCAGGCAAATTTGCTGTATATTATCGGTAAGTACCGCGCCGGAAGGATATTCATAGTTAGTGTATTTATTCCATTGATTATTTTGATAGAAAAACAAACCTAAAGTATCCCATTGCTTGGCGAGGTATAATTTACCGGCACTATCTGTCTGCATCTCCACATTACTGTATTTATTATACCCTCTTGTCCATTGGTTATTCTCAAAACTAACCAATTCATTATTTGCATACTCTACGCCTGCCCACAATTTATTATCTTCTGAGAAACCAATAGTATTACACCATTGATTGGTTAATCCAAATCCTGTTTCATTGTTCGTGTAAGTATCCCATTCTTTCCCGTTAAATCTTGAAATCCCTCCAAGCGCCGTTCCAAACCAAAGGGTGCCTGTTTTATCAATTGCAATTTCTTCAATAGGAGTTAAATCATATTCTCCACCTTCATAATAAGCGCTGTATAAGGAAGAATTGGTTGCATTATACCGATGGAGAACTTTTCCATCTAAACGGTATAATACATTGGCACCTATCCAAATCGATGAATCCTCCGTTTGTATCATATCATTCACAGGAGGGGTATATAACCCGGATATATTTTTATGCAATAATCTGATATTTTTTCCTTCGCACAAATAAATATCTCCCCTATCAGTGGTCATTATCTTTTCATGTTTACTATTTACTACTATGTGGTTTGTAAAAATATAATCTGTTGTATTGAGCCGATTATTGATTTGAATACTGTCTATATAATCTGCACTCAGGTTGTGTAACGAGAATTTTTTAATCAATGAATTTTCTTCATCTGAAGTTGCCAGCCAGGCGGTATCTGCTTCGAATGCAATTGCCTGAGCTGAACCGAAATAAAGGTTATTCATTATTGATTTTGTTATCCAGTTTTGATTGTTAAAAACATAGGTGCCGAACCCCGTACAAATCCATTTATTGTTGTATTTATCAATCGCAATATTCTTAATTATATTATCAGAAAATGGCGTGTTGGATGTATTGAAAATTATTTCTGTCGAATTAAACCGGATGTATAATCCATTATCTGTTCCGACAAAAATGGTGTCGTTGGAAAACACGATATCATGAATAATATTACTTGGTAATTGAGTGTTGGTGTTATCATATTTTACATAACTAACACCATTGTATTTTATGATGCCACTTCCATCAGTTCCAATCCACTTGTCACCATTTTTATCAATGGCTATCTTGGTGATGTTATTCGCGGTAATATTTAGTTTACCTAAATCATAGATGTCTTTTTCTTTGCTTAGTTTGTTAAACCTGATAAGCAACTTATTATTCCCAAGCCAAAGAAAATTACCCTGTTCGGCGATAGTATTTACTTTATTACCGTAAAATGACATCCACTTATCTGTGGCGAAATTGTTGATTAAGAAAGTTGTAGCAAAAGTAATCGTCAATAATATTTTTTTCATGCCTGATAATTTAAAATAAAGATGCTGCTAAAATCTTTATTAATCCGGTACAAATTATCTTCTTTGTCATAAAAAATAAACCATTAAAATAAATTTAATTGTACTTAAAATCAATTAAAAAAAGAATGCAATTAGATTACAAAAACATAGTTAATGTCAATAAAAAAAGCGGATTTTGAGTTATTCAAAATCCGCTATATCTGCATTTTTTCTCTTTATTCTACTTCTACCGGTGTTTCCAGTGCTTTTACATATTCATCGGTCACGGTTGCATTGTGTTTTTCTACCAAAGGATTCATGACTTTAAACCATAAAGGCGGTACCAATGCGAGCGGAATCATCGCCAGATAACCTGTTGGCATTTGCGGTGCGTTTTCGAAGTGTCTTAAAATCTGGTATTTCCTGCTTGGATTAAAATGATGGTCGCTGTGGCGTGTCAGTTCAAATAAAAATATTCTGCCCAACTCGTGGCCAGAATTCCAGGAATGATGCGGTTTTACTTTTTCGTAAGAACCGTTTTCCAGTTGTTTTCTCATCAATCCGTAATGCTCAATATAATTTACAATCTCCAGCAATAAAAAACCAATGGTAGCAGATGCAATAAAACCTACAACACCTACCCAGCCAAACACCGCATAAATTGCCGCCACGAATAGTACCTGTATGATTTGAAAACGCAGCATTTCATTGTGCAACGGATTCCAGAAATTTTGCTTCATCTTTTTTAAACGATGTGCTTCGAGGTGCCATGCCGACATCCAGGAACCGAAAACCGTTCTTGGAAAAAATGCATAGATAGATTCATTTAAACGAGAAGTGGCAGGATCTAAAGGGGTAGAAACATTCTTATGGTGACCACGGTTGTGCTCTATAAAAAAATGCATGTACAGAGCTGTCAGCAATAATGCTTTTGACATAAACTGCTCGTATTTTTTGGTGCGGTGACCTAATTCATGCGCTACATTAATACCTAAAGCACCGCAGGCCAAACCCATCGCGGTGGTAATGCCGATGTATTCGTACCATTGTAATGATTTAGTGGTGATAGTCCACAAATACAAGCCCAAAATGATGTACTGCAACGGCAGCATGGAATAGATTACCAGATCATAATAAATATCTTTTCGTTCTACTGCTTCTTCTTCCGCAGTAAAGTTTTCCGCCGTACCTGTAAAAATGAATTCCATTGCCGGAATAAAACCATACACAAAAACAAAGGCGAAAAACGACCAGTAACCTAAATAATAAAAGGAAATGTACATGATGGCAGGCAGCACGATTACAGGCGTAAAATACTTATACCGTCTCCATAATTTATGCAGCTTTGTCATTTCACTTGGAGCTGCTGTTCTGTTATTTAATTGCAGTGTACTCATACTTTCTTAGTTTGATTTGTAATTCAACTTAACCAAATGTAAAAAATAATTTTCACAAAATCAAACTATTTTAACAATTTTAGTTTAATTTTATACCGCTCAGTGATGATTAATTAACATTAGTAAAGCGATTATGGGTAGAAATGCAGTTACCAAGGAAAGAAATGCCAATCCGAAAAAGAGGGATTTATATATTGTAAAGCTGACGGAGACGTTTAAAAAACACGGCCTGAAAAAATTCTCGATGGATAGTATTGCCGCTGAACTCAAAGTAAGCAAGGCAACCTTGTATCACTATTTCAGCTCCAAAGATGAAATGGTGGAAATCTGCCTGATGAATGTGATTGGCCAATTGGGAAATTTTGAAAGCATCACAAAAGACAATTCGATTTCTTTTGAAACGAGGTTTTACAGAATGCTGGAATTATTCTCCGGCACTTTTACGGATATTTCTAATCTTTTTCTGGCAGATTTACAGGATGAATATCCGCAGCTCTGGAAACAGGTGCAAACTTTTATCGAGTATGTGACGCAGGTATTGACAGACTTTTATAATGAGGGGAAAAAAGAAGGTATTTTCTCGGACATCCATACTTCTATTCTGGTGATGAGCGACCGTATGTTTTTCAATGCGATTTCCGATGTGGAGTTTATGCAAAAAAATAACATCACTTTGCGCACGGCATTCGACGAATATTTCCGCATGAAGTGCTTTGGTTTTATAAAACAATAACTAAATTTTAAAACACATAGTCCGAAGTTTCGGAACATATAAGACTTATGTAAATCGAAGATTTATCTATGTATTTCTGATTTTATTTTACATTTTTTATGCTTCATACACCAGATTTGCATAGTGAGACAAAGAAAAGAATAAATTCTTTTTTAAAAAACTATGTATCTATGTGTTTAAAACAATAGTAAAACTTGCAGTAAACCGTTCACCCCTTTTTATTTTTTTGCAACTGTTTGTATTCAGCGCATTGGTGAGCGCCGTCATGGGTTCTATGCATACGTAAGGTTTATCGGGATTGGCTGGCGCGTATATTTGTGCGAATGGATAATGTTCATCGAATACAACATTGATATTATCGAAAGCAAAAACAGCCTCATTCTTTTCATTTCTTCTTAAATCCTGAAACCCATCATCAAAGGCTACGTTTTCCAAATTGACTTTATCGTCTTTAAAATTCCAATTATTTTCTTTTGGGAACACCTTTCCGGTTGGAATCATGACGTCATCTACTTCTATTGTATTTTTTGACGGAATGGTCAATTTCACATTCAACTCATTTCTTAAAAAATACGGATGAAATCCAAAACTGACAGGCATTTCCTGCTCGTCTTCATTTAGAATAGTGGTTTCAATTTTCAACTCATTGTCCCGCAATTCGTGCTTGATTTGAATGGTATGTTTAAAAGGAAAAATGGATAAAAAAGCTGCATCGTCAAAAATAAGTTCTGCTATGTGGTAACAGGAATTTTCATCTTCATGCAGTTCAATCGTTTTCCATTGATCTGATTTTAATAACAAGCCATGCAAGGGTAAATTATTTCCGTCTCTGTATAACAGATGAATTTGTTCTTTTGGAAATTCGTGCTTCTTATTTTCAAAATGAATATACTCCTCTTCCAGACGGTTCGCCCACGGATGCATAAACGGATTGCCGGCGAGTTTTGAGTTGTCTTTATATTCTTCCAAAGAAAACGGGAAATACAACTTTTCATCATTCTTAGCTTTCAATGAAATCAGTGTATTTCCAATATTTACTGCAACTTTAGCAGAAACAATATCATTCTTTAATTCAATGACTTCAAAATTACCTTTGTGATATTTTTGTACTAAATGTTGCATAAAACTAATTGACTTCTTGTAATTCTAATGTATCTGTATAGAGTAAAAATGCAGAAATTTTATGTGCAAATATGGAAGCATATGCCTCCTTATATTTTTTTAATTGTTTCACATGATCCGCTTCTTTTGACCCCGTTTTATAATCAATAATAATACATTCATCATCACTCAGTAATATTCTGTCTGCACGTAACAACTCACCTTTGTAATACAAGTTTCGCTCGTTGATTTGCGTCCACTCTTTATCAAACCATTTTTGTTGCATAAAAACAGCTACTATCTTATTTGCAGCTATTTTATAAAACTCTACATCATCCATAACGGTAATGGCTATTGCTTTTTCAAGCTGCTTCGGATGGTTTATTTTTGACAAAATATCATGCAATATATTTCCTTTAGTTTGCGCTTCATTATATTCTTTCTTTGTTGCCAGCGGAATTTTTGATTTAAAATCACGAAATGAAACCGGCAGCAAAGACTTTACAGCCATTTCTTCTTTCTCATCGGACACAGCAGTATTAACGGCTCCGAACGCATACTCATGGCCATCATTTACAACACTGTTAAGTGCTAGTTTTGAAATAATGTAACTTAACAGCCTGCTTACATTTTGAGGCAAAAGCTCATTTTTGCTTTCTTTTTCTGCGGATGATAAAACATACAATTGCTCTTCCGCCCGCGTAAAGGCAACATACAGCAAATTAATATTATCAATATAGTTTAACTCTATTTCTTTGTGATAATCCTCTGCAAATAAACTATTTTCCATCTTCTTCGTCATCTCTGCCGGAAAAACATTCAGCTGATTAAACGGCGGCACATCACTTTTCACCCAGATGGTGGAATCAGATTTTGGTTTCATGCTCCAGTTTGCATATGGAACAATCACTACCGAAAACTGCAATCCTTTTGATTTGTGAATGGTATAAATTTTTACCGCGTTTATGCCTTCCGGCGGAATAATAGACAATTTATGTTTTTGCTCGTTCCAGTACTCTAAAAACTCGAGTGTCGAAGTTGAATAACTTTGCACATACTTATATACAACATCCTGAAAGCGCAAAAGATAAGTGTCTGCTTTTTCATCCAGGCCAAGGGCATTCATTAGCGTAAACACTAATTCATTTACAGCAACAGAGGATAACTGTTGAATATTCTTTTTGCTAAACTTATCTGTATGTTGCTGGAATAAAAAAGCATCACCCTTTGGTTTCGTTAAATATTGTTCTGATTTTTCCAGTTGCAAAAACTGTGCAAACAAATAATTCAATTTCACGGCATAAAAATCCTCTTCTGAATGCAGCGCATACTCCAGAGAGGCAATCAGTAATTTTATGCTGAGTTGATTCTGCAGCAATAAAGACTCAGCGGAAACAACTGGGATCTGATGTTCCTGCAAATAATTAGCCACAGCTGCACCGTGAATATTATTGCGTGTCAGCACCGCAATATCGCTGTACTTCTTAACTCCCTGCAGTGACTGAACAAGGGATACAACTTCTTCCAGCTGCACATCCTCATCCTCTTTTTTCTCCAGCCATTTGCACTGCACAAAACCTGTTCTATCCGTTTTGACAATATTTTGCTCCACATCAGCCAGTACATTTTTAAATAAACTATTTTGCAGCTGAATTTCATTTTTTACCGTAGAAAAAAATGCATTATTAAACTCCACAATCTCTTTAGCACTTCTGTAATTTTCTTTCAGCGAAATATCTTTTCTATCCTTCCAGTGATAGGTTAAATCAGCAGCAATACCGTCAATAATCAGTTCCATTTTCCCTCCGCGCCAGCGATAAATACTTTGTTTCGGATCGCCGACAATCAGCACCAGACCATTTACATTTTGCAGTATTTCCAGCAGCAATGGAAGCATGCCTTTCCATTGCAATGACGAAGTATCCTGGAACTCATCTATCAGAATATACTTTAAAAAACTGGCCGATTTTTCGAAGATAAACGGTACTTCTTCGTGTTGTGCAATCAGGCTGACAATCTGATTGGTATCGGAGATAAGAATCAGGTTCTTATCCGATTTGTATTCCTTTATTTTAGAGTTGATAAATTCAAGCAAAGCCAGTGAATAAATATTTTTCAGTACAATTTCAGCGGCATTGTATTGTTGCTGTTGTTGTTCTTTTATCTGTAAAACTTCCTGAATATAATAAACAAGATAATTGTTCCAGGCATTCTCCAGTTGCATGGCTACTGCTTCGTCTTTTGCCGTTGCTTTAGAAAACAAGGCTTCACCTCCCAACATTTTTTGTACATAAGAATTTGCTTCCGGTTCGTATTTTTTAGCGTTATTTATAAACGACTGCACACTCTTATTACCCTGAAAAAACAAACTCAGATTCAACCCATCTTCTTTTATTTTCTTTTCGACTGCTTTAGTCGCATCATCCAGTTTTTTTCTGTATTGAAAAACAATTTGCTTTAATTCAACTAAGGCATTTTTATAGGTTTCAATATCAAAACGCTGACTGCTTGCCGTTGCCAGTAACTGATAGTCTTCACTTAATAATTGTTTGGACAGTTTGGCAATATTCTTTTCAACCTTCCAGCTTTTGTCTTCTTCTATTAAATCAAATACATATTCTTCCAGCCATTTTGAAAAGGCATCTTTATCGGTTTTGTATTCCTTCAGCATGGACTGCACCGACTGCTGAATAACCATATCTGTATCCAGCTCTACCTCCATGCCTATCGGCAAATCCAGTTCCTTGGCAAACGAGCGGATAATACTTTGAAAAAAGCTGTCGATTGTAGAAATATTAAAATTGGAATAATCGTGTAAAATCAATTGTAAGGCAATCCGGACATTTTTGTCAAAATCTTCCGATACATCAATATTGCTGCTTTCTTTAATTTCTTCAATAACCGACTTTCTGAGCGCTGTTGTTTTCTTATCCTTTTGCTCCAGCAAGCTCAGATATTCGATGATACGGGTTTTCATTTCAGCCGTTGCCTTCTTAGTAAAAGTAACCGCGAGGATTTTATTATAGTCGTAAGGATTTAAAATCACCAGCTTCAGATACTCTTTTGCCAAAGTATAGGTCTTGCCTGAACCGGCGGAAGCCTTGTATAAAATTAAATCCGATAAATCTTTCATAATAGATTGCACAACGAATTTAATTTTTTAATTTTGAAATTCACATTTTATATAAGGCGTGTCGTATACTCGTATTTTTGATATTATTGAAAACCAGCTCAGCGTTTGTCCGTTAGACAAATGTTTATCGAGAAGGGAAGATAAAAAAACATGGAAGAGCTATTCCACACAGGAGTTTATTGCCACCGCCAATAAATTAAGCCAGGGTTTATTACAGCTTGGATTACAAAAAGGAGACACGATTGCCATCATTTCCACCACCAACCGTCCTGAATGGCATTTTACTGATCTGGCATGCATGCAAATAGGAGTGGTAGATATTCCGGTGTATCCTACCATCAGCAGTAAGGAGTATGAATTTATCTTCAACCATGCGGAAGTAAAATATGTTTTTGTTTCCGACAAACTGATGTACAGAAAGATTTCACAAATCATTCCGAATATTCCAAGCCTGAAAAGTGTGTATAGTTTCGATGAAGTGGAAAATGTGAAACACTGGAAAGAACTATTGGCAGACAATGATGAGCTGTCTAAAAAAGTTGCCGATATCAGGCAATCCATTCAACCCAATGATTTAGCTACGATTATTTACACCTCCGGCACCACCGGAGTTCCAAAGGGTGTAATGTTGTCGCACAACAATATCGTATCCAATGTAAAAGATTGCCTGATTGCCATTCCTTTACAGAAGAATGAAATCGTGTTGAGCTTCTTACCGCTCAGTCATGTATTTGAGCGCACGATCAATTATGTCTATTTCGCTGGCTGTGTTTCCGTCTATTTTGCAGACGGACTGGAAACGATTTCCGAACACTTACAAGATATACGTCCGCACTATTTTACTACGGTTCCCCGTCTACTCGAAAGGGTGTATGAGAAAATCATCAAAAAGGGACAATTGCTGACCGGTCTTAAACGAAAGCTTTTCTTCTGGTCGTTAAAACAGGCGCAGGAAAACGAACTGGGCAAAACAAGAAGTTTTTCGGAAAATTCCAATCTTATTGTCGCCAACAAATTTGTTTTTAATAAATGGCGCGATGCCCTGGGCGGAAGAATAAAAGCCATTATCTGCGGCTCCGCGCCACTGCAGCCAAGACTGGCAACCATCTTTACCAATGCCAGCATTCCTGTACTGGAAGGTTACGGGTTGACAGAATGTTCGCCGGTGGTGAGCGTAGTACCTTTTCGTCCAAAAGATTTCAGAGCAGGCTGCGTGGGGAAACTACTGCCAAGTGTACAGGTTAAAATTGAGGGAGACGGAGAAATATTGATTAAGGCACCGAATGTGATGCTGGGTTATTATAAAAATGAGGAGGAAACCGCTAAAGTTTTTGACAAAGACGGATGGTTATTAACCGGAGATGTCGGAGAGTTTACGGCAGACGGCTTTTTGAAAATAACCGACCGTAAAAAAGAACTGTTTAAAACATCCGGTGGTAAATATGTTGCTCCTGCACCTATCGAAAACAAACTGAAAGAATCCGAATATATCGACCAGATTGCTTTGGAAGGTGACGGTGAAAAGTACATCTCCGCATTAATTATTCCCAACTTTGAGAACCTGAAAGAATGGTGTGCCAAACACGATATAACAACGATTTCCAACGGGGAATTAATTCATAATCAGGAGGTAAAACAGCTTTTCAAAGATATTATTACAGAATTTAATGTTAACTTTGGCAAAGTAGAGCAAATTAAGCAATTTGAGCTGCTCGCTGACGAATGGACGGTGGAAAATGGCTTACTTACAGCCACCATGAAACTGAAAAGGAAGGTCATCAAAGAAAAATACAAAGATTTAATTGAAACATTTTACAACAAAATTTCGTGAAAATGGAAGTAAAAAGACTATTTGACGTTTTACATTATCAAAAGGAGAATCATCCGCAACAGGTTGCCATTGCTACCATTAAAGACGGAAACTGGTGGAAAGTCAGTACCGACGAGTTAATCAGTATGTCAAACAATATGAGTTTGGGCTTATTGAAACTCGGTATACAAAAAG
This sequence comes from Sphingobacteriales bacterium, assembly GCA_016721245.1. Lineage (GTDB taxonomy): Bacteria > Bacteroidota > Bacteroidia > Chitinophagales > JADIYW01 > JADJSS01. Next base: position 80,797 of record JADKIQ010000005.1, read on the forward strand.
GGGATAAAGTGGCCGTAGTGACTACTGCTAACAGAACGGAATGGAATGTCTGCGATCAGGGCATCGGACAAATCGGTGCCATCAATGTGCCCTTATATCCTACCATCAGCGAAAAAGATTACGAATACATTTTAAACCATGCAGAAGCAAAAATCTGTATCGTTTCAGATGCCAAATTATTTGAGAAAGTTAAAAATCTGGTAGCTTCCGTGCCTTCTTTACAGGAAGTGTACACGTTTGACCAGGTAGAAGGTGCTCACAACTATGAGGAAATAATGAAACTCGGAGAAGGTGGAGATGAAGCACAGATAAAAGCTATTTCCAACACCATTGACCCGAATGCACTGGCTACTTTAATTTATACCTCCGGTACAACCGGCACCCCGAAAGGTGTTATGTTGTCACACCACAATATCGTTTCCAACGTGTTAACTGTTCGTGCGGAATTACCACTGGAAGCAGGCCAGACAGCTCTTAGCTTTTTACCGCTTTGTCATATTTTCGAAAGAATGGTGATTTACACTTACCTGCATGCAGGTGCTAACGTATACTACTCAGATATCGATACACTAAAAGATAAATTAGGCACCGTACGTCCGCATTTCTTCACCACCGTTCCGCGTTTGCTGGAAAAAGTATACGAAGGCATCGTGAACAAAGGCTTGGCTTTAACAGGTATCAAGAAAAAATTATTCTTCTGGGCTCTGGAACTGGCAGATAAATACGATTACGACCAAAAACCATCTTTCTCGTTTAAAATTGCAGATAAATTAATTTTCTCCAAATGGCGTGAAGGATTAGGTGGCAGAATTCTGGGTATTGTAACAGGCTCTGCGGCATGTCCGCTGAAAATGGCGCGCGTATTCTCAGCAGCAGGTATTCCCATCCGTGAAGGTTATGGTTTAACGGAAACCTCTCCGGTATTAACCTTCAATCGTTTTGTGGAAGGCGGCGCGATGCTGGGAACCGTAGGTATGCCGATTAAAGATGTAGAAATCAAGATTGCGGAAGACGGTGAAATCTTAGCGAAAGGGCCTAATATCATGATGGGTTACTACAAAGAACCTGAAAAAACGAGAGAGGTCTTAACCGAAGACGGATGGTTCAGCACCGGCGATGTTGGAACATTTGTAACCAACAATGCAGGTAATAAATTCTTAAAAATAACAGACAGAAAGAAAGAGTTATTAAAAACATCCGGCGGAAAATATGTGGCTCCGGCTCCTATTGAAAGTAAATGCAGAGAAAACTTCTTTATTGAACAGATTATGGTAGTGGGCGAGAGCAAAAAATTCGTATCTGCTGTAATGGTGCCGGCCTTCCCGGTGCTCGAACAATGGGCTGCTGAAAATGGTATTACCTTTACCTACAGAAGCGATTTAGTGGCTAACCCGAAAGTGGTGGCTAAATACCAGAGTATCATTGATGAAATCAATCCAAACTTCAGCCATATTGAACAAATCAAGAAATTCAAGCTGCTGGTGAACGAATGGACTCCGGAATCGGGAGAACTGACACCGACGATGAAATTAAAACGCAAAGTAATCAACGAGAAATACTCAAAAGAAATTGAATCGATTTACAACGATTAAACAATAAAAAAACAATTTTCAGAAACGAGTCATTATAAATGGCTCGTTTTTTGTTTTATATTTGATTAATGAAAGTATCAAAGAGTTTATTCATACTTATTTTATGCATCACATCGGTTTCCTACAGTCAGGATTCCATCTCTTCGTATCAGTTACAGAAGGATATTTTTAAGGATATTGAATCTTCTAAATTATTTCATATTCAAAAACTGATTGATTCTGTAGGCATTGCCGCACCCATTCCCAATGAAGTACTGGCCAAACACGTTGCTTTGGTTTCCAGCTATAATCCCGTGCATCGTATACCAAATTATGTGGTACATGTCATTCTGAAAGATATACTGTATGGCAGCCAGACACGCAGCAATGATTTTCGCCCCGATCCGTTTATTAAACAAAACATGTCAGATTCTACGGATTACTGGAACAGCGGTTACGACAGAGGACACATGGCGGCATCCGCAGATTTTAAATGGAACAGAAAAGCGCTGAGTGAATCCTATTTCTATTCAAACATTATCCCGCAGAACCCGCAGCTAAACCAAAATGCATGGAATAAACTGGAAATGCAGGTACGCGAATGGGCAATTGACAATTCCGAATTAATCGTTGTGACCGGTCCGGTACTCAAAGAGAATCTGCCTAAAATTCCGCAAGGGTCTTTCAAGGTTTCCATTCCGGAATACATTTATAAAATTGTGCTTGATTACTATCCGCCAAGCTACAAAGCCATCGCTTTTTTATATCCGAATAAAGACGTGCCGTATGAACTGGAAAAACACGTTGTTTCCATTGACAGCATTGAACAACTCACCGGTATAGATTTTTTTTCGAAATTAGAGGACAGCCTGGAAAACATAGTAGAAGCAGAGAACAGCCTTACAGAATTTGATGCCCATTATTTTGAACAGTTAAAAGCATCTCAATTCACCCCAAAAGATTTTGGAAAAGGAAAAATAAATAGCCTGCAAGCCAGAGATTATATTGGCAAGGAAGCTTGTGTTTGCGGAAAGGTAGTCAGCACCAAATTCAGCGAAAACGGCAAAACAAATCCAACCTATATCAACCTGGATAAGAAATATCCTGAACAGGTATTCACGTTGATGATCTTCGGGCAGGACCGACAAAATTTTTCATACAAACCGGAAGAATTCTTGCAAGGCAAAACAATTTGCGTAAAAGGAAAAGTGGGTGAATATAAAGGCACTCCGCAAATTATCGCTAATAAGGAAAAACAGGTTGAAGTTATTGGAAACTGATTTTTCTGCCGGAAATCCTTTTGATTTTTCTATTTTTATCTACCTTTAATATAATTAATTCTAAATTAAGCCATTAAACAACATTGGTATGAAAAAAGTATTTCTTTTTTTAACGATTACAGCTTTCGCAGCATTCTTTACACAGGCACAGAATACCTACGACTGGGCAACAGAAAGCAGTAACGGTTATACGTACAAATACGTAAAAAACGATCCTTTTAAAACCAGATTCTACACGCTGAAAAACGGTTTTACCGTTATCATGGGTGTAAACAAAGCGGAACCCCGCTTGCAAACTATCATTGCTACTAAAGCAGGCAGCAATACAGACCCTGCCAACCATACCGGTCTGGCGCATTACCTGGAACATATGTTATTTAAAGGCACTGATAAATTTGGTTCACTAGACTGGGCAAAAGAAAAACCCTATATAGACCAAATCGACCAGCTATACGAAAAATATAATTCCACGACAGACGAAATAGCACGGGCAGCCATTTACAGAACCATTGATTCCGTGAGCGGCATTGCTGCTAAATTCGCAATTGCCAATGAATATGATAAAATGATGGGTAATCTTGGTGCAAAAGGCACGAATGCATTTACCTGGTACGAACAGACTGCATACGTCAACGACATACCTTCCAACCAGATTGAACGCTGGCTGACCGTGGAAGCAGAACGCTTCAGAAGTCCCGTTTTCAGGTTATTCCACACGGAACTGGAAGCTGTATATGAAGAAAAAAACCGCTCACTGGATAATGACGACTGGAAGACCTACGAGGTGTTGCTGGCTAATTTATTCCCGACACATAATTACGGACAACAAACCACCATCGGAACTATTGAACATTTAAAAAATCCGTCTTTACTGGAAATCAGAAAATACTTTGAGAAGTATTATGTGCCCAATAATATGTGTATGATTTTAGCCGGCGATTTTGATCCGGATGCTGTCATAAAAAAGGTAGATGAAAAATTCGGAATTTTTGTTCCGAAAGATGTAACACCTTACATTGCACCGAAAGAAGCTGACATTAGCACTCCCATAGAAAAAACAGTGTATGGGCCCAAAGACGAATGGGTATCTATCGGATACCGTTTCCCGGGCGCCAGTTCTGAAGAAGCAAAACTACTGCAGGTTGCAGACAGAATCTTAGCCAACGGGACTGCCGGTTTGTTAGACATCAACCTAAATCAAAACCAGAAAGTTTTAGAAGCGGTATCGTATGCGCAAACGATGAAAGATTACAGCATTTATGAATTGGACGGCAAACCGAAAGAAGGACAAACATTGGCAGAAGTAAAAAGCCTGCTGCTGAATGAAATAGAAAATCTGAAAAAAGGAAACTTCGACGAAGGATTGCTGCAGGCCGTAAAAAACAATTTCGAAAAAGAGAAGTTACAGAAAATGGAACTTAACATCAACAGAGCCAATAATCTGTTGGATGGTTTTATAAAAGAAGTAAGCTGGAAAGATGAACTTGCCTTTTACGAAGAAGTTAAACAATTTACCAAAAGTGACATCATTGCATTCGCCAATAAATGGTTTGGAAATAACTATGTGGTGGTGTACAAAAAAAACGGAAAAGACACGAGCATTCTCAAAGTCGCAAAACCGCCTATTCATGAAGTGGAAGTAAACAGAAATGCAGAGTCAGATTTTGTGAAGCAGATTGCTGCTTTAAAAACGGAGGATATAAAACCGATTTTTCTGGATTTCAAAAAAGATATCCAGCAGGTACTAACCAACAAAGTACCGCTTATTATTTCAACCAACAACGAAAACCAGCTTTTCTCCCTGTATTATTATTTTGATATAGGCTCCAACAACCTGAAAAAATTACCGCTTGCACTAGAATACCTGAAATACCTGGGCACCAACCGATATACCGCAGAAGAAATTAATAAAGAGTTTTACAAAGTAGCTTCCAGTTTCTCTACTCATTGCGATCAACGGACTACCTATATTCAGGTGGATGGATTGAATAAAAATCTTTCCAAATCCATAGAGTTACTCGAACACCTGCTGGCGAATTGTCAGCCGGATCAAAATAAGCTCGACGCTTTTATAAACGACTATATTAAAACGAGAGAAAATGACAAACTCGTTAAATACAATATATTAGACGGGTTAGTGAATATCGCCACCTATGGCATCAAAAATCCGTTCAATTACAAACTATCCGATGCGGAATTGAAAAAGCTTCGTGCAGAAGAACTGGTTACGCTGCTGCATAATCTTACAAAATATCGGCACAAGGTATTGTACTACGGTCCGGAAGAAAAAGAACCGTTGGTAGCTACGCTGGCAATGTATCACAAAACAAATATGTCTACCAGAGTATTGCCGTCCGCTTATCCATTTACCTTCAGAAAAAACACCGCTAACGAGGTGAATTTTGCAAACTATGATATGGTGCAAACAGAAATCAGCTGGAGCAGAAATTCCGCGATGTTTAGTCCTGTAAATATTCCTGTGATAAATTTATTCAACGAATATTTTGGCGGCGGCATGGCAGGCGTGGTATTCCAGACCATCCGTGAATCAAAAGCACTGGCCTATTCTACCTATGCCTATTACGGTACTGCTTACAAGAAAAACGAACCAAACATAATGAAAGCATACGTAGGCTGTCAGGCAGACAAAATGAATGAATCCATTCTGAGCATGCAGGAATTGCTGGATTCTTTACCGTTTTCTGAAAAATTATTTTCGGTTACCAAAGCCTCTCTGAAAAATAACTTTGCGACTTCCCGGATTTTAAAACAACAGATTCTATTTAAATTCCTGGAAGCACAACGATTGGGCATCAGCTATGACACCCGCGAAAAAACCTACCAGTTACTCGACAAATTCACTTTCGATGATTTGAAAGCATTTCATCAAACGATGGTGGCTAAGAAACCATATTCCATCAACATCATTGGCGATGAGAAAAAAGTAAAAACAGAAAATCTAAGCAAATACGGGAAAGTATCGAAATATACATTAAAGCAGATTTTTGGTTATTAATACCAAACAATCATTTACAGAAAAGACAGGTAATTAACTACCTGTCTTTTTTATTACGGCAAACTATAAAATTGTATTTTTACCCTAATGAAATCAGGATTCATCAGCTTTATATTGTTACTGTTTGTGCTGTTGGCTGTAAGTGCTTTTTACGGATATCCATCTGTTTTGCACGCTTTACCGCAAGGATCACATCTATGGCGGCAAACTTATTCCATGGATATGGTTCTTAACTATAAATTATACCATTTACCTTTTTTACAACCGGAAGTATCAAATCTATTAAGTACAGATGGGAAAGCAGCCGCTGAATTTCCATTGCTATATTTCATCTCCGCAAAATTCAATCAGCCTGAATTTGCATTACGACTGATGCATAGTATCCTTTTTATTTCCGGCATTATCGCTGCATTTTATATTGCATTTCATTTTTTGCGGGATTATTTACTTTCGTTTTTTACAGCAATGCTGCTATTCTCCTCTCCTTTACTTGTTTTTTACGGAAATAATTTTTTAACGGATGTTCCGGCTTTAAGTATCACCTATATTGCATGGGCAGTTTATCTGTATGCACCTGAATCTAAATTCAAGCTTCTGTATTATAGCTCCTTTTTTTTATTGATAAGTTTGAGTTGTCTGTTAAAAGCAAGCCAGGCAATTAATTACGGAATATTGGCAGTATTGATAATCTTTCAACCGAATGCTCAATTAAAGAAGCCGTTTTATATTTTTATACTGATGCTCACACTTCTACCTATTTATTGGTGGTATACTTATGCAAAAGAATATAACATCGAAAACCATCATACTTATTTTTTTTTAGGAATTTCTCCTGTTTGGAAATTAAGCTGGTATGATATTGGCCTGACTGCCTGGCGGATTTTAGTGTCATGGTCAAAGAGTTATTTCTGGCGACCCACCACCATCCTCTTAATCCTGAGTTTCTTCTTATACCATAAATACAGAAATCGTATTTTTAAGGAACTCCATCTGTTTGTTTTATCTTCTTTCGTTTTTACAGTAGCGTATATTATTCTGTTTTATGAGCGATTGATGAAACATGAATACTATTACATTACGTTTTATATTTTTGTTTTATTCTGGATTGTTGCAATTCTGTATATATGTAAGCGATTTTACGGAGAAATCATAAGTTGGATAAAAGTGTTCCTTGTTTGCCTCTTACTCGTCAATATTATTTATTGCAAATTATACACCACAGAAAAACAAACCGATACTTATTACAATAAAAATCTGGCATCCGATGAGATGCAACATTTTTTATTATCAAAAGGAGTAAGTCAATTCAAAACCCTTATTTCCATTCCGGACGAAACTCCCTGCCAGACATTGTATCTTATCAAACGAAAAGGCTATACGGAATTTAATAACTACAGAGAAGTTTTAGAAAACAAGGAGGCAGATTTTCTTATCCTGACGGATGAAGCGTGGAAAGAAAAAGCAAGTTTAAAACCTTACCTCAACGACAGTATTGGTAATTTCCATGGAATTACTTTATACAAACTAAAATAAAAAAAGATTATTTCTTAGCCAGTTCGCCAATGACGGTAATACCGCCTTTCACTTTTTGCCCGAGCTGCACATTGATTTTGGTATCTAATGGCAGGAACATATCTACACGGGAGCCAAACTTGATAAACCCGAAGTCTGCACCTTGTTCAATGCTGTCTCCTTCTTCCAGGTAATAAACAATACGACGTGCCACTTTACCTGCAATCTGTCTGACTAACACATCCACACTGCCGTTATCAATTACGATAGAGGTACGTTCATTTTCAGTAGAAGATTTCGGATGCCATGCCACTAAATATTTACCATCGTGGTATTTGGAGTATTTCACTTCACCCGCAATCGGGGCGCGGTTTACGTGTACATTTGCCGGCGACATGAATACAGAAATCTGTAAACGTTTGTCTTCAAAATATTCCGGTTCAAACACTTCTTCTATCACTACCACTTTGCCATCTGCCGGACAAATAATCATATCATCATCCGTAATAATATTACGGCGTGGGTTTCTGAAGAAATAAGTAACAAAGCAGAAAAATGAAAAGGTAAGAATAAAAATTACCCAGCTAAGTGTTTTTCCTGCATGCAGTACGAAATTGGTCAGTAAATTAATTCCTAAAACTATCAGAAAAGTAGTCAATACTATTTTCCAGCCTTCTTTGTGAATATATGTTCTTCTCATTCGCTTTTCTTTATTTGTAACCCTGGTCTGCGTCGGGCAGTGTTGCCTGGATTAAAATGGGTTTCTTTGTTGCCTCACCAAAATTAAGTATATAAGTGGAATACACAAATAAAACGTGTTAAATCCAACATAAGTTCAACCAAAATTTAACTTTGGTCAACAATTCAGCTACATTAACCTAATTTGCTGTAACAAGAATTGCAAATGATTGATTGTCAGTAAAGTAAATTAAACAGTTTTTCCTTTCACATCAAAGGCATCGCGCAAGCCATTTCCTAAGAGATTGAATGCCAACACCATAACCATAATACAGATTCCCGGAGCCAGCGCCAGAAAAGCCTTGCCCGGAGTTAGTAAATATGCCCGGTGGTCATTCAGCATGGTACCCCAGCTCGGCGTCGGAGGTTTCACACCGATGCCTACAAAGCTCAAACCCGCTTCTATCAAAATGGCAGAAGCAAAATCCGAAGCGGCAATCACCATAATGGGGCCGATGATATTTGGTAAGATATGTTTGATGATGATTCTCGCGTTGTTATATCCCAATCCGCGTGCCGCCTGCACATACTCCATCTCGCGCACACCCAGCACCTGCCCACGCACAATCCGCGCTACCTCCACCCACATCGACAAACCCACTGCTATGAAAATCGCCAGAAAAGAAGGAATCTTATCGCCGATAGCAAAACGAATCGCCATAGCTAAAAGTATCGTGGGTATTGCCCAAATCACATTGATAAACCACATGATGATATTGTCCACCGTGCCCCGGTAGAAACCCGCTACACTGCCCATAAATATCCCTATCGTCAGGGAAATTAATACCGCAATCAAACCCACCGACAAGGAAACACGCACGCCAAATAATAAGCGACTCAGAATATCCCTTCCGTAACCATCAGTACCTAAGCGGTAGGTTTTGGTGATTACCCTGTTTTGTTCTATTTCTTTTTTCAGCGCTGCCAGCGAAACCGTTTTCTGTTTCTCCTCAAAAGTGGTAAACGTAGCTTTATCGCCTTGGATGCTTATTTGCGGATTGCTGTTCGACAAAGCCTCACACACATCCACTATCGGGAAGGTTTTCACCAGTGATGTTCTGCCTTCCCCTTCATAGCTCTGCAATACAACATTTGCACTATCATCAAACGTAAACGAATTGATCGGAATCATTTCGTTTGGATTTTCTGTACCCAAAAATATGCGGCTCAGTAGTGAAGGCGCTTTTTCTTCCCGGTTTTTTTGCACCAGCAGCATCTTGGTAGAAAATCCCGGATTCACATTGGCGAGTTCCAGAATCTGGTCGTCGGCATCCGGCGTTTTATCCGGAGCAATGCTCGGTCCGATAACAGCCAGAATAATGGCAATACAAATCACGATTAAACTGGCAATTGCCGGTTTATTCTTCAGTAAGCGTATCCACGTTTTCTTTAAAGGCGAGTCGTTGCCGTTGGCCATTACACAAAATTTTGGCTAAAGATAAGAATGTTTGTCACTTTTTGATACCAAAAAATATTGTCTTTCTTTTTGTCTTGATACAAAAAGAAACAATCCCGATAGCTATCGGGACAAGTTCAATCCAAGGCACTTTGCCAATGCACAAGGCTTCAGCTCGAAAAATCTGACTTCTGTAAATTGTCTTGTCAGCACACAAGCAGTTTATTTTAGTTTATTCTTCTAATTACGCACATTGCAACTCCAATCGAGAACACGACAATTTTAAGCCGTTCAGATTTTTCTTCGCCTCGTGCTGTGGATTGAACATCGTAAAATTGAACTCTTTAAAAAGAGCAACAATCCATAAGTGCACCCGACAAACCGCAGAAGGTTTAGGTTTATGATTTTTTGTTACTTTTTGGCATCAAAAAAGTGACAATGAAAATTGATTAATAACGGATTGTTAAATAAAAAAACGTTCAATCTACAGCAAACATTGTAGAAAAAATCACCTCCATCCCAACCATACCCATTTTCATAAAGTTATCACAGATTCACACAAATAGCAATGATTTAAGTCATACGGAAATACCATTTATGTCAGGTATTCTGGGCTCGACCTGTTCTAACTTTAATAAAAAGAAAACTATATGAAATTACGAACAGCACTTTTGCAACTGGCACTTTGTTTGCCATTTCTGATGCACGCTCAGAATGAAAATAAGATTACCTCTAAATTCGATTTCATTCCCGGAGAAAAAGTGATTTTTTACGATGACTTTAGCAATGAAAACATCGGCGATTTTCCGGTGCAGTGGAATACCAACAGCAGCGGTGAAATTGTTACCCTGAGCAACTATCCGGGCAGATGGTTTCAGATGACCGGTGGCGGCTTTTATATTCCCGAAGCCAAAGAAAAATTTACCGACAATTTTACCGTGGAGTTTGATTTATATTCAACCAACACTACCAATTCAGAATACCTGTACAGCACCAATTTTATTTTAGTTTCCGGCACGCTCAGCGACCCGAACGAGGGCGGAGCCGTTCCCGGAAAAGCGGGAACTTCCATGACGCCCGGATATGAAACCATAGACTGGACCAATTGGTCAGAAAGCGTTGGGGGCTATAAAGATGACGGAAGTGCTCCGTTTGGCTTCAAGGCTGAAGAAAAATACCATGTAGCCTTTTGGGTGCAAAAACAACGCATCCGTATGTATGCCAACGACAAAAAAGTATTGGATTTGCCGCGAGGATTAATTGAAGGATATGTCTATAACATTTTCAGATTTCAAACCACAGATGAAATCAATTTGTTTATTGCCAATTTTCGCATTGCGGCTGGCTTGCCGGACATGCGCAACAAACTCATTACCGAAGGAAAACTCGTGAGCTACGGCATACAGTTCGATGTCAACTCCGATAAAATAAAACCGGAATCTTTTGCCACCATAAAAGAAATCGCACAGGTGCTGAAAGACAACCCAACGGTGAAAATAAAAATCATCGGTCATACCGACAGCGACGGCGACGATGCATCCAATATGGATTTATCCAAACGCAGAGCTGCATCCGTAAAAGCAGAACTGAGCAATACCTGGAGCATAGATGCGGCACGACTGGAAACTGATGGCAAAGGCGAAAGTGCCCCACTGGCTCCAAACGACAGCGGCATCAACAAAGCCAAAAACCGACGTGTAGAATTTATCAAACTCTAAAAAAGAACGCATGAAAACAAGCAACCTATCCTTAAAGTCAATCTTATTGCTGTTCACCGCGTTGCTATACACGGCATCGTACGCACAAAACACTCAAGTGCTGAATGTGCTGATTCCAATGAGCATTGCAGACAAGCGAGGCGGCCCGATAAGTAAATCTGTAGGCGGCATAGATGCCATGGTAAACATTACAGTGAATTGCGGCATACAATACCTGGACGGTTGTTCCGATGAAGCTGCCGGCACGTACAAAGGTGAATTTAACTGGTACGATTCCAATAATGAAACCGGCAAGTTCCTGTTTGATATGGTCAAACAGCCTGCAAATATTGAACAGGAAAAGAAGCGCTTTTTCGAACAAGGCAGTTTTGAGCTGAGTAAAGCAAAGATGGAAGAGCTTGCCGGCGGCCAACTGTACTATATTACGGAAAGCACTCCCTGCGTAAATGAAATGACGGGTGCCACTGGCAAAACAGGCTATTTCACACAAGCTAAATTCTATGCCTTCAGCGGCAACTTAATTATAAAAATAGACTTCACGTCCAAGATAAAACCCGAGACGGTAAAAACCACCATTGCCAAACTAGTGGAAGAAGCCAAAAAGTTCGACTTTGCCGTGTACAAAACAACGGTGATACAGGAAAGTGAATAGTTGAATATGTCAATTTAAACAGAAAAAATACATTCCTTTCTTGAGGAAAAGTATACAATATTACAAATACAACATGCTGCGTTTTGAAAACGGCACCACCCTTGAGCGGAATTTTAGGGTAAGTGTGTGGTAGGATAATCTATTATTATTTATTCTATAAAGAAATTTTGTTATTTTGTCTACCAAATGAAAACAATCGAAGTTGTCGCAGCAATAATTATTAACGAAGGTAAAATCTTGTGCGTTCAACGAAACATCAATAAGTATGAATATATCTCTAAAAAATTTGAATTCCCTGGCGGTAAAATTGAAACAGGAGAGACAAAAGAAGAAACAATAAAGAGAGAAATTAAAGAAGAGTTGGAAATGGAAATTGAGATTCAAGAAGAATACTTAACAGTTGAACATGAGTACCCTGATTTTAGATTAATAATGCACAGTTTTATTTGTACTTGTAAGGATACTTCATTAACACTTACAGAGCATATTGATTACAGATGGTTATTAAAAAACGAATTAGCTATTTTAGATTGGGCTGCAGCTGATTTACCAATTGTTGAAGAATTATTAAAGACCAAACTATGAATCAAGGGATATATGAAGAACTTGTAACTAAATTAGTTAAAACTAAGATTAATGCTCTTGATAAGAAATCCTATCAGATTAAGGAAACGGATATAGATAAAGAAGAAGCATCTGATTTACTATCTAAACATTTAAGCAACTCAATAAAATATGCATTATCATTTGTTAAAGGTGATAATATTATAGAAAGACAAATTGAGATTGCCAATAAAATTATTTTATTTCTAAAAGAGGAACTTAAAAAAGAAGAATTTAACGATGATTTAGTGGAAACGGAGGGTAAAATTTTAAAAGCTGTTTTCACAAAGACTGATGCTCATTTTTCAGATTTAGATTTACATCTAAAAGAAATCACCTATACTAGATTAACACACAGCGAACTATTCACAGGTGGAAATGCCGGAATTTCACTTGAAAGTGAGTTAAAAAAAGAGATTCTCTCTTCAAATAGAATTGATTTATTAGTTTCATTTATTAAATGGAAAGGAATAATTATCCTAGAGCGTGAACTTAGGGAATTTGTAAAAAGAGGTGGACACCTTAGAGTAATTACAACAACATACATGGGTGCTTCTGATTACAAAGCAATTCAATTATTATCTTCTTTAGAAAATACTGAGGTTAAAGTCTCTTACAACACAGGAAATGAAAGATTACATGCTAAAGCATATTTATTTTATAGAAACACTGGATTCCATACAGGATATATCGGTTCCTCAAATTTTTCTCGCTCTGCATTAACAGATGGACTAGAATGGAATTTAAAAATAACAACTAAAGAAGTTAGCCACATAATAGATAAATTCCAGAAAACGTTTGATACTTATTGGCAAAACTCAGAATTTGAATTATTTGATGAATCACTACATTCAACAAAACTAAAAGATGCGTTAAAAGAAGGTAAATCTAACAAGAACTATATCAACCAAACCACATTCTTTGATTTAAAACCACATCCATTCCAAAAAGAAATACTTGAAAAACTTGATGTTGAAAGAAGTGTCCATAACAGAAATAGAAATCTAGTAGTAGCAGCAACCGGCACAGGCAAGACAGTTATTTCTGCATTTGACTATAAAAACTTTCGAACTCTAAATAAAGATGCGAAATTACTTTTCATTGCCCACAGAAAAGAAATTTTACAACAGGCCATGGCAACATTTAGAGGTGTTTTAAAAGATAATAATTTTGGTGAATTGTGGGTTGACGGAAATGAACCCACAAACTATGAACATGTATTTGCCTCGGTTCAGACATTAAACAATAGGATTAAAGACTTAAGCCTTACAAAGAATTACTATGATTTTATAATTGTCGACGAAGTGCATCATATTACCGCTTCAAGTTATCGCCAATTTATTAATTACTTTACACCTAAAGTTTTGTTAGGACTAACCGCAACTCCAGAAAGAATGGACGGAGGCGATATACTTGAAGACTTTTGCAATCGTATTGCTGCAGAAATAAAATACCGAGGCTATAATAATAAAAATGTCCGTCTTCAAATTTGGGAATTGCAGACAGAATTTATTGTTTAAATTTGTTTCAAATTACTTCTATGAAGATCCATAACGGCATGCGTCCTCAGGACATTGTAGTGCTATTAAAAATTGCGGCCAAAGGAAATAATAAATGGCTGATGAAAGATTTATCTGCTGAACTGAATATAAGTGCCAGCGAAATAAGTGAAAGCTTAAACCGCTCCGTTTTAGCCGGCTTACTTGCTGACGATAAAAAGAAACTGATGAAGACGTATGAAAGACAATAAATTGTATGAATTACTTGCTTTAACAGATGCATTACGAATAGGCAAAGCAAGAGAAAGAAATTCAGCGATAAAAGAACTTAAAGAAAGGATATGTTAAAGAATACAATAATAAATATTGGTGTAATAAAAAAAATAGCTGCAGCTCTCGGCAATCTTAATGAGCAGGTAGTATATGTAGGAGGTGCCGTTGTAAGTTTATATGCAGATGATGAAGCAGCAGATGATGTGCGGCCAACAAAAGATATTGATATTAGTTTGTCAATTGCCACATTGCATGAACTGGAAATATTACGACAAGAGTTGGTACAAAAGGTTTTATTCAATCCACGGATGATGATGTGGTATGCCTTTTTCGTTTTGAGGACATTGAAAGTAAATGTCATTAGGATGAAAGCTGTAGGATTGGGCACCTGCAAATCCATGGTTTGCACCTGGATTCAATTTGAAACAACAAGTTGAAATGGATGGCCAATTCATCCGGATTCTTCCCTTGTCTTATTTTTTAGCTTCTAAATTCACTGCATACAATGACAGAGGAAATAAAGAACCAAGAACAAGTCATGATTTTGAAGATATTACTTATCTTTTAGACAACAGGATTCATCTTGCGGAAGAAATTAATAATTCACCGAAGGATATTGGAAAAGGAACTTTTCTCAAAATAGAGAATAAAAATAATATTAGTTATCAGAGAAAACAAAGAAGCAATTATGGGTTCAATTTTGTGATATTAAGAAACTCAAACAATTAAGGCTTTAATAACCTCATATCTTTGAAAACTCAATGCAATAGGTTAATGCTGATTAACTCATTTTGTCGATAACTTCCCTCCAAAAATCCTTCCTCAAAACCTATCTTTGCAGCCCATGCGCGAGTTAGCCGAATTAAACGAATCCCAGTTCAATGCCGTCACCACCATCCACGGTCCGGTGATGATCATTGCCGGTCCGGGCTCCGGAAAAACGCGGGTACTCACCTATCGCATCGCCTACCTCATCAAAAACAATGTCGACCCGTTCCGCATCATGGCGCTCACCTTCACCAACAAGGCAGCGGCGGAAATGCGCGAGCGTATCTCGCATATCGTGGGCCACGAAGCGCGCAATTTATACATGGGTACTTTCCACTCGGTGTTCGCCCGCATCCTGCGCGCCGAAGCACACCGCATGGGCTATCCCAACAATTTTACCATCTACGATCCCGACGACTGCAAGAGCCTGCTGAAAAGCATCATCAAGGAAGAAGGATTGAACGATAAACTCTATAAACCGGCTACCGTATTCTACCGCATCTCTTCGGCAAAAAACTCGCTGATAGATGCCAAAAAATACGCGGAAAATATCGACCTCGTCTCCGACGACGAAAGCAGCGGCCGCCCTAAAATAAAAGAACTCTTTGCCAAATACCAGGACCGCTGTTTCAAATCCGGCGCCATGGATTTCGACGACCTGCTGCTGAAAATGTACGAACTGCTGACGAAATTTCCGGATGTGCTCTACAAATACCAGCAGCGTTTCACGCATATTTTAATCGATGAGTTTCAGGATACCAACAACGCGCAGTATTCCATCGTCAAGCTTTTTGCCGGACAGCACGAAAACGTATGCGTGGTGGGCGACGATGCACAAAGTATCTACGCCTTCCGCGGTGCCACTATCGAAAACATTTTAAATTTTGAACGCGATTATCCGGATTTAAAAGTCTTTAAACTGGAGCAGAATTACCGTTCCACCGAGCATATCGTCAGCGCGGCGAATGAAATCATCAAACACAACAAAGCGCAGCTGCCTAAACAAATCTGGACGGAAAACAAAGGCGGCGAAAAGATAAAAGTGTACAAAACCGCCAGCGATACCGACGAGGCACGCATCGTGGCCAATGCCATTTTCGACCAGAAAATGCGCAACCACCTCATGCATTCCGAGTTTGCCATTTTGTACCGCACCAATGCGCAGTCGCGTTCTTTTGAGGAAGCGTTGCGCAAACTGAATATTCCATACAAAATTTACGGTGGTCTTTCTTTCTATCAGCGCAAGGAAGTAAAAGATTTCATTTCGTATTTGCGTGTAGTCGTCAATCCGAATGATGAAGAAGCCTTGAAACGCATCATCAACTATCCGGTGCGCGGCATCGGCAACACCAGCATCGACAGACTGATTGTGACCGCCAACGAACACGATTTGCCTTTGTGGCATGTGGTGGAAAAGCCGGAAATCATCAACGATATGCAGTCGCGCGCCAAACAACTGATTCGTGATTTCAGCATCATGATCAAAAGTTTCCGCGCTATGCTGGCGAATAAAAATGCGTACGAAATTGCAGAATACATCGGCAAGCAAACCGGTCTCATTCAGGATTTATACAAAGACAAAACACCGGAAGGCATTTCGCGTTTCGAGAATATTCAGGAGCTTTTAAATGGTATCAAGGAATACACCGTAGGCGAGCAGCCGGAATACGAAGAAGATGAAGTGCGCCCGGAAAATGACCTCGCGGCTTACTTACAGCAAATTTCTTTATTGACAGATATGGACGATTCCAAAGATGAAAATAAAGAGAAGGTGAAACTGATGACGATACACGCAGCAAAAGGACTGGAATTTACGAG
This sequence comes from Sphingobacteriales bacterium, assembly GCA_016721245.1. Classification (GTDB taxonomy): domain Bacteria; phylum Bacteroidota; class Bacteroidia; order Chitinophagales; family JADIYW01; genus JADJSS01. Next base: position 97,641 of record JADKIQ010000005.1, read on the forward strand.
TGTATTCATTGTGGGTCTGGAAGAGAATTTATTTCCGTCCATCATGTCGATGAATACGCGCGAAGACCTGGAAGAAGAACGCCGTTTGTTTTATGTGGCCATCACGCGTTCTAAGAAATTCCTGACGCTGTCGTATGCGCTGACGCGTTATAAATTCGGGCAGCTCAATTATTGCGAAGCGAGCCGTTTCATTGACGAAATAGCGGAGGAAAACAAAACCTTCTTCGGACAAAAAGAACCGCAGAAACCAAAAGCGGAACAGAAATCTTTCTTCGGCGATGATGAGAATACGAAATGGTACCTCAGCAAGCAGTATCAGAAGAAACAAATCATTGAGCCATCCAAACCGGAAATAACGGAACCACCGAAACACCTCACTAAAATTAATACCGCTGCCAAAGCCGGTGCTTCCATTTCATCCGACTTAAAAGACCTGGAAGCCGGCATGCAGGTCATTCATGAGAAATTCAATCAGGGAAAAGTCATCAGCGTGGAAGGCGGCGGCGAAAACCGCATTGCCACCATCTACTTCGAAACCGTCGGCAACAAAAAAATCATGCTGAAGTTTGCGAAGTTGCAGATTGTGGAGTAAATAAATAATGCAAGACACCTCACCCTATCAAGCGAAGCTTGACATCCCTCTCTCCCGAATATTCGGGAGAGAGGGTGGCTCGTCGCAGACGAGACGGGTGAGGTAAAGAGTTGAAGGATGAAATAAAAATCCGTATTTTCGCATGGTGAAGAAGACGCTCCTCTCATATCTCATATCACTATTCTCCTTAGTCTCTTTTGGTCAGATTCAAATCACCAAACCCAATCCAAGATTATTTTTTGACGCCAAATATGTAACACTCGAAAATCCGCGGCCGCGCAAACCGGATTCGCTTGCCGAGAATTTCCATCGATACAACACTACGGAAAAACAATTTGTACCTTATCACAATCTGGGCAACTATGGCACCGCTTACTATTCCGTCATGTTCACCAACGACAATCCCATCGGATTCAAACACGGCTTCAATGCGTTTGACGTGTATTTCATCAAACCTGAAAAGGTAAAATATTTCAATACCAAAACGCCTTACACCGCGCTGGATTTTGTCTTTGGCGGAAAAGAGGAAATTGTGGGCGGCGCGGAATTTTCCATCAACATCAAACCAAACGTCAATTTCGGGTTCAATTTTCACCGCAACAGCTTTAAAGGAAAAAGCGCGAATCAGTTATCCATCCACAACCTGCTTTCCGTTCAGAATACCTATCAAAGCAAAAACAAACGCTACGATTTAAAGATTGCCTTTATTTTCAATGGCATCAAAAATCAGGAAAACGGCGGCTGGGCGCAGGACGATGTATTCACCAATCCTTTCTACAAAAAGAACAAAAGTTTTGTGGCAGTTCATTTAGAAGATGCGATTAATAAATACAGCGAACGCAACATCAATTTTCATCAGCTGATCAATCTCGGAAAAAAAACGGAAGTACAAATCAACGATTCGCTTAAACGAAAGATGGTGCTCAGTCCTAAGTTTGCCATTGCCCATGATTTCGAATATGCACACTGGAAATTCAGATACAAAGATTTCGAGAAAGACTCCTTATTCTACGACCGTTTAATTTACAATGCCGATTCTACCGACGATTATACCAAAACATGGAGACTGTCCAACGGCATTTATTTCAAAAATATACAGAACGACACGGCTCCCAAAAAATTCTTATTTGCGGCCGGTTTGCAATATGATTTCATTCGCTACCAACAGCGTTTCACGAATCAGTTCCTCCACGATATTAAACTGAAAGCCAAAATTTACAATCAGGTTGACTCTGCATTCTTCGGTTATTCCGTAGATGCTGCCGTGGATATTGCGCCAAAATATATCGGCGACTTTGAAGTGAATTTTATCGGCAAACTGAATTTCAAAAAGACGATTTCCGTCGGCGTCAGCGGAAATGTATCGCTGGCATCACCTTCGCAAAAACAGGAATTTTATTACGGCAATCATTACACCTACACCAACGATTTCAAAAAAACCTTTCAGGTAAAAGCGGAAGCTCATTTTGCCTGGAGAAAGCAGTTGTTGTTTGCCACCGTGCAGGATTATTTCATCCAAAACTATATTTACAACGATACCGCTTCTCTGCCGCAGCAATACAACAAACCATTGAATGTGCTGGTGGTGAAACTGCAGAAAGACTTTAACACCAAACATATTTTCTCCGGTACGGAAGTCTATGCGCAATGGGTTTCCAACAACAACATCATTCGCCTGCCCGTGTTTGCCATGAAGCAAACCCTGTATTACAAAGGCGGCTGGATTTCAGGAAAACTGAATGCACAGCTGGGATTTGATATTCTGTACAATACCAATTTCCGCGGCAATGCCTACAATCCTTCGCTGGCAGCATTTTATCATCAGGACAATGAAAAATTAAAGTTCTATCCGATTATGGATGTGTTCTTTAACCTGCATGTAAAATTCACGAATATCTTTTTGCGGGTAGAACATGTAAACCAGGGAATGTTTAAACAAAAAGGTATTTATACTGCACCGAATTACGGATATTTAGACCGGACATTCAGAGCAGGTGTTACCTGGCAGTTTTATGATTAGCACTTCGGCAAACTCAGTGCGACAACGAAAAGAAAACAAAAGAAATCATGTTAATCCTTTAATCAGATAAATCACAGTTCAGACAAAATGAATAAAATTCTGTTCCTCACGCCTACTCTACCCTATCCGCCCGTCAGTGGCGGTGTGATAAAGTCGAATAAAGTGGTGCACTTCCTGAGTGAGCAGTATGAATTATCGGTAGCCTGTTTGTTAAAGAACGAGGATGCGCAGCATGTCACAGAATTTCTGACAACTATAAAATTATCCAATTTTATTTCTGAGGCATCCGATATTCCGCGCACGGCAAAGAATCTGATTCTGTCCAATTTGCAGGGCATTCCGCTAAATCTGTACAGAAACAAATCCGCGGCATTCAAGCAAAAAGTAAATGCTGTGATTCATCAGTACGATGTTGTTTTTTGCGATCATTATGTGATGTTTCAATACATTCCGGATGATTTCAAAGGGAAAATAATTCTGCATGAACATAACTGCGAATATCTTATCTGGAAACGCTATGCAGATATAGAAAAAAGTATTCCTAAAAAACTGGCCTTACTGAATCAGGCCTACCGTATCAGAAAATACGAGCAGGAAATCTGCAGGAAATCCAATGTCATACTGGCTGCGCCGAATGACATGGATGAACTCGAAAAAATCGGTGCCGACCGTTCTAAATTTCTGGAAACGTATCACCTCGGCGATGACAACTTATTAAATGAACCCGACTTAGAATTCGACAAAACGGAAAATGCTTTACTGTACATCGGTACGCTCAGCTGGGAGGCCAACATCGACGGACTGATCTGGTTCAACAACGAAATCTGGCCGGCCATCAAACAGCAGCATCCGGGCATCATCCTCTATATCGTAGGCAGACACCCCGACAACAGGCTGAAAGAGATGGCGGCAAAAGACGACAGCATCGTGATGGCGGGATTTGTGGAAGACCTGGAACCCTACTTTCAGAAAGCACGTCTTTTTATTACGCCTTTGCGCTTCGGCAGCGGCATCAAGGTGAAAGTGGTGAATGCGCTCTACAGAGGCATTCCCTGTGTTACCACTTCCATCGGTACGGAAGGCCTGAAAGTGAAGGACGGAGAACATATCTTCATAAAAGACCAGCCCAAAGACTATATTACTGCTGTTGACACACTCTTAAAAGATAAAGAAACATGGGAGCAGTTTCGCAACCAGTCACGTGCCATCGCACGAAAATATTACACCTGGGATTACGTACTGGAAAATATCCGGAAATCTGTCGAAAAATAATTATTGATACTTGATGTAGAAATTGCCGCGGCATCTTAAGAAGATATTCGCCGTGATATTAAATTCATTATTTACATCAAAACTGCCTTTAACCGTTTTTGCAGTCACATCGTGTTCTGTTATCGTTACCGAACCGTGGTTCATGCTGTAGATTCTCCTCGCTCCTCTGATGGTTTTCAGAATTCCAAACTCAGCTGTGGTAATGCCCGGAGGAGCACCTTCGGTGAGATATACACCCGGTGCGGAAGCAAATGTTTTAAATCCGAAAATGCCCACCACCGTCGTACCGCTGAATTCAAAGCCTGATACTACCAAGCTGTCATCTTCCAGCGTATTGAGCGAGTCAATACTGGTAACACTCATAATAAAAGAAGTATCACCGCTGACAATAATATTGAAGGTATTCAACGCGGTATTGGTGGTGTCCACTCCGGAGTTTCCACCCGGATCAGGAATCACTTTATTGCCCACACTGCACGAAGTCAGTATAGCGGCAATCAGTGTGAACAATACGGTATAATATCTGGATGTGGATTTCATCTTGCTGAGGGTAAAGATAATGGTTTTTTCAATACTTCTGATATTTACTAAATTTAAGAATATCCATGTAATTAAAATGCTTATTTTTGTAATCCAAACATGTCTGTTTCCGTACATAATTTATCGAAGTTTTATGCTGACCAAAAAGCGGTAGACAGTATTTCATTTAATGTTAAAAAGGGAGAAATCCTGGGTTTTTTAGGACCGAATGGCGCCGGAAAATCCACTACGATGAAAATGCTGACCTGTTACCTGCCGCCAAGTGCCGGCACGGCGTCCGTTTGCGGACTGGATATTATTCAACAGCCTTTGGAAGTTAAACAAAAAATCGGCTACCTGCCGGAAAACAATCCGCTGTATTACGATATGTATGTGAAGGAATTTCTGGAGTTTGCATTGCAAGTCCACAGACCACAGTCCACAGTCTACAGTAGTAAAAGAATCAAAGAAACGATTGATTTGGTGGGTTTGAATGTAGAGCAGCACAAAAAAATCGGACAGCTTTCCAAAGGCTACAAACAACGGGTGGGACTGGCGCAGGCCTTGATTCATCATCCGGAAATTCTGATTTTAGACGAACCTACCTCCGGCTTAGATCCGAATCAATTAGTGGATATCAGAAACCTGATAAAAGAACTAGGCAAAGAAAAAACGATTATCTTTTCTACACACATCATGCAGGAAGTACAGGCTGTTTGCGACCGCGTCATCATCATCAACAAAGGAAAACTGGTGGCGGATGAGAAACCGGAAAATTTACAGAATCTATTGAGTAGTGAAATCCTCATTGAAGTGGAGTTTGAAAAAAATATATTGACGGATGAATTACAGCAGATACAAAACGTGCATCTGATTGATAAAATCTCTGCTACACAATTTGTGCTGCACGGAAAAGACAGTGTACAATTACGAAAAGATATTTTTGCATTTGCCGTGAGTAAGAACAATCCTTTACTGACGATGAAACAGGAAAACAAAAGCCTGGAAGATATCTTCCAGCAATTAACAAATAAAAATTAAAACACATAGACACACAGCAAAGTATGGTATAATAAGAAAAAGATAGCGAATCATAGTCATTCATCGAAGATGATTCCGAAGCTTCGGAACTATGTGTAACTAAGCCAACGTTTATTTTCTATCTGCCAGTATGCTTTATTAAAAAAACCTATGTTTCTATGTGTTTCAAAAAACAATTAAGATGACTGCCATTTTAAAAAAAGAAATCAATCTGTTTTTTTCCTCGCTGATAGCGTATATCAGCATGGCGGTTTTCTTTGTAGTGCTTGCGCTAAACTTATTTATTTTTCAGGGTAATATTTTAGACAGCAACTACGCTACATTAGATGCTTTTTTCACGCTGGCACCGTGGATTTTGTTGTTTTTAATTCCGGCCATCACCATGCGTACTTTCGCCGATGAAAAACAAAACGGCACCATCGAATTTTTAACCACCAAACCGGTTACTGATTTCCAAATCGTCATTGGAAAATACCTGGCTGCCTTAATCTTATGGACCTTCACGTTTTTACCAACACTGATTTATTTTGTTTGCGTAAAAAAATTAAGTCTGGCAGAAGCACCCATTGACAGCGGCGCCACCTACGGAAGTTACATCGGCTTGTATTTCCTGGGTGCAGTATTTGTGGCCATTGGCATTTTCTCCTCTTCCATCACCAACAACCAGATCGTCGCTTTTTTAGTGGGCGTATTTTTGTGTTATCTGATGTATGATGCCTTTTTCAGAATCAGTTCTCTGCAAGTCTTTCAGGGACAGCTGGATTATTTTATTCAATCCATCGGACTAAACGCACATTACGATTCCATCAGCCGCGGCGTGGTGGACACCAGAGATATCATTTATTTTATCAGTGTAATAGCCTTATTTATTATCGGAACAAGAACAGCTTTGGAAAGCCGCAAATGGTAACATGAAGAACCATTATCTCATACGATCCGTAAAAGTATTAGCCATTAGTTTATTGGCGCTTATTGTCATTAATCTGATTTCTAATTTCTTTTATCATCGTTTTGATTTAACGGAAGAAAAAAGATATACACTTACATCCTCCACCAAAAAACTGCTAAACGGATTAGATGGCAAAATTGACGTGGAAGTTTATTTAAGCGGTAAAGATTTACCGGCTGGTATCAAAATTTTACAAAATGAAACGCGCGAATTATTGCAGGAATTCCGCACCAATTCCAAAGGCCTAGTCACCTTTCACTTCTTTGATTACAACAGCATTAAAGACCAGAAAAAGCGGGAAGATTTCCAGATGGAATTGGTGAAAAAAGGATTGCGACCCACCAACCTCGAAGTGAAATCTCAGAACGGCTTCACCGAAAAACTCGTATTTCCCGGTGCGATTATCAAAGCGAATGGAAGAGAAATTCCGGTACAGATTCTGGAAAATCAATTTTCTGTAGGTGCGCAAGGCTCCCTAAACAATTCTATTAGTTTCTTAGAATACAAACTGGCCAATTCCATTCAGAAAATCACGAAAGACCATCCGACAAAAATTTCATTTCTGCAAGGTCACGGGGAATTAGGTATTGAACCACTTCAGGAATTTTTGAAAGCACTGGCTGAACAAAATTTCATTTTAGATAAGGTAGAATTAGATAAAGATAAACTGCTGAATAGTGAAATTGACATTTTACTGATTGCCAAACCGCAAACAGCTTTAAACGATTATGAGAAATTCCTCATCGACCAGTACATAATGGGCGGCGGCAAAACACTGTGGTTGCTGGATAATGTAATTTGCGATCTGGATAGTTTCAAACTCGCACCCAGCATTGTGGCGATTCCGCGCGATTTGAATTTAGATGATTTATTATTCCGTTACGGAGTCCGTGCCGAACATAATTTAGTGCTGGATTTATACTGCAACCAGATTCCGATTATAGAAAGTGTGGGAGGCAATCCACAGCCGAAATTATTTCCGTGGGTGTTTTATCCGGTGTCGGTCAACAAAAAAAATCATCCGATTGTAAAGAACCTGGATCCGGTAGCGTTTAAGTTTGCGAGTTCTCTGGACACACTGCACAACCCGAACGTAAAGAAAACCATTTTACTTTCTTCCTCTTCCTATTCACGCATGCAGCAAACGCCGTTTCAGATTTTTCTGGAAGGTGCCAAACAAAAACCAAATCCGTATCTGTTTAATCAGAAAGACATTCCGATGGCAGTATTGCTGGAAGGCGAATTTTCTTCGCTGTATAAAAATCAATTCACCGCTGATTTACAAAAATTACTGGCGATACAAAATGTGACCTTTAAACCGAAAAGCAATCTGAATAAGATGATTGTGATTGCGGACGGTGATATTGCATCCAATGATTTGGATGCGAAAGGTGTTCCTTTGGCATTAGGTTATGATAAATATTCCAGACAAGTTTTTGCCAATAAAGATTTCCTGCTGAACTGCGTGGAATATTTAGTGGACGATAATAATTTGATAGATGCGCGCAACCGCGAAGTAAAAATGCGTTTGCTGGACAAAGCAAAAGTATTGGAACAAAAAACGATGTGGCAGATTGCAACGTTTGCCTTTCCTTTGTTATTGATTTTAATTTTCGGATTTATTTATTCTTACCGAAGAAAAAGAAAATACGCGAAGTAGTTTCTACAACTTTCCCAGATGTGTATTCTTAAAACTATCCGTATACTTTAATCCGTAGCCTAAAATTCTGTCAAAAGAGGAATGTCCGAACAGAATAATACCGGTCAGCATATAAATTTCATTTTGTAGATAAAACCCAAGCAAGCCAACGGCAATGGCCACTGCTTTGTGATGAAAGAAATTATAGCTGTATGCACCAATTTTTGTATTCACCAGATAACCCAGCATGGAAATATCCGGTGCAAAAAATAAAACCAAAAACCACCACCATACAAAATGTAATTGGTTAAACAACACAATTGACAAAGCCAGCATAGCTAATTCTTCCAGTTTAAGTACGTTTTTCATTTTATATTATTTTATAAAGCAATTTAAATAAAAAAGCCATGCTATTTAGCATGGCTTTAAAATTGTATATTGTACAGATTGCTTCGTACCTCGCAATGACGTTAGGCCATTTCTTCTTCAGAAATAAATACCGCGCTGTCATCTACGCCAGAGATAATTCTTCCGCAATGTTCGCAAGTACTGATTTTCTTTTTCGTTCTGATCTCTGATTGTGTTTGTGGTGGAATAAATCCGAAACAGCCTCCACAAGCATTTCTGCTCACTTTTACTACTGCCAAACCGTTTTTGTAGGATTTGCGAATTCTGTTAAACGCTAATAAAAAACGTTCTTCTACTTCTCCTTCCATTTCTTTCGCCTTCTCGTTCAGTTCTTTCTCTTCTTTCTCCGTATCCTTAATGATGTTTTGTAATTCTTTTTTCTTGATGTCTAAATCTTTTTCTTTAGAATCCAGACGTTTTTGAATCTCATCCAGTTGTTTCTTATGGTTCTCAATGGTGAAATTCGCTTCTCTGATTTTTTTCTCAGCCAACTGAATTTCCAGTTTTTGCAATTCAATTTCTTTATTCAATGCATCAAACTCACGGTTGTTTTTTACGTTGTGCAATTGTTTGTCGTATTTGGTAATCAAACTTTGCGCTTCTTTCATCAACGTTTTTCTGTGTTCGATTTCGGCTTGTGCATCGTCAATTTCTACCTGTACTTTCGCCACACGTTTTTGAGTGCCTGCAATCTCGTCTTCCAAATCAGCTACTTCAATCGGTAATTCACCTTTTAAGATGTGAATTGCATCGATTTTGGAATGGATAGCTTGTAATTCTTCTAACTGCTCTAATTTGTCAGCAACGGTGGTCAATTCTTTCTTACGTGCCATTATTTGTAATTTATTGGATTAGTGTTGATTGTCGAAATTTGAACGGCAAAAGTAGGAAATTTTTCCGATATTATTTTGTTAAATAATTGTGCAGTGAACTGCTCGCTTTCATAATGTCCAATATCTGCTATAATAATCTGATTATCAGCATCAAAGAATTGGTGGTATTTAAAATCTCCGGTAATGAAGATATCTGCCTTTTGTGCAATAGCATTTGGAAGCAGAAAACTGCCGGAACCACCGCACAAAGCTACTTTTTGTATTTTTTTGTTTAAAAGTGCCGTATGACGAATGCAATCTGTCTGCATTTTTTCCTTCAATGAAACCAAAAATTCAGTTTCATCAGCAGCATTTTCCAACTCTCCGATTAAACCTGAGCCAACATCCTGATACGAATTATCTAACGAAATAATTTCATACGCTACTTCTTCATACGGATGATTTGCTTTTAAAGCTCTCAGGATTTTTGATTCTAAATAATTGGGGAAAATCACTTCAATTTTGTGTTCCGGTTCTGTGCTTCTCTTATTTTTTTCACCAATCACAGGATTGGAATCCTCGTTTCCTTTAAATGTTCCAATACCATCCACACTGTAACTGCATTCGCTGTAATTGCCAATATTTCCGGCACCTGCCGCAAATAATGCGTTCAACAAAACATCTTTATTTGCTGATGGAACATAGGTATATAATTTCTTTAGCTTGCCAGTTTTAGGCTCCAGCACTTTTCGGTTTTTCAGTCCTATTTTATCTGCGATGATATTGTTTACGCCAAGTTTAACGTTGTCTAAGTTGGTATGGCAGGCATAAATGGCAATATCGTTTTTAATAGCTTTGATAAGCACCCGTTCTATATAATTTTTACCGGTAATCTTCTTTAATCCGGAAAAAATAATTGGATGATGCGCCACCACCAGATTGCATTTTTTGGCAATCGCTTCGTCTATCACCGCTTCAATGGCATCTAAACAAATCAAAACACCTGTACATTCTGCCAATTTGTCGCCAATAAGTAAGCCTGCATTATCATACGACTCTTGGTATGATATTGGAGCAAAATCTTCGATAGTCTGGATTATTTCGGCTATTTTCATGTAAATACAGTTATTTTAAAACATAAATTTATGCTTTAATTGGTTAAAATAATTATTAAAAACACATAGTTTCGAAACTTAGAAACTATGTGTTTAATAAAAATAAAATTGAAAATACTTAAAAAAATACTACTATTTCCGTTCGCTGTCATTTATGGTTTCATTATTTGGCTGAGAAACTGGCTGTATAAAACCAATTTTATCGGTTCCACCGATTTTGAAATTCCGGTTTTTACCATCGGAAACCTGAGTATGGGTGGCACAGGGAAAACGCCATTTGTGGAAATGCTGATAGAACTACTGCACGATCGCTACCATATAGGCGTGCTTAGTCGCGGATACAAACGGAAAACAACCGGTTATATTGATGTAAAAACAACTCACCATGCAAAAGAAGTAGGCGACGAACCACTGATGCTGAAATTGAAATATCCGATGGTGCACGTGAGTGTTGGCGAACAACGTGTTTTTGCCATTCCGCAATTATTAGGCAAATATCCGGAAACACAGGTAATTTTACTGGACGATGCCTTCCAGCACCAAAGTGTGCGACCTGATATCAATATTTTACTGACCACTTATGAAAAGCCTTTTTATGACGACCTGATTTTGCCGCTGGGCACTTTGCGCGAGTTTGAATCAGGCAAAAGCCGGGCTAATATTATTGTGGTCACCAAATGTCCGAAAAACATAACGGACACAGAACAACAGCAAATAATTTCAAAAATTAAACCTGCTGCAAATCAGAAAGTATTTTTCAGCACTATAGAATATGGTGTGCCCTACAACATTTTAAACCCAACCGACAGGCTTGATTTAAACAATCATAACAATCAACTGCTAATTACCGGCATTGCCAATGCCAACCTTTTAAAAATCTATCTTGAGGAAACTGCTAAAGAAATCATACATTTCGAATTTGACGACCATCATTTTTTTGAGCAGCACGAGTTGGAGAACATAAAGAAAAACTATCCTGATTTTACAAAATGGCTGATCACCGAAAAAGACGGCGTTCGGCTGGCATTCCATAAAAACTGGCTATTGGAAAACAATATTTCTTTGTATTGCCTTCCCATGAAAACGAGATTAGTCGGTAAGAATTCAGCAGATTTTGGAGAAACAGTGCGAGGGTTCCTGGATTATTTTTACAAAGATGAGATGTTCGAATCCGACCTTCCGCAAACGGAATAGCTATTGAGATGAATTTTCACAAAAAAGGATACTTTTAAATTACTTTTCTTATATTTGTATATCCTTCGCGGGCATATTCAAGCCGTTCTAGTGTTTAGTATGTTTCGCACCAATAATTATCACTTAAAATTTACTACAAAGAAATTTGTGTCTGCGGACACAACGAAATTAAAATTAAACACATGAATTATAACACAGACAGGAATGATATTGAGATGCGTGAATACGGTCGTCATTTACAGAAAATGGTGGACTACGCAGTGAGTTTAACTGACAGAAAAGAGCGCCAGAAAGTTGCGGAAAATATTATTCAACTGATGGGCATCCTGAATCCGCAGTTGCGCAACGCGGCAGATTACAAACATAAACTGTGGGATCATATTTTCATTATTTCTAATTTTAAATTGGACGTAGATTCTCCTTATCCAAAACCAACCGAAGATACTGCCAGAATTAAACCTGCTGACTTACCGTATCCACAGAAAAGAATACGTCTGAAACATTACGGCAAAAACGTGGAAGCATTGGTGGAAAAAGCCATCAACATGGAAGATGAAGGTAAAAAAGAAATCTTCACGGAGATTATTGGCAACTTCATGAAAATGGCTTACAAAAACTGGAGTAACGAAGAAGTAAGCAATGAACTGATAAAGGAAGATATGAAATCTTTATCTCGCGGCGAACTGGAAATCAGTGCGGATATGAACATTGAAAGTATGACGCGCAATCAGCAGCAGCAGCGCAAATTCTCTTCCAACAATAACAGAAATAATCAGAATCGAAACAGAAATCAGGGACAAAACCGCAATCAGGGACAAAACCGCAATAATAATAACAACAACAGAAATAACAATAACAGAAACAATTTCCCTAATAACAACAATCGTAACAATAATAATCGCTTCAATAAAAATCAATAATGAGTGCAGATGCTTTTGAAGTAAGAGGTGGTAAATCCTTAAGTGGAACAATTATACCACAAGGCGCTAAGAATGAAGCGCTGCAAATCTTATCAGCTGTTTTATTGTCTGATGAGGATATCACCATTTCCAATATCCCGGATATTTTAGATGTCAATGTGCTGATAGAATTACTGGCGGAAATGGGCGTAAAAGTCACCAAACAAAGCAGTGATACCTACACCTTTAACGCAAAAGATGTTGATCCGGATATTTTACTGACGGAAAGCTTTAAAAAACGTGCCGGCCATTTACGTGGCTCCGTGATGATTTTAGGACCATTGTTGGCTCGTTTCAAAAGAGCGTATTTGCCAACACCTGGTGGCGACAAAATCGGCAGAAGAAGATTAGACACGCACTTTTTAGGTTTTGTGGAGTTAGGTGCAAAATACCATTTCGATAAAGAAAATTCTTTTTATTCTCTGACGACAGAAAAACTTATTGGAAAGTACATTTTACTGGAAGAGCCGAGCGTAACGGGAACCGCCAATATCGTGATGGCGGCTGTATTAGCAGAAGGTGAAACCACCATTTTCAATGCTGCCTGCGAGCCGTATTTACAGCAATTATGCGCCATGCTAAACAGAATGGGTGCCAAAATCACCGGTTGCGGCTCTAACTTATTAAAGATAGAAGGCGTTCAAAAATTAGGCGGCACCGAACACCGTTTATTGCCCGATATGATTGAAATAGGCAGTTTTATCGGCCTCGCTGCGATGACAAAATCCAATATCACCATTAAGGATGCACGGATTGATATGTTGGGCGTGATTCCAACGTATTTTCAAAAATTAGGAATAAAACTGGAATTTAACGGCGATGATATCATTATTCCCGCTCAGGATTCTTACGAAATACAAACGTTTATTGATGGTTCCATCCTGACGATTTCTGATGGTCCCTGGCCTTTGTTTACGCCGGATTTACTCAGTATAGTGCTGGTAACGGCCACACAGGCGGACGGCAGTGTATTGATTCATCAGAAGATGTTTGAATCGCGTTTGTTTTTCGTAGATAAACTGATAGATATGGGTGCCAAAATAATTTTGTGTGATCCGCATCGTGCTACAGTAATTGGCCTCAACAGAGAATATAATTTACGCGGCATCAATATGAGTTCTCCGGATATACGTGCCGGTGTTGCCTTGCTGATTGCAGCCCTTTCTGCCGAAGGCAAGAGCGTTATTTCCAATATTCACCAGATTGACAGAGGCTATCAATACATAGACAAACGTCTGCAGGATTTAGGGGCGGATATTAAACGTTTGTAGCTGGTTTTTCGCAGTTGGCATGACGATTTCTAGATAAATTTTTTTCGTTGAAAATATTACGTTTTATTAACGATAATTGTGGATAAACAGGCTGATTTTTATCCCATTTTCAGGCTTCATTTTTGTATCTTTGCTCATTACATTTTTCACTGTAAAAAGGAACGTTATTTTAACAAAAAATAGCTTGCTTTTTATACTTGTTTAACACCAAAAAATATGAGCGAAGAAGTTTTAGACGAAGTTAAAAAAAATGCCCATTACGGCGCGGAAAACATCACAGTTTTAGAAGGATTAGAAGCGGTGCGTATGCGACCTGCCATGTACATTGGTGATATCAATACGCGCGGTTTACATCATTTAGTATATGAGGTAGTAGATAACTCTATTGACGAGGCATTAGCCGGCCATTGTAAAAACATCTTTGTTACGATTCACGAAGATAATTCCATTTCTGTTTTAGATGACGGACGTGGTATTCCAGTAGATATGCACGTGAAAGAAGGCCGTTCTGCTTTGGAAGTCGTTTTAACTGTTTTACACGCAGGTGGTAAATTTGATAAGGATTCCTATAAAGTTTCCGGTGGTTTGCACGGTGTGGGTGTTTCCTGCGTAAATGCGCTTTCTACACAATTAATCGCTACCGTTTACCGCGATGGAAAAGAATATCAGCAGGAATTCGGAATTGGTATTCCAAAATATCCGGTAAAAGAAGTTGGTCCATCTGATATTCGTGGTACAAAAATCCATTTCAAACCGGATGCTACCATTTTTACAACAACAGAATACAACTACGACACCTTAGCTGCACGTATGCGCGAATTAGGCTATCTGAATCGTGGCATCAGCATTACCATAACAGATAACAGAAACAGAGATGAAAATGGCGTTCCTTTCTCAGAAACGTTTTTATCAGAAGGCGGTCTGCGTGAATTTGTTCAGTTTTTGGATAAAACCCGTCAGCCTTTAATTCCTGAAGTGATATACATGGAAGGCACGAGAGATAATGTAGTGGTAGAAGTGGCGTTCCAGTACAACGATTCTTACAATGAAAATATTCACTCGTATGTAAACAACATCAATACCATTGAAGGCGGTACGCACGTAGTAGGTTTCAGAAGAGCATTAACCCGTGTTTTCAAAAACTGGGCAACTAAAAATGATTTATTCAAAAATTTAAAAACGGAAATCAGCGGTGAAGACTTCAGAGAAGGTATCACTTGTTTAGTTTCTGTAAAAGTGCCTGAGCCATCTTTTGAAGGACAAACGAAAACGAAATTAGGTAACTCAGAAGTGGACGCAATTGTAGCAGGCGTTGTAGGCGAGCATTTAGAATATTTTCTGGAAGAAAACCCTAAAGAAGCACGTGTAATTGTCAATAAAGTAATTTTAGCGGCAACGGCACGTATGGCGGCGAAAAAAGCAAGAGAATTAGTACAACGCAAAAGTGTATTAGGCGGCTCCGGCTTACCGGGAAAATTATCCGACTGTTCTGATAAAAATCCGGATGC
Source organism: Sphingobacteriales bacterium (assembly GCA_016721245.1). GTDB lineage: Bacteria > Bacteroidota > Bacteroidia > Chitinophagales > JADIYW01 > JADJSS01. Next base: position 112,940 of record JADKIQ010000005.1, read on the forward strand.
ATGTGAGTTGTATTTAGTCGAAGGGGATTCTGCAGGTGGAACGGCTAAACAAGGCAGAAACCGTGCGTTTCAGGCGATTCTACCGTTGAGAGGTAAAATCCTCAACGTGGAAAAAGCCATGGAACACAAGATTTACGAAAACGAAGAAATAAAAAATATTTTCACAGCACTAGGTGTAAGCAAAGGAGTGGAAGGCGATGAAAAAGCACTGAACATTGTAAAATTACGTTATCACAAAATAGTCATCATGTGTGATGCCGACGTAGACGGCAGCCACATTACTACCTTGATTTTAACCTTCTTCTTCCGTCACATGAAAGAGCTGATTGAAAACGGGTACATTTATATCGCTTCTCCTCCATTATATTTAGTGAAGAAAGGAAACAAACAACACTATGCCTGGAATGATGACCAACGCAAACGTTTCATTAAAGAATTAGCGGGCGAAGGCAAAGAGGACAGTGTACACACACAACGTTACAAAGGTTTGGGAGAGATGAACGCAGAGCAATTATGGGAAACCACGATGAATCCTGAAACAAGAACCTTGAAACAAGTGAGTATAGAAAACGCAGCGGAAGCAGATCATATTTTCTCTATGCTGATGGGCGATGAAGTACCCCCAAGAAGAGAATTTATCGAAGCACATGCTAAATATGCGAAGATTGACGTGTAACAGAGTCATGAGTCGTGAGTCATAAATAAAAAATCCATTCAAATTGAATGGATTTTTTATTTACCAAAACTTCGGAATAAACTTCGGTACTTGTTTCTGATAATCTTTGTAATCAGGATATTTTCCGGCAGAAATATTTTCACTGAAATCCGCACTGCTGCGAAACAGAATCACCAGCAAAACACAACCCGCCATGCTCCAGTTAATCCATCTTCCTGTTGCCACAACGGAAAATAAATAAAAAACCATCCAGATACTTTGCTCACTGGCATAATTTGGATGGCGCACCTTTGACCACAATCCGGATGAAATAAATCCTTTCGTTTGTTCTGCGTTTAAAGGTTCTCCCGCATTTTTTCTGCGGTGTTTCTCCGTCTGAAAATCCCATTGCTGCTGGTCTGCAAATGTTTCTATCAGCACAAAACTTACCATAATTAGTGCCAGTATTATATCTGCTGCACCAATTGCTTTATCCGACTCCATCGCCACAATTGTCGGCAGGGTAAACGCCAGTATTAGTGCCTGTTGATACAAACAAATAAAAAACAAATTGAATAAGGAGAATTTAATTTTACTTCCCTGCAAAAACGGCTCTTGTCGCAAAACTGTCCAGCGATAATCCTCCTCTCCTGTCCAGAATTTCCAGCTATATCCACCGCGGCGGTTAAAGTTATAGGTTAATCGAATGCTCCAGATAGTAGCAACCACCAACATCAAAATCAGCCTTGGTTGCCAGTTACTGGCATATGCTGCATACAACACATAAAAGAAAGGCATGATGCTCCACAACTTATCGGTCTGGCTGTAATTCTTAGTGATTTCACCCAATACAAAACAAACCAGCGATACGACTACCATACCTTTTACCAGGTTCATTAATATATGAGTTTGAATCTCTGTTAATGGTTTGTCATAAAAAATAGCTACTACCGGAATAATGACTAAAACGATAATTAGGAGAATCGTTGTGCTTAAGAGTTTTTGATTTTTCATGGGATAAAGTTGGCAAAAACGACACATAAAATATTCACCATAAACAAGTAATAATAAATTTTGTATTTTTAGAAAATGAAAAAAATCCCGTTTGCATTTCAGCTCTTATTTTTTAGTTGTCTTTTATTTCTGGTAGCCACCGGAGTAGCCATGTTGTTTTTCCCGGGCGGTACCATACTGGATCACCATACAAAAGGCTACAGTTTCTTCAATAATTTCTTTTCAGAACTGGGACGCTGGCGTACACACAACGGCGACACAAAATGGGTATCATTTTTTGGTTTTGAAATCGCCTTGGTTTTTCACTCGATTGCCATGTTTGTTTTTAATCTGAAGTTTCTGGAAGCAACGGAAAGTAAAAAATTAAGCAAAGTTGCTTATTACACAGCATTAGTGAGCGGAAGTACTTTTCCATTTTTGTTAACTGGTATTGCCTTTACACCTTGTGATTTATATCTGAGATATCACATGGACTTTGTTTATGCGGCATTCGGGATGCTGATTCCTTTAAGCTTTGCTTATACACTTTTAATCAGACAACATCACTTGCTTCCAAATAAATACGGCAACACCATGCTGGTGATTGTTTTCGCGATTGCCATTTATATTCTGATTATGTTATTTGGCCCGGACCCGCACAAAGTCGGTTACATTCAGCAAACTGCTCAGAAAATAATCGTCTATTCAATGATAGGCTGTTTACTGTATTTAGCAGATGGCTGCAGAAAATACCTGCATATAACTGAGTAGTAATTTATTTTCCTCCGATACCGAAGCCGAAGCCCATGTTTACAATCAGTGGTACTCTATCACTGAAAGTTCCCTGATAAATAGACTCGTCGTTATCCAGCACATTATACAGCAAAGAGACATTAAATACGCCTATTTTACCAATCGGAGCGGCGTAACCCGCACCCAGCAATAAATGCTGCACCCATATTCTTCTGTTGATGTTGTAATAAGACGGCTTGTTTACCGGGTCGAAGCGCGCTTCCAGATACAATCCTTTATATAAAAATCCACGAGCATAAGCATCCGCGCCGTATACAAAAAAACTGAAAGAATTGAAATTGGAAAATCTGAATCGCTGATAAATCAGAATTGGACCTCCTCCTAATTCCAGCCTGTCTTTCACGACCATGTAACCCGCCGTTGGTGAAATATTTACGTAAGTATAACTTCCGAATTGCAAACCAAAGTTACCACCCAAACGCAAACGGTTCAATTTCTCCTTTCTTTGTTCTTCTTTCGTCAGCGCATCCGCTTTTTGCTGCTTGGTTCTGGTATCCTTCGGTTTGGTGTCGTCACTATTTAAAGTATCAATGATTACTGCTGGTTTCTCATATACCTCTTCCTGTGCAATTACACTATGGGCAGAAAAAAACACAAAAATAAAAAGTAAAAACAGTCTGTATTTCTTCATTAAATTTATCTTTATAAATCTTACTTATCTAAAACGTAACTTTATTGAAAATAGTTTTTTGCATGTCAAATTTACGTACAAAAATAATAGCAATAGTACTTATTTTAGTTTCCGCAGAGGAAGCATACGCTCAATTAACGCTCGAAAATATTTTTTTAACGAATAAATATTCCGCCGTACAGGCAAATAACATTGTCTTTTTACACCAACAGCCTTTATTTGCCAAACTAACAACGTCTGCAAGAAAAACATTAGTTTCGTTTTACAATAAAAAGAACGAAAAAACACAGGAATGGCTGTTAACATCGCCTGCTGGCTACAAAACAACAGAGTGGCGAGATCTTATTATTTCCAACACAGATAACTTTTTTCTGGCGGGATGTAATTACGAACAACTATATCGCCGTTCTTTTTTGTGTAATTATTTTTGGAGTGATAAAAATGGAATTCTAACAGCTTTGAGCGATGAAAAACAGTTATATCCGGTCTTTTCACCAAATGACAAAAAGATTGCGTTTATAAAAAACAACAATATTTTTTACAAAGAGATTGCAACAAATACAGAAATACAAATAACAAAGGATGGTGAATGGAACAAAATTATTAACGGCAAAAGTGACTGGGTGTATGAGGAAGAACTGGAGTTGACCCGCGCATTTGAATGGAATACACAAAGCAACAAAATAGCCTACTTAAAGTTTGATGAAAGCAACGTAAAGGAATATCAGATTCCATTGTATTACGACATGCAATATCCAAATTATTTTAAATACAAGTACCCTAAAGTCGGAGAAGAGAATTCCAAAGTTTCTGTATGGGTGTATGATGTGAAATCCAGTAAAAATAAAGCGGTTTTATTTCCGTACAACTATGAATACATTCCCCGTATTTACTGGAATGCAAGTGGCGATGAACTAATTGCTATGTTGTTAAATCGCCATCAGGATTCATTGCAGTTAATTGGCTACAACATCAAAACAAAACAAACGAGACAACTCTATCTGGAAACAGACAAAGCATATGTAGAAATACCAAAAACTGTATGCTTTTTATCTGATAATTCCTTCATTATTAGTTCTGAAAAAGATGGCTTCAATCACTTATATCATTATAATAAAGATGGAATGTTATTGAAACAATTAACCAAAGGCAATTTTGAAGTGAATGCACTTTATGGTGTAGATGAAAAAGATAAACTTCTGTATTTTCAAAGCAATGAAGGCAGCGAGATTGAAAGTGCCATATTCAGTTTAAATTACGAAACATCAGCAAAGAAAAAGATATCAGCAAAAAACGGCAGCAACACAGTAGCATTTGATTACGATTTTTCATTTTTTATACATTCATACTCTAATGCAACTATTCCGCCTCAAATTACGATTGAACAAACCAACACTGATTCTCCCATCTTATTAGAAGATAACAGAGTGCTGCAAGATTCCCTGAAAACAATGCCGCAAAAAGAATTCATAAAAATTCCTGTGAAAGATTATCTGTTAAATGCATGGCTTATCAAACCCAAAAACATGGACTCCATGCAGAAACATCCTTTATTTATGTTTGTATACGGGGGCCCGGACAATCAGGAAGTGCTAAATGAATGGACATCGAGAAATAATCTGTTTTTTAATTTCCTGGCTGAACAAGGTTATGTTGTTGCATGTGTTGACAACCGTGGGTCCGGCGGACGGGGTAGTGAATTTAAAAAGTCCACCTATCTGAATCTTGGAAAATTTGAAACCGAAGACCAGCTACTGGCTGCTAAGTATCTCGGGAGTTTATCCTTTATCGATAATAACAGAATTGGCATTTATGGCTGGAGTTATGGCGGTTTTCTGGCAGCAAACTGTTTATTTGAAGGTAATGACATTTTCAAAGCCGCTGTGGTGGCTGCACCGGTGTCCAACTGGAATTTATACAATGCCATTTACACTGAAAGATACATGCGCACACCAAAAGAAAATCCAGTTGGGTACAACAGTTTTAACCCAAATGTTCTGGCTAAAAATTTAAAAGGCAATTTACTGCTGCTGCACGGTACATCGGATGACAATGTCCATTTTCAGCATTCTATACAACTCATTAATGCCTTAAATGCCGCAAATAAAACCTACCAGCTATACATTTTCCCGGATGCAGAACATGGCACCACCGGTAAGAAAATGCGTTACGACCTCTATAATAAAATATACCTTTTCCTAAGGGAAAAACTCTAGTCTTGCTTTTATATTAAATTAATTGTCAATATGTTACGCTAACCAAAACTAGGTAAAATTTTATTTCATAACATTAAATTCAAGTTTAACTGATTTTAACATCTTATTTTTGCGGGTCAAAAAAATAAAATGGTTTCTAAATAATCTTGCAACTGATTTATTGAGAAATACATCACACACATTAATTAAATTAAAAAAGAAATGATGAAAAAATTACTATTCATGTTTGTATGCATTCTATCTGTGCACGCAACATTATTGGCGCAGGTGGAAAAACAAATCGCGCCCAATGCATTAAGTGCTGATGAGAAAAAAAAGCTGGAAGACTCTACGGACGGCTGGAAATTTGGCGGTATCGGCGGTGTTACCTTTAACCAGGCTGGTTTCAAGAATTGGGCTGCGGGTGGAACGAACTCCTTCTCCTTATTGTTCAACGCTAGATTTTTTGCAGATTTTAAGAAGAAAAATCATTTACTGCAAATGTGGGCTGCTGCCGAATATGGCTTACAATTTACCAAAGGTGACCAGTACAAACTTCGTAAAAATGCAGACAGATGGGAAGTTTTTGCAAAATACGGCTACAGACTTCACAAACCATTATATATAGCAGCTTACACGGATTTGCGTTCCCAGTTTGCCAACTCATACAATTACACAGATACTGCAAAATATATTATCTCTCGCGGAGCATCTCCGTTAATTTTTGAAGGTGCCGTGGGTTTGGATTATGTACCAAATAAATACTTCTCTTTATTTGTTTCTCCTTTAGCAGCTAAGGTTACTTACGTAGCTGCCAATGACATTGCTGCTTTGAATTCTTTCGGAAACGTTTTCCCTTCAAAAGTAAAAAGTGAATTTGGTGCGGTATTAGTGGCTACTTACAAACAGGATTTCTGGAAACAAAATATCAGTATTTTGTCCGTATTTAAAGCCTACAAAAATTATTTACGCTCGAATGCAGATCCGTTTGATGCTACTTTAACAAAAGAAAGTAATTCCCACTACAGAAAAAATATAGATGTAGACTGGCAAACGACTTTAGGCTTAAAAGTAAATAAATTTCTTTCTGCTAGTGTGTTCATGCATTTAATCTGGGATAATGACGTAACTTTCCCGGTAGAAGGCAGCACGTTGAAAACATCAAAAGTTCAATTCAGAGACATTATTGGTGTTGGATTAGCTTACCAGATGAACTATACTAAATCAAAAGGCGTAAAAGCGAAAAAAATATAATTTATATTCTTTCTTATGATGAATAAAACCACGGCATTTGTCGTGGTTTTTTTATTTCTTCGTATTATGCAAATAAAGATGAACGGCTAACATTTTTTAACAATATATCAAAAATGTTAACTGTGAATGGTTTTATTTTTGCAATCTCTCAAAATAACTAAATACTCTGTTATGGAATCTATTGACATAAAAGCATTAAATGAAAAAATCCAGCAAGACAGTGCTTTTCTGGAATTATTGAATCTGGAAATCTCTAAATCCATCGTAGGGCAAAAATACATGCTCGAACGACTGATGATTGCACTTTTATCTCAGGGACATATTTTACTGGAAGGTGTTCCGGGATTGGCAAAAACATTAGCTATAAAATCCTTGTCGGATGCCATTGACACGAAATTTAACCGTATCCAGTTTACGCCGGATTTATTGCCTGCCGATATTTTAGGTACCTTGATTTACAACCAGGCAAAAGGCAACTTTGAAGTGAAGAAAGGACCGGTATTCTCGAACTTCTTGTTAGCGGATGAAATTAACCGTGCACCGGCAAAAGTACAGAGTGCTTTATTGCAGGCTATGCAGGAAAGAACCGTTACGCTGGGCGATACTTCTTATAAACTGGAAGAACCGTTTTTAGTAATGGCTACCCAAAACCCGATTGAACAGGAAGGAACCTACAATTTACCGGAAGCGCAGGTGGACCGTTTTATGCTGAAAGTAAAAATCAGCTATCCCGAATTTGAAGAGGAAAGACAAATTATGCGACAAAATGTTGCCGGACAAAATCCGAATATAAAACCGGTCATTTCTGCACAAACCATTTTACAGGCACGAGATACCGTTCGCAAGGTATACATGGATGAAAAAATTGAGAAGTATATCCTCGATATCATTTTCGCCACCCGCGAACCGGAGAAATATAAAATAGAAAATCTTAAACACCTCATTAGCTATGGTGGTTCGCCGCGTGCGAGCATCAGTTTGGCGATGGCTTCCAAAGCATACGCGTTCATCAAACGCCGCGGGTATGTAATTCCGGAAGATGTTCGCGCCGTGGCACACGATGTATTACGTCACAGAATCGGCATTACGTACGAGGCCGAAGCGGAAAACATCACGCAAGAACATATTATCGATACCATTTTAAATCGAGTAGAAGTTCCTTAGTAGAATCTTAGAATAAAGACATGGGATTTGAACAGCTTCTCATGTCTCAAATCTATTAATCTCAAATCTCAAAAAATGGAAGTTTCAGAATTACTCAAAAAAGTTAGAAAAATTGAAATCAAGACCAAGGGCTTGACGAATCATATTTTTTCCGGCGAGTATCATTCTGCTTTCAAAGGTCGTGGTATGTCTTTTTCTGAAGTACGTGAGTATCAGTATGGCGACGACATTCGCAATATCGACTGGAATGTAACGGCGCGCTTTCAGCATCCGTATGTAAAAATATTTGAAGAAGAACGAGAGCTGACGATCATGTTGCTGATTGACGTGAGTAAATCTTCCTTCATCGGCACGCAAAATCAGCTAAAAAATGAAATCATTGCGGAGATTGCCGGTGTGCTGGCCTTCTCTGCTATACAGAATAATGACAAAGTAGGTGTCTTGTTTTTTAGTGATGCGATAGAAATGTTTATTCCTCCTAAAAAAGGAAAATCGCATATCCTTCGAATCATACGGGAAATCATAAACTTTGAACCGAAAAGCAATAAAACCAATATTTCACTCGCATTGGAGAATTTCAATAATATGGTAAAAAGAAAAAGTATCGCTTTTGTTTTGTCTGATTTTATTGATGAAAATTATGCCGATGAATTGCGCCACATCGCCAAAAAACACGATGTGATTGGTGTAAAAGTGTATGACCATCTGGATATGGAACTGCCAAACATCGGATTATTGCAGATACAGGATGTGGAAACCGGAGAAACCAAATGGATTGATACCGGCGATATGCAAACACAAAAAACGTACAAAGATCGCGCGGTATTTTACGATAAAAATTACGAACAAAGTTTTATCAAGGCAGGAGCCGATAAACTGAAAATAAAAACCGAACAATCCTATGTTCATGTACTGATGAACTTCTTTAAGAAACGAGCATAATTAATTTGACAATGATGTAATGTAACAATGAAACAATTTTTACAAAAAATATTTAACTCTTTTCCTAAGCATTTCAATCGAAATGCATTATTTCATTATTTTATTATTTCATTCTTATTATCAGTAACTCACAATTCATACGCACAAACTGCTACCGCTTCCACCAAACAGAAAGAATACGTCATCGGCGACTGGGTTCCTGTGGATTTATTTGTTTCTGCAACTTCTAATAACAAAGTGGTATTTCCGAATCTGAAAGATTCGATTTCTGAAACGATAGAAGTTGCGAACTTCACGCCTGTAGATACCGTAAAAAAAGCGGGACAATATGAATACCATCAGTTGGTCAATTTGATTGTGTTTGATACCGGACAAATTCAATTGCCTCAATTTCAGTTTCTAGTAAATAATAACGGAAAACTAGACACTATAATTTCTGATCCGATTCTGGTGCATGTTGCCGGTGTAAAGATTGACACCACCAAAGACATTAAAGACATTAAAGAGCCTTTAAAAATTCCGCTTACTTTTCAGGAAATACTGCCTTACATCATCGGTGCGTTCATACTGGCCATTTTGGCGGGTCTAATCACCTGGTTCATTATGGAACGCAAAAAGAAGAAACAGCCAATTGACGAGAAGTTTCTGCTGCCTCCGCATGTTTGGGCGCTGAAAGAACTGGATAAATTACAGCAACAAAAATTATGGCAAACCGGCGAAGTAAAAGATTACTACTCGCGCCTGACGGATATCGCCAGAACTTATATTGAATTGCGTTACAAAATTCCGGCTATGGAAAAAACGACCGACGAACTGATGTCATCCATGCACAAAGGAATGGTAAAACAATCGCTGAAAAAAGAACTGAACGAAGTATTGGTATTAAGTGACTTTGTAAAATTTGCCAAGGCACAACCTGATTTCATCGAAAATGAAAACTCTTTTAAAATCATCAAAGATTTTATTGATAAGACAAAACAACTGGAAGAAGAAAATAAAACAACAGATAAAATAAGTCCGAAAAACTAATGACCAATTTATTTCCATACACATTCGCACATCCGCAATACTTCTGGCTATTGCTGGCATTGCCATTACTCGTGTATTGGTTTTATTATAAACGAAAAACATTTTATCCCACTTTTAATATTCCACAGCACGGCGGCGTTTTGTCTCAACCCGGTTCTTTAAAGGTTAAGTTATTATCGGCCTTACCGGCTTTAAAAATTTTAGCATTTGTTTTTCTGGTAACAGCTTTGGCCCGTCCGCAAAGTGCTTTATCTGAAAAGGAAATATCCACGCAGGGAATTGATATTGTATTGTCATTAGATATTTCAGGGTCCATGCTGGCCAAAGATTTTGAGCCCGACCGTTTGGAGGCTGCCAAGAAAGTAGCCATCAACTTTATAAAAGACAGACCGAACGACAGAATAGGATTGGTGGTGTTTTCAGGAGAAAGTTTTACGCAATGCCCGATTACCATTGACCATCAGGTGTTGTTGAATTTATTCAAAGACATTCACAGCGGCATGGTAGAAGACGGAACGGCTATCGGGATGGGTTTAGCCACGGCTGTTGCCCGACTGAAAGAGAGCAAGTCAAAAACGAAAGTGATTATTTTAATGACGGATGGCGTCAACAATATGGGTTACATCGACCCGTATACATCCATTCAGATTGCCAAAACATTTGGTGTTCGCGTCTATACCATTGGTATCGGAAAAAACGGAAATGCGCCTTATCCTGTAAAAGACCAGAATGGTAAAACATTCTATCAGAGTTTTCCTGTACAGATAGACGAACCTCTATTAAGAAAAATTGCACAGGAAACAGGCGGCAGTTATTTCAGAGCGACAAACAATAGTTCTTTGAAAAACATTTACGACAATATTGACAAACTGGAGAAATCAAAAATAAAAATTAGCAACTACCACAGAAGAAGCGAACATTTCCATGTATTTGCATTCCTGGCGTTATGTTGTTTATTGGCAGAATTTATTTTATCGAAAACATACTTAAAAACCATTTTGAGCTAATGCTGAGATTTGAACATACAGAATATTTCTTCCTGCTGTTATTCATTCCAATAACAATTGGAATTTATTTCTATGTTCATTATCAAACAAAAAAACAATTACAAAATATCGGCAATATTGATTTAATCAAACGTTTAATGCCGGACAGAAACGACAAGAAATCAAACATAAAATTTATTCTGTTTAATCTGATTTTGTTTTTTCTGATTCTCGGATTGGCTCAACCACAAATGGGCACCAAAATGGAAAAGGTGCAGCGAAAAGGTATCGATGTGGTCATTGCACTCGATGTTTCAAAGAGTATGCTCTCACAAGATGTAGTGCCTTCGCGTTTGGAGAAATCCAAATTACTGATTCAGACATTACTGAAAAAGTTAGACGGCGACAGAGTAGGACTTGTGATTTTTGCTGGCAACGCCTATCTACAAATGCCTTTAACGGTGGATTACTCTTCCCTGCTTTTGTATCTTCGTTCTATCAATACAAATTCTGTTCCGACTCAGGGCACTATTATCACAGAAGCCTTGGAGAAATCAGAGAAAGCTTTCAAAGAAACAGACAAAAAATACAAAGCCATTATTGTTATCACTGATGGTGAAGATCATGAAGAGAATGCGATAGACAAAGCGGAAGAACTGGCATCCGACGGAACTAAAATATTTACCATTGGTGTTGGTACAGCAAACGGCGGTACGATTCCGGTATATGACCAAAATGGCAATAAGGTAGCAGAGAAAAAAGATGAAAACGGTCAGGTAATTATTTCCAAAATGAATGCCAATATGCTGCAGGCGTTGGCAAAAGGCGGCAACGGGAATTATTATGTTTTAGACAACACGAAACAAGTGGCTGAGTTCTTGTCAAAAGACATTGCCAAAATAGAGACTAAAACCATTAACGATAAAGTATTTACTGATTTTGTGGAGCAGTTTCAGTATTTCCTGATATTTGCCTTACTTTTATTGATAGCAGATTTCTTTATTACTTACAGAAAAAATTGGTTTGATTTCAAAAATGAAAAATAAGATCGAACATATCAAAAACTGGATGAGCAAAAATAAGAAAACACTTTTTGTTCTCTTTCTGTTGAAGTTGTTCCTGAAAGCAGCTATTCTGGGTGCCATTATTCTTTCCTCTGCCAAATGCAGTGCACAAAGTGCAAACAAACTATTGCGCGAAGGAAATAAATTTTACAACAATCAAAAATATAATAACGCTACTGAGAGTTACAGCAAAGCTTTACAAAAAGCCCCGAAAGATGTTCGTGCCGGATTTAATCAGGCGGATGCTTTATATAAATTGAATGAGCTGGATAAAGCAAAAGATCTTTTTACAGCCGTAACAAAAGTAGCTTCCAACACAGATATTCAGGCAAGAGCGCACTACAATATCGGAAATGTGTGGTACAAACAGGAAAAATGGGAAGAAAGTGCAAAAGCGTACAAACAATCTCTTAAGCTCAATCCCAAAGATGAAGATGCTAAATACAATTTGATGATGGCGCTCTCTAAAATAAAGAAGAACAGTGGCAGCGGCGGCAAAGACAATAAAAAAGATAAAGACAAACAGGACAAGAAAAATCAGGATAAAAACAAGCAGCAGCAGGATAAGAACCAGCAGCAGAACGGCAACAACAATCCTCAGCAAAACCAGCAGGGCCAACAAGACAAACAGCAGCAACAAAAACAAGGGCAACAGCAGGGGCAGATGAGCAATGAAGAAGCACAAAAACTCTTAGATGCTATAGAAGCAGAAGAAGGAAAAGTGCAGCAGAAGCTGACAAAAGAAAAAGGAAAACCTGTAAACGGGAAAGTACAAAAAGACTGGTAATGATTAAAAGTAATAAGTATAAAGTAATAAGCACTAAGTTGAGAAATACTTACAGCTACCTTATGCTTTGTTGCTTATTCATTTTTACAGTTCAGGCAGTTCAAGCGCAGCGTTTCAGTGCAAGTGCCGACGCCACTCAGGTTCCGTTAAACTATACGTTTAATATTACCTACGCAGTAGAAAACGGAAGCTTGCAAAAGTTTAATCCGCCTAACTTTGCGGCAGTTGGTTTTGATGCTTCCGGTCCGGCGCAGAGCACTAATGTATCTGTTATCAATGGTAAGGTTTCCAAATCGGTTTCACTCACCTATACTTTAAAACCAAAAAAACAAGGCGATTTTGTTATCCCTGCGGCCACAGCAACCGTAAACGGAGGTGAAATGAGATCAAACACGATTTCGATTAAAGTAGTAGCGCCCGCCAAGCAATCTCAGCAACAGCAGTACAACGATCCGTTTGATGTTTTCAGACAGCAACGCAGACAGGAAGAGCCCTCTCAGGATGACATTCAGCGCTATGTTTCGAAGAATATGTTTGTTCGTGTCATTCCGTCCAAAACCTCTTTGTATCAGGGAGATCAACTTACACTTTCTTACAAATTATATTACCTGATACAATTTCAAAGCTTGGTTGCTTCGAAAAATCCGAGCTTTAACGGATTTTTAAGTGAGGAATTTAAACTACCGGAACCGGACCAGAATAAACGTCCCGATGTAGAAGAATACAATGGCAAAAAATATTATGTACAGGAATTCAAACGCACTGCTTTATTCCCGACAAAGTCGGGTAAGATTGCCATTGAACCTATTGAGTTAAGCAGCGAGGTGCTGATTCCCGTTACCGATGATTTTTTCGGAATGGTGGTCGGATACGAGCCTTACGAATACAATTTTAAAAGCAATGCCATTGATTTAGATATAAAACCATTACCGGAAAAAAATAAACCCGCAGCTTTTAGCGGCGCAGTCGGTAAGTTTTCTTTTGAGGCAGATTATGACAAAACAAAATGCAAGGTAGATGAACCTGTTACCTTAAAAGTAATCTATAAAGGAACCGGAAACCTGAAACTCATTACACCGCCGAAATTAGAATTTCCGGAAGAGTTTGAAGCGTATGAGCCGAAAGTAAAAGACGATTATCAAAACAACGGAAGTGTGGTTACTGGCTCTAAAACTTTTGAGTATGTGATTGTACCGCAGGATGGCGGAAAGTTTAAATTGCCGAAATATGAGTTTGCCTATTTTGATGTAGAAAAAGGTGACTACGTAAAATTCAGCTTACCGGAAACAGAGATAGAAGTAAGCGGTAAAGCAAAACTGAGTGAGAACGTTGCCAACTTCTTTAAACGGGAGAAAGAAGACAAACCCAAAAGTATTTACGGTATCAAAAAACAGTATGTAAAAAATACTGAATTTGTGGGCAGCACAGGATTCTGGGCTTTAACAGTTTCACCATTTGTATTTTTATTGATTGGTTTTATGTTCAGAAAACGGGATTATTCTGAAAGCGATTTGGTATTCATGCGCAGGAAAAAAGCTAATAAGATTGCATTGCGCAGAATGGCGACAGCTAAAAAACTATTACAACAAAAAAACGAACAAGGGTTTTACAACGAAGTTATCCGCGCACTCTGGGCTTATTTATCCGACAAACTATATATCCCGCAAAGTGAATTATCTAAAGAAAATATTGCTGACAAATTGCGCATAAAAGAGGTGGCAGAAGAAAAGATTGAAGCTTTAAAAACGACTCTAGACACCTGTGAGCAATCCTTATTTTCTCCTGTGGGAAAAGAAAATGCAATGCAGACAACCTACAGCAAAGCGATAGAATTGATTATAGATTTTGAAGAACAATTAAAGAATGGGTAGAATGAATAAAGCGATAAAATACATTGTTCTGTTTGGCTCCTGGCTCCTGGCTCCTGGCTATACAAAAGCCCAGGATTCAAAATCATTATTTCAAACAGCCAATACCTACTACCAAAATAAACAATATGAAGAAGCGGAAAAAATGTATACGCTTTTACTGAAGAAAGATAAGAATAATGCAAACGCCTATTATAATCTCGGAAATACTTATTACCATTTAAAAAACTATTCCAATGCGATATTAAATTATGAGAAGGCAAAAAAGCTACTGCCTGACAATAAATATGTTGCGCACAATATTGAACTCACGAACAATAAATTGTTTTCCAAGATAGAATTCAGCAAGGAATTTTTCGTCACCAAACAACTGAAGAATGTGGTACACACCAGATCCAGCGGCAGTTGGAGTGTTTTTATGCTGATTGCTTTATGGATAAGTGTTATTGCGTTTTGCATTCACTTTTTTACCACCAATAAATTCTTATACAGAACGGGTGTTTTATTTTTCATGGCAACAATTATATTTGCAGGTTTCACGTATTCATCCTTCAAAAGCGAACACCAGCACAATTTCGCTATCGTAATGCAGACAAATGCATTTATAAAAAGTGCGCCGGTGGAAAGCATGAATGCCGCTCAGGCGGTACAAACAGGTATAAAAGTAGGAATCATTGATACTGACAAAAACTGGCTGAAGATAAAGTTACCCAACGACAAGACCGGCTGGATAGAAAAAAGCAGCGTGGAAATGATTTAAAACGTAACACCTATCGTTATCGGAACGTAGTGTTTAATAGTTATCTGCGGAATATTGGAAAGAATTAATGGATTGCCATTCTGTATGTCCTGCACATTCGCTTTGCGCTGTAAGTGCTGCAGTCTGTAGCCAACACCAAAATGCAATGCCACTTTTTTGCCGTTTGTTACATACCTGCCGCCAATCATAAATTCTCCGAAAGCCCCGGAATACCTACCGCTGTTAAGCTGCTGATTGCGATAAGAATCTATAAAAAATGCGCCACCAAGTCGCTGAGAAAAAAATACATTAAAATTACCATCCAGAATATATTCCCTGAATTCTGCGAATAACGGAAAGGTTAATGAAAACGCTCTGGTGCCGCCCGTCTGACTTGGAAGAAAATCAATACCTGCACCTGCACCGATAAATAATTTAGGATTCACCAAAACACCATGTACAGTCCTGAACATAACGCTTGGTTTTTCAACATTAAGGGTTGTTTTTTGTGTATTACCGGGGAATTTTTGAATGAACTTTCCCGCCACATTTATGGCCACACCAACATCATTAATGGATGAATAGCGGCTTGTCTTGATATTCTTGATAGAATCCAAATCCAGCACGATATCATCCTGTGCTTTCAGGTAAGCATTGCAACAAATGAGAATGATAATAAATGAAAGTATCTTCATGGCTGAAATCTTTTCACTAAAATAATCACTACTGTTATTAATATGTATTTTTTTGCTGCTTTTAACATAGAATAAACAAACTCGCAAATTTTATCTATTTTTATTTATGCAAAAAATACTGCTGACAGCATGCCTTCTTTTTTCCTGCTATTGCAGTTCATTTGCACAGAACTTTGAATACAACGCGAATTGCAAACAAGCATATCAGGCAATTTTTAAACTTAAGCTAGCAGAAGGAATTCAGATTTTAGAAAAAGAAAAAAAAGAGAACCCTAAAAATTACCTGCCTTATTTTATAGAAAATTATGCAGACTTTCTGAAGCTATATGTAAATGATAATGAGAAATTATACAATGCTATCGAACCGAAAGTAAGTGCGCGACTGGATAAATTAAAAAACGGAAATACCAACTCTCCCTATTATCTGTACACACAGGCGGATATTCATTTGCAATGGGCCTTTTGTAAAATAAAATTTGGTGAATACCTGAGTGCTGTTTTTGAAGTAAAGAAAGCCTATTCCATGCTTTTGGAGAATCAGAAAAAGTTTCCGGATTTCAAACCGAATATAAAGAGCTTAGGATTGCTTCATACGATTTTCGGCGCTGTTCCTGATAAATATAAATTCGGCGCAAAATTATTAGGGTTAAGAGGTTCCATAGAACAAGGATTGAAAGAACTGAATACCGTAATGAAGGACGACAACTTTCAATTTAAAGAAGAGACGGTAATTATGTACACATTATTGTTACTGCATTTGCAAAAGGACAAGTCCAGTGCCTGGAGTATGATAGAAAATACCAATATTCCCTTAGGTGACAATTTGCTGAATCACTTTGTGGCGGCTACCGTAGCCGACCATACCGGAAAAAATGAAAAGATGATTTCAGTACTTTCGTCCAGACCAGTCGGCACAGAATATTATCCGTTTCCATTTCTGGATTTTATGCTGGGGTATGCAAAACTAAATCGCTTAGACACGGATGCAGATGTGTATATCAAAAAATTTCTGGCTATCAACAAAGGGCGTTCTTATCAAAAAGAAGCTTACCGGAAATTAGCCTGGTACTACCTGATTAACGGAGATGCGAATTCATATAAAAAATATATGCAGCAAATTCTGCAAATAAAAGAGGCACCTACTGATGAAGATAAATCTGCACAGAAAGAAGCGGAGCAGAATTTCATCCCGCATAAAGAGTTGCTGAAAGCAAGGGTCTTGAGCGATGGTTCTTATTTTGATAAAGCATTGGCTATTGTGAATGCCATACAACCGGAAAAGCTAAACCGGACCCGCGACAAGATTGAATATTATTACCGAAAAGCAAGGATTTTAGATGAAATGAAAAACGATGCAGATGCGGTGAAATTTTATTTACTCACGATACAAAAAGGTGAAACCTATAATTATTATTTTGCAGCGAATTCATGTATTAAAGTGGCGAATATTTTTGAACAGCAGAATAAAAAAGCTAATGCTATACTATACTACAAAAAAGCTATTGCTTTAGAAAAAGACGAATACACCAACAGCATAAATGCCGAAGCGAAAGCCGGACTGAACAGGCTCGGAAATTAACATCACAAACAACTAATTACCAACAATCTAAAAACAAATTATGGTGCGATTTCATTGACATTGCCCGAAATTTGTACCAAATTAATTGTCATTTATTTATTAGCTTAGTTAGATGATTGAAAATAAATGTATGAAATCTTTATATAGATTTATTTTTTGCTGTTTTATGCTTTGCAGTTTAACTTCAACTGCTCAGTTATTATCAGTTGACAATTGCTATTCCGGAACAAAAGATGAAAGTTTCTATAGTTCATTTAAGTTTAACGACAATGACAGTATCCGTTACGTGATTTTAGAATCGTCTTCGGAAAACAATTTCTTCGATTCTATTAGTAATAGTTTTTTTCCAAATGAGAATATTGTCCCTTTTAGCAGCAGATATAGCCAAGGTGCATGGATTGTAGCATTGAATGAGAACACCAAACAAACAACCAGAAAATATATTGGATATTATTATGGCACACCTCAAGCAATTGGGAATCAAATTCTATTTGTAAAATATGTTGAAACAACTAACTCGCCTCTCGTTCGTTCCTTATACGCATTTACAATGGACAGAGATTTAAATTTCACCAGCCCTAAAATTCTAATTGACTCTTTTACCGGATCTGATAATGGCGTGTACAGTACGTTCTTCACAATGGGTGACTCTGTGGCTAATTTATATGTTTATCAATTTAGAAATACTCCTCATGACCAGATACACCGTTATAAGATTAATAACACAGGGATTGTAAGCTCTATGCATTTAAATTCTTTAAGATATTTAAATGGCAATTTTTACAATTATTCCAACTCTTACAATTTATTAATCAAAAACAACAAGATATTTGAATGTTCGGATAGTGTATTAAAAATATATAATGCAGAAGCAGAGCAATTAGGGTCTTACCAAATATTAAATAATAATGAAACTGTGCAAAGAGGGCAAGCAATTATAACAGACTTGGAAGACAGTGCTGTTTTAATAAAAGTTTATACCGATTCCGGAGGTTTAAATTTGATAAAAATTAATAAACATAATGGCTTGGATTTTAATATTCATGCCTCATTTCCGGGCATGCAGTATTTCTACACATTAGAAGGCATGACTGACAGTAATTTGGTTGTGTCTCTTAACAGCACGAGTAATGACAGCACTTACTTTATTAAGTTTGATCATACAGGAAATGTTATAAATAGATATGTCGAGAAATATTGTTATGTATTTGCTGCTGAAGATTACACGAATTCTCTTAGAATAATTATAAAACAAATGAGTGCTGGTATGTTTGTCCAAAAAATAAACAAAAATGGAGTACCTGTAAGCTCGACTCAAATCAGTCAAACCATATTTGCCCAAAACACCATCTTATCCTATAATCAGTTTAAAGACTTTATTAAAACAAAAGACGGAAGGTATTTTATTACACTACAATACACGAATATAGGAGGTGGCATGTATTCCACACTTTTTGAATATAGTCCATTAAGCAATACGGTAATACTGCAGTCCGTTTTAAATACTGCCTGCAACATCTGTAATCAAACAGAATTTAAGGATGTTTTTAGTGATACTAAGAACGAAGTCAATGCATTTGCGAATGTAAACAACGAATGCGTAAGAAATGCAGATGTTGTATTATACCGACTGGCAAACGGTATTAATACGATAAAAGGAAAAATCTATATTGATTACAACAACAATAACACACAAGATACAGGTGAACCTCTTTATGAGAATGCAAGATTAAGCTATGCAAAAAATGATATAGTATACAGCAATTATTTAATTGACACTGGCATTTACACATTTATAATTGATACAGGTAAATATGAAATATCCTGCAGGCTATCAGACAGTTTATTTACGCTAACTCCTGCAAGCAGGACAATTACACATACCAATTACAACAATACCGATTTCATTAATTTCATTTTAAAGCCTATTGGTAAAGTATATGATGCTGAAGTGATTTTTAACAACACTTTTGTAACACGGCCGGGATTCAATGGCACCTACGCACTTACATATTCCAACAACGGGAATTACCCACTAACCAATTTTACGGTAAAAGCCTTGCCTGATAACCGTCTTAATATTACTTCAGCCAGCAATACTTATCTCTTGATCGGAGATACATTAGTCTGGAATAATTTATCTGCATTACAACCCGGTGAAAGAAAAACCATTTTTATTAATTTTAGCGCTGCAACTCCGCCCTCACTAAACAATAATGATTTGCTGACAAGTACAGCTATTATAAGTATTGCGCAAAATGATACAAATCCATCCAACAACCAATTTATATTTTCCGAACAGGTGCGCGGCTCTTACGACCCGAATGAAAAGACCGTATCAGAAAACGAACTCACAAATATTGACGTTTCCAATAATAAAAGCTTACACTACACCATACGGTTTGAAAATGAAGGTACGGATACGGCCTTCAGCATTACAATATTAGATACCTTGTCGGATAAAATTAATCTCAATAGTTTTAAATCCATTGCATCCAGCCATCCTTATCAGCTAAGTATAAAGGATAACAACATACTTACCTTCTATTTTAAAAATATTCTGCTGCCGCCCAAGTCTGTCAATGCAAGCACCGCGCATGGCTTTATAAGCTATGAAATAAAACCAGATAAAAATCTTGTCATAAATGATAATATAAAAAATACTGCTCATATTCTGTTTGATTATAACTTGCCAATCACTACAAATACCACAACGACACAAATTCAATTAGTATCATCCATCATAAACAAATCTCTTCAGGATAAGATTCTTATTTATCCAAATCCTGCTAAAGAGCAGATAACTATTCAACTTAAAAATATACTGCTGAATAACGCAAGTATAAAACTTACTGACGTATCAGGAAATATTATTTTATCTCAAAAAACAACAGAGCACAATATCTCTTTAGATGTTCATTCATTAGCATCCGGAACGTATTTTTTAATTTTTGAGAATGACCATCAGGTTCAGACTTCTAAATTTATTATTACCAGATAGAATTACTATTTTTGAATAGATTTAGATTTATGAACATCGCTTTAAAGACTGCAATAAGAACTAAACATATTTTATTGCTATTTTCACTTTTATTTTTTTCAATATATTAACACGCACAACCTATTCCTAAACTTGATAATATTTCGGCTGAAATTGCTGCAGAAAAAGTTGGCGAGGAAGTTATAGTAAAAGGCAAAGTAGTAACTACCTTTTATGCCGAATTCAGTAAAGGAAAGCCTACCTTTCTGAATCTTGAAAAACCATTTCCGAATAACCCGATGGCGATTATCATTTTTGAGGAACAGCTGATGTTGCTCAATATTAATGCAAAAGATTTTAGAGACAAAACGGTACTAGTGAAGGGCGTTGTAAAACAATACAAAGACGAAGCAAAACCGTATAAATACAAACCAAGCATTACTATTTACAGTAAAGACCAGCTTATCATTCTTGATAACAAATAATACGAATTTAGTATTTCACAAAACTCTTTGTTTCTGTGTTATCTCCTGAAATAATCGTTACAAAATATACTCCGTTGCTGTATCCACTCACGTCCAAAGTATTCGATATCTCCAGCTGTAATGTAAGAGATGCAACAAGCTGCCCATAAGCATTATGAATTTGAATAGATCCTATTTTATTACTATCCTGTAATTTTATATTTAATATATTTTTCACCGGATTGGGAAATAATTCAAAACTGTGTTTTACATATTCCGTATTATCCACCATCACCATATTGGAATAGGTAAATCTTCCGTTAAAATCAACTTGTTTAAAGCGGTAGTAATTTTTTCCATTATTAAATGCTTTATCATTATACAGATAATCATGCCGTAAGGCAGAATTCCCCTGTCCCCTTAAGGTTGCTATTATTGCAAAATCGGCTCCATCTACCGAACGTTGAAGTTCAAAATAATCACAGTTAAATTCCTGAGCAGTTGTCCAGCTAATTGCATTGCCAATATCTTTTTTATAAACGGCCTGCAAGGGAATCAGCAATTCTATTGGCAGTGAACTATTCGAAGAAGTATTTGCGCCTGCGAAACCGGAAAATCCTTTTGTAAATCTTCCGGAAAGTTTATAGTCACCGGCAAGATAGTTCTGATTTAGAACATTCGTTGCAGCATAATTCGTGGTGCCGTTTGCGAGTGGATTAGATGGTGTTATATTGGATATTGCTGCACCTGACTTTATGATACCTAAATTTATTAACGGATTTAAAGTGGTGTTCACCCATCCGTTTATCTCAGCATTTTTGTAGTATAAAGAAATATCATACACACCATTTGGATTATTAAACTCAGGAGTTATTAATATTGTTTTTTGAGTAGCATGATAAGTAGGATTTACGTCCATATACGGAACGGCACCATTACCAACCCTGTCAATACTCACCGTAGTGCAGCCATAATTCCATGCCGACTGATTTTGAACGGACGCAATAATATCTCCTGTATTAGTATCGTAAAAATGCACCAGTTCATTAGGCCCTAAATAGGCAGTTGCGGTAGAATTTATGCTTGTTGCAATCCCGGCCTTTGTTTTAAATCCGGTAATTTTCACGTTATCTATTACGTACCACCAGTTATCTCTGTCATTAACCAATCCGAAGCGGATTTTAAAATCAGGATTTGTATATCCGGACAAAGAAACGTTTACGTGTTCCGGCTTATAATTTCCGCCGATATTTCCCTGTAAGCCGGGATGTAAATATACTGTTATCCAGGCCGTACCATTCCAGGCTTCTATTACTGCGTCTCCTGTGTACGGGAGATATGCTTTTAACCAATGATCCATTTCAATTGTAATGGAATCATAGCCGCTTACATCAACAGTAGAGGTTTCCAAATACTCATTTACAGGAGCATGGATGCTGCCAACATTTCCCCAAAAAAGGATATAGTGTGTACTGTCCAGCGAATTATCACGGGTAAATAAAATAGGATCATAGAACCAGACACCTACTGAAAACATAGCGGAAGTGCCAAAGAAATTAGTAGTCTCCGGCCAGCCAACTGGTAAATTGGTTATGGGTGATACATTTTCAAATTTTTCATCCATTAATACTTTAGAAAATATCCTCTGTTCCGGATTTATCGGATCATTATCTCTCAGATTAATGGTGGTCTTTCTGTTTTTATTGGTTGTTCGGTATGTATTTACTCCCTGTATGGTTAAACTTAGCACTATCGTTTCTAAAGCCTCAGCAGCGGCATCATCCATTATTTTTATATTTACATATTGATTAGCTGTTTGTCCTGCCGGAAAAACAACCTGATTGTTCAGCAACTCATAATCAAACAAATTTGCAGCTGTTCCGGATGCCGTGACTGAAACCGTTATAGGTGCTGTTGGTGCTGTGGAAATAAAAACTGGTACGGAAATATTACGGTAGCCACGACAGTCCATTTGTCCGTCATTACTGTTCTCTGAAGTATTTACCTGTGTTTTACCAAAACCAATCTCAGTGAGTGTACTGTCACCTCCTTCCACTAAAACATTATCTATATACAGGTCATTACCTGACATATTCCAGTTTACAATTTTAAAACTCACATAATTTCCAATATAAGCATTCAACGGAATCATGATATTCTTCCAGTCGTTTTCTGTTGGTATAAATTCATTGAATTGTTTGGGGTGTGTTTGCAAGGAGGAACCTGATAGCTTTAGAATCTGATACGGATATGAGTTACCACAATCGGTGGAAAGATAGACCATAAAGGAATCCGTCACATTTTGAGGCGCATAGGCAATATCAAATGAAAGTCTTGCATTTTTATAGGTTCGTAAATCATAAGCATTGGTTATCACGGCATCTATCTGCTCATATCCCTGATAGGCATAATTCCTGAATCGTAATACATTAGATGACTGACCGTCTGCTCCAATAATATTTGCAAATTCCCAGTTCCTGCCATTATCGGGATTAAAAAATTTCCACCCTCCTGGTAAAGAAATACTGTTATTGAAATCATTTAATTTGGGTAATTTATCAGACACAGAGATTTCAACAGGCTTATAACGCATATAAGTTGCACCATTTGCCGTACCCGAAAGTGACACCCACTTTACGCCGGGCGAACCGTAAGCGTGAGATGGGTTATTCGTAGTATAATCAGTTACACCGTCATCATTCACATCCCACTGCAAGCCAACTACACCGGTCGTCTGTTTTTGGAATTGAAATACGTAAGGGCTGTCACACTTTATAGAATTTGAAGTATTGAAATTCACGTTTATAGAACTACATGTAAGATTAGATCGCTCCGTAATATATACCCAGTTCATAAATGCCAGTTGCTCTGCGGAAAAATGCGAAACACATTTATGCGGTGCATAACTCATAATATTAGTTGCATCCGGCACATACACCTGATTATGGCCGTCTTTTAAATTCCCGAAATACAGACATTGTGCATTTACGTTTGCACCATTTACAATGGCAATGCTCAGCATCGGGTCGGCTGGCGTATCACACATATAATCCCCCGATTCACGGCAGTTGGAGCCGTCCACAAATTCACCGCTTCTTACCGTATTCGAATATCCGTGTGTATGCAGTAATCCGAAAAAATGCCCCATTTCATGTGCGTACACCGTAGTATCCGCATTATTGCGCATCATCACCCAAGACGAACCTCCGGGAGTAGGTGCAACCCCCTGAGCGGAAGACCCAAGGTGGTTTATTGAATTCACCAAATACATATTAATAACATTTGCGGTGCCGTATGTGTTATTAAGCGCCTCATATTCCGTATTATCTACGTTATAATAAGTTGTGTTATTTATGTAGTTATACGTTCCACACACATAAAACTCCAGCCCTGAACCGGCAAACAATTTGTTCATATACACCAATCCTTTTCGCAAAAGTGATGTATCCAGCGTGGTTACGCCAGCATTGTCTCTCACTATGCAAATTCTGACTGGAATACTGTTTTTCTTTAATCCGGCAGTAATCCGGCTGCTTGCCGACATATTCTTTTTAAAAGATGCTTTGAATTCCTCAAATTCGGGCATAGCATTTTTTACTTTTTCTGCATATTCTTTGCTTACCTCCGTTGCACATGGAATGTCTTGGGAAAATAAACGCAGAGAAGACAGCAACATTATACTGAACAGAATAAAATACTTCATAATTGGTAATCGTCTTTCCATAACTGTTTTTTTTAACTTGATGAACAATGTTGGGGCAATTGTCCATGTAATTAGTTCTTATGTCGATTAAAATTAGTCCGGGATTATAGAAATTATGTTCAAGATTAATAAGTGATGTCATTTTTTTAATAAGTGATGAAGCGGGGTAGCTGATTGTGGCGTATCTTAGGATTTAGTTACACAACAAACGCCATGAGAAGGTTATTACTATTCGTTTATTCATTTTTGCTATTCCAGCAGCAAGAAATAATTGCCCAGGATATAACGTGTAAATGCGTATCCGGCGAACAGCAACTTAGACAGGCTGATACACTATTTGAACAAAAGGAATATAATAAGGCAGCTGACGTACTGGCAAAAATTCCAACAAACACCAGCTCCTGTAAACTGGAGGGACTTTGTTATCAATTGCAATTTTCTCTGGCTAAAAACAAAATGGAGAAAGCAGACAGTCTTGTTGAAATACTTCAACACTCCGAAATCCCCAAAAACTGCATTGAAATTACGATGCATTATCACTTTCAGCTCGGCAATTATTTTATAAAGAAAGAAAAAAATGACGAAGCGATGCAGCAATTTATCTTAGTAAAAGAATTAGCTGAACAAATAAAAGATACGCTTTTTCAAATAAAAGGGATTTCCAGAATAGCATATGTATTTAACAAAATGCAGCAACCCGAAAAGGCAATAGAATATGATTACATGTCGCTGCATTTGGCTGAAAAAATCAACAATCAAAAAATAGCGCTGAGTATTTACACAAACATACAAGCTCGTTTCGGTGTCTGGTTTGACATAACACAAGACCCGAAATATCTGGACAGTGTCAGAAAAATCGCCATTCCAACCTTACAACTTGCAAAAAAATTAAATCGAAAGTTTGAAATAAGTCAAACCTACAGTGTGCTTTCAGGCGTTGCTTTTTTAGAAGGAAAATATGAAAAAGGCTTAATACTTTGTGATAGCGGATTAATGTTTCTGGATAGAAATAAAGAATTCAGGCTGACTCATTCTTTGTTTACAAAAAAATGTGATTTATATATCGCACTTAAAGATTACAAGAAAGCAAATCAATATGCAGATTCTTCTTTAAGATATGCAACACTAGAAAACAGCGTTTTGAGCCTTGCTTATATCTATGAGCGCATGTACGAAATTGCTAAACTACAAGGAGATTTTTCTAGTGCATTGTCGTATCACGAAAAGTTCATTAAAATACGGGATAGTGTTCGTACAATAGAAAAGACAGAAAAAATAAACGAACTGGAACAGAAATACAACAAAGCACAAAATGAGAAAACCATCAAAGAATTAAGTCAGGCAAAACAAATTGCATCCTTAAGAAATAAGATATACATCGCAGGCATCATACTGGCACTCTTAATTATTTTTCTCATCATTATATTCAACCGTCAGCAAACACTAAAAAGTAAACAGGAAAATATGGAGGTAGAACAGCGTTTAAACCGTGCCCGTATGAATCCGCATTTCTTCTTTAATACGCTCAATTCTCTGCAAACCTATTCCATGCAGGAAAACAAAGACTCTAAAGTAGCGCGCTACCTTTCCAAGTATGCCAAGATAATGCGCGAAACGCTGGAGAGTACCTACAAGGAAATGAACAGTGTGGAGCAGGAAGTAGATTACCTCACAAATTATCTCGACATACAGAAACTGCGATACCCCGATAAATTTGAATATCATATAGATGTAGATGAAACGGTTGAACCGGATGAGACATATGTGCCATCCATGATTATTCAGCCGTTTATTGAAAACTCCATCGAACATGGCTTAAACACCAGCCAGGAAACCGGCATTATAAATATCAGCATCACAACAAACAACAATCGGCTATTGATTAATATTACAGACAATGGTTCAGGATTTACGACCGACAAAAAAGCAAGGGAATATCCGTCGAGAGCGACGCAAATCATTAAAGACAGGCTCTTACTGCTGAACAAAAAACATAAAACAGATGCCTCCTATGAAATAGGAAAAGGCGACAAAGATATTGGTACTTCTGTAAAAATTATTTTACCTTTAATCCATACCCATGAAGGTTTTAATAATTGACAATGAAGCTCCGATACGTGCAGGCTTGCGGTTGCAATTGGAAACGTATTGTCCGGAGATGGATGCTTTGCAGGAAGCTACCGGTATTGCATCCGGATTGCTGGCTATCGATAATTTTCAGCCGGATATTGTTTTTTTAGATGTGGAAATGGATGATGGCACTGGCTTTGATTTGCTGAAAAAATCCGGCAGCTATAATTTTCAACTTATTTTTATTACTGCTCATAATAAATATGCCGTAGATGCTTTCCGGTTCAGTGCCATTGATTTTTTATTAAAACCAATTGACACAGATGACTTACTTATCAGTCTGGAAAAAGCTATTTCTAATCTGAAAAACAAAAATCTAAAAGAACAGATCCAGGTGCTGAATGAAAGCATGAATGCTATTTCAATGGAGCATAAAAAAATTGTTTTAAAAGACAAGGACTCCATTTACTTTATTAAAGTAAATGATATTATCCGTTGTCATGCAGAAGGACCATACACCGAGTTTTTTACTTCCAACGGACAAAAAATTACTATTTCTAAAACCTTGAAAGAATACGAGGAAATGCTGGAACCATTCGGTTTTATTCGTGCACATCATTCCCATTTGATTAATATCCGAAAGATTATTCGTTTTGATAAAACCGATGGCTGTAATCTCATTATGGAAAATAATGATGAAGTTCCGGTATCACAACGGAAGAAAGAGCACCTGCTCGAAATGATAGCAGGATTGTAATCTGCACCATCACTTATTAATCAATGTTCATCACTTATTAATCTCTGCATTAAAGTGTCTGTACAATACATAATTTGCACTCTGTAATTCTTTTATAAAAACCATAAAACACTATTCTCTCATTCCCATTTAAAGGGGTTTTTTGTTTCTCACTTTTACCATTTCAACAGGTTGCGTCGGGCAGCCCGAAATGGTAAAAGTGTTTTTTGCTGTTTTTGGATTGAAGGTAAAAATTGTAACTTGCACATCAAACAGCAGTATTGCACAATGACCATTCTGGAATATCTTTCTTTACAACCTTTCAACACCTTTGGCATTAATGCCTGTGCGCATTATTTCTGCAAAGTACAATCAAAAGAAGAAATCCTCCACATTATACAGGAAGAACTACATTTCTATTCAAAATTTCTGATTATTGGCGGTGGTAGCAATATTTTATTGTGTGATGATTATGATGGACTGGTAATAAAAAATAAAATTACAGGAATCGAAGTCATTAGGGAAGATGAAGAATTCGTCTGGATAAAAAGTTACTCCGGAACAGTATGGCATGAACTCGTTCAGTATTGCGTTCAGCATAACTATGGCGGCATTGAAAATCTGTCGCTCATTCCCGGAACGGTGGGTGCCGCTCCTATGCAAAACATAGGCGCCTATGGTGCAGAGATAAAAGACACCTTTGAAGAACTGGAAGCTATAGATTTACAAACCGGAACAAGCAGAATTTTCAGAAAAGAAGAATGCAGGTTTGGATATCGGGAAAGTATTTTCAAAAGAGAGGCAAAAGGAAAATTCTTCATTTATTCCGTGACGTTCAAACTATCAAAAAACCCTGTTATCAATATACAATATGGTGACATTCAGAGAATCCTACAGGAAAAAGCAATCTCTCATCCAACGATAAAGAATGTTTCTGATGCTGTGATTGAAATCCGACAAAGCAAATTACCCGATCCGAAAGAATTAGGCAATGCAGGAAGTTTTTTCAAAAATCCGGAAGTGGAAAAATCAGTCGCAGAAAACATCCAACTTGAATTTCCGGCAATGCCGAAATATGAACTTCCAAATGGAAAGGTAAAAATTCCTGCTGCCTGGTTGATTGAACAGGCAGGCTGGAAAGGCAAACAAGTCGGGCATACCGGCAATCATGCCAAACAGGCTTTAGTAATTGTAAATTATGGAAACTCAACTGGCGATGAAATCTGGCAACATGCATTGAATGTACAAAAATCAGTGCAGGATAAATTTGGAGTTTTGTTAGAACCCGAAGTAAATGTGATAAAGTAATTCTAAAATAAAAAAAAGGTCATTGCTAAAACAATGACCTTTTATCTTATTTTTTATATCTTTTCTTGGTAGCTTTATCTACTTCATCCACTCTTTTATTCATATCAATTCCCGGTGTTTTTACTTTTGGCGGCTTAGGCGCTTCTACTTTATCTGCTTTTTTGGATTCCTTCTTCTTTGCTGCATCTTTTTTGAAAACATACCCTAACTCTACATTTAACCCGAAGAAATAGTTTTTAGATTTCTTATAATCAGGATGTGCTTTATAGGTATTTGCATTGATATCATTCAAGCCAAATTTAGTTTCAATAGCAATACCTAAAAACATATTGTTATTGAAAATGTAATCAAAACCATATCTGATTACACCAACGCCCTGAACAGTTTTAAAAAAAGATTTGTAGTTATCACTTTGGTTGGGGGAATATGCAGGATAACCATATGAAGTGGCTGGTGATATTGGACCAGGTGCATTAGGAATACTAGCACCGATAGGATATCCATAATTTTGAATATTACCTGTGTTATTTAAATCTACTGTATAGTTAATTTTAGCAGCTAATAAAAAATCTGTTTCAAATCCCACGAGCAATTTCATACGCCAGTGAAAGTTTTCATCCTTAACTAAAACATGGTCTTTTTGTCCACGCAATAAGGGGGCAAATCGATACAATACACCAAAACCCATATATTTAAAATCAACAGTTTTACTATGAGTACCAATCAATGCTGGATATATTCTGTATTTAAAATCATCTTTATACTTTTGTCCTTCCTCGCAAAAATTGGCAAATGCGACCAGACCATGTTGTTCCTTAAAATTATACGCTCCCTGAATGAATACGTGGTAACTAAATTTAGGCTTATAATCCAACTCTTTACTATTTCCTGCTAAAAAGTAGGTGTTTTGTGCCAGCATATACGACAAACCTGGCGTAGCACCAACACTGATACTACCTCCTTTTTGTGCATAAACAGCCGTTACTGTAAAAATAGAAAGAAAAATAAATGTAAATTTTGTTAGTTTCATCTGAATAATTTTATTGATTTTTGAGCAGATGGAATATCCTTGTTATTCATTACTTTTGGTAGCAATTTATGCTAGGATATTTCATGCGATAATTTTAATTGGTTTATCAGCATATAAAAATCCGGTAAAAATTGATTTCACAGCTGCATACTTTCCTCAAATATAGGAAAATGCATTAAAATATTTAGTTAATACACGGATGAGTTCTAAAAAAAGCAGCCTTAGCAAATCCACTCTGATTAGAAGTATACAATGCTCCAAATCTTTGTACCTATATAAGAACAACTATAGTTTACGCGATAAACCCTCCACGACACAGCAACAAAAATTTGACCGCGGGCACCGTGTCGGGAAACTCGCACATCAGTTATTCCCAAACGGAAAAGATTGCTCTCCGCCCAATCCTTTCAGCTACGATGAATCCATTGCCGCCACCAAACTGCTGGTGCAGCAGCAATTTCCGGTGATTTATGAAGCCGCATTCAAATACAACGGCATCATGGTAGCGCTTGATATTCTGGAAAATAAAAACGGCAAATGGTACGCGCATGAAGTAAAAAGTTCGTTTCGCATTTCTAATACCTATTTATTGGATGCCGCCATTCAATATTATATCATCACCAAAAGCGGCGTGCAATTGGAAGACTTTTCCATTGTAACTATTGATAATGAATACGTGTTTAATGGAACACTCGAAATTTCGTCTTATTTCAAAATCACATCGGTACTGACCGAAATTCAAGAACGCATTCCCTTTGTAGAAAAAACCATTGAAGAAGCTATTGCCACCTTAAGCGCAAAACAAATGCCGGAAATTGCCATAGGCGCTCATTGCACAAAACCTTATCCCTGCGATTTCCAGGGTTATTGCTGGGCGAATATACCCAAAGATGCAATCTGGTATCTGCCCGGAATTTCCATGCAGGAGAAAAGTAATTTTGTGGAGAAAGGCATTAGCACCATTCATCAGATTGACAATATGGATGAATTGAATGCGCGCCAGAAAGTAATCATAAAGAGCTTTCAGACAAAGCAGGCACATATTGTGCAGGAAAAACTAAATGCTTTTACAGAGCACATTCATTATCCCTTATATTATTTTGATATCGAAGCATTTCAACCGGCTGTTCCTATATTTTTAAACACGAAACCATACGACCGTATTCCGTTTTTGTACTCGCTGCATTACAAAGAAAGCGAAAACAGTGAATTGCAGCATATCAGTTATATTTCGCCGGTGGGCAACGATGACCGGATTAACTTTATAGAACATTTTTTAAACGCCACGCAAAAAGAAGGAAAGATTTTAGTATTTAATACTTTGATGGAAAAAGGCATTTTATTTAAAATGATGAATGATTTTCCGCAGTACAAAAAACAAATAATAGAGCGCATCAACCGCATTATTGATGTGGAAATTCCATTCAAAGAACTGTACTATTACCATCCGGCGCAGCAAGGCAGTTTTTCCTTAAAAGCTATCGGCAATGCCTTATTGGGATTTGATGAATTTTCTAAAAGTGCTGTAAAAGATGGAGAAGAAGCAATGGCTGTGTATAATGAATTATTTTACTGGGAAAACAAAGAAGAAGTGAATGCCAAACTACAGCATTTAAAAACTTACTGTCAAACCGATACATTTGTGTTGTATGAAATTTTTGAGCGATTAAAAATATTGGTTTGATCAGTGTATCAGCACAAACTTTAGTTTCGCTGTTTCTTTTTTTCCGCTGCCTTTGCATAAGGCAAAATACACACCGGTAGCTGCACGCTCACCGTTAATTAGTTTTCCATCCCAGACAGCTTGTCCGCCTAAAGCAGTAGTCTCGTATACTAAATTGCCACTAAAGTCAACGAATTTTACGTTACAATTATTGGGAATGCCTTTCACGGCTATGGGTCCCTCATAATCTTCCCTTACCGGATTAGGATACACATAAGGTTCTTCTGTATTATCGGAAGTTGTTGTTGCATCCGCTCTGTAACTGCAAATACCTTTTCCTGTACCGATAAATAAATCTCCGTTTTCCGGATTAATGGCCAATGCCCGGATATAATTGGACAACAAGGGAGAATTTGTTTCACTGAAATAACGGATTGTTTTTTGTCCGTCGGCACTTACCAGAAACAAGCCGTTGTTAGTACCAATCCACTTTCTGTTAGCGGCGTCTACAGTGATGCAATTGATAATTTCATCTTCCAGCAAATTATCGCAAAACCCGCTGCCATCTTTTCTGTCTATACAAATCTGTTCGGCTTCGCAGGCATTTTCAGTCACATATCCTGCACAGGAAATGATTCCAATGCCCTGTTCGGTACCTAACCAGATAACACCATCATTGTCTTTTGCCATACAGATTACATTATTGGCCGGTAGATTACCAAAGCCACTTCCTGTCGAAAAATTAAAGTATTGATCGTCAGATTTGTCATCAATATCTGGGCCATAATTTAAAACCTCCAAACCTCCCGAAGAAGAATTCTTCGCTATCCATATCTGGTTGTAATCATCCGCTAAAATATCTTTCACCTGTGTTTCATTATTAATAAACGGTGACCTAAAATACTGATAAGAACCATCCGTTTTTCTGCAAACAACAGGCAAAGTGGAGTAAGCGTTAGACAACCATACATTTCCCTGAGCATCCATATCCGCCCCGGTAACTCTGAAATACTTAGACTCAGGAGGTGTAAAAGTAGATTTCAATCGATTTACCGTAAATGTTTTATCTGAAATATTATACTCCAAAATCCCGTCTGCAGCACCAAAAATAACTTTGTTTTCTGCCGGTATAGCTTTTACAACAGCAATATCAATAAAGGAATCCAATGCCGGGGTATTGTAAATATTCAAATTATCCCAGCTATAGTCATTGCAGTAATAAACTCCATTCTTATTAAACGTATAATTCCAGTTGTCTCTGATACCGGAAGAAGCTACCCACAAAGTTCCGTTTGAGAATTCCATTTCCTTAGAGGTAATCTGAGGCGGCGCATTAGGATAACTTTGATAAAAATTACTGCCACTCTGATGGGTTAAACCTCTGTATAAATCAGCACACCAGATATTGCCGTTTTTATCATTTACTACCTGCAAAGGATAACCAATGTCTCCATCTGTAAAAAAAGTAAACGACGAACCATTCCATTTACCTACTCGGTTGTTCGTAATATTTCCACCCACCTCTTTCTGTTGTGCAATAAGCAATTGACCGTTTGAATTATTTAAATGACGGGTTACCCAGTTTGCCTCAGAAAAGAGCGTAGACCAATTTGTACCATCAAACTGATACAACGTATTTCCTACTGCGGCAATTATTTTATTTTGAAATTGAGTAATGGCTGTTGCTTCCGTTTGCGGTATTCCAACTGAATATTGCGTCCAGTTATTAAAGTTTAACAAATTCAAAGTTGATGTTATTTTTCCACTTACTACGCCTTTTGTCGTAGCACAATAAATAAAATTGTCATCTGCCCAAACGGCATTTACTTTGTAAGTGGATAAACCGTCGTTAAAAATATCTGTTTCTGCAATTTCCTGTTTTACCAGATCAATCTTCAGTAACCCGAATCCAGTAGCAACATATGCCTTCCCGTTTATACAATATATATGGTAGACATTTTTATCACCGGCAATCATTGCATTTTTCAGGTAGGGTAGGTTGGTGATTTTGCCATTGTGTATTAAATCTATATTTGAATTGGTATAAGCAATCACCAACGTCGAAGTTGCCGTATCATAACCTACCTGAGCGACAAAAACCTCTGCCAGGCCACTAACTTTAGTATATTTTTCCAGAAAAAAATTCTCGCTGTTTACCCCAATGACTCCGTTTCCACATCCTGCATATATGTAATCTTTACTCTGACAAACGGAAGTAGCATTTTGCAGCGGCAGATGCGCTGTCCAGGTTCCCAAAGGCAGGTTTTGTGCACCCGACAAATGCCACAAACAGCAACACAAAACGAGCGTTATTTTATAAAAAACAGTATGCACGGAATAAAACTTCATTTTCAGCTTAAATTGTTTCCAAATCTATGAATTTTAAACGAGAAAGCGGGAATATATTAACGGCCAAAATCTACTATTTAGTGTGCTTTTTCGTATCTTTGCGCAAATTTTTTTGAAGGAGAACGATATGTCGAACGCAAAGCAATACAGAGAAATAAAAAATATTACCCAAACGCAAATTGAGCAGGAAATTGCCGCTTTTTGGCAATCTCAGCATATTTTCGAGCAGAGTGTTTCTGCCCGTGAAGGAAAACCGCCCTATGTTTTTTACGAAGGACCGCCAAGTGCCAACGGATTGCCGGGTATTCACCATGTTTTAGCACGTTCCCTAAAAGACATTTTCTGCCGTTTTAAGACCTTACAGGGTTTTCAGGTAAAACGAAAAGGCGGCTGGGATACACATGGCCTGCCGGTTGAGTTGCAGGTAGAAAAATTGCTGGGCATTACCAAAAAAGACATCGGCACCAAAATTTCCGTGGCAGAATACAATCAGAAATGCCGCGAGGAAGTAATGAAGTTTAAAGATATCTGGGACAACCTTACCGTAAAAATGGGGTACTGGGTAGACTTAGACAATCCTTATATCACTTTCGACAATAATTACATCGAAAGCGTGTGGTGGATTTTAAAGGAACTGTACAAAAAAGATTTATTGTACAAAGGCTATAAAATACAGCCCTACTCTCCTGCTGCCGGTACTGGTTTAAGTTCCGCAGAGTTAAACTTGCCGGGTTGCTACAAAGACGTTAAGGATACGAGTGCGGTGGCGCAGTTTAAGATTAGTCCACATAGTCAATAATTCATCTTTTCGATATAAAAATGGAAATATTATTTTTAGCTTGGACAACAACACCTGGACCTTACCATCCAATACAGCCCTTGGCTGTTGGAAAAAAATTGAATATGTTTTAGTAAAAACATTTAATCCATCACCTGGTAAAGGTCAATCTTATTTTATGGCTAAAGAATTATTCATAAATATTTTCAGCC
This sequence comes from Sphingobacteriales bacterium, assembly GCA_016721245.1. GTDB lineage: Bacteria > Bacteroidota > Bacteroidia > Chitinophagales > JADIYW01 > JADJSS01. Next base: position 147,627 of record JADKIQ010000005.1, read on the forward strand.
GGAAAACGAAAATAAAGAGTTCTCATCTTATCAAAATGATGGAAAGAATTTACCATATCAAATTTTAGCTGCTTTCAAAGGAAAAGATTTGGCCGGCATCCGTTACGAACAATTATTACCGTTTGAAGCTAACTCAAGAGATAAAATTGAAGGTGATGCCTTCAAAGTCATCCTCGGTGATTTTGTAACCACCTCTGACGGTACCGGTATCGTGCACATCGCACCGAGCTTTGGTGCCGATGACATGAAAGTGGCAGGAGAAAATGGCATCGGCTCATTAACGCTGGTAGATACAGAAGGTAAATTTATTGAGGGCGTAGGTGAGTTTTCCGGCAGATATGTGAAAGATTACAAAGACGAACCCAACTATGTTTCCGTTGATATCGACATTTCCGTAAAACTGAAACAGGAAAACAGAGCATTTAAAATAGAAAAATACGAACACTCCTATCCGCACTGCTGGCGCACCGACAAGCCGGTTATTTACTACCCTTTAGACTCCTGGTTTATCCGGGTAACGGCCGTGAAAGAACGCATGGTGGAATTAAATAAAACCATCAACTGGAAACCGGAAAGCACAGGAACCGGTCGTTTCGGACAGTGGCTGGAAAACTTAATCGACTGGAATTTATCGCGCACCAGATACTGGGGAACGCCTTTAAATATCTGGAGAACGGAAGACAAAGAAGAGGAAATGTGTATCGGTTCTGTAGAAGAACTGAAAGCGGAAATGCAAAAATCCATCGCGGCTGGTTTTTTATCCAAAGATATTCTGGATCAATCCTTTGATTTACACAAACCGTTTGTAGATGATATTATTTTGGTTTCCGCATCCGGAAAACCCATGAAACGCGAAAGCGATTTAATTGACGTTTGGTTTGACTCAGGTGCCATGCCGTATGCGCAATGGCATTTCCCTTTTGAAAATAAAGAAACGTTCGAAAAATCCTTCCCGGCTGATTTTATTGCGGAAGGCGTTGACCAGACACGTGGCTGGTTTTATACTTTACATGCAATTGCTACAATGCTATTTGACTCCGTTGCGTACAAGAATGTAATGTCGAACGGATTGGTGCTGGACAAAAACGGCAACAAGATGTCGAAATCCAAAGGCAATGCCGTGGATCCGTTCATCACTTTAGATAAATATGGTGCCGATGTTACCCGCTGGTACATGGTTTCCAATTCTCAGCCTTGGGATAACTTAAAATTTGATGAAGAGGGACTGGCTGAAACGTCCAGAAAATTATTCGGCACTCTTTACAATACGTATAATTTCTTTGCAATTTATGCCAATATAGATGGTTTTGTAATCGACAAAGACAATACTACACCTTTAGCAGACCGTGCCGAAATTGACCGCTGGGTGATTTCAAAACTGCACAGTTTAATCAAGGAAGTAACGGAATGTTATGAGGATTACGAACCGACCAAAGCGGCACGTGCCGTGGAAGATTTCGTCATTGAACATTTATCCAACTGGTATGTACGCTTATGCCGAAGAAGATTCTGGGGCAACGAATTATCACAAGACAAGAAGGCGGCATTTGAAACGCTGCATGAATGCTTAACTGTAGTTGTTCAGCTCATGAGCCCGATTGCACCATTCTTTAGCGACTGGTTATGGCAGAGTTTATTATCTACAGATTCTTCTATTCACATTTCCGATTTGAAAAAATCTGAGGTGAATTTAATCGACAAGAAATTAGAACAACGCATGGAATGGGCACAGGAAATTTCTTCACTGGTTCTATCCCTTAGAAAAAAGACAAAAATAAAGGTTCGTCAGCCGCTGCAAAAAATATTGATTCCTGCTATCGACAAAGATTTCATTGAGCAGGTAGATAAAGTAAAAACATTGATTCTGGCAGAAGTAAACGTAAAAGAAATTGAATATATCAGCGATACTTCTGGAATCATCTCTAAAAAGATAAAACCTAATTTCAAGTTGCTGGGTAAAAAATTAGGCGGCAAAATGAAACTCGCTTCAGAACATATTCAGCATCTATCTAATGAAGAAATCAATCAATTAGAGCAAAAAGGCAGTTTTGACATTAGCCTGGATGGTGAAATATTTAATATCTTACTCGAAGAAGTAGAAATTATCTCGGATGATATTCAGGGATGGCTGGTGGCCACCAACAATGGTATCACCGTTGCATTAGATATTCATATTTCAGAAGGTTTGAAGAATGAAGGTTTTGCCCGGGAAATTGTCAATAAAATCCAGACAGAGCGTAAAGAGTCTGATTTTGAAGTTACTGACAAAATCATTTTGCATGTGCAAAATCAATTGGTTCTCAATGGCGTTCTGAATAGTTATAAAGAATATATTTGCAACGAAACTTTAGCAAACGATATTTTGTTTAGTGATAATCTGTCAACCGCTAAAGATTTTGATATCAACGGAGAACTATTAAAATTATTCATTCAAAAAGTGTAGAAGATGGCAAAAGTGATTAAGAAAACGAAACCCGCCCCTAAGAAAGCTCCTGCTAAAAAAGCAGCAGCTAAACCTGCACCTAAAAAAGCGGTGGCTAAAAAAGCGCCTGTTAAGGCTCCTGCCAAACCTGTAAAGAAAGCAGTGCCTGCTAAAAAAGTGGTAAAACCAGCAGCTAAAGCTAAGCCCGTAGCTAAAAAAGCAGTGGTAAAAGCTAAACCAGTTGCTAAAAAGGTAGTAAAACCTGCAGCTAAGGCTAAACCAGTTGCTAAAAAAGTGGTCGCAAAAGCTAAACCAAAGGCTGTGGTAAAACCGGTTCCCAAAAAAGCAGCGGTGAAAGTCGCTCCAAAACCGGCCGCTAAAGCACCGGCAAAAAAAGCGGTGGTTAAGGTTGCTCCGAAACCGGCAGTAAAAAAGCCTGCTCCCAAAGCAGTGGTAAAACCGACACCGAAAGTAGCCGTTAAAGTTGCTCCAAAACCAGCAGTTAAAATTGAACCAAAAAAGATAGCAGTTAAGCCGGAACCAAAAAAAGCGGAACCAAAACCTTTTGTTAAACCGGCACACAAAACACCCACAGAAATAGCACATCATATCTCTACGCAAAGACATATACACGATGTTAAACCACTCATGGATGTTATTGTAACAAGATATAGTGATGCAGATTTGGCAATTTTCAAAGAAGTGATTCTGAAAAAAATCGCGAAAGCAAAAGAAGAAATTGATTTTTACACCGATCAGATTAAAAATTCTTCTGAATCTGAAACACAGTTTGCCAGTATTGACGATGGTTCCATGACCTCTGAAAGAGAAAACATGAACCAGATTGTAGTGCGCATGCAAAAACTGATTTCACACCTGGAAAGTGCATTGGTACGTATCGAAAATAAATCTTACGGAATTTGCCGCGAAACCGGCAAACTGATTCCGAAAGAAAGATTATTGGTCGTGCCGCATGCTACATTGAGCGTGGAAGGCAAGAAAATGGAGAAAAAATAATCTTATTGTAAATAAGAAATAAACAGAAAGCCAGTAAAGACATTTATCTTTATTGGCTTTAATTTTTAATTCGAAACGGTGTCATTAATAATTAAAAAGTACTATGAGTAAGAAAGTAATCGCCGTTCTGACAATCGTTTTATCGCTGGTGATAGATCAGGTGACAAAAATATGGGTGAAGCTGACCATGCAAAGTGGTGATGAATTCTCCTACATCGGAAACTGGGCGCGCATTCATTTCGTGGAAAATGAAGGAATGGCCTTTGGAATGAGCTTTGGAGCTGGTATGGGGAAATTTTTACTAACCTTTTTCAGAATCATTGCGGTGGGTTTTATTTCCTATTATCTCGCACAACAGATTAAAGATAAAAAATCATCAAAGGGTTTTGTCTTTGCTTTGTCCTTGATTCTGGTAGGTGCCGTTGGAAACATAATAGACAGTATTTTTTACGGACATATTTTTTCGCACAGCGACGGGCAGGTGGCCAAACTTTTCCCTTTGGGCGGCGGTTATGCCAGCTGGTTTCACGGCAGAGTGGTGGATATGTTTTACTTCCCTATCTATAGAGGTATTTTACCAAACTGGATTCCATTTTTTGGCGGAAAATTCTTCGAGTTTTTTCAGTTTATCTTTAATGTGGCAGATGCCTGTATTACGATTGGCGTATTCATTATTTTAATTTTCCAGAAGAAGTTTTTTAAGGAAGAGACGAAAGCAATCAGTACCGAAGAAACCACTGAAGAAGCAGTTCAACCTGCATAAAAAAGATAGACCTTACCCCGCACTTTTTACAGTTTAGAATAAGGTCTTGTCCCCCAACTGGACTACTTAAATTTTCAATTTTTGGATTATCAATACATGACTGTTATTTTGGCGTTGGAGGATTTCTTTGAGTTTGGATCATTTTCTGTTATAACGACTACGTATTTTCCTTGTAGCAACGGCATCTCATCAAATCGTATAAAGTTGTCTCCGTTAATCAGGCTTTGTGCTATTTTCTGAGAAAACTCGCCGTTTGATTTATACAGATTTACATTTACATCTTTGAAATTAGTTGCCTTTATAAAATAGTTTTTTGTGATAGAACTGTTCAAATCAACTGTAAAAATCTGATTCATTTTTACTTCATAATTGCTCGTTGTATTAGAGAATTTCAGCTCTGAAAGCAATATTTCCGTATTCATGTTATTAGAGAACACTATAGAACTGATTCTTGCTTTACCGTTTTGCATTATTTGATTGGAAACATAAGCCAGCACAGGTACTTCGTACAATTTTCTGGATTCATTTACCTGAATATCTTTAGTGATTTTCTGCTGATGAACACCATCTGTGATATGAATATCTACCGTTACTAATGTAGATCCGCCTTCACAGCTAAACTGAATAAATTTTGGAATTGCAGCTGCAACATCACTGTAGCTACAGGTAATAGTGTAGGGTGCTGCTTGCGTTAGACTTGCATCTACCTTATGTGAAGTATTGTCTGCGCTGATATAACAGAGCATACTACTATTTAAAGACGGTTGCGCTTGTACAATTGTTATTGATAAAATTGCTAGTACACGCGCCATGAGAGTTAAGGGTTTTAACATGGCACTGGGTTTTTATGTAAAGCAAAGGTAGTATGCATTTTTGGATTTGTCAACACTTTCTTGAAAAAAAATTTAATTATTTTTATAAACCGGACTTAGCTTTTGCGTCAAGCTATCAATAAAATCTATACTTTAGCGGTAGAAAAAAAATTCCTGCATGAGTGATTTTTATGAGAAAGTATATGCACTGGTGCGCAAAATTCCGAAAGGAAGAGCGATGTCATACGGTGATATTGCGGAATATTTAGGCACCAAAGGCTCTGCACGTACGGTTGGATATGCGATGAATAATGCCCATAATGTTTCTCCGCCGATACCGGCGCATCGTGTAGTCAACAGAAATGGATTACTGACAGGCAAACATCATTTTGGCTCTCCGACCATGATGCAGCAATTATTAGAAAACGAGGGCGTCAAGGTTATTGACGATCAGATTCAGGATTTTGAGAAAGTGAGATGGATGCCAAAGAAGAAGAAATCATAACTGCTTTAATAACACAAAAAATCCACGACTTGCATCGTGGATTCTTCATTTTTATTTGGTTGGTTTATTACGAAAACTCTCCTGATTATCAGCAGAGCTATATGGAAGTTTAATTATTCAACATCACCGGCATTACCAGCATCAGCAAATCTTCTGCTTCGTCTTTTTCTGTTGGACGAATGATACCTGCACGATTAGGCGTTGACAATTCGATATTGATATCGCTGCTGTCTAAAGCACCTAACATTTCCAGCAAAAATTTCGCGTTAAATCCGATTTCCATGGCATTGCCCTGATAGTCACAAGCTAATTTTTCTGATGCTTCATTAGAAAAATCTAAATCCTGAGCAGAAACCGTTAATTCAGCACCTGCCATTTTTAACACTACCTGATGCGTGGTTTTGTTGGAAAATATAGAGGTTCTTCTTAAAGATGAATAGAAATCATCTTTTTGAACGGATAACAAATTCGGATTTTCTTTTGGAATCACCGCATTATAATCCGGATATTTTGCATCTATCAAACGACAGATTAATTGAATATTGTCGAAACTGAAAAACGCATTTGATTTATTAAATTGTACAGAAACTTCCGTATCGTTATTCGGCACTACTGCTTTTAATAAGTTCAGCGCTTTTTTAGGAACAATGAAAGAAGCATTTCCGCCTTTCACATCATTTCTATTATATTTCACCAGTTTGTGTGCATCGGTTGCCACAAAAGTAATTCCGTTGTCGTCTAACTGAAAAAACACACCTGTCATTGCAGGACGCAATTCGTCGTTACTTACGGCAAACAAGGTTTTAGAAACACCTTTATTTAAGATAGAAGAAGCTAATTTTACTTCATCTACGCCATCAGCCGTTGGTTCTTTCGGGAAATCCGCGCTGTTTTCGCCGCTTAATTTATATTTACCGTTGTCTGTAGTAATTTCAATACCGTTGGTGGTTTCATCTACCGCAATCGTAATCGGCTGTTCCGGCAATGCTTTTAAGCTGTCTAACAAGATTCTTGCAGGAATCGCTACTTTGAAATTTTCTTTAGATTCCACTTCCATGCCAACTGACATCGTTGTATCTAAATCCGTAGCAGTAATCGTTAATTTATTCTTTTCAATATCAAACAGAAAATCTTCTAATATCGGCAATACCGTATTGGTACTGATAACGCCGCTGATTTTTTGCAAATTTTTTAATAGTTGCGCTGAGGAAACCACAAATCTCATAGTGTGTATTTTTTTTCAAAGTTAAGTAATTCAATCTAATATAAAATGCATTGAAAATCTTATCTTTCGACACCTGTGAATAACTGTTTATAAGTGCCCGCAAGTGTTTATAAGTGAATTTAAGTTAGAATTATGAAGATTGCCGTTAATACGCGCTTTTTACTGAAAGATAAGCTGGAGGGCATCGGTATATACACGTAGGAAATTTTTAAACGTGTGGTGCAGCTGATGCCGGAACACGAATTTTTTTTTCTGTTTGACAGAGCTTATTCCTCAGCATTTATTTTTGAAAAAATGTAACACCAATTGTTGTTCATCCACCGGCACGGCATCCGTTTTTGTGGTACTGGTGGTTTGAGAAATCCATTCCAAAAGTGTTGCAAGAAAATAATATAGACTTGTTTATTTCACCTGACGGATTTGCGAGCCTGAATACATCTGTTCCTCAAATCATCACTATACACGATTTGGGCTTTGAGCATTTTCCGGAACATGTTCCTTTTTTAGTGCGAAAATTTTATCGCTATTTCACACCAAAATACTGTGAAAAAGCAACAAAAATTCTGGCTGTTTCTGCATATACTAAACAAGATATTATCTCTACTTACAACATTGAAGCGAAAAAAATTGAAGTGGTTTATAATGGATTTGATACCCACCTAGCCTCCCTAAAGGGAGGAACTCAGCCTGTGCAAGCTGAAAGGCTAGTCCCCTTTAGGGGATTTAGGGGTGAACCTTACTTTATTTTCGTTGGTGCGGTGCATCCGAGAAAGAATGTGTTGGGTTTATTGAAAGCGTTTGAGCACTTTAAAGCTACTTTTTCTCACCCGCATCAACTGGTAATTATTGGCAGAAAAGCCTGGATGAATCAGGAGCTGGAAGATTTTTATGAAAAAATGCAATTCAAAAAGGAAGTCATCTGGATAGAAAAAATTGAACGTGCAGATTTAATTCAGTTAATGCAACAATCTTTTGGTTTAGTTTATCCTAGCTTGTTTGAAGGTTTTGGTATTCCAATTATTGAGGCAATGAGTTTAGGCATACCAGTTATCTGCTCTAATGTCAGTGCCATGCCTGAAGTGGCAGGAAATGCTGCCCTACTCGTCCAACCAGACAACACCATTGAGATTGCAACAGCCATGAACGAACTGATTATTAATGATGTGCTAAGAAACGATTTAATTGCTAAGGGGAAAATAAGGGCAACTCATTTTGATTGGAATACTTCTGCTGAAAAAGTAGTGGACATCATTAAGACATTTCAAAAATAAAAAAGCAGCGTTCACAAGAACGCTGCCGGTAATTTTATCAAAGCTGAAATTTGTCAATTGACAACTACAGCTTCTGTCCTTTAATTAATTTTTCTATGTCTGATTTTACTTTAACGTACTGATTGTTATTTAACGAAGACTTCAATTGTCCGTCCAAATCCTGCATTAGTGTTATAAATTCCTGACCTGCCTGCTGAGGATTCACTTTTGACATCAATCCGATTGCATCACCTCTGATTTTCCCTTGCACCAATACCAGAATTACAGACATGGTTTGTACATCATTCAAGCCATATTGATTTCTGATGTTGTCCATAAATAATTTCTGATCCGGTGAAATATTTTTACCGCTCAGGATATTTTCCTGCAGACCCAATGCTACTACTAATGTGCCGATTTGCTGATCAGTCATATGCATTTTAAGCTTAGGAACCACTTGTCCGTTCAACGCATCTGTCAGTTGTTTAATCTTTCCATCATTGCCGGCATTTTCTTTTTTTATTTTAGTCAACTGCTGGTCATAATCTTTTAAAATTGGCACCACTTGAGCCGCTTTTTCCGGTGAGATTTTCATAAAGGATTCCAGTTGTTGAAATATTGCTGTCACATTTGACTGACTGGTAACGGCAGGTGGCAATTTCCCGCCATCTGGTTGCTTAGGTGCAATTGGTGCAACAGGTGGTTTAGCTGCTTGTGTCGCAAGGTCGGTTTTTGTTCCCGGAGGATTTAACTTTCCGTCTTTCACCATTTTTGACACCGTGGCAAACTGCGCTTCATTCATATAGCCTCTGAATTTCATTCCTAATAAAAAGAATAAGCCTTGCGTATTCGCATTCGGTTTGGCATTTTCATTCAGGAATAGAACATAATCATTTTTAAATTTGGTAAATTGATCTGCGTTCAGCTTGGCTTCTTTTTTAACATTCTCTGTTATTTCATTTAATTCCGGCGAAAGGTTATTAACCGTATAAGCCTTATTGGCACCGCCTTGCGCAAATGCGGTAAAAACGGATGTGGTGAACACACACGTTACTATAAGCAACATAAAAGTTTTCTTCATAAAAATCTATTTTTATAACTATTGCAATAAATGTACCATAATTCTATTTGGAAAGAAAACCCATTGCATCTGCAACAGATTTTGCCGGAATTTCTTCCTGCGGTGAGTGTCCGCAACTTTCGTAAATTATAACTTCATGATTGGATATTTTTTTAAAATTCTCCAACATGGAAATATCTATAAGTTTGTCTTGTCTGCCCCATTGTATCAATGTTGGTGTTTTGATGCCGGAAATATCGAGTTTTGGTTCTTTTTCTACCTGCTGCACTCTGGTGGAAAAACTTTCGCGGTTGCCTTCTCTCAAGGACATATCGTAATACAATTGTTTTTGTGCATCGGTAATTTTAGTATCGTCTTCATATACATCTTTGAGTGTTTGGTTTACAATTATTTTAGTATCCATCTTACTCATCAGTGCTGCAAACCATTTAATTTTAGCCAGTTTGAAAATAATGGCGCCGTTTCCTTTTTCTTTGGAGTAAAATCCGGCAGGATCCACTAATATTAATTTAGAAACATCCGCAGGATGCGCCAGTGCGTAGCGCCACGCGATTTCACCACCAAGTGAGTTGCCGCTTAATGCAAAGGTATCAACACCTATCTGCTTCAAAAATCTATCCAGAAAGTCGACATAAGTACTAACAGAATAATCGTTATCTTTTCTCGGACCTGTTAAACCAAACGCAGGCATATCCAGACGAATTACTTTGTAATTGTTTTTCACTAATGAGTCTGTCCAGCCATCCCAGGTTTGCAAACTAGCGCCTGTGCCGTGTATTAATACTATTGGTTTTCCTTCACCTTCTACTCTGTAATGCACCTGCATACCATCCAGTTCCAGAAATTTGGAAGTAGCGGTTGTGTATTTCTTTTTCAACTCTTCTATTGGAATTGATTTCTTTTGAATAGCAAAGAATGCTACAAATAAAACAAGAACAATGACTGCAAGAATTCTGAATAGCTTTTTCATTCAATAAAGTAAATAAAAAACCCGATGTGTCGAGCATCGGGAACCAAAATAAGAAGTCTTTATAAAATCTGGTTACGATGTAAATATAGCACAAGGTTTCTTTGCGGCTGTTAAGGCAGTTTGTTTTGTATGTGGTTTTGTTGGTGGGAAATGTGTTTTTTGTTGGTTGAGTGTTTTTATTGTTTATTTTGGTTCGTAGTCGACAAGTGACAATATTCGTCGCAGGTGTGAGGCTGGTTTATCAACTTAACAATTCAAGTCCATGTTCTCTACATAATCTATACATCCTTTAACTCCCTTGCCGACGATGGTTTCCAATCAAAGAACTGCCTACAGTAAATATACTACCTTAAAATAATATTTTGTTCTTGGTACGCCACACTAATTGCTTTTCTGCATACGAACAACGGCAAAGAGAATATATTAATACCGTATTAGGCTATATTAAATACTGTATTAGACGGTATTAAATACCGTATCAGACTATATTAAATACCGTATTAGACGGTATAAAATACCGTATCAGACTATATTAAATACTGTATCAGGCTATATTAAATACTGTATTAGACGGTATTAAATACCGTATTTGGCTATATTAATACCGTATCAGGCTATATTAAATACTGTATTAAACGGTATTAAATACCGTATCAGGCTATATAAAATACCGCATTAGACGGTATAAAAAAAACCTCGAAGCACGCTTCCCTCTGCCTTCGTTGGTGTTCTTCACCAACGAACTGCCTACTGAAAATATACTATCTTAAAAGAATATTTTGTTGTTGGTACGCCGCGCTTATTGCTTTGCTGCATAACAACAACGGCGTGTAGCATACCAACAACGGCGAGTTGTAGATCCTGAAACAAGTTCAGGATGACGCGATGCGTGTAAATAAAAAAACCCCGATAAAAATCGGGGTCACACACAGATGAAAACTATTATCCGTTTTTTACACACACACGGATAACAGTAGGTGTTAATTTATCTTACATATACTATAGCTGCAGGATTGTATTCTGCCCAGCCGCTTGTCCAGTTAGTTGTACCATCGAAAGCACCTTTATATGCTACCGTTGTAAAGCCTGTTAATCCTGTAAAGCTTGCTCCGCTTAATAAAGAAGAAGTTGCTGCCGGAAGGAAGTTAGGTGCTGTTGAGTTGTATAAATTTGCTGCTGTATATCCTACTGCTGCCACGTTAGCCACTGTTCCGTTTCCGCGACTTGCATCATTGAACCATGCACTTACATCAAAACCTGCCTGATCTGATTTATAAGGCACATAAGCACTCCAGCTATCCATTAAAGACAATACTGAATTTTTAATAACTAATTCGTCAGATTCTGCGTATGTTCTGGTGTTTCCACCATCAATCACTACGCCTTGCGGATATCCTGTAAAGAAAGAGTTGTAGATTTTAATTTTAGTACTTCTTCTCAAGTGTAATGCTCTTCTGAAGTTAGCATCAATGCTGGTTGTTGAATCTTGTTTAGGACCAAATACAGATACATTGGAAAACAATGGTGCTGTAAAAGGTGCATTGGTAGAACCACCGCCATCATTATCTACTTCAAAACTATTTGAACCAGAAAGAGGATCTGCCAGGTTTGTACTTCTGAAAGAAACAGCAAACTGCACTCTACCTCTATAACCGAAATCGCAATCGAAATCATCATCTGTAGTTTTGAATGCTACTAAATGGTCGCAATTTACTGTACCGCCAAACCATTCAAAAGCGTCATCTAAACCATAAGAAGCCTGCACGTAACTTATTACTGTTCCGCTACCAACAGAACCAAGTGTAAGTGTATTGATTTCTTTATCTGTCAGAATCGGGAAACCCGCATATTCCAAACGTACATACTTGATTATACCTGAATTATCAGCATCATCAGAACCGCCATGGTGTGCACCATAACTGCCTTCTAATGTTGCAAATCCACCCGGTTGATTATTCGTTGCTTTTCCGCAAACAACCAATCCACCCCAGTCGCCCGGTGCTTTTGATGTTTCAGCAGAGGAGAAAATAATCGGTTTGGCAGCTGTTCCTTCTGCAAAAATTTTACTTCCTCTGTGAACTACCAATGTACCCGGGTTTGAACCTGCTGTACCTTTTTTGCCTACGATAACGGTGCCAGCCTCTATGGTTAAAATTCCAGTAGCCTGCGGTGTTGTTCCTGTTTGAATTGAATCTATCCCTACGTTTACAACGCCATTTAAACGGTAAACGGTATCTTTATCCCACAGTATATTGCCTGTCAGATTTCCGGAAACATCTTTAACAGGTCTGTCTGCAGGTGGCACTATAACATCATTATTATTACCATCTTTTTTACAACCGCTAACAAGCGTTATAATTAATACTGCAACTGTTAGCACTGATTGTTTTAAATTAAATTGTTTTGTTTTCATAAAATTTGTTTAAAGAATTTTTTTTAGAAATTATATTTTACACCTAAAGAAACTGTTTGTCCCGGTTGGTATTTCTGAAATACCTGATCTGTACTTCTGTTCCATTTTTTATCACGGTTCCCGTCTTGCAGAAAAAGAATCGGCTGATTTATGAGATCGTTTGCGGATAAACTGATTTCAACATTTTTCTTGAAACGGTACTGAATATTAAAATCCAGAACATGTCTTGACATTTCATAGATATCCGGATTATCATCTGTTCCTACGAATGCAATTCTTTTGCCGATAACGTTATATAATAAGTTTGCCTGTAAACCCAGTTCTTTATCTTCAAAGAAAATCCCTGCATTAATAGAATATGGAGACTGGCCTTGTAATGGACGATTATCACTTTGTCCTACATTCTCTTTTCCAAGATTTACTTTGCTGTAGATATATGATGCATTTGCCATTAATCCTAAATGCTTAATGAAATAATTTTTTGCCGTAGTGAATGATTTTTTAAATTCTATCTCTACTCCTGCAACATCCGACTGATAGGCATTTGCAAAAGAGAATGTGCTTCCACTGGTACCTACAACCGCTTTGGATTCTATCGGATTTAGAAATTTCTTATAGAATGCAGAAACGCTGATTACTTCGCCGTTGGAAGGATAAAATTCGTATTTAATATCAGCATTGTGCACGGTAGCATTTTTCAGATTCGGATTACCTTCAATTGTGTAACGTGTGTAAAAATCATCGAATGCAAAAGGTGCAATTTCTCTGAATTCAGGACGGTTAACACTCATACCATAAGCTGCACGCACCAGCATTTTCGGTGTGATATTATAACTGATATTTACTGATGGTAAATACGCATGTTTAATATTTTTTACTTCAATTAAATCCGATTGTGTGCCGGATGTTAGTTGCTGATTTGAATATTCATATCTGAAACCGGCAACAATTCGAACTTTACTTTTTATGGAAAGTTCTGTGTTTACATAAGAAGCGCCTATTAAATTATTCGCTTTATAAGAGTCATATGAGCGTGTTTGCTCACCCAGTTTTATACCATTAGTCGTATTGATATTCTGCATCAACACATCAATGCCTTGTGTGGCAAAATTATAATCGAATAAATCGAAATCGGAACGTTTGAATCCTAAAATTCTTGCATTAAAATCTCTGTTTTTATATTCTACATATGCGCCACCATTAATTGAAGGAATGATTCCTTTATCAGCAGCTTTTAGTATTTTATTGGTAGAATTTACAGCGACTGTTACGATGTTTTCCTGCATATCAGAAAAGAAACGACCTAATGAATTTGGATTGACCGAAGTAGGTAACACATTTATTTCATAGATATTGGTGGCAGTATTCAGTGTTGATGTATATCGCTTAAAATCCGGTTCTTTTCTATAAGCTCTGCTGTAGCCAACTACCCAATCAATAGCGTTGTTGTCTGTTTTCACCTGATGTTTTCCTAATAACTGACCCGCGTAAATTCCTTTGTATGTGTTATATAAGGCATGGTTATCGACGGTCAAATCATTTGCTAAATCAGTTCCTGTTCTGTGTGTATACTGAGATAGTCCGTTGCTGTTGAAAATATTTTTAAATTCAATGGTATTTTTTCCAAATTTAAATGCCCAATTGTGCAGTATGCCTAACCGTACATTGTTATTGTATTGTTCATCTGTATAATTATATTTAGCATCCTGTTTATTATTGGCAAAATCATAAATATTATAATCTGCTCTGAAAATATTGAATGTTTGTTTGGAAATGCTGTAATTAATAGAGGTAATCATACCAATCAGCATTTTGTCGGTTGTTATTCTTCTTCCAAAGCTGATGCCTATACGCTGATCCGGAATAGAAGCCTGTTTTTGAGCAGTCCAGTCATTATTTAATTGTTTTCCTGCATCTACCTGCTGCTGCAAGGTTAGCGCATTCACATCTTTACTGAATCCCGATGGAAGATTACGTTTAGGGTCGTTTGCCAGATAAAACAAGGGGCCATTTTTTTGATTGAAAAATGGTTTAAAAGTAGTTCCAACTCTGAAAGTAGTTCCATAAGAGATATCTACGAAATTATTATCCGGAAAACTTTTGGTAAAGATCTTGACCATACCACCGGCAAACTCACCTACCACATCTGCAGATGGGCTTTTTAACACTATGATTCTATCTAGTTGTGCAGAAGGAATAATGTCAAATGCGAAAGATTTAACATCAGCTTCCATGGATGGTGCCATTGCATTATGCAGTAACACATTATTGTATCGTTGGTTCAGCCCTCTTATATTGATAAAATTACTCTGAATGGAAACGCCCGGAATTCTTCTTACTACCTGTGCAGCATCTCTGTCTGCTGTTTTTTGTATTTGCTGAGAAGAAATACCACTTGTTATTTGAGTGGCATTTTTCATTTCCAACAATACCGCCGTTTCCGAATTTGTTTTTTTAAAGTCCACCACCTGAACTTCCGAAAGCTCGTTTGTTGCCAAATCAAGACTCACATTTAAAGTGGTAGTCTCTTCTGCTTTTACATCTACATTTTCTACGTTCTTATCGGCATAACCGATATAAGTGAAAACGAGCTTATAGGTACCTGGTGTCAGATCTACAATTTCGTATTTGCCTTCAATATCGGTCGTTGCACCTTGTGTAGAACCCGCTACAGATATGTTAACTCCGATGAGTGTTTCCTGAGTCGTCTTATCAATAATAATTCCCGAAATCTTACCGGTCTGTGCGAAACCGATGCATGGCAGCAATGCTAAGATTGCTATCATTGTGTGTTTAAAAAGTGTGTTCATTTGTGTGTTTAATTTGATACTGCAAAGTAATATCAAGCGTATCACTATGGCGTAAAGGCAGGTTGAATGTTCTGTGGTTTAAACTGTTTGAATACGTCTTTTAAGTCCTTTATCAAGTTTTATTCAGGGTGATTATGTGAACGAAATGTGAACGAATTTTCAGGTCTCCCAATAAACTATAGTTTTTGTATCTTAGTCAAATGGAAGCATTTTTAAAGACGATTGCAAACGCTGTTACGAAAGAGAATTTGCCGTATCTTTACACTCGCTGCTATATTTTTCCGACCAAAAGGGCTGCCGTTTACTTCACTAATTTTCTTAAAGAAAAATTCCCGGATGAAAATTTTATTCTCCCGGAAACCATTACCATTCAGGATTTCATCAGCACTTATTCTTCTTACATTATTAAAGAAGACTGGTATTTATTATTAGAATTACATCAGATACAAAACGAACTGACAAACACCCATCAGCCTTTGGAAAAATTTTTACCCTGGGGCAAACTGATTCTAAAAGATTTTGATGAGTGTGATAAATATTTGGTGAATGCAGCTCAATTATTTTCTGTTTTGAAAGCACACAAAGAAATAGAAGATACCTTCTCTATTTCTGAAGAGACAAAAAAATACATCGACCAGTTTATACACACAACAGCTACCAAAGAAAAGGAAAGTATCTATAAAACAGCCTTTGTAAAAACATGGAGTTTATTGGGCGAAATGTATGCCTCACTAAAACAAAGACTGCAGCAACACCATTTTGCCTATGAAGGAATGGCTTACAGAGAAGTACTTGAAAATCTGAAAAAACAAGAACTCCAATTACCCTATTCAAAAATATCCTTTTGTGGATTCAATGCATTATCTGTCTGTGAGGAAGAAATTTTCAAAACAATCGAGCAGCAGTATGATGCTGAATTCTGGTGGGATGCGGATGAGCATTTCCTGAATAATAAATTACACGAAGCGGGAAATTTCCTGAGAGATTATCAGAAAAAATTCTCAGCGGAAAACAGTCACTGGCTCATTGAAAACTCACTGAAAGAAAATAAACACATTGATATCGTTGGAATATCATCAAACATCGGGCAAACACAGTATGTAGCACAAACGTTGAAGGCTAATGAAACTGACATTTTTAGTAAAACTGCTATCGTTTTATGTGATGAACATTTATTGTCTCCTTTACTTTATACCGTAGATGCAAGCAATACTAATATCACGATGGGATATTCTATTGCACAAAGTGAACTATTCTTGTTTACCAATGCATTGTTAAGTTTTTACGGCAACGCAAGAATTAGCGACAAGCAAACCGATTTTTACCATAAAGATATTAGTGCATTGACAGAACATGTTTATTTTAAAAATGAGATTACAGAAAAAGAAGAACTGGATAATATCCTTCCGTTTTTTGTTCCATATATGCCACAGGATATCCTGACAAAATATTTCCCTTCCGCTGTTTTTCAATTCACAGACAACGTCACAGACATATTAAAAACCGTGCGAAACGCAATACAGAAACTGCATATAAAAGATCATTATTTTTACCCGATAAAAGATGCCATTCTAAACCAGCTTAATATACTGCTGCAATCTCTGGAAGAAAAAAATGTTTTACTGAACAGAAACGCGTTGCCTTTTATTGTAAAACAATTTATAAGTGCCGTAAAAGTTCCTTTCGAAACAAACACCGAAAGTAATATCCAAATTATGGGATTTTTGGAAACGCGTATTTTGGATTTTGATACTCTTTTTATTCTCTCTCTGAACGATGATAATTTGCCCGGCACCAATAAGACCAATTCGTTCATTCCTTACAATTTACGCAAGGGTTTTGGTTTGCCTACGTTTGAACAATTCGACGGCATCAACGCGTATCATTTTTACAGATTGTTAAAACGCGCAAAAAACATTCACCTGATTTATAACAATCAAATCAGCGACAATGCAAGTGAAAAGAGCCGCTTTATCCGGCAGATTCAGCACGATTTAGCAAACAAAGAAAATACCATAAACGAATACATTGCCACATACGATAACCTCACCCCTAACCCCTCTCCAAATGGAGAGGGGAAGTCTTGTCAGAGACAAGACAGTGGAGAGGTGTTAAAAATTAAAAAGACAGAGGAGATGATTACATCACTCCGTCAGCGAAAATTTTCTCCCTCTGCACTGAAAATATACATCAAATGTCCCGTTCAATTCTATTTAAAATATGTTGCCGGCATTGAAGAGCCTGAAGAACTTTCTGAAGAGATTGATGCCGCTGTATTCGGACAAATTTTACACAAAGTGCTAGAACTCACCTACCAACCATTTTTGAATATTGCTATTGACGCGCAAAAAATTAATTCTTTTACAGACACTTTATTTCTTCGAAATAAAATAAAAGAAGCCTGCAGCGAGTTGAAACTGCCAAAAGAAATCACACAAGGCAGTAATAAATTGCAGTTAAAAATTATCGAACGCATTGCACAAAAAATTCTGGAGAACGATGCGTTTGACGGGTCTTTAACTGTCCTACATACAGAAGATAAATTTATCTGGGAAACCCTGAAACTGGAAGACGGCACTTTTGCTGCGATTCAGGGCACCTTCGACAGAATTGATAAACTTTCTGAAGAGGCTATCAGGATTATCGATTACAAAACCGGTCATATTGAGTTACCTAAATTCCCGGACATGGAGCATGAAGACAGCATTCACGCATTCTTAGATACATTGTTCATTTTTAAACAAAAAGATTACAGTGCCGCTTTCCAGGGAATTTTGTATGCGCTGATGTATTATAAATTATATGACTGCCAACAAATCTATATTGGCTACCATCACGCCAAAAAAATGAAAGAGGGGCTTTCGTACCTGAATGAGCAGCAGCCAATTCCGGTGGAGTTATTACTGCATTTTGAAAAACGTTTGGCAGAATTAGTCAGTGATATTATATACAAGAATCCGGTCTTCCTGCAAAGCGAAAACGAGAATGCCTATCAATATTCTGTTTATGCTGAACTTCTTGGAATAGACTAAACACTAAACAATTCCACATTTGGCTTACTAAATATCATTTATTGTACAATATAAATTGTAATTACTTAAACAAAAAAAGCTCGCGGATGTTATAAAGCCTATATGGCATCTGTGAGCAAAAAAGTTTTAATTATAGGTTCGGGATTGGGTAGTATGGCTACTGCTTTACGATTAACCACACATGGTTATCAGGTAGAAATTTTAGAAAAGCACCATCAGGCAGGTGGACGTTTAAATCAGTTAAAAAAAGATGGTTTTACTTTCGATGTTGGCCCGTCTTTCTTCAGTATGAGTTATGAATTTACGGAATTATTCAATTATTGCAAGATTCCGAATCCATTACAGATGAACGAACTGAATCCTGTTTATTCGGTTTATTTTGCCGGCAAAAAAGAGCCTTACTCCATCTACAAAGAACTGGATAAACTGGCACAGGAATTTGCGGATATCGAACCTGACTTCCAAGCTAAAGCGGAAAAGTATTTAAAAAGTGCCGGTGAAATTTTTCATGATACGGAACATGTTATTATAAAACGCAATTACGATAATTTGTTTCAGTATGCGGTGGCGCTAATGACTGTTCCTAAAAAACATGCGCCAAAACTGATCCGCTCGATGTGGGCAGAACTGGAACGTCATTTTGATTCGGAGCACGTAAAAGTTATTTTTTCCCTTGTTGCCTTCTTTTTAGGCTCTACTCCTTTTGACACGCCGGCGGTGTACAGTCTGTTAAATTATACCGAATTAAAACACGATGGCTACTGGAATATCAAAGGTGGCATGTATAAAATTGTGGAAGAGATTCAAAAGATTTTAATTGCACGCGGCGTAAAATTCCATTTCAATACGGAAATCGTAAGCGTTGATGAAACCAACGATAAGATTGCTTCATTTACGGATACTACCGGTAAAAAATGGACAGCCGATATTTTTGTTTGTAATGCTGATGCGGCATCTTTCCGAGGAAAAATTTTAAACCGTAAAAAATTCTCGGAAGCCAAATTAGATAAGAAACACTGGACACTGGCACCATTTACCATTTATTTAGGTGTAAAAGGAAAACTGGATAATCTGCATCATCATAATTATTTTTTAGGCAGCAATTTCAAACAATACGCAGATAATATTTTTAAACTTTCTGTCAATCCTGAAAAACCTTATTACTACGTAAATGCTTCCTCCAAATCCAATCCGGATTGTGCACCGGAAGGATGTGAGAATTTATTTATTCTTTGCCCTGTACCCGACAGACGCTACAAAAACGACTGGAGCGACAGAGAAGCATTGGCTGATACTATTTTGAAAGACATGAGCGAGCGTATCGGGTTTGATTTAATTGCTAACAGAGTAACGCAGACCATTTATGCGCCGGATGACTGGGAAGGCATGTTCAACCTGTACAGAGGTTCCGGTTTGGGTTTAGCACATGGTTTGAGCCAGGTGGCAGCCATGCGTCCTAAAAATAAAGACGAGGAATTTGATAATCTGTATTACGTAGGCGCGAGCACCGTGCCGGGAACTGGATTGCCGATTGTGGTAATTGGTTCAAAACTGGTGACTGAACGCATTTTAAAAGACCATAACAATAGCATATGAACGGATTTCAATTATATCAAAACAGTTGTGTAGAATGCAGTGAGCTTATCACGAAGCGATATTCTACGTCCTTTTCTCTCGGCATCCGTGTATTCGATAAGGAATTCAGAAATCCCATTTACAGCATCTACGGATTTGTGCGTTTTGCAGATGAAATTGTAGATACGTTTCATCAATATGATAAAAAAGAATTGCTGGATGATTTCAGAAAAGAAACATTCAAAGCTATTGTACAAAAAATCAGCTTAAATCCGATATTGCAGTCATTCCAACACGTAGTGAACGAGTTCCATATAGACCATCAGTTAATTACCGATTTTCTGGATTCTATGGAAATGGATCTCCATAAATCTACTTACGAAAGTGAAGCCTTGTACAACAAATATATTTATGGCTCTGCAGAAGTGGTTGGACTGATGTGCCTGCAGGTTTTTACCAAAGGCGATAATGATTTCTATACTAAATTAGCGCCGTATGCCAGAAGTCTGGGTGCTGCATTTCAGAAAATCAATTTTCTGCGCGATATGAATAGCGATCTCGAAGAGCGTGGCAGGGTTTATTTTCCGGGAATTGATTTGACAAGATTTGACGAATACACCAAACAGGAAATTTTAAAAGATATTCAAAAGGATTTTGATAATGCGCTGGAAGGCATTCGTTTATTACCTAATGGTGCCAGACGCGGTGTATATCTTGCATACGTTTATTACCTCAATTTGTATAAGAATATCCGTAAAGCCAGTATAGAAAAGATTTTAGCCGAACGCATCCGTGTCAGTGACCGACGTAAGGCTTATTTATTAATGAATACAATGGTGCGGAATTCCATGAATTTACTGTAAGTTTAATTGTGCCTTCACAATACACATATTTGGCTTTGATGCTTTTTACACTGGCTGGTCCGCTGTTACTAAGTTTTGAAAAAAATGTAGCCTACTCAAAAAAATGGAAATATCTGCCAGTTCCGTTTTTTATCACTACGGTTTATTTTGTCATCTGGGATTCTCTTTTTACCAGACACGGCATCTGGAGTTTCAACGATAACTATATTTTAGGAGTCAAGATTTTTTTACTTCCCATTGAAGAATGGATGTTCTTCATTTTCGTACCCTTTGCCTGTTTATTTATTTATGAAAGCGCCAACTATCATATCAAAAAAGATTATCTGCAAAAATATGCCTATCACATAAACGCTGTAATCCTACTCATTATTAGCATTGTAGCAGTTTTGAACATTCATAAAATATATACCGCTTTCAATTTTATCTCTGCTGCCGTATTGATGGCTTATGTTCAGTTTATTTTAAAACCGCACTGGCTGGGCAGGTTTTATGTGGGATATTTTTTTTCCCTGATTCCGTTTTTTTTAATTAACGGTGTGCTGACTTACTTACCTGTTGTCCGTTATAATAATTTAGAAAATTTAGGCATCCGCTTAATAACCATTCCAATTGAAGACACGATTTACTGCCTTTTCTTATTACTCATGAATGTAATCATGTATGAATGGCTGAAAGAAAGAGCAAAAAAATAGACTGCCCGGCTAAAAGCACGGGCAGATTCAAAAATGGGGTTGGGGGTTTTTATGTTTCTGTTTCTAAAGGGGTTTCCGGGGTTCAATTTATTTTCAAAGGGTGGGTGTTTCTTAGATTTTAACGCTTCCGGGTGTTTTAAATCTTCTCAATAGTCAGCAAGTCTGTACCGCCATTGCCTTTGCTTACATCCTGCAGTCTTATCTTTGTTTCAGTTTCTTCCAGAATGGACCAATCATCACTTAGTTCGTCAAATGGAATTACTTCTCCGAAATTCAGGATTAACTTTTGTTCGCTGTCGTCAGTACCTAATGTCCATGTTCCGCTTATGCTGGAAGAGCCTTTTACTGCTGCAATTGCACCGTTGCTGCTAAAGGTGATTTCATAACCTGTAAATTTGTATGTTTCAACTTTTCCGCTGTCGTTGTACATAGTTACTTTCCAGGTTCCCTGTTGTACACGGTTTGCAATGCCGCTAGTTGGCGTAACGTTTGGAATTTGTTGACACGCTGACAATCCTAAGATGAATAAACCTACAATGCCTGCTAATTTTAATACTTTTTTCATGATGTTCTAATTTTAATTGTTAATGATTATTTTAATTTTTTGAAAATTTATTTTTACTTCGATTCAGACAATCCAATCCCAGGCTCAATGAAATTGAGGATAATCAGACTGTACTATTTTACTTTGGGATTTAAATCATTGCCATGATTTGCTTATTCTTTCAGCACATGATAACTCTGCCATTCATTTTTCACTTTCAATAGCATCATATAACTTCCTGCGTTCAGATTCGTCATATTTATTTTTATTCCGCTCGATGGGTTTTCATTATTTGCTGTTGAAATCACACGACCATCAGGTGCGATTAGCTGATATTGCTGAACATCCTCTCCTTCAATCTGCAGATAATCGGCGAATGGGTTTGGATAAATTTTTACGCGCTCACCATTTTTATAATTCTTCACTGCGGTTATACGATATCCTTTTATCACCAGGACAGAATCTTTTAGAAATTTAACCGGTTTGTCATTTCCGCCTCCGCCATTCAGTCTTTTTGCTGAAAGCTTGAAGAAATCGAATTTTAATAATTGACGACCGTTTACATTATCCTGTACGATATATTTTATTCTTCCGATTCTGGCCGTCCCACTTCCTATTGTATTGCAATTTACTTTTATGTTTACATGACCATCAAGGGTATTAATATTGGTAACATCTGTAAAGCTGGTACCGAAGAATGCATTCAGAGAAGAGTTATCCAATTCAAACGTTATATTGTTCTTATCGCAAATATCCAGATCATATTCAATTTCCAGCTCAAATTCTTTGATGCTGTCTGCCAGTTGGTTGTCATCCCCGATAAACAAATCCACATCCACGGTATCACCTGCATCTACAGTATCTTGTAACGATTTAATACGAAATAAGGTAGTATCTGCAGCTGCATAGGATTCGGAAAAAGTACAGAATAAAGCTAACAATAACACCAGTACAGTTTTACTTATCCTTCCTTCTTTTATTTGGTTAAAATTTCTCATTTTTTGTCGTTTTTAAATCTTCCTCTTAATTACAATACAAATTTAGACTGACATCTTTAATAAAAACACTACAAATAACACATATTGACTTTAAAAAATAAATATCATAAATTTGCTAACTAATTGTTTATCAATTATAAAAATCAATTAATGAATTCTAATAAACTATCATCTTTACTTGAAACGCTAAATCCGAATGAGCGAAAATTACTCATTTTCTACACAGAAGACCAGAAAGACTTATCCCGAATTGTTCAGCACCTTATTCATAATGCATATACCAATAGTAAAGATCTATATAAAGCGATATTTAAGAGCAAAACATATGATGACAAACGGCTGCGCAATGCACTATACACATTAAACAAGTATGTAGAGCGGATTATTGCACTCCGATATTTTGAAGAAGACCCATCCATCAATAATTATATACTCATGAAACATTGCTCTCAGTATAACCTTTCCAAAGAATATAATGGATATCTGCAGAAACTCAAACAACAGACAGATATACCCGAAAGCAGTAATCTGTTATTTTGCTATCTGTCTCAGAAAATACATCTGGAATACCTGGAAGAAAAGAAGCGGCAATTTATTCAGGAAGAGCTGATCAAGAAAGATCAGTTGCTGGATGCTTATTACTTTAAAGAGAAACTCTGGAATCTGTTTGAGATTGATATTTATAAAAACATTTACCAATTTGAATACACCCCAAATTTATCTGCATACATACAGAGTATTGATATCAGCAGTTTCCATTTTGCTAAAAGCTCTTTGCAGTTTTTAAAATTGCTATTACTGATGATGGAAGAATTTGAGAACGATAATCATTTCCAAAAGGCGGTGAGATTACTGGAAGAAACTTATGAAAACATTCCGGCAAAAGACCTCCGTCCATATTACATCGCTGTCATCAACTATGCTATCAAAAAATTTAATACCGGAAAAAAAGAATACCTGAAAGAATTATTCAGAATATATACGCTTCAAATTAAACACAAAGTCTTACTGAATGAAAAGAATTATCTGGAGCCATATGCTTACAAAAATATTACCACAATTGCCTTGCAGAATAAAGAGTTTGTCTGGGTTAAGACCTTTTTAGAAGAATATAGCAACTTCCTGCCAAAGGAAGAAAAAGAAAATGCATATCAGTACAATCTTGCAAATTATTATTACTTCACGGGCAGCTACAAACAATGTCTGCGTTTACTGCAAACCGTCCAATTCTCAGATGTCTATTACAATCTGGATGCCCGGTCTATGCTGTTGAAAATTTATTTCGAGGAAAAGGAATGGAATTTATTACACGACCATTGTTTTGCATTCAAAGCATTTGTACTTAGACAGGAAGGCATTTCCGAGCAACACAAGACAGGATACCTGAACCTGATTAAATGGACGAACAAACTGAGTAATGCGGTATTTGACACCAGGAAAAGAAAACTGATTGCTGAAAAAATATCCGGTCAGAAGAAAATAAGTGAACTGAAATGGCTTACAGAGCAGATAGAGAAGCTTTCATAAAATTATGCTACCCGCTCTGTCTGAAACTGCATTTCATACAAACGCTTATAATAACCGTCTTCTCTTTTCAGCAACTCTTCATGTGTATCGATTTCCTTGATTTCACCATGTTCCAACACCATTATTTTATCCGCATTCTGTATAGTAGACAAACGGTGTGCAATCACAATGGAGGTTCTTCCTTTCACCAACGTTTCTATCGCATGCTGAATTAAATTCTCTGATTCCGTATCCACAGAGGAAGTAGCTTCATCCAGAATTAAAATCTGTGGATTGTACACCAATGCTCTTATAAAAGAAATCAATTGCCGCTGTCCCACCGATAAAGTAGAACCGCGCTCCATCACATTGTGCTGATAGCCATTCGGCAGTTCCATGATAAAATCATGCGCACCCACCAGTTTACTGGCTTCCATCACCTGCGTTTCCGTAATCGCAGTATTTTTGAGGGTGATATTATCCATTACAGATCCCGAAAACAAAAACACATCCTGCAGTACGGTACCGATGTATGAACGCAATTTGCTTAGCTTGTATTCTTTGGTATCTACACCATCCAATAGAATCATTCCTTTGTTGATTTCATAAAACCTGTTCAGGATATTTATAGTGGAAGATTTTCCCGAACCAGTAGCGCCTACAATGGCCAGTGTTTCGCCCGCCTTCACCTCAAAGGAGATATTTTTCAGCACATATTCTTCGTTATTATAAGCAAACCAAACATTCTGGAATTCGATATTTCCTTTGATGGCTTCCGGTGCATATTTGCCTGTATCTTCAATTTTATCATTCGTATCTAACAATTTAAAAACACGCTCTGATGCAATGATACCCATTTGCAAGGTATTGAATTTATCGGCCAGCATACGCAAAGGACGGAAAGCGAGATTGAGGTATAAAATAAACGAGGTAAAGATACCAACCGTTGCAAATCCGTTCATCACCTGATTGGCACCATACCAAATCAGTAAAGAAATAGCCAGCGCTAAAATCACTTCCACCACCGGGAAGAAAACAGAATAATAGAGAACTGATTTATCGTTGGCTGAATAATGCTCGTGATTGAGTTTGTCAAATTTCTGAAATTCTCTGTCCTGTGCATTAAAAATCTGCACAATGCGCATCCCGGAAATATGTTCCTGCACAAAAGAATTCAGCTGCGCCACTTTATCCCGCACATCATTAAATGACACCCGTACTTTTTCTTTAAAGATATAAGTGGCAATTAAAACAATTGGGAAAGTGGTCAAACACACCAAAGCCAGTTTCCAGTTGATATAGACCATAAATCCTATCACAAAAACAAGCGTTAATACGTCAGCCACGATGGTAATCAGGCCTTCAGAAAAAATATTATTGATAGCTTCTATATCGTTGATGGTACGCGTGGTAATGATGCCGACCGGTGTTTTATCAAAAAACTTCAGGCGCATGGTCTGTACGTGGTTGAATAATTTGGTTCTTAAATCCAGCATGATGGTTTGCCCGAGCTTCGTGGAATACAAACCAAACAGGTATTTCACCAGAAACTCGAGAATCAATGTCAACAATAAAATCAGACCCATCAATTCCAACCCTTTTCCGTTTTGTTGGATGATGTTATTATCCACTGTGAGCTGAATAATATACGGACGCAAGGGAGTTACAAAAGACACCAGAATTCCCAACCCGAGAGAAAGCAGAAATAAATTCTTAAACGGCCATGCAAGTTTAATCACACGTTTAAGTGTAGTCCAGTCGTTGCCTTTTTGTTTTGTTGCCATATCCTAAATCCCTAAAGGGACTTTTTAATCTTTATTAAACTCATATTCAATCTTCCACAAAAATAAGCCTTTTGCGGGAACAGCGTGCTTTACCTCCAGCGCTTCCTTATTTAAAACTGCGTGTATCACTTCTTGTTCATTCAGTTTACCTAACCCAACCATTAATAATGCTGCGGTAATTCTTCGCACCATATTTCTCAGGAAACGATTGGCGGTAATGGTGAATACCAATCCTGTTTCTGTTTGTTCCCAATACGCATTTTCCAGCATACAGACGGATGTCTTATTATCACTTCCTTTCTTTTCAAAAGTGGAAAAATCATGTTCTCCGAAAAGCTGCCGAATGCAATGGTTCATCTTCTCAATATCCGGCCGTTGATTAAACAGAAAACTCTGATCTTCCAGAAACGGATTTTTCTCGAAATGAATAAAATACTTATACGTCCTGTTCACTGCATCAAATCGTGCGTGCATATCCTGTTTCACTTCAAAAATCTTATGGATAGCAATATCCTGAGGCAACATGCTGTTGATGCGGTGTAAAAAATTTTCCGGAATGATTTTATCCGTATCAAAATGGGCAAAATAATCCTGTGCATGTACCCCTGCATCCGTTCTGCCGCAGCCTATGATCTCAGTGGCAGCCGCAAATATTTTAGATAAATTCTCTTCCAGTGTTTCCTGCACGGAAACGGCATTTTCCTGCCGCTGCCAGCCGGAATAGTTTTTTCCGTGATATGATAACTGTAAGAAATAACGCATTTTAAAGACTAATAGATTTTAGATGCAAGATTATGAGATGCAAGATAAAATACATTTTATTTAGATTTGCGTATTTAATTTTTAATTTTGCAACAAATAAGTCTTGATTCTCAATTCTCATTGTCTAAATCTCTAATCATGATACAGCGTATTCAATCCGTTTATTTGTTATTAGTCGTTATTGCCTGTGTAGCGTATATTTTTGTTCCGTTCGGACTGGTAAAAAATCCGGATGGCACACTGGAAACCTGGGCTATCAAGCAGGTTGTACCTATCATGATTGTGGCAATAGTGATTGCCGTTGTTGCCTTTGCCTCTATTTTCCTCTTCAACAACAGAAAAAACCAGATGAAAGTCGTGCTGGTAAATATCGTACTATCCGTGATGCTTATCGGATTATTCCTGTTTGGATTGACACAACATATCGGCATCCAGAACTATATTTTCAAAATCGGTGCGATTTTGCCCATCTTTATTCTATTGTTTAATATGCTGGCTTACGGCAGCATCAAAAGCGATGAAGCCCTGGTAAAATCCATGGACAGATTGAGATAGTTTTAAAACTTCCAGATTTCCGTAAATCCTGCTTTATTGACTCCACAAATAATCGTTTTGCCGATTTGTATATTCTTCAAATCCGGTGTTTGTGTGTAGCGCGTTTCTGAAAAGGTCAGATTGTCGTAACTGTAGATACTGCTATCTTTAGTGTAGTAAATTTTATTGTCAATTACTTTTACATTTCTGGCATTTTCTATCGGAATATTCTTGATGTAATTTCCCTGATTATCGAAAATATAGATGCCGTTTTTATGATCTACCAGATAGAGCATAATACCTGATTCGATAATTTGTCTTGGGTTTATTTTTTTACCAATCAGCATAGATAAGGTGTTGCTGGTAAAAATCGGTGTATGGTCTTTGTCTAATTTTATCAGTCGTTGCGAACCGGCATCAAACAGCCATAAATAATTATTATCATAAGAAGTACCCACGCAGGTAATGATATAGGTTCCTAAATTATAAGCATCAATAACATCCAATTCACGCAGACGATTATCCAGTTGAATGATTTTGCCGAAATCTGGAGAAAACAGAATAGTTTTAAATCCGTTTACACTGATGATATCCGTGTGTTCGTTGATATAGATGCTTCCGTAATTTTGAAAAAAGGTTCCATCCGAGTTATATCGCTCCAACATTCCCTTTTGCAGCAGAAAAATATCATTGGTGGTATTGATAAAAAGATCTGAAGAGGTTTTTGAAATGGTTTTGAAATAAACGGGGGCAGCTGCCTGTGAGGAATATGAAATAAGGAATAAGCAACAAGCGATCATCAGCTTATAACATTTATTACTTTTTAATGCTTCCTTTTTCATTACCCTTCAAATTTATACAATTTCATGTCATTCCCGTCATACATCGCATAATTGCTGTTCACAATCCAATCACCCAGATTGATATACACACTTTTATCGTTCAGTCTGATTTCCATCGGCAGGTGACGATGTCCCATCACAAAATAATCATAGTGCTTTTCCGTCAGCTTTCGTTTGCAATACTGAATCAGCCACTCCTTGTCCTCTCCGTGAAACACCTCAATGCCCGGATCTGTAAAGGAATGCCGCGACCAGAGTTGTGCAATTTTTATACCAATATCCGGATGCAGCCAGCTAAACAGCCACTGACAAACCGGATTGGTAAATATTTTCTTCAGGAATTTATATTTAGTGTCGCCGGGACCCAAACCATCTCCGTGTGCCAAAAAGAAAATCTTATCATCGGATTTTAATTCCACGCTGTCGTGATAAATGACAGCGCCGACTTCCTGCTGTAAATAATCCTGCAGCCATAAATCGTGATTGCCTGTAAATACGTGAATGTCAATTCCCTTTTCTTTCAAAGCAATTAACTGCGCAAAGAAGCGTACAAAATATTTGGGAACCACCTGCTGATATTCAAACCAGAAATCAAAGGTATCTCCCACTAAAAAGATGGCTTGTGCATCGTTTGCCGCTGCCTGTAAGAAACGAATCACCTTTTGTTCCCGCTCCAGACTCTTGCTATAGTCAGGTGCCCCGAGATGTAAATCGGAAATGAAGTATAGTTTTTTGCCGGGCTGCAACTTAATATCAAGAATCATCTATGTAAAAATAGAAAAAACTATTGACTATTGGCTTGCTTCAGACTGCCCCTGTATTAAGGTCCTGAGTTCGCTTTAGTGACTCATCTTTTCAAAATCCTTAGTAAATTCCACCTTATCTTTCAGACTCAATAAGAAATCAATATCATCGTAGCCGTTAATCATGCAGGTTTTTTTGTAGGGATTAATTTCAAACGTTTCTTTATCGTGTGTCGTCAGTATCTCTATTTCCTGTTTCTCCAAATCCACTTTTATTTCTGTTTGCGGATTTTTCTCTATTTCTGAAAATAGTTTCTGTGAGAATTCCGGAGAAACCACTACCGGTAATAAGCCATTGTTTAAGGCATTATTCTTAAAAATATCCGCGAAAAAACTGGATACCACCACTTTGAAACCATAATCGTGTATAGCCCATGCTGCATGCTCGCGGGAAGAACCGCAGCCGAAGTTTTTTCCAACTACCAAAATCTTTCCTGAGTATACAGGATTATTTAAAACGAAATCTTCTTTCAATGAATTGTCGTTGTTATACCGCCAGTCGCGGAATAAATTATCACCGAATCCTTCACGGGTAGTGGCTTTTAAAAAACGCGCCGGAATAATCTGGTCGGTGTCCACATCTTCCATGTTCAACGGAACTGCGGTGGTTTGTATAGTGGTAAATTTTTCCATTTTATTCTATTTTGTCATTTCGAACGTAGTGAGAAATCTTGCTAAAATTATTCGAGAGATTGCTTCGTGCCTCGCAATGACGTTTACATCAACTCTCTTACATCTGTAATTTTTCCGGTAATGGCAGCAGCAGCAGCCATCAGCGGACTTGCCAGTAAGGTACGTGCGCCTTGGCCTTGTCGTCCTTCAAAATTTCTGTTGGAAGTGGAAACGCAATATTTGCCGGCCGGAATTTTATCTTCATTCATTCCCAAACAAGCGGAACATCCCGGCTCGCGCAATTCCATTCCTGCTTCTTTTAAAATAATATCCAGTCCTTCAGCAATGGCCTGTTGTTCTACCTGCTTGCTGCCGGGAACCACCCAAACGGTTACATTTGGTGCTTTTTGTTTTCCTTTTACCAAAGAACAAAACTGACGAAAATCTTCCATACGGGAGTTGGTACAACTTCCTAAAAACACATAATCAATTTCTTTCCCTTTTAAAGATTGTCCTTTTTGAAAATCCATATATTGCAGGGCTTTTTCCAAACCTGCGTCATCATTTGCCGGTACCGTATCAGAAATCTTTATACCCATTGCCGGATTGGTTCCGTAGGTGATCATCGGCTCAATATCTGCCGCATCAAATGTATATTCTTTATCGAAGACTGCCTCTTCATCCGTTTTCAATGTCTTCCATTTCTCAACGGCTGCATCAAAATCCGTCGGAGAAAATTCCCGTCCTTTCAGATAAGCAAAAGTAGTTTCATCCGGGGCAATGATACCGCCGCGGGCGCCCATTTCTATACTCATGTTGCAGATGGTCATACGTGCTTCCATGCTCAGGCTTTGTATAGCAGCACCTGCGTATTCCACAAAATAACCCGTACCTCCACTCGTGGAAATTTTTGAGATAATATATAAGATGATATCTTTGGAGGTAACGCCTTTTCCTAAAACACCATCCACCGTGATGCGCATTTTCTTAGGCTTGGTTTGCAGGATACACTGTGTAGCCAGCACTTGCTCCACTTCGGAAGTACCAATACCAAACGCAATGGCACCAAACGCACCGTGCGTGGAAGTATGAGAATCCCCGCAAACAATGGTAATACCCGGTTGTGTGATACCGAGTTCCGGTCCGATAACATGCACGATGCCCTGAAACGGATGACCTAACCCATACAATTCGACACCGTGATTTTTACAATTTTCAATCAGGGTATCTACCTGATGGCGTGATAATTTTTCTTTTATGGGTAAATTTTGATCTTTGGTAGGTACATTATGATCGGCTGTGGCAATCGTTTGCTTCGGCCTGCACACTTTAATACCTCTCTTATCCAGTCCTGCAAATGCCTGCGGTGTCGTTACTTCATGAATGAAATGCTTGTCGATGTATATCACCTGCGGACCATTCTCAATTGCCTGCACCACGTGCGCATCCCAGATTTTATCAAATAATGTTGTTGCCATTTAAAAAATTGAAATGACAAGTTAGATAAAATAGACGGGTCGCATTTTCATTTTTGATTAAGGTTGTATTAAAAGTTGAAAAAAACGTGTACCTTTTGAGTCCAAAAAAACAAGAAGATGTCCGTTCCGATTTCAGGTTACGTTAAAGAAGGTTTCGAGCAAGTAAAAACCACTTTTGAAGAAAATTTTGCTAAAAGAAAAGAAGTAGGTGCATCCTGCTGTGTTTATTATAAAGGTGAAAAGGTGGTAGACCTTTGGGGTGGTTATCGAGATAAAGCAAAAAAACAATACTGGGAAGAAGACACTATTTCTATTGTTTTTTCATCTACCAAAGGTATTTCTTCCATGGCTTTTGCGCTGTTGAATTCTAAAGGTTTGGTAGATTATGATGAGAAAGTATCAACCTACTGGCCGGCATTTGCACACAACGGAAAGGAAAATATTACGGTTCGTCAGTTACTGGCCCATCAGGCAGGTTTGTTTACGAATGATAAAAAACTAAAGTATGAAGTACTGACAGATGAAGATGTTTTAGCTGATTGCCTGGCCAAACAAAAACCATACTGGAACCCCGGAGATAAAAAAGGCTATCACGCCTGGACCATTGCCATGTATCAGAACGAAATTTGCAAAAGAGTGGATCCCTTAAAAAAACCATTGCATCGTTTTTTCAAAGATGAAATTGCCGATGCGCTGGATATAGATTTTCATATCGGCTTGCCCAAACACATTCCGCAACATCGCATTGCACAGCTAATTCCGT
This sequence comes from Sphingobacteriales bacterium, assembly GCA_016721245.1. Taxonomy (GTDB): domain Bacteria; phylum Bacteroidota; class Bacteroidia; order Chitinophagales; family JADIYW01; genus JADJSS01. The sequence goes on from JADKIQ010000005.1 coordinate 179,683, forward strand.
TTTTACCGCAGGAAGCTTTTACCGGCAAACAAAACACCGATCTGGGGCGTATCATGAAAGGAATTTTAAATCCATTTTCTCATTTTTATAAATCTTTACTGAATCCGCCGCATGCACTAAATCTGAATAATTTTAACAACCGTAAATACGTAGAAATTCCAAATGGTTCTGCTCATGGTTTTGGGAATGCCCGTTCCATTGCGCAAACGTATAATGAATTTGCTACCGGAGGTAAAACACTGCACATTCGCAAAGAAACATTGACAGCATTAGAAGCCGCTCCTATACATCCCAAACATGGAAAAAACGATTTGGTGCTCAACGTAGATATTCCATTTTCACTGGGCTTTGCCAAACCATCTGAGTTTCAGAATTTCGGTATTAATTACAGAAGCTACGGTTCTTTTGGTGCGGGCGGTTCCGGCGGTTTTGCCGATCCGGAAAAAGAAGTTGCTTTCGGTTATGTCATGAATAAAATGGGTACACATATCGCCAACGACCCGAGGGAACTGGCATTAAGAAACGCAACATATGACTGCATTCTACAACTGGAGATGAAGCAACAAATCAAGAAAGAAGAAATTGCCGCTGTTTAAAGTTCATTTCTGCTAAACTCCAGCCGCTCAGTTTGAATATTATCCAGACCGAACTCCCAGCGTTCATTTACCACATCAATAAATTTGCAACATATAAATGCAAAGAATGGTGCTGCCACCACATCAATCGTATAATGCACATGCTGCCATAAAATAAGCATCGCCAGTAAAGGTGTTGCAAACATCAGATAAGTCTTCCATATTTTATTATCTGTAAAATAGACAAACAGACACATCGCTGAAATATGTCCGGAAAAGAATAAATCTTTAGTGACTACATTCACTGAATTTAAAAAGAAGGCAGTAATCGGATCCTGAAGGAAAATCATTCCTTTCGGCGCTTCTAAAGGGAAAATATAAATAAAGAGTGTTCTGAAAAAAAGTAAGATAGCATAAGCCTGTAACCCTTTTAAGAATTTTTTAGGTACGGCTAAAAACAATACTAAGGTTATCAGCATAGAAGAATGAACAATAGAAAAAATCTGAACGGAAAAATCTCTGGGTGGAAGTCGGCTTAGTAAAGGGTCAATGATGGAGATACCTTTTCTAGTTTCCCAGATACTCAGGTATAAACAGGAAAAATGAATAACCGCTGCAAACAAAATAAATGAAAACAAAAAGTGCACCTTAAAGTATTTTATCGACCAGCATGATTTCCAGACTTCGGGAATTCCTTTAAAGAACGACTGCACTGCATTCATACAAATTGCTTTTCATACTAAAAATAAAAATAACTGTAAATACAGCATACTAAATGGTGTTATCATTTAAAAAATAACCAAAAACAGTTAGATAGCCGGTATTAATTTCATAAATTACTCATTATTCTATAAAACCAACATATGATCAATTTCATTCAGGACATCATCACACGCTTTGGCGGGAGATATTTCGGCAGCGAGCAGGAAAAAAACGCGCAGTATTATACGGCGGATATTTTGAAAAAGTATTGCGACAAAGTTGAAGTAGAAGAATTTCAATCTCCGCTGGAAGCACATTTCCAGGCATTGAAAATATTTTGCGTGGTGTATATCGTTGTGCTTGTATTCTTTAAAATAGATATTCGTATTGCTGCAGGATTAGGATTTTTAAACACCGTTTTATTTCTGGGGCATTTTGTAACGTATCGCCACTGGCTAGACTTTTTATTTCCAAACAAACCTTCCTGGAATGTGATTGGCGATATTGAGCCGCAGCAAACGGCAACTTCCACCATCATTATTGCCGGACATATGGATAGTGTCAAAGAATTCAAATGGTGGTATAATTACAAACAGACCGGCGTGGTGCTTTCCGTTATTGCCGGCATTCAGATTTCTCTGTTGGGATTATATGCATTGTTGTCTCTATTTATTACGGCCGTGTGGTTTTCTTATATCTGGTGGCTCTTTGTCATCATCACGCCCATCCTGATTGTCTTTTATGATATGCACGGCGAGGATGTGGTGGACGGTGCATCCGACAACCTGACGGGTGTAGCGGTAGCCGTGGAAATGGCAAAGGTTTTTTCTGTCAATAAATTAAAAAATACGCGTGTACGTGTTATCAGTTTTGGTTCTGAAGAAGCCGCATTGCGTGGTTCTTTTGCGTATGCAAAAAAACACAAACAGCAATTACTGGATGAAAAAGCGTTTCTGTTTAACTTAGATTCTATAAAGGATTTGGAACACCTTACGGTGGTTTCCTCGGAAATAAATACGCTGGTGTTTTACAATAAAGAACATATACAAATGGTGGAAAATGCGTTTAAGGGAACAAATACCGTTTACAAAAAACTACCACTAGGTGTTGGCGCTACAGATGCATCTGCTTTTCATATTCATGGATTGCCAGCTATTGCTGTTATTGGAATGGATTCGGAACATTTAGATCCAACTTATCACACAAGACTGGATAAAATTGAATGTTTGAATCCGGAAACCATGGAAGCCATGAAACGGGTGCTGGTCAATTTTATAGAAACCTGGGATAAGAAATAGTCTATTCTTTTGCCAGCAAACCATAACCATATACACTCTCCAGTAAATTTTCCTGCAGGTTTTCTTGGTTGAAAATGAAATTGGAAGCCATGGCGCCGCTGGTGTAAGCGGCCTCCATCAGCATAGACGGAACAGGCAATTTCACCCAGTCGCCGGCAAAAAACAGATTCGGAATTTCCGTTTGTATCGTTGGTCGATGTTTATGCTGATTTAAATGAAAAGCCGGAAAATCATCTCTGTGTTGAAAAAATTCATGTTTGATTTGCATGCCTTTCAATTCCGGGAAATAATGGAATAATTCATCCAGCAATTGCTTTTTGATATCATCCTCTTTTGCCAAAGCATCCGGCAAAGAATAGGAATGTAATTCAAAAATCCCACCCTTATTTTTTGAACTCCAGGCAGCCGATTCCTTTTCCATTTTATGGTAAAACGTCACACTATCCAGGCATTTTAATCTGTCGGTAAAAATGAAGAACGGCAGTGTTTTATTAGTCTCAAAACTATCTGTCCACAATCTCAGCACGGCATATCTGTCCGTGCATTTTATGGCATTTGTATTATTTTGCAGCAAAGGATATGTTTCCAAACCTTTGGAATTTTGCATCAGCGGTTTCAGGTGTTTTACATCCAGACTTAAAATACAATAATCAAAAACATCATTATCTACGATAAATTTTTCATCTGCATATTCTATCGAATCGATGGCTGTGTTTCTTTTAATTTTTCCACCATGTTGTGTAATGAAACGTTCTGTTGGCTTTAAAAACGTGTGTTCAAAGTCATCATTCAACACATCGTAAATCAAGCCATCATCATTACTTAAAAAATAAAAATGGAATCCTTTAATCAGTTCTGCCAGACTCATCTTATGCGGTTCTGCAAAAAAGGCACGGGCAAAACTGTTAAACACCAGTCGCATATGTTTGGGCATGGCGGTTTGTTTTGCAAACTGTTCAAAACTCACCCCGTCATATTTTTCAAATGTTTTTACGGGATGGTAGCGTAACAACTTCAGAAAAGACATCGACATCGGATTGATAAAAGTCCAGAAATTCAAGACGCCTTTTTTACGTAAATCAAGAATATTCAACCCAGGCGTGTTGTCTATACCTGCAAAACCTTGTTGTTTGCCGTTCTGATAAAAGATGATATAATCGTCAATTGGAATTAAATGTTTGTACACATCTATCTTCTTCATGAAATTGCGCAGGTTGTAATACTGTCTGAAAAATGCATGAAAACCGTGTTCTACCTGCAAGGTCTCGCCTTTACTTTCAAATTTCCAGGAACCGACTTTTCCACCCAAATATTCGTTTTTTTCAAACAAGGTTACATCAAAACCACGCTCTGCTAAATTTGCCGCTGCACTCAAGCCTGCAATGCCTCCGCCAACGATGGCCACTTTTTTTTGTGTGGTCATATGTTTAGGTAAAGTCTCATCCACAGCATTAATGGCGACTTTATAATCTTTAAGCTTGGATTTTATTTTTTTTCGTAACCAGTTTCTCATTGTTTAATTTTGTAAGCTTTTCTAAAGTTTAAAACTTAAGAAATGGTGTTGTATCATTCGGTTTTCCGCTTCCACAATTTCATAAATTCAAATGTTACTTCATCCGATTTTATAAGCAAATCGCTCTTGCCGGTTTCTCTTTTGATGCGTTTATTATTTTCCAGAAAGGCAATATCTTCCTGCACAATGTTGATGGACTTGTTCAGCATGAATTTTTTCGCCAGTGGTAAAGGCAGAAAACCCAGAATATTTTTCCATAAGGTAATCTGGCACATGCAAACGGTTTGTTCATCCACCTGATAAAAATGCTCATAGATGACCATGTGGCGCGTTTTGAAACGGATATCCAGCTTGGAAATATTCGGAAACCAGAAACCAAAATGTGTTTCTACTTTTTTATTATTGCCAAAATAAATGCGTTCAAAAATACTTCTGTCATTATCCCGGAAATACTTCCCGGTTAAGGAGTTTTCATCCACCTGCACGTTGAATTCCATGCGTTCGTCTTTCAGTGCACCCATCATGCCTTTGATGGAATTGCGGTGCACGTGATTGATATGATAGGCATCAAACAAACTTTCTGCTACCAGTTGTAAATCCGCATCTATAAAATGATAATTGTATACGATAGGATATGTATCCATTTCGTGCATCGGTGGAATCAATGATGTATCCGCTTTTTCTTCCTCACCTATCCAAACCCACACACATTTGTGTTTCACTTCAACCACATATTTTTTCACTTTCGCAGAAGCCGGAATTCGTTCATCATTAGGCAGAGATGGAATCAACACGCATTTTCCTTCGCAACTGTATTCCCAACCGTGATAGCCGCATTTAATGTTTTCGCCTTGCACATAACCCAAAGAAAGATTGACATTGCGGTGGCAACATCTGTCTTCCATAACACCTACTTTCCCGGAAGCCGTTTTAAAGACTACAATTTCCTCACCACAGATTTTCTTCTTAAGCGGATTCTGATGATTTAATTCTTCCAGCAGGCAAGCCAGATACCATTGGTTCTTGATATACATACGTAGTTATGCCGTTTAACAATAATAGAGCATAATTGTTCAAAACTACAACAACAAATTCAGGATGGCAAAGAATAAAAATTGTATCGCCAGCACGATAATGGCAATACGGTTTTGAATTGCTCCATTCACTCTTCTGAAAAACAAAAACAACAGGAAAGAAATCAGATACCATGCAACATAATTCTGAAATGGAATAACATTGTTTTGCCATTGCCAAAAGTCCAGCCTTATAGCAACAGGTTCTATAAAAACATCTAACAATGTCATTACTGCAGCAGCAATACCAGCAAATAAAAAATATTTTTTGTTTTATTAAAAACAGCTGAAATGATGTATACCAGCAAAAACCAGTTGACACCAATCAACACGGGCACTTCTGTTAATTGAAACCCTAATGTAGTTCCATACCAATAATTTCCGAAAATCCATCCTGTTTTTACGCCAATAACTTCTACAAAAAAACCAAAAAGCAATACCATTAAACCCGACAGAATAAATTTTTTGCTCCAACTCGAATGAAATAGCAAGGTAAAACCAATCGTAACAATTAAATTTAACGGAGTGAGTTGCAAAAACAACAGCTGTTGATTGGAATTGGTGAATGCTATACCACAAATACCGACAATGTAAATGATTATCAGGTTAAAGCTATGTATGTAAAACCACTTATTACGCATGTATCAAATCATCTACAATTTTTGCCGACAAAACACTTAATGGAATGCCACCGCCAGGATGGACGCTTCCTCCGCAAAAATACACACCTTTTATGTTATTACTAAAATTAGCATGCCTCAAAAATGCAGAAAATTTGTTGTTCGAACTGTTTCCGTATAATGAACCCTGCCAGGATAAATTTCTGGATTCGATAATACGTGGTTCTAATACATCTTCTACTTCAATCAACGATTCAATATCTTCACCTAAAGTTTTGCTTAATTTAGCCAGAATATTTTTACGCGCTTCAACAATCAAGGTATCCCAGTCTTGTCCGGTGTGCGGAGGCGTGTTAATCATTACAAACCAGTTTTCACAACCTTCAGGAGCATCTGTTTTTGCATACTTGGAAGAGATATTGATATAAACTGTTAAATCATCATTTAATGTTTTTCTTTTAAAAGATGCATCAAATTCATCCTTATAATTTTCACAAAAGAAAATATTATGCAACCCTAATTCAGGAAACTCCTTTTTAATGCCGAGGTAAAACACCATAGCCGACAAGGCTCTCGGTTGATTCAATGTTTTTTCAGGATGTTTCTGCGTTGGCATTAACTTACGATAGGTATATGCCACGTCCATGTTGCTGATCACTAAATCTAAAGTCATGTATTCCATTTGACCAATATTGATATGTTTGTTATCAATTCGCTCAACAGCAGTATATTTAACGCCAATAGCTTTATTTTTCTCAACAACAATCTCTTCTACTCTAGTATTGAAATGGAAATGAACGCCTAAATCAACTGCCAGATTATAGCAAGAACGTGAAATCGCTACCATGCCTTCATCCGGAAAAAATGCACCTATATGATGCTCCAAATGAGGAATAATATTTAAGGTGCCTGGTGCTTCATAAGGATTTGAGCCATTATAGGTAGCAAAACGGTCGAAGTACTGAATAGCTTTTTCGTTCTTAAGTTTTTTAGTATTCGTATCGTGCATCGTATTAAACAAATCCAGCGCGCCTAAGTTGGAGCTGAGTTTCAATAAGTCAAATGCTGTAATGTTTTGAAAGGTATGAATGGAACGATGCAAAAACGTATCGGCTGTAATCTCAAATATTTTTTTGCTTTTGTCCAGATGTTCCAAAACGGTTTCTTTCTTAATGCCGAGTTTATCCTGCATTTCCTGTGCTGATTGCTGCACATCGGCATGGGTTTTAAATCTGGTGCCGTCGCTGTAAAAATAATGAGTTATGGTATCCAGTTTACGGTAAGGACAATAGTCTGAGAATTTTTTTCCTGCCAGTGCAAACAAATCTTCAAAATATTCGGGCATGGTAAACAAGCTCGGACCGGCATCAAAACGATAATCGCCTACCTGGATTTCACAAAGTTTGCCGCCCGGATAACTGTTGGCCTCAAACACATGCACTTCGTAGCCGCGCACGGCCATACGTATGGCACTTGCCAGGCCTGCAATGCCCGAACCTATAATTCCTGCTTTTTTCATATGATGCTAATCTCGACAATAAACAAGACCTTTTAACGTAAAACTTTCGTTAAAAAACATTGTTGTACAATTTAAACGATTCAAATTGTCTTCATTAAACAAGCGATAATTTAAATAGTTTAACCAAATTATATCCTTTTTTCTGCTAAATTTAAAGCTCTAAAACAATTATATGTCACAAATCAGAGGAACGAACGTTTTGGTCACCGGTGGTGCCAACGGAATTGGAAAATTAATGGGTTTAAAATGCCTGCAGGAAGGCGCTGCCAATCTCATCATCTGGGATATCAATGAAGACAACCTGCAAAAAACAGCCAGAGATTTTTCTTCCAAAGGCTATAAAAACGTACATACGTTTGTGGTGGATGTTTCCAATACGGATGATATAGAGAAATCGGCAACTGAAGTATTGCTGGAAATCGGCAATATTGATATCCTTTTCAATAATGCAGGAATTGTAGCAGGTAAAAAATCCTTCTGGGAACATACGGCAAAAGATATTGAGAAAACGCTGAGTATTAATGTGAGTGGCGTGATGAATGTAACGCGTGTTTTTATTCAGGATATGATTAAGCAACGAAAAGGGCATGTCATTAATATTGCCTCTGCTTCCGGATTGATTCCATTGCCGAAAGGTTCTGTGTATGCATCCAGTAAATGGGCAGTTTTAGGCTGGAGCGAAAGTTTACGTATGGAATTAGAGCAGGAAGGTCAGGATTTGCATGTGACTACCGTTTGTCCGAGCTATATAGATACCGGAATGTTTAAGGGCGTAAAAGCACCGTTGTTGTTCCCTTTGTTGCAACCCGAAGATGTCACTAACAAGATAATTAAGGCTGTTAAAAATAACGACGCTATGTTGTTAATGCCGGAAAATGTAAATATTGTTCCGTTCCTGAAGGGTGTTTTCCCTGCAAAAATATTTGATAAAGTAGCCGGATTTTTAGGTGTTTATTCTTCGATGAACAGCTTTGAAGGCAGACCGCAGGAAGAAAGAGTTCCTGAAAAGAAAGCAAAGGTGAAATAAATCTACCATTTTTTAATTCTACAACTTTACAATTAAGACAAATGGCTACCAAGACAAAAACGATTTCCAATATAAAATCCGTAATCGACAAACAACGTGATTTTTTTGAAAGCAATGCTACACGCGATATTGATTTTCGTATCGAGCAACTGAAAAAACTGAAAAAAGCGATTCAGGAAAACGAAGATAATATCTATGAAGCGCTGAATGCGGATTTTAAGAAATCGAAGTTTGAAAGTTTTGCGACAGAAATTGGTGTACTGTATGAAGAAATTTCTGCATGCTGAAAAACGTGAAGAAATGGGCCACTCCAGAACTGGTGAAAGACACCATTGCCAACTTCCCTTCAAAAAATTATATCTATCACGATCCATATGGCGTCACCCTGATTATTGGTGCCTGGAACTATCCGTTGCAATTAACCTTAGCGCCTGTTATTGGTGCCATTGCTGCCGGAAATACCTGTATCATCAAGCCTCCACGCGCAGCCATAAACACGTATCACGTGATTGAAAAAATTATTCAGGAGAATTTCAACGATAATTTTTTAGCGGTATTGGAAGAACATTCCGACAACAGCGAAATGCTTTCGTATCGCTACGATTATATCTTTTTCACCGGCGGCGTGGAAATCGGTAAAACGATTGCCCGTGCAGCGGCAGAATTTTTAACACCGACCACTTTAGAATTGGGCGGCAAAAGCCCGTGTATCGTAGATAAACAATCCGACGTGGAAACGGCAGCGAAACGGGTGGCCTGGGGCAAATTTTTAAATGGCGGACAAACCTGCGTGGCTCCGGATTATTTATTGTTGCACGATGCGGTGAAAGAGAAATTCTACAAAGCATTTGCCAATAGCGTAAAAGATTTTTACGGTAGCAATCCGCAGGACAGTGCCGATTATCCGCGCATTATCAACGACCGACATTTCAATCGTCTGGCGGCGTTAATTAAAGACGGCGACATCATTGTGGGTGGACAAACGGACGCCGACACCAGATACATTGCACCAACTTTAATAGAAATTGATTCCTTGGAGCATCCGCTGATGCAGGATGAAATCTTCGGTCCGATTTTACCGGTGCTGACCATTCAATCTATTGATGAAGCCATCAGCATGGTGAAACAATTTGAGAAACCATTAGCGTTTTATATCTTTTCTAATAATTACGCCACTCAGCAGAAATGCCTCAACACTGTGCAGTTCGGCGGCGGCTGTGTAAACGATACCGTTTCACATTTCATCAACGACGGCCTGCCATTTGGCGGCGTGGGCAACAGCGGCGTGGGAGCCTATCACGGAAAATTCAGCTTTGATACGTTCACACACAAAAAAGGCGTTTGCCATAAAGTAACCTGGCCGGATGTGCCATTGCGCTATCCGCCGTATAACGGAAAACTGATGCTGGTAAAACAGGTGATGAGATAAGTTAGATTTATAATTTTTTTTGGTTAAAAAAACAAAAAACCCATTTTTTTTTTTTTTTCAAAAAACCCCGCAAAGGGAATGGGGAAAAAAAATAAGAAAACAACTTAGTCGTGAGCTAAGAGTCGTGAGTCGTAAGTATTCTTACTATTAATATGAAATATACCCAAATGCATAAGGTGCAATGGTGATAGTGTTCCAAGTTTTTCTTCTCTGTATCGAACCGGTTTTACTTTATTTGGATAGTTTTTTTCGTAGGCGGTTTTGCCGGCAGTGGCGTATGGAAAATCTGCTTCAATAGCAGTCAACTGAAAACCGGCGTTGGCTTTCGCATTAATGTTTAGCTGAATTTTCTTACCGGAACGGTTTACAAAATGCAGATACGTTTTGTTTTCTTTCTTATTGACAAACGCATTACAGACAAAATTTTTGGCAACCGCGTTATCCTTACTGCTTATGGTTGTTTCACCTTTGTTGGCATCATTTGTAAGTGTAGACGCTAAAAACTTAAAGGCGAAATATTGAACCGTCGCGTTATTACCTCCAACAGAGAGCAATGGTTTTTGTTTGCCTTTATAAATATTTATCAATCCATCCATCGCATGCAGGTTGGACAGCTCGATATAGTTATTGTATTTAGTATTCAGGTCTATCATGTTCAGGAAATTCTCTGAAACATATGCAGCCTGCGTGAAGGTATTATCCAGGTATTCACCATTGGAAATATTCCATTCTGTCAGCCATAATTTTCTGTCTTTGCCATACAGCGGAACAAAATTAGCTTCGGCGTTGTAGAGTTTATTTGTCTTGAAAGGCGCCATGGCATCCAGATTTCTGGCATAAATATTATCGAAATAGGCATCTTTGTCGCAGTCAGCACAACTGGCATAAAAATGCCACACATACGCATCATAGAAATTTTCTTTGCTTAATCCAAGGCTCCAGTCGCGCATGAATTTACTTCTGGCACTCATATCTTTCAGCGGTACTTCATCGCCACTGATAACTGCCAGTTTAACGTCCGGATATTTCTGACGGATGGCAATAGCCGTTGATTTGACTCTGTCGATATACGTTTTCACATCCGGAAATTGTTTTCGATAAGACATCAGGCAATATTCATTTCCCAGCTCCACACCCAGAATCGGAATATTGTTTTTTTTCAACTCATCGATAACAAACAAGGCTTCTTCGGTAGTACCCGTCAGCATATTGGCGCAGAAAACCGCACCGGAGTTGACTTCCTTACACAGACGTATAAAATTATACAGAATGTTTTCGCTTCGTTTAGATTGCAAGGCATACAAACCGCCCAAACTTGGCAACAATTCTTTTGCTTTGTATCCATACACGGGAAGATTTGGATGATACCAGTTGGCCACTGTACCTCCGGGGAAGCGCAATGAAACCGGATGCATCTCTCTTAAGAGCTGCACAAATCCTGAATCTTTATCCAGTTCGCGGGCAAAGGCAAATCCGATATTAATCCCAAAGACTTTGGTGTTGACGGGAGCCATTTTACTGAAATCAGGCGTAACAGATATTGTTATCGACTGATTGGAAGACTGCAGCATATTATTTTCTTTCTTCTTTTCATTAGAAAGACAAACCCGTAACATAAATATCGCGAGCACACAGATAATAATTATCTTATAACTCTTTTTCACTCTGATTTTGTTGCTTGCTTTTTAATTCTCTCCAGTAGAATTTTTCTTTCACGCGATAATATTCTACAATAATCAGCGGCACCATGATACCTAAAAATGAATAAAAAATATTTCCGTTAAACAGCGACTGAATAAAAACGGTACCGCAACCCAGAATTCCTGCATTAAATATCAAATCGTTTCTGTAGTGTTTTACTACGCGCCAAACATAAATAGGATACAAGAATACGGAGTAAATAAAAATGAGACCAACAATTCCTTGTGACAACAAACCACCAACGACACCAATATCTCCCAGAATAACCGTACCGATATTTGCCTGTATTATTTCTTTTTTAGGACACCCGATTCCAAAGAATATATACTCGGGATGCTGCACCAGATAATCATACACTGCAGCCATTTCCGTCCATCGTAAATCTGCGGAACCTTCCCCTGTTTTTTGTCCCATGAAAAACTTGATAAACATCCAGTACATATCTGCGGTAAACTCAACAATCTTAGGATCTATGAGATAGGCAATTAAAATCACAATAGCTGTAAGTGTAAAAATGACAAATAGCTTTTTAGCTATCTCATGCCATTTCAGAATCAGGAACATGAAAAGAAACATTGGTACTATTTCTGACACCAACTCGGTTCTTCCTTTATCTACAAAGACCTGATAGGCCATTAAAATCATCCATAATAATAGGCTCTTGAAGTTACTTTTCATCATGTAATCCAGGAAGTAGTAAATCATACCAAACACCAGTACTGAACTGGAAAACCGGTATATATATCCACCTTTTGATGGATTAAAGCCTACCAATCCGTCACCCAGGGAATTCATAAAAGTTGCAGGAGGAATGGTGAGAGAAACAAAAGTGTACAATGCAAAACAAAACCAGCACAACAAGAGGTTGGCATACACAAATTGTTTAAGCGTTATTTTTTTAGACCGTATTGCGTAATAGATCAAGCTGCACATTACTACATAAAACCTTGATGAAAGATTAAATAGTGCTTTCAGAATTTTTACATCAAAAATAAGGTGAACTGTAATAGCATTATACAGAGGAAGAATAAGAGAAAGGAAAATGATTAAATCAATTGGATTTAACTGTTTCAGCTGAAAGATTTTATAATAATAATAAATACCTGCAGAAATTAAGATAAATGGCAAAACCATGACCACCAGAATACCCACAACTTTACTGGCTGAATTAAATTGCAGTAAAATATTGCTGGTAAAAAACAAGCTGAAGAAGAACAGTCCAATTATCCTGGCTTCAAAAAAAGATTGATCTCTTGTATATAAAGGCTTGTATGCGAAATTCATTCTTATTTTTTTATCAATAGAGCAGGTGCAAAATTACCTGTTTTTTGTTCAAGATAACCATACTTTGCCGGATTTTTAAGCAAATCAAACAGTATAGTATCCTGCTGAACACTATTTAACATAGTTAAGGTCGTTGTTTTATAGATGATGTCGTATTTATTAGACAACAAGAAATCACTTAATAAAATCTTATTCCGGTCTCGAAGGTATATGTAATTGTTATTAACAAAATTTGCCGGTAATAAGTTAGTCATACCCCCTTCCAAATCAAATACATGAATGGTATCTTTTGACGTGTAATGTTGTTTAATATACTTCAGAGATTTCTGATTTGCCAAACTTTCTTCATTTCGAAACATTCTGAAATAGTCAAAATCTTCTGAGACGGGCATTACAAAAAACCAGACTACAGCTATAACTACTATCTTTTGAGCCGATTTGTAAATTTCTACCGTTATAGAAGAAATAGCAAGTCCAATCAACAGCAACAAGAAAGGCATCTGCAGCAACAGATAATGCTGACGCGGGTACGCATATATACAAACGATAAACGATGGTAATGCAAATAGAAACACCACCAAGAGAGTAAACAAGTTATCTTTTGCCAGTGAAAAAACTTTTTTGCGTTTGTCTTTAATGGTTTTAGTAAAAGAAAAATAAACTCCAAACAACATGATAGATACCATTAAACACAACCAGTGAATCTTTTTTGTAAAGATGGGTGCAAAAAAACTGAAAACGATTTTTGCTGTCTGAGTACAATAGTGGTACCCATTTGACAATATATGATGTTTTATCAATGCCGGATTGACTTCTATCATCTCTTTCAAAGAAGTGGCGTTTTTAAAGTTTTCTTTGAGGATATCCGGATAATCCAACCAGAAAACGGTATTGGAATGATGCCACTGAACATAGTTCATGGCAAAGTGTTGTAAAAAAACGCCTATGCCTCTGGTAGAGTCACCATTGTTTAAAGGTGTTTTAAAGAATTTATACAGTACTAAAAAAAACAGCGTCAGTCCTGCAACTAATGCTATATCGTATTTATTGCGTTGTTTGATTGTTGCAAAAAAGAACAAATAGGTTAGTACAAAACAAACCAAAAATGGCAAAAACAACTCCGGGCGGGCGAAAGCACAAACCAACAAAGCAAAACTATAAAAGACAAACTTAGCTACTATTGATTTCTGATATTTTGCCATTAAGATGCCGGCAATCAAGACAATGATACAATAATGGGACACTCGTGGCCACAAGGGCATATTAATGAAAGAAGAAAGAAAAAAGACAGAGAACACAAAAGCCAGAATACGCTGAACACCGCATGCCATTAGTAACAAAAAGAAGGAAACAGAAATAAGTATCGTAGTTAATTTGAAATTGAAATAGTACAACTCCAGCCTGTCAGAAAACAGAAATGATAACATTTTATACCACAACGAATAGGAAGGCCCCCAGTCTCTCGGAATATATTTAAACATGGACATCCCACGACTTAAATACAGCGATTCATCCCAGAACATGACATCCATGTGTTGCTCTAACCCACGTGTAGCATTTAATCCGCAAACAATAATGAGAAAAATACCAGCAAAAGTGAAGGTATTCCAGCGTAAATAGTTTTTTTCATCAGCCTGTATTATTCTTTGCCAAGCGTGTCTCATTATTACAAAAGTAGACATTTAAAAGCTAAAAAAAATTGTAATAGTTCTTATAATTTAAATAACTTAACAACTTTTTAAGCCTGAACAGAGATGCACAAAAATAATTTTGACTTTTTACGCTTATTGTTCGCTGCTTTAGTGGTAGTACATCATTGCTATCCGATTTCCGGCATTTCAGAGCAGGACCCCTTGTATTATTTCTCCAACAGTACTTTATCTTATTCGTATATCGGTGTGCGCGGATTTTTTATCATCAGTGGTTACTTAATTTTTCAGAGTCTGATGCGCAGTCATGGCATTACAGATTATCTGGTTAAACGATTGCTGCGCATTTATCCTGCATTGATTATTGTGCTGATACTTACCGTTATTGTCTGCGGGTTTGTTTTTGATGGCACAGCTATTGAATACCTGAAAAACAAAAGTGCATGGACCTATATTCCGGTAAACTGCACCCTTATAAAATTACAACACACTATAAATGGCGTATTTGAATCCAACCCACTGAAAAAAGGCATCAATGGCTCTTTATGGACGATTGGATATGAGTTTTCCATGTATCTTTTTATCGTTCCTTTATTGTTTCTGAAGAAATTCTCTCAAAAAATTCATGTTGCTGTATTATCTGTTTTAGTAGTGATTTTATTCATTTTGAGAATAACACTGGAAAACAATGCCAATCAGCTTCATATCGGCGTCATTTCATTAAATACCTGGTGTCATTTTGCATTATTGTTTATGAGCGGCGCTTTTTTATCCGTTATAAAAATTGAATCCAATCGCTTTAGAATACCTGTTTTAGTTATCGCTTCGGTATTATTTATTGCACTTATGAGATGGGAATATTTCGAATTATCACAATACATTTTATTCCCACCGATTGTAATTATTACCGGAGCAGCAGCATTAAAAGGCATTTCTTCAGTTGGTGAACTATTTGGCGATGTATCTTACGGCACTTATATCTACAGTTTTCCTGCCCAGCAATTATTGATGTACTATTTCAAATTCAATGTAGTGGAATTATTATTGGTTTCATTACCGTTATCCATCTTCTTAGGCTGGTTATCATGGCATCTGGTAGAAAAGCATGCATTAGCCAAAAAGAAAATCGTGTATCAGAAATTAAAAAGCTGGTGGCAATAAAAAATTATTGCTTGATAAACTTCCTTGAAACCGTACTGGTTTGCGTCTTAAATGTAACGATGTATTCTGCAGCGGGCAAATCCATTATTTGTATGGCGTCCTGATGTAAGCCGCCTGATTGCATTCCATAGTTAACCGATCTAATCTCATTTCCTTCAATATCATAAAGTGACACTGATAAAGACTCCGGTGATTTCATAAAATACTGAAATCTCAGGTAATTTTGTGTTGGATTTGGATAAATACTCATCAGTTCCACCTGGTTTTGATTGTATTTTACACCCGTAGCCAGTCCGTTATTACGTGGATTAACTGGTGCTAAAGCCGGAAATACTTTCGGAGTGTATGTTGGACCCGAGTATAGATTTAGGTGATTTTCATTTACTTTTGTACACCATGTTCCCAACAATTTTAAAGAGGGACTTAAAAATCCGCTAAGGTCGGTTTGCCAGTAATCTGCGCAGGCAGAGTTCGGCGTTAAATCTACAACAAAATATCCTGTTGAGTTTGGATTTACATATTTTAAATGCTGGTTATTGGTGTACATGTAACTTTGCTGTCCGCCAAACAAACCACCATTTACCACATTGTCACCAACAAACTCTACGCCTGCACTCCCGTCGCCTGTTGTCGGATTATATGGCACTACTCCGCTTGGAACATCAAAAGCCATCGCAACGTGTATATCTCCGCTTAGCACCACCATGTTTTTTATATTGTAGTGATTTATGGTATCCAGTACTTTTTTCCTTTCCAGTGGATAAATATCCCATCCGGCAGCACTATGCCACGGGAAAGAAAGCCCCAAAATTGTTTGTTTGTAAACAAACGAAGAAAACACGACCTGATTAGCCATAACCTTCCATGTGGCAGTTGAGGTTTTTAATTTTTGGGTAATCCATTCCATTTGTCTTTCACCATGCATGGGTTTATCCGGTGTATCAAATTGCAGATTGTCAATATTTGTAATTAAGTCCAATCCTTGCTGTGAAGAATTTACATCTTTTTTTTCAATTCTGTCTTCCGTGTATATAATATCGGCTAAGTTTCCAATCTTCTGTGTAAAGTTGATGATATTTGTTCTGGACGTATCTTCCCGCATCGGAATCCATTCTTTAAATATAGTAATTGCGTTTGCTTTTCTGACCGCCCATGAGCCTTGTGTAACCGGATTATGGTACGCAGACGTATCAGCAAAAGCATCGTTGGCGAATTCATGATCATCCCAGATAACCACCATTGGAAATTGCTGGTGTAAATTACGCAATGAAGGGTCCAGGCGATACCAGGCATAACGTTGTCGGTAACTCCCCAAATCGAATGCATCGTATTCAGGAAAAGTTCTTCTTTTAATGGTATCAATAGCAGAAACACCTCGTCTCAATCCATCTTCATAAATATAATCTCCGAGATGTATCACCAAATCCACATCATTTCTTTTGGTGACAGCATCATATGCATTAAAATATCCGAAAGAATAATTAGAACAATTCACAACAGCAATTCTGAAATTAGCAACAGAACCGACAGGCAGGGTTTTGGTTCTGCCTCTTTGTGAATACCTGCCCAAGGCTTCAAATTCATAGTAATAATAAGTATCCGGCTGCAATCCTGTAACGTCAACCTTTAATGTGTAATCTTTGGATGCATCTGTAGTTGTTACGCCCTGTGCTACAATATTCTGCATATTAGAATCCTTTGCCATTCTCCATTTCACCTGCACGGAGGCTGTATCTGTTGTCACTCTGGTCCAAATGATAACTCTGTCCTGTAAGGGATCCCCGGAAGCAACGCCATGATAAAAAGGTTGTATTGTAGAATCTAAAATAGAACGGTCATTGGGATAATCGGTAGCATGCAATGCAAAAACAGAGCATATAAATACGATAGCAGCAGAAAGGGTGTTGTAAAATAATCTCATGTATTGATTGTATTTACAAATATAAACTAAATTTCGGGTGTACTCAATTGAAGAACGTACAAAATTCTGGGAAAGTTCGCTTGTAAATGTTATTTAACATAGTTTAAACAGTCAATCTGCCAACTATGATTTTAAAGCAGCTGAAAGTATTTTATAAAACTGATCAGCCGTATTTTCCCAATTAAACTGTTTGGCTCTTTCCATTCCTTTCTGAGATAATTCCTGCTGCAATTTAACATCTGAAGTCAGTTTTTGCATTGCATTCGTTATTTCACTTATAGATGTTGGATTTACCAGCAAGGCCGCATCAGCGGCTATCTCTTTGCAGGAAGTAGTATTAGAGGTAATTACTGGAACACCACAAGCCATCGCCTCTGCAATAGGCAAACCGAATCCTTCATGCAGCGAAACAAAAACCAGTCCAAGTGCCTGTTGATAATAGTCAATTATTTGATTTTCTGTAAGGTTGGAATTAATTATTTCCAGCCCTTTTATTGGCTCTTTCGATTCATAAGGTTTTACAATGGCCATCAAACGTGGACGTGTTGCTTCGTCTAATTTCTTGTAGGCTTCCAGCAGGCGTTCAAAATTCTTTTTTTTCTGGTAAGAGATAACGGTAAGAAAATAAGGAGCTGTGTCTTTTTTCTCTGTTGCCGGTTTAAATTTCTCATGATTGATGCCATTCCAGAATGCCGTTACTTTTTTTGCAGGAAAATCTACAGACGAAGTAAGTTCACTTTTGGTGTATTCACTAACCGTCATCACATGAGCAATATGGGGCTCCATCAGCTTCCACTTCAAACGTTCTTTCCATCTTTTAATTTGTCCTGAAATCTTTTGCTGGAAAGTGAAGTAAAAAGTATTTAAGGGCAGTGTAAACATCGCCATTCCGTGTACCGTAAGCACCAGCGGCTTTTTTATTTTTCTGAAGGCTAATGCAGGCGCAATGCCTCCACCACAACGCGGATCCCAGTAGATATCAATATCCGACAATGGCAGTTCATTCAGAGACGTAAATGTGGTAAATGTTATATGGTGCTTTTCCTGAAGGACGGACATAATATTCCAGGCACAATGTTTCATGCTGTAAGGTGTAGTATCTGGCAAATAAACGGCAACCTTCATTATTTCTTATTCAAATTTAAAAAAGGAAAATACACGATATAAAATCCGAATGTTTTTTTGATATAAAACGCACCAATAACGTTCCATAAAATCATACTGATGGCGTTTGCCGCTGCAGCTCCGACAATTCCGTATCTTGGAATTAAGAAAAGATTGATAACAATATTTACTACAGCACCAAAAAAGGAAATATTTCTGAATTGCTTATGATAGCCTGTGGCATTTAATAATTGTGCTACAGGGCCACACGTAGTATTCAGCACTTGCCCAACGGTTAGCACAGATAAACACAAAGCACCCTTCATAAATTCGTTTCCATACAACCACATAACGTATTTAGAAAAGAATAGCAGAATGATAAATACCGGAAGACTCAACAAAAAAATCAACTTGGAAGATTTACAGGCAATTCGTTGTACTTCCTCTAGATTTTTTTGAGTATATAATTGTGTTATTTTGGGTTGTACCGTTGTATTTAAAGCCACCAATAACGTTGCCGCCAGCATAGAAATATTGGTGCAGGTTTTGTAAATACCCACCATATCCGTTCCAACATGATAAGACTTTAAAATAAATACATCTGCGCTGTTGGTCACCAGAAAGGCCGCATAGGTCATCAGCATCGGAAAGGCAACAGACAATACTTCCTGATGGTTCGCGGTTTCCATCAAGGTTTCTTTACCAGCTGGCTGATGAAAATATTTATAAATGGGAATTAGCGAAAACAACCAGGGCAAAAAACAGATGGTACTCCAGTGCAGATAAATCGGATTATCAAACCGGAAAAGAAAAAATGTAATCGCAAATAAGACCACTAAGCGAATAACGGTGGGTAATACCAATGACATGTTGGCGGTGTGTACTTTCAAGGCTGCGCGCAGACTAAAATAATTTAATTCACCCAATACATAAAACGGCAAAAACAATCCTGAGATTCGGAACAACCAGACCATATCCGGCTCATTCCAGTAGCGCGACAACCATGGCGAAATGACATATAAAATAATGGCAGCGATGACCGAAAAGAGCACAATCAGCTGATTACCTTTGAGAAAAATGGAATAAGCAGATTTCAGATTATATTTTTCCCTGAATTCAGGAATCAGTTTTTGAAGGGCTTCTTTTACGCCGAAATTGATAAAGATGGCAAAAATACCCATCACCGTAACAATCAATGTTAACCTGCCGGATGCTTCCGCCCCGTAGTATCTTCCGATTAAAACCCCTGAAATAAAACGCAATCCCTGTACAAAAAACAAGGTAATTGCCGTTGACAAACTGCCTTTCAGTACAAAACCGAAGTTTTTATCTTGCAGCGCATGTTGTAATTTGTCTTTGTAGGATTGAATATTCAACGGCATTGTTTACTTTACAAAAATAGGCATTGTATTTAATTGATGTACATAGGTATTTTTTATTATTTTTGGAGGCGTGTAAAAATGCGCTAAAAACGGAAGATGCTATTCAATTCATTACATTTCTTAGTCTTTTTTCCTGTTTTCTGCTATCTGTATTTCAGTGTTCCAAAGCAACACCAATGGAAAATTTTAGTAGCGGGCGGTTATTATTTCTATGGAAATTTCAGTCCGTTTTTTGCCATTATTTTGTTTGTCATCACCTGCAATGATTTTTTAGCTGGTAAAATGATGGATAAAGAATCCTCTCAGCAAAAAAAGAAGAAATGGCTGTTTCTGAGTATGGCAGGCAACCTGGGCATTCTCTTTACTTTTAAATATTTAGATTTTGCGGACAACAACATACGTGAATTACTGGCTGTATTCCATATTCCGTGGTTTGTGCCGGAACCATATTTCAACAACTGGGTGGTTCCTGTCGGCGTTTCCTTTTTAACGTTCCAGTCACTAAGCTATACAATAGATGTATATAAAGGCGTAACGAAAGCCGAACAGCATTTCGGTTATTTTGCCTCCTTTACTGCTTTCTGGCCGGTAATGGTGAATGGTCCGATTGAGCGCGCCAAGAATTTATTACCACAAATAAAAGAAGAACACCGTTTTGATTACGACAGAATGCGACTCGGCTTATTCCGCATGGCCTGGGGATTTTTCAAGAAAGCTGTGATTGCGGACAGGCTGGCTTTTTATGTAGACAATCTATATTTGCATTATGATGTTATTTCCGGCTGGACGACTTTAATCGGCGGCTTGTTTTTCTTTATACAGGTCTATTGCGATTTTTCAGGATACTCAGATATTGCACTTGGCGCAGCAAAAGTAATGGGCATTGATGTCATGGAAAACTTCAAACGTCCGTTTTTTGCAAAGAATCTGGCGGATTTCTGGACGCGCTGGCATATATCACTTTCCACCTGGCTGACGGATTATGTATTTTTCTATCTCGGTGCTTATAAAGCCAGCGGAGGTAAAGTAATCTTCAATGTGATTTTCGTTTTAGCCTTATGCGGGTTATGGCATGGTGCCAACTGGCCGATGGTATTGTCTTTTACGATGGTGGGTGTATTCATGGCCATCCGATATTGGTGGCAGGCCAATGTGGTGCGCATCATAAAACCCAGCAACACCTATCGTCTGTTTGACAAATACTTTCCCGATTGGGCACACAGCATTATTACCATTTTTCTATTTTTATTCTGTTTTTTATTATTCAGAGTACATACCGCACAAATGGCCATCAACCATGCACATCCTGACGCACCTGTAGAATGGATAACTATAGCAAAAACGATGTATGGGAATTTGTTCAGGTTAAATACTGCCGCTTACTTTCATGAGTGGATGTTGAATCAGGGGGTGATACAGTTTGCCATAGCCATATTTTTTGTGGCTGTTTTATTTATTACAGAGGCTATCACCGGTGACTCCAAAATTGAAACCATTGTTATATCAAAAGATAAAATTCAGCGCTGGACAATCTATGTCCTGTTGCTGGTAAGCATCGTTTGGTTTGGAATATTTAATAATACCTCGTTTGTGTATTTTCAATATTAGAATGAAATGTTAAAGAAGACAGTAAGAAATATTATCCTGATTACTATCCTGCTACTGGTGCTCTCCTCTGTAGTGCGATTCTTTATGCCTTTTTACTGGGGCGATTCTGTTCAAACAGTGAAGTATGAGTATTATAAAAAACATGCAGAACAATACAATGCCGTTTATCTGGGCGGAAGTTTGGAATATCGCCATATTGACCCCACTATCATTGATAGTGTAGCACAAAAAAACGGCATTGATTTACGCTCCTTTAATCTGGGTGTGGACGGACACGGCATCGTTCAGGAGATGAGCGACCTCGACGGACTGCTGAGCATTCGAAATCCCAACTTAAAATATATCTTTTTGAGCATCAGCAGTGAGGCCTATTTTTTTCAATCTAATTTACACACGCCAAAATGGATTTCATGGCATTCCGCAAATTCCACCTACAGAGCATGGAGTATCATTCCGACACTGGATAATCCTGTAATATTCCGTTCGAAGTATATGTATTTCTTCGGCATGAGCTGGATGGAGAATTTATTTAATATAGGAACGGTGCCGGATATGCTGAAATATCGTTTTGATAAAACTTATCTGGACTCCAGCTATATAGGAAAAGACAGAAACGGATTTTATCCCTACGATTATGAGGAAAACCATCTGTTTATGGAGTACAAATGGGAAGACACCTTACTATTACAATCCAGAAAAAGATTTGAAAGCGGAGATCCTTATTCTGACACCTTAAACAAAGAGGTTTTAACTTCATTTACAAATTTCAAAGGAACGGAAAAACCAAATGCTCCGATGGTTAAAATTTGTCTGGATGCCTACAACAAATGTAAAAAAAGAGGCATACAGGTATTTTTCATCCTTCCTCCAAAAGCGAGAACTAACTATAGTTTATTGCTCCCTGTTTTCAATGCCATGCCGGAAGGTTCTAAAATTGAACTCGGTGACATCCGAAAATACCCAAAATTTTATTCTATTGAATACGGCTACAATTTTCATCACCTGAATTATAAAGGTGCAAAATTATTTAGCCATGAAATGGCAAAACAACTGGTGCCTTTAATGAAAGCGCAAAGAGATAGTTTATAATATCATTAAATAGACTCTGCAGCTTTATGTACCTTAAATGCATAGATACGCTGAAGATAATAAGAAGTGGCCACCACGATAACCGATGTAATTAATCTGGATGGTAACGGATAAAAATGCAGTATTTCCACAAAAAATTTCAAAAATCCGACATTCATTACTACGCACAAAACAACCACACTTAGGTAATTAACCACTTGTCGTCTACCTCTAACTATAGAGTTTGTCCATACTACATAACGGCTCAGGTAAAAACCTGTTGGTGTACTAATTAGAAATGCCAAAATAAGTGAAGCAATATGCGGACTGAAGGTAAAAAAGGGTGTTTTAAAATTTTGCGCGCGAAAAAGATAATGATACACAACAAAGAAGATCGCCATATCAAACGCTAGGTTCAGTCCGCCGCAAGACATATAAAGAAAACTTTGCGCAGGAATGAAGCGAAAGAACCATCTCCTGATGGTCAGCAAAACGGCTCTGATGAAACTGGCTATCGCTGTCATATTTACCCCACAAAGATAATAAATAGCTCAGCTTATCTTCTATACTAAATCCGTTAACTTCAATTCATGTAAATTTATATCAAAATCAGCAGTGCTGCATACCGCAGCACTATATCCTTCTTCTGTTTCCATTTTTTGATAACAAAAGATATTCCTGTCGCAAATCACCTTGTTCTCATTTGCAAAGTCCTTATTATAGGCAGACAGAACATGTGTCTTGCTCAGAACCTCCACCCCGCGGCCATCGCATTTTATTGCGGCTTCCTTTACAGACCAAAACTTAAAAAAAGCCTGCTCCGGCTGTTCCGAGCAGTCAATTTCGCGGCATTCATGCTCATCAAAATAGCGTTCAGCGATATTCATTTTTAAGGTACGGTGTTTTTCAATATC
This sequence comes from Sphingobacteriales bacterium, assembly GCA_016721245.1. Lineage (GTDB taxonomy): Bacteria > Bacteroidota > Bacteroidia > Chitinophagales > JADIYW01 > JADJSS01. The sequence goes on from JADKIQ010000005.1 coordinate 203,231, forward strand.
AATGCCGACTCTGGCATTTTGGACAATGGCACAAATCACATAGTCGCCGGAATGTGAAATATTAAAATCAAAATCAGCATTTATATACGGCCTGTCTTTTGCGCCTGTTTTTAAATCCTGTAAAACATAAGGCATGTTCAGTTTCTTTAAGCCATATAACAACAACATCTTCCCCAACAAAGAAGACAGGGCGTTTTCCCAATGTTTGTAAGCATTGATATCCTTTTGAAAGTCTTCCGGCAACAGCAAAAGATATTTCCGGAAAATCTCTTCCGGTATTTTTTCCCTGTGTTTGATATGGAAGATATGAATCGTATTCATCGTTTATTATAGTATTTCAGGATCTAATTATCCTGCAACACTTTTTGTTTAATAAAATCAACCACTTTCTCATTTTCGTATAAGAAGAAGTGGCCTCCTTCAAAAGATTGTATATCGAAGTCTGTCGTAAAGAATTTACGCCAACCTTGCATTTTTTCTTCTGAGACATTACTGGTGTCTCTATCACCAAATAAAATGGTTGCCGGAATATTTAAAGATTCTATGCTTACAAATGTCTGATTAAACTGTTGAAACAATTCAAAATCACTTCGTAAAATTGGTTCGTAAAATTCTTTTAATTCTTTGTGTTGTAATAATTGTTCCGGCACGCCATTGTATTGCTGTACAACTTTCCAAAATTCTTCTGATGAAACTCCAATAATATTCGGTTCATCTTTATATGCATCCGGACTTAAACGCGAAGCCAGAAACAAGTGCTTTGGCAAGGGTTTGTTTTCCTGTTTTAATTTATGCGTTAATAAAAAACCAATAATGGAACCCATGCTATTACCGATGATGCAATATTCCTCCGGCAACTGTTGTATCAGTTGTCTGTAGATATCATCAACGGCTGCTTCCAGATTTTGTACAAACTTTTCGGAGAAGCGGTCGCTTCTGCCCGGCAGTTCAAATGCAATGCTCTCTATTTCCGGCAATAATCTTTCCTGCATATTTCTATATGCATATTTATCTCCTCCGGCATGATGTAACAGAATGGCTTTCATCTATTTAACACTCGGCAACTTTTTATCAAAATTTTTAAACCATCTCAACAGTTTTCCGTCTTCCGGTTTTATTTCGTGCCAGTCGCCGCTGTGTGCATGCTCCATCTCCTGATTAAACATGATATCCGCCATGGTGACGGCCTGTGTGGTATCGATGACGCCACCGCCGTAATAGGTATCAATTAAATACTGATGTAAATCTTTAGGTGTGTTGTGTAAATGAATAACTTCCATCTTCAATTCCGAACCGATATGCTTTTCCATCAGACTTAAAAACTCCCCGCTCATCATACTGTCGAAACCCTGCTCGCGATATGGTTTATTGACATCCACTTTTTGTCCCGCCTCTAAACCCAGTACTTTTGCCGCTTCTATCTGCATGTAGGCAAGTAAGGTTTCGCGTGTTGCTTTTGGTTCCGGCCGACGGTCGACGGTCGACAGCTTGCTGCTTTTAATATTGTTATCTGTGGACTGTGGACTGTGGACTGTAGACTTAAAGCCAAACACCGGATTTTCCCAGTACACTTTCCAGTTCCAGCCGTAAGTCGGCAATGCAACACGGTTTATCTTTTTATCCTGATAAAATTGATTCCTGTCGATGGCGATTCCTGCACAATACAACTGCTGTAATGTTTTATGAAAATACATAACATCCTCTTCCTCTCTTTTGGCAGAAGACAACCATAATGCATTGGGATTTGTGTTGGTTTGTTTTGCCAGGCTCACTAAAACAGGACTCGGTCCTACTTCTACATAAATTTCTGTGTTCAATTTATGTTGTAAGTATTCAATTCCGTTGGAGAACTGTACCGCGTTGCGAATATGTTTAGCAAAATATTCTGCACTTAATTCTTCTCTGGTAATTTCTTTTCCTGTAAGATTGGATATGACCGGTACTGTTGGTTGTTTAAATGAAAATTGTTTCGCAAACAAGGTAAATTTCTCCAGCATAGGTTCCATCAATCGGGAATGAAATGCGTGGGATACATTTAAGGCAACAGCTTTTATATGCTGTTCTTTCAGTTTCTCTATGAATGCAGCAACATCTTCTTTCTTGCCGGAAATAGTGCAATTTTTTATGGAATTCACCGCTGCTAAATCAACATCCGCGTTTTGCAATAAGGGTTTCAGATTTTCTTCGTTACAAAAAACGGAAGCCATACTGCCTTCATTTGCCGGCAATGCATTCATCAAGGCCGCACGGGCCATCACTAACTTTAAGGCATCCTGTAAATCAATGGCATCAGCGATAGTCAATGCCACAATTTCGCCAATGCTATGACCGATTAATGCGGTCGGTTGCACACCAACACTCATCCATAGTTTTGACAACGCATATTCTACCACAAACAAACCAGGCTGCGTGAATTTTGTCTGATGAATTAAATTTTTATCCGGAATAGTGTCACTCCACAAAATATCTTTGATGGAATAGTCTAGATTCGATTTCAATGACTTCATCGCATTCATCAACGGCATTTTTAAAAACCGAGAACGTGTTGTAATAATTTTTACACATGCCGAAATACTGCGCACCCTGACCTGTAAACAAAAATGCGACGTCTTTATTTCTTTCTATGGAAGGCGTAGAAACGGCATATTTTTCTGATACTACATCCTGCACAAAATCATTCAATCCATCGATGATATCCTGTTTACTGCTTGCAATAACGGACACGCTATAATCAAATTGATTTCTGCCTTTTTGAAGCGTGTAACAAATTTCTGTCAGCGTATTCTCCTGCCAGTCGATTTCGTTCAGGTATTTTTGTGCGGTGTTTTTTAATGCCGTTGCATCTTTTGCACTCAAGACAAAATGCTGCAGACCACTCACTTCTTCAGATGCCGGTTTTACTTTAGCTTCTTCAAAAATCATGTGCACATTGGTGCCGCTGTAACCGGAAAGATTAATCGCCGCGCGCAAAGGCTGTCCGTTTTCGTTTTTCCAGTCTATCGTTTCCGTGCTGACTTTCGCATTAATCTTATTCCACTCCACATCCTCGTTCAAAGCGGCAATATTTATCTGTGCAGGAATTTTTTTATGCTTAAGGATTTCAATCACCTTAAACAACATCGGCATGCCCGTTCCCGCTTCGAGATGCCCGATATTGGCCTTCACCGAACCGACATAAATTGGTTTGTTTCTACCTTTGTATCCTTCATGAATGGCCTGTATTTCCAGCGCATCCGTGAAGCGGTTGCCAATGCCGTGCGCTTCTACATAATCAATATCATTTACGCTGAGGTTCGCCTTTTTTAAGGCTTCCTGAATCGTCTCAATTTGTATTTCAGGGTTAGGCGCGGTGAATCCGTTACTGCGACCATTATGTTTTACCGCAGAGCCTTTGATGAGAACGGCAATAGTATCGTTATCTTTCTCCGCATCAGACAGACGTTTTAAAACCACCACGCCGCAACCTTCGCCACGCACATAGCCATCCGCATCGTTCGCAAAGGCTTTGCAGGCATCGCCGGATGAAAGCGAACCCAGTTTGGATAAGCCAACGAAAGTTTCTGGCGTGAGTAATAAATTGGCAGATGCCACAATCGCCGTATCGATGATTTTTTTATTAAGGTCTTCATTTGCCAAATGTACGGCAAGCAAGGAAGACGCGCAGGCGGCATCCAATGCGAAGCTCGTTCCTTTCCAATCATATAAATAAGAAACTCTGCCGCATGCGGTACCAAAGGGAATGCCGGTTGTGTCGTACACATCTACCGTGTCAAGGTTGCCGCTTCTGAATCGTGCCTGAATGTAATCGGAATTGCCCAATGCAATATAGACTCCCGTATTGCTTCCTTTCAAACTATCCGACGCGATGCCCGCATTTTCCAATGCTTCATAAACGACTTCCAGAATCATGCGTTGCAAAGGATCCACTGATTTTGCCTCGCGTGGCGAGATGCCGAAGAAATCAGCATCAAAGGCACGTACATCATTATTTAAAAAAGCACCGTATCTGGAAATTGTTTTTCCGGGAACAGATGAATCTGCGCTGTAGATTTCATCCACATCAAAACGGTCTTTCGGAATTTTTGAAATCACGCTTCTTCGAGCCTCCAGTAAATCCCATAATTTTTTGGTGGATGTAATGTTGCCAGCTAAACGAACGCCGGTGCCGATGATGGCAATGGCCTCGTTCGGGGCCGTTGTATTTTCCTTAGCCTGTGCTAATTCCAATTCCAACTTTTTTATTTTAATCAGGGATTTTTGGAGAATCTCCTGCATTTGCTGTAACTGTTCGCTCATTGACCGTTTAATTCTCTAATTTTAATGTGTTTACACCTTAGAATTATTCCATTCATGATATGCCTTTTCATGTTCAATATCTTTACATAATTTATCGATTTCATTTGTAGGCTCAAACATATGTATCATTTTGGGTAATCCTTCTTCTTTATTTAAAATATATTGTCGAGCATGTGCAGTAAACCTACGTGAAACATCTTTTCGACAACCATTTATTCCTATTAATGATTGATAATTGTCTTCTAATATCTTTCTCAATTTAATTAAAGGTGCAATTGCATGATAAGGTTCTGTAATAATAATCTCAATTTCATGGTCAATATATTTTAATGTAAAATTCTGTCCTTCTCCATTAACGTAAAGTTCTCCATCACAAATATATTGTTTATCAAAGTTGTATCTTTTTACGTTATACTTCATGTATTTCAACTAACAGGTTTAATCTACCTTACTGCTCAATTCTTTCATTAATTCTTCCAAAGATAAATTTTTCACTTCAGATTCAATATCGTTTTTCACAAGCACTGGTTCTTCCTTATTTTCTTCTTCCTTATTTGAAAACTGCGCCTCAAGGTTTAATTCATTCGCAATAAAATCGGCAAATTTTTGCACCGTTGGATATTGCCAGACAGCTGCCACGTTAATAGACAGATTGAAATCATCCTGCAACTTATTTTTTATCTGCAATGCATGCAAAGAATCCACTCCTAAGGCCTTGAAGGTTTCGTCTTCTTTAACCTTATTAACATTCAATTTAGTCGCTGATGATATATGCAGCTTGATTCTGTCTTTGATGTGTTTTTTATATTCCTCCACATTTGCAAAAACAGGCTTATCGGATACCATGGCTGCTTCAGAATCTGTTTTCTGATTCACGACCTTGCTGTAGAAATGGTTTTTCAGCACCGCGTGATTAAACTCCGCCCATTTGGCAAAATCAATTTCCATTGCCATCACTTGTGTGGCATCACTCAAAAACAAGGCCTCGAAGTAATGCGTTAAATCTTCCGGCTGAATGGCTGTCACGCCTTGTTCCGCCAACCTGTCCGCGCGGTTTTCCTGGCGTGCCGCCAGTCCGATTTCTGCAATCGTACCGAAGTCCACGGACAATGCTGGCTGCTGATTTGCGCTGCGGTAATTCGCCAATGCATCCATGAAAGTATTGGCTGCATTGTAATTGGATTGCCCCGCAGAACCAACAATACCGGCAGCTGACGAGTACAGCACAAAGAAATCCAATGCTTCATATTGCGTCAACTGATGCATGTTCCATGCACCGATTGCTTTGGTTTGTATAACACTTTCAAATTGCGCTCTCGACAGGTTCTCAAAAGAACCATCGTCCAGAATACCGGCCGCGTAAAAAACACCGGCGATATTATGTACAGATGCCAGAGCCTCTTTCATTGCATCTAAATTGCTTACATCTGCTTTAACATCCTGTATGCTGATGCCTTCGGCATTATACTCTTCAAATATTCTTTGCGTATCATTTTTTGCGCCGCTTCTGCTGATGACAACAATGTTCTTCGCATTCTTATCTGCCAGCCATTGCACGGTGGTCAGTCCCAAACCGCTGGTACCGCCCACTACCACATAGGTTTTGTCTGCGTAAATATGTTTGGATTTTTTCAATACCGAACCAATCTTCTGAATGCCGGATGCATAGACCATATGATTACGGACTGCAATTTCTTTATAGTTATTTTCTGCAAAGATCAAAGCAGGCAACTGATTAATTTCTTCTGCATATATTTCATTAGAAATATCAATCTGCAGGAAGTTAATTTCTTCATGTTCGTTTTCCAGTGTACGCAAAACACCTGTCAGCATGGAAGCATTCAGGTTGGTGTGTTTATCCTGCTGTAAAACAAAAGCACCATTCGTTACCACGCAAATCTTCGGATGCTGATTAGTGGAATTGAAATGATTAATTAATTTCTGCAACGACAAGATACCGCAATCCAGATAGAAACTGAAAGCCGATTCTTTATAGAAGCTGCGCATATGAATGACGATATCCGCTTTTATTCCTTCCAAACTATCATTCAAATCAATAGTGGTAACCGTGCAGCCATTTTCTTTCAATGCATTTTCAATAACTGAATAATGTCCATAGGTATCTTTAACAATGAGGACATTCTTTGCAATAATAGCGGACGTCGTTTTAATTTCATCCCAATGAATGCTGTAGAGATTTTTGGAAATATCTTTTTTGACAACGCTTGAAGTCGAAGTAAATTCAGGCTCCTGATCAAACCAGTAGCGTTCTTTCTGCCAGGCATAATTCGGCAGCATCACAAACGCACCGATATTCGGATAGATGGATTTCCAGTCAATGGGAAATCCGCTTGTATGTAATTCACCGATATTGGAATAGAATTCCTTCAGTTCATTTTTATCACGGCTGTAAGAAGCCACAGAAACAGCGTGTGCACCCGTTTCCTGAATATTTTCATTTATGGAATGGGACAACAAAGCATGCGGACTCATTTCTATAAAAGCAATCTGAGAATCGCTCAACACCGATTTCACGGCCTTACCGAACTGCACCGGATTGCGCAGATTTTTTGTCCAGTAGTGCGCATCTAAATTCTCCCCGTTAACGATTGTATTTAAAGCAGTTGAATAAAACTGAATGGAAGAGTTTTGCGGTTGAATAGCTTGAACTGAATGCTGTAAATCATCCATAATGGCATCCATCTGCGGCGAATGTGATGCTACATCCACTTTTATTTTTCTGTTGAAACGCCCCTGCGTTTCCAGTTTTGCAAACACTTCCTCTAAAGCGGAAGGATTGCCTGAAATGACGGTAGAATTCTTGCTGTTCATAACGGCTACAGACAAGCGATCTTCATATCCTTTCAGTAATTCATTTGCTTCCTCTTCCGTTAAATCCGTAGCACCCATGGCCCCTTTACCGCTTAACTGCTTCATCAGGCTGCTACGAGTAATGATGATTTTTGCCGCCTCATCAAGTGATATATTTCCGGCCACATATGCGGCTGCCACCTCGCCCATGCTATGACCTATCACGGCATCCGGAAAAATGCCTTTGCTCATCCATAAACTTGCCAATGCAATTTCTACCGCCACTAAAACCGGCTGCACGATATCAATTTCTGACAATCGACTGCTTTGTTCCCGTTTTGAAATCTCTTCCAGCAAATCCCAGTTCACATATTTCTTAAATACCGTGTTGCATTCTTCCAAAGTGCTTTTGTAAACAGGTTCATTTTGCATTAATGCTTTTCCCATTCCAAACCATTGTGCACCCTGTCCCGGAAAAACAAATACCGTTTTTATTTTCTCTTTGGTGTCAAATTTCTTTTTGCTTTCATAGGTATTGCTTTCGGCAAAATCTCTTAACTGTTCAATCAGTGTTTCTCTGTCTTTTGCCACAAATACTTCCCGCAAATCAAAATGTGCACGACGTAAAGCCGCCATCGCACATATATCCTCCGTTTTATGCTCGCTGTGCTGAATAAAATTCGCATATTCCCTCGCCAGATCAGACAAAGCTTGTTCGCTTTTTGCAGATAAGGGCAGCACAAAAATATCGCTGCGCAATTTCTCTTTTTGCAAAGGAAAAGGATTCTCCGGCACATCGCCGATGATGACGTGCGCATTGGAACCTGTGGCACCAAAACCGCTCACCCCGGCATAGCGCATTTTTCCATTTTCTCTTTTCCATGGAATATTATCCTTCGCCACCACCAATGGAATCTTATCCCATTCTATCAATGTATTAGGCGTATGAAAATGGATGGACTTTGGGATGATATCGTGTTGTAGGGCAGTAATCACCTTAAACATACTTGCCATACCGGCATTGCATTCCATATGTCCGATATTGGATTTGATGGCACCAATCAACAACGGTTTTTCTTTCGTTCTGTATTTTTCATACGCAAATAGAAGACCTCTCACTTCTGCTGGATCACCCACTTTGGTGCCTGTTCCGTGCGCTTCTATGTAATCGATATCTGTTGGCTGCAATTGTGCATTTTTGAGTGCCGCGGTATGTAGCAAACCCTGTGCTACCGTACTGGGTGCGGTAAAGCGTTTGCTTTTCCCATCCTGATTGACGGCAGAACCTTTTATGACGGCAAGAATATTGTCTCCGTCTTTTTGCGCGTCTGACAATCGTTTTATAATCATGGCACAAACGCCTTCTGAGCGAATGTAGCCGTTTGCCGCATCATCGAATGACTTGCAGCGTGCTTCCGGCGACAAGGCATTCAGTCTGCAGAAATTCAAAGATTGATCCGGTTCTGAAATGATGCTGGCGGCTCCTACTACTGCTATTTTGCAATCCTTATTGCGCAATGCCTGCATGGCAACGTGTGTGCAGGTAAGTGCAGAGGAGCAAGCCGTATCGATGGTCATGCACGGACCGCGCAAGCCCATGGTATAAGAAATTCTACCAGAAGCACCGGTAGGACCGGTACCTGTATAACAGTAACCGGAAATTAATTTATAATCTTTAGAACGGATTTGTCTTGCTTCGTAGTCCACATTATCGATACCGATAAAGACTCCGGTATCTGAACCGATTAAACTATTGACGTCGATTCCTGCGTTTTCGAAGGCTTCGTGCGTTACTTCCAGTAAAATGCGTTGCTGAGGGTCAGTGCTTTCTAATTCTATAGGTGAAATATTGAAGAAAGGACCATCCAGATATTCGATTTCTTCGATGAAGCCGCCTTCTTTGATGTATAGTTTTCCGGGTGTATTCGGATCCGGATCGTATAAGGCATCTTTATCCCAACGGTTAGCCGGAATTTCTTCTATACAATCTACTCCGTTTACCAACACTTTCCATAAATCATCCGCATTCTTTATCTTTCCGGGCAAACGCATAGACATACCAACAATTGCTATTGGTTCTGAGTGAACAGATTTCTCATTTTCTAATGCCTGTTTCGTTTCAGCTAACTGACGTTGAATTTCTTCTAATTGATTTTTATAAGATTCAATATCTTCCATGTTACAGATATTAGCAGGGTGAAAAGCGCAATTTAAAGTTACGCATTCTTATGATTAGTACAACAAGAATTATTCTGCGGAGGCTAAAGAAGCTAGCTTTGCAGCCTTTATGCGGTCTTCTTCACGTCCATCGTTTATTGCTTTCTGAATTAAAAGCGGAATAATGATAAAGACTAAACTAACGGCAAATCCGATAGCAGCAAATAATAATTTACTCTTATGTTTTGGCGCGGTAGAATACATGGGATCATCAATTACACGAACGATGTTATTCTGAGGAGCCATACCCGCCTTTGCATTTTCCTTAGAGGTCGTTGCATCGTTATACATTACATTTAATGTAGCCAGTTCCTGTACAATTTTTTGCTGCTCAACTATTTCTAATCTTTTTTTATTAAAAATATTCTGATCCTGAGACTGGGCAAGTAAGCGTTGCCTCATCGCTATTTCACCGGAAATAGAATCCAGCCTTCTGGTTACACCGGTTAAAGAAGTCTTCGCATTTTCTACCTGTTTATTCTGATAGAATTTAACCGTATTACTCAACATGGTAGAGCCTAACGTTCTGGAAACTTCATAATCAGGTGTCTCAATTTCTGCTCGAATAACACCGGATGTCAAATCATATTCTGCCGTCATTAATCCACCATTGAAATCCTCGTACATCATTCCTAAAAAATCCATTTCTATTTTGGTGATTTCCTGAATGGTATTTGCTCTGAATTTAAAATCTTTCAAAACCGGATCCTTTTCAAACCCGTCATCATATTTTAATGCATGAAAATAGAAATTGGCCAGTTTATCTCTTTTTCCATTTATCTCTACTTCCGTAAGCATGGAATTAAGAAAAATATTTCTGGAGGTAAAAATACCGGTCAACACGTCGTTAGATGAACCACCCGCAAATGAAACACCCATCATTGACATAATGCCACCCATGGAACTGGTGCGTGAATCTATCGCATTAAAAGAAATATTCGCAATATAATTGGGCGGCGACATTTTGGCGAAGAAATATCCTCCGGCCGTCAATGCAGCTACACCAACAATCGACAAATACCACTTTTTTAATAAATAAACAAGATAACTCTTGAAAGATTCAAGAACATCCACCAATCTGATATCTTCTTCTGAGAACTGTTGCTGCATGAGATTACTTTTTCAAAACAAAAATTAATGCTATTGTAGAGGCAACTGATGTTATCGCTGCAATAACACTTGGCAAAACAATATTCCAGTTTAGTGCAGATTCTGATCCTTTTGGTGGTTTTGGTGCTTTATGCTTCATATCAACGGTAATTAAGGCTCCTTCAATATCAACTGTAGGATAGTTTTTTATTCCGATAAAGGAATGCGTCATATCTACTTTTCTGTTTGGATAGATAACCATGGTTGACTTCTTCAACGCACCTTTTTTAAATCCACCGGCATAATGCTTTATGTACCAACGCGCGCTTTTACCCGGTATAAATTTACCATTGATTGTTTGCGTGCTATCCAGATTTGGATAACGGATGGCGCCTTTTATACTTACCAGCTGGTTTACCGTAGGAATTTCAATAATATCTCCGTTTTTCAAAATAAGATTCGCTCTGGACGCTGTATCTCCAAAAGCATCTTTCAACTGAAAAATAGTTTGTGTTAAAGCATTGTCAGGACGGGTTAATCTTGCATTTTTGATAAAAGCATATGGTGTCAAACCACCTGCTCTTTCTATCACATCCAACACTCTTTCGTTTTTGTCTAAGATTGGATAAATACCCGGATATTTTACTTCACCTTTTAAAGTAACAACCATTTGGTCATCAAATCCGTAAATCTTTCTCACATAAACTCTGTCCATTGGAGCCAGCGCAAATGCTTTTGAAACATCATCTAACTCAAGGTTTGGTCCGATTGTTATTGTTTGCACCACAACGCGTTGCGGTGTGAATTTTTGCTCCGAACTGGAGTCAATATTCATGATGCGGGAAATTTCAATTTTAGAATTGGCTGCTTCCTTTTTTAAACCACCAGCATAAAACAATAAATCGTTTAATGTAATACCGTCCGTGAATTCCTGAATAGTTGGTTTAATTACGGATCCGTCAATAGAAACAATGAATTTTTCAATAAATTCATCTTTAGAAAACAGCTGAATCTGATCCGCACGTTTCAACAACAAGTTATCAGGTGAAGCCTCATCAATCAATATGTTTTTCAATGAAATCTTTTGATTAACAAAAGTATTATCGTCTAATTTTCTTTTGATGTAAGCTCTGTCCAGATATGTTTCTACTCTGATACCTCCTGCCACTTTAATGACATCCGCGACTCTGAAACCTTCTTTTAATTCATATCTGCCGGGATATCTTACGGGACCACTGATGTTTACAAAATTTTCAATACCACCTGGGATGGAAGAAATATTAACGACATCTCCGTCTTTCAGTTCAAAATTGGAATTAGCACTTAAGATCTGCTCGTAGTTAACGTCTATAATTTGAGATTTGTCGTTATTTGTTCTGATTACCTGCACAGATTTGATGTATGCATCCGGCGCAAAACCACCTGCAAATTTCACCAGTTCATTCAGGTTCTCTCCTTTGAATAATTCATACTTTGCAGGACGACGTACAGAACCAGTGATCTTTATTAATTTACTTTGAGTGGAAACATAGATGAAATCTCCTTTTTGAAGAAAGAAATTTTCCTGCAACAGCGGGTTGAATAAAAACTCATACACGTCAAAACGACGGATGGTTTTTCCGTCTCTGCGCACCTGAATGTCACGCACACTACCAATATCTGTAATTCCGTTGGCTGCATTGATGGCGTTATATACCGAATTGATTGCCGGAATCTGGTATGTACCCGGAGAATTTACCTCACCTACTATATTTACGTCAATAGTTCTGGAGTAATTCAATGTAATCTCATACTGCGTGCTCGCAGGATTGATAAATGTAGATAATCGTTTTCCCATTTGTGCTTTTACAGCTCCAAAGGTTAATCCTTTTACGTAGATACGTCCAAATTCAGGAATCTGAATATATCCGTCATCATTCACTCTGAATTTATTGTTATAGTCTGCTGAACCCCAAACCGCAACACTGATCTCATCGCCAACATCCAGGATATAAGAATCCGGCGCTTTTGAATCTGAAGACTTTGAAAACAATGCCAGTCTTCCGGTACCAAAAAAATCATGTCCGAAGATTTCATTTGGCTTAACCTGATTGTTTGGTTGATTATATCTGTACAAACTATCCATTTGGGATTGCATCGAGTCCTGTCTCATCCTCATTTCCAGAACCGTTTGCAAAACATCCTGCAAAGGATTGATGTCTGTTGCTCCTGCAGCGGAAGCATCTGACTTACCTTTAATGTACTTTTGCACGGCATTCGGATCTAGTCCCAGTAATTGTAACTGAGAAAGATTCGCTGTAGACGATGCATTACCTGAATTAAAAGCCTGTAATTGCTTAGCAGCGGAAGCAGCAGCAGCTGTAATCGAAGTTCCGGTCATTGCTCCGGAAAAATTACCGAAATTTTGAGGATAAACTACAAGTACTGAGCATATTAGAAAACACAGCGTAACTAATTTTTTCATTATAGTGGGTTGTTGAATTGACAAAGGTAATAAACTAAGTGTTAATTATATAGTGAAATGTTTATTAACCATTTATCAATTCTTAAATTATGTTATAAATATTTAGATTTTTTAAATGTTTCTTGTTTTACTTGACGACAGTAATGATTTTCCAGAAGCAATCTGCTCAATTTACAAAAAAAATCAGGCTATTTATATTAGTTTTGCTGGATATTAACTATAGGGCTAATAACACTTATACAAGCCGTAATCAATTAACTGTTAATTAATTATGCAAAAAAATGAATTTTCAGATACGATCGTTGCGCTTTCCACACCACCCGGAACCGGCGCAATTGGTGTTATCCGTCTTTCTGGAACACGGGCTGTTGAAATAGCGGATTCAATATTTAAGGGTAAAAATCTTTTAGAGCAAGCTTCTCACACCCTTCATTTTGGCAAAATTGTGTATCACAATCAGATACTTGACGAGGTGGTGGTTAGTTTATTTCTGGCACCTTCCTCTTATACCAAAGAAAATGTCGTGGAAATTTCCTGCCATGGCTCACCTTACATTCTGCAAAAAATTATCGAAGCCCTGTTAGACAGCGGAGCCAGAGCAGCAAAACCGGGCGAATTTACCATGCGTGCCTTCCTGAACGGCAGGTTCGATTTGTCTCAGGCGGAAGCGGTGGCAGATTTAATTGCAGCGGAAACGGAAACGCAACAATCACTGGCAATCAAACAAATGCGTGGTGGTTTTACGAATGATTTAAAAATGTTGCGCGAAAAACTCATCCATTTTGCTTCCTTAATAGAATTGGAACTGGATTTTGGCGAGGAAGATGTGGAATTTGCCAACAGAGAAGAATTAAAAGCACTGATAATGGAGCTGCAGAAAAACATCAGCGCCTTGTTGGTTTCTTTTAAATTCGGGAATGTGGTAAAAAATGGCATAACAACAGTATTGGCTGGCAGACCAAATGCAGGAAAATCCACTTTATTAAATGCTTTATTAAATGAAGAGCGCGCCATCGTTTCAGAAATTGCCGGCACCACCCGCGATGTTATTGAAGAAAAAATAGTAATTAACGGACTGATGTTCCGATTAATTGATACGGCCGGAATAAGAGAAGCAACGGATGTTATTGAAAGAATTGGGGTGCAGAAAACCTATGAACAGATTGCCAATGCGTCCATTTTACTGTATATTTTTGATGCAAATGAATCTTCCGAGCTGGTGGTGATAGAAGATATCGAAAAACTAAAGCGCGAAAATTTAGAAATCATATTGGTGGCAAACAAAGCAGACTTATGCCATGAACACCAGCTCGGCATGCTTAATTATTCTATCACTGAGTTATATGGGTACGACCTGCCCATTTTTGAGATCAGTGCCTTAAATAAGCAAAACTTAGAAAGTCTGAAAGAATATTTAGTGGCGGTAGCATCAGATGGCAGGACTTCTTCTGAACAAACGATTGTAACAAATGTACGACACTACGAATCTTTACAAAACACCCATCACGCTTTACAACATGCATTAGACAGCCTCCACCAAAACAATACGGGTGACTTACTGGCACAGGATATTCGCCATGCATTGCACGCACTGGGAGAGATCACCGGTGAAATCACTACAGATGACTTATTGGACAACATATTTTCCAAATTCTGTATCGGAAAGTAAGCCCTTTTATGAAAGTAGTGTGAACAAAACTTAATACCTGCAATTCCGTTGCAATAAAAACTTCACTTTTTCGTTCCAAACCATAGAATAAACGAAAAAATAGTATATTTTTACGACCTTATTAAAATTAAACATTAAATCAACATCATTTAAAACTTAAATTGACAGTTATGGCTCAAGCACAAACAAAAAAGAATTCCGGTGGATTAGGTGCCGGCTTAGTAGTTCTTATTGCAGTGATTATCTGCAACATCTTGTTCTACACCGTATTCAAATCTCAGATTGATGCGAAAGGACATGAAAAAAACATTATCGGCCTGTTTTATAAAGGTGGTGTAATTGTGCCATTCCTAATGGCAATCTTCGTTACTTGTATAACATTTGCAATTGAACGCTTACTGACAATCGGAAAAGCTGCCGGTACAGGTTCTTTAGATACTTTTTTACAAGCTATCAAAACTAAATTATCTTCAAACGATGTAAACGGCGCTTTGGCAGAATGCAACAAACAAAAAGGTGCAGTTGCCAATGTCGTTCAGGCTGGTTTGCACAAATATGCAGATATGGAAAAAAACACTGAATTAACAGGTGAGCAAAAAATATTAAATATTCAGAAAGAAGTAGAAGAATCTACTGCTTTGGAATTACCTGCATTAGAAAAAAATATGTGGATTCTTTCCACTATCGCATCCGTAGGTACCTTAATAGCGTTATTAGGAACGGTAATTGGTATGATTAAAGCGTTCTCTGCATTAGCAGTAAACGGTAACCCGGACCCTGCTGCACTTTCTTCTGGTATCTCTGAAGCTTTGGTAAACACGGCTTTAGGTATCTTTACTTCAGCTTTAGCAATTATTTTCTACAACTTATGTACGCAAAAAATTGACAAATTAACATACAGTATCGACGAAATGGGATACAGTATTTCACAAACATTTGCCAGTCGTAAACACTAATTAATTCATACAGGTTAAAAGAATAAAATGCCTAGATTCAAAGTAAAACGTGCAAGCACCTGGGTGGATATGACCGCCATGTGTGATGTTTCTTTCTTACTATTAACGTTTTTTATTTTAACGGCAAAATTTCGTCCTGCAGAAATCGTTCAAATAACGACACCAACCTCGCGAGCAGAAAATGCAGTAGCGGAAGACATGGTGACGTTTTCGGTTGATAAAGATGGAAAAGCCTACATGTCTGTAGGAAAACCAGAAAGAAAAACGCAAATAATAGATAAATTAGTAGAGCTCAACCAAAGCAAATTCGGCAACATTGATGACAACACCAAAAAACTGTTTACCAGATTAGAATTAGTTGGTGTTCCAATTCAATTATTGCCGCAAGTGGTTAAAAGAAGTACTGCAGAGCTCACAGAAATGAGGATTTCAGGACAGTTAGCCGGTATTCCAATGGACTCCACAAACAATCAATTAGGCGCCTGGGTTCAGGCTGTACGTTATGTATATGCAGAAACCGACAAATTATCTAATCCTCCCGTGGCTATTAAAGGCGACAGAGAATCGAATATTAAGGGCATAAAAAGATTGATTGACATTTTCAAGGAAAATGACGTTTATAAGTACAAGCTTGTTACTTCTTTAGAAAACAAAATTGACAAATAAAAAAATATAACCAATGGCAGATTTAGATACCTCGTCCGGTGGCGGACATGGCAAACATAAAGGCGGTGTCCGTTCCAAAAAAATGTCTACACGTGTCGATTTAACACCGATGGTGGATTTGGCATTCTTATTGATTTCATTTTTTATGTTGACTACTCAATTATCAAAATCTGTAGCGATGGACTTGGCAATGCCGAAGAAATCAGATGATGTTGTAAAACCGGCACCTGTTGCAGGTTCTAAAGTATTAAACCTGATTGCAGATAAAGACGATGTTCTCTGGTATTATCCGGATGTAATCGTTGGCGGTTTGAAAAAAGTAGACTATACGCCTAAAGGTCTTCGAGAAGTAATCTTAAAAAGACAAGCTGAAGTAAAGGCTAAATGGGGTTTAGATGAAGTAGGCGACAGCAAAATGGTAGTTTTAATAAAACTAACAGATGACGCTAATTATAAAAACATGGTAGATATTTTAGATGAAATGGATATTACCAAAACCAAAATTTATGCCATTCAGGATATAAATGATCTTGAAGTGGAAGCAATAAAGAATGGTGGTAATGCTAATGTTTCTGATAAATAATAACATCCTTAAAAAAAATATAAATGAGCAATAATACAGATTTTAAAAATGCCTCGTGGGATGATATAGTCTTTGATAATCTCAATAAGGATTATGGTGCTTATGTTATTCGTAAATTAGTTAATAAAAATACGCTGAGAGGATTTGCAATTGCAATGTCCGGATTCCTGATATTAATGTTATTATTAAGATTCAACGTTTTTTCTTTCAGCGATAAAAAAGACAAAGTAGTGGATCTTTCCATGACGGATGTGCAGTTAGAAGAAGCACCACCGCCAGTAGAAGCACCGCCACCACCGCCACCACCACCGCCACCGCCGCCAGTACGTCCAACGATTAAATTCGTGGAGATGATTGCTGCGAAAGACGAAGAGGTGCCGGAAGAAAAAGAACCGCCTAAACAGGATAATTTAACAAAAGACGACCAAAACGTAGGAGAAAAAGACCAAAAAGGTAGTTTGGATGCAAATCCGTTGACAACCAAAGGTACAGATGAACCTGCACCGGAACCTGCACCGGAACCTGTTAAAGAACCGGAAATTTTTGACAGAGCGGAAGTAATGCCGGGTTATCCTGGTGGTGCTATCGAACTAATGAAGTTCCTGAATAAAAATATCAAGTACCCTTCGTTAGCTCGTGAAAACGGGTTGGAAGGAAAGGTGATTGTAAAATTCTATGTAGATACCGACGGAACGGTAAGAGATCCTCAGGTATTGAAAGATGGAGCCGGTGGTGGTTGCGGAGACGAAGCTATCCGTGTGGTAAAATCTATGCCAAAATGGACACCGGGCTCACAACGCGGTAAATCTGTAAAGGTTTACTATACACTTCCCGTTACGTTCAAATTACAGTAATAAATTCTTAACTACTGATAGTAAAATCCTCAACTTTTAGTTGAGGATTTTTTTGTCTTGTCAGTTTATGTACTAAAATACTCCTGTTTGCGTTATACTATCAAAGCTTATAGTATGAATACCTATCAAAATTATTCAATGGATGATATCATCTTTGAAAACAGAAACAGGGCATACGGTGCCTTTCAGTTACGCCAACAGACCGACAAAAATACAACCTACGGTTTACTGCTTACTGCTTCAGCGTTTACATTACTTGTCTTACTGGCACTTTTTATGCCTCATCATAATAGCTTAAAACCGCCTGTAATTATTGAGGCAGCAACCACAGATATCTTCGTAGAAGTACCGGAACCTGTGTTACCCAAAACCATGTCGCCGCCAAAGAGCATCGCACCGCCGCCAACATCAACGGCATTCACAACAATAGAAACGACAACCGTTACTACTCCCGTTGATGTTGCACCACCAAAACAAACAGATTTGGCAAGTTCTACGGCTGCTATCTCTACAACAACGGAGGTGAACAACAGTACACTCACAGCCAGTCTGAATACTACAAGCTCCTCCGGTTCAAGTTCATCAATTGCAGCTGAAACACCAGTAAAACCAAAGATTGAAAAATGGGTGGAAGTGATGCCCGGCTTTGTTGGAGGCAATGAAGCACTAATGAAGTATCTGAAAAAACATATTTCTATGGACAGCCGCGATATAGAAATGGGTGTTGGTGGCAAAGTTATCGTACAGTTCTATATTGATTTAGACGGCAGCGTGAGAGACGCAAAAGTAGTAAAGGACAATGCCGGTGGAAAATGTGCGGAACGCGCACTGGCTGCCGTTAACAATATGCCGAAATGGAATCCTGGCAAACAAGGCGACAAGGCTGTCCGGGTATATCACATATTACCGATTACTTTTCAGGTAAACTGATAAATCATCTCATTTTTAATACTACCTTGTTGTGAATAGCAACAAGGTTTTTTTATTTTTACCGCATGAATAAATTTCTGAATCCTGCATTTTTATTACGACTGGCCATTGCACTCGGATATATTATATTAGGTGTTGTGTTGTTGGTCTATCCAATAAACCTGGCCTTGCTGAATAGCACAACAAAACCATTGTTTGCATTGTTATTGTCAGCATATGGTTTATTCAGGTTATACAGAGCCGTTCAAATTTTAAAAGAAGAAGAATAATATGCAGTTCCATTTAAAAAGTATTCTACTTTATCTGACAGTTGTTCTTCTTCCAATCAGCTGTACCTCCAAAAAATCTGACAAAGAGCAAAACCAATACGACTGGAATACCGGAAGTGTCGTTATTGTGGCTGATTCCAACTTAAGTTACGTGTTGGAACAACTAATTCCGATTTATGAGAATTTTTATCCTGCCGCAGAAGTTTCATTCAAATATACTTCTGAGGATATTGCCATCAGCGATTTTAAAAATAAAAAAAACACCATTATCGCCATTGAGAAGTCGCTAACTGCAGACGAAATAACGGTTGCGGCACACAATCAGGATGCGAAAATTCTGGAAAATACGTTTGCCTACGATGCCATAGCGGTCATCGCAAACAAATCATTTAAAGATTCCGTTTTTGTGGTAGAAAACACAGTATCTTTCCTTACAACAGCTACTGTATCAAAACTGGTTTTTGACAATTCTAAATCAGGCATTGCACGGGCAATCATGCAATTATCAAAAACCGATCCTTCTCTCTTTAAGAATGCCTACTCCTTAAATTCCGTATCGGATGTGTTGAAGTATGTCTCTAATAATGCTAATGCTATTGGGTTTATACCTTACAACCTTTTAAGCAACCGGAATGAAAAAGAAGCACAAGCTATCAGGGCTAATTTCAAATTTTTGTCCGTTTCGTATCGGGATACCATTACTGCCATCTCACAGGAAAGTATTGCCCAGCAACAGTACCCGCTGGTTCGACCTATTTCCATTTACATAGGTAATTGCCCTGATTTGGCAGGACAAGGTTTTACCAATTTTTTATTTAAGCAACAGATTTCGAAAGCATTATTACTGAGTGGTCTGGTTCCCAAAAATATTCCGGCAAGGGAAGTGAATGTAACGGATGAATTTAACCCTGAGAAAACTAAATAGATCAAATACTAAGCAAAAATAATCGAGTAATATTATCTTAACTTTCAATCATTATTCTTTTTGTATTTTTATAATCACATTTCAAACGTATGTCAGAAGATAAAGTAACCATTACCCTTGGCGGAAAAACCACTGAATGTCCTGTTTTAGTAGGCACAGAGAACGAATACGCAATCAACATTGATAAATTAAGAGAAGACACAGGCTTTGTAACCCTTGATTTCGGGTATAAAAATACAGGCGCTACCACCAGCAAAATCACGTTTCTGGATGGCGAATTGGGTATTTTACGCTACAGAGGCTACGAAATTGCTGATTTAGCTGAAAAATCAAATTTTGTAGAAGTAGCTTATTTATTGCTGTACGGCGAATTACCAACAACAGCACAGTTAGCAGATTTCAACCAGAAATTAAAGGACAACTCTGATATCCCTGCAGAAGTGGCCACCATCTTAAAAGCATTGCCGAAAGGCACGCATCCGATGGCGCAACTGGCAGCAGTTACCGTTGTATTGTCCGGTGTTTATAAAGACGGAGCAAAGTTGACTGACGAAAACTACATCAACATTTTAGCAAAATTCCCGGTACTGGTAGCGATGATTATTCGTAATTCTCAGGGATTGGATTTTGTGGCGAATGATAAAAACTTAGATTATGTGGCCAACTTCCTGCATATGGCATTTGGCAAACCGGCATCAGACGTATTGATTGATGCAATGGATAAATTACTCATCCTACACGCAGATCATGAGCAAAACTGCTCTACTTCTACGGTTAGAATGGTAGGTTCTTCTAATGCAAATGTGTACGCTTCCGTAAGTGCAGGCATTAGTGCACTTTGGGGACCATTACACGGCGGTGCTAATCAGGCGGTTTTAGAACAATTGGAAGCAATTGAAAAAGACGGCGGAGACACAGCGAAATTCGTAGCTATGGCTAAAGATAAAGCTTCCGGTTTCAGATTAATGGGTTTCGGACACCGCGTTTACAAAAATTTTGACCCGCGCGCTAAGATTTTGAAAAAAGCATGTGATGAGGTGTTAGATGATTTAGGTGTTCAGGATAAAAAATTAACCATCGCGGTAGAATTGGAACAAGCGGCATTGAACGATGATTACTTCGTATCCAGAAAACTATATCCGAATGTAGATTTCTACTCCGGTATCATCTATCAGGCTATCGGCTTCCCTACAGATACTTTCACTACCTTGTTTGCGCTGGGCAGATTACCGGGTTGGGTGGCACAATGGAAAGAACTGAAAGAAAACAAAGAGCCGATTGGTCGTCCGCGTCAGATTTATTTAGGTGCAACGGTTCGTCCGTACAGCGATATCACTGAAAGATAATTAAAACAGAAAGGTGATTTGAATCATCTTTTTTATACATACTAGATTCTACCTTTACGGTATCAATGAAAGCATTGGGCGCCATATTATTTTCTGTATTTTTTCTGCTTACCACCATGCAGGAAGCTACTTTTTTGATTTTATATAAGTTAAACGAGAAAGAAATTACGGAAAAATACTGTATCAATAAGAATATAAAAAACTCTTGCTGTAAAGGTTCCTGCCACTTAAAAACAACCATCTCTAATGCAGAAAGAGAGGATACCAAAAATCCGTTTTCTACCACCAGCGTTAAACTGAAAGAAGTAGAAATCATTTTTCAGCAAGTTCAGAAAATTAATCTTTCAACTCCTGTATCTGCAGATATAGTATTCCGTCAGGCTCCGGCTTCCGTACTGGAGGAAGGCGTCACCTCCTCTCTGATTAAACCTCCCGCTGTTTTAGGATAATCTTTATTGATCATTCTAAAACAAAAACAATGTATAAACTTATTATAGCATTTATGTGCTGCTTCAGCAGCGCGTATGCCTGTGATTTTTGCGGCTGTTCTCCGGCGGTGATGAATACAGATGTGTTGTCGTTACAACCACAATCTTCTGTAGGAACATCGCTGCAATACCGAAATTTCAAACATCTGGTATCGGATGCCAACGTAAAAAGAACGCAAATTATAACGCAATCTTTTTTTGTATCCTATGCACCCAAGAAATGGGTGGACATCCGTTTATCGATGCCTATTACCTGGATGTTTAACCAGTATAAAGTACTGGATGAGACAACACCCCATTTGAAAGAAAGGAAATTCGGAGCAGGAGACATGATGTTGTTTTCCAATTTCAGAGTATTGTCAAAACCAGGATTGGGTGACAAGAAAGTCGGACATATCATCAATCTTGGATTCGGATTAGGCTTTCCTACGGGAAGCAAAAAATCCTCCACCAACGAGCTGTTGCAGGATTTTAATTTCGGAACCCAAATGGTGGCATTTTATTTCTCCGGAACCTACAGCCTGAGTATAAAAAACTGGAGTCTGGTCAATTCTGCACTGGTGAAAATAAATATGTATAACAAGGATAAGGTAAAATACGGTAACATGTATTCGTATCAACTTTCTGCCAACTATACCCATTTTTTCAAGAAAGTGGCTTTGACGCCAATTGCAGGAATACGCACGGATATTTCACAGAAGAATCTGCATAATAAGATTATACAACAGAAATCAGGAAGCTGGACACTGACTGCCAACATCGGTCTTCAGTGTACCATAAAAGAGTTTTCCTTTAATGTCAGCATCTCTCAGCCTATGGCACAAAAGGTCTCTGGCGGCAATGTAAAAGAGCAAACCGGATTTAACTGTATGTTTCGTTACCAGATAAAGAGAAAACCAAAAATCACAGTCGAAAATGCATCTAAATAACAACCAACCTAAAAACAAAAAAGTCATGTTTAAAAAGATAATCATTGCAAGTATCTGCTGTTGTACAACCATCATCGCCTGTCAGAAAGAGACAGACAACAAAGCTCCTGTTATTTCCCTGCTGTTGCCAACAGAAGGACAGGAAATCAATGCAACAACGGATTCCGTTATCATACAGGCAACTATGGATGATGCTGATATGCACAACTTCAGATATACCGTTACCAATAAAGCGGACGGCGATACTTTAATACATATCAATCCTAGACATGATCATGTGGAGCATATTGACTTTTATAAAGGCTACAAACTTGTTATTGATGCTGACATAGATGCTCTTTTAGTTTTTACGGCGGAAGACCATAGCGGAAACGTCTCTACCAAATCGGTAAATTTTAAATTGATTAAATAACACAACATGTCCACTTTAATTTCATACGGAGCACTAATAAGCGGATTGATAGCCATCT
The DNA here is from genome assembly GCA_016721245.1 of Sphingobacteriales bacterium. Lineage (GTDB taxonomy): Bacteria > Bacteroidota > Bacteroidia > Chitinophagales > JADIYW01 > JADJSS01. Next base: position 226,193 of record JADKIQ010000005.1, read on the forward strand.
TTAATATCATGGAAATTATTTTTTATTTCTTTTTGGGTATCAAAAATAAAACCATCTTAAAATGGACCTCCGTTTTAGCGGCATCTGTGCTGTTATTATACTTTCCAAACATGGAAGGTATCCTCTTCCTGTTGTTCGGCCTAGTAGCCTACACCATGGGTAAAATGATTCTCCTGGTAGAATCTGTTAAAACAAGTAATTCTTAAAATCTAAACAATCAAACAAATGAAAAAAACACATTTATTCTTATTATCCATCGCCATCTTGTCATTCATTACATCTTGTAAAAAAGAAGAAACATTGGAAGGACCGGGAATGGTGGCTATCGAATTTGACAACCGCGCAGGTTCCGCAGATTTAGAGTTAAATACTACCTGGTACAAAAACGCTAATAACGACTCTATGAACTTCTCTTTATTCAAATACTATGTAAGCAATTTCGTCTTCAACAAAGAAGATGGCAGCAGCTATGTGGTACCAAAAGATGAATGCTACTTTTTAATTGACGAAGCAAATGTTGCCTCACAGGAAGTAGAATTCGATAATGTTCCTGCGGGAAAATATGTTTCTGTAACATTCACCATCGGTGTTGACTCTTTAAAATCAACGGCACCGCAATCAGAAAGAACCGGCGTGCTGGATATTACCGCAAATGCTGACATGTACTGGACATGGAATTCTGGATATATCTTCGTAAAAACCGAAGGTACTTTCTCTCAGGCATCCGGCAGTGACTTCTTTTATCATATCGGGGGTTTTGGAGGATATTCTTCTGCAACCGTTAACAATCTCAGAACAGTTACTATGGCGTTACCGGGTGCTCCGCTTAATTTCGGAAGCAACAACCACAAACACATCCACACATTTGTAGATGCATTGAAAGTGGTAAATGGAACGACCAACATCAGCGTACCAACCACACCGGTAGTAATGGGCGGACCGGATGCTCCAAAAATTGCAGAGAATTACAAAAGCATGTTCGTAGTTGATCATGTAGAATCAGAATAATTTTTTCGCTTAAACCAAAGGAGAGTCATTGAAATTCTCCTTTGGTTTTCTTTTAGAATTTATTTTGGTCACTCCTGTAAAAGAGTATCATGAAAAAGATTTATTATTTATTATGTGTCTTGTTGCTTATACAGTGTTCCAAAAACGAAGACAATAATCCTACAGACAAAGGTTTTGTGATTCCGGATAATTTTCCGGCTGTTAAGTATAATCTAATTGAAAACCCATACTCAATTGAGAAAAGAGAATTGGGAAGAAAATTATTTTATGATGCCCGATTATCCAGAGACAATACCGTTTCCTGCGGCAGCTGCCATCAGCAAGTTGTTGCCTTTGCACATGCTGGACACAGAGTTAGTCACGGCATCGACAATAAACTGGGCACCCGTAATGCTCCGGCATTATTTAATCTGGCCTGGAATCCCTTGTTTTTCTGGGACGGCGGCGTCGGAGATCTGGATTTATTCCATATCAATCCTATTCAGAATCCCGTTGAAATGGATGAAACCATTCCGAATGTCATCACCAAACTAAAAACAGACAATAACTACGCTGATTTATTCAAAAAGGCGTTCGGCTCCACGGATATTACGCCATTGCGATTCAACCAAGCCTTGTCTGCCTTTATGATTTCCATTGTGTCCAATCAATCCAGATACGATGACTATATCGCCGGAAATACTGCGGCATTGAATACCAGCGAAAAAGAAGGATTGCAGCTCTTCAATCAGAAATGTGCCAGCTGCCATGCGGGTATTCTGTTTTCGGATTTTAGTTTCAGAAACAATGGCCTGACGACAGGCTCCGACCTGGGAAGATTCCGGGTGTCTGTGATTACCACCGACAGTTTCAAATTTAAGGTACCTAGCTTACGCAATGTAGAAAAATCCGGTCCTTATATGCATGATGGCAGATTCACTACTCTGGAAGAAATTCTAGATCATTATGCAACAGGTGTGGTGAAAACAAATACCACATTAGATACGATTTTACAACAAGACGGCACACTGGGAATTCCGATGACGAATGAGGAGAAGAACAAGATTATCTTATTTCTGAAAACACTTACAGATACGAAGATGCTTAGTGATACAAGATTTTCTGAACAATAGTTATTTGCCAAGACTTAAATTAATGGTCAGTACTCAAATGGTGCTGACCGTTTTTATTTTATATCTTTGCAGCATAATAAATATTTTGCACGAAGTAAATCCATTAATAGAAGAACGCGCCATACTGATAGGTATCATTCGTGATAATCAGACAGCTGAGCAGGTAGAAGAATACCTGGATGAACTCGCTTTTCTGGCAGAAACTGCAGGTGCTGTTACCGTAAAGACATTCACCCAAAAACTGAAACATCCGGATGTGCGTTATTTTGTAGGTTCCGGTAAAATGGAAGAAATAAAAGCATACAAAGAATATGCTGATGTGAATACCATCATCATTGATGATGAGATTTCTCCTGCACAGCAACGAAATCTGGAAGAAGAGCTGAAATGTAAGATTTTAGACAGAACGAGTTTAATTCTGGATATTTTTGCCATGCGTGCACAAACCGCACAGGCACGTACACAAGTGGAGCTGGCGCAAATGCAGTATTTGCTCCCGCGCTTAAAAGGTTTGTGGACACACTTAGAAAGACAGCGTGGTGGTATAGGTATGCGCGGTCCGGGTGAAAAAGAAATTGAAACAGACAGACGTGTCATCAATGATAAGATTGCCCGACTGAAACAAGATCTGGAAATTTTAGACAAACAGGAACAGACCCGCAGAAAAACACGCGGTGAACTGATTCGCGTGGCATTAGTAGGCTATACCAACGTGGGTAAATCCACCATCATGAATTTACTGAGCAAAAGCGAGGTGCTGGCAGAAAATAAATTATTTGCAACACTAGACACCACAGTAAGAAAAGTGGTGATAGAAAATATTGCCTTTTTATTGAGTGATACCGTTGGTTTCATCAGGAAATTGCCGCATCATCTGGTGGAGAGTTTCAAATCTACGCTGGATGAAACGAAAGAATCGGATATCATTGTGCATGTGGTAGATGCTTCACATGAAAATTTCAGAGACCATATCAACGTGGTGAATGAAACGCTTTCTGATTTAAGTGTTACGCGTCAGCCGCGCCTGGTCGTATTTAATAAAATGGATTTGTATCGCGAAAAATATTTCGACCGTTTTTTACCGGAAGAAATTAAAAAAGAACTATCCGAAGATTTCGAGAAAAATATGCGCTCCTGGATGAACTGCAACTGCGTATTCATTTCCGCTACCAACAAGGAAAATATCGAGGAATTGAGAAATACGATGATTCTGATGGTGCAGGATATGTATCATAAACGTTATCCGTACAAAAGTAATTTTTACGGATAAATTTAGCGTTTAAGCCTTTTTCACCTGTATTTCATGATATTTATTACTGAATTTCCCAATGACGAAAATTTCGTTTTCTACTAGTCTTTTCAACTGCAGACTATCAATATCAGCCTGCATCACTCTTCTGTGCTGAGGATTCAATGTACCGCCCGGTCCGCCCGGCTGCGCATTCACATCATTCTGAAACTCCTGGTCAACTAAAGAACCTCTTGGATACATGATGCCAGGCCTTCCCTTGCCTACCAGATTTAAATCTTTCGGGTGTGGCAAACCCAGCGAATGGCCGTATTCGTGGGCTGCGGTAGTGGAACCTATGTATAAATTGTTTCGTTGGAAATAGCCCGTATTACTGCCGATTCCATCCATACTGGATATATTCAGTTTTGCATATTCTTCAATGCGGATATAATTATTTTTCGGGTTCTGATTTTCGAGAACACTTTGTGCAGATAAAAAACTATTGTACTGGGCGGTGATTTTAAATTTTACCGTAAAATCTGCATTGTAGATAGTTGTTAATCCATTCGGAACATTCCACATCATTTCAATTTCTTCCGCAATATGCTTGCTGATTTCATAATCCGCAGCATTGCCATAGCAAATAATATTGGATGAAATCGTAATTAATTTCGTGGATATGTCAATTTCAATGGTGCCCATTTTTGTTTCTTAATCAAATATAAAAAAACTAATCGTACATCGTTAATCGTACATCGTTAATCCTTATCTTTACCCTATGCAATCAAAAATTCAGGATATATTAAACGCTTCTATTTCGGTTAAACAACAGGTGCTGGAAAATCAAGTACTGTTGAATACAATGGAGGAAGTGACAAATGCAATCGTTACGTGTTTTAAGCACGACGGAAAATTATTATTTTGCGGCAACGGCGGTTCGGCAGCAGACGCACAGCATCTGGCGGCAGAATTTTCGGGCAGGTTCTACACCGACAGAGAACCTCTGGATGCGGAAGCCTTGCACGTAAACACCTCCTATTTAACGGCAGTTGCCAACGATTACAGTTACAACGAAGTATATGCCCGCATTGTAAAAGCGAAAGGCAGAAAAGGTGATATTTTAATCGGCTTATCTACTTCCGGAAATTCAGGCAATATCGTAGAAGCATTTAAAGTAGCCAAAGAGCGCGGCTTGATTATTGTGGGATTCACCGGCGAGACAGGCGGAAAAATGAAGGAATATTGCGATTATTTAATCAATATTCCATCCACCGATACACCAAGAATTCAGGAATGCCATATCACGGTTGGGCATATCATCTGTCAGCTGGTGGAAGAAAAATATTTTAGTATTTAGTTGTAAGTAATCAGTAGTAAGAATTTCTAATTAAATATAATTCAACATTCAACACTCAACATTCAACACTAATACAACGCCGGTCATAATTTTAGCAGGTGGTTTCGGTACACGCTTGAGTACGGTGGTAACAGACGTTCCTAAGCCTATGGCTCCGATTAACGGCAAACCTTTTCTTCATTATATTTTCAAGGAATTACAACATCAGAAAATTCAGCAAGCGGTGCTTTCCGTCGGGCACTTAAAAGAAGTTATACAGGATTTTTTTCAGGATAGCTATCTTGGTATCTCCATACAATATGCTGTGGAACACGAACCATTGGGCACCGGCGGCGGCATCAAACATGCCTTCAGTCTGGTGGAAGACGATGCCTTCGTGCTGAACGGCGATACTTTTTTTGATATCGAATTATCAAAACTGAAAAATGCAGCTGCGGATATTTCCATTGCACTGAAACCCATGTTTAATTTCGACCGCTACGGAACCGTAGAGCTCAATGATGAACAGCGCATTATTTCTTTCAATGAAAAAAAACACTGCGAACATGGTTTGATTAACGGTGGAATCTATTATTTCAAAAAAAGCTTGTTTAATAAAATTGAAACTGAAAGGAAATTTTCTTTTGAGAAAGATATTTTAGAAAAACATCTGCATGATTTACAAATCCAAGGCACTGTTTTTGATAATTATTTTATTGACATCGGCATTCCGGAAGATTATGAAAAAGCAAAAGTCGATTTTAAATAGAGCAATGAATTACCAAAAAAAAATATTTACTCTTTGTTTAACAATAGTTTCTTTGCAACTATTCAGTCAGGATTGGGTAGGATTTAGTGACTTAAGAGAAAAAGAAGAAGGTTTTGTTGTTGAAAACTCCGGTTACACAACAAAAGGAATTATACAAATAAAACCGTGCAGTGAAAAGATAATTATTAACACAAAAGATTCAACTATAAAAATAGACCCTTTGTTAATTAAGCTAATCCAGAAAGGAACACATACTATAATCCCAAAATTCTTTAATGATTCAACTGACTTTTACTTTTGCGAGGCCGTTGATACGGTTCATACTCTTAAAATTTATAAAGGATACTATTGTGGAAATTCACACACTACCGGTGTAATAGGATTTATGGGTAGTGCTTATGGTTATAGTCCAGTATTTTGGCGTTCCTATGTTCTTTCTACAGATAATAAAGAGGCGGTTTCGTTGGATAATACCAATAATGGTATCAATATGGTAAGCTACAAAAAACAGTTGCGAAAGATATTTGCAAACAACCAGAAAATATTACAGTATCTGGACTCCTACAAAAAAATTAAATTTGAAGACATTCCGAAAGTGGTTGATTACATAAACTCTCTATATTAAAAATCAGATGCTGAATATAAACTCAAACTGGACTTTATTTCTCGACCGAGATGGTGTCATCAATAAAAATATAGATGGCGGTTATGTGCTCGATTGGGAGCAGTTTGAGTTTCTGGACGGTGTGCTGGAAACCATGCCAAAACTCGCCAGACTATTCGGCAGAATTATAGTGGTCACCAACCAGCAGTGTATTGCCAAAGGGTTGCTGACGGAAGAAGGATTGAATGAAATTCATCAAAATATGATGAACATGATAGAACTGAATGGTGGCAGAATTGATGCGGTTTACTTTGCTCCGGATATGGAATCGGAGACAAATACGCTCAGAAAACCTAAAAACGGTATGGCTTTGCTGGCAAAAAACGACTTTCCGGAGATTGATTTCAGCAAATGTATAATGGTGGGTGATAAACTTTCCGATATGAAATTTGCCAAATCTGTTGGAATGACAACATTTTGCATATCAACAAGTTACAAAAATTCATCCCTGATTGATTATAAGATTCCCGCTCTTGGTGCTATTTTAGAATATCTGAATATTTAAAATTTGAAAAAAATATTGGCACAGATATTGACTTTTATACTGCAAATGCATATATTTATGAGTACGAAAATTGTGAATAACCGAAAAATTGTGAATAAGCCTATGCGTAAAACGTTTACATTACTGCTTTTATTGTCTGCTTCGTTGTTTTTTTTACCGAAGTACACAAACGCTGCTTCCCTTCTGGAGCTGTCTTCTGTCGACGCAAGATTTGGCGAGAAAGAGTTGATTAAATTTTACCCGAATCCGATGATAACCGATGCCAATATCAAAGTCAGTGATGAAATTGATTTAGATAAAAGCAAAGTATCCGTTGTGTTTTACAACATCGTTGGAAGCGAAGTTTATAAAATCGCTCAGGTAAAAGAATACGAGTTAAAAATCTCCAGAGATATTTTTAAAAATTCAGGCATTTATTTTTATCAGTTAAAAGTAGATGAAAGTGTGATGAGCACCGGAAGAATTACCGTGAAATAATTTCTCTTTAAAATAAAATTAAAAGACCAATTTAAAGATTGGTCTTTTTTTATTCAGCATTGCAATGAAAAATTTCCTTGTCCTATTTATAACGATACTACTCGGTCTCTTAGTTGCCTGCGAAAAGCCGGCAACCAAACCTGCTGATAATAATCTGTCAGGAAGATGGACAGAGCAAATACCGGATGGTATGGCATATTATGAAGCAACACTACATTCGTTTTCTTTTGATAAAGACAGCTTCAGTGCTAAGATTCTTTCATGGACGGATGTTGTTGAGATTATACACATACAAGCCTGTGATACCTGTCCACGCATTATAGATTCGTGTGCCAGCAACTTCGGACACGAAGAAATTTATATAAGAGGAACATACACGCAAAGAAACGACAGCATTTATTTTGCAGGAAAAACCTGCGACTCCCTTTACCAAAGAGAGATACAACCCCGATGCAACGGCATAGCGGATTATAATGAGAAATTTCTGTTTGCTAAAAATGACACCGCCATCATTTTAAACGCAGATAAACCGTCAAGTTTTGGGTACGGTATTATTCTAAAGAAAGAGTAAAAAAGGCTACACTACAAATTATTGTACAACTTTAATGCTATCCATGAGCCTTTGCATAATTGGTTTTCTCGCAGGCAAATTCATGCACAAAATAGTCATCCATTTCATTCGCTTTCACAATTAAGTTGCTCAGGTTTTGTTGTATCTCAGCAGCTCTGTCAGAAAACACATCACTCATCCGCACTCTGTACGATAAATAAATCTGATTATTATACACTGCCAACTGATATGGTGGCACCGGATTACTCATAACATATTTCAGTAGCGTTTCTAAATTTCCCGTCGGAAGATTGTTGATGGGCGAAGTCGCGTATAAATAATTTTTGTCGTACACAAAAATGCGCACCAGGGCACTGCCGGAGTGAAACTCCCAGAATTCATTACCGCAACGTGCCAGCAAGGGATCAATGCCCATGTTTTTTACAGCGTTTTCTACAAACTGCGAAAGCTTGCTGATTTCCTTATCATCAAATATTTTCTCGTCAATGTTCGCGCCGCAGTTCGGACAATAATCCGTTTTTTCGAAAATTAATGATTTGCAGGAATTGCATTTCATGGAATATTGATACGTGGTATTTTGTGCAAATGTATCCAGTTCTTCACGCACAATTTTTGCGGGAATGGCGAAGCCCACATTATCTGCTTCCGTAAATTTGGCGGTGGTTACTCCCACCAGTAAACCTTCAGCATTCACCACCGGTCCGCCGCTGTTACCCGGATTTACGGCCGCATCCGTTTGGATAAAATTCTTTCCGTCCAGCAATTGTTTTTCATTGGATACAATACCTTCCGTAATGGTGTAGGGCATGCCAAAAGGATATCCCAACACAAACACTTTATCTCTGCTGTGTACTTCCTGCACGGAATCGAACGGAATATTTGCATTAGGCGTATGATGTTCGCTTTGCAAAAAAGCGATATCGGCATCCGGATTTACATACACCACCTTTGCGCGGTATCTGTCCTGCAACTGATTTTCTATGGCTACATTTTTATTCCCTTCTATTACATGATAATTGGTAACAAAAATATTCTGCGTTTTTAAATAAAAACCGGTGCCGCTTCCGCTGGCGGTATTTATTTTATATACTGCTTGTTTTAATTCTTCGTGATTCATGAAAATAATGGTTGAATTATTGAGTTGCTGAATTTTAGAATACGTTTAGCCTCCAAATAGTTTGCTGAAAAATCCTTTCTTTTCGCTCTGGTTATTTGTTTGTTGTGTATTGGACGGTGAAGCTGCATGTACAAAGGAGTCTGTTGTCATTATTTTCTGAACAGCCTCAAATAAAATTCTGGAAGCTTCCTGCATTGGTTTTGCAGAGGCAGACTCCATTGCTTTTGTCAGCACTTCAGAAATAGCATCCTCCACATTATTGCTGTAAAATAAATTCAGAATACCATATTCCAGCGTGCAGGTCGCACCAATATAATCCATCGCTTTTATTTCTTTTTCAGAGGTCTCATACGCGTATTTCAAAATATTGCGGATGCTCTCCAGGCTCGTTCTGAATTTGTACGGCACAAAAACATCTATCTTATACAAATCATTTTCAAATTTTGCTTTATCATAGCTTTGCAGTTTTTTAAGATATTCTTTGCCACCGCTCAATCGCTGGTAATAATCATCTTTACTGTTTAAATAAACTATTGTCTTTTCTATTTCATTTCTCAGGGCTCCTTGTGGCGCACAGAAATAATCAATCTTCAGTAAGGTAATCACCAGCACGTCCCATAAATAACTGGTGAGTCGCTTGTTTTCCAGTTGTTCATAGGCCTCAAACGTTTCTTTTATATATTGCTGGATGGTGTTCCAGGCGTTTTCTTTCTGTTCCGGCGAGTAGGCGTAAATTTTGGGCTCCTGAATGCGCGAAGCACCAAATTTGCTTATAAACTCATCATCATAATTATCTGCATTAATGCAAATCTCCCGAAGCACATCGTATATTTTATACGGCTCTGCGGCACTCAGCGGACAGGAAAATTTAAAATAAAGCTTGTCTCCTTCCAGATCAATTCTGGAGATAGTTAGCGGTGTAAAATTCAGCTGTGCCACCTGTCTCAGCACCGGCACTTGTTTTGCGCCTTCTATACTCAAAAAAGGAGCCGTAACCATAAATTCTGTTTCTGTGATTTTTACCTGAGCAATGATGGAACCGTGTGGAACATTGTATTCCGTTCTGTCGGCATTGGCAAATTTTTTCTCAATATTCGGATCTACATAATTAATACATCCTCTGATGGCATCTGCATACAAACCGGTATCATATAAACTCAGTACTTTATCCCAGATTTCAACATCTATATTACTTTTTAAAGAACCCGCTAATGTTCGTTGAAACGATAAATTATTCTGCATATAAACTATTGAGAAGCTAAAATACCATTTTATTATTTTATTTTATTTAATCCTCGGGGAAGCAATACTGTTTTTAATCTTTATTCCCTATTTTTGAAGTGTTATGATTAAAATTCTTATTGCAGATGCACAATATTTAGTCCGGATTGGATTAATAAATTTACTGGCTGCAACCAAAGATTTTAAGATGGTGGGAGAAGCTGTTAACTCTTCAGAATTAATACAACTCACCAAAGAGCAGCATCCGGATGTGGTAATTTTTGACTACAACAGCGCGAAGAATTTTTTGCAGGAAGATATCGAAACGGTCAAAAAAATATCTCCCAAAACGAATTTCCTGATTATTTCCGCGGATGACTCCAAATCAAATATTTACAAAGCCATTGAATTGGGCGCGGTGAGTTTCCTGACGAAAGAATGCGATAAAGAAGAAATTGTAGGGGCGATTTACGCAACGGCAAAAAACGAAAAGTTTTTATGTCACAAAGTAATCGATATCATCATTGAAAAGCATATGCATGGCGATGAGGACAATTGCAAAGCCTTCAATTTATCGTTGCGCGAAACGGAAATCATCAAGCTGACGGCGAAAGGCTGGACTGCCAAAACCATTGCCGGACATCTGTTTTTAAGCACGCACACTGTGTATACCCACAAGAAAAACATCATGAAAAAGCTGAAAATCAATTCTTCCTCAGAAATGATTGTATACGCTATACAAAATGGGTTGGTTACGAAAGAAGAAATGGCAGAAACCGTTTAACTCACCAATTTTAGGTATCAAAATCACAATTTTAATGATTGTTTAGACTAATTCTACATAGTATTTTTGTGTTATTATTTTAAATTAGTCTAAATAAGAATAAAATGAAAAAATTAGTATTTGTATTATTAGCACTATCTGTATTTCTAAGCTCCTGCGAAAAAGAAGAAACACCGGCTGTTGTGTTGCCTTCTTCCTACAATTTTGAAAACGTGAATATCAGCGGTCAGGCCCTGCGTATAAATATGTTAAGTGAGATTGCTACAGAATTGGGCAAAGGAAAAACTCAAGTACTTTCCTACACCCGTTTAATCAATATGTATTCGAATACGGGAAATGAATTTACGGATGCTGCCTTAAATTCTTCCGGCAAACAATTGCGCGACAAAACATTTGCTACGGATATTACGTTTTTTGAATCTATGTTTCAGGCAGCAGCAGATAACAGTACATCTTTCAACGTTTCAGTAACCGGAAACGGTACAGCCGGCGTAGCAACTTCCATCTTTGATGCGACCAAAAAATACCTGGTGGACACCAACGGTGTAGAGTATGCACAAATCATTCAGAAAGGTTTGATGGGTGCTATATTCTATTACAGAATAGCAGAAGAATATACCACAAAAGACAAGCTGGATCCGGCTAATAATGTTACGGTAGTACCGGGTGAAGGCACCGCCATGCAGCATTACTGGGATGAAGCCTTCGGTTACTTTGGAGTACCCACCATCCTGACTGTTGCCAATTACGATTCTCTAAATACGGCAAAAGCCCTGAAATTTTACGGAACGTATGCCTCTAAAGGAAAGTCTGTAGGAACGATAGAAAATACCTTAAAGGCTTTCATAAAAGGAAGAGATGCCATCAACAGAAAAGATTATACAACAAGAGATGCAGCAGCAGCTGAAATCAGAAAAAATCTGGAACTGATTAATGCCTGTGCGTTTATCAGTTATATGAATCAGTCAAAAGCAGCTATTGGTGATTACGCAATAAGATGCCATACACTTTCTGAAGGTTTTGGTTTCTTGCGTGCATTGAAATATAATTCAGAACGAAAAATCAGCCAGACGGATTACAATACTGTGGAAGCTAATTTCTACAGAAATGGCAACTTGTCTACCTATCATATAAGCACAACTGATATTAATAACATGATAGACAAAATTAGTACAGTATATGGTTTAGATGCAGTAAAAGCGGCCTTATAATTTATTGACAGATTCGGATTATCTTTGTACCTCTTAAATAAATCAGTATTATGAAAAAATTCAGCAACCTACTTTTCATTACCGCGATTAGCAGCTTACTTTTTTCCTGCGGAAAAACGGAAGACACCGATAGTTTCGGCAAGAAAGATATGTTTACGAATTACGCTGATAATCTGATTTTACCGGCTTACACAACTTATGGCAACAGCATTACCTCTTTGCAAACAGCCTTAAGCAATTTCAACGCAACAACGGATTTATCCAATCTTAGTGCATTGCAAAGTGCTTTCTTAAATACGTATGCGGCCTGGCAAAGTTGTGAAATATATGAAAAGACGGCACCGGCAGACCAGGCCATGGCACTCGACAATACCAATTACTTTCCATGCAGAGCGGACAGTATAGATGCGTATGTGAGCAGAAATGACAACAGTGCAGCTTCTATCAAAAACAAGGTAAAATCCGACAAAGGACTCGCTGCTATTGAGTATTTGTTGTTCAGCAGAACGCTCAGTCAGCAGCAGATTCTGGATAGATTTACCACTGGCCCTAATGCAGCATCTTACAAAACCTATTTGTCATCTCTGGTTTCCAATATAGCAGAAGTGCAGTCCTCCGTCATTTCCGGATGGGCAGGTTACAAAGATATCTTTATCAACAGCCTTGGCACGGACGCATCCGGTTCTTTCAGCGTTATGGTGAATTCGATTGCCCAGCGCACCGATGATTTTAAAAGAATGCAAACGGGAACTCCTGCCGGATATCTGGGTAATGTGGCAACTGTAAATGTACTTCCGGGTGCCGTGCAGGCATATTACTCTAACAACAGTACGAATTACATGCTGCTTACCCTAAACAACATGAAAGATGTGCTGAACGGAAAAGGCAGCAACGACGGAAAAGGCCTGATTGATTACATACGAACACTCAATGTAAGCAGTACCTTCGGCGGTAATCTGGCAGATGATATTCTGTCGCAAATAGATGTTTGCATTACGAAAGTAAACGATTGTGCACCGGATTATTCGGCAACAGTGGTTTCCAATAAAGCCAAGGCGGATGCCTTGTTTCTGGAAGCAAAAAAACTACTGGTACTGATAAAAGTGGACGTACCTTCCGCGCTGGGTGTTTCTATTACCTATACAGACAGTGACGGCGACTAACTTCATATACGCTAAGTTTAAGACTTTCTTATTCCGACAAACCTCTATTGCGCCGCTTGCCTCTTTCCGTATTTTGTTCGGCATCATGTTGTTGTTCAGCAGTGCCCGCTTTGTAGCCAAAGGATGGGTTCGTTTACTGTACATTCAGCCAAAATTCTACTTTACCTATGAAGGCTTTTCATGGGTGCATCCCATGCCCGGTAACGGCATGTTTGTAGTGTTTGCCGTCATGATACTCTGTGCACTGTTCATCACACTCGGATTATTCTACAGGGCGGCAGCGGCAGGATTTTTTCTGTTGTTTACCTATGTTGAATTGCTGGATAAAACGAATTACCTCAATCATTACTACTTTGTGAGCATTGTCAGTATGGTACTGTGCTTTCTTCCGGCTAACAAATACGCCTCTTTGGATGTCAGATTCGGATGGACGAAAAAAGTGACACATATACCCAACTGGTGTATACTGATTATTCAATTACAAATCGGACTGGTCTATTTTTTTGCCGGTATTGCCAAAATAAATCCGGATTGGCTGCTAAATGCTCAACCCTTAAAGATCTGGCTGAAAAGCAGGGATTATTATCCGCTGATCGGGCAATTGTTCAATTATGAAATTACTCCGTATCTGTTTTCCTGGTTTGGAATGCTGTTTGATGTCTTTATCGTATTCTTTTTATGGAATAAGAAGACAAGACCTTTTGCCTATCTGGCGGTCGTTGTATTTCACGTCGTTACCGGTCATCTATTTCAGATAGGCGTGTTTCCTTATGTGATGATTGTGGCCACCTGGATTTTCTTCTCTGCGGAATTTCATCAAAAGTTTCTTTCCTTATTTAAGGTGGAGAAAGATGCCGACATCCTAAATTATCAACCTTCATTCCCTTCATTCTGGTTAACATTGATTCTTATCCATTTTAGCATTCAGTTGATTTTGCCCTTCAGATACCTATTGTATCCCGGAAAATTATTCTGGACAGAACAGGGATATCGTTTTTCCTGGCGGGTAATGCTGATGGAAAAAAATGCCTATACTTCTTTTGTAGTTAAAGATAAAAACGGAAAAATAGGAGAAGTACGTAACCGTGATCACCTGACGCCACAACAAGAAAAACAGATGAGCACTCAGCCGGATATGATATTGCAGTTTGCTCATTTTTTAGCGGATGAGTACAATAAAAACAAAGGGTTTACAGCTGCCGAAGTATATGCCGACAGTTATGCCGCATTAAACGGACATCCCAGCCAACCTTTTATTGACAACACTGTTGATTTAGCCAAACAACCTGTTAACTTTGCACCGAAAAATTGGATATTGCCTTTTCAACCAAAAAAATGAAACCTTATATTTCCATATTACTTTTCTTTGGATGCACTATGATTCAGCATGCAGCAGCTCAGGATATTGACTCCATGTTTACCGCTGAAGATACCATGCAGAGTACCATAGATGAAGTGACCATACAGGCTGAAAAAATGAAAGAGATTCGTCTCAAGAGCGTGGAAGGTACAGTCATCTTTGAAGGCAAAAAAACAGAAGTGGTAGATTTGTCAAAGATTCAGGCAAATACGGCCACCAACAACGGCAGGCAGATATTCAACCGCATCGCAGGATTAAACGTATGGGAAAACGATGCTGCCGGCATGCAGTCCGGCATCGGCGCCAGAGGCTTAAATCCCAACCGGTCCGCAGAATTCAATATCCGCCAGAATGGCTACGATATTACGGCGGATGCCATCGGTTATCCGGATGCCTACTATACGCCGCCCAGCGAAGGCTTGGATAAGATCCAGATTGTACGCGGAGCCGCATCTCTGCAGTTCGGTACACAGTTCGGCGGTCTTATAAATTACATCATGCATCAGCCCGTCGCCAAGAAATTTCAGCTGACGGCACAAATAACCGGAGGTTCCTTCGCCACGGTCAGTTCGTTTACGGCAATAGAAGGTACCTGTAAGAAATTGTCGTACTACGCCTACTACCAATACAAGCATACCAATGGATGGCGCTCAAATTCCACCCTGAACGCCCATACCGCCTTTGCAAATCTTTCCTATCAGATCAATAAGAAAATAAATATCGCCGTGGAATTTACTCACCAGAATTACCTGATGCAGCAGCCAGGTGGGTTAACGGACAATCAGTTCAATCAGAATCCGAGACAATCTACGAGGGAGCGCAACTGGTTTAGCATCCAATGGAATATTCCTTCTGTTAAACTGGAGTATCAGCCGAAAAATAACATTCGCTGGAACACCATTTTATTCGGCTTAATCGGCTCGCGCAATGCATTGGGATTTTTGAGTTTTGCCAACAGAAATGATGATTTGAGAAACAGGGATTTAATCAAAGACCAATACAAGAATTTCGGGCTGGAATCCCGACTCTTATATCAATATAAATTGGGAAAACAGCTGTCTTCGCTGAGTGTCGGAGTGCGTTATTTTAAAGGCTACACCGGGAAACAACAGGGACTGGGAAATAATGCTTATGATGCTAATTTTGATTATCTGCATCCGGATAACTTAGAGAATTCCGATTACGACTTTAACAGCCATAACTTAGCTTTTTCTGCAGAAAATATCTTTAAGATAACCCCTAAACTGAGTATTACGCCAGGTGTACGCGCAGAGTTTCTGCTTACAAATGTAGATGGTTATTATAAGAACGCTGTTGAATTCTCCTCTGACACATTGAGATATACGGATAACCAGAAACGCAAACGGATTTTTCCGTTGTTTGGTGTAGGCATCACATACAAGGCGCATTACTTAGCGGAAATTTATGCTAACATTTCTCAAAATTACCGCGGCATAAATTATACCGATTTACGCATCGTAAATCCAAGTGTGCGCATTGACCCGAATTTGCAGGATGAAAAAGGATTCAATGCCGATATTGGACTGCGTGGGAAAAATGGCGAAAAATTCAATTACGATGTCAATTTCTTTGCGCTCTATTACAATAAAAAAGTAGGCTCCATCCAGCAATTTGATTCCACCTTCACCATTTACCGATACAAAACAAACTTATCCAATTCACGCAGCCTTGGAGTGGAGTCTTTCGCCGAAGTGGACATTGTAAAATGCATCAATGAGAACAGCGATTTCGGAGCTTCTCTCTTTTCAAATTTTACATACACTAATGCCATTTATATAAAATCACCCAACAAGCAAATCCTGAAAAAACAGGTGGAGTTTTCACCTCAGTTCATTTTCCGTGGCGGAGTAGGTTTCAAATATAAAACTTTTGCCATCAACTGGCAGATTTCCTATATTTCCAAACAATTCACCGATGCGACCAATGCAACATATGCATCAACGGCTGTCATCGGCTCAATTCCTGCATACTATGTAATGGATGTCACCACCTCCTACACCTACAAATGGTTTAAATTCAGTTGTTCCATCAATAATCTTTCAAATAATAAATACTTTACCCGCCGAGCGGAAAGTTATCCCGGACCGGGCATCATTCCAAGTGATGGTATTGGCGTTTTTGGAACACTTGCCTTTAAATGGCATACTAAGAATTAGATAATTTGTTTTTGTTATCGTATATTTATTTATCAGTATCAAACATGAAAAGCAGTCTTGTAATTATTCTTTTTCTTTCACTCTTTCTTTTCAGTTGTAAAAGGGATAGCAACTCCGAAAATCAACCATTCTATTATTCCACTGAGCAGGAGTTTATCAATAATAATGATGGGCTTTCTGATTCGGCATTAATCGGCAAATTAATATTTTTTGATGCTAATTTATCGGAACCGGTGGGCGTAAGTTGTGCTACCTGTCATTCTCCGATGTCCGGTTTTTCAGATCCCAGACATACTTCGTTTTCCGAAGGTTCGGCACATCAGTTCGGCACCAGAAATGCCAATGCTATCAGCTACATGACTTTTGCACCTAACAGAAGAGCGGAAGTAGTGCGTGGTATTTGGGAAACAGTAGGTGGCTTTTTCTGGGATGGAAAGGCGGAATTCTTAAATCAACAGGCTTTATTTCCTCTGATGAATCCGCATGAGATGAACATCCCGAATTTCGGAATTGCTTCTACTAAAATAAAACATGCTTCCTATTATCCTAAACTGGAAAAACTATTTGGCAGTGCGTCTTTAGCAGACAGTCAAACCATTGTATTTTATGCTGTAACTTGCTTACAGGCTTTTGAGCAATCTTATCAGGTGAATCAGTTTACGAGCAAGTTTGATTTTTATTTGAAAGGCAAAGTTACTTTATCCGCACAGGAAATGCGCGGCATGCAACTGTTCAATGATACCACGAAAGCAAAATGCAGTTTTTGTCATTTAAGCAAACCGGTTTATTATGCCACTACTGATAAAATTTTATTTACAGATTATTCTTACGAAAATTTAGGCTTGCCGAAACACCCTGATTTATCTGGTACTCCGGTGGACAGCGGACTGGCCAAATTCGAAAACAATAATCCTGCCGAAGTGGGAAGATTTAAAACACCTACCTTACGCAACATAGAAAAAACGGCACCCTACATGCATTCCGGTATTTTCAGCACGTTGGAAGATGTATTAAAATTTTACAACGAAAGAGATATTAACCCTGACTTTGCACATCCTGAAGTACCGGCCACCATGAATACTGAAGACCTTGGAAATCTTCATCTGACGCAACAGGAAATAGCTGATATTATTGCCTTTTTAAAAACATTAACCGATGGATACAAAGTCCCTCAATAACTATAAAATTAATTTATGAAAAAAGTACTTACACTCAGCATGGTCTCTTTAATCGTTTTTGCATGCTCGCATAAAACCACTTCAACAGTTACCAAAACAGAAGAAGTAAAAACAACGGTTGC
The DNA here is from genome assembly GCA_016721245.1 of Sphingobacteriales bacterium. Lineage (GTDB taxonomy): Bacteria > Bacteroidota > Bacteroidia > Chitinophagales > JADIYW01 > JADJSS01. The sequence goes on from JADKIQ010000005.1 coordinate 244,199, forward strand.
CACCGAAACAGCAGCTATAGAAAAGACAGAAAGTGCCACTGTAACGAATGAGCAATTTTTAGCAGGAAAGGCTGTCTATTCAGCTAAGTGTGGTAATTGTCATAAGCTAAAAGAACCTTCCAGAGGCAATATGACACAATGGACAAAATGGATTGACCGTATGGCACCGAAAGCAAAACTTACGGAAGATGAAAAAGCACAGGTAACGGCTTATGTTTCCGTCAATGCCAAGCCGAATTAATTCTATCCAAATTTAAACACGTACGCAAAGATCAAACGTCATTGCGAATTTGGATGCGAGGAACGAGCAATCAAATGAAGCAATCTGTTCAAAATTATTCAACAGATTGCTTCGCTACATTACATTTCGCTCGCAATGACGTGCAATTCTAAATAGTCCAGGTCGTCAACCCTTCAGTGGTAAGATTGTAATTCATGACATTGCCGCCAAGGGCACTCAGTTTACGTATCAATTCGTATTTATGAATGTAGGGCGCGTAAAAAATCATGAAACCGCCACCGCCTGCACCGGAAATCTTTCCGCCGGTGGCACCGCTTTGTAAAGCCGCTTCATAAATCGCATCTATGGAGGCGTTGGAGATACCATCTGCCATTTGTTTTTTATGCATCCAGCCATCGTGCAGAATTTTTCCGATGTTGTCCACTTCACCGCGCAGAATGGCTTCTTTCATCAGAATACTTTGTTCTTTCAGTTGATGCATGGCATCTATGGAAGAAGATTTTTTAGCGTTCACGTTATCCGCTTGTTGCTGAATGATTTCGGAAGACAAACGGGAGGTTTGCGTATAAAACAACACTAAATTATGTTCCAGTTCATTTAAAAATTTGGATTTAATGCGCAATGGATTGACTATTACTTTATCGTTCGCATAAAACTCCATATAGTTGACGCCACCAAACGTTGCCGCATACTGGTCCTGTTTACCGCCGGCCATTTTCAGATCCTCGCGCTCTATTACATAAGCCAGATGCGCGATATCGTATTCTCCTAAAGGCAATTTCAGCCATTCCACAAATGCACCTAAAATAGCTACCACCAGGGTAGAAGAAGAACCTAAGCCGGAACCCGGAGGCGCATCCACATAGGTATTGATTTCAAAGGATAAAGGTTTTTTGATAAAATCCTTTACGATACGGTTGTAAACGCCTTTTGCTAAATTCAGATGTCCGTCAATCGACAACTCTTCTTCACTTTTCAATTCGATGATTTCATTTCGGTCGATGGCATTGATGACAATCTTTCCATCTTCGCGCGGTTTGATAGAAGCATAGGCATACAAACTCAACGTCGCATTTAAGATAGCGCCGCCGTAAATATCAGAGTAGGGAGAAACATCGGTACCACCACCGGCTAAGCCGATACGCAAAGGTGCTTTTGAACGGATAATCATGAAGCGAATTTACGATTTATGATTTGAGATTTATGATTTTGCGTGCTAAATAATAATAGTTATGCGAGTTTGAAAGTAACCGGTAATGTAAAATAACAATTTACAGGCTTTCCACCTTGTAATGCAGGTAACCATTTCGGCATCAAATTAATAACACGTAATGCCTCTTTTTTTAAACTTTCATCAACATCATTCAACACTAATGGATTTTTAATATTACCATCCTTGTCAACATAAAATTTAACTACAACCTTTCCCTCTATCCCTTTTTCTCTTGCATGCTTTGGATATTTTATATTCTTGCCAAGGAATTTAATAATATCATCTTTTCCTCCTGGAAATGAAGGCATTACCTCAGCTCTGTCATAAATTTCATTATCATCAATAACTAAAACAGATTCAGAGGAACTATCAATTGAAGATGCATAATTATATTTTATACTTAAAAACATAAAACACAGCAAAATGATAATTTTAATACTATTTCTCATGACATAAGTTTACACAGTAAATCTATAAAAAACTCTCTACTTCTCACCATTACTTTACGTCAATTTTGATTTAGCCGAAAGTTTATACTATTATTTTAACAACTTATCCCTAATCACTAAAAATCGTTTTTCGTAAAATGAATACAGGAAAAAACTGAGTAAAATTAAAACCGATAAATATATTACAATATTGAACAATGCGATAGTCATCGAGTTAGTTTCTGTAAATAAAGTTCTTTTAAAGACAGAAAGTAAAGGAAAATTACACAAATACAATGAATATGAAATTTTGCTGAAGAACTCAAAAAACTGATTCAGCTTAGCAGACTTAAAACTTAGCAGACTATTGAAATAAGGGAACATGGCCAAAATTAAAAACGACCAGATAAGTGTGTAGAATTCTGCCGTAAAAAAATAAATCGTGTTATCCTGTTTATATAATTTGTAATCATACTTATATATCTCAAAGAAAAAATAAAATGAAACCGGAATCAGAATAATTGCTGCCGCAAAAAGCAACTCCTTAAACTTATTCCACCATACCAAATAATATTTGGAAAGCCAGAACCCGAATACACCAATTGCCACAGCATCAAACCTAAAAACAACAATCTTTCTGAAATACTCATCAAAACCATAGTGATAGTTCATGTTTGAATAAATAAAAACTCCTTTAATAAGGAGACTGGTAATTATGAATAAACATACTGAAATCAAAAGAACATGTTTTTTGTCAACCTTTAGAAACACAAAAAGAAAGGAAGAAAAAATAACCAGCAATAAATAAAACCATTCCTCTACAGATAAACTCCATGCCTCTTTAAAAAAAACAGGGTGTGGTGTCAAAAAGTTTTGCAAGAACAACAAAAACCTGAAATCAAATTTTAATGAAATGTTTAATCCTAAAAACAACAGATAGTTTATAAGGATAAATAAAAAATAGTTGGGCAGCGTCCTCAGCCATCTGCTGTATAAAAAAACTGTAATTATTTGTTTGAAACTTTTAGATTCATCTAACATTGAAAATAAAATACTACTTATCAGAAATCCGCTCAGGACAAAAAAAAGTTCGACACCAAAATAACCTACTATTTCATTAAGCGTTGTGAAGGCAAGCACTACAACACCGATTACAGGCAGTTTCTGTAAGGGATTAAACATGAAAGAACAATGATCGAATATAACCAAAGAAACAGCTGCCGTACGAATAACATCTAAGCCTGCAATTCTGTTTCTTTTGTACATATATCTTCAGTTATAGAATCATTACACCATGTCCCAATAGAATGAAAATACAAAATTTACACAAAACCTTTGACTTTCTCTACCATTACTTTCCAACTATATTTTTTCTTCTCTTCTAAAATATTCTGGATAAATTCCGGTTCTTTATTTTCGTTGTAGAATTTAAGAATAGCTTTTGCCACTTCGTTTTCATCGGGTTCTACCACAAACCCTACTTTGTTATTCGGCACAATTTCCGGCAGCCCGCCAACATTAGTAACCAGCATCGGTTTATTAAAGTGATAGCAGATTTGAGTCACACCGCTTTGGGTAGCATGTTTATAAGGCTGCACCACCATATCCGCAGCACAAAAGTATTTCACTACCTCATCATCCGGAATAAAACGGGTATGCAATTCCAGTTTATCTTTCAGATTCAGGTCCTGTATCAGTTTCTCGTACTCTTCTTTGTTGGAATAATATTCACCGGCAACAATTAATTGTATGTTGGAATTTCTAAGCGCATCCGTTGCCATTGCCTTTAGTAAAATATCCAAACCTTTATAGTCGCGGATTAAGCCGAAAAATAAAATGTATTTCTTCGTTGCATCTAAACCTAATAGCTGAATGGCTTCCTGTTTTGAAATCGCTTCGCCGTAATTATCAAATAAGGGATGCGGATTTAGTAAACGTGGTTTTTGCTTATCAAACACGCTTAAATCGTTGTACACGCTATCGCTCATCGCAATAAAAGCATCCACGCTGTTTACAAAATACTGCGTAAAAAATGTATCGCCGATGCGTTTTTCGTGCGGAATGATATTATCCAGAATAGATACAATTTTCGTGTGCTTATTGCGCTTCACAATTCTGCAAATCGTACCCAAACACGGTGCCATGAAGGGCAGCCAGAACTTCACCACCAGCACATCCGGTTTTTGCTTCTTGATATTCAGTCCGACTTTAATCCAGTTGAACGGATTGATGGAATTTACAGAAACATGGATAGTTAAATTTTCAGGCTTCGGTAAGGATGAATACTGCGTGGTCCCCGGAAATAAAAATTCAGGATACTGCAGTGAAAAAGTTTCTATTGATACCTCGTCTTTCTCGTGCATGAATTCTCTGGCGAGGCGCTCATTGTATGCCGCCAAACCACCGCGCAAGGGATGCGCCGAACCGAGAATTACTACTTTCATCTGTATCTATTCATTTTTATAATGGTGCATATGGAATATTCATTAACATTTTTTCAATTGTCAGTCTTACTCATCTTCAAATTTTCAAATTGAATTAATAAATTCCACAATTTTATCGCCCACCTGCGAGGTAGAACATTTTCCGTTATTGATATCTTCCGTCACAAAACCTTCCTGCATGGCTTTATCTACCGCAGCAACAATGGCTCTACTTTCTTCGAGCAAACCAAAACTATATTCCAGCAATAATGCCGCGGATAAAATGGTTGCCATCGGATTGGCTATATTTTTACCGGCTGCCTGCGGATACGAACCATGAATCGGCTCGTACAAAGCAATCTTTGCTCCGATAGACGCAGACGGCAACATACCCAGACTGCCTGTAATTACGGAAGCTTCGTCGCTAATGATATCGCCGAACAGGTTTTCCGTGAGGATGACATCAAATTTGGTAGGCTTGGTAATTACTTCCATCGCCGCGCTGTCGATATAATTGCATTCCAGTTCTATATCCGGAAATTGTTTGGCATATTCCACCACCGTTTCACGCCATAGACGCGAGGTGGCCAGCACGTTTGCCTTATCCAGCAAGGTTACTTTTTTCTTTCTGTGTTGTGCAAACTGAAATGCTTTTTCCGTTATACGCAGAATCTCGTCTTTGGTATACACGCACGTATCATAAGCAATAGTCTGGTCCTCGCTTCTGCCTCTTGGCTTTCCGAAATAGATACCGGAAATCAGTTCACGCACCACAATAAAATCTGCTCCTTTGATTCTGTCATTTTTCAGTGGGGAAGCATCTAGTAAAATATCATAGCTTTTCACCGGGCGAATATTGGCGTACAAACCTAAATTGCTGCGCATTTTAAGCAAGCCTTGCTCAGGACGTACTTTCGCAGACGGATCGTTGTCGTATTTTGGATCGCCGATGGCGCCAAATAAAATAGCATCACTGCTCAAGCAAAGTTCATGGGTTTCATCCGGATACGGATTTCCTGTTTTATCAATCGCTGTGGCACCAATTAAACCATAGTGGTATTCAAACTGGTGATTGTATTTTTTCTCAATCGCTTTCAGTACGTTCACCGCCTGTTCAATAATCTCAGGACCAATGCCGTCTCCCGGCAAAACTGCAATCTTCTTGTTCATACTCCAAAAATAAACAACCTGAATGTATAAATTATCTGTATAGTGTTATTAAATTTATATTGATAGATTTCTTGTATTGAAGTTATTCTCTTTCATAACGATGTTGCTGGCTGTAATGAATTATTCTTACGGCAATGAAAGTGTCATTTCTCCTCAGAAAGAAAAAGCCATAAGATTGCTGTTGTACGATGAACAAACGGTATCCGCATTAAAAACCTTCACGCAGGAAATTACAAAATCCGGACAACAGAAAAACACAACAGAAACTGCCGACAACATCTACTGGATCAGTGAATGTCTTTTCAGGCTAAAGAAGCTCACATTTCTGGATACGCTGCTGCAAACAGGAATACTCTTTACACAAAAGAATAATGCGGATGCATTTTCAAAACTAAAAATAATAGAGGGAAAATCTCTGATAGAAAAAGGCAAATACAAAGAATGTATACGGATGCTGACGGAATTATCCACGCAAATTAAAGACATTACACTTCTATGCGAAATACGACTGACGATGGCAGATGCCAATCAGCGGCTGCAATTGCTGAATCAAAGCAAACTCCATTATGACTATGTGCTAAAAACCGCCACGGATGCTGTACAGAAGGCCAGAGCAAACAACGGATTGGGCAGTTATTATTGCATATTGTCGGATTTTGATTCTGCCATTCTCTTCTATAACATCGCCTTCAAACAGTTTCAGCAGGAACTGGGCGAACAGCATTCCAGAATCGGGCAAGTGCATTACAACCTGGGATTGATTGCAGACCGGAAGTTTGATTTATATGAAGCGGAACTGCATTTCACCAAAGCCTTACAGCTATATAAAAAGCGGCTCGGCGACCTACATCCAAGGACGGCAGAAACCTATGGCTCTTTGGGTAGCTTATTTTTCATGAAAGACAATCCGGGCAAGGCGCTGTATTATTCCGTGAAGGAACGGGATATTTTACTGCAATTATACGGAAAAGACAATCCGGATTTGGCTTATTCCTACCTCAATTGTGGCAAAATATATTATTTGCTGGGTGACAAAATACAATCTGAACAGCAACTGCTGCTTGCTATTGATTTGGTAAAAAAATATTTTGGAGTAAATCACAATTTATATCCGCAATGTATTGATGAACTGTCTAAAATATATACCGACAGAAAACAGTTTAGCGAAGCTGAAAAGATACTATATGCATGCATAAAACTCAAACAAAACAATCCTGATGAACTTTTGGCCGATCTCTATTTGCAATTGGCACAGAATTATTTACGACAACACAAGACTGAGAATGCGCACAAGTACTTTGCCTTAGCGAACAAGATTTATATCAATGTTTACGGAGATAAAAACACACATTCCGTTGAGGCTGTATTGGGCTTATCTGATTGCTTTTTACAAAAAGAAGATTTTAAAACTGCATATTCTTATGCGCATCTTGCATTTGATAAAACAACCCAGAACAATAAAAAATCATATTACCTTATGACCATTGGGAATGTTTACTGCGTGCTATAGCCTGTAAAAAAGAATTATTAAACCGGAAACTCATTACACAACCGGATATAAAATCGGACATTGAAAACATAAAACATATCATTGCAGAAGCTACGCTTATCAAACAAACCTATTACTCCACCGGCAGTCAATTGTATTATGCTGAGAAAATGACGGAACTGAATCAGTTAGGCATTTATTTTCTTACGCATTTTTATAAAAAGACGGATACTTATTTTCTGGATAATCTCTTATTCTTTGCAGAGAACAGCAAGGCAAATCTATTGCGGAACAGAATTATTAACTACAAGGCAGAGGAAATTCTACCTCTGTCTGAAAAAGCTAAATCATCCGCTATTACAGGCAGACTGAATTATTTTATTTCATTAAATGAGAATCAGGAAACCAACCCGTTTAACATCAACGACTCGATTTTATTTTACCAAAATCTCTACGAAACCTTTTCAAAATCCATTGAAAAAAAATATCCGAAAATCTACCGGTTGAAATACGGCGAAGTTCCCTTAAGCGCGCGGCAAATTCAAAAAAAATTACCAAAAGACTATACCTTTCTCGAATATTGCAATGACGGTACAACTTATTATTGTCTGGCGGTTTCAAAGAACCACATTACTTATAAAATTTGCGGCAATAAACATCGCGCTGACTCTCTGATTGCCACCAATCAGCAATTGATAACAAACAAACATTACAATACCGGCATCAGTCATCAGTTATTTAAAATTCTGCTGCCGCAATCATTACATGAAAACCTGCTCGTTTCAGCAGACGGCAGGATTTATGATGTCCCTTTCGATGCTTTATCCTGTAATCGGGAGCAGCAGGATTATGTACTCTACAAACACCGCGTCCAATATGTTTTTTCCGCCGGAACCTATTTCAATCATCAGCCGCCGGTGGAAAACAAACGCATTATTAGTTTTTATCCGGATTTCACCAATTCTCCTTATGCCGTTTTAAACAACTCGGAAGAACACGATGCGTTAAAATTATTTTCCAATTACAATGTGTACCATAAACAAAATGCTGTGAAGGAAAATTTTATCGCGCAATGCAACACGTCGGGCATTATACACATTGCATCTCATCTGATTACAGACACCCTTTCGCCGCTAAAATCATTTCTTGTTTTTCAGCCCGACAGCTGCAACTATTCCCTTTCCATCAATGAAATATGGAAACTGAAGACCAACTGCCAGCTGATTACCTTAGCCTCCTGTCAAAGTAATTTTGGCAAGCACCAAAATGGAGAAGGCATACAAAATTTTGCCTGGGCTTTTCATTATGCGGGAGCCCGGAACATTTTATCAACGGAATGGAACGCTTCTGATAAATCGACTTCAGCGATTATCAGTGACTTTTACAGAAACCTGAAAAATGGAAAAAACAAACAGGAAGCTCTTCAACTGGCGAAGATAAATTACCTGCAAAACACCGATGCTATTGGCGCACAGCCGTTTTTCTGGTCAAACTTTTATCTGTACGGCGACGAAACTGCATTAACTATTTCTCCTTCCTTTCTGGTAAAATTCTGGTGGATGCCTGTTTTCCTGCTTTTACTTTGTTATCTTGCAATGGTAATTATCCGAAAAGTATACAGTAAGAAACAATATGACCATTTATAGAATTCTCTGGCGAAATGCATTGGTGTACCTGTTATTATTTGTGGTACTGCTCGTAGCAGGCACGATTGGTTATATGTTGCTGCAACACTTTACGTTTATAGAAGCACTTTACATGACCACCATCACACTGGCTTCAGTCGGATTCTCTGAAACCCGTCCATTGGACAACACCGGAAGGGTTTTCACCATCTGTTTAATTCTGGCTAATCTTGGTATACTGACTTACGTAGTAACAAAAATTTCAAGATTTTTATTTGACGGAGAATTTATAAAACTATACAAACAACTTTCTATGGAAAATAAAATTGCCACCCTTGAAAATCACGTAATTGTTTGCGGTTGCGGTCAAAACGGTTCTGAAGCGATAAAGGAATTACAAAAAAGCAATCTGCAGTTTGTTGCCATTGATAAATCCGGACCGGCATACATAAACGAACTTCCGTATTTCATTCTGGATGATGCCACACAGGATGAAGTATTATTACGCGCCGGTATTAAAAAAGCAAAAGCAATTCTGATTACACTGCCGAATGATGCCGAGAATATGTTTGTGGTATTAACGGCTAAAGAACTAAATCCTAACGTTACTATTATCAGCAGGGCATCAAAAGATACTTCCGTAAAAAAAATAAAAGCTGCCGGAGCACATAACGTAATTATGCCGGATAAATTAGGCGGCGTTCATATGGCAAGTCTCGTTCTGTTTCCCGATGTGAAAGAGTTTATTGATGTAATGAGTACCTATCAGAACAATGGCATTAAAATAACGGAACTGGTACCGACTAAAAGTCAGACCTTACAACAATTGAATTCCTGGCAAATCTGTGGTGCGACTATTTTAGGCATTAAACAACAAAATGGAGAGTATATAGTGAACCCTTTATGTGAATATTCCATTGAGCTGGCAGACCGAATTATTGTTATGGGCAATAAAGAACAAATCAATCAGTTAAAAAAAATTATCTAATATCAACTGAATTCTCATTTTTTGAGTCTAAATTTAATGTATGTTGTTGCCTTTAGAATATCATTTTCCGGATAATACAATACCGGCCAAACGGTTAGATAAATTGCTGGCTTCCGGATATTTCAGAACCGGCAACTACCTTATGCGCACAAGGGTGCTTTATTTCAATGATGAAATTCTGAACACACTGCACATCCGTATTCTTTTGCAGGAACATCATTTTTCTAAAAGTCTTCAAAAAATACTGAAGAAAAATAAAGAAAAATTCACCTACAGCATTCAGCCTTTTAACATCACGATAGAAAAAGAGTTGTTGTACAAGCAGCATAAAAAACGATTTAAAGGAAATGCCTCTAACAGCTTGTCTGGTTTTATGTATGACAACTACAACAAAAACATCTTCAACACTTTTGAGATAAATATTTACGATGAAGGCAAACTGATTGCTTTCAGTTTTTTTGATGTGGGCATTACGAGTATGGCCAGCATCATTGGCATTTTCGACCAGCAGTATTCAAGCTACAGTTTAGGCATTTACACCATGCTGCTGGAAATGGAGTACGCCAAATCCATGCAGTTTAAGTACTATTATCCAGGCTATGTGGCCTATGAGCCTTCTCAGTTTAATTATAAATTGCGACTGGCAGACAGTTTTGAATTTTACGACTGGTACAGCAAACGCTGGATTTCTTTTGAGAAACGGAATAAGAAAACGAAAGTCAATGATTTCTTTAATGAAAAGATGCAGCACGCAAAGAAGTGGCTGGATGTTTTTAAATTACCGTACCAAGAATTATTCTACCCTTATTTCTACATGGGCAGTATGTATCCAAAATCCGATTGCGTAAAAGGCGTGCATCATTTACAGATTCAGGATTTTGACATCGAAGGTTTATATTATATAGTGGAATTTCATCCCGAAAAAATGGAACTGATGCTTTCAGGTGTAACGGTACACAAATATCAGTTTGAAGACTACATCGATTTTTCCGAAACCTACGATTCTAAAAAATGGAAACGGGTTTTATTGTACCTGCATCCAACGATTGTAGTGCGCAATGAATATGAATTGTACGCCGGTTACATTTTTCTGCAGGATTTATTCAAACAGCATTTATTGCCGCCCCCCGTTCCAAATACAGAATTTCAAAACCCTAATTTGAACAGATAATAATAACAACTATAATTTTCGTATCTTCACTTTATGGATTTGATGCAGATTATCCCGACAGCGCAACGTGTTTTAAAACATTATGATATTACTTTTCTTACGCCAAAAGAATGGGCTACGCTGATTCAGTACGGATCGCTGAAATCGTTTAAAAAAGGAGAGAATTTCATTACCGCTAATCAAATCAACACCAAAATTGCTTTCATCCTGAAAGGCGGCTTTCGCTTTTTTTACGAGAAAAACGACAACGAAATCACTTGCTTACTCGGCTTTGAAAACAACCTGATTGGCAGTTTCGAATGCAATATTCTGAAACAACCCTGTACACAAACCATACAGGCAATTGAAGACAGTGAATTGTTTATCATCGATTATAAAGATCTGGAAAAACTGTACGACAAAAGTCCGAAGTTTGAACGTGTGGGCCGACTGATACTGGAATACTATCTGGCCTTTATGCAGCAGCGCATTACCTCCTATTTACTGGATACGCCGGAAGAACGCTACATGCGCCTCATCCGCGAAACGCCGGACTTACTAAACAGAGTTCCCTTGCAATACATTGCTTCGTATATCGGTGTTACGCCGGTTTCGCTGAGCAGAATTCGCAAACGGATTTTGAAAAAATAAACCTATGAAATTCATTGTTGCTTTTCTATTGTGCCTTATCTATACAGGCGCTTTCTCCAAAGATGACATCATCGAAAAAATGGCGTCTGCCGTTTGTGACTGTCTGAAAGAAAATGAAAAACAGGCCAAGAAACAAGAAGGAAGCACTACATATACAACCTGCATTATAGAACATCTGGAACCGCACAAACACGCCATTAAGAAACTCATTAAGCAGATTATCCGCAAGGATAACAAAGGCGAAGATTTGGAAGCGCTGGATGCTTTTAATGAATCGTTTGAAAAAGCCCTGAATAAAACCTGCCCGGGTCAGTCTTTCGACTACAGCGACATCTTTAACGGTTTGCTGAAATAAAAAAAGCGAAGCACCTGCTTCGCCTTCCTTTTATTTTATGAATTATTTGTAGTACTGTGCTTTCGTGTATTTTTTCGGCACGTATTTTCTGTTGATTAAAGGTTCTCTGTTTCTGTTCAAGAACGATTCTCCTGCTTGTCTGTCGCGGTTGATTAAAGGTTCCGTGCGTACGTTTACCAGTTTCTTGTTCGGGTCGAAGTTGGGGTTTAACTGTTTGGAAGAAGAAGCTGTATTTGCTTTAGGTGCTCCTGCCTGTGCGAAATTTGCGGTAGTTATGATTAAAGTAAGGATAACTGCTGCTGTTCTGATGATGTTTGTTGTGTTTTTCATGATAATTATTTTTAGTGTTATTTGATGATGTAAAGTTATGCCGGAACAGCTCCGCACACGTCAGGGGATAACACGATAAATAAAATTCAGGGTTTTCCACTAGTCCGGCCTCGGACTAAAAAGACTCACCAGAGCGGCTTGATTAAATCTATAATCTTTCTTTCTTCAGGCACCATTTTCACCACTGCATCAAAAGGTTCTTTTAGTAGTTTACATTGTGAAAAGTCGCCGATATATTCAATAACATAATACTGTTCTTTAAAAACCCGTGCACGTCTGGAAGATAAAGAAGCATCTGTTTTACCATTTATCCTTATTTCCACCGGTTGCTGCAGTTTTATATCACACAACTTAAAATTCTTTCGTTCTGGTGTGCCTATTTCAAAATATCCATACTTAAGATGCAGTTCCAGTGCTTCTTTCATCCTTAATTCAAAAATATCCAACTTGTTGGGTCTCGCGGTGATAAAACAATAATTGGATTCATTTTTATGTAAAAAACTAAGTGATTGGATGGTATTATCATCTTCCAGTATAATTAAGTCGCAATTATTGAAATCAGGATTCCGCAAAATTTGTTCCGGCAGGTACAGCTCATTTTCCAAAACATAACCAGACTTAGACAAAATAGGTTTCCAGGTCATGGCGTCTTTCCGTAATTCAAACGATTTTTCTTCTTTCCCGTAAATATTAATATTCCGAAATACCTGAATGACCTTGATTGGTTTTTTGAATATTATTTCCTGGGGTTTCACGGTGTTTCTTTTGGGGGTTAATTTCTCCTCTTCAAGAGATTCTGCTAGCAAATAAAAGTGTCAAATTATTTATTTCTTTTCTTAATCCTGTAAATAATCAAAACTATCAATGAGAGAAAGATAGTTTGTGTAATTGGATTCAAAAATATTTTTTCAGGTAAAGTACGATAATCAACCCAACTTGATGGTAAATAATCTTGATGTGTAATCAGAAATCCTCTGATTACTTCTTGATATAAAAACAGGAGAGTTAAGAGAGCAACAAATAAAGAGCAAATGATATTCTCTCTTAATTTTCTAAATAAAAACAAAATTGGAATAAAATTGGAAATTGTAAGTGTTATAAAATATAACTTGTATGAAATACCACTTCTACTTGCAAACGCGTAACTTTCATACATATTTCCAGAATACCAAGCAGGAAATAGTTCGAAAAACAATAACAGAAAAACAGTAACACTCGAAAAAAGTAATAACCAATTTGCAATAACCAATGCAAGTTTTACATCAAATCTTTCTTTGTATTGTGTTTTTGAAATGAGCAATAAGAATAATATAAATAACGGATAGCCACACTTAAAAGGTGTTGTAAGCAGAACGACTAAATTATAGAAACTATACATAATTAAACATCATCAAACCTCCACACTATTATTCCGTGCTACTTCACCCATAAAGGTACCGGCTTCGGTCATGGTGCGTTTTCCTGTTTCAAAGTCTACACTTACCAAACCAAATCTGTAGTATTGTCCGATATTCCACTCGTGGTTGTCCATGGTACTCCAGTGGAAATAGCCTTGTATCGGAATACCATCTTGCTGCGCTTTGTGCACCCAGCCCAAATATTCTTTGATACTCTCGATACGCACTTTCGGGTCGTGCGTGCAAATGCCGCTTTCCGTAATGATAATCGGCTTTTTGGTTTTCTTCCAGTAACGGTGAAACACATCGTAAAATCCTTTCGGGTCGTATTCCCACATCAAATCGGTGCGCCTGCCTAATTTCTTCAGTTGCTCCGTGTGGTTCATATTGTCCAAAGGAAAAGGCCGGAACGACATTCTCGCGTAATAACTCAAGCCCTGAAAATCCTGTTTTAAAAAGTGATTATGGCAATAATCCATAAACCACCAGTCGGCGATTTTTGCAAAAATATGTCCCGGAAAAATCTCGCCTTTAAACTGTACCGTATTAAACGAAATGCCAACCGGCGATTTTGATTTCTGTTTGATGATGTCGTAGGCTTCCTCATGCGCGCGGCTGATTTCTTTCAGCACTCTTCTTGCCAGTAATATTTTTCCTTTTTTGAACGGTGGAAACTCTCCCGTAATCCAGCCGTTGGACACATATACGTTGGGTTCGTTAAACGTGTTCCAGGTATCCACCAGATGTCCGAAGGTATCTACGCTTTTTTGTACAAAGTCCAGCCACATTTTTCTGTTGCCCTCTTTTTCCCAACTGCCTTCTTTCTCAAACCATAATGGATTGGTAAAATGGTGCAGCACCAGCATGATGTGTTTTCCGCGGCGTTTCAGTTCTTCCATAAAACGCAGATAAGCGTCCACTTCTTTCTGGTCGAATGCTGCAAACGGCGCTTTTTGCAATTTGCCCCAGTCGTGGCTCATACGATATCCATTGCTGATCTGGCAAATATATTCCAGATCTTCATCGCGGTGCAAATCGTGCTGCGAACATTTATCGAAGGTAGTGCCGTCTTTACATTTCAAGCCTTTCCAGTTATTTTCTGAGGCTGTTTCGATTTGATAAGCTGCGGTGGATGTACCCCAGATAAATCCTTCTGGAAATTGTAATTTCATATTGTAGTCGTAAGTCGTGAATAATACGTTGTAAGCAATTATCAGTAAAGATAAATATTTATGGATAAAATCACTTATTACTTACTCCTTATTACTTATGCCTATTTTATTTTATCTTAGTAATCCGAATCATGGCAGAAAACACGCCCCATAACAAGCGAGTGAAAGTTTTAAAAAGAAAAAACTTGCTGGAAATTCGTATTCCCGTGAAGAAGAATACGACTGCCCTGATTGCGATGATTTTTGCGGCGCTGGTTTGGATATTCGCTTTATATATTCTGGTGCGCATTACGCTGCATCTTCAGTATTTCTGGTTCAAAGCCGGATTGATTCTGGGTATTTTAGGCTGGTTTGCTTTAGGCATGGCAGGTGCCAGTTTTTTCGTATGGCTCTTTTTCGGACGCGAACGCATTGTGGTCACCAAAGAGTATTTTATTACTGATAAGCCGCTGGTTTTTTTTTACAGAAGAAATTTTTATGATGTGGATGATATTTCCAATATCCGTACCGATATTGAAATCTATCAGGCAAACAGAAACGGAAAATGGATAGATGAAACGCGAACCGTAATTAAATTTGACACGGCAGCAAAGCTGGTGACATTTGCGCGCGGCATCGCTAAAGAAGAAGCGGAGTTTGTATTATTGCAACTGGCAAAATCATCCTTCCTGCGGAAAGAACAATTTGCAGTGGAGCAGAAGATTTAATTCAGCAACTCTCTTCCCGTTTTATTTACAATCTGTAACTTAATATCTGCCTGCTTGTCTTTTTTTGCTTTTTCCGCAAAATAATAACTCAGATTTTTCACCACCTGTTTGGCCCCTTGTGTATTGTAATCGGATTCTTCGTACGTATAAATATCCTTTAGAAACAAAATTCCTTTTTCGAGCGTGCTGTTATTTGCGATTTCAAGGTATTCTCCGAAAGATCTGAAATTGGAATAGAATGTTCTGGGAGAATTTAACCAGATGGCTTTTTTAAAGAACTCGAGGTTATCTGCGGTCGTGTCTTTAAAAACTTTTCCTACTGCAATCACTATATCAGGGCTTTCTGAAGCAGACAATTTTTCCGCATACTCATACGCTTTGGGTTTATTGTAATTTTTCAGATTGTTCAACGCCGCACTCAGGCATATGTAAGAAGAATCTTTGTTCAGTACTTTTTCAAACGTTTCCACACTCTTCTCTTTTTCTATTTTGGACATCTTATTGATTGCTTTTTCGCGCACCACAGATTTATCGTCTGTATTAATGATATTTTGTATTGCAAGTGAAAGCTGCGCTTTGCTTTGAAATTTATCCGGTTCCACTGCATCCACGGCTTCCATTCTTATATACCAGTTTTTATCCTGCAATGCTTTTAAAAACACACTCTGTACCGCTACATTATCTTTCTGGCGGGAAGAAAGTGCTCTTAATGCTTCTAGTTTATCTATATACAAAGGTGCATTGTAAAACTTGAAAATATTTTCCGCTTCACTCAGATCTTCTGTTTTCTCGCACAACAAAACTTTATCGGCATCAAAATTTACGAGCTGAGGTGCAGTTGCCGCCGGAAAATAAAAAGTGTTTATGCGGTCGTTAACATCAATTATTTTTGTTTCCTTTTTGCCGTTTATGTAAATGTCAACTTTAGAGGGAATACGGAATGCCGTAAGTGCATCTGCATCCCGTTGTGTTTGACGCACGGTTAGTTCAATCGTTTTATTTTTTTCATCGTATTTATGAGTGATATCTAAAAACGGATGTCCTTTGCTCAGCCACCACTGATTAAAAAACCAGTTTAAATCTTCTCCGGTAACTTCTTCAAATTCTTTACGTAAATCCGACAATTCCACATTTTTAAATTTATAATCCGTCAGGTATTTATTCAGCGCTTTGTAGAATGCATTGTCTCCAACATAATTGCGCAGCATATGCAAAACGGCGCCTCCTTTTTCATAACGGATATCATCGAAAATTTCATGTGGTGTATCGTAGTAATAATTTACAATGGGTTCGTTTTTGAATTTAGAAGAACGGATGTATTTCTGGGTAGCTCTGTAACGATAGCCATCTGCATCATCTTTGCCATATTTGTATTCTTTCCATAAACATTCTGAATAATCTGCAAACGATTCATTTAATGTCAGGTTTGCCCAGGACTCCGCCGTTACCAAATCACCAAACCACTGATGAAACAATTCATGTGAAATTATCCAGTCGAAATTATCATCTATAAGTTGCTGACGACTGCACAATAATTTTTCGTAATAAATAACGACCGAAGAATTCTCCATCGCGCCGGCCGTATAATCATACGCCATGATATTTGCCAATTTATCCCAGGGGAAATCTACACCCAATTTCTGAGAATAGAATTCCATCATCTCCGGCAGATATTTAAAAATCTCGGCAACATCATCTTTATATTTCGGGAACGTGTACGCTGACACTTCTTTGTCCCGCCATTTATCTGTGCTTTTGTAATAATCGCCTATTCCTAAGAAAAATAAATATGGCGAATGCGGTTTATCTTGTTTCCAATGATCGGTTTTGGTACCATCTCCGTTATCTTTAGAATCCAGCAATAGTCCGTTGGACAAAGAAGTCAGGTTTTTATCCAATGTGACAAAAATTTCTTCTGTTGTTTTCTGGTTGGTAGCATCTAAAGTAGGAAACCAGCAGGAAGAGGATTCTTCTTCTCCCTGAGACCACATATGTGTTGGCTTGTACGGGTTTTTTTCTTCCACATCTATAAAATACATCCCCCTTCCCGATTCTAGCTGAATACTGTCTTGTTTATATGGTTGTGCTACGTAATCAACCAATAGGATAATCTGATCATTTTTAGTGTAATATCTTTCCAGATCTATTTTTATCTGGAGTGTGTCATAACTGTATTTCAGTGTTTTATTGCCTTCGGATGTTTTTAATTCAACGGAATTAATTTTCATGTACTTAGCATCGAGCACCAGTTGATTCTGGTCGTAGAAATGAGGTTTAAGAATCAGTTCTGCTGTGCCGTATATTGCTTTTTCTTTGAAAACAGGTTTTACGTTAAGCTTAGTACTCAGTAAATCAAAATATTTCTGATAAGAGGGTTTATAGCTGGTAATGTAATTCTGAGGTGTAATAACAATTTCCTCTAACTGTTTCGGGCTCTTTTTTCTTCCTTTTTTCTTCGGGCAATTTGCATTTAATGATATGAAAATCAATAAAATAGAAAACAATAAACAACTTCTACGCATTTGTACTTATTAACATCGTTTGAAAAAGTAAAGATAATGAATAATGACTAATTACTTAATATCGTGTTGTAATACTCAAAAATAGCAAACAACCAGTCTTTATCAGTTGTTCAAAATCAAGAAATATTACAAGTTCAATATTAAAAAGATTATTCAGGAAAATCTCAAATTCAGGCCTAAAGAAAGCATATAAAAACACGCAAATGAAATACAAAGTTTTTTACAAGGAAGATAAATCGCACGAAATTGAACTCGATAATCAGCAGATAAAAATTGATGGTAAGGCTACTGAAATTGATCTTGTAAAACTGCTGGATAATAAGTTTCATATTTTACAGAACCACAAATCGTATAATATCGAAATCATTCATGCTGACTATAACCTGAAGCGCTTCTCCATCAAAGTAAACAACAATATTTACGATTTGAATCTGCAAACGGAACTGGATATGCTGCTGGATAAAATGGGCATGTCGGCTGGTGCTGATGAAAAGATGGACAGCGTAAAAGCTCCGATGCCCGGACTGGTGCTGGATATTCTGGTAGAAGCCGGACAAGCCGTAAATAAAGGCGATAACCTATTGATTTTGGAAGCCATGAAGATGGAAAATATTATCAAAGCGAGTGGAAACGGTGTGGTTAAAAGCATCAACATCAACAAAAAAGATGCGGTAGAAAAAAATCAGTTGCTGATTGAAATGGAGTAATAATACTTACGACTTATTTCTTATACCTTATTACTGTAAAAATGAATTTAGTTTCTTACGAAATAGAAAAATATATTGATGCACACACGACTGCCGAGAGTGATGCATTACAACAACTCAACCGCAAAACACAAACGGATGTACTGATGCCGCAAATGCTGAGCGGAAAAGTGCAGGGGCAGTTCCTGAAATTCATTTCACAGATGCTGCAGCCGGTGCGTGTGCTGGAAATCGGCACCTTTACGGGATATGCCGCCATTTGTCTTGCCGAAGGCTTACCCGAAAACGGCAAATTATTCACCATCGATATCAATGAGGAACTGGAAGCTATTGCGAGAACGCACATAGAAAAAGCAGGTTTGCAAAACAAGATTATCCAGATTATCGGTAATGCCGTGCAGGAAATCCAGCAACTAAACGAAACATTTGATTTGGTATTTATTGATGCGGACAAACAGAACTATAGTTTGTATTACGATTTAGTGATAGACAAAGTGCGAAGCGGCGGTTTTATCTTAGCAGACAATGTATTGTGGAGCGGCAAGATTATTGATGAACAGAAAGATAAAGACACTAAAAAATTAGCAGAATTTAACGATAAGGTGCAGCAAGATAATCGCGTGGAAAACGTTATCGTTTCTATACGCGACGGCATTATGATGATCAGAAAAAAATAAAGAAAATGAAACTGAAATTTACTATACTTTTTACCATCGGAATAGTATTGACTACCCTTTCCGCTAAAGCACAAAAACCGGATACTGCTGCTATTGTGGCTTATATCAAACTATACAAAGATATTGCTATTGAAGAAATGAACCGGATTGGTATTCCGGCCAGTATTACGCTGGCACAGGGCATACACGAAAGCGGCTGGGGCACCAGTTATTTATCCAAAAACACCAACAATCATTTTGGCATAAAATGTAAAAAAGAATGGACCGGAAAAACATTTAAGTATACAGATGATGCTCCGAACGAATGTTTTCGCGTGTATGACAAGGTAGAAGATTCTTATAAAGACCATTCCGATTTTTTGAAAAGCCGTCCCTGGTATGCGTCTTTATTCTTGCTGGACAAAACCGACTATAAAGGCTGGGCTTACGGTTTGAAAAAAGCCGGGTATGCCACCAATCCGAAATATCCGGAGATACTGATAAAGCTGATAGATGATTTTCAGCTCGCGGCATTCGATAAAGGTCAGATTCCGTCTTACATCAGCCCGCTGCAAAAAACGATTGTGGTGGAGAAAGACGATGACGAAGAATACAATGTGACGGACAGCATGCAAATTGAGGTTCAGAAAACAGTGATTCAGGAAAAAAAAACTGAAGTATACATACCGGTAAATACGGTTTCAGCTACTACCCCGCAAGCTCCGCCTGTTGCCACCAAAAAAATCAATAAAAGCATCTTCAAAGTGAATGATTGCAAAGCGGTAAAAATATATACCTCAAAGGGTGAAACGCTTGATTTAATTGGCAATGTCTTAAATGTTGAGAAAGAAGATTTATTGGCGTTTAATGATATTGCAGACGACTCCAACATAAAAGACGGACAAACAATTTTTATTCAGCAAAAAAAGAAATCCAATAAAGAAGGAAGCTATAAAGTGAAAGCTGAAGATAATATGTGGAGCATTTCGCAAAAAAAGGGTATACGATTGGCGACTCTTTTAAAGATGAATAAACTGGAATCTGGCGAAGAACCTGAAGTAAAACAAACCCTTGTATTAAAAGGAAAAGCGAAAGAAAAACCTGTTGTAAGAAGCAATATTAAAATAGAAATTCCAAAAGAAAGAACCAATATTGAAATTGATAAGCCGAAAGAAAGTTTACCGATATCTTCTCCAACTAAAAAAATTATTTACGACACCATAGTTCGCGCGCGTGATACGATTTATCCAACCATAAAAGAGGAAACAAAATTATCTGTTGACAGCAACAAAATGCTGGGATGGGAAAGTGAAACTAAATTACTGGAAAAGCCAAACGTAGCCCCTTTTCCGGTAAAAGATAGTGTGGTAAAAATAGTGCCGCCAACTATAATTCCGCCAACACCAGATAATCCTGGTCGCTCAATATCTGTTTATGAAAGGGGATTAGAAACACCAACCGTTTATCCCAAAGTTATCGATTATAATTCTTTACCTAAAAGCACAACAGGTACTCATACTGTGGTAAAAGGTGACACGATGTACAACCTATCCAAACGTTATAATATTTCTATCGCACAAATTGTTGAATGGAATAATTTATCCGACCAAAGTGTTAAATTAGGGCAAGTTTTAAAAATCCAACCATAAAAAATTCAGAATTTAGAATTGAGATTTAGGATTTAGGATTTATACCTTGGTTGATTTAATATAAAAACTAAAACTTATGTCCTTCTTTGCGTCTTTGCGTGAAAAACAAGAAAATTATATAATGCAAACCATTCAGATTAAAGACAAACTGTTTAATCAGTACATAACCGAAGCGCAAATACAAACGCGTATTCAGGAAATTGTAAGCGAACTTTCTGAAAAATATAAAGACAAAAATCCGGTGTTTGTGGTGGTGCTGCGCGGCGCCTTCATGTTTGCTTCCGATATTTTGAAAAAGTTTAATTATCCGTGTGAGATAGAATTTGTAAAATTGTCTTCCTACACCGGGATGCAGTCTACCGGAAAAATAAATATGCTGCTGCCATTGAAGGAAGAGATTGTCAAAAACCGTGATGTCATTATCATTGAAGACATTGTAGATTCAGGATTAACGATGGATTTCTTTGTCAGTTATGTAAAAGGCCTGGAGCCGAAATCTGTTTCCCTGATTTCCTTTTTATACAAACCTGAAAACCTGCAGAAAGATGTCAAAATCGATATTGTCGGTTTTACGATTCCCGATTTGTTTGTGGTTGGCTACGGCCTGGATTTCGACGGCGAAGGCAGAAATTTGAGTGCGGTGTATCAGTTGGCTGTATAACTTTTTTACTTCGCAGCCACTATCACAGCGCCATTTTTCTTAGCCCACATAAAATCCACCCCTTTTGTATTTTTATTGATTTTTGCACCGGCAAAGCGTACAAAAACATTAATGTTCTGTTCGAGTAAATCCAGTGCTTTGCCTAATGATTCTGTTTCCACCATTTCCGGCACTTCTGTATTGGGTGTATTCGTATAATCCAGCATGGCATTGGTCAGATTCGCATCCTGTAAATCCGCGTTTTTCAAATCTGCCAGCAACAAATTTGCCGCCTGTAAGTTGGCCCCAAATAAAATAGCATACTGCAAATTCGCTTCCTGCAGCAAGGCCTGATGTAAATTCGCATTACGCATATTTACATACTGCATATTTGTTTCCAGAAAATTTGCTCTGGTCAGATTTGCACCCGTAAAATTTACACCTGTCAGATTACAATGATATAATTTGCAGTCCGTTAGATTTGCGTTACTTAAGTTGGTCCCCGTCAGATTAGCTCCCGTTAAATCAGCCCCGCTTAAATTAATCTGCTCCAGATTGGCTCCGGTAAAATTAGCATTCGTTAAATCTTTCTTGCCGCTTTTAGCAAATGCCACCCATTGCTCTACCGTTTTTGCAGCTCCCTGTGCATACAAATTGCTGAAAGCACCTAAAAAAACGAAAAACAATAATGAGGTTGTTAGTTTACGGAACTGCTTATTTATCATATAATTTGGTTTATTTTTAAAATCAGCGAGCAAATATATTATTTAAGTCCTCAATTACCATATTAATTATTAAAAATTGGCCGGATTTTTACTGAATATCAATCAATTATTCAATATCAGGCAGCTAAATTCCGGGGCTTATTTATTGGTTTTAATACAAACATAATAAATCTCAGTACTTTTTAAAAGTATAAAATAAAGATTATCAACTGTTTACGATTATTATTTTTCATCCCGATTGTTCTGTGCGAAATTTTCAAATTCACAAATTATTTTGTATTTTTGCAGTCCTTTTAAAATCACTTAAAGACAAGGCATGTCAGATTCATTACAAGAGTATAAAATTCCACATGCCGGATTGAAGAAAGGAGTTCATGAGTTTTCTTATGAATTAACAGAAACGTTCTTTGCCAGTTTTGAGAATGCACTCATCAACAAGTGTAATGTTCAGGTCAATATCACCTTTGATAAAAGACAGGAACCTTATACAATAGAAATAGATTTGGACGGCACTATCTGGAGCGATTGCGACAGATGTACGGCCTCTATTCCCGTTTCCATTCATGCCTCTTATACCATTTATGCAAAATACACGGTAGACGAAGCGATGAAAGAAATGGATGAAGTGGAGATTATTTATATCGCAAGAGATGATCAGTTTATCGACATCACACAATTCTTATACGATTTTGTGCACCTGTCTATTCCTGTTCATGTCATTTGCGATAAACCCGGAAAAACAGAATACTGCGATCAGGAAATAATCGGCTTGCTGGAAAAACAACAACCGGATACGACAATCGACCCGAGATGGGCAGATTTAGATAAATTAAAAGACAAATTAAATTAGAATAAAATGGCACATCCAAAGCGTAGACAATCTACAACAAGACGCGACAAAAGACGTACGCACTACAAAATGACGGTTGCAAATGTAGCAACTTGCAAAGTAACAGGCGAAAGTCATCTTTCACACACTGCTTATGTTTCCGGTAATGATTTATATTACAACGGAAAAGTATTAATCGAAGGATACGTTAAATAAGTAATTTAGTAGCAAGTCGTGAGTCGTGAGTAACAGTTTACTCACGACTCACGACTTATAACTCACGACTATAATATGGCATCAACTTCAGACATTCGTAATGGCATGTGTATCGTTTTCAATAACGATATTTATAAAATTGTTGAATTTTTACACGTAAAACCTGGTAAAGGTCCGGCTTTCGTTCGTACTAAATTAAAAAGTATCACTAATGGAAAGGTTGTAGATAACACGTTTCCTTCAGGTATGAAAATAGACGAAGTTCGTATTGAACACCGAGAATATCAATACCTGTATCAGGAAGGCGAATTGTATAATTTCATGAATAATGAAACGTACGAGCAAATCGCTATCAGTGAAAAAATCATCAATGCTCCGGGTTTCTTAACGGAAGGTATGACGGTGAAAATTGCAGTACGTGCGGAAGATGAACTGCCTTTAACTTGTGATTTACCTGCTACTGTAACCGTTGAAGTTACCTATGCAGAACCGGGCATCAAAGGCGATACGGCTACCAACACATTACGTCCATGCACAGTTTCTACCGGTGCAAAAGTAATGATTCCATTATTCATTAACGTGGGTGACAAAATTAAAGTAAACACCGAGACTGGTGATTACATGGAAAGAGTAAAATAATATCAAGTTTATACTATTTAAAGGCTTCATGATTTAATGAAGCCTTTTTTATTTTTATAGTATCTAATTTTCAAATTAACACATCTTCAAATTTTCAAATTATTCACTATATTTGATACATGGATATTTCTCAGATAAAAAAGCTCATCCAATTATTGAACGATAATAATTTAGGTGAATTAAAAGTACAGGAAGGCGATTTTAAAATCACCATCCGCCACAGAGATTATGCAAAAACCAGCGGGGTGGCATCTGTCGTTGCTGCACCTGCTGCAACTACTGCAAGCACAGCTGCTGCCACTACAGAAACAAAGAAAGAAGAAACACCTTCCGGTAATTTCTCCACCGTGAAAGCACCGATGATTGGCACCTTCTACCGCTCTGCCGGGGAAGGCAAAGAACCCTTCGTAAAAGTAGGCGACAAAGTGAAAAAAGGCGATGTATTGTGCATCATCGAAGCGATGAAATTATTCAACGAAATACAAAGCGAAGTTTCCGGAAAAATAGTAAAAGTGATGGTTGATAACGCACAGGCCGTGGAATACGACCAGCCTTTGTTTTTGGTAGAACCGGCTTAGTTATTTCAACACTTCATCCGTATCTATCCAGTAAATATTTCCCTTTCCGTTTTGTAATTGGCCGATTTCCTTTAAGAAATCTTCCAGATTCAATTTATTCGGATAGCTTTTCTGAAGTTTATTTCTGTCGCTGGTAAAAAAGAAATTTTTCTTATCAAAACTTACAAACGGACAATAATCCAACCCTTTGGAATTAATTTTTGCACCTAAATTCTTGGCTGCTAACCACTCGCCTTTCGCATCTTTTTTACTGATGTATAAATCGCCACCGCCTAAATCATCTTCTCTTCCATAAGAAGTAAAAATGATATAAGAATCATCAGGCGACACAAATGCATTGAATTCATACAAGGTAGAATTCACCGTTTCCGGCAATGCAACCGGCGTTGTATAAATGCCGTTTTCTAATCTACTCAGCCAGATGTCTTCCTTGCCAACAGCATTTTCTTTGTACGCCGCAGTAAAATATAGTTTTCCATTAGTAGTAACTGCAGGATAAAATTCGTTGGCATCTGTATTTATGGGTGCGCCAAGATTTTCAGGTTCACTCCAAATACCCTTTATTTTTTCTGTTTTCCAGATATCAAAATCTTTTACCGCACTGTCTTTTTGCAACGGCCGATTCGATACAAAATACAGCGTGTTTCCATCCGGAGAGAAAGTCGGCTCTATGTCGCCATATTTTCCGGAAAATGACGCCAGTTCTACCTTCCATTTTTTGCCGTCTTTTGTAAGGTGCAAAATGGAAGAAAAAATATTCTTATTGCTTTCTACCGTAATAAACAGTTCATCCTGTTTGGGCGATAAGGCAAAATCACGAACAGAAAACGGTTGTATCTCTTTTGGCAACATCAGTAAAACAGCACTATCTTTTGGTGCAACGCTTGGAATAGAAAAAGAGGACGGTTTTTTACCAAAGCAGAAAAGAGAAACAAGAAACAATATGGTCAAAATATATTTCATACTTTAAAAATAGTGATTATCGATAATCTTCTTTCGATTAATTTTCTTTACACCCCCTAAATCCCCCGCCAAATAGCTATCGGGAAGAACGACAGCAGTTTACTTTATATGACTAACATTGAGATATATTCGCTACAAAATTTTTACACGCTACCGAATATTTTACTTTATCTGTAAATTTCAGCACTGCACCTATCCCCCGCAGGCGGGGGAAATAAAGGGGGTGGAAACCCTTGACTGCATTTTCTCAACATCATCAATCCAATCCTCTAAATACATCCTGACTCCTTCAATATGTCTCAACACTTCATCATCTGTAAATCGTAGCACAGTAAAACCTAAATTCTCTAGTCGTTGCTGACGTACCTTATCGTTTGCTATAACCTTCTCATCCAGATGCGTGATTCCATCCACCTCTATAATCAGCATCAGCTCTTTACACATAAAATCTGCAATATAGTTTAATACCGGCCTTTGCCTCCTGAACTGATATCCTTTTAGGCTTCTTGCTCTTAAAACATATTTCCACAAACAGGCTTCTGCTTTTGTCATTCGTTTTCTTAGAGCGTTCGCATAAGGCTGTAAGGTTTTGTTGTAGAAATGGTTATTGTATTGGTTATTTGTTTTCATATCAACTATCATTTTCCACCCCCTAATCCCCCGCCAGCGGGGGACATGGACAGCAGTTTGCTTTATGTGAATACCATTGAGATACATTTACTGCATGATTTCCATAAAAAATAACGAAAAATTTAGCACTATCACATTGTCTTGCCATTCCTTATCCCTCACGATAGCTATCGGGATGGTGAACCAAAGGGGATGGAAGGCGAAAGTTTGAAAAAAATACTCGTTAATTTTATAACTTAGCAATCAATATGTTCCAGAAAATACTCATAGCCAACCGCGGTGAAATTGCGCTGCGTATCATACGTACCTGCAAAGAAATGGGCATAAAAACCGTGGCTGTTTTTTCTACGGCTGATAAAGACAGTCTGCACGTAAAAAGTGCAGATGAATCATTTTGCATCGGTCCTCCGGCCAGCAAAGATTCCTATCTGAAAATGGACAGCATTCTGATGGCTGCGGAAATCACCAAAGCAGATGCAATTCATCCGGGTTATGGTTTTCTGGCAGAGAACGAAATCTTTGCGAGAAAATGCGCGGAAAAAGGCATCAAATTTATCGGGCCCACACCGGAGCAGATTAACGCGATGGGTGATAAAATAACCGCAAAGGCGACAATGATAAAAGCCAAAGTGCCCGTCATTCCGGGTTCTGAGGATTTGATTACGGATATTGTATTTGGCAAGAAACTAGCGAAAGAAATCGGCTATCCCGTTATTTTAAAAGCGACGGCTGGCGGCGGCGGCAAAGGTATGCGCATCGTCTGGAAGGAAGAAGAATTTGAATCCAACCTGCACAACGCACAGGCGGAAGCCGGTGCGGCGTTTGGCAATGCGGGCATGTACCTCGAAAAATATATTGAAGAACCGCGACATATTGAAGTGCAGGTGGCCGGCGACCAATACGGCAATGCCGCGCATTTTTCAGAACGCGATTGTTCGATACAACGACGTCATCAGAAACTGGTGGAAGAAAGTCCGAGCCCGTTTGTGGATGATGCCTTACGAAAAAAATTAGGCGATGCGGCGAAAAAAGCCGTGAAAGCTATCAATTATGAAGGTGTTGGCACAATTGAGTTTCTGGTGGACAAGCACAAGGGTTTTTATTTCATGGAAATGAATACACGTATCCAGGTGGAACATCCGGTGACGGAAGAAGTGATAGGGTTGGATTTGATACGCTTACAGATAGAACTGGCGGCAGGAAAAAAACTGGAACAATCGGAATATTTTCCGCAAGGTTGCGCGATTGAATGCAGAATAAATGCAGAAAATCCGTTTGATAATTTTAAACCAAGTCCTGGAAAAATATTGAACTACCAGCCGAGCGGCGGCTATGGCGTGCGCATCGACTCGCATGTGTACAACGGCTATATGATTCCGCCATTTTACGATTCTATGATTGCCAAATTAATTGTTAAAGGTAACACACGTCTTGAAGCCATTGACAGAATGAAACGTGCCTTAAAAGAAATAAAAATTGATGGCATTAAAACCACGATACCGTTTCACTTACAACTAATGGATAATGAAGATTTCCGCAGCGGAAATTTTACCACTAAGTTTTTAGAAGATTTTGAGATGAGTGAGGAAGATAGTTGAAGTTCTTTAGATCAGAACCATAAAGCGTTACAAAACTAATAAAATATTTAATTTATATTAAATGGGGAAATAAAATGAAAATTACAATCTTTAATGTAGATCAGTATAGAGAAATTTTAAAAAAATTTCATAATGAGTTACAATCAGGCATAACATATCTTATTTTTCTGAAAGTTTTGAAACAGATATGCTGACAGAAGCAGAGAGACATTTCTTGTATAGTAACAAAAATATTTTTAATAATGAAGTTGTTATTGCAAAATTAGCACAAGGGAAGAATACTGAATTAACAATTTTATATAGCATTTTTAAAGATTATTCTATAGAAGGCAATAAATATATAGCTCTTAATAAGAATATATCAATTGATATTGCTGATAAGCTATCATATGAATCAAACGAAGAGGTTCTATGTAACCTATTAAAAAATAACAACGTAAATTATGAAACAAAAAATAAAATATTATCAAATCTTATTTTGATTTTAAAGGACAAATACTATAAAAAGCTTACAACATATTCTTATTTTAAAGATTTAAGCGATGCTTTAAACAAAATTTACGATATAGTTTTGATTGAAAGAGAAGATTACCATGACGAACTTATTAGTCAACTCTTTTTATTAAGTCCTTATAGAGTTCTTGAATCAACACTTGGGTATTATAAAATTAAATCTGAGGATATTCTCCAAATTTATAATTTATATGATATTAACCATGGTAGTTATAAACCATATGAATTCCATCAACGTGTTCTTGAACACATGAATTGTCCAGAAGAATTAAAATATGAAATCTTTAAAAATAGAAAGGAATACCTATACAATCATGTTTATAATCATAAACAATACAATAAATACAAACCTGTGTTAAGTCTTTTTAATAGATTTTTTAGAAATTGAGCCCCGATAAGCAAAGTATTATGTATAGCTCAGTGAACGTCTTCATCACTTCAACTTCTCCTTCAAATAAATCGCGGTAATACTTTCTTTATTTTTCACCAGATTTTCCGGTGTGCCTTCAAATACTAAGTGTCCTCCTTCTTCGCCGCCTTTCGGGCCGAGGTCTATGATCCAGTCGGCACATTTTATCACATCTATATTGTGTTCTACCACCAAAACGGTATGTCCAATCTCAATGAGGGCATTAAAGGCTTTCAGTAATTTATTGATATCGTGGAAATGTAAACCCGTTGTCGGTTCATCAAAAATAAATAAGACCTGTTCTTTCGCTACACCTTTGGTTAAGAACGAAGCCAGCTTCACGCGTTGCGCTTCACCGCCACTTAAGGTAGAACTGCTTTGTCCGAGATGCACATAACCTAAGCCAACATCCTGCAACGGTTTTAATTTATTAACGACGTCTTTTTTTTCGGCAAAAAACTCAATGGCTTCATCTACCGTTAAATCTAAAATGTCTGCAATATTTTTTCCATTGTAATTTACCTCTAAAATTTCCTGCTTGAAGCGTTTGCCGTTGCACACTTCACACACCAGATGCACATCTGCTAAAAACTGCATTTCCACTACCTGTTCGCCTTCGCCTTCGCAGGCATCACAGCGCCCGCCTTCCACGTTAAAGGAAAAATGCTTTGCCTGATAACCACGGATTTTCGAAAGCGATTGCACGGAAAATAAATCGCGAATTGCGTCGTATGCTTTTATATACGTCACCGGATTACTGCGCGAACTTCTGCCAATCGGATTCTGGTCGACGAATTCAATCTTCTTAATCTTGTTTTTATAACCTGTGATTTCTTTGAACAAACCCGGCTTTCCGCCAAAACCTTCCAGCTGAATTTTTAAGTAGGGATACAAAATTTGTTTTATCAGCGTAGTTTTTCCCGAACCTGAAACACCTGTAATCACAGACAGCGCATTCAGCGGAATTTTGACATCAATGCCTTTCAGGTTGTTTTGTTTCGCTCCTTTTATTTCAATGAAATTAATCGGCTTCCTTCGCTGCTTCGGCACCTCAATTTGTAGCTTTCCGGTAAGATATTGTGTCGTTAAACTCTTTGGATTTTTTATAATATCTGCACTGTTTCCGGCAAACACAATCTCACCGCCAAGCGTTCCTGCGTGCGGACCTACATCAATCAAATAATCTGCCGCGCGGATGGCTTCTTCTTCATGCTCCACTACAATCACCGTATTTCCCAAATCTCGCAGATATCGTAGAATATTAATCAGTTTTCCGGTATCGTGCGGGTGCAGTCCAACGCTGGGTTCATCGAGAATATACAGCGAACCGGTTAGGTTGCTGCCCAGAGTTCTCGTTAGATTGATTCGCTGCGATTCACCGCCGGACAGCGTATTGGAAAAACGGTTCAGCGACAAATATTCCAGTCCCACATCCACCATGAACTGCAAACGGTTGTTTATTTCCAGTAAAATACGGGAAGCGATTTGCGTGTCGTGTTTATCTAACCTCACCCTGTTCGTCTTCGACGAACTTCCCTCTCCATTTGGAGAGGGAGATAGGGATTGAAAATGCTCGTACAAACTTTTAATCGTCATCTGCAATAAATCACCGATTGATTTATCTCCAACTTTCACGTACTCCGTATCCGGTCGAAGACGCGTGCCGCCGCATTGGTCGCAGGCCGTTCTGCCACGGTATTTCGCCAACATCACACGATACTGAATTTTATACGTTTGCGATTCCACGTCTTTAAAAAATGCATTGATGCCCTGAAAATACGGACTTCCCTCCCACAGCATTTTATACTGTTCTTTGGTTAAATCAATGATGGGTTTATGAATCGGAAAATCACATTTCGGCGCGCCTTTGATAAGATCCTTTTTCCATACACTCATGCCCTCCGTTCTCCAGCAAACGACCGCATCTTCATAGACAGAAAGGTTTTTATTGGGAATCACTAAATCATGGTCAATACCGAGAATGGTTCCGAAGCCTTCGCATTTACTACAGGCTCCGTATGGTGAATTGAAATTGAATAATTGCGGCGACGGAATTTCAAAAGCAATACCATCCAGTTCAAATTTATTACTGAATACTTTTTTGGTTTTGCCGGGAACATCTATCACGCATTCACCATCACTTTCGGAAAATGCGAGCGAAACAGAATCGGCAAGGCGATATAAATTATCTTCTGTTTGCTCTGACGTAGCTCTGTCTATCAGAATAAATTTTTCTTTTTTTTTATTAAGTGCTGCAATCTCTTTTTCTTCGACATCTTCTGTTTTTATCACTTCGCCATCCAGCAACAAACGCTGTATACCGTCCTGCAAAAGTGTTTCCAGTTTATTTTTGGTAATTTCTTTTAAGGAGAAAGAATCTGAATTTTAGAATTCTCTTCCAATGTTTTTATGTAATCAATCACATCAGACACTTCCTGTTTTTGTACCAGTTTTCCTGAAACGGGTGAATAAGTCTTGCCGACTTTTGCATACAACAAACGCAGATAATCATAGATTTCCGTTAAGGTGCCTACCGTACTCCTGGTCGTTCCCGTCGTTGTTTTTTGCTCGATGGCAATCGCAGGAGAAAGCCCTTTGATATAATCTACATCCGGTTTATCCATGCGGCTCATGAATTGGCGCACGTAGGAAGAAAGCGATTCTACATAGCGACGCTGCCCTTCTGCATACAACGTATCGATTGTTAAAGAAGACTTACCGGAACCGGAAACACCGGTTACCACTACGAGTTTATTTCTGGGTATTTCTACATCAATATTTTTGAGATTATGTGTACGTGCGCCCTTAATAAATATTTTATTATCACTGTTTACCGTTATTTTTTTTGCTTTCGACATACTACAGGCACTCTTTTTGCGTTAAATACTGTTAATGACAATACTTAATTGGTTTTTGTTTATTAATCTTGGTAATAATTAACTCACGTAATACAATAAACTATTGAATAATATCTACATGACAACGGCAATTATTTTAACACGCAAAAAATTGGTATCATGTATCCTATTGTTCAAACTGACAATGAGCTTCTCCAAAGATATATAAATGGAGATGAAAATGCGCTCGCCTTCCTGTTGAAAAAGTATCAGCGAAAAATCTTTTCGTTCATCATGATGCGGGTCAAAGACCGTGCACTGGCGGAAGATATTTTTCAGGATACGTTCTTCAAAGTAATCGACAGCCTGAAATCCGGACGATATAATGAAGAGGGTAAGTTTTTGCCCTGGGTCATGATGATTGCCAATAATTTATGCATGGACCATTTCCGTCGCAATAAACGCATGCCGACTATCGTAGACAGCGACGGTAAAGATATTCTGAATGTATTGCGTTTTGCAGATGAAAGCAGAGAGGATAAAGTGATGCGCGAGCAAACGGTGAAGCAGATAAAAGATATGGTAGAATTATTGCCTGCCGACCAGAAAGAAGTGCTGATTTTGCGCCACTATGCCGATCTGAGTTTCAAAGAAATTGCGGAAATGACCGGAACAAATATCAATACTGCTTTGGGCAGAATGCGTTACGCCTTATTAAATCTGAGAAAAATGATTGGCGAAAAAGCAATCGTGATGTAGATGTTAGTAGTAAGGAATAAGTAGTAAGTAAAAATTCAAATATGGAGGCTCAGCGAGGTAAAACTTACTGAGTCTTTTTTATTGCATGAACGTTAAGTACAAAGTACAAGCCGGCAATGAAAAAATCAGGCCGTCAAATCTGTCTAAGAAACCGCCGTGTCCCGGCAACGCAGTTCCGGAATCTTTTATCTGTAAATTTCTTTTAATCATGCTTTCCGCTAAATCGCCGTACGTGCTGGTAACAGAAGTTATAACGGCTAAGATAACGTAGGTAATCAGGCTTACATTATATCCGGTCCATTTCGGAAATAATAGCCAAACGATGTAAGCAAACAAAATAGCTCCTAATGTGCCGCCCACAAATCCTTCCCAGGTTTTTTTAGGTGAAATACGCTCAAACAATTTATGTTTACCTAAAAATCTTCCGGATAAGTACGCAAAAGAATCATTGCTCCATGCAAAAATCATAATCGCCAGTAAATAATGCCAACTGTACTCACCTGCGTGAAATGCCAGCAAACAGGAAGAAGACAATGGTATCGCCAGATAAAAAATAGCCATGGAGTTTAAACAAACATTGTAAAAAGGCTTTTCACTTTTTGTATACATCTCAATCACTAACCATGTCAACGGAAAACCACATACCACCGACCATGATATAAGCGGAATTTTGTTGCTTGCTACCAAAAAGACAATACCAAAAATAATGACACTAAAAACCGTATTAATGAGTTTGTAGGTTGTTTTCCATTTTGGTGTGGAGGAGAGTAAATTGTGGATGATGCCATGATACTCATTGATACACAACACCACTAACAAGGAAAATAAAATTAAAAAAGAATACTCACTCAGAATAACGCCGCCAATCATGACAATTAAAAAAAAGAAACCTGTTATTACGCGTGTTGTGATATCTCCCATAAAGTAAGTAATTAGCTAATTAGCTGATTAGCTAATTAATCTATGCAAAAGTACTATTTTTTCTCTTTTGCGCGAAATGGTAAAAAATGTAGCATAATCCTGCAAAAGCTGCCGTATAAACGATTAATTCCCATGCTTTTGGCATTACCGGATTATCGACATCCATCTTATAAATGCCTTTATTGTTTAAATACATAAAAACAACCTGTGAGCCGTTGTTTACCGCATGCGCAAAAATACTCGTCCACAAACTACCCGAATAATAAAAAAGATAGCCTAAGAACATCCCTAAAATAACACGCGGCAGAAATCCGGAAAACTCAAAATGAATGAGACTGAAGAAAAATGCAGCAAGAAATACGGCAACATGTATATTCAGGCTTTCTGACAATAATTTTTGCAATGTCCCTCTGAAAATCCATTCTTCGCAGATAGCCGGCAAAAGCGCCACTGTCAGAAAATTGAGAAGAAAAACAAATATGCTATTGTCTTTCAGCAATCCTTCCACAATATTCTTATAATCTCCCTGATAGTCTTTGAACCAGTCGTTCCAGAACATAACCTTATTGGCAAAAAAAGATAGATTGATAATCGGGTAAAAAGAAATCAATAAAAGAGGAATCAACAATAAAAAAGCCGGATGAAAGCCTATGTTGGCATTAGAATATCTTGTAACAGGACTGTCCTTAAGTTTACTGAAAATTAAAGCCGGTAGTAAGAAACTGAATAAGGTAGCCAGCATTTGCGCATATCTTAATGCATTTAAATCCGCAGGATTGGATGCTATTTGCTTAATATTGGCACTTTTATAATGCAACAATATAATTACGCCGCTCGCCATCTGTGCAAGAAAAAAGCATCCGGCAAAAATGCCTACCCAAATAAATAATTGAGCAAAATGACTGTAATTATTGATTCCGTACCGCTGAATTAACGGAGTTTTCAAACTATCATCTAACAAGTTTTCTGTCATTAGTCGTATCTTTGTGTAAAAGTAGTGAATTAATTACTATTCACTATTAACCCGTAAAATGGTAAAAATAGGCGACATAGAATTAGGTGAATTTCCGCTGTTATTGGCGCCTATGGAAGATGTGAGCGATCCGCCTTTCCGTGCGGTGTGCAAACAGTATGGTGCCGATTTAATGTATACTGAATTTATTTCTTCGGAAGGATTAATTCGCCATGCACACAAAAGCATTCAGAAACTGGATATATACGACTATGAACGCCCCATCGGCATTCAGATTTTTGGCGGCGAAGAAGATGCCATGGTAGAAAGTGCCCGCATTGTGGAGCAGGCAAATCCAAATCTGATCGATATCAATTACGGTTGTCCGGTAAATAAAGTAGTTTGCAAAATGGCGGGTGCCGGCATCTTGCAGGATATTCCCAAAATGGTCCGCCTCACTGAACAGGTGGTGAAAGCCACGAATTTACCCGTTACCGTAAAAACACGTTTAGGCTGGGATGACCAAACCAAAAACATCGTAGAAGTGGCAGAACGTTTACAAGACATCGGTATTAAAGCCTTGAGCATTCACGGACGCACGCGCAAGCAAATGTACAAAGGCGAGGCCGACTGGACGCTGATTGCCAAAGTGAAAGAGAACCCGCGTATGCAGATTCCGATTTTCGGAAATGGCGATATTGACTCACCGCAAAAAGCGCTGGAATATAAAAATAGATACGGTGTGGATGGCATTATGATTGGCCGCGCCGCCATCGGTTCTCCCTGGATTTTCAATCAGGTAAAAGCATTTATTTTTGAAGGAAAAATAATTGAAGAACCACCCATTGAAGAAAAGATTGCAACCGTAAAAAAACACCTGCAGAAATCCATCGAATGGAAAGGAAATACGCTTGGTATTCTGGAAATGCGTCCGCATTATTCCAATTATCTGAAAGGACTACCCAATATAAAACCTTACAGAACAAGACTGGTCATGACCAACGATATTAGCGAAATCTATTCTATTTTAGATGAAGTTCTGCGTGAATATTCAGGTATTGAACTTATGTCTTAAATCCAATTCTCGGCCGTTCTCTTTGTTCAACCTCTATCTTTTTTTCTTCCATTAAATAATCTAATGCTTCAAATACATCCGCAAATTGCATATTATACTGCTTTTCCATTTCTACTATTTTATCGGATAATTCCTTGAAATTTAAGGCAACCTCTCTTAATGCGATGAAAGCCCGTATGATGGAAATGTTGACTTGTATTGCTTTTGAACTATTTAAAACACTGGCCAGCATAGCAACTCCGTGTTCGGTAAAAGCAAACGGCAGGTACTTAGGTTGCCTTCCGCTGCCTGTTTTTAAGGACGCAAAATGCGACCTTAAAAGCGTATTCCATTCTTTTTCAGCTAGTTGAAACATAAAATCTTCTGGGAATCTTTCCAGATTTCTCCTTACAGCTTGTTTTAAAACTTTAGTTTCCATTTCATACATTTCTGTAAGATCAATTCCGAAGCTTCGGAACAAGCATCACTTTTTTACCTCGTGCTTCAAAAATCTTTTTGTGAATTGGCAGTAATTCCATAAATCAATGTCTTTTATCATTGAGAGACAAAAACATCCCGGATTCCATAAGAAAATAAGTATTATTTTAGATTCGCTAAATTTATGTCATGTCAAAACAGCCTGTGGTCAACTTCACTGCTGTCATCCAAAAAGATGATAAAATGGATGTAACCTATATTGACATCGATTTTGATGTGGAAAAGACCTTTGGCAAAAAACGGCTGAAAGTAAAAGTGTGGTACGACAACGTATTGTATCGCGGACTCCTGACAAAATATAAAAGCGTATACCATCTCATCATTAATAAAGAAATTAGGGCGCAATTAGGCAAGAATTCAGGCGATACGATTCATGTAAAAATTGAAGAAGATCTGGATGAACGAAATGTTGAGCTGCCACAAGTGATGATTGATTTTTTCCGTAAAGAAAAAGAATTGAAAGCTGTTTTTGATAAAATGTCTTATACCCATCACAAAGAATACATCAACTGGCTGACAAGTGCAAAAAAAGAAGAAACATTACAAAACAGATTGATTAAATTTAAGGAATTGTTATTAGCGAAAACAAAAAAGTAATTCTGTGTTCATATTCCTGTTCGTTTCATTTTTGCTTACCATTTTTTATGTCAGTATTATGTGGACATACAAAAATGAATGGGAAAGAATGGAGGAAATCCATTTTCTATCTGAACATCCAGCTACATCAGTAAGTGTAATTATTCCGGCAAGAAACGAAGCAGCCAACATCGGGCATTTATTACACGATATCACACAACAGGTTTATCCGACTGCATTAACAGAAGTAATCATTATAGATGATTTTTCTGAAGACGGCACTTACGATATTTGCCAGCAATATGCTAAAGAACATACCTACATAAAAGTCTACAAACTTCAGGATATTATCCCGGGCAACACAGCAACCGAAGCCTATAAGAAAAAAGCCATAGAGGCTGCTGTGCAGCTGGCAAAAGGGCAACTCATTATTACAACGGATGCCGATTGCAGACTACAGCAGCATTGGATACACAGCATTGTTTCTTTTTATGAAAAAGAGAAATGTGCCTTGATTGCCGCACCTGTTGGTTACTACAAAGAAAAAACGCGCTTTCAGCATTTTCAGGCACTGGACTTTTGCGGCATGCAGGCAATTACCGGAGCTTCGCTGAATATGGAAATGTTCAACATGGCGAATGGTGCCAATTTAGCTTATGAAAAACAGGCTTTTCTGGAAGTAAACGGCTATCAGGATATTGATAAAAAAGCCAGCGGTGATGATATGCTGCTCGTCTATAAAATTGCCCAACGCTTTCCCGAGAAAGTACGGTTTTTGAAAAACAGAGCCGCCATTGTTCTGACAGAACCTATGCATAACCTGCATGATTTCTTACAGCAACGTTTCCGCTGGACTTCCAAGTCTGCTTCTTATCAGGATAAACGCATTACTTTAATTTTAGGGTTGGTGTATTTGTTTGTTTCAAGTATCTGGATAAATGCATTACTGTTTTTCGGCAACCTCTTGTATTCCAGCATTTTTCCTGACCACACCTTAATTGCATTACTGAATTTTCTTCCGGTGTTTTTATACTTGTTAATGCTCATTTTTCAGGTACTTTGCAAAACGATTATCGATTATCATTTTCTGAAATCCTCTTCTGCTTTCTTTAACAGACATGATTTAATGGATACATTTTATTCCAGTGAATTTTTACACATCTGGTACATTACGTTTGTCGGCACCTTGGGCAATATTTTACACTATAAATGGAAAGGCAGAAAGTTACGTTGAGCAACTCCAAAACCATATTAATTGCGCCATTAGACTGGGGTTTAGGCCATGCCACACGCTGCATGCCCTTAATAGATTTATTGATTAAGAAAAACCACCGGGTAATCATTGCAGGCAACGGTGATTCTTTTTATTTATTGAAAGAACAATATCCGGAACTCACGTTTTATGAATTGCCGGGTTATAATATTTCTTATGCAGTTGGCAAAAACGCGTCTGTGCACGCTTTACTGCAAACACCAAAAATCCTAAAAACAATAAAGCAAGAAAATAAATCTGTTGCAGAAATTCTCCAGAAAGAAAAAGTAGATTTAATTATTTCTGACAACCGCTATGGCGTACGAAATGAAAAGGTGAAAAGTATTTTTATTTGTCACCAGATTGCCTTGCAGGCACCGAACCGTATGCGTTTCATGAATCCCGTTTTCCTGAAATTACACTTGCGGCAAATTCATAAATTCGATGCGCTCTGGATTCCGGATGAAACAGGAAGCAACAATCTTTCCGGGAAATTATCACATGGTATTTCGTTTAAAATTCCACATACGTTTATTGGTATTCAAAGCCGTTTCTCAAACTTTAAGAAAACAACTTCTTTTATTGATACTACAGAATTTGATATTCTTATTGTATTATCCGGTCCGGAACCGCAGCGTACTTTTTTAGAAACTGAATTAAAAAAGAAGTTCAAAGGCAGAACCGAGAGTGTTTTACTGGTGAAAGGAAAAACAGAAAATCACACAACAACTCAAGACGACAACATCACTGTCATTTCTTATCTAAACACCAATGATTTATTTACTGCTCTACAGAAAGCACAGGTAATTATCTGCCGCTCAGGATATTCAACTATCATGGATTTAGCCGTACTTGGCAAAAAAGCTATTTTAATTCCGGCAGAAGGTCAAACCGAACAGGAGTTTTTAGCTGAAACGTTGGCTCAGAAAGGATTTGCTGTAGAATGCAGACAAGACAAGCTAGATATTGATGCTGCATTAGAAAAATTAAAAACGATTAATGGGTTTTCTGCGTTTAAAACATCAACAGAAAAACTGGAAGTGGAGCTGGATAAATATTTAAACTAATGGTTTAATTTAGCAAGATTTCTCGCATTGCTCGAAATGACAATAATGCGATTACTTAAACAATGGCAAGTGAATTAAATCAACAGATTCCTTAAAAAACAATTGTGTGGTTTTTGCAAAACTCTCCGTATAATCAGAAACATAAAAGGCACTTTTTCCTTTCTTCTCATAATTTACCAATCCATGCTCAATCATAAAGCGTTTTATCTGTGCCGCCACAATTTCATTCGTAGCCAACACATCCACTTTTTTGTTTTTTGCTGCATAAAACGCCTCTATTTCTTTTTTAATTAAGGGATAATGTGTGCAGGCTAATATAAGCGTTTCTATATCCTGCAACTCCGGAGAATTCAAATATTCTTCTATCACCAGATGCGAAATCTGTCCATCCACAAAACCCGATTCTATCATCGGTGCCAGCAAAGGTGTTGCCAACTGTTGCACTTCTACATCCGCATCTTTCTTTTTAATTTTGGTTTTATACGCATTTGAATTGATGGTACCCAGCGTACCAATTACACCAACCTTCTTATATTTCTTTCTGATGATTTCATCTACTACGGCATCAATAACGTTAAACACGTATGCTTTATCACCTGCCATATTTTCCAGCATATCAAAGGCAACAGACGATGCGGTATTACAGGCAATCACAATTATCTTGCATTCTTTCGATAACAGAAAAGAACCAATCGTTTTGGTAAAATACCGGATGGTATCGGCTGATTTATCGCCATACGGAAGATGCGCCGTATCGCCGAAATAAATCAGCGATTCATTAGGCAGTTGCTCCAGAATTGCATTTGCCACGGTCAATCCGCCGATGCCTGAATCAAACAACCCGATAGGTGCATGTGCATTGTTGTTCATATAACAAATGTCTTAAAACTTATCTGTAAAACAAAAAAAACGCGTCCTGATTATTAGGACGCGTTTTACTATCTGTGTTATTAAAATTATTTTGGTGCAGTGCCCGGTGCTGGTTTCACAACTGGTTTCGGATCCGGTAATTTTAAGAATGTTTTTACCAATGGTAATATATCATCAGACTCTTCTGCATACAGGATAGAACCTGCTGCTGAATCGAAGACATATGTAAATCCGTTTGTTTTTGCTACAGTTTTGATAGCATCGTTTGCTTTTTGCAAAATCGGAGCGTATAATTTATCTTTTTTTGCACCGATTTTATCCTGAGCTGATTGTTGGAAATCTGTGATACGTTTTTCCAGATCTGCCAACTCCTGACCTACCAGATTCAACTGCTCTTCAGACATTGTTTTAGCTTTTGCCTGAGCTTCCGTTGTTTTCTTTTGGTACTCAGCATACATTTGCTGACCCAATGCATCTAATTCTGCAGTATATTTATCTATAGCTGAATCTGCCTTTGCTGTTTCCGGCATTAAGCTGATTAATTCAGAAGAATTTAAATAACCGAATTTGCTTACTTTCTGTGCGTATGTGCTTGCTACCAATGCAAACATTACGATAATAATGGTACTGATTTTTTTCATCTCTTACTTTTTAATTTTTGTTTGGTTTAAGTATTATTTTTTACTTTGATTAATGTTATTCAAATTACATGCCTAATTTTTTCAAAACCTCTTCGCTCACGTCATATTGAGGATTGGTGTACAGCATCGCGGCACCGCCGGAAGCTTTATCGAAAATAAAATCATAAGAACGCATTTGTGCTATTTTTTGTACGGCATCAAATACTTTATCCTGAATAGGCTGAATCAATTCCTGTCTCTTCTTAAATAAATCGCCATTGTATCCGAAACGGTTTTTCTGCAAATCTTTCAGTTCGTCTTCTGCTTTCACGATTTCATCTTCGCGTTGTTTCTTTAAATCTGCTGTCAGCAAAAATTCTTCCGCCTGATACTTGGTATACATTTTTTTCAGCGTTTCGTTTTTTGTGTCAATTTCTTTTTGCCACGTTGCCGCCTGATCATCCAGTTTTTGCTGAGCTGCTTTGTAGTCCGGCAATTTTTCCAGAATGTATTTAGTATCTACATAAGCAAAACGCTGTGCATATGTACTTTGCACAAGGAACAAAGCGCCAAGAACCAAGATGAATGATACAATTGATTTTTTCATTTTATTTCTTTTTAGTTATACTTTTTATTCCGGTTCAAATCCAAGGATGAATGAAATATTTCCATTTTTTCCTATGTAATCGAAAAATCCGTTACTTGGTTTTATCGGACTACCATTAGCACTATCAAATCGTATGCCATAGTCAATACCAATCAATCCGAACATCGGTAAAATGGCACGCACACCAATACCCACACTCTTTTTCAGTTTAAACGGATTATAGTCTTTAAAGGTTGCGTATGTATTAGCAGCTTCGAAGAATACCAGTCCGTAAATAGTAGCAGATGGATTTAAGGAGAACGGATATCTTAATTCTAACAAGAATTTATTGTAAATAGGATCACCTCCTGAAGTAGAATAATCGCCTTCAAAACCACGGTGCGCGATAACATCTGTACCAAACAAGGTGACGTTGGAAGGAATACCATTACCACCTACCTGGAAGCGCTCAAACGGAGTGGTACCCACTTTTTTATTAAACGTACCGAGGAATCCGAATTTAGCTGAACCACGCAATACCAGTTTAGATTTCCCCAGAGACTGGTACCAGTCAATGCTAACTTTCCATTTGTGGTATTCAATCAATTTATACTTTTCAGCTATGGATTTACCTTCAAAATTATTGTCTTTTCTGAATAAAGAATAAGGAGGTGTGAATTGTAATGAAGCCTCCACTTTTGCTCCGCCTGTAGGGAATACCGGTTGATTGATGGAGTTTCTTGAAATAGCGATTTTGAAGTTTAAGTTGTTGAATTTACCGCTGTCTAAAGGCTGATTGTCTACAAAATATCTGTTGGAGAAATTATCCAGTTTGTAGCCGTAATAGTTTGCAGCTGCCTGAACGATAAAGAAATCATCCGGTTTTTTCAGACGAGTTCCCAGAGAAACAGAGAGACCGTTGGTAATTTGTTTTCCAAGCACAGTACTTCCGTTAACATCCTGAATACGGGAACGGAAGGCTGCAATAGTAAATGCATTTGGTTTTTTACCGCCCAGCCAGGGTTCCGTAAAGGAGAAGTTATAGTTCTGGTAACGTTTACCGTTACTTTCCACACGCACGGTCAATTGTTGTCCGTCGCCGGTAGGCAGCGGTGACCATGCTTTTTTATTAAAGATATTTCTTAAAGAGAAGTTGTTGAATTTTAAACCGAGGGTTCCGATTAAACCGCCTTGTTTTCCACCCCAGCCTGCAGATAACTCCACCTGATCTGCTGATTTTTCTTTTACCGTATATTTAATGTCTACGGTTCCGTCTACCGGATTTGGAATCGGCTCTACTTTTGTTTCCTGCGGATCGAAAAATCCTAAGTTTGCGATTTCTCTTTGTGAACGAATTAAATCAGAACGGCTGAATTTATCACCCGGGAACGTTCTCAGTTCACGACGAATAACATGTTCATTGGTTTTGTCATTGCCTTCTATTATTACATTTTTGATAGTAGCCTGCGGTCCTTCGTTGATGCGGATTTCCAAATCAATAGAATCATTTTCTACCGCAATTTCCACCGGATTAATGCTAAAAAACAAATATCCGTCATCGTAGTATAATGAACTGATATCACCTCCGTCAGCATCCTGTGTCAGGCGTTTTTGTAATAATTCCGCATTGTAAACATCTCCTTTTTTGATATTCAGCACACGTGTTAATGTTTCTGTCGGGAATTTGGAATTACCTTTAAACTGAATATTGCCGAAATAATACCTGTGTCCCTCATCGATATTCATTTTGATGCTTACGTTTCCGTCTTCGTCATCAATCACAGTATCTGACGTAATTCGTGCATCTCTGAAGCCATTGTTATTATAATAGTCAATTAGTTTTTGCTTGTCATCTTCATATTTTCTTTCATTGAACTTCGATCCTTTGAACGTAATTCTGAACCGGTCCATAAAGAAATCTTTTACGGAATTAGAGTTCAGGTTCGCCAATGTATACAAAGCATCCTTTGCCTTTTGTTTTCTACTTCTATTGTCTTTTACGAAAAACTCCACTTTAGAACGTTCGCGGGTA
Source organism: Sphingobacteriales bacterium (assembly GCA_016721245.1). Lineage (GTDB taxonomy): Bacteria > Bacteroidota > Bacteroidia > Chitinophagales > JADIYW01 > JADJSS01. The sequence goes on from JADKIQ010000005.1 coordinate 286,836, forward strand.
TCTTTCATCACCTTTCTCATCTTGGCAAGTTCCCCGTTTACACGTCCGTTGAATTCAATATTATTTATTTTTACTTTCTTGCCTTTATCTACATTCACAATTAAGGATGAACTATTTACCAGTCCTTCATCTTTTTTCTCTACTATGTCTATCATTGGGCGCAGGTAGGATTTATCCTCAAACTGATCTGCAATGGTATTTCTCACATTTAGTTTTAATGCTTCTGTCAAAGGTTTCCCTTTTAACAAATCCAATTTTTTCTTCAGATCATCCGCGTCGCTTTTTTTCAATCCCTTTAATGTAATTTCGTTCAATCTCGGTTTTTCCAGTACATCAACTGTCAGGTATACATTCTCTCCGTCAAATTTATCTGCATAAATTTTTACGTTACCGAATAATCCCTGTTTCCATAAATTTTTAATGCATTTAGTAATATCATCTCCTGGAATGGAAATTAAATCACCGATTTTGATGCCGGTTAAAGAACGGATAATATTTTTGTCGAGAAACTGAGTGCCACTGATTTCTACTGCTGCAACTCTGAATTTCTTAGGGTCTTTATAATTGACAATAGATGTGTCAATTTGCTGAGCATTAGAATTGTTTATTAAAAACCAAGAACCAAATATCAGAAGTATTGCTATTTTTTTAGTAAAAGTCATTGTCATTATTAGTTGTTGGTTAATTGTTCGTTTATTTGTTCGTTTATTTGTTCGCTGGTCATTCCGAATCGTCTTTCGCGATTTTGAAAATCATATATCGCCTGATACAAATCGTTTTTTGTAAACTCCGGCCAGAATTTTTCTGTAAAATACAGTTCCGTATAAGCTAATTGCCAAAGCAGGAAGTTACTGATTCTATGCTCTCCGCTGGTGCGTATCATCAACTCCGGGTCAGGCATTCCTTTGGTATACAAATGGTCACCCATTGTCTGCTGGCTTATCTCATCCAGTGTTATTCTGCCGGCTTTAAAATCTATTGCTATTTTTTTTGCCGCTTCGGTCAATTCTTCTCTGGAACCATAACTCAATGCGAGCGTGAGTGTCATTCTCGTATTGTTTTTAGTCGCTTCCATTACCTCGGTCAGTGCTTTCCTGTTGGATTCAGGCAAATTATGCAAATGTCCGATGGCGTTGAGTCGGATATTGTTTTTCTGCAACGTTTTAATTTCTTTACCTATCGTCAGAAACAACAACTCCATCAATGCTGAAACTTCCATCTTCGGACGATTCCAGTTTTCTGTGGAGAATGCATATAAGGTCAGGTGTTTCACGCCGATTTCCGCACAACCTTCCGTTACTTCGCGAACTGCCTTCACTCCGTTTTTATGTCCGAAAATACGATGTTTGCCCTGTGCTTTTGCCCAACGTCCGTTACCGTCCATAATAATGGCAATATGTTCAGGCAATCGCGTGGTATCGATTTTTTCTTTGTATACTATTTCTTCGCTCGTACTCAATTTTTATAATACTTTAGGACATTTTAATGTATTGATGGTATAAGTTAAGGACACGCCTACAAACATAAATCTGTCTTTATCTTTACTGGTACCTCTCTGTTTTCCGGGAATACCGATATTCGTTGCAGATCTGTCTGCCAGACTTGGTCCGACGTTAGTTCCTTTTACAAAATAATTTACGTCTTCCGTTTCTGCATAAGCACCACTCACATCGTCAATATAATCCGTAAAGGTAATTCTGCTGCTTGCTTCTACATTGATAGACCAATTTTGGTTCAGGGCAATCTTTACACCCAAACCATACGGAATAGCAAAAGCATAATGGTCATACCCTCTGTTTTTGGTTGGACGGTTGGCCGTTTTTTGCCCTTCGGTTCCAACCGGCTCTAATTTGTATTTTGTTCCGTCCAGCGTTGTATATGGATTATAATAAAACAAACTTCCACCCATAAAAATATAGGGTGTCCATCTTTTGGTATCTCTGGCTTTTATCAATGAATATTTAAAGAAATTTATTTCAAAGGTAGTTGCAAACTCTACCAGCTGTGATTTGAAACTCAGGTTGCGAGCCTGCAAATACGGATATCGTTTTATTCTGCTGTCGGCAGCATCTAAAAAACCATAATTCATTTCCGCTCTAACAGCCATTCTGTTGTTAAAATTATAACGGTAAAAAATACCTGTTGCCCATCGTGCATTTTTAAAAGAAACCGTTGGATTTAAATCCCCGAGGTAAACCGCCGTTCCAGCCCAGCATCCAAATTCATTTTCCTGCGCGCATACCATTTTAGCACCAAATTGCATGGTTAACAGCAGACAAAATATTTTTAGGCTCTTGCTCAAGAGTGTGTGTTAAAAAGAGGAACAAAGATACATTTTTAACGGCAAAATAAGCATATGGTATACCGTTATAAGGTTTTATTAATGAATATATTGTAGAATTTCACATTTTTTAAGGCAATTCTAAGCACCGAATACTTTTTTGAAATATTCTATCGTCAGAGGCAAGCCTTGTTCAAAGGAATATTGGGGCGAATAGCCCAATAAATTATGTGCTTTTGAAATGTCTGCCAGTGAATCACGGATATCACCTGCACGTGGTTCTCGATGAATGGCATTAATATCTTTTTTCAGGTAATTTTTGATGGCGTTATACATCTGATTGATAGTAAACCGTTCACCAAAAGCCACATTATATGCCTGATTGAACGCAGCCGGATTATCAGATGTTAAACCTAAAATATTAGCCTGAACTGCATTGTGTACGAAAGTAAAATCGCGAGTCTGCTCTCCGTCGCCGTTTACATAAGGTGCCTCATCTTCCAGTAACCCTTTGATAAACAAGGGCATTACCGCAGCATATTCTCCATATGGGTCTTGCTTGGGTCCAAATACATTGAAATAACGCAAGCCAATTAATTCCAGATCATAGCAACGGGAAAATACACTGGCATAGACTTCATTTGTAAATTTTGTAACAGCATATGGCGACAATGGATTGCCGATTCTTTCTTCTTTTTTTGGCAGATTGGGCTCATCACCATACACAGACGAAGAGGATGCATACACAAATCGTTTAATACCTGCATCTTTGGCCGCTGTCAGCATATTGACGAATCCTCCTACATTTACATCGTTAGAGGTAACCGGATCTTTGATAGAGCGCGGCACTGAACCAATGGCAGCCTGATGGCATACGGCATCTATTTCTTTACAGGCATTGACACAATCCTCCACTTTTCGTAAATCTCCTTCAAAAAATTCGAAGTTGGGATTCGTTTTAAATTCACGTAAATTTTCAATATTTCCCGTAGCCAGATTATCAAAAACACGCACTTTGGCTCCGTGCTGCAATAAATACTCCGTGATATTAGATCCTATAAAACCGGCGCCGCCTGTAACCAGAAATCGTTTGTTTTCTACCGGTGTTTTGTGTAATGCTTGTTCGTACATAATTCTTTTGAAAGGTCAAATTTAACGAATTAAATGCAGTTTTCCTTCCGCTAAAAATACCGCATGTATTCCCTCATTTTCAATGGTAATGCGCTCCAGATCCAATTCATCAATATTACCGTTTATCCAGTTGGTCTGGCTCTGGAAAGAATTAATTTGCTCCTGTGCTTCCGTTTTTGCATGCAGCAATTCTTCTTTAAAATTATATTGTAAAAAACCAGCCAAAAAATCCGTTAACTGATGATGATATATATTATCTATTGCTTTTAAAATAAGACTTTCTGTTTCCAGGTCGTAATTCAAGTTGCGTGTTTTTACTACATATTTTGGCTGATGAAAATTGATAGAGCCTTTAAATACAGCGGTTCCGCTCATTTTTCTTTTTAAAAACCACCGTTTGGATTCCAGTACAAACGGCATATGAACAACCGCTTTGGTCCCCTGATTGCTGAACTGAAATTGCTCTATGTATAAGAAATATTTATTTTCTTCTATCGTGTAGGTTTGTGCGGCAAAATGATGGTTAAAGAATTTAGACACGTCCTCATATGCCATCTGTGCTTTTATAATTACATCAAAATCATATGCCGATTTCTTCTGATTCTCGGCAAGGTTTAAGGTCAATAAATTAATGGTTCTTTCAATTCTGCGCTGCATCAGGTTTTCGACATTGCTTTTGATAAACAGTTTCACTTTTGCACCATCTATTTCGAGCTCCGTTTCCGTCTTATAAATTTCTATGGGCTGCAGCGTGATTAACTGTATAAAACGCCCTTCTGAAAAGATATACTGTTGGAGTTGTTTCCAAAAATCAAAGAATATATTTCCGCCGAGAACGCGTTCAAAAATCGTCATAGAATGGTACAAATGTACGACTTAGTAATAAGTGGTGAGTAGTGAACAGTAAGATTTTTTACAGCCCCAGCTTTTTCAGATAAAACTCCAGTTGCCCTTTTTCCAGGGGTGTTTCAAAAAAAGCTTTGATGTTTTTTTTGCTGTTCACCACCATGGTAGCCGGGATGCTGCCCTGCCAGCGCTTGTCAATATAAGGCAGCCAGGAAAAGTCACTGCTTTCATTCAGCAAATATACCGGAGCCTGTACACCAATCTTTTTCATTTTAGTCGGCAATTTTTTCAAAGTGCCGGAATTGTCCAGACTCACAAAAATCAGTTGAATATTGGTATTCTGATGTTCATCATAAAACTTGTTCAGTATCGGCATTTCCATCATGCAGGGACCGCACCAGGTAGCAAAAAAATTAATGATATATGTTGTATCGTTTGGTTTGATGTAGACTTTTTTTAAGTCTTCAATTTTCACCAATTTTATTTCATTTTGCGCTGTTACATGAGTTGCAAAGAGCACGACGAATAAAAAAGAAAAAACAGATTTGTTCATACATTCAAAAGTACAAAATACTTGCCAGTTTTTTTATGGCTCTTAATTCTAATTGTTACCTTTGCGCGCAACATGGAGCAACAGAGAAAAATTCAGGCAGGCGATTGGGTCATGTTCACCGGATTATCGGTGGTTTGGGGCTTTTCATTCTTTTTTATAAAGAAAGGATTAGAGGTGTTTCAGCCGTTGCAGGTGGCAGCATTCCGTATGAGTATCGCTTTTATTGCACTCATTCCGCTCATTATGCTCAATTATAAAAAACTGAGCATTCCGTCTCACAAATGGAAATACATTCCCTTACTGAGTTTATTTGGCAATCTGATACCGGCTGTTTTATTCTGCACTGCAGAAACGAAAATCGACAGCGGATTGACCGGCATTATGAACTCCACAACACCTTTATTTGCCTTGTTAATTGGCAGTTTATTTTTTGGTGTAGGACTTACACAAAATAAAATTATTGGCGTTATTGTAGGCTTTGTTGGTGCCATCATTATTGTGCTTTCCAAGCAAAAAGGATTTTCCGGCATTAACATTTTCATTTTAATGCCTCTACTAGCTACTGTTTGTTATGGTTTTAATGCCAACATTTTTAAATCCAATTTTCAGACAGAAAATCCGGTGATTATAGCACTGTTACAATATAGTTTTGCAGCACCGTTTACACTTGTCTATCTTTATTATTCCGGTGCATTTCATCAAATACAGCAGGAGCCTCTTGTTGCATGGAGCAGTATAAAATATTTACTGCTGCTGGGGGCCTTCGGAACAGGATATGCGCTGGTGTTTTTTAATATTCTCATTCAGAGAACTTCTGCATTATTTGCCACCATGACGACTTACCTTATTCCTTTGGTGAGTGTTATTGTGGGATTACTGGATAAAGAAAGCATTTTACCCATACATCTTTTTGGTTTATTGGTGATATTAATTGGCGTTTATATTGGCAGCAGAAATTAGCCGCTAATGTCTCTTGCTATCTCCAAAAGTTGGACACTGGCATTTTTTTGCTTTAGCGGCGGCACATGACTGCAGAAATACCGCTACAAATAATATCAGTATTAATTTGAATTTTAAATTCTGAATCTTAAATTGTATCATAGTATAAATTTATAAAAAAATGGCATTAATACTACCCTGCAATGAAATAACGCCAAAGTTTGGTGAAAATTGTTTTTTAGCTCCTAACGCTACGGTGATTGGTGACGTGCAAATGGGCAACGACTGCAGCATCTGGTTCAACGCGGTGGTGCGCGGTGATGTAAATTCTATAAGAATAGGCAATAAAGTAAATATTCAGGATGGTGCTGTGTTGCACTGCACCTACGAGAAAACCAAAGTGGTGATTGGCAATAATGTTTCCATCGGACATAATGCGCTGGTGCATGGCTGCACACTGGAAGACAATGTGCTGATAGGGATGGGTGCAATAGTAATGGATAACTGCTATGTAGAAAAAAATGCGCTGATTGCAGCCGGTGCAGTGGTTTTAGAAAATACGCGTGTGGAAGCCGGCAGTATTTATGCGGGTGTTCCTGCAAAAAAGGTAAAACAACTTTCTGAAGAAGTTTTTAAAGATCAAAACGAGCGTATTGCCAATAATTATGTGAAATATGCGAGCTGGTTTAAGTAGAGCTTACTATTTCCCGAGCTCTTTCCTGAAATAATCCAACGTTATTTTCAGTCCTTCTGCGCGATCTACTTTTGGCTCCCAGCCTAAAATATTTTTTGCTTTGGTTATATCCGGTTTGCGTTGTTTCGGATCATCTTTAGGTAAGGGCAAATACACAATTTTAGAGGTTGTATCTATCAATTTTAAGATTTCTTCGGCAAATTGCAATAAAGTAATTTCCTGTGGATTGCCAATATTTACCGGTAAATGATAATCACTCAGCAATAACCTGTAAATACCTTCCACTAAATCGGATACGTAGCAAAAAGAACGTGTTTGAGAACCGTCCCCAAACATCGTCAAATCTTCACCATTCAAAGCCTGACTCATAAATGCCGGTAATGCACGGCCATCGTCCAGACGCATTCTTGGTCCGTATGTATTAAATATTCTGATAATTCTTGTTTCCACGCCATGGAAATTATGATACGCCATAGTGATAGCTTCCTGAAAGCGTTTTGCTTCATCATAAACGCCTCGTGGTCCAACAGGGTTTACATTGCCCCAGTATTCTTCGGGTTGCGGATGCACGGTTGGATCGCCATATACTTCTGATGTAGAAGCAATCAGCATTCTTGCTTTCTTCTCTTTTGCCAATCCCAATAAATTATGTGTACCTAACGAACCTACCTTCAATGTCTGAATAGGCATCTTCAGGTAATCTATCGGTGAGGCAGGAGAAGCAAAATGCAAAATATAATCCAATTTTCCGGGCACGTGTACAAAACGGCTTACATCGTGATGGTAATATTCGAAATCTTTAGATGGGAAAAGATGCTCTATATTTTTGATATTTCCTGTAATCAGATTATCCATTCCGATAACATGATAGCCTTCTTTCAAAAAACGATCACACAAATGAGAACCTAAAAATCCTGCAGCTCCTGTAATTAATACTCTTTTCTTATCTTGAGACATTTCTTAATTATTGAATGGTGATTGTTTTTCTTCCGATACTGTTATAATAAAACCCAGCTCTCTTCATATCTTCCAAATCGTATAAATTTCTACCGTCAAAAATTACAGGTTCTTTTAAAGATGATTTTACTTTTGAGAAATCAGGTGTTCTGAATTCTGTCCATTCCGTTAAAATGGCAAGAAAATCAGCCCCTTCCGCTGCTTTGTAATAATTATCTGCAAACATTAATTTTGCTTTTTTATCTGCAGGTAAACCTGAAAAATATTGTTGGACATTTGGCATTGCCTCCGGATCATATGCAACAATTTCCGCACCTGCATTTATCAGATCCTCTATAATATACAATGCCGGTGCTTCACGGATATCATCTGTATTAGGCTTAAAAGCCAATCCCCAAAGTGCAATTTTTTTACCTGATAAATCACTGCCGTAATAGCTGATGATTTTTTCCACCAAAATATGCTTCTGAATTTCGTTGACATTCATTACGGCTTTCAATATTTTGAAATCGTAATTATTTTCGTCTGCAGTCATTGCCAATGCCTGTACATCTTTCGGGAAACAACTTCCTCCGTATCCAATTCCGGGGAATAAAAATCTTTTGCCGATTCTGTTATCGCTGCCCATTCCCTGGCGTACCGTTTCAACGTCAGCACCTGTTTTTTCGCACAAGTTTGCCAATTCATTCATAAAAGAGATACGAACGGCCAGATATGAATTGGCAGCATATTTTGTCATTTCCGAGCTGCGCTCGTCCATGAAAATAATCGGATTACCCTGACGCACAAACGGACGATATAATTCTTCCATTAACTTGCGTGCTCTTTCAGAACGGGTGCCGACAACAACTCTGTCCGGTTTCATAAAATCATCGACTGCAACTCCTTCTCTTAAGAATTCAGGATTGGAAACCACATCAAATTCTACCGTTGCATTTTTTGCAATCGCTGCAGTAGTACGTTCTGCCGTTCCAACCGGGACCGTGCTCTTATTGATGATTACTTTGTACTCTTTCATTATTTTGCCAAGCTGGTCTGCAACGCCTAATACATATTTTAAATCTGCAGCTCCGTCTTCTCCTGGGGGTGTTGGCAATGCTAAAAAAATCAACTTAGCATCTTTGATAGCGTATTCCAGATCTGTTGTAAAATGTAATCTACCTTCTTTTATATTACGCTGAAAGAGCACTTCAAGGCCCGGTTCATATATTGGAATTTGTCCGGCCTTTAATCTCGCAACTTTATCGGCGTCAATATCAACGCAAACAACATTATTTCCTGTTTCTGACAGACATGTCCCGGAAACCAAACCAACGTATCCTGTTCCAACTACGGCAATATTCATATTTACTTAATTATAAAGCTTATTGACATACTATTAAGTGTTTACAACAAGTATCTTCTTATTAAATTGAGGTCACAAATGTAATCAATTCTAATCATTTTTTTGCAATCACTGCCTTATCTTGTTTTTGAGCATCTGAAAGTATAAATAATGCTATGTAATAGAACGGCATAAAGGGGATTTTATATCTTGCTAAAGCACCGAAATTAAAACTTGTAAACCCAACGGCAAATGCAAATATTACAGAAAAAACCAAACAAAACTGGACCTCCGGATTGCCGGCAATTAGTTTAAAAAACCTTATAAACCCTGCTTTAAATAACAATGTAATTGTTAAGTATAATGTAGCCACCCCTTCTAATGCGGCGGCTAAAAGTATTGGTTTTTTAATTTCCCATAGATACGGTCTGAATAAAGCTACGTTAATGGCTTTGGGAAATATTTTTACTAAGCCCAATGTAGAATATTCAATATCCCCTAATGTATAAAAAGAACCGCCTTGCTCTTTTGTGGAATAAACCAGCCAGTTTTGTGTGTCTTTAGCCGTTCTCATAAGCTCTTCCAAAGCATATCTTTCCGCATAAGAAGCCATAGATTGCAGCACTAAACTGCCGGCAGCTGCACCAAAGAATATGAACAAAGGTGTTGATATAACCTTTAAAAAAGGGCTTTTAATATTATAACGATAACGGGCAAAAACCCACACAGCCAAGGCCGGTAAAAACGCAAGTATTATATATATTTTAATTTTAAAAATTATAAACCCACCGACAAATGCAAGCAGCAAGTTTTTAATTTTATTTCCTTTTTTAAAAAAAAGTCCGTATACGTTATAGGTTAACAGTCCGAGCCCTCCTATACAGAGAGGCTCTTTCATTACACCGGTTCCCCAAAAGAATACGGAAGGTATAAACAAACAGGCAATTGCAATTTGTTTTTTCAAATGTGGATACATATCGTAAAACATTGAAAATAATTTCCAACAACCATAAAAAGCAAAAAATGTAAACGCAATACTGGTTAGCAGGAAAGATCTTAGAAAAATCAAATTAAAAAATGCTGTTATCCAGATAACTATCGCAGTTGTACCATCTTTTAAAAAGAGTCCTCCTTCAATAAAAAAAGATGTATCACTAAAAAAACGAAGTGAGTTAAATGATTTTGGATCAAGTATTAAGGAAGGTATTATACCGGGTTGAGAAAATAATACTTTGTTTGCTCCCATTGCATAATGGTAATAGGTGATCGTATCCCCGCCGTTATAGTAATAATCATACATCAGCGCGGTTAATATGCAGCCCGCTAAACGTGCATACCATGCTTTAAGAAAATATTCTTTGTAATGCTGTGGTTTATCTTTAATATAATTTGTTAAATATCTGTGTATTAAATATATGAATAAAGGAACCAAAATAAAATCCGTGAGAAAAAACACCGGCTGATGCAGTCTATAATCTATTTGCTGAGGATATAAATACATATTTGCCCCGAATTCTTACTTTAATATGATTACAATTGTATACTACGGTTTAAAAAAATTTAAAGATACAAATTTAAAAACTTCATGTTCGCGTAATCTGTTGAATAAATTAGTTCAGAAGTATAAATTTCCAAAATCTAACACAAAACATAAGCAGTAGCAGAATAACAAACCCTGTTTGTACCTTTACTAAGAATCTATATGACTATTATTTAATATTTTTATTAAATTAGAGGCGATAACATGATACTAAATTCCTTTTTCAAATTTGACAAGGATATACAGAAAATATAAGTGTTATAACTCACAGATACTCCCATTTAAACAAACAATGCCGATACCATTTAACAAACCATATTTAACAGGAAAAGAATTATTATATATTCAGGAGGCACTTTCTTCCGGAAAAATTTCTGGAGACGGGGTTTTCTCAAAGAAATGTCAATCATATTTTGAGAAAAAATATGGTTACAAGAAAGTATTACTTACAACATCCTGTACTGACGCTCTGGAGATGGCCTCCATTCTTGCTGACATAAAAGAAGGAGATGAAGTTATCATGCCCAGTTATACTTTTGTTTCTACAGCAAATGCTTTTATTCTCAGAGGTGCAAAAATAATATTTGCCGATAGCCGAAAAGATAATCCTTGTATTGATGAAACTCAAATTGAATCTTTAATCACATCTAAAACAAAGGCAATTGTTGTAGTGCATTATGCAGGCATTGCCTGTGATATGGATTATATTAAAAATATATCTGTAAAATACAATCTTTTTTTAATTGAAGATGCTGCTCAGGCAATTGACAGTTATTACAATAACAAACCATTAGGGAGCTTTGGACACTTTGCTACATTTTCATTTCACGAAACTAAAAATATAACCTGCGGCGAAGGCGGCATGCTAGTAATAAATGACGAAAAATATATAGAAAGAGCTGAAATTATAAGAGAAAAAGGAACTAATAGAACACAGTTTTTAAACGGGTTCATAGATAAATACAATTGGATTGATGTTGGGTCCTCATTCTTGCCGTCAGAAATTACTGCTGCTTTTTTGTGGGCACAACTCGAATCTCTGGAGGATATTCAAAAAAAGAATTCAAATCTGGGATAAATATTATTCTGCATTCTCACATTTAAACTCATTTGTGGATTTACCGGTTCTCCCTGCTTACGCTACCAACAATGCAAACTCCTTTTATATAACTACTCAAAATAAATATACCCGGGATGCATTAATAAATCATTTAAAATCGATGGAGGTATCTGCTACTTTTCATTACATCTCTTTGCACCAGAGTCCTTATTTTCATCTCAAACATGATGGCAGAGTTTTAAAAGAAGCAGAAAGATACACAAACTGTTTATTAAGACTTCCTTTGTATATCGGATTAACAGATGAAACGGACTTAGAGCTGATTGCTGAAGAAACCGGTTTATTCTTTTCTAATCTTGTAGTTTCGAATGAAAAATAAAAGCATCTTTTTTTATCAGTTTATCGCAGTTTGCATTTTTGCGTACACGATGAATTTTATAAACATAAGGAGCATACAAAAGAATAACCCGGCAAACACAGAGCAAAACGCAAGGAGTCTGGTAAATAATGAAACTATTTTTTCCATAGATAACGAATGGTATCTGAATCAAATTAAAAACCTGCAGCATGGTTATGGCTTTACGCATGATACTTCAAATTATTTATATACTGTTAGAAGAACACCGCTGTATCCACTTTTTTACGGGGTCCATTATTTAATTTTTGGAGAGAAAGGCAGTTTTGCCGCCATAAAATATTCTCAAATAATAATCTTTGGAATTTCAGCTGTTTTCTTGTTTTTAGCCACCCTTAACTTTACCAACAACCGTAAAATCGCCTGGCTAACCTATATATTGTATGGGTTTAATTTACCACTCATCAGCTATCTTTCATTTACATTAACGGAAGCAGTTTTCCCGGCTTTAATTTGTTTTATACTCTATTTTTTATCCAGATGCAAATTAAGTTCTAATGGTACAAACTGGTTTATGGTTGGTCTTTTTTATTCTATTGCTGTTTTAACAAGACCAAACATTGTATTTATTTTATCTACCATTATATTTTGTATTCTTTATTACAACAAATTTGTTTTTAAAAAGATAATAACAAACGGATGTTTTTTTGTTTTTGGGTTATCGCTGCTTTTTACACCGTGGGTCATCCGAAATTATATTAAAACCAACGGAGATATCGTGATTCTGGAAAAATACTATGGCGATCAAATGGATTACGGAATGCCCAACATGCACTTAAAGTATTGGATTGCTTGCTGGATAAACCCTGCAGACTATTCTTCCGAACGAATTTCAAACTGCATAATTAAAAATATAAATGATAATGAGCCTGTCTCTGGCAAAGAGCTTGTAGACTCTCTTTTAAACACCATACCTCCAGTTGTTTTTAAAGGCAACAATAAAAATGAAATTAAAGATTCTTATTCTGTTTTATACAATTACTATAAAGCAAAGAAAATCAATAAAAATTCACATGAATTTTATAAGATAGAAAAAAAATCCATTCTGCTATTTAAAAATATGAAATCTGATTTCATTTCCAATGCACCTTTACAATATTACATTCTTACCCCTTTGTCATATTTAAAGAGTTTGATTTTTCAGAGCAATTCCAGTACATTAATTTACATTGAAGATTTCAAAACCAACAAATTAGCATGGGTGGTAAAATTTTGTCTGTTTCTGCTTAATGTTTTTTGCTTTACTGCTATTCCGTTGTTGCTATTTTACAAAGAGCACACAGATATTTTTTGGAGTACATTTCTGTTTTCAGCAAGTACCATTTTTATAATATTTTTTGTGAACAAAAATTTTGAGGCGAGATATATTTTCCAATTATTCCCTTACTTATTCATTTCGCTCTCTGTTGTGTGTATCGAAACATACGAAAGAATAAAACTAAAATTAAACTTCTAAGTACCGCATCAGACTGTCGTAGCGTTCCTGCAGCTGGTTTTCATATTCGGATTGATGTAATACCGCTAATACATTGTATTGGTATCGTTCAAACGATTGCTGAATATCTTTTAAATCATTTTTATTGATTTTTAAAGAAACCTGCATGCGGTTTTGATTTGCCGAAGTTGCCATCATGCTATGCAAAATCATCGCATTATTTGATTCCACAATTCTGGAAATTTCAGTAAGAGAATAATTTTTTGTTTCCAGTTCCAGTACAATTATTCCTCCGCTTGTCGTCAGCGAAGAGTTTAATGCCAGATTATTTAATAATTTTTGCGGCGTAGTAATGCCAATATATTCGTTCTCAGAATTCACCACCGGCAAAAAGAAAGTAGTATTTTCTACAGAGATTTTCAGCACATCAAAAAGGTGTGTTCCTTCTGAAACTTTATATTGTAGAAAATTTTCTTTTAAGGTTTCAATCACCAATAAATCATCCAGTTCCAGTAATAAATTTTCTGTAACAATGCCTGCGAAAAGATCTTTGTCTACCACCGCTAAATCTTCCGCTTTGTATTCCTGCATCAGCTCCAGCGCATAAGCTACTGTATCCGTTAAGCGGATAAAAGGAATGGAAGTATCGATACAATCTTGAGCGAACAAAGTGCGGATTTTTTGTAAATGTATAAAATAAATGTCGTTCCTGCCTAAAAATTAAAGTTAAAACCAAACGTCATCATCCAGTTGTAGGCTTTCGGATTGTCCCGATGCGTTACCCGCCACATGACATCCCAGCGGATAAACTTCAGAATATTCTCTAATCCGAAACCAACTTCTATGTACGGAACTTTTCCTAAAGGCTTAATAAAGCTGTTATTCAGCTGATTAAAGGCTTCATTTTTTGAAGATACATTTCCCCAGACACCACGTGTATGAATAACTTCTCGCAATTTCAATTTCCGGATTCCGGGAATTCTGTTTAAGAAGAAACCGTCAAAGTGATGAGAAAAGTTCCACTGCAAATACTGATCGCTGTAAAATTCATAATCATTCATTACGTTAAATGCAGTATTGCTGAATGCAAAGGTTTGATTGCCATCATGCACTTCTGAAAGCAAAAACGGCACCTGCCCGAAAACTTTTCCCGCCTGCACTTTCATTTCAAAACGCCCGATTGTTCGCACTGGAATTATTTGTGCATACGACAATGTCAGTTTATGATAATTAAACTGGCTGCCCAGAAACCTTTTTATACCATAAACATATTCAAATTGTATAACAGGAACTTTATACGTATTAATACTGCTGCGGAATAACGAATTTTTATCTATGTATTTTTCACCGATTGCAAAACGTGCATTTAAAACCAGCTCTGTTTGTCTTAAAGTATTAAACGTATCAATCCCGGATTCTTTGTTAGCATACAGATACCGGAACGGCACCAGTCCTTGTTCTATCTTGCGGTTTTGCAGGGTCAGCCCCATACTCATACCTTGTTTGTACTCAATGTTGTAACTGATTTTTGCATCATCGTAATACAGCAGGCGAACATCCGGTTTTCTACGGTTGATGATTATACTCAAAATATTATCTGATGCCAGCAAATCATTGGTTTTGCTTAATTCGCTGACATCATGCGCGTAGGATGCACTTATAATTTGTCTGGGATTTTTGTAGACCAGAAATTGTGCACTGGCATCTCCTTTAAATCGCTTATCCCTTAATCCATAAGCAAGATGACCACCCACCTGCGCCCACTTGCACATCTTATCATTTGTACGGATGCCCATGCCGAAGCGCCACCCCTCCAGTTTATTATAACTCACCACACTTACAATAGGTCCCAGTTCAACAGGGCCAGTTTTATAATAACCGGTCAATACCAGGTTTATAATATCAACATACGATTTATAAGCAGGTACTGTTTTTAATGTATCTATGATGTGATAAACAGCCGCTTCATTTTTTGATAATTGTATAAAACGAGATGTATCCCAGTAAGCCTGGTCTTTCTTTACTTCATTCTCATTAATAACCATTACCTCTTTTCTGGAGTTGATAACGGAATCGTTGTAGGGAACATTAATTTTAAAATTTCTGTAGACACCGTTTTTACGTGTAATAATGGCAGGTGTTTTTTCCAGCGGTTTAAATTCTATCAGCAGGTTGTCGCTGGTCATCATCCAGAACTGATTATCTACAAAATCAAAATCCTGATTGAGTTCTATCTTTTTGACAAAGTTGATATTAACGTGCGGTGCCATGCGCAGTTGAATACTCTTGATTGCATAACTGTTTTCTGAAACAATAAAACTGCCATAAAACGTATTGTCACCTTTTGTCTTGGGTTCAAACATCATTTTATAATGCACAATATTATCCAGCACTAAAGTATCAATAACCTTAAATCTGTAGAATGTTTTACAGGAGTTGGCAATCGGGCTGATAAATTGTTTGTCTATAATCGTGTATGCATTATCGTAAATATCAATATCCTGATAGGTGTCACTTAGAAATTCATTGAAACTTGCATCACTAATGCCCGACATTTTGGAGGCTTTAATGATTTCTCTTTTCTTATTTAATTTATTGGTGAAATAAAAATCAGAAATACTTTCCGACAAAAGCATGGGCAAAAACGGTTCATCTTCCGAGGTGCTGTCAATATTGTCGAATACAAATTTAAAGGGCTTCAGGATTTTGCGGTTCATGAATTTTTCCGACAGATTTTTAACATCCAACTCTATTTTATTGTAAAATTCATAACTGTAATTCTGCAGATGTTTCTTATCGTTATGGTCTTTGTTTTCTAAAATTTTACGGATTAAATAATCTTCCAGGCTTTCTTTACTGGCAACAATTACCGCTTCTGCCAGCATGCTTTGCGAGGCTTCCAGCAGGAAATCTATGCGCTGTTTGGGTTGTTTCTTTATTGCCTGTGTGCCTTCTGTATACCCGAGATAAGCGGCAGAAATTGAATCATAATTATTTGTCAGTTTTAACTGGTAATAACCTGTATCATCTGTTGTGGTACCGACAGTAGTTCCTTTTATGTAAATATTCGCATAACTAACCGGCTCTTTGGTTTTGGCGTCAAAAACCTGTCCTTCAATAAAAGTCTGGCTTTTTACAGAAAGATATCCCAACAAAAAAAGGATTAGTATATTTGCTTTTACGACTTGCACGAAAAGGTGAAGTTAAGTAAATGTTGTTGAAACTTTGAAATTAAACAGATACAAAAAATGAACACTTTAGAAATTATCTCATACAATGTAAACGGCATTCGTTCCGCCATCAAAAAAGGATTGATTGAATGGATGAAAGAAACGAATTATGATATTTATCTTTTTCAGGAAATAAAAGCCAATGAGGCAGATATTCCTTCGGAATTATTTCATGAAATTGGCTATAAAACACACTGGTTTTCTGCGCAAAAGAAAGGCTACAGCGGCGTTGGTATTGCTGTGAAAGAACACGTACTGCATGAAAACACCGTGAAAGGAATGGATATTCATCAGTATGATTTTGAAGGAAGATTGATTCGTCTGGACATCGGCGATATTACCATCATTAACAGCTACTTTCCTTCAGGTACCAGCGGTGAAGAGCGCCAGGGTGTGAAAATGAATTACCTGAGCGATTTTTTTAAGTACATTCATAATTTAAAAAAAGAAAGACCAAAAATCATCATTGCCGGAGATTACAATATCTGCCATCAGGCAATTGATATTCATGATCCGGTTGGGAATAAGAAAAGTTCCGGATTTTTACCGGAAGAACGCGAATGGATGAGCCAGTATTTTGACAGCGGTTTTATTGATACGTTCAGGTATTTTCATCCGGAAGAAAAACACCAGTATTCATGGTGGAGCCAACGCGCCAATGCCCGCAACAATAACAAAGGCTGGCGCATCGACTATCATGCCGCAACAAAAGAACTGGAGCCGCAGCTGCTGGATGCCAAAATTTTCATGGAAGTAAAACATTCAGATCATTGTCCGATTTATTTGAAGATTAAAGTGTAACCTATATTTCGTATTTTCGTGTATAATTTTCAGCATGCAAAAAATCTTCTACATTTTAATTGCAATATTGCTTGTTTCCTGCGCCGGCGAACAAAAACGCGAGTTTAAATTGCGACCCGCAAAAGGCGGCAGGTATTATGGCGGCACCTTCCGAACCAATGAAGAAGAATATTTCAAATCGCTCTATCCTTTAAACATCACCGAAGTGGTGGCACACCGTATCTGCGACCAGATATTTGACGGGCTCGTCACTTTTGACGACAGCACATTGGCAGTTATACCAGGGCTGGCGGAAAAATGGGAAATTGATGCGTCTTCTAAAATTTACACTTTTCATCTACGAAAAGGTGTTTTCTTTCATGATGACCCTTGTTTTCCGAACGGCAAAGGCCGCGAGCTGAAAGCGCAGGATGTAAAATATTGTTTCGACAGATTGTGCTACCACAACCCGGCTGACAATCAGGGTTTCTGGATTTTTAAAGGCGTGGTGAAAGGTGCTTCGGAATACGATTCCCTGACGGCAAATAAAATCATTCCGGATAGCGGCGTAAGCGGCGTAAGAGTGATTGACGACTATACGGTAGCCGTGGAATTAGAAAAACCCTATGCTGTATTTTTAGCACGTCTCGCTCTCATTTTCGGGAAAATATACCCGCATGAAGCGGTGGAAAAATATGGCAGCGACATACGAATGCACCCGGTGGGAACAGGACCGTTTTACATGAAAGTCAACAAAGACAATCAGGTTACTTTTCTGGCAAGAAATTCAAATTACTGGCAGAAAGATTCGTTTGGGAATCAGTTGCCGTATCTCGACGCCCTACGCATATCTTTTATCAAAGAAAAGAAAAATGAATTACTGGAGTTTTCCAAAGGTAACAGTGATTTGGTATATCGTTTCCCTTTAGAAATGATTGACGAAATTGTGGATTATAAACATCAACTGAAGCCGGCTTACAAAGGATTTCAGCTACAATTTATGCCGCAAATTTCCATACAATATTACGGCTTCCAGCATCAGGGAAAAATCTTTAACAATGTGAATGTCAGAAAAGCATTTTGTTATGCTATCGACCGTCAGAAACTATGCGACTTTACACTGAAAGGCACCGGATTTCCTGCTATTTACGGCTCGGTACCTCCGGGCACGGGAACCTTCGATTCCAAAACGGTGAAAGGTTATAATTTTGACCCTTCAAAAGCACAAGAGTATATGGCAAAAGCAGGATTTCCAAAAGGAAAAGGATTTCCAAAAGTGACACTGGAATTAAACTCGGGTGGTTCGCGTAACTCGCAGGTGGCAGAAGCGCTGAAAAAGATGATTGAAGAAACGCTCGGTATCGAGTTGGATTTACTGGTAGTTCCGTGGGCACAGCATACGGAAGCAGTGGAAACGGCAAAGATAGATTTTTACCGTTTGGGCTGGCAGGCAGATTATCCCGATGCGGAAAATTTCCTGAATTTGTTTCACAGCAAGTATGTACCGGACGACATTACCCAAAAAACGTATATCAATTCTTTCCGCTACAAAAGCAAAACTTTTGATGCCTATTTTGATGAAGCGGTGGCCACCATTGACGAAGCGAAAAGAAATGCATTGTATACCAAAGCCGACCAGCAAATGATTGACGATGCGGTAGTGCTTCCAATTTATTATGATGTAGATTATCGTTTGGTGCAGCCAAACGTGCGCAACTGTCCGCAAAATGCGATGGAACAACGTGATTTTTCCGAAGTGTATTTCGTGCCGATAAAAGGAAAATAAAAAACCATTTTTTAGAATAAAATAACAAAAATTCACAGTGAATAGACCAACTATTCTCTATATTTATTTTTTACAATGAATACCAACTACGAATTGCTCATCCAAAAACTCGACGCGTTTATCAGGAAGTTTTACCTGAATAAATTGCTGCGCGGCAGTTTGTTGTTTGTAGGCTTGTTGTTTGGATTTTATCTGTTCATTTCCCTGTTTGAATATCAGCTTTATTTTTCTTCTGCTGTACGTAAATTCTTATTGGTGGGTTTTATCGGTACATCTGCAACCGCTTTTGTGTTTTTGGTAGCACAACCATTGGTTCATTATTTAAAACTCGGCAAACAAATTTCGCACGAGCAAGCAGCAACCATTATCGGCAAACATTTTTCAGATGTAAAAGATAAACTGCTGAATATTTTACAACTAAAGCAGCAATCTCAAAATGCTTTCAATAAAGAGTTGATTGAAGCGAGTATTAACCAAAAAACGGAAGCAATCAAACTGGTGCCGTTTTCCAATGCTATTAATCTGAACGAAAACAGAAAATATCTGAAATATGCCTTGCCGCCCTTATTTGTTCTGTTGTTTCTATTGATTGCGGCACCCAACGTACTGAAAGAAAGCAGCACCCGTTTGCTGAACCCCAATAAGACCTTCGCCAAAAAAGCACCTTTTGATTTTGTGCTGGAAAACAAAAACCTGAAAATGCTTCAGTACGAAGACATTGAAATTAAGTTGTCGGTAAAAGGAAAAACCGTTCCTAACGAAGTCTTCATTAATGAAGACGGCAAGAATTACAAAATGGAAAAAACGGCAACGGATAAATTTTCATATCGTTTTACAAATGTACAAAAAGACGTACAGTTTTATTTTTCTGCCGGAGAATTCAACAGCGACGAACATCAGATACGCGTGCTGAAAAAGCCCATGATTGCTAATTTTGTGACCAATCTGAGTTATCCCGCATATACCGGCAAGAAGAATGAAACGGTAAAAAATACCGGCGATTTAATCGTGCCAACAGGAACATCCGTGAACTGGAATTTTGAAACATCCGGAACGGATGAAGTAAAAATTATTATCGACGGACAGGTGTTTTCTTCCGTGAAGAACGGGAAAGATAATTTTTCCTTTTCCAAAAAAATCATCAAAGATACTCGTTACACGGTCTTGGTTTCTAACAGTGAAGTAGACAAAGGTGATTCTGTTTCCTTCACGATTGCAGCCACTCCGGATAATTTTCCAAGCATTAGCGTTGAGCGCATACAAGATTCCATACAGAAAGATTTTGCTATCTTCTTAGGTGCCGTTTCTGACGATTATGGTTTGTCTCGACTGGAATTTCACTACATCATTAAAGATGAAAAAGGAAGTATCGTGGAAGCCAAAAAACAACAATTGCCTTTGGCTAGTAAATCTATTTCCGATTTTAATTTCCAGATTGATTTTTCAAAATACAATCTGAAAAGCGGCGATAAAATGGATTACTACTTTGAAGTATTTGATAACGACGGCGTCTCCGGTCCAAAATCTACCAAATCACAATCATTTGTGTACGACAAACCGACGGTGAAAGAACTGGAAAAACAGGAATATCAGAATAACGAAGACATTAAAGATGATTTGTCGGCAGCAGCAAAAGATGCGGCTAAGCTCGCTGCACAAATCAAGGAAATGAAAGAAAAAATCCTGAGCAAGAAAACACTTTCCTGGGAAGACAAAAAACAACTGGAAGACATTCAGAAAAAACATGAAGAGCTTTCCAAAGAACTGCAGGAAATAAAAGATAAATATGACGACAATCTGAAAAATCAGGATGAGTTCAAAAAACCGGATGATGAGATTCTTAAAAAGCAGGAAAAACTGCAGGAACTGATGAAAGATATTATGAGCGATGAAATGAAAGATTTGATGAAACAAATCGAAGACATCCTGCAAAAAATGGAACAAAAGAACACTTTCGAGAATCTGGACAAAATGGAACTGAGCAATAAAGATTTGAAGTCGGAACTGGATAAAATGGAGAAGTTGTTCAAGCAATTGCAACTCGAACAGAAGGCACAGGAAACCATCGATAAATTAAACGAACTTTCAAAAGAGCAGGACAAACTTGCTCAGGATACAAAAGAAGGAAAACAGCCGCAATCCGAATTGCAAAAAAAACAGGAAGAGCTGAACAAAAAAATGGACGGCGTAAAAGAAGATTTAAAACAACTTGAACAGTTCAATAAAGAAAACGAGGAGAAGCTGGATACTAAAGACAATCAGGAGGATGCGCAGGATATCAAACAGGATATGGAAAAAAGCAGCGATGAATTAGAACAGCAACAAAACGATAAAGCATCCAAATCTCAAAAATCATCTGCACAAAAAATGCAGAAAATGGCGCAGAAGATGAAATCCGGGCTGGATAAAATGCAGCAGGATCAGGCAGCGGAAGATATTAAAATGATTCGTCAGTTACTGGAGAATTTAGTAAAACTTTCCTTCGATCAGGAGCAACTGATGACCGAGTTGAAGAAAACGGAAACGGAAAGTCCGAAGTACATACAAATCATGCAAAAGCAGTACGACCTGCGCGATGATGCCAAGCTTATCGGAGACAGTTTACAGGAACTGGGTAAACGCCAGTTTCAATTGCAGACCTTTATTTCAGATGAGATGTACAAACTCAACCGCGAAATGAAAAAAGCGCTGGAAAATCTGGAAGAAAGAAATAAACCGGTGACGAACGTAGCACAGCAGTTAGTGATGACTTCCGCGAATAATCTGGCATTGATGCTCAGCGAATCGCTGGATAATATACAGCAGCAACAGAAGCAGTCAAAACCGGGCAGCGGCTCTTGCAAAAAACCTGGCGGCACGGGCGAAAAACCGTCTATGAGTGAATTGCAGAAAAAGCTCGGCGAACAGTTGGGCAAAATGCAGGAAGGCATGAAACAGGGACAAGACCCGAAAAAAATGGGAAAAGACTTTGCTGATGCGGTGCAGAAACAAGCGGCTATTCGAGAAGCATTGCGCGAAATGAAAGAAAAAATGAGCCAGGGACAGAAAAAAGGGGATGACGGCAGCGGCGGCATCGACGATATGATCAAGAAAATGGATGACATTGAAAAGGATTTGGTCACCAAAAAATTATCTTCTGAAACCTTGAAAAGACATAAAGAGATAGAAACCAGGCTCTTAGAGTTTGAGAAAGCACAGCGCGATCAGGAAGAAGACGACAAACGTCAATCCAAATCCGCTATCGAAATACCAAGAAAATTACCACCCAGTTTGGAAGAATACCTGCAAAAACGCAAGTCGGCCATGGAACTTTATCAGACAGTTCCGCCGAATTTAAAGCCATTTTACAAAAATTTAGTAGAAAAATACTTGCGACTTGTTAACTAATTGTTTAAACTTACGTATAATATAATGCTTGCAGAAGTTAAGCCGCCATTCTAAAAATCTTTTAACAAAAAACCGCCCTTTTATTACTAAAACAAGTTGCACATGACTGAGGTAGTTCGTTTAAAAATTAATTCTCGTTTAGAAAATATAGCCAAAGTAGAATCGATGATAGAAACATTGCGGGTTCAATATGCTATCAACGACGAACAATACGGCAATATGTTGCTTGCTTCCGTCGAAGCAGTGACCAATGCTATCGAACATGGTAATAATCTGGATGAACAAAAAATAGTAGATATAGAAGCCTGCAAATGCGATGCTTCTTTTAAATTATCTGTCAGAGATCAGGGAAGAGGTTTCAATCCCGACAGACTGCCGGACCCGACTACCCCTGAATTCCGCGAACAGCCCGATGGCCGCGGTGTTTTCCTGATGCGCAAATTAGCCGACGAAGTATTTTTCCGCGATGGCGGCAGATGCGTGGAAATGCGTTTTTTATTATCGTGATTGTCTGAACTATGATTTTTGTGATTCATTTGATTAAAATGATTTCAAAAAAACTTTGCGTTCTTTGAATATTTGCGTGAAATTTTTTCTCATTTTTACATCCATGTCCATTTCTTTTTATTTCGATACCATTTCAAAACCTTCCTTCTTTAAAGCTACTGCCATAAAACCGTGGCTGAAAGCCATTGCAGCCAAAGAAAAATTTGTCATCAAAGAACTGAATTATATTTTTCTGGATGATGAAAGCTTACTGAAAATTAATATCGAATACCTGAATCACGACACCTATACTGACATCATTACATTTGATAATTCGGATGCTTCGACAGGCTCGGCAGGAAAAATAGAAAGCGATATATTTATTTCGCTGGAACGCGTGGAAGCCAATGCAAAAAAATTTAACACCACCTTTGAAAACGAACTGCACCGGGTGTTGGCACACGGATTACTGCATTTGTGTGGTTACAAAGACAAAACAAAGAAAGATGCTGCATTAATGCGTCAGAAAGAAGAAGAAAGTTTGGCGATGTTGTAGGCTGTCATTTTGAGCGCAACGAGAAATCTGTTCAACCTAACGTCATTGCGAGCCTAATGCAGCGAAGCACGGCAATCTGTTCAAACAAATGTATCTAATTCAAAAGATCTCTCACTTCGTTCGGGATGACACTTCGTGTCACTTCTCTCTGCTGAACGATGTTTTTTCTATCTCATCACTGCTGATATAACCACCGCTTGATTCATCTTTGACAACGGTATCGCGATGCCATTCCTCTACCATCAATTTTTCATCTTCCTTTAGAATAGAAATATTGAGCTGCTGGATATACTTTTGAAGCATCGCCTGTACTTCCTCCACTTTATCATCAGGTACCGTTATTGTAATTTGTTTCATGTTTTAAAAATAACAAGAAAAACGGAAATTTTGTTCCTTTGAAATATATAGATTTATTTACTCGCATATGTGGCAGATGATTTACTATAAAATATAGTTGAACCGAATACCAGCCGGTTTTCCTGTGCTTCATATATAACCGGAACGGGTTTTTCTGCTCCATGTATAATATAAATGGTGCTGTTATTGATCATCCATTTACCTCTGCCTGTAACAATATATTTATTTTGTCTGTACTCGAAGGAAATAAAGGTGCCATTGGCATTAAACTGACAATAAACGGTAGTTGCCGTTTTTTGAGTAGCGGAAATCCTTTCCCAGGTTCCCGTTATACTGTTGTCTATTTTGTTAACTAACAAATTATAACGATTGGTCGTCATGTTTCGGGTTTTAGCCCGGGAAGAACTGAATGTTGTAGTCAATACGATAATTACTGCTGCAAACCGGAATGTGCTTTTCATGATGTTACTTTTTTTGTTTTTAATAATCTCACCCATTGAGATACACAAAGCACACCAATTCCATAAAAAAATAAAAAATAATTTTTGCTTACGCCGGAGCTGTCATCAATAATTTTATGAATGCTGAAAGTTAATGCCAGTACTAAGAATACTCTACATATAAAAGAACAGACTTAATAAAACATGGCCACGCTTAAGCCTTTGGAGGCAGAAGGCCAGTTGTAGGTATGCAAAGTTCTGCCGTTAAAATCATAGGTAGAAAATCCGTTTGCAGGCAAACTGAAATCCATGCCTTTAAAGGATTGTACTCCTGTGAACAAGGGCACAGAGGTATAATCTGAAACGGAATTCCGGTTGTTATCAAACATAAAATACGCCAGTGTGTTTAATTCTTTAGCAGCAAACGTGGTATTCACGCAATTATTGCCATTGATGGTTAAATTATCTCTGCCCAGCAACACCGTTTTGGAAACACTGAAAAAAATGGAAACGCCCTGTGTGGCCGTAAACGGAATAATGGCATTAAAACCGATATTTAACAAGCTGCCTTGTGGCGGAAAGGTGCGCAGATAAACCATGTGATTCGAAGTCCTGAACGGCTCGAAATAAAAATGAATCGGACGGTCGCCGGGCTTTCCGGTAGAAACCTGAAATTCATAATACGTATTTTTCTTTGCATTGAAATTTTTGTAATACCCTTTTGCATCTGTAAATAAAGTAGCACTCGGTGCCGCCGTCAGTCGTTCAGCATTCGTTGCGTTTACTTCATAAATTTCAATTCTGTTATTCGCACTCACATTATTTTCTATAAAGCTCACCAATTTGCAGGAAATAACAACATTTTCACTTTCTGGAATAAGGGTTGCAGGAATCTTTCCGTCATTAAAAAATTTGAACAACTCAATAAACGATTCCTCGCACGATGCAATTTCATTGTGGTCTTTGTTGGGTATTACTACGTTTAGTGCATTTGGAATCGTACTCGTATCTTCTACGACATAATCTGTGTTGGTGCGAATATTCAAGGTTGGAACAGCCTGCGATGGAATATTGGATCTGTCCGGTAAGTAAGGTGCCAGCCACGATAAGCGATTAATATTTTCTGCGTATGCTGTTTTGCTACAGTAATTAAAACTCAAATTTCCACCCAGAGAATGACCTACAATATTTACTTTATCATAGCCGGTTTTAGCTTTTACTTCTTTAATAAAATCATCCAGTGGTGTTGTATTTTTCGGTGCATTCTGAAAATCCAGTGTATTCCAGTCGTAGGTAAATAATTTACTTTCCGGATAGCCGTTTGCTCTGAAATACTGAATTAGTTGGGTGTAAGAATCTCCGCAGCCGTACAAGCCGTGAACAAACACAATTGGAACATAACTGTCCGTAGCAACTTCCTCTTTTTTGCAGGAAATGATGGTGGAAAGCAATAAGAAAGAAAACAGCAGTTGTTGTAATTTTTTCATAGACAAATATAGTGATTACACAACAAGCCGATGTGGAAATAGTTTAAAGGTCGTTTCAATATGTGTTGGCAATACTTACCAATTGGCTTTGTTGAAGATTTTCTGGAAGGTGGTGATGTTCATGGAATTCTTATCTGGTTAATGCGACATACACATCAACCACAGTTGCAAAAAGAATCAGGCATATTGCTAATATGAAAACAAAATTAGAAATCACTCCAAACCATTTTTTGAATGCTGCTTTTTCTTTTCTTTTAATACTTTTAATTCCATAAATTAACCCTAAAACATTTAGAACTAATGCTATTAGCATTAACAACAATGTGATTATTGAATGATAATCATTTAATTCCTGAACTCTGATATTAATAAAAACCAATAACGCATACAAACTAAAACCTAAAAAGAAATTCCTGAAGGACTTTTTTGCATATTCACCTTTATTATATTCGTATAAATTATCTATAATAGAATCATTCATTTATTTAATGTGCTATAATCATTAATAAATTAACCAAGATTTCTCGCTGCGCTCGAAATGACAGGTTCGTACTACACCACCGCAGCCAGTCTCGCGGCCTGGTCAATGGCGCGTTTCGCATCCAGTTCACCAGCTTCAAAAGCACCACCAATCACGTGTACCGTTTTGCCCGCATCTTTCAGCGGCTGTTCCAATTCTCGTAAGGAAACCTGTCCCGCGCAAATCACCACATTGTCGCAAGGCAATACCTGCGGCGTTTTGGTTTTATCTATAAAATGTAAGCCTTCGTCGTCAATTTTCGTGTATTCCACACCGGCCACCATTTTCACTTTTTTCATTTTCAGCGTTGTTCTGTGTATCCAGCCGGTTGTCTTGCCCAGCTTCGCTCCCACTTTTCCGTCGGTACGCTGAAACATCGTCACTTCGCGTGCCGGTGCTTCTATATGTTGCTTCATACCGGCAATGCCTCCACGCACTTCATTCTTTCTGTCGATGCCCCATTCTTTTATCCATTCTTCTTTATTCAGCGTGGTGCTTTCGCCAGCCTGCGTCAGAAATTCACTCACATCAAAGCCAATACCGCCGGCACCAATCACCGCCACTTTTTTGCCTACTTCAGCACCGTTTTTCAGCACATCTATATAACTCAATACTTTCGGATGATCGATGCCTTCAAGTTGCAAATGACGCGGTGAAATACCGGTGGCAATCACCGCTTCATCAAACGAAGTCAAATCAGCCGCATTCACTCTTTTATTCAATTGTACGTCCACTTTATGCAGTTCCAGTTGCTTTTGGAAATAACGCAAGGTTTCGTAAAACTCTTCCTTGCCCGGAATTTTTTTCGCCATATTGAACTGTCCGCCGATTTCTTTTTCCGCATCAAATAAGGTTACGCTGTGTCCGCGCTCTGCGGCAATGGAAGCAAAAGACAGTCCTGCCGGTCCGGCACCTACCACGGCAATTTTTTTCTTGGTAGAAGTGGGCGTATAATTCAATTCCGTTTCATGACAGGCCCTTGGATTCACTAAGCAGGAAGACAGTTTATTAGAAAACGTATGGTCCAGACACGCCTGATTACAAGCGATGCAGGTATTGATTTCATCGGCGCGATTTTCCTTTGCTTTTTTCACCCAGTTTTCATCGGCTAAAAAGGGACGTGCCATGCTCACCATATCCGCGCAGCCATCCGCCAGCACCTGTTCCGCCACATCCGGCATATTGATACGATTAGAGGTACACAAAGGTATCGACACTTCGGATTTCAGTTTTTGAGTTACCCAGGCAAAACCCGCGCGCGGCACAGAAGTAGCAATCGTCGGAATGCGCGCTTCATGCCATCCAATGCCTGTATTTATTATTGTGGCACCGGCTTTTTCAATTTCTTTAGCCAGCTGCACCACTTCTTCCCAGGTGCTGCCGTCTTCAATTAAATCCAGCATGGACAGGCGATAGATGATGATAAAATCTTTGCCTACTTTTTCACGTGCCTGACGAATAATTTCTATTGGAAATTTGATTCTGTTTTCATAGCTGCCACCGTATTCGTCGGTTCGGTGATTGGTATGCTTTACAATAAACTGATTGATGAGGTAGCCTTCCGAGCCCATAATTTCTACGCCGTCGTAGCCGGCTTCTCTTGCTAATGCCGCACTGTCGGCAAAATCACTGATGGTTCTGCGCACGCCCCAGGCTGTTAAAGCACGCGGTTTAAACGGATTGATAGGTGCCTGTATACGCGAGGGCGCCACACTTAACGGATGGTAGGCATAACGGCCTGCATGCAGAATCTGCAACGCAATCTTTCCGCCTTCACTGTGTACGGCATCCGTTACGATCTTGTGTTTTTTTACGTGTCCGTGGTTGGTCATTCTGCCAGCAAAAGGTTTCAGCCAGCCTTCCCAGTTGGGTGCAAAGCCGCCTGTAACAATCAGGCCGGCATCGCCTTTGGCTCGTTCTGCATAAAAGGCAGCTAATTTTTCAAAGCCGTTTTTTTCTTCTTCCAGATTGGTGTGCATGGAACCCACCAGCACACGGTTTTTTAATTTGGTAAACCCTAAATCCAGTTCTGACAATAAATGCGGATATTTGTTTGAGGACATTTGTATTTTTGTTTTATGAAAGATAATAATTTTATTTCAATGCGTGCATTGATTTTTTCACGCAAAGACGCAAATGACGCAAAGTTTTAATTAGAAAGATTATGATACTTATAATAAACAACCTAAAGCAAGCAATTGAACGGTATTATTCATTGTTATTAAATATTGATGACGCTAGTTTTTCACTAAAACCTACACCTGATAAATGGAGTAAGAAAGAAGAATTAGGTCACCTTATTGATTCGGCACAGAATAATATTCAGCGTTTTATCCGCGTGCAATACGAAGAGAATGTACATATACGATACAACCCGGACAACTGGGTAGTGATGAATGATTATCAGATGCGGGATACTGAAGAGCTGATTGAATTGTGGTATTTGTTAAACAAACAAATCATTGCCATTCTTGAAAAGATGCCGCAGGAAAAATGGGAAACGCTGATGAGTTTTGATGTGAATCCTGATGTAAAAAATACGACCTTATTTATTGCGGAAGACTATGTAAAACATATGACACATCATCTGGAAAGTATTACGAATAAATAATAGATCCTGAAACAAGTTCAGGATGACGACGGCGAAATAAATAAACATGCAGAACAAACTCAACATAGCACTTATACAAACTGATTTAATCTGGAAAGATAAAAAGGTAAATCTTGCAAATATCTCAGAACTTATTAGTTCTATAAATGAAGCGGTTGATATTCTTGTATTACCGGAAATGTTTACCAATGCATTTTGTGTGGATGATATGGAGCTGGCTGAAGAGATGGATGGTATGACTGTTCAATGGATGCAGGGAATAGCAAAGAGAATTAATGCTGCCATTTGCGGCAGTATCTTATTCAAAGAAAAGGAACATTACTATAACCGATTTTTGTTTGTTGAACCCAGCGGACCATTCACCATTACGATAAACATCACTTATTCAGTCTGGTGGGAGAAGAAAAGAATCTGACAAAAGGAACAACAAAAATACTGATTGATTACAAAGGCTGGAAACTACAGCCGTTTATCTGTTATGATATCCGTTTCCCGGCATGGTGCCAGAATGACGACAACGCGGATATTCAACTCTATGTAGCCAACTGGCCGGCAAAGCGTATTCACCACTGGAAACTGCTCCTGCAGGCGCGGGCTACGGAAAACCAATGCTATGTAGTGGGCGTAAACAGAACCGGCGACGATTTTTACGGCAATGCCCACAACGGACAAAGTGCCGTTATTGATTACACGGGCAAGGAAATATGCTCATTGGGCGACAAAAATGGCATAGAACTTGTTAAACTATCTAAAGAAAATCTGGTAAAACACAAAGAACGCTATCCTTTCTGGAAAGACCGGTGAATTAGCAGAAAGTCGTGAGGGATAAGTCGTAAGTAACATTTATATTTGCATGTGGAAAATACAGTACTTGATATAGAATATGATGAGGCGGCGTGGAACAATGTGTTGTCTGTTTTAGAACAACGCTTTGGTAAAAAACCGGATGTGCAAACGATTATCTTTTTGGTGGGCCACCGGGAATTAGGAAAACATCAGATAAAATTTACCAAAGAACAGAAACAGGATTTGATTCATGTGGGTGTTTGTACGCTTTTAAGCAGAGCAAATTATTATACGTTTTTAGATTTCGATCAGGACGGGTGGCCGCACTTTGAATACAACAGAGAACAACCTAAACTGGATAATGCCCAGCAGGAGAAATTATTAAAGAAAATGATTATTGAATATTTTAAAGAACTCTAAATTTCTGGTTATGCAAAAAATTATTTTAAGCTTCTTCATCGCATTTTTAAGTATCGCTGCGCAGGCAGGCAATGGAGATAATTCTAAATCTATAAAAGAACCAATTACAAAAAAAATGGACACATCAACTTACGTTTTAATCAGCACTGAATACGGAGATATTAAAATCCGTTTGTACGACGAAACCCCTTTACACAAGGCAAACTTTATTAAACTGGCAAAAGAAGGATTTTTCGATTCTACTTTATTTCACCGCGTTATTCCAACCTTTATGATTCAGGGCGGCGATCCTAATTCTAAAACGGCAGCTGCCGGACAACCTTTAGGAATGGGTAATGTTGGCTACAGAGTTCCTGCCGAATTCAATGCAGCTTTGATTCACAAACGCGGCGTACTGGCGGCGGCTCGCGATAACAATCCTGAAAAAGCATCTTCCGGCTGTCAGTTTTATATTACGCAAGGAAAAAAATATTCCGATTTCGAATTAGATCAGATTTCACAGTCAAGAGGCACTAAATTCACAGACGAACAAAGAACCATCTACAAAGAAATTGGCGGCACTCCGTTTTTAGATATGCAGTACACGGTATTTGGCGAAGTGGTTTCCGGCATAGAAGTGGTAGATAAAATTGCTACAGAACCGCGTGATGGCAATGACCGCCCGACTAAAGACATCAGAATGAAAATAAAAGTGGTAGAATAAATTAAATCTGCTGATCATTAAATAAGGTCCGGAATATTGTATTGTTCCGGACTTTTTTATTTAATTTTCCTTATGCAAAACGGATATCTTATTTCTACCAGAAAACTATTCACTTATTATAAAAAATTAGGCGACGATGCGATGGCACAAATTACGGAGGAGAAATTATTTTTTCAGCCGAATGAAGACTCCAATTCCATTGCTATTATTGTGCAGCACCTCGCAGGAAATATGCTGTCGCGCTGGACAGATTTCCTTACTTCTGACGGTGAAAAAGAATGGCGCAACCGCGATGCAGAGTTTGAGACTGTGATAAAAACAAAAGAAGAACTGATTTCTTTTTGGAATAAAGGCTGGCAATGTTTGTTTGATGCATTGGAACCATTGACTGAAAATGACTTAGATACCGTCATTTACATCCGCAACGAAGGTCATACTGTGATGGAAGCGATTAACCGTCAGCTGGCACACTATCCCTACCATGTGGGACAGCTTGTTTTTCTGGCAAAGATGCTGGCAGATAAGGAATGGAAGAGTTTATCCATTCCCAAAAACAAATCGCAGCAGTATAATCAGGAGAAGTTTTCAAAAGAAAAAACAGCTTCTTTTTTTACAGATAAAATATAATTCCTACATTAGAAAAAATTATGCTATGCTAATGCACAAAAAGAAACTGTCGGTTATATTGCTTTTAGCAATTTCTGTAATGATTATGAGTTTTAAAGATGCTCCGGAGCAGAAGAAAGAAGAACAAAAGTTCAGCAATTTAAAAGTATTGTCTAAAAAAATTGCTCATGACGATTTAATAGCTGTCATGAAAAACTATAATACTGCTTTAGGCGTAAAATGCAATCATTGCCATGCAAAAAACGGCGAAAAGTTAGACTTTGCATCAGATGCAATTCCTGAAAAAAATATTGCCAGAAAAATGCAGAAAATGGCGGATGCCATTAACAAAAAATACTTTGGTGGAAATTCCGGTACTGTTGGCTGTATGACCTGTCACAACGGAAAGACGAACCCAAATGATATGAAGTAAGGCACACCATCATGCCACGATTATCGTAGCATGATTACAGACTTTTTACCTGCTCCAGTAAGGCTTGTTCTTCTGCTGTAATGGTATTATCTAATATTGCAGCCTTTTCCATCATTGCAATTATCTTTTGTTTTTGCTTGGCATCCTGCGGCATACGCACCACCAGCTTATTTGTTTTTGCCAGCATTAAAAATCCCTGAATTTTATTCAAATCATAATTCCATTTTTTTGCCAGCATATTTATGTAATCTGTTTCTTCACCGGTAATTTTCCCGTCGGCAGCAATCATCATCAGCACATTGTTCAATGCATAATCACGAACGGCAAATAAATCATCCAGTGCATCTATATTTTTGTCAATAACAAAAGTTGCAGGTGTTGATTTTTTGAATTGATCATACT
Organism: Sphingobacteriales bacterium; assembly: GCA_016721245.1. Lineage (GTDB taxonomy): Bacteria > Bacteroidota > Bacteroidia > Chitinophagales > JADIYW01 > JADJSS01. Next base: position 319,001 of record JADKIQ010000005.1, read on the forward strand.
CCTCCGCACTCATCCAGTCGCTGACAATCCATTCGTATTTCGTGCTGTTCAGTTGAGCATTACAATACGTACAATTCAGTTCTATTGTATCTTTCACGGGCGCTCCGCAATTCGGACAACTGTGTGCATAAAGCGAGCCTTGAGGTTTTGCGGCACCTGTATCCCTGCTCATAATCAACACTTCATTTTTAGAAAAAATACTTTGTTCAAACTGCGGTGAACTGGTGTCGGTATTTTTTATTTTTTGGGAAGACCGTTTTATCGCCACCACAATATTGTCCTTCCCGTTTTCTTTATAAAAATCAAACGATGTAACGTGATTCAGGTATAAACGGTTGAAGACAAAAGTTGAGGCTGTTTTTATCTGCTGTTCTATCTTTTCATACAATTTATCCGATACAAAACGTCTGGTAATTTCAGGTTTCATTAACACCTGAGCCGTCATTATCTGCATATAACCATTGCTGGCTTTATCTTCTAATAATTGCAAAGAGAAATCTTGTTTCTCTCCAATTTGCTCTCTTATTTTTTTAGAGAACTTGCCTTGTTTTTCATATTTGGAATTGGCATTATAGTAATCATCCGCTTGTGTTATTTCTGCCAGAATCCAATCGTAATCACCCAGATAAGTTATGGTAGAACAATATGGACATTTTGCGGTTTCGCCGCCATCTGCAGGTAAATCACCGCCGCAATTTGGGCAGTTTGTGGTATGGTATAAATCTTTTTCTTTAACTCCCGATTTTTTGATGAACGACCAGAATTCCAGTGCGTTGATCGGACCGCCGTCGTTTAAGCGTGTATATTTTTTTGACTCAAAACCGTCATACATAGAATACTGAATCCCGACATGCATAATATCATACACGCCGTCTGTTTCCACATCATCAATATAAATCTGCTGAATATTAATGCCGGAAATTTCATTCATCTGCTCAATTTGTTTCATCATGATGAACTGCGTATTAAAACGCTGATACACCCCGTCTGATATCCATTTACGCACTTTCGACAAATCCTGGAACATCCATGCATTTTGTATTTCTATAAATGCCGTACGTACTTTCTCTTTAAATTTTACCACATCGAAATCAGAATTTTTTGTGGTAAAGTCTGTATTTATTTTATCCTGCCTGTTAGAAACGCTATAATTCGTTGTTGGGTTGTAATTCGGGATATTATTTAAACCGCTCACAGCCTGATAACTTTTGGATGCCTTGTAAATGACAAAAATGATTACTCCAAGAACAATGATGTTGATAGGGAAAGGCAGCATAAAAATCAGGCGTATCAGCCAGTAAACCAGATAAATAATGGCACCACCATCACCGCCACCGCCGCCACTTCCACCACCACCACCGGAGTGTCCTCCTCCTCCTCCGCCCGCAGATGCCCATACAGAAATAGAGATAAACAGCAGAAGGATAAAAGAAAAGAAATATTTCGGCTTTAAATGATTGTTCATGGCTGGTTTTGTAGTATAAATATAATTAAATCAAAATTAGTTCCCGGCAATAGAGATTCTCAAATGATGTTAAATCTTCAACACAAATCTCCAAGGTAATAATTTGTCTTCTTCGGCATAGTCAATTCCGATACGGGGTGTTACCTGTATTTGCTCTTCTATTATTTTTAATGAAGTTTTTTCCAGCCAGATTTTAGTATCTGTCAAGAATACCCCGTAATGTTCTTTCGTAATTCCTAAGGCCTGACAAACTTTACCCGGGCCGTTGCTTATGTTTTTATCTAATTTCTCTTTTTTTCTTCTCAGCAAAATTTCCTCTATGCCGATAATTGGTTGTATTGCCCGGATGAGCACTGCCTGTGCGGTATCTTTTTTACCTGTAACAATATTAAACAAGTGATGCATCCCGTAACAGAAATACACATATGACAATCCTCCGGCTTCAAACATGATTTTGGTGCGTTCTGTTTTACGTTTGTTATAGGCATGACAGCCTTTTTCAATCTCACTGTAAGCTTCTGTTTCTGTAATGATTCCGCCTGTTTTAATGCCGTCGATTTCCGTTATCAATAGTTTTCCTAATAAATCTTTCGCTAAAAAAACAACATCTTCCTGCTGGAAATATTTCTTACTGAGTTTCATTTGTTTGGTGAAATTATAAAAATTATAGCTTGTTTAAGCTTATTTTTGTCACATGCAACAAGGCAACCTTTATTTGATACCAACGGTATTAGCGGAAAACGCCACTCAAACTATTCCTGCTTATATCAGAGACATTATCATTGATACTGATTTTTATATTGTAGAAAATTTAAAAACAGCACGCCGGTTTATCAAATCCATTTATAAAGAAAAGAATATTGACGAATGTGTTTTTCTGGAAATGGACAAACACAAAAACTATCAGTTCGACGAAAATTTTCTGAGTGAACTATTTAACGGCAAGAACATTGGTTTAATGAGCGAAGCTGGTGTTCCCTGCATTGCCGATCCTGGAAACAAAGTGGTGGAAATTGCCCATGAAATGGAAATTAAAGTAGTACCTCTCGTGGGGCCAAGTTCTCTGCTGATGGCCTTGATGGCCAGCGGTTTTAACGGGCAGCAGTTTTCTTTTAACGGCTATTTACCCATCGATTCTGTAGAACGGAAAAACAAGATTCTGCAAATGGAAACTGCCGGAAAAAAAGGAAATACCCAGATTTTTATGGATACTCCGTACAGGAATCAACGGTTGCTGGAAGAAATCATTCAGTTCTGTAAGTTTGATACGATGTTGTGTATTGCCTGTAACATTACTGCAAAGGATGAATACATCAAAACCTTACCTTTGGCAGAATGGAAAAAACGAAAACCGGATTTGAATAAAAAACCTGCTATCTTTATTCTCGGAAAATAGAACACGGATGACACCGATTTTACTGATATAAAAATCTGCTTTATCCATTCAATCCGTTTTATCTGTGTTTCATTGATTTAATATAATTGTATGATTTTAATAGACGATGTTTTAATAAGTGATGATGTGGTGGAAAAGCAATTCGTTTGCAATATTAAAAAATGCAAAGGTATTTGTTGTGTGGAAGGTGACAGCGGCGCTCCGGTGGAGAAAGCTGAAACCAAAATTCTGAAAAAGATTTATCCTAAAATAAAAAGGTACCTTATTCCCGAAGGCATAAAAGCCATTGAAGAACAGGGCACTTTTGTAGACGAACCGGACGACGAATACACCTCGTACGCTACTCCCTTGATTGATGGCGGCGCCTGTGCTTATGTAAATTATGAAACAGACGGCACGATTTCTTGTGGCATTGAAAAAGCCTGGAAAGACGGCGTTACCGATTTTCAGAAACCTATCAGTTGTCATTTATATCCAATTCGGTTGAAACCAATGGATACCGTAACCGCCATGAACTATGACGTATGGGATATTTGCAGTGATGCGTGCAAACTGGGTAAAAGTTTAAAAGTGCCGGTGTATGTTTTCCTCAAAGATGCGCTGACTCGAAAATTCGGTGAGGAATTTTATGAAACGCTGCATTATGCTGCCAATAACAGAGATACGGAATAAGTGAACTATAAGGTTCCTAATGCAATTTTCACCATATCATTAAATGAACTCTGACGTTCTTCTGACGAAGTTGCCTCGTGTGTTACCAGACTATCGCTGATGGTAAAAATAGCTAATGCCTTCGCTCGGTATTTCGCGGCAATGGTGTATAAGGCTGCAGTTTCCATTTCTACACACAAGACTCCATATTCCGCCCATTTTTTATACGAGTCAGGCTCATCATCATAAAACTCATCCGATGATAAAATATTACCTGTTTTAATGGAAACATTTAAGGCTTTTGCGGCATCGTATGCTTTCATCAGCAATTCAAAATTAGCCGTTGGTGCAAAATCAGCTCCGTGAAATTTATTCCAATTGACGGCAGAGTTTGTACTGGCCGCCAGCGCCATCACAATATCTTTCACTTTCACCTCTTCCTGAAAAGAGCCCGCCGTACCAATCCGGATTAAGTTCTTTACCTCATATTCTCTGATCAGTTCATTTACATAAATGGAAATAGACGGAATACCCATGCCTGTGCCTTGCACGGATACCCGTTTGCCATTGTAATAGCCGGTATATCCCAACATTCCTCTTACTTCATTGTAACAAACAACATCCTGTAAAAATGTTTCCGCCACGTGTTTGGCTCTCAGCGGATCGCCCGGCAATAAAATCGTTTCTGCAATATCTCCTTTCTTTGCTGCAATATGTATGCTCATTCCTAGTTGTTTAGTAGGTTTGTGTGGTTCCGGTTTGTCCGGTGACAATTTGAATGCCGTTGCTGGTACCTATTCTTGATACGCCCAAATCTATATATTTTTTGGCTGTTTCGTAATCGCGGATGCCCCCGCTCGCTTTTATTTGTATTTTATTTTGTGTAACAGATTTCATCAATTCAATGTCTTCTAATGTTGCACCACCCGTTCCGAATCCGGTTGAGGTTTTAACAAAATCAGCACCTGCATTTACCACCAGTAATGTAGCCATTTTCTTTTCATCATCCGTTAAATAACAGGTTTCAATAATTACTTTTAATACCTTGTTGCCGATTGCCTGTTTTAGTTGCCTGATTTCATGCTCTACCAATTCATATTTCTGGTCTTTCAGAAATCCAATATTGATTACCATGTCTATCTCATCCGCTCCATGACCGATTGCTTCTTTTGCTTCCGTGATTTTAGAAATAGTATCCATGGCACCTAAAGGAAAACCAACTACACTGGCAATTTTAACATCACTGTTGTTTAACTCCTTTTTGCATAAGCCGACATAACAACTATTCACGCATACTGCATAAAAACGATGTTCTTTTGCTTCATTGCACAATTGAATTACATCACTTTCAGTAGCTGTCGCTTTGAGTAAAGTATGGTCTATGTATTTAGAAAGATTCATTTAAAAAAATATTAAAGAATAAACTTAAACAAAAAACTTAAAAAATCTATTATCATTCTATAATTACTCATTCCGAAACTTCGGAACTAAATACTATTTTTACATCATGACAGACATTCTAGTAATCGGTTCGGGCATAGCAGGATTAAGTTTTGCCTTAAAAACCGCACAGCAATTCCCGGATAAAAAAATATTAGTGCTTACCAAAGCAAGTGAGGATGAAAGCAACACCAAATATGCACAGGGCGGAATTGCCGTTGTTACTGATTTTGATAAGGATAATTTTGAGAAACATATTGAGGATACGCTGATTGCCGGTGACGGTTTGTGCAATAAAAAAATTGTTGACATTGTCATCCGTGAGGGAAGACAACGCGTAGATGAACTCATCAACTGGGGCACCAACTTTGACAAGGGGGAGGAAGGTGACTACAAACTTGGCAAAGAAGGTGGTCACTCTGAATTTCGCGTATTGCACTACAAAGATATAACGGGCTGGGAAATTGAACGCGCATTGCTGGAAAGAGTACATCAGACAAAAAACATAGAAATATCACAGCATCATTTTGTCATTGATTTACTGACACAACATCATCTTGGAAAAATCATTACACGTGTTACGCCAAATATCCAATGCTACGGAGCTTATGTACTGAACAGAAACACCAATCAGATTGAAAAGATAGAAAGCAAAGTGGTAGTCCTGGCATCGGGTGGTTTCGGACAAATCTATCGTGCTACCACCAACCCGAATATTGCAACCGGAGACGGCATTGCCATGGTTTATCGTGCCAAAGGACGGGTGGCAAATTTAGAATTCGTACAGTTTCATCCAACAGCGCTATACGAACCCGGCGTTAGTCCGAACTTCTTAATAACAGAGGCGGTTCGCGGTGACGGTGCAATTCTGCGCACCAAAAAAGGCGACGACCTGATGGCGAATTATGACAAACGCGGTTCCCTTGCACCGCGAGATATTGTGGCCCGCGCCATCGACAATGAAATGAAAAAAAGCGGAGAAGATCATATGTATCTGGATTGCCGACATATGGATAAAGATAATTTCCTGCATCACTTCCCGAATATTTATGAAAAGTGCAAGTCTATCGGTATTGATGTGTTTAAAGATATGATACCAGTGGTTCCTGCAGCTCATTATGCGTGCGGTGGTATCAATGTAGATGAATTCGGACGCACTTCTATCCAGAATTTATATGCCTGCGGAGAATGCAGCAACACAGGCTTACATGGCGCCAATCGTCTGGCAAGTAATTCTTTACTGGAAGCAGTCGTATTCTCACATAGAATTTTCTTAGACGTTTGCGAAAAATTACCTGGTATAGAATTTTCGAACGAAACATTTCCAGAGTGGAATGCAGATGGTACCACCGACCCGAAAGAGATGGTAATCATCACGCAAAGCATCAAAGAACTCAAAGACATAATGAGTAACTATGTGGGTATTGTGCGTAATAACGGCCGTTTGAAACGTGCGCAGGAGCGTTTGTATTTATTATTTAAAGAAACGGAAGAATTATACGAGACAACGACCATCTCACCACAATTGCTTGAGCTACGCAATATGATTACGATTGGGTATCTGATAACACGAAGTGCCATGCTGCGCAAGGAAAGTCGTGGCTTGCATTTTACAACGGATTATCCAAACCATGCGAAAGATGCGGAAGAAACGATGCTATAAGCAAGAAATGCAGTTATAAAATTTGTCCATAAAATTAATTTCCTGTTCCTATCAGGTTTTGGTTTTTTCGTTTTTCCGCAACTCTTAATGTCGGCGTCTGAACAATGTTCCATAGTTTGAATTGCTGCTTAACTTTTTCAAATACTTCCGTAATTTTTGTTCCGGGTACAGTATTCTTAAATACTTCTATTAACGCGGCGGTAAATACTCCGTGAGATACGTTATTAATCTTTTTTTCTTTTGCCAGCTGTAAGTCATCGGTTGCAGACATAAAAACAAATTTAGATTCCGGCAGTTGTGAAGGTGGTTTAAATTCATATTCTTTATATGGGAATCCATTCGGCAATACCAGTTTTGAATTATTTGCATTTCTTGATATGCCCTGGCTGTCGTCTGTTTTTGATGTATTGCTTGTTGGAATCGAAATTGCAATCTGATCTGCTTCTTTATAAGGAATCAAGCTTAACAGATCCATCAGTTGATTTGCAGCTTCTGTTAGTGTTACCATTAAAGAAGTGCCCTGTATAGTATACAAACTGCCGGTTTCTTTATATTTTGTTCGTTGCGATACCGTTTTTTCCAGAGCAGCAATGCTATCCAGTTGCTTTAATATCATTGGTTTTAAATTTGCAGGCTGACTGTAATAACCATATCTTTTTGCATATTCTCTGATGTTATCCAGTTGTGTAAGAAGATGAATAATGGCTGATGATTCCTGTGCGGTCAACCGATAATCCAGGGGATCGATTTCGTCCGCCACTGTAAATGTTGCACTGGTAAAAGAAGCGTTCCCGCAGGCATCCATTGCCGTGAACGTAACCAGAATACTGCCGGATACATCGAAATATACTTTTGCCGTGCTGTCAAAATTATTTGTCCAAATAACACTATCCGTACATCCGTCAGAAGCCATTGCACCTCCGTTCAGTGAAAGCCAGTTTTTAAAAAGAGAATCCGTATTTTCTGTTCCTGCGAAAACCGTAAGATCTTTTGCCGGTGCGGATATGGCCGGACTTTCAGCATCTGTAATTCTATACGTTGCTGTTGAGGTATCTGATTGTCCGCAATCGTTCTTCACTGTAAACAGCACTTTTACTTGTCGCGTTTTACCACATAAAACTTTCCAATTGCCGGGATTGAAATCATTCATCCAACTTGTTGTTCCTTTGCAAGAATCTCTCAGAGTGATGTTTGCATTTGCATTCAGCCAGGAAGAAAAGGTACTTTCTGTCTCTTCTTTCTTGCACACATTTTTCAAATGAAAATCTGTTGCAGCATATTTAATCAATCCTGTTTTTCTTACCGGATTAGTTGTCTGCTCAGCCATCTCAACGGCATTCTCCCAGAATGAACGGCTCAGAATTTTCGGCACTCCGTCTATTACTGCACGTGTGTTGACAGTCTTTTTTATCCCAATCGTTCCTTTACTGTTGCAACAATCAAACAATGCAGTTAGGGCAACTTTCTTATCAACAAATTTATTAAACAGATTGGCCAGCAGGGACGTTTGAATAAACGAATATTCGTAAAAAGTAGTATCTGTTGGCAAACGACGGTAATTAGAGAAACCGTCAGAAGGTAAAATATATTCTGCAGTTTGAGTGGCATTTTCACCATATCTGAATGTTGAACCGTGTCCGGCATAATAAATTACAGCAACATCACCGGGTTTGCATTTTAGCAACAGCGAATTTATGGCAGCAAGGATATTTTTTCTGGTCGCAGCAAAATCATACAATTCTTTTATGTTAGCTGGTTTAAATCCAAACTCACTTATCATGAGTTCTTTTATGGATTTGGCATCATTCACACAACCTTTCAGTGAGTTAGCAGAATCAATTCCAACCGTATTATCTTTATTTTTTTTCTGATACTTATTGATGCCTATTAACAAAGCATATTTGTTTTGCGAAAAACCATGCTGCATTTGAAGAAAGAGTGCTATCAGCAGAAAATATCTCCAATTCATTATTAAATATAAGTATTTTACAAGATATTTAACTGCTTATAGCTTTTAGGTCTAAATAAAAAACCATGAAAAATAGACTTTTAATTTTGATACTGTTTTTTGTCAGCATTGCTGCTTTCTCCCAAAACAGAAAAGTGGACAGTTTGAACAAATTACTGCTGGAAGATCCGACGGATACTATCAAATCAGATATTTTGGTAAGGCTTGCTTTAGAATATCAGTTAATCAGCCCTGATACTGCTTTCTTTCTGGCACAGCGTGCCTATAAAATCTCCAACCGTGCCAATTATTTTAAAGGCGTTTCCGGGTCTGCTTCTGTTATCGGAAACGTTTATTCAGATGCTGGCAATTATGCTAAAGCATTAGAGTATTACATCATCAAACTGAAAGTGGATGAAAAACGAAAGGAGCCGGAAGCATTAGCCGTTGCCAATATGACTATTGCAAATGTATACCATCTGGAAGGAAATAATGAAAAGGCATTTACCTATGCTTTTTGTGCAGACTCAATTATCGACGATAATAAAATAACCCGTTTGAAATTATACAGTATTTTAAATCTGGGGGATATGTTTGAAAAATCCGGGAAAATATCAGCTGCACTTGATTACACAGAAAAAGCATATGCCCTGGCTATCAAAGAAGATAATACAAATTTCATAGGTGCCTCGCTGAATAACCTTGGAAACATATATGCCAAAATGGGCAATACTGCATTCGCAATTCAACATTACAGTGCAGCCATTCCTTTTTTAACGGCAACGGAAGATGACGGGTTTGTGGCGGAAGCTTCGCTTGGCCTGGCAAAGCAATATACCCTAATCGGCAAACTTGATTCCGCGGAATATTACGCTGAAAAATCTTATGAATTAAGTAAGAAAAACGGGTTTTTAAGTAAGCAACTGGACGCTTCTGCTTTCTTATCGTCTTACTATAAAAATAAAAACGAATTTAATAAAGCGTTTACTTATCAGGAAGAGGTATTAGTTATAAAAGACTCTATTTTCAGTAAAGAAAAAATCGCAAAGTCTCAGCTGATATCTCTCGAAGAAGATTTGCGACAGAAAGAAATTGCGGAAAAGAAAATTGAAGAAGCTGAAGAAAGAAAAATAAAACTGCAATATCTGACTATCGGAATATTACTGCCGATATTCTTTTTTATCACGGTTTTCCTGAGTAACCGAAAAATCAAACCAAAGATTATTGAATATTTGGGTGTCGTTTCATTATTACTTACGTTTGAATACATCATGTTATTGCTGCATCCGCTTATTGTAAAAATCACCAACCATCTGCCGTTTTACCAGCTCTTAATTTTTGCCGTGATTGCATCTGTTTTAACACCCTTGCACCACCGGATAGAAAACTGGTTACTGAAAGTACTCACCAGAAAAGAAAAAATTTCTTTAATGAAAATACGGATTCAGTAAATAAAAACTAAAAATGCCTTCTGGTTTCAGAAGGCATTTTTAGTTAAATCCAGATGTTGAATTCTTATGGTCCAACCGGCGGCGGATTTTTAATTCCTCTGGTTCCGGAAGTGTCGCCTTCATCTGAAGCAATAGCTGTTGAATCACCTACAGTTGCAGCGGCTGCATCCGTAGAAACTGCTTCCGTGCTTGCTTCCGTAGTCGCAGCTTCTTCTTTTTGTTTACACGCCTGAAACCCTATCAAAAGAGTTGCCGTGGCAAATAATAAGAATAGTTTTTTCATAAGATTGATTTTAGTACAAGAAATATAGCTTATTTATCTCACATAAACTATTTCTTTAATTTATTTTTTATATCCTAAACAAATAGAATATTCAAAATAAAAGACCGCAACTTTATAAGTTACGGTCTTTAAATAATATGATTTTGGGACAATTTATCTCAATAATGTCATAATACCTTTCAGGTAAAACGGTTCATTATTAAAACGCACCCCTGAAGAAATATAGGTATAGTTATCCTGCGGACAGACTGCTCCCTTGTAAGTTCCGTCCCAACCGCTGTTTAAATCATTGGTTTCGAACACCAGCTCCCCCCAGCGGTTGAAAATCTTCAAAGTATAGCTCTTAATGCTTTTATTAATCATATTAAAAAGGTCATTAAAACCATCGTTGTTGGGTGAAAACGCAGTTGGAATAAAAACATCACAATTAGCAGAAACAAAAATGGAATCTTTTGCCAGACAACCATTATTATATACCTCTACTTTTATTGGAGAGGTTAACCCATCTATTGCAATAGAATCTTTATCCCTGTCTCCTGTACTCCAGAAAATAGAATCTGCTATTTGATTAATACCAATCTTCTTTAATTCTCCCGGACACATTATAATACTATCGTCTCCTAAATTTACTCTTGGCAATGGCAGTACTGTAAAATTAAATTTCGTGGAATCTGCTCCGCAACGATGTGTTGCCACTAACTTTATAGTATTTGCACCTGCAAAAGTATGAGTGTAAGTCGCTGTATTTCCTGTTTGTTGATTTATATTATTCAGGCTCCAGACATAAGCCGTATTTACACCTCCTGTTGACAGGTTTGTATATTGTACAGACTTCCCATAGCACACATCATCCGGAACAGGATTTACTGAGAAGAAGATGCTGTCATCCATTGAAATCGATTTCACAAATGTATCTCTGCACCCTGTATTGCCGGTTGCAAACAACTGTACTGTTTTAGGTCCAAAAATACTGTATGTATGAATTGGGTTTTTAACACCGCTTATACTTTGACCGTCACCGAAATTCCAGTTGAATGCAGCAACAGTTCCAAAGGAAACACTAGATGTATTGTTAAATGAAATAGGTTTGTTATAGCAAATAAAATCATTTGTGAAACTAAGTGTGAATTTCGGTGCATTCACGTTTACCGTATCTTCTGCCGCACAGCCATCTACATACACTTTTATTTTCAAGGGGTTTATACTTCCATCATCGTTAAGCGTTGCTGCAGTTGAACCATTCACCCATCTGATAGAATCGTACAAGGCTTGAATAACCGTAAAGGAGGTTGTTTGGTTTTTACACAAAACAGTATCTCTTCCCAGGTTCACATTTGGCCTAGGTCGAATTTGTATGTTTTTGCTAATTGAATCTGCATAACATCTGTTAGAGACCACTAGTTTTACGGGAAATAAACCAGTTCCTGTAAAAGCATAACTTGCATTCTTTGTGATGATATTGCTCGTTTCAATGCGCCATGTATTTTGATTATTGAAGCCCCCGTCGTTAAGTTAACAAAATCAACAGCTTTACGCTGACATGAAATAAGCTCTGCTTTGTTAAAGTTGACATTCAGCACTGTATCCATCGCAATGGTTTTAACAATCGTATCCTTACATCCAATATCAGAAGTCGCAATTAACTGCACTGTATAATTTCCAAAAGTCGAAAATGTGTGTGTTGGATTCTGAACATTTATATCTGAGTTTCCATCGCCATACTTCCAATCATATTGATTCAACGTTCCTGTATTTACAGTTGATGTATTGTTAAATGTGATTGGTTTATTTAAGCATAAAAAATTATTGGAAAAACTTGAAGTGATGATTTGTTTTTTCACTACTATCGTATCTTTTCCCGCACAACCATTTTCATAAACAGTTATGTTAATTGGTGTTCTGCTGCCGTCAACATTAATATTAGGTGTATTTTCATTTGTACTCCAGCGAATAGAATCAAAGGTGTTGGCAGCTGTAATTGTCTTGGTAAATTTATTACAAACCGTCACATCGCTACCTAAATTCACAACTGGGCTTGAATTAATTTTTACGGTTGAATTGAAGGTGTCGATGCCACAACGATTGGTAGAGATTAGTTTTACAGGAAAAATGCCTCCCGTCTGGAATGTAGAAGAGGTAGAATTACCATTTACAGAGGTTCCATTATTAATTATCCATTGAAATGCAATTGGATTCCCTCCGATGGATGTATTGGTAAATGTCACCGGTAATTTCTCACAAAGACTCGCCGGAGCTGTCGTGTAACTAATCTGCACCGTATCATCCATCTTTATTTTTTTGATGATGGTATCTCTGCAACCTAATGCGGATGTAACAATATGTCTTACCGGAAATGAATCTGCAAATACATTGTAAACGTGTGTGGTGTTTTTCAGTGTGTCCGACTGACCGTCTCCAAAATCCCAGTTGTATTTTGTAATAGTCCCTGTACCGATTGTTGAAGCATCTGTAAAGGTTGCATTGTGTTTATAGCATAAATAGTTCGCATTAAATGCAGCTTTGGGCTTGGGATTTACTATAACTGTTTTACTTACTTTTCCCACACAACCACGAGAGGTAGTGGTGGTAAGCGTCACATTATATGTACCACTGTTTGTGTATACTTTTGTTGGATTTTTTACAAAAGCAGTATCTCCGGCTGACAAAACCCATTGCCATTTATTAATATCATTATAAATAGAAGTAGAAGAATCAGAAAATAAAACTAAATTATTTTGACAATTTGTTGGAGAAAAACCATAATTAACCTTTAATCCTGGATAATAGATAAGCTTGAAATCATCTGTATCAGAACATGCTTTGCCTTTATTGATAATTAATCTTATATTATACGTACCGGTATCAGGATATGCAAAAGAAGGAGATGCTAATGTTGATGTATCATCTAATCTGTTTGTTATACCGAAGTCCCAAAAATAGGTGTCTGAAGAAGAATTTCTGCCATAATTTACAAAACGGGCTGTTGCACCCTGACAATTACTATATACATCATCGTTAATTGCCGTTGCACCATTTATACCAGTGGTATCTAATCCTGTTCTTGGTTCATTAGAGTTACATTCTACCGTATTAAATTGATAATCTCTGGAAATTTGTCCAATTAGCACCCCATTTCTATACTCTTTAACACAAACACCTACTGTAAATTTCCCTAAAGTCTTCGCAAATATTGATAGCATTCCTGTTGTAGAATCTATTCTTACCGGAGAAGTGTTTCCAAAAGGTTGAAGAGAACTAAAGGTATTATTATAAGATACGTCATTATAAGGAGGCGGTGTTGCCCTGACTAAACCACATTGGTTGTTATTTGATATAACGGGACAATTAAAATCTAACCCTTGCTTTGGTGCACACAAACTATATACAAGTCGGTCTCCATCTGTATCTGTAGCGGAGAAGTCAATACTTTCTTGTTTAAAAATACAAATAAAATTAGGTGCATTAAGATTAAAAGAAGGTGAACTATTACATGCCGCTACAGTACTGGAAGGTATTTCTAATTGTAAAAGTGCTACCAATACTTCCTACGTTAAAAACATTGGTGATATCCGGATTTCTGCAGCATCGCTGATAAACTAACAAGTAAGAAGATGTTGATGCTGGCAAATTCACAGTGCCTTTGTATTGCAACAACTGTACACAAACTTCACTCTGTAAAGGTGCATCGAAACATGGAGTAGATGGGGGATTCGGTATATTCGTTTGATTAATTAACGGAATTGAAAACGTTCTGACATATGAATTATTGTTTTTATTAAAAACCGTTATTACAGCTTCCTGGTCAATATTATTATTTAAACTATTACAGTTTCTGTAAATCTTAAATTAATTTCATAAGAATTACCTCCTAAGCATTTATAACTTAAATCACTGCCCATTAAATGGTCACCATTGTAGGTAATATAACTGCCAAGCAGCAGTACGTAAAAAAATGATTTTAATAATAGATGATTTCACTGTGTAAAATAAAAAAGTAAGCATATACAACTAATCACAAATTCATGTTGTAATGATTTTATTACAAGAAAGTTCATTAAAATACAACATATTGATTATACAATGAGGACTTTTCCTATCTTTGTCAAACTTTCCCAAAATGCCAAAGGATACTTCGATTAAATCCGTACTTATTATAGGTAGCGGACCTATTATTATAGGACAAGCCTGTGAGTTTGACTACTCGGGCTCGCAAGCCGCGCGCTCCCTACGAGAAGAGGTATTGAAGTTTTCTCATCAATTCCAATCCGGCCACCATCATGACGGATGAAGTGACGGCAGACCATATTTACCTGAAACCCCTTACAATAGATTCTATCCGCGATATCCTGGAAGAACGACACATTGATGCGGTGTTACCAACCATGGGCGGACAAACTGCACTCAATTTGTGTAAAGAAGCTGCGGAAATCGGGCTTTGGGAAAAGTACAACGTTCGTATCATCGGCGTGGATTTACAAGTGATTGAAACAACAGAAAATCGCGAAGAGTTCAGGAAATTTTGTGTGGAATTAGGCTTAGGTGTAGCTCCTTCTTTTGTGGCCAACTCCATGCTGGAAGGAAAAGAGGCCGCACAAAAAATCGGATTCCCGTTGGTAATTCGTCCTTCTTATACATTAGGTGGTTCCGGCGGTGGTTTCTGCCATAAAGCGGAAGATTTTGAAGTGATGCTGGCAAACGGATTAAAGGCATCGCCAATTCACGAAGTTTTGGTGGAAAAAGCGGTGCTCGGCTGGAAAGAATTTGAACTGGAATTATTGCGCGACTTAAATGACAGCGTTGTTATTATATGTACCGTAGAAAACCTTGACCCGATGGGTGTGCATACCGGTGATTCCATTACAGTGGCACCAGCAATGACCTTACCGGATCCTGTTTTTCAGGAAATGAGAAATCAGGCGCAGAAGATGATGCGGGCGCTGGGAAATTTTGCGGGCGGCTGTAATGTACAGTTTTCTGTGAATCCCGAGACCGAAGAAATCATCGTCATTGAAATCAACCCGCGCGTATCGCGTTCATCCGCACTGGCCTCCAAAGCTACCGGTTATCCGATTGCAAAAATTGCAGCAAAACTGGCATTAGGATATAATCTGGATGAGCTGAATAATCAGATTACGAAATCTACTTCTGCCTTTTTTGAACCTGCATTAGACTATGTAATTGTAAAAATTCCCCGCTGGAATTTCGATAAATTCTACGGCTGCGATGCTACTTTAGGCTTACAAATGAAATCCGTGGGCGAAGTAATGGGCATTGGCAGAAACTTTGCCGAAGCACTTCAGAAAGCCTGTCAATCCTTAGAAAACAATAAGATTGGTTTAGGCGCAGATGGAAAAGGTTTATCAAAAACAGAAGAAATTTTAGACAGCTTACAGCATCCAAGCTGGGACCGTATTTTCAAAATAAAAGATGCCATCACACTAGGCGTTCCTTTGCATTCTATTCAAAAATTAACGGGAATCGACAACTGGTTTTTGATGCAAATTCAGGAACTCGTAAAGCTGGAAAAAGAAATTCAAAAATATACCATTCACAATATCTCTAGAGAATTATTGCTGAAAGCCAAGAAGAAAGGATATTCCGATGCGCAACTTGGATACTTATTAGGAAGAATTGACGAAGAAGAAGTGTACGAAAAACGTAAAAGTCTCGACATCAGACGGGTTTATAAAATGGTAGATACCTGTGCTGCTGAGTTTGAGGCGAAAACACCGTATTACTATTCTTCTTTCGATACAGAAAACGAAAGCAAACGTTCTGATAAAAAGAAAATTATTGTATTAGGCTCCGGCCCTAACCGTATCGGACAAGGCATCGAATTTGATTACTGCTGTGTACACGGCTTGCTGGCGATAAAAGAGGTGGGCTATGAAGCCATCATGCTGAACTGCAATCCGGAAACCGTTTCTACTGATTTTGATATTGCCGACAAATTATATTTTGAACCGGTATTCTGGGAGCACCTTTGGGAATTGATTGAACACGAACAACCCGAAGGAGTGATTGTACAGTTAGGCGGACAAACAGCCTTGAAATTATCTAAAAAACTACACGAAAAAGGTATCAAAATAATCGGTTCTTCGTTCGACAGCATGGACATTGCGGAAGACCGTGGTCGTTTCTCCGATTTATTAAAAGAACTGGAAATTCCATATCCGGATTACGGCACTGCAATCGATGCGGATGAAGCATTGGCAGTGGCAAACAGAGTCGGCTATCCGGTGCTGGTACGCCCTAGTTATGTGCTCGGCGGACAACGCATGCGTATCGTTATTAACGATGCAGAATGCGAAAGTGCGGTAATTAATTTACTGAAAGATATTCCGGATAATGTGATATTGATTGACCACTTTTTAGACAGAGCAAAAGAAGCGGAGATTGACGCGATTTACGATGGCGAACAGGTGCAGATTATGGGCGTGATGGAACACATAGAGCCAGCCGGTATTCATAGCGGTGACAGTAACTCGGTGTTGCCGCCGTTCAGTTTAGGTGCTATCATTATTGAAACAATGAAACACTATGCCGAGAAATTATGCAAAGGCATTGGAAATTCGCGGATTGATCAATATTCAGTTTGCCATCAAAGGCGATAAAGTATATGTGATTGAAGCCAACCCGCGTGCATCGAGAACTACACCGTTTATCTGCAAAGCATACGGTATTCCGTATCTGAATGTCGCCACCAAAGTGATGCTCGGCACACATAAACTGAAAGACTTTACCTTCAAAGAAAAGTTGACCGGTTATGCGATAAAAGAACCTGTCTTCTCTTTCGATAAATTCCCGAATGTGAATAAGGAACTGGGACCGGAAATGAAATCCACCGGTGAAGCGATTTACTTCATCAAAGATTTATTCGATCCGTACTTCCGACAATTGTACAAGGATAAGAGTATGTTCCTGAGTAGGTAGAAAACCATCAACCTCAATATTTAATTCTAATCATAAACAAAAAGAGATGCCTTTCGGCATCTCTTTTTTTCATAGCTTCTCAGATATAATTATTTCTTTGTGGCCATTAAATTATTCATGCCCATCATTTCTTTCATGGTCTTTTGCATACCATCTGCCGAACCGTCTAAGAAAATAACATTTCCTTTTCCATATTCAGCAAACTGTTTGATAGACTCTGTCCACATGGAGAATAAAATCACCGAGGTATCTAAATTCGCCTGTTCCATTTCTTTTGCCGCCTGCGTCATACCTTTGGCCACTTCTTCTCTGAACAAGGCCACACCCTGCCCGCGCAACTGTGCTGCTATACGTTCTGCGTCTGCCGCAATTTTTATCGCATTACCTTCTGCTTCTGCCGCTTTTGTTTTGGTAATCAATAAAGCCTGGCCTTGATTTTCAGCAGCAGCCTTTAAATTGCTGGATGCTACCACTTCCGCCATTGATTTTATAATCGCTTCATCGAACGTGATGTCGTTTAATTGTAAGTCTAACAAATGGTAACCCCAGGTTTCCAGTGTCTGGTCGATTTGCTCTTTCACATCTTCCACAATTTCTTTTCTCAGAGAAAGTACTTCGGCTTGTTTTTTCGTTGCTACAAAGCCACGGATAGATCCTTCAATGGTACGCACTAAAGCCTGCATTAAATTTCTGTCGTCGATAAATTTAAACGCTACGTTTTTAATACTTGCTTCATCGGTATTAATTACCGCATACAACAACATCGCTTTAAAATAAACGTTTGCCTGGTCGATGGTAATTGCCTGGAATTCCAATTCTACAGATCGGTTTTGTACAGAAATTTTTTTGTACACTTGTTCAATAAATGGAATTTTAAAATTTAAGCCAGGATTTAATATTCTTCGGTATTTACCAAAGACAGTAATCACTGCTACGGTTCCTTGTTGCACAGTAACAAATGATAAGAATAGTGTTACAACTGCCAACACTAATAAAATGGTTAAGAATGGCATAATCTATGATTTTTGGTGGTGAATAAAATATGTACTTCAAAAACAGAAGATAAAGATTTAAAGTTCCGCAATTTATAACTTTTTGTTTTCAAATGCATCACTTTCATTTTTATGCATCAATAGCTCACCGGAAATCCGCCGAAATTATTCAGGAATTGATCTTTAGTCATTTTCATGCCAATGGGTGCGTAATCTGCCAGATATGTTTGCGCCTGAAGATTGCTTATATTTAATAGATTCTGAAGATTTACGATGGCTGTCAAATCCGGAACCCTGCTCATCGGATACGGGAAGGCAGGATTCGTCAGCAGGTTTCTGTAAATAATGAGGCCCTTCATATTATTCTTGAGCTCCGGCGGTAATACAATATAATTTAATCCGGCTGCCTTTGCTCTCATGGCTGCATCTTCATCACTAATTACAATATTTACAAACCCGTCTGCATCTGCAATCTTAAAACTTAAATCTGTGGTGGTGGAATACGTGTAGGTTTTGGCATCGCACAAACAAATGGAAAAATAGCGCACATCCGTCAGTCCGTTTTGTGCTGTGGTTGCGGCAAAACTGGGTGCTTTAAACCGCATCATCACTACCTGATTTTTATTGAAAGTGATGGGTGTAAACAGGTAATAATTATCTAAATTAGGATAGAGAAAGGCACCTGAAAACTTATAAAAGAAGACATCTTTAGGTGCTTCCAGAATTCCTGCCAGATTCAGCAAGGTGGTTATATTCTGGTATTTATCTTTAAACTGTTGCTGAAAATTGGAACTTGCCGGAGGTGGTGTGGTTATGGTAGCTCCGGTATTTATATCAAATGCTTCCAGCGTTGGCAAAGGCACATTTGCATAATTATTTTGCTGCGGAATATAGTATCGTAATATAATTCCCACGTTTTCTATCTTAT
The DNA here is from genome assembly GCA_016721245.1 of Sphingobacteriales bacterium. Lineage (GTDB taxonomy): Bacteria > Bacteroidota > Bacteroidia > Chitinophagales > JADIYW01 > JADJSS01. The sequence continues at coordinate 338,151 of JADKIQ010000005.1, forward strand.
CATCATAACGCAGTGTATTAGAGTATAAAGTCGAATCTACTGTATTGGGACAGATATTAACCGTATAATTTCTGTTTGCAGCAGATGGATTTGCGCCTGGCAGAAACGGATTCTCATTTCCGGCATCCGGGGTGATTTTCATATCTACGATACTTGCCACACTGCTGAGGGTGTTGTTGTCATACACATTATAGCTCATGTAACGGGCAGCGCCATATTGCCCTTTAATGCGAATACCGATAGGCGAACCCTTAATTCTCTTAAACGAGTACAAAAAATAATTAACGTTTGAATCCGGCAGTAAAGGCAGGCTTTTATTGCTGCCTATATTTTCTGTCCAGTAGGACACCGCTGTAGTTTTTTCCTTCTGGCAGGAAATCAGAAAAACTACCAATAGAATAAACAAGCATTTCTTCATAAAGAAAAGATAAGGCTTTTTTACAAAAAAAGTATTTATCCTGAGTTAAATTATGCATTTATCCGTGCTGGCACGTATGTAAAATACCATAGAATATGGATATTGTTTAAATACCGGATAAACTAATTTTACAGATTATACAACGGGAATGCTATAATAGTTTTTGGCACAAAAGTTGTTTATAATGAAATGTTTATTAAATTTGTTTACTTAAATAATTAAATTCTATGAAAAAATTACTAACTACATTATTCTTGGCATTTGCAATGGTGGCGGCATTTGCTTCAGACAAAATCTTCTTACACGGAGGAAAAACCATCGACGGAAAAGTGGTAAAAGTAGATGACTTCAAAATCATTTATAAATATGACGGCGAAGACGCTGAACAAACTGTGACTAAAAAAGCAGTTGAAAAAATTCAATACTCAAGCGGCAGAACGGAGCAGGTTTCTGACAAAGTAGTAGTAAGCAGCAAAGCTGACTGGGAAAAAGTAGAAATTTTATTAGACAAATCTGAAATCGTTGGATTGAAGAAAATTGGCGAAGTAAAAGGAAAAACATCCGGTTATTTCTCTGGTTATGTTTCAGGTGCTGCTGCTGATAAAAAAGCAAATAAGAAAATGCTGGAAGCTGCGGCAGAAATGGGCTGTCCTTTCGTTTATATGACAAGTGACAGCGGAAATTCAGGTGCATTTACTTATGGTAAACAAGCATTGAAAAAAGGTATTGCTTACAATTATGATGATAAATAATTAAACATCCTCATTTAATAAAAAACACGACCTCTCGGTCGTGTTTTTTATTGCTTATTTTGAATATTTGTATGTACAGCCTTTCGCTTTAGGTCGTATTTTTGTATGCAATGAAAATTTTACTCTACTATCTTAAAAAATATAAATGGCTGGTCGTTCTCACATTTCTACTGGCAATTGTTAATCAGTGTTTTTCGCTCTTAGATCCTTATATCTTCGGTAAAATATTCGACAATTTTGCTACGCATCCGCATGACAAGATTGTCAACGGTGTAAAAATACCCAGAACACAGCATGAGTTTATGTTAGGTGTTTTATTTTTGATTGGCTGCGCGATTTCCGTTGCCATGATTAGCCGTATCGCCAAAGCGTTTCAGGATTATTTTATGAATGTGGTTATCCAGCGCTTCGGAGCCGATGTATACACGGATGGCCTCAAACACGCCTTACAATTACCCTTTCAGGACTTTGAAGATCAACGCAGCGGAGAAACTTTAAACATCCTGCAGAAAGTACGCCTGGACTCCGAGCGGTTCATGCAAAATTTCATCAATGTATTGTTTGTTGCGATTATCGGAATTGTCTTTGTAATTATATACTCCGCATTTGTATATCCATGGCTGATTCTGATGTATTTTATTTCTTCTTTCTTACTAGGCTTTTCCATCAATATTTTATCTAAAAGAATAAAACTGGTGCAGGCTACCATTACCAAACAAACCAATGTATTGGCAGGTGCCACCACAGAAAGTTTGCGCAATATTGAATTGATAAAAAGCTTGGGCTTAACCAATCAGGAAGTTACCCGACTAAACGATACGACTATTAAAATCTTGCATTTAGAACTGGAAAAAGTAAAAAAAATACGCAGTATCGCTTTCATACAGGGAACGCTGGTCAACTCATTGCGACAGGTTATCATGTTTATAATCTTGTACCTGATTTTTAATGACCACCTCACAGCTGGCCAATTAATTACACTTCAGTTTTATTCTTTTTTTATTTTTAATCCTTTGCAGGAAATGGGGAACGTCATTCTAAGTTACCGTGAGGCAGAAGCTTCTCTGAATAACTTTGAGAAACTTATGCAAAGACCGGTTGAACAAAAACCACAGGTGGCGCTCAACCTTCATTCCATCGAACATTTAAGTTTTGAACAAGTCGGGTTTCAGCACCGCACCGCCAAATCAAAAGCTGTGGAAGATATTTCATTTCGTGTAGAAAAAGGAGATACCATCGCGTTTGTAGGTCCTTCCGGTTCCGGAAAAACTACCCTGGTGAAATTGCTGGTGGGCTTGTACAAACCTCAGGATGGAAAGATTTTATACAACAACATTGATTCTGAAAATATAGACATTGATGAATTGCGTGCACAAATTGGTTTTGTTACACAAGACACACAGCTATTTGCCGGCACGATAAAAGAAAATTTATTATTCGTCAATCCAACTGCAACAGATGCTGAAATTTTAGAAGTTTTACAGCAGGCTTCTTGCGAAAATTTATTAGCACGAAGTGAAAATGGAATTAATTCCGTAATTGGTGAAGGTGGCATGAAAGTTTCCGGTGGCGAAAAACAGCGCTTGTCCATTGCTCGAGCATTATTACGTCGCCCGAAAATAATTGTATTTGATGAAGCTACTTCTGCACTGGATTCTATCACAGAAAATGAAATTACACAAACCATCAGAAAAATTGTTGCCAACAAACAACAAATTACCGTGATGATTGCACATCGACTATCAACTATCATGCATGCAGATAAAATTTTTGTATTAGAAAAAGGAAAGATAATTGAGACCGGCAACCATGCAGCTTTATTAGAAGAAAAAGGTTTGTATTATGCGATGTGGCGTCAGCAGATTGGCGAACGAAAAAGCGAATAAGATGATTATTGAAACACCCAGATTAACCTTACAGTTACTAACGCTAGAACAAGCAGAGCTTTATTTTCTTGGTAATAATTTGCTGGAAAAGAATCTGCAGTTACCAGATAGCAACAGAATAATTGATGCACATTTTAAAGAAGTTGCCGAAAACGTTTTTTTGCCTAATCTCAGAAAAGAAGAAACAAGTGCTATTTTTTATTCATTCTTTATTCTGATAGAAAATACTGCAAAAGAAATAGTTGGTGAGATTGGATGCCATTCAAAACCAAATGAAACAGGCGAGGTAGAAATTGGGTACAGCACACAGGCACATTTCCAGAATAAAGGTTACATGTCAGAAGCCGTAGGCGCTTTTTCAAAAGAGTTGTTGTCTTTAGAAATGGTGAAAACAATTATAGCGATTACAGACAAATCAAATATTCCATCACAAAAAGTCCTGATTTGTAATAATTTTATAAGAGATAATGAAACCGCAGAGAATATTACCTGGAAACTAAATAAAATCATATGAAGCTAAAAGGTTCAAAAATACTCATCACCGGCGGAAGCTCCGGCATTGGTTTGGCAACGGCAAAACTTTTAATCTCCAAAGGTGCACAAGTTGTCATAAGCGGACGTGATAAAAAGACATTAAAAAAGGCTGTAGACGAAACGGGCGCCATAGCCCTTGTCTGCGATGTGACCAATGAAACGGAAGTGATTAAGATGGTAAAAAGTGCCGTTAAAAAACTGAACGGTTTGGATGTCTTAATCAACAATGCGGGATTTGGTTATTTTGAATTGTTGCAAAACATGGATGCTGAGAAATTCAGGGCAATCCTGGAAACAAACGTAACGGGCGCCATGCTTTGCGGACGTGAGAGTGCAAAATACTTCATCCAACAGAATCTCGGGAACATCATCAATGTGGCCTCCACTTCTGCACTGAAGGGACATCAGATGGGTACGGCTTATTCGACCTCCAAATGGGCTTTGCGCGGCATGACGGAATGCTGGCGGGAAGAATTACGCCCCTACAATATCCGCGTGATGATGGTACATCCTAGCGAAGTGCAAACCAACTTTGTTGCCAACTCCGGCAGAGCAAGACGCGATTTTAATCCGACCAAACTCGAAGCGCAGGATGTGGCACATTTAATGGTTTCCATGCTGGAATTACGAAATGTTGGCTTCATTCCGGAAGCGACCATTTGGAGTACGAATCCTAAGTAACTCTGGCATCACAGAGTTACACAAAGAAATTCACAGAGATTCAGGAAATGTTGAACTCTGTGTAATCTCTGAGAAACTCTGTGATATAACTAAATGCCAACTTGTCAGAAAATGTCAAGTGGTATAACTTTTGACTTATTCATCTTATTATCTAACTTCTAAAAATCTAAATATCTATGTCAATGGAAACAGGAAAAATTAATGTACAAACCGAGAACATCTTCCCGATTATTAAAAAATTCTTGTACTCAGACCATGAAATCTTCTTGCGTGAGTTGGTATCGAATGCAGTGGATGCCACCAAAAAACTGAAAGGATTGGCGCAATTAGGGGAGGCCAAAGGTGATTTGGGTGATTTGACCATTGAAATCAAGATTGACAAAGAAAAAAACACACTGACCATTGCCGACAAAGGGCTTGGCATGACAGCAGAGGAAGTGAAAAAATACATCAACCAGATTGCCTTTTCATCTGCCGGAGAATTTGTAGAAAAGTTGAAAAATACCGATTCCAATGCCATCATCGGAAACTTCGGTTTGGGTTTCTATTCCGCCTTTATGGTGGCTGAAAAAGTGGAGATTTACACCAAATCCTACAAAGACGAACCGGCCGTGAAATGGAGCTGCGACGGCTCCACCGAATTTACGTTGGAAGAAATCGAAAAAACACAACGCGGTTCTGAAATCGTATTATACATTGCCGAAGATTCCAGAGAATTTTTAGAGGATCATCGCATCAAAAGCTTATTAAATAAATATTGCAAATTCCTGCCGATTCCAATTCAGTTTGGTATAAAATTTCAATCCGAAGAAGATAAAAAAGAAGGAAAACCGCAGGAACCGGAAATCATCAACAACCCGGCACCGGCCTGGACGAAAACGCCAACCAGCTTAACGGATGAGGATTACAAAAACTTCTACCGAGAGTTATATCCGATGAATTTTGACGAACCTTTGTTCTGGATTCATTTGAATGTAGATTATCCGTTCAACCTAACCGGTATTTTATATTTCCCGAAACTGAAAAAGAATTTTGAAGTACAAAAAGATAAAATCCAATTGTATTCCAATCAGGTTTTTGTAACAGATAATGTGGGTGAAATTGTACCGGAATATTTGACTTTATTACACGGTGTTATTGACTCGCCAGATATTCCATTAAATGTATCTCGTTCGTATTTACAAAGCGACGGCAACGTAAAGAAAATCAATCAGCATATTTCCAAAAAAGTTTCCGACAAGCTGCAGGAAATCTTCAACAGCGACAGAAAGCAGTTCGAAGAGAAATGGAGCGACATCGGTTTGTTTGTGAAATATGGCATGATCAGCGATGAGAAATTTTATGAAAGAAGCAACGGATTTGCTTTGTTTCCAACTACAGAAAGTGCATTCTATACATTTGCGGAATTAAAAGAGAAAATCGCTGCGAATCAAACAGATAAAGATGGCAATTTAGTGGTTCTATACACGTCTGATGAGGAAGAGCAGCACAGTTATATTGTGCAGGCAAAGAGCGTGGATACGAAATAGTGAAGATGGATACGATGATTGACAATCATTTCATCCAGCAGCTGGAAATGAAAAACGAGAAAACGCAGTTTAAGCGCGTAGATGCTGATATCGTTTCTAATTTAATTCCGAAAGAAGAAGAAGCGGTTTCTGTATTATCTAAAGAACAGGAAGAAAAACTAAAAACGTTGTTTGAAACTACGATTGAAAAATCAAAAGCAGATATAGAACTAAAAGCATTATCGCCAACAGATGCGCCGATTGTAATTACCCGCAATGAGTTTATGCGACGTATGATGGAAATGCAGAAAATGGGCGGCGGCTCGCCGTTTATGTTTGGCGGCATGGATGAAAAATTAAACCTGGTTATCAATACCAATCATCCGATTAATGCCAAATTACTGGAAGAAGACACTTCACATCAGGAAAAGCATATCAAGCAACTGTACGATTTAGCCTTACTATCGCAAAACATGTTGAAAGGCGAAGCGCTGACAAATTTCGTACAAAGAAGTTTTGAGCTGATATAAGATCATTCATAGCCTTTACGGTTTAAAAGCCTGGAAGGCTATGAAACTTTTTCCGGTTTTTTAACGTTATAAACTGACGTTAAACTATTAAATTTGCAGCATGTTTCGCTTTTTTAAATACATTATCCTTTTTATTCTTGGGTACAAAGTGATTAAGATGCTTTTTGCGGAAGACAAGCCTCAGCAAAAAGTACCACAAACGCCTCCGAAACCAAACATCAACGCCAACGGCTATCAGCAAAACCAGCAAGCGACTTCTAAACCGAAATTCAACGATGCGGAATTGATTGATTACGAAGAAGTGAAGTAGAGTAGTCGTAAGTTGTCAGCCAAATTTCGTATTTTTGCATTATTAAATTATTTCATCAATTAATTATTTAATTAAGTTATTATGTCATTAGATCAAAATATAAACAACGAATTGAAAGACGCCATGCTTTCTAAAAATGAAGTAAAATTGCGTACCATTAAAGCTATAAAAGCAGCTTTTTTAATTGCAAAAACGGAAAAAGGAGCCACAGGAGAAATCACTACAGAGCAGGAAATTAAAATACTGCAAAAACTGTTCAATCAGCGCAAAGAATCTTTTGATATTTTCACCAAAGAAAACCGTCCGGAATTAGCCATTCGCGAGAAAGAAGAAATGGATATTATTGCTTCTTATTTACCAAAACAAATGAGCGATGACGAATTGAAAAACATCGTGCAGGCAACCATCACAGAAACCGGCGCTACCTCCATAAAAGACATGGGTAAAGTAATAGGTTCCGTTTCTAAAAAAGTGGCGGGACAAGCGGAAGGTGCCCGTATTTCTTCACTGGTGAAAGAATTGTTAGGCAATTAAAAACACATAGGTTCATAGATTTTTTAGCTTGCTAAAAACTATGTTTCCTTTTTTATATAAAATTTTGTTCTTTTTATTTTTTTACCAGATAAATTCACAGGATTCATAGAATTACATCTTTGATGTAATTAATAAAACCTATGTTTCTATGTGTTTAAATACATTATGCAACACCTTATTTTCGATTTAGACGGTACTATTTCCAATCCGGAACCGGGTATTTTAAATGGTTACAAATATACCTTCCCGACATTAGGCTTACCTACTCCTGACGACTCAACACTCCGCAGTTTAATTGGGCCTCCCTTACGCATGGTGTTTGAAGATTTATATCAACAAACACCTGAAAAAGCGACTGAAGCCATCGCTACCTATAGGGTTTATTACAATCAGCTGGGCGGTGCTTTTGAGAATGAATTGTATGAGGGAATGCTGGACTTAATTGAGAGTCTAACGCGGCAACAAAAGACATTACATGTGGCCACACACAAAGGTGCTATGGCAGATGAAATTCTGAAACACTTCAACATCCGCCATTATTTTAACCAACTGCAACACTACAACGAAGATAAAAACATCATTACCAAAGAAAAAATGATTGAACTCATTTTGGAAGATGAAAATATTTCACAGTTGAACCAAACGGTTATGATTGGCGATCGTCATTCTGATATTGAAGCGGCAAAATATACCGGCATTAAAAGTATAGGTGTTACGTATGGCTTTGGCACACGCAAAGAAATTGAAGATTCCAAACCGGATTATATTGCCAATAATGTAGCCGAACTGCATACCTTGTTACATCAAATCTGATTATCTTTCGGTAAGTTTATTTTTACAGAGATTGTTCTTAAAGATTATTCATGCCGAAACGATTCATACAGCCGATTATCCGGCCAATCATACATCCTATCAAAGAACTTTCCGAAAGCGGAAAGCTGGGAGGTGTGTTGTTGATTCTGGCAACTCTTATTTCCATAACGATAACAAACAGTTCTTTCGGAGAAACTTATCTTCACTTCTGGCATAAGGAAATCGGAAACAATTTCATCTCCATGCATCTGGAACACTGGGTGAATGATTTGCTAATGGCCGTCTTCTTTTTTCTGGTAGGATTAGAAATAAAACGCGAGCTGGTCATTGGAGAATTATCTTCTTTTAAAAAAGTATTACTTCCTCTGTTTGCTGCGCTTGGCGGTATGTTATTTCCTGCACTTATCTTTTTTGCCTTTAATGCCGGCACGGAGAACCTGCACGGCTGGGCAATCCCCACGGCCACCGATATCGCCTTTTCTTTAGGCGTTTTATCGCTCTTGGGCAGCCGCGTGCCTTTATCGCTGAAAGTATTTTTAACCGCATTAGCCATCATCGACGATTTGGGTGGCATTTTAATCATCGCTGTTTTTTATACCAACGAAATTCACCCGTACTATTTATTGCTTTCCCTTGCCGTACTTGCTATATTATTTCTGTTGAATAAATTCAAGGTATCCCGTTTTATTTTTTACTTCATTCCTATTTTGCTTTTGTGGTATTTCGTTTACAAATCGGGCGTACATGCCACCATTGCGGGTGTTCTTTCCGCGCTGTTCATTCCCATCAGCAAAGTAGAGCAATACGAACATCTTTTACATAAGCCGGTAAACTATCTTATTCTTCCGGTTTTCGCTTTGGCAAACACCACTATTGCCTTATCTGCAGAAAGCATTCCGAATGTTTTTTCTGATTTAGGATTCGGGATTATTCTTGCGTTGTTTGTTGGTAAAACACTGGGTATCTCTTCGCTGGTTTTTATAAGCATTAAAACAAAAATATGCGAATTACCACAGGATATTTTATTCAAGCATATTGCCGGTGTGGCAATGCTGGCAGGTATTGGCTTCACCATGTCTCTATTTTTTACCGCACTTTCATTCGACCATCCTGAGAATGCCAATATTGCCAGACTAGCCATTATTATCGGCTCTACAGTATCTGCAATTTGTGGTTTGATCTTTTTATCTTTGACGCTGAAAAAAGAACCGGTTTCTAATTCTTAAAATTGCTTGTATAAGAAAGCTATTCGTATTTATTATCTGTTGTTATGCTTGCTGTGCTTTTGCAAAATACCATCCTGTCTATTCTTATCCATCAAAATTAGGTTTTGATGCACAGCTGCAAATCGGAAAGGTATGGAAACATACCACCAACTTTCGTCCAACCATCAACGGGCCGAGTTATTGCGGAGAAATCAATGTATTTAAACAAACAGATGGCAGCAAGCCCTGGCAAAAGAAATTGCATTACCCTGAAATCGGCGGCGGGGTGTTTTTTGTGATTCATCACGACAGAGATACGATAGGAAATGCCTTTGCTGCATACGTGTACTGGAAATATGCACTGGTGCGTACCAAAGTCATGGATTTTAATCTGAAAATGGGAATAGGATTAGCCTATGCGACTAAAAAATTCATTAAAGGCGAAAATGAAATCCATAATGCGATTGGCTCGAATATGAACGCTTATGTGCAGCTGCGTTTTGGCTTCGAGTGGAAGATAGCAAAACCGGTTCGTCTGGTCACTGCATTTACTTACAACCATTATTCGGACGGTGCGGTAAAACTGCCTAATCTCGGCATCAACACCTTAACGGGTACCATCGGCATCGTATATTATCCTGCTATTGAAAAATACAAATTGGTGATGAATCAGGATTCATTCAGCAAAAAACCTGTCTTAAAAAATGAAATTTTTGCAAAGGCGACTGTTGGTTTTCTGGATGTACAAAACAACCTGATTCCGGAAAAGACCTATATGGCGCAGAACACCAGCATCGGCTACTCGCGCTACCTGAATATAACCAACAAACTGAGTGCGGCTGCGAACCTGGAATTTAATTTCGGAGAGCCGTTTATATATGTAAACACATTTGAGGTACAAAATAAACTACTGAAAAAAGCTGCAACGAATTTAAGCGTCAGCATCAGTGATGAAATTCTGATTGGCCGAGTGGCGATGCACCTGGAATTGGGTGCTTATTTGTTCCACACCTATCGCCTGCCGTTGCCTATATTTTTTAAGATTGGTGGAGTTTGTTATTTGCCGGAAATGGGTAAAAAGAAACGTTCGCAGATGATGATTTTAGGCAATGTAAAAGCACATGGCGCCACCGCACAAATGGTGGAAATGGGCGCTGGTGGAACGTGGAAGTTTTAAGAAAATTATATATTACACAACAACTCCAGATTCTGTCCTTTGAGTTGTTTTTTGGTGAGCTCGTAGTTTTTGGTAAAGCCTAAGATAAAGCCGCCGCCACCTGCACCACAGAGTTTTAAGTAGTATTCGCCGCTGTCCAGTCCGCGTTTCCACATCTTGTTAAACAGCTTCGGTATCATCGGTTTGAAATGCTCAAACTGGAATTTAGAAAGTAGTTTCATGTAGGCAAACAAGGTTTCCTTATCGCCGTCTAAAAATGCCTGAATGCAGTTGTTGGCAAATGGTTTCAATTGCTTGTCCACGAACTCACGGAATGTAGGTTCTTCCATGCGCTGCATATAGTATTTCACCAAGGGTTCTGTACTTCTGCTGATGCCGGTATCAATTAAGAAAATTGCACCTTTTCCAAGGTTATTCATTTCCACTTTTACCGGTTCCACGCCATTCTTGCCGTTGATCAGTAATGGTAAATTCAGATAACAAATTAAAGGATCTACACCGGAACTGCTGCCATGGAAATGAGATTCCATTTTGGCCAAAATAGATTTCAATTCTAAAATCGTTTCCTTATTTGGCGCATCGTCTATGGTGATTTTATTGTTGGTATATTTTCCATATACAGCCGCCACTAGTGCCCCGCTGCTTCCCACGCCAAACCCCTGCGGAATGGAGGACTGGAAATACATGCCATTCGCCACATCCTTTTTAAATGCCTCGATATCAAAATCGATATTCAGTTTTTTAGTGTCGAGTAAATTTTGAATGTATTGTGCGAATTCTACGAGATGCTCATTGGATTCGGAAACGAATTGCTCGTTCATCTCATTAGCATCGAAGGTCAGCTTTCCGTTAAACTCATTATACGGCAAGGTCAGTCCCATAGAGTCCTGAATAATGCTGTACTCTCCGAAAAGAAGAATCTTGGAATTGAATGACTGTTCGTTTTTCATTTTATTTTCACCGGTCCTTTTCCGACCTGATCATAAATTACTTTGCCCTGCTCACAATACATTAACAACGATTCACGTATAAATGTTTCCACCTCCGCTGCATTTTCCTCCGGGTACAACAAGTGTACGTTTGGTCCGGCATCCAACGTGAAGTACAAAGGTACACCTTTTTCGCTTCGGTAGTTTTTTATTAAATCAATAATTTTCAGCGTATTAGGTAACATCAGCATGTACGACGGCGTTGAACACATCATCAGTGCATGTAATGTAAGCGCCTCATTTTCAACTATTTCTCCAAATTTATCGAGATTTCCGTCTTTCAGGTACCCTACGAGGTCCGTAAGATGCGTTTCGGCTTGCTGGTAGCGGCTTTCTGAAAACGGGTTGCCGTCCATCAGCGCATGTCCGGCCCGGCTGGAAACCGATTTTTCATCGGAAGAAACGATTAGAATGGCATCTTTAAAGGTCTTGAACACCGGATGTACCGTATCGTGGAACGGAATGCCGTGTTCATTGCTCGAGAATGCAATATTGGCGTGCTTGCCCCAAACCGACAGATACGGGAATACGGAACGACAGGCACTGCCGGATCCCAGTCTCGCAATCATGCTAGCTTTTTCAAAAAAGGCGGAAGGAAAGAGCCCTCCATCCAGCGTATTTTCTATATCGGTTAGACACAAGGCCAGTGCCGCCATTGACGAAGCGGAGCTGGCAATGCCGGTAGAATGCGGAAAGGAATTAGAAGAATTGATTTCCAGGGAAAAATGCGGCAGAAACGGAAAATGCGGAATGATGCTTTCCAGAAATTTCTGAATCTTCTCTGCAAATTTTGGATTCTCCTGTCCTTCAAACAGGAATTTCAAATCGATATTCTTGCTACCATCCGTTTTGGCGGTATATTTTACGGATGTTTCGGTAAAAGCATTGTTCAAGGTAAAACTGATGGATGCGTTTCTCGGCAATTGATTGCCGTATTTTCCCCAGTATTTTACAAGTGCAATATTGGAAGGTGCTTTCCAGGCTGTTTCTCCCTGTATGTTTTTAAACGGATTGGACATAATGAAAGATTGATAGATTTTTAGAAATTAGATTAAAAGACTTTTTTGTCTTGATTCTTGATTCTATTAATCCTGAATCTACTTATAAACCATTGATGGAGATACCAAATACAATCGGATTCATTTTTGGTCCTTTTGTTGTAAAGGCACTGCCAATTGAATAGTATGCGAATAAACTTACCGGTCCGTATCCACCACGGATAGTTGGTCCGTAGCGGAATTTGCTCATGTTTGCCACTTTAATATCTTTGATGGTCACATTTTCTCCGCCGGTGCCTTTGTTCGGATCTTCGCCTTTGTATTTCCATTTGCTGCCTACGAGGAAGCCAAATTTGAAACCAACTGCTATTTTCCAGCTCATGCCGGTTTTCTTATTAGGAGTAGAACGATATCTGAATTCAATCGGAATATCGATATACGTCATATTTAATTTAGAATTTTTAGACGTAATGGAATCACCCAGCGGCTTAAAACGGGTTAATGAATCGTAATGCCAGCTAAGTTTATAGTTTTTAAAATAGTAGTTTTCAGAACCAACACCAATACCCGGTGCAATACTGAAATGCTGAGGCTTTGTTTTTTTACCCAATACCACATCATACATAAAGTATACATTGATACCTCTGTTGAAGCCGCCTAATTTAAAATCGTTCGGAACGGTAACGCCGCCGTCCTTTTTAACGATGGCATTCATCATGCATAAATCAATCACCAATCTGTCTTTGGCAGAGGTAATTCTCTTTTTTACCTGAGCAGATATTCCTTTGGGACCTGTTGTTACGGCTGTTGGTGGCGCTATGGAATCCTGACCAAAAGCAACTGTAAAAGAACAAACCGCAATTAAAAAACTTAAAACAATCTTACGCATAAATCAATTTTCTCATTAAAAATAGTTTTGACTCCGGATTCCGAAACTCAAAACGGAAAGAAATGCAAAAATAAGATTATTATTGGTTGAAAGTGTGAATTAACCTTTATTAATTAAAATATGATGGGTAAATCGTAGTATCTGTTGAATATACTAGTGGCAAAGGTCACCATAAACGAATTACTCTTCAGTGTTTTGGCGGTCGACAAATCTGTGGTATACTTCCTGAACTGCAGTTTTCCTTCTATCACCATATTTATTTTAGGGTTGATGATATAACCAACCCGTATATCATTATCCACTACTTTATATGGAAATCCGTTTTGGATTTTCACATTGGTGGTATTGGACGGAAACGACGCAAAATCCAGGATATTATTGCCATAATTCTGGTTTATAGCTGAATCTGCTGCAGATTGCGTAAACGACATTTTATAAGAGGTATAGAATCGTTTGTACTGATAGTTAACCATCACGAGCAACTCATTGAAGTTGGCTCCCATCGGGTGTCCAAGCGACTGGTTGTAATGGGAATAGCCAATGCCGGTATCTTCTCCCTGATAGGTGTATGGGCGTACGCTGTTGTATTCTGCCTGGAAATTCAGGTTTTTCACACCGCCCACATCAAAGTATTTCACCCCTGCCTGCCAGCCCATTCTGCGGTCGGATGTGTTTTTCTTTCCGTATTTATTAATCATAAACTGACCATACAACACCACATATTTCGGGCAAGTCACTTTCACATTTAAGCCATAGATTTTAGTGGTATTGGCATCCAGTTTCTTCTGGAAAGCACGCGCACCAATCAGTGGATTGAGGAAATTATAATCGAAGAAGTTATTTCCTTTTTCGGTCGTTCTTCTCCAGGTAATTCCTTCAAAAACGCCAAGCTGTAAAAATTTTGCTGCATCTATGCTGAGATAATTAAAATTGGCGAGTTTTCGCGGAAAGCCCTGACCGAAATCGTTGAAGTTTTTGATATTATCAATCAACTCTGCATAAATCGTGGTGTATTTAATTCGCCATACGTTTGTCGTAAACTGCAGATACGGATAGGTGTAGGCATTATCGGATAACAGTAAAGAACGATAGCCATCGCCGATAAAGTGTTTACCGTTTCCTACCTGCATATTAAACTGTTTTACCGGCGAATACGAGATATACGCATTGATACTGGAAAAATCCAGTCCGCCCTTGCCTCTGTTTCTGATGTTTCCCTCACCCGGCACAACACCTGTCTGGGCATTGAAAATATTTACATACGTTGGAAATTTTCCAACGGTATTTAAAAAAGACGTATAGATGGTTACTTTTTGTCCGATATCCGCACGCAATTCCAGTCCTTTTAAGTTATAGCTCAGGAACTTTTTGGCGGCTAAATCGTAGCCAAATCCGATATTCAAAATCGGATTGATGGTAACATATACTTTTCTTTTGTTATACCCTTTGTCGTAAATATTGTCCTCATAAAAGACAGAATCTTTTGCGAGAATTTTTCCGTAATGTTTTACATATCCTTGCTCGTCAAATTCCAGCAAATTTTCAAATCCGAATACATTTACAAACTTACTGAACCAGTTGGTATGCGGTACGCGCTCAAAATGCTGCACCGTATCCGGATATACAAATTTATAGACTTCTGCCGCAACATATGGTTTTAAGGCAGAATGAAAAGATGCTTTATCCCAACCGTTTAACGATTTCTCGTAGTTGAGCATCATGTTTCTGTTGAGTGGTAAATTTTCTTGTTGTGCGTTTGCAAGAACAGAATAAGATAACAGCAGCAGTAAGAGTAAGTATTTGTTAGAATGCATTTTCTTCACCTCGAATCATATTGATAATAGTCATTACAATAATTTTGACATCCAGTCCGAAACTCCAGTTTTCGATATACCACACATCTGCTCGCACTCTTCCTTCCATATCATTTACATCTTTGGTTTCGCCGCGGTAACCGTTTACCTGCGCCCATCCGGTGATGCCTGGTTTCACTAAATGCCGAACCATAAATTTATCAATAATTTTGGAATATTCTTCTGTATGCTTCAACATATGTGGCCGCGGACCGATTACAGACATCTGACCGAGCAATACATTGATGAATTGCGGCATCTCGTCCAGATTGGTTCTGCGGAGCAATTTCCCAATCGGTGTAATGCGCTGGTCATCTCTGGTGGCCTGTTTGTAATGCGCGTCGCTGTTAATATACATCGTTCGGAATTTAATAACTCGAAACGATTTATTTTTGATTCCGGAACGTTCCTGAATGAAAAACACCGGTCCTTTTGAGGTGAGTTTTATAATTAAGGCAATTAAAGGAATAAACCACCATAAGACAAACAGGAATACCAATACGGAAAAACCTATATCGAACAGTCGTTTTACAAAACGGTTCACCACATTCTCCAGCGGTTCGTTTCGCAATGTCATTACGGGAATTTGTCCGTAATAATCTATCTCCACTTTATTTAAATGATGTGTAAGAAAGCGCGTTAAATCGGGAACAATTTTTACACGAATCAGGTTTTCGTCTCCAAACTGAATCAGTTCTTTAATTCTGTCTTCTTCCTGATAAGGCAATGCACAAAACAATTCATCAATCTGATGTTCGATGGCATATTTTTTGGCATCTTCTACCGTTCCTAAAATATGTTTTTGTGTATCCGCATTGTATTTTTTCGGGTCATCATCATAAAACCCTAAAAACTGATAACCATACTCAATTTTATGTTCCAGCATGCTTCTGAATTCCTGCGCCGTATCGCCGGCACCAATAATCATTACTTTCCGGTTGTTGAAGCCGCGCGCCCTGTAAATACGCACTATTTTAATAAAACCAAAACGCCAAATGATGGTGAAGACAAAAGCCGTAATGTACGTTATCATCAGCACCTCTCTCGACAACTTGAACGTTTGGTTGAAATCTTTGAAAACAACGATGTAAGAAAAGGATAATAAAATTTCAAAGAAAAACAAGCGTAATAATGCAGATAACAATGTAAAGAAACGAGTGTTTCTGTACATATCAAAAGTACCTGAAAGCTGTGCGGCAAACAGATAAATGACGTTTAAGTATATCCAAAGCTGTAGATATTTGGTGTCAAACATTAAACGGTAATTCCAGCTGAAAATATGACCAATTATGTATGCAGCATTCAGGATGAATATATCACCCAGCGCGTGTATCAGTACATATAAATTGGTTATTCTTTTTTTCATTTCTAAAACTATCCTGTTTTGTGTAACTGCATACAATTCAATATTTCCATAGAATTGCTACAGCATTGATTACAACTCGTAAATTTAAAAAAAATGTTAGCGGCAATAAAGGCACAACTGTTATTTCTCCCTGATAATAAGTTGTACTTTTAACAAAATTCGTTGCAAAAATACAATTCTTGATTCACTCAACATATTAAATAACATTTTAACCTGTCTGTTCTTACAAAATTACAACAGAATCTGCAAAACATACAATTTAAATTAATATCCCTGACGACTTTATATTGATTTAGCTGATTCTAAGTAGCTATTTATCACTCAGATATGCCATTTAAAATCGCTGTGCATATTTTTTTAGACAGAATTTATGGAATTTGCTTCGTTTCGGTATCTTAATAGTATAAATTTGTTAATCGAAAATCAGCATTATTATGAGCAAAGAAGTAAAAGAAGTAAGCAAAGAACCGAAAGACGAAAGAGCGAAAGCACTCCTGCTAACCTTAGAAAAATTAGACAAACAATACGGTAAAGGCACCGTAATGAAATTGGGCGATAACAGCATCGTGCAGTCAGAAGTAATTTCTTCCGGCTCGCTTGGATTAGATTTAGCCTTAGGGATTGGTGGTATTCCGAAAGGAAGAATCATCGAAATTTACGGCCCGGAATCTTCCGGTAAAACAACCCTGGCGATTCATGCCATTGCGCAAACACAGAAAAAAGGCGGCATCTGCGCCATTATTGATGCGGAGCACGCGTTTGACAAGAAATATGCGGAAGCCTTAGGCGTGGATACTGACAACCTGTACATCTGCCAGCCGGATGATGGTGAGCAAGGTTTGGATATCGCAGAACAACTCATCCGCTCTGCCGCTGTAGATTTAGTGGTAGTGGATTCAGTTGCGGCATTGGTACCGCGCAGCGAGATTGAAGGTGAAATGGGCGACAGCAAAATGGGTTTGCATGCACGTTTGATGAGTCAGGCGATGCGTAAACTGACCGGTGCTATCAGCAAAACATCTTGCAGCTGTATTTTCATCAACCAGTTGCGTGATAAAATCGGCGTAATGTTCGGTTCTCCGGAAACGACTACCGGTGGTAATGCATTAAAATTCTATGCTTCCATCCGCCTGGATATCCGCCGTGCCGGACAAATCAAAGACAAGGAAAACAACGTGATAGGCAACCAGACCAAAGTAAAAGTGGTGAAAAATAAATTAGCACCACCATTTAAAGTTGCAGAGTTTGACATCATGTTCGGTAAAGGAATTTCCAAAGAAGGTGAAATCGTAGACATGGGTGCTGACTTAGGTATTCTGCAAAAAAGCGGTGCATGGTACAGCTATGAAGGTCAGAAAATCGGGCAGGGCCGCGATCAGGTGAAACAGTTATTGCTGGATAACCCGGGCTTAGCAGATGAAATTGAAGCCAAAATAAAAGATAAAGTATTGGTGGCTTAATACCATCTTACTTAGTAACAAAAAATCCCGCACTAAAAATCAGGCGGGATTTTTTATTTTCAGAAACTGAGATTTATTCAGCCTCTGAAATCGTGAGTTTGACTTTTGGCTTAACAGAATTATCAGGAAGCTTATTTAAGCGTTCTTTGCAACTTACATATAAGGGATATTTCTTTACTTGTGCATCCAGTTTTGAAAACAATACCTGTAACCTGTCTTTTTTTATAGTTGCGAGATCAAGATTATTGTTTATAAAATCCAACGCTAAAAAGGAAGTTGGATGTTGGATATAATATTGATATAATGCTTCCGTTGCTGTACTATCAAGTTGATTAATTTGTTTTTCATTGTCTTTATAAAATTTATAGGTTACATCCAGTTTTACTTTTGCCGTAGTATCTTTTTTCCTGTATACATCATCCATATTTTGCCATAACCTAATCTGATTTTCTTTTGCAAGATAATTTATACTGTCACGGATGCCTTTCGTTGTGACAAACTCTTCATTCAGTGGAGAATTTCCAAACCGGATACTGTACGTTTTCATATCATAAAATACTTCATAAGCACCTTCATGCACCCAAAATACTTTATTGGAGGGCAACACATTATTTGCGATTATCATTACAGGAAAAGGATTGTCAACATCCAGTTTTATTACTGCTACAGGCAAACCAACGGAATCAACATAATAAACGGAACTGTCCATAGATATATAGACAGAACTGTTTATGTTTTTTGGCAAATTGCTTAAGTGAAGTGTAATTACTGCTTCGTTCTTCCCAAATAACATAACAGAGAATAATACATAACACACGGTTAGAAAAATATATTTAGAACGCATACTTAAAATTATATAATAAAATTCAATAAAACAACCATTCCTTCTTCATTTCTAACAAAATTCTTTTTTAAGATTTAAAATTTCGATATTCGTATTTCAATCACACAGGACATGATATTTTTATTCAAAATGATTACGATAGCGGATTTTAAGGAGCACTGGTGGCTTTATTTGTCCATGCCCATCATCGCATCTATTATTGGCTACGCCACTAAAATCGTTGCCATTAAAATGATGTTTGAGCCGCTGGAATTTTTTGGCATCAAACCATTTTTAGGCTGGCAGGGCATCATTCCGCGCAAAGCCGCCATCATGAGTACCATTGCCTGTGATACCCTAACCTCCAGACTGATAAAACCGGAAGAGATTTTTGCGCGCTTAGACCCGAACCGTATTGCGCAGGAATTGGAAAAACCGATGCTGCCCATCGTGGAAAAAATCACACACGATGTGATGAGCCACTACCAGCCGGGCTTGTGGGAAAGCATTCCGGAAAATGTAAAAAAATTACTGATTAAACAGATACAACAGCAATCGCCGGATATGGTTCGCCAGCTGATGCAGCAAACCAAAGACAACCTGAACGATGTATTTGATTTGAAAGATATGGTGGTGACCAACCTCACCAAAGACAAAAAACTGCTCAATAAAATATTTCTGGAAAGCGGTGAAAAAGAATTCCAGTTCATCCGAAATTCCGGTATCTATTTCGGCTTTTTAATTGGTTTGGTGCAGATGATTGTTTGGATGCTGACGCAGGAACCCCTGATTATGCCCATCTTCGGTTTATTTACGGGTTGGTTCACCGACTGGCTGGCCTTAAAAATGATTTTCGCGCCGCAGGAAGAGAAAACATTCTTCGGCATTTTTAAATGGCAGGGTTTATTTTTCAAGCGCCAGAAAGAAGTAGCCTCAAAATATGGGGAGTTGATTGCAAAAGAAGTATTGACACCGGCCAACATGATTGAATCCATCTTAACCGGAAAATTATCGGATAATCTGTTCAACATGATTCAGAAAAATGTGCAGCAAATGGTGGACGAACAGGCCGGCGTGATGAAACCAATTGTGGTGTTTGCCGTAGGTTCTGATAAATACAAAGCCATGAAGACGGCGATTACCGGCAACATGGTGAAACAATTGCCAACCGCGTTGAAACATATAGAAAAATATGCCGAAGACGCGATGGACATCAAAAATACGCTGGTCACAAAAATGCAGGAATTAACGCCAGCTGAATTTGAAGGTGTTTTACGTCCTGCCTTCAAACAAGATGAATGGATTTTGATTACGGTGGGTGCGGTCTTAGGTTTCTTAGTGGGAGAATTACAAGTCGTGCTGATGGAACATTTTGTGTTACATGTGAAGTAAGCATTTTCTGTAGAACACATCATAAACAGTATCTGCATTATCTCCTATCGGTTGGTGTCCTCACCAACCGAAATAAGATGGTTGGTGAGGACACCAATAATTAGAAACTTCTCTTTCCTCTTTGTGCAACTCTGTGATATAATTTTTATTCATTCATTTAAACAATTCTTAACTTCCCGCTAATGCAATGCATGCATTCTTTTTGTAATTTTAATTGATTCATCATTTCAATTATTACAGTCAATTGTTTCACACAAACAGTGAACGATAAACTGTCAACCAACATCTAAAATGAACAACAAGGTTTTTATTTTCGACACCACACTAAGAGACGGCGAGCAAGTGCCGGGCTGCCAATTAAATACTGTAGAAAAAATTGAGGTAGCTTTAGCGCTGGAAGCGCTGGGTGTGGACGTACTGGAAGCCGGATTTCCTATTTCCTCACCGGTAGATTTTAAATCGGTGGTGGAGATTTCAAAAAATATTTCAGGACCCACCATCTGCGCACTTACCCGTGCCGTAGCAGCGGATATTGACTGTGCGGCGGAAGCCTTGAAGTTTGCCAAACGCGGTCGTATTCACACCGGCATCGGTTCTTCCGATATCCATATCAAAAATAAATTAAAAACCACCCGTGAGAATATTTTAGAGAAAGCAGCATGGGCCACCAAATATGCCCGCAACTATGTAGATGATGTAGAATTTTTCTGTGAAGATGCCGGTCGTGCAGACCTGGAATTTTTAGCAAAAATGGTGGAAACCGTAATTGCTGCCGGAGCTACTGTGGTGAATATCCCAGACACAACAGGTTATTGTTTGCCGGAACAGTACGGTGCAAAAATCGCTTACTTAATGAACAATGTTCCGAATATTGACAAAGCGATTTTATCCGCGCATTGCCATAATGATTTAGGCATGGCAACGGCGAACTCTATGGCAGCTTTACAAAATGGTGCACGACAAGTGGAAGTGACGATGAACGGAATCGGCGAACGTGCAGGAAATACGTCGCTGGAAGAAGTGGCGATGATTTTAAAATCGCATGAAGCAAATCTACATTTACAATGTGATATCAACATCAAAAAAATATACCCGACTTCGCGTTTAATTACACGCTTGATGCGTATGCCGGTGCAGCCGAATAAAGCGATTGTAGGACGTAATGCCTTCTCGCATTCTTCCGGTATTCACCAGGATGGTGTATTGAAGAACAGAGAAAACTACGAAATCATTGACCCGCACGATGTGGGTGTACCTGAATCATTAATCGTATTAACCGCCAGAAGCGGTCGTGCGGCACTGAAACACCGACTCGAAAAAATAGGATTTGAAATGGATCAGGCGCAACTGGACGAAACGTATAAAAAATTCCTGGATGTTGCCGATCAGAAAAAAGAAATCTACGATGAAGATTTACTGGAAATGATGGGGCAAAGCCGTGAAGGAAAAATTTACGAAATTGACTATTTGGAAGTGCATTGCGGCAAACGTCATCAGGCATCCGCAACCGTTGCATTAATAAAGAACGGTGTTCGTGTGGTAGAAATTGCAGATGGCTGCGGTCCGGTAGATGCCACTTTAAAAGCCATTGATAAAATTGTGAAAGAGCCGGTTCGTCTGGAAGAATATCTGGTACAAGCCATCACCGGCGGCAGTGATGATACCGGAAAAGTGCATATTCAGGTTTCTAAAGATGGAGTATTTTACTATGGCTTTGGCAATGATACAGATGTGATTTATGCTACCGCTAAAGCGTATGTGGATGCGTTGAATAAGTTGTAGCTATCTATTACGTTACGAAGACAAACTACTCAATACGCTCAAATACGTATTCTTATTCGCCTCTACGGAGAATTTATCTACCACAGCTTGCCGTGCATTTTTACCGATGCGCGCCCGCTCTTCTGTATGGTCCACTAAATAAACCAATCGTTCATACCATGCCTCTTTCGTATTATCTACCAGAAAACCGTCTTCTCCTTCTTTAATGACTAAAGAATTAGTACCGAAGTCTGTTGCGATACATGGTATGCCCAAATTCATATACGCTAATGCTTTGTTACCGCTTTTCCCCAGCACCCATTCTTCTTTTTCCAGCGGATATAATCCGATATCTATCTGTTTCAAATCGGCGGTTTCATTGGCCGCGGACCATGTAATATTTCTTACGGTAATTCCTTCGTGATGGTAAGGCGCATTGCAAATCACCAGAAATTCTATGTTTCTGGTTTTACTTAATTCTACCAGAGCATCAGCCACAATAGATAAATATTTTAAGGTAGAATGAGTTCCTGTCCAGCCGATGGTGGTAATCTCTTTGTTCTGATGTTGTTTGGGTTGCGTTGTTTCAGTATTGTAAGTGGCCAAAATCGTTGTTACGTTTTGGTTATACTGCTGTACAAATTTTTGCAGAAACGGAGAACAGACAATCACCGCGTCCGCACTCTTCATTAAACTAATCGGCTTATTGCGCCCTTTTATTTTATCTATAAATCTCGCGGATGAATTATTCAGATAAATCATATCGTCGATATCGTAAACGATTTTCTTTGCCAGTTTTTTTATCAGCCATTCAAAAAACGGAGGCCCCAGTGGCGTTACCCAAAGATGAATGTAAACGATATCATACTGACGCAATCGCAATACATCGAAAAAACGGCGCAGGTAACCACGCAACGTGCCTGATATTTTGCCCAATAAATTTCCCGGCTGGTAAATCACTTTCCAGAATGCTTCATCTATAAACGAACTGGTTTCCAGTTCAAAACCTGCTTCTTCAAAATACGGATAATACTGCTCGAATTTTAGTCGCTGGCTGGGTGCTTTTCCAAATGGATATGGGGAAAGGAATAAGATTTTTTTCTTGTTCATGGATGAATTGCCCGACTAAAATAAAAGAAATTTTTGTATTATTGGGTATGGATGCGATTGCAATGGTTGATTTAAAAAACCAGTACTTGTCTGTTAAACCGGAAATTGATGCTGTTATTCAGCAATGTATTTTAGGGGGAGCATATATTAATGGCAAGCAGGTAGCAATTTTTGAACGCCACTTAGCTGATTATACAGGCATTAAAAACGTGATTGGATGCGGAAATGGAACAGATGCACTGAAACTGGCAATAATGGCATCAGACCTTCCAAAAGGTAGTAAAATTATCATTCCAGCCTTCACCTATATTGCCCCGATTGAGATGGCCTGTTTTCTGGGTTATGATGTTGTTTTTTGTGATGTGGATGAAAAAGATTTTAATGTTACACTCGAGCATATCAAAGCGGTCTTTACTGAAGACGTGAAAGCGGTCATCATTGTTCATCTTTTTGGCCAGCCTTGTAAAGACACGGATGCCATTTATCAGTTTTGTAAAGAGAAAGGTGTGGTTTTGATTGAAGATAATTCCCAGTCATTAGGTGCAGAAAAAAACATCGAAAGAGACAGTATCACTACCACTTCATTTTATCCCACAAAAAACTTAGGTGCATTCGGCGATGCCGGCGCTGTTTTATGTAATGATGATGCACTGGCAAATAAAATCAGAAAAATTGCATCTCACGGGCAGTCTAAAAAATATATACATGATGTGGTGGGCATAAATTCCAGGTTAGATACGATACAGGCTGCTATATTAGATGTAAAATTGAAGCATCTTGATGAATATAATTTAAAAAGAAGAAAAAATGCGACTTATTATCTTGACAGGTTAACAGCTATTGAAAACATCGTATTGCCGGAGATAAGCGAGAATCACATCTTCCATCTTTTTACCATAAAAGTAAAAGATGGCAAAAGAGATGCTTTGGCGGATTTCTTAAAACAACATAAAATTGACACCGTCGTTAATTATCCAATGGTTGCTTATCAGCAGAAAGCGTATTTACAAAACATACAACTTCAGAACTCAGAAGCATTGTGTGCCTCTTCCTTATCTATTCCCGTTTATCCTGAAATTTCCGAATCTCAATTATCGTATATTTGTGACTGCATAGAGGAATTCTGCAAAACTATATGAGTAACTATTACAAACACGAAACCGCCATTATTGATGATGGTGCTGCTATCGGAAACAATAGTAAAATATGGCATTTCAGCCATGTAATGCAGGCAACTATTGGTGAAAACTGTATTCTGGGGCAAAATGTTTTTGTAGCGAATAATGTAATCCTCGGAAACAATGTGAAAGTGCAGAATAATGTTTCTTTGTATGAAGGCTTGATTGTTGAAGACGATGTGTTTATCGGACCATCAGCTGTTTTTACAAATGTTATTAATCCACGCAGTTTTATTGAACGAAAAAATGAGTACAAAAAAACGCTGGTGAAAAAAGGAGCCACGATTGGCGCCAACTCAACGATTGTGTGCGGGGTTACGATTGGCGAGTATGCCTTTATCGGTGCGGGTTGTGTGATTACAAAAAATGTAAAACCATATGCGCTGATGAAGGGAAATCCTGCCAGACAAGATGGTTGGATGGGCAAAGCCGGCCAAAAACTGAATTTTGAAAATGATGTTGCCGTTTGCTCTATCTCACAGGAAAAATATAAACTGGAAAACGATTCCGTGGTAATCTTATAATTCTACAAGAACACTATGCAAAAACAATTCGCATTGATAGGAGCCGCAGGTTATATTGCACCACGTCATTTAAAAGCGATTAAAGAAGTGGGTGGAAATTTAGTGGCTGCTTATGATGTATCAGATACCGTTGGTGTATTAGATAGTTTTTTCCCGGATTGCGAATTTTTTACAGACGAATTTGCTTTCTATGATTTTCTGATGGATAAATGTCCGGTGGATTATCTGGTAGTTTGCTCACCCAATCATTTACACGAAGAACATTGCTATGCCGGCTTAAAATTAAATGCCGATGTAATCTGTGAGAAACCATTGGCTTTAAGCATTGAGAGCCTCCAAAACTTACTGGATGCAGAGTCATACACCAATAAACATATTTATACGATTTTGCAATTGCGCCTTCATCCAATGTTGCTGGATGTAAAGAAAGAAATAGAAGCATCCGCAATTGAAAAGCACGAAGTATCTGTAGAATATTTTACACCGCGCGGAAAATGGTATCATGCCAGCTGGAAAGGGAATGTAAAAAAATCAGGCGGCATTGCTACCAATATCGGTATTCATTTATTCGACCTGGTAAGCTGGTTATTTGGTGACATAAAAGAAATTTCCATTGATAAAAATAATGACACTGAAAGTGCCGGAATATTACAATTGGAAAAAGCTAATGTGCACTGGAATTTAAGTATAGACAGTTCCTTATCCCCCAAACGGCAAATTACCATTGATGGTAAAACCTATGAATTTACAGAAGGGTTTGCTGATTTACATACTGCATCATACCGGGAAATCTTAAACGGAAAAGGCTTTACCATTCATGATGTAAAGCCTTCCGTTGATATTGTTGAGCGAATAAGAAATAAGTAACGAATACTGAAACAATCCCGAAATAAATTCGGGACAGGATGACAACAAGTTACTTCCTGTCTTTTCTCATAAATTTCTTTCTGACAATTTCTCCGTCAAAAGATACTTCAGCTACATAAACTGCGGCATTCAGTAACACCGTTGACATATTGAAACTGTTGTATCCCTTGGCACCGTCAAAATCCTTGCTGTACATTTGTTGCCCCAGCACATCTATGAAGCGGATATTGACCTTACCCTCTTTTGGCAACATGATACCAAAATTAATGTTATCTAATGCAGGATTCGGATAAATATTTAAAATATCAAAACTACCTACGCTAAGTTCTTTACAAGCTGTATTGTTATCTGTTCTGTCTTCTGCAGCATTGTTATTTACATTGTCAATTGTTGCGCAGACAACGGGAATCTGTCTGTTCTCACCCGGTTTAATTTCACCGGTAAAAATATACACAGTAGTTTGTCCCGGCAACAAACTGCCTGACCAGTTTTCTCGAATAACGGAACCTCCACCCAATTGTAAACTTAGTCCAAGAGCGGTTATTTCAATATTGCTATTGTTTTTTATGCTCACTTGAATCTTATAAAATTCACCGTTTGGAATGATTGTTACGGAAGTCATTACGGCATCAAGATTTGCCTTATCTACTAAAATATATTTTATCAGAGATTCTGTGCAACCTCTGAAATCTGTTGCAATCAACTTAATTGGATATGTTCCTATAGTATTATAACAATGCTGTGGTGGGTTAAATCCTTCTATTAAAGAACCACCATCCCCATAGTCCCATATATAATTACCATTAACGGGAGATTGGTTTGTGTATGTTACACACAATGGAGGCAATCCATTTTGAGGTGAAAAAGTAAATTTAGGTTGTGGTGGTGCGGACACGGCAATGGAACGCAATTTGGTGCCGCTGCAACCCACTGCATTTTTTGCATTTAATTGTATTATGTAATTACCCTGTGTATTAAACGTATACTTGGGGTTTTGAACAGTATCTGTTGCTTCACCTGAAAAAAACCAATTCCATGTAGTAATTGGTGTTCCGTCAGGCGTAGACGAAATATCAGAAAACTGAATTTCTTTTCCAACACATTGGGTTTGAGAGACCGTGAAATCCACTATGGGAAAGTCATATACTTTTACCTGTCTTACGGCAGTATCACTGCATCCGCCAGTTGAATTTATCTGTAACACCACATTGTAAGTACCTGGTGCAGAATAACGATGTTGCGGACTTCTTATCGCTGTTTCAATTGTTCCGTCTCCAAAATCCCAGCTTCCCCAGTTCAAATTAGGAATAGTGTTTGGTGGGTCAACGGTAGCTAAAAATTTCAGTGTTACCGGTGTTTTTCCGCAAACAGAATCATAGGAGAAATTTGAAACCGGCGACGCATTTACTGTTAATTGATTTGTTATAGTATCAGAGCACCCATTGGAGTTTGTCGCTTTCAATATTACTTTATAAACACCTGATGTCGGGAATCTGAAAGATGGATTCTGAACTCCGTTTATGACTCCTAAACCGTTGAAATCCCATGCCCAATCAGTAACCGAGGCAGAATTTGCCACCGTCTGGTCTGCAAACGTAGTTGGTATACCGGCACATGATAACAAATTATAAAATGAAGGAACAGGTTTTTTCTTTATAATAAAAGTTTTAAAAATTGAATCTGTACAACCCACGTTGGTAGTTACTTTTAACGCCACTGTTGCCAACCCTAAGCCTGGAAAAGTAGCTGATGGATTTTGAGAATTCGCTGTGGTATTATTACTAAAATTCCAGTTCCAGTTCTGTATGGTATTTCCAGGTGGCACGGAAGTAGAATCTACAAAGTTTATAGATACCCCTTCACAAGGTGTAGAATATCCAAATTTCGCTATTGGTGCCTGTCCGGAAACAACAACATTCAAGGTGTCAATTAACTTACAGCCATTCCTTTCTATATAATTTATATACAGATTTGCGGTATTGAATGTTGTTCCGAAATTAGTTGTAGAACCAGTGGACCATAAGAACGACTCAAATAATGAATCATTTTTTATATAAATTTTTTCTCCGCCACAAATTTTCACCAATTGGTTTTGATCTCTGCCCGGTAAATAAACAAGCGGCCGGGTGTCAACATTAGTTATTAAAACTACATTTAGCGTATCAAAAACTGTTTTCCCGTTCTTTGTTATTATAACCGAATATTGCCCCTGAGTCTTGATAACAATAGAGCTAGTTGTTTTTCCATTAGACCATAAAACATTGTAGGAGGCATCAAGACCAAGATTTACATTTATACTATCTCCAGGGCAAAGATTAATTCTAGTTCCTTTTAATCTTTTATATGGATAAACATCAATTTCATCTTCAGATTCAAAACCGAAAATATCTGTTGTTTTTACTTTATAGGCACCTGCTGAAACTACTTTGGTCGTAGGTGTAGTATCACCATTAGACCAAAGATATCGTACAAACCTATTTTCAGCATTTAATGTGATGCTATCTGAAAATGTACCAAACAAGGTATCTTTACCTAAGTTTACCGGTGGTGCATATTTATCTCAGGTATGCCGTTATACTATTTCTTTTATTTGCATCCATAATTGAATCAAATATTAAAAACTCAGCAATTTCTCCTTCGTAAGCTAAACTGGGAGCATCTGGCCTGGAACCTATTTGACTAAGGGATATCTGGGTTATGGTTGGTGACCCTATTACCTGAGAAGGTATAACTTCATTTGAATTAACATAAAAATTAGTAGAGGATATAGTGTAAATAGAATACTCTGGCCTTAATGCTGATAATGGTGCAACTAATACGTTTCAGATTAATCCTCTGCCGAAAACCCACCGTTAAGAACATCTACCTCAGAGGAGAATCCATTAGCATTTCCGCTTAAAAAACTGAACTATGTTTGCGTGTATTATTTTATAATTTCTTATACTAATGAAAGTGAATGTATTTAGCGTTATCAAGGGCTAATATTTAAAACCATCGGATTAACACTATTTCCGTTAAAGAGATAACTTTTTTGTTATTTAATTCTTTAATTGAATCCCTGAGAATTGGTTGTGCAGAAAAATTATCCTGGCCTGCGATTCTTGTTATTAACTTTCTATCTTTCCAAAGAGATACTGAGGTATCGGTTGTGGTTATATTTTGATTAGCATCAAACCAAGATGCGAGGTTTACGTCGTTATTTAAATCTAATAATTCAATTTTTCTCGATAATGACCAAGATGTCTCATTGTCTCCTTTTATTCTGCAGTAGTAAATGCCAAAATTTGAAAACTCATAAGTATAATAATTATTTATTGTAGTAATTGTAGCAATTCTCTCGTTAAAATTACTGTCTGCAGCAATTTGCAATTTATAACTGCCAGAATAACTATTTGGATTCCATAAAAAATAAACACTTTTTGCTTCTTGGGTTTGTCCATTTTTAGGTAAAACAAAACCTCCCTGAGAAAATGTGAAACCAAACCAATAAATAAATAAAGTAAAAAATAATATTTTAAGATTCATACCCTAAACTTAATAAGAAAAATGGATATTTTTTTCTTTTTGAACTAATTTTTAATTGAAAATACATTAATTATAACTACTTTTGCTGATTAGTCCTTACAATGTGCGATAGTGGAAAATAATAATTAATGAATAGAGTTAATCAACAAATCTGGACAGAAGAGATTGGGGCAGATACTTCACTTTTTAGCTTAAATTTAAAAGAAGTCTGGAGATACCGGGATTTGTTGTTTATGTTTGTTAAAAGAGATTTTGTAACCTTTTATAAGCAAACTATC
>JADKIQ010000006.1 GCA_016721245.1 Sphingobacteriales bacterium
GAGTAGGCCGGTAATAATAATACATCGTCAAATGTAAATCCGTCCTCCCACAAATTTGTGTTGTGAAGAAAAAGAGAAAGTGTTACTGACAAACCCAAGAATATTTTAAGAAATAAAAATATTGTAGGTTCTATCTCATAAAATTATAAAAAATAAAGAGATAGATAAAAGATAGAAAGGGAATAAGTTGGCAGATTAGGAGTAACCTTTTATACGATTTAGGAGCGTGGATAATTCGCTCAGCTGCGAATTTGGCGAAGAGGCAGGAGCAGACGAAGAAGCAAATCTGTTGAAGAAATTTAACAGATTGCTAATGCAACTACCATCCAATAATAATCTTAAGTTGTACAAATGCATTGCAATGACGTAAAACTTGTTAGGTACATTTTCCTTTTGCCTCAGAAAGTTTTTTGTAGTTCATCCTATATCGCTATCATTAGAAAGCTGTACAATAGTTTTATCATTGAGATATGGGTTCGATCCATAAATTCGAGTCTAATTATTCTGAGTATTTAAAATCAGGTAAATAGCATCATCTGAAATCCAGATTTTGTAGTGAATCTGATTTCGGAAATTACCGCCTGGCGTGGTTTTGCCTTTTCAGAATGGTTTTCATGTATTGCACGGTGGTAATCAAACCCTCAATTTCTTCCGCACGATATAATTATTAATGTCTTTAATTCTTCCGCCAGCACTTTGTGTACTACACGCAATCCGGACTCTGATACTGAATTTTTCCAGATTGGTCTACCTTACGGCATCCATTCGACAAGAAGGAATATATACTGCTGAAAAAACTTCCTGTTTGTATAAAGCCTTTGTAAATACTCGTCTTCAATTTTGTTTCTGTAAGTCGATTTTCTGCAAAAGCAATAAATACGAACAGCAACAGATAAAGTAATACAATGACATTTTTCGTGAATGTTATTTAAATAAAGATAATAATTTACTACTCACCAATTACTCAATTACGACAGATGCGATAAATATTCTTTCTCTACCGACATCGCTGCTTTTTTGCAGGAAGATAAGCGGCAATCAGGCTTATGATAATAACAACCAATGCCACCATCGCGAAATCAAACAGCTGCATTTTTACAGGATAATACTGCACCAGAAAAGAAGAGCCGGCATCGGTACCAGACCCACTTTTTGTTGTAAAATACATAAAATAAAAGCGAGCAGCATGCCGATAAAGGCACCAACGCAGGACATTAAAATACCTTCCAGTAAAAATATTTTGATGATATTATTTTGTGAATACCGAGCGCCGTGAGCGTCGCAATGTCTTTTTCTTTTCCAGCACCAGCATCGATAAAGCACCGATAATATTAAAGGATGCAATAATCATGAGTACCAGAATGGCAAACGTAATCCATTTTTCGCTTTTCAGGATTTTATACAAAACTTCGTTTTGCTCGTAGCGGCTTTTATGCTAAATGATTTTCCCAGTGTTTGCTGCAATTGCTGAATGGCAATGTCTGTTTGTGTTTATCTTTCAGTCGTATTTCAATTTGCGAGGCTTTTCGTAATTATCGGTGAGCTGCTGAAAAAATCCAGCGGAACAAAGGTGTATTTTGAGTCAAACTCATCGGAAACGGCAAAGGCACCTGCCGGAGTTACATAGCTTTTTATTAAACGCATTTTCCATGGAGGCAAAAGAACGGATGTTTTTTTCGGCATGTATATCGTCACCGGATTAAATGCCTGACAGCGTTCATGCCTAATTTTGTGCCACGCCCACACCCACGATACAAAAATTGATGCTGTCTTTTGCAGGATTTTTTGCCGTCAACCATAAACGTATCAAATTTTTTAACTACGTTAAAATAGTTTTTGTCGACACCCTTTACGGTACAGATATGCTGACGGTCGGAGTATTCCAGTAAGGCATTTTCTTCGAGTACAAAACTGTAGGCGTCAATGTAATTAATGGAACTTAATTTTTGCCGTAAATCAGTGGAGGTTTCAAATGTTTTACCTTCAACCGCTGTGATGGCAATGTCCGGATAAAAACGGCATACAATGATTTTACCAAACCTCGAGTCCGTTAAAACGGAAAGCACCAGAATCAGAGCCATAGTACCAAACAACATAGCCGTGCCACTTACCAACGAAATGATATTGATCGCATTGGTGGATTTTACTGAATAAGTAACGCTTGGCTATGTTGAGTTCGAGGTTCAATATTCAAAGTTTAAAAAATTAGCTGATTAGCTAATTAGCTAATTTGTCATTATCTCCTCTTAGTTTCTCCAACTCCGCATCTTTCTTTTTGATTTCGCTGAAAATACGCTCCAGGTTCTGTACATCTTCCAAAGTATCATCTTTGAAGAATTCCAGTTGAGGAATGGAACGAACCTTGTTTCGTATCTTTTTTCCCAGAAAACCGCGGATTAATTTATTGTGTTTATCCAGATTATCTAAAATGGTATCCGGTTTCGGATGGTTGTAAATGCTCACATATATTCTCGCAGTAAACAAATCCGGCGTGATACGCACCCCCGAAATGGTAATTAGCGAGCCTTCTAAAATGGTATTCAGGTCTTTCTGCACAATTTCGCTCATCGCCACTTGTATCGTTTTTGCCACTTGTCTTTGTCTGATAGATTCCATAAAACAAAAAGTAAATAATATCTTTACACTTCAATGCAAGATTTACGCAGTTTATTAAAATATTGCCGTCCGTACATTCCGAATGTAATCCTGAACATCGTTTTCAACCTGTTTTCGACGATTTTTTCTATTTTTTCCTTTTTAATGCTGATTCCCTTCCTGAACCTGATATTTAATTCGGATAAGATGGTGGCTACAGAAATAAAGCATGTGCCATTCAGTTTACTGCATCTGAAAGAATTTATCGGCTCCACGTTCAACAGTAGGGTAATTCAGTATATACAGAGCAGTGAAAGCATAGAAACCGGGAAATCAAAAGCCTTGTTGTTTATTTGTTTGTTTACGGTAGGCGTATTTCTGGTCAAGAATTTCTTCCGCTACTTTGCCGTACATTTTCTGGCTCCCATGCGAACCGGTATTGCAAGCAATATCCGTCAGCAGTTGTATGATAAGATTTTGAGTTTGCATGTATTGTATTTTTCTGATCAACGCAAAGGCGACGTGTTAACACGTTTGACAAACGATGTGCAGGAAGTGGAATACGGCATCCTGCACTTTCTGGAAGTTGCTTTTAAAGAACCTGTGACTATCATTGCCACTTTGGTTACCATGTTGTTATTAAGTCCGCAGCTGACTTTATTTGTGCTGGTTATTTTGCCGGTCTCCGGATATATCATCGGAAGAATCGGGAAAACATTAAAAAACGCCTCTTCAAAATCACAGCAATTACAGGGAATTATCAATTCTATTGTGGATGAAACCATTTCCGGCATCCGAATCATAAAATCTTTTACAGCGGAAAAGAATCTGTCGGATAAGTTTAAAAATATCAATCAGCAACATAATAAAATCGGTACCGGTATGATTCGCAAACGCGATTTGTCGACGCCATTATCTGAATTTCTGGGAATTACGGTAGTTGTCATTGTATTATATGTTGGTGGTAAAATGGTTATACATCATACTTCTCCGTTAGAACCAGAGCATTTATTGTGTTTATTGTAATTTTTTCACAAATGATTCAACCGGCAAAGGCTTTTTCCAATGCCTTCTATTTTATACAAAAAGGAATGGCGTCTCTGAGAAGGATTGAAGAAGTTTTGATGGAAGAAAACAAGATTAATGATGTATCTGATGCCATTGCGATTTCAGGTTTTGCCGATAAGATAGAATTGCGAAATGTTTCTTTTGCCTATGAAGATGCAACTGTGCTGAAAAATATTAATCTGGAGATTCCGAAAGGGAAAAAGATAGCAATTGTGGGTGGTTCCGGCTCCGGAAAGTCCACCTTTATTCAGCTTTTGATGCGCTTTTTTGATGTTACGGATGGTGAAATTCTGCTTGATGGGAAGAATATTAAAACCATTCATCAGCAGGACTTGCGAAGTTTAATTGCCCTGGTGGCGCAGCAAACTGTGTTGTTCAATGATTCCGTGGCGAGTAATATTTCATTCGGAAAAGATGATAATCCGCAGGCAGTTCAGCAGGCTGCCGTATTAGCACATGCGGATGAATTCATTCTGAAAATGCCGCTGCAATACGAAACTAATATTGGTGATAACGGAGTAAAACTAAGCGGCGGAGAGCAACAGCGTTTATCTATTGCCCGTGCCATCTATAAAAATGCTCCGATTCTGATTCTGGATGAAGCCACTTCTCACTTGGATAGTAATTCGGAAAAACTGGTACAGGATGCCTTGCAGAATTTATTGAAAGATAAAACGGCCATTATCATTGCGCACAGGTTATCTACCGTGCAGTTTGCAGATGAGATTGTTGTACTTAGAGAAGGCAGTATTATTGAAAAAGGTTCGCATAAGCAATTGATGCAACTGAACGGAGAGTATAAGAAATTGGTGGACTTACAACAACTATAGTTATAAGGAGTAAGTAATAAGTAAAAAGTGGGTAATGCAACATGAAGGTTGTTGAATTGGTCACTGGCATGTTTTAACAATCATCCAAATCCGTTAATCCATTAATCTGTTAAATCAGGATTCAGACCATAAATCCGTAATTCTGATAACTTAGGAACAGCCTAAAAAATGACCAGTCCGACCCAAAGGATCGGACTAGCCACAAAAACCATAAAACTATGAAAAACCCAATTGCCTCTCGGCAATCAATAGAGTTCGAAATTAATTAGCAAGATTCACACTCAATTCAATCTCATTCTTGATGGCTTTGTCACCTAATCCTTCGAAGAAGTTAGATGAACCATACTTAATGTCCCACAATGTTCTGTCTATTGTGATCGTTGCTTTTCCTTCAATATTATTTCCTGTCACTTTAAAGGTTGCAGGAAACGTTATACTCTTTGTTATACCCTTGATGGTTAAATCAGCGGTAAGGTTGTATGAATACGCTTTTTTAGTCAATTTTAACACTTTCGTAATCTTTACGTTAGCGTTTGGAAAATCTGCAACGTTAAAGAAATCGACACTGTTTAAATGACCAACAAGTTTTTTGTTGTAATCCGCATCAGTCAGGTCATCGCAGGTAATAGATTTCATATCAATTGCAAAATTTCCTCCTGTTAAAACACCATTTTTGGCGTTAATAGTTCCCGATTGAATTTTAACTTTACCATTGTGCTGACCTAATACTTTTTTGCCAACCCAGTTTATAGAACTCTTTTCTGTATTAACAGCAATTGCTTTAACTGCTGATGATGAACTTCCTTTAGCTAATACAGAAGCACTAGAGAAAGTTATTAAAGCCAAAATGACCGTTGTTACAAGTAGAAACCTAATTTTCATATAAACTAATTTATACTTGTATATACAAATATCGAACCAATTTGTTTAATTACAACGTTAAAATTAATAAAAATGTATGTACGAATATGTTTTTTACAAGTGTTTAGTGCATTAATTGATGCAAATCAATACCTTGTCATCGAAAAATAAATAAATGAGAAACTTTAAAGACAAAATTGCAGTAATAACTGGCGCCGGTTCCGGTATTGGTCAGGCATTAG
Organism: Sphingobacteriales bacterium; assembly: GCA_016721245.1. Classification (GTDB taxonomy): domain Bacteria; phylum Bacteroidota; class Bacteroidia; order Chitinophagales; family JADIYW01; genus JADJSS01. Next base: position 5,597 of record JADKIQ010000006.1, read on the forward strand.
CTATTGAACTGGCAAAGAAAGGCGCCACCTTAATTCTTTCTGATAAAAATGCAGAAGGATTAGAGAATACACAGAAAAAAGTGCAAACGGTTGGTGCTGCTTGTTTTACATATACAGTAGATGTATCCAATGAAAGTGCAATAGAAGATTTTACCCAAAAAGTATTAAAAGAACATCGTCATATTGATTTGCTCTTTAATAACGCCGGATTTGCATTGGGTAAAATTTCCCTGAAAAAAGTAAAGATGGAAGACTTCCATAAAATTATGGACGTAAATGTTTGGGGCGTTATTAACCATACAAAACAATTTTTAGATACCTTGCTTTCACGTCCGGATGCAGTTGTTGTAAATATATCAAGCTTGTTTGGTTTGGTAGGTGTGGCAGATCAGGTGCCGTATTGCACCACCAAATTTGCCGTTCGGGGATTTACGGAAGCCTTGCGTATGGAACTAATCGATACGAATGTGCAGGTATATTGTGTACATCCGGGAGGTATCAATACCAATATTTATAAAAATGCAGTGCATTATGAATCCAATCCGACATTAGATAAGAAATTTCAGAAAGCTCTGGAGCGCACATCTCCGGAAGAAGCGGCTAAGACAATTCTTAAACACATTGAGCGCAAGAGCGAACGAATCTTAATCGGCATTGATGCGGAAATGGGTGACAGGCTGGCGAGAACCCTGCCGGTGGGTTATACCAAGGTTGTCAAAAGAATTTACGATTACACCACCAAAAGCTAACAACTTACAAAGTTTTTTCCGGGAATACATCCTCTTCAGTTCTTTCTGAAGCAGGAGGGTAGAAGAAATCTAGTGGATGTTTTTTAAAATAAATAAACATCAGTTTTGGTAATTGTATCAATTGGGCGGAATCTATATTCCTTGATTTCAGCGCTACATAAAATGCCAGCCCGAAACTGACGATTATATTAAAAAATCCGATGCTCACGATACCCAGAAAAATCCAGCACAGGGTACTGAAATCTATATGAAAGAAAGTGCTTTGCAAACTAACCGCCAACAAACCCATCGAAAAGGTAACATGCCGTATGTCAAACGGTAACCCGAATGTTTTACCAATGAATGCGGCCGTTCCCAGAAAAATTCCAATCATAATATTGCCCATAATGGCACCTAAATTATGATTCAGGTAATTTGCCAGTTTTTGTAATCGTTTTGTACTTAATACCGATTTTAAGAACGGATGCTCGCGGATACGCTCCGGAATTTTGCTGTATACAACTTCATTGTCAAAATAGCCGGTGACGATGCCAGAAAGGAATAAATACATACCGGCAATGCCACCATAAAACCAGCATAAAGAATACATGGGATTGATGTCATCGAGATAATGGATGGCATGTTCTTCATTGGTAATATTAGCTCCGAACACAAAACTAAACGCATAGGCAATTATCAATGCTACCGGAAAAACAGCCAGCAAATTTCCCATCACGGCGATAAACTGGCTTCTGCTGACTTTTGCCATCAGCAGGGCTTCACTCTGTAAACTTGTATTGCTTTTTCTGTTGTCTAATGAACTGGCTAAAGCAGAAGCGGTCATGGCAGGTTGTTTGGTAGCAACGGTGAATCCCAGCAAATGTATGGCAACAAAACCCAACCCGTAAACCAAACTGTAACACACCGCCATCCAGAAATCTGTAAGCGGTAATTTTGAAACAAAAATTTTTATCACCACTAAAAATGCAATGACAACCCCACCGCCGAAAGCCGATTTGAAAAAGTCGAAATATTCTTTTTTGTCGTTGGTGATGTAATGTTCCCCGATATTGCCTTTGTGTTCTGCAATCTGGTAAGCGAGGTAACCAACATTTTTTGAAAGCAAATGGCTGATGTTGTTGCGGTGGTTTTCATTATAAATAATTTCTTTAAAAAACTCAATGAAACGGTTGGTGTCAAATTCTTTTTCATCTACAATGTCCACGAGAATTTTCAGACGGTTTATTTTATTTTCAATTCTGTTCAGTAAATAAGATTGCTTCAGACTGGTTCCGTAAGTCAATGTGTTCTTGCGGATACTGGAAATGTTTTCAAGGCATTGATTCAGCATCACCAGTAGATGACTTAGTGTGTGCGGTTCGTAATCTTCCGAAAGTTCACGTTCTTTCAGATTGTCAATAAACACGGCAATTTCCTTGTTCTGTTCTATAAACGGAGAAATGATTTCGTCATTTACCATAAAGCGGGAGCTCAGTTCTTCATCCAGTCCTAAGGCTGCTATCTGGTACGACAGAATCGTAAACATACTGAGTAGCACATTTCTGAAATTTTCCTGAATAAACGTATTGTCGATACCTGAAAGCTTGAATAATTCCAGCCAGGTTTCATTGGGAATGGCCGTTACCCATTCAAAATCCTTCTTTTGGTAAAAGAACTGCGTGATTTTGTAATTAATCGAGTCTTTATCTTCCAGCGGCGGAAGAATTTTATGTTTGATGTCTTTAAATAACTGCTGAAATAAATTATCGCTGCTGAATACGCCAACCGTGTCGGAGAAAAGTTCACGAATGTTAGAACTTATGAGTAATTCTCTGCACTGTGCCTGAAATTCACTTAAAGCCTCCTTATTGTCTGAGAGATAATTTATCTTTTCACGTAATTTCTTTTCAGCATCTGTTATCGTTTCTGACTTCCGTGGCCGGATTTCATCAATGAAATGACTGAAATAGGCAATATTTTTATTTCCGGGTGATTTCATATTCTGTAAATTAATGGAAATTACGTTTATAACAGAATATCCGCCGTATTAATAAGTATTATTAACCTTGATGAAATGCAATCCATTTGTTCCCGGGGTAAGTTTTTTCCAGATGATGCTGTCTTTTTCATTTGACAGATGTTCCAGTATAAATAAGGTGTCACCGCTGTTAAATCCAAGCGGTTTGGCATCCATATGAAAATTATTTAAAAACCGGATGATAATAGTATTTGAAATGTCTTTTGCATCGTAAATAGAACTTTTGAATAGATCTGCATTTTTGGTATTGTTGTAAAATTGCATTTCATAGCTGCCATCTACACTGCGTTTGTGCAGTTTTAAGGTGTAAGTGATATCCTTATCCTTTAACTCATATGTTCCAGTCCAGTCATAATTGTCGTTTAAATTGCCTTTGTCATACCCTTCACTGTCTGTGGAAGATGTATTGTTAACGGATTTGCTTTTGCAGGCAAACAAAAATAAACAGGCTGCTCCAAAGAACAGCCTGTTTGTATATTTACGTATAAAATTCATTATTTGAACTCCTGAATTTCGTTAATCAGAGGATCTGTCTCATTGTAAATGTACTTAGCATCTCCAAAGGCCAGAATCGGGTAAAAAATTGGACTTAATAACAATAATCCGATTCCGAATCCGGTGCTTTTGCCAAATGCTTTAGCGGTGTCCATGCAGTTTATTACAGCTATTACCAAACTTACCAAGGGGATAAAATAAAGTACAATCCACCATCTTGGTCGTTTAATGATATCTAAATAAACGATGATATTGTAGATAGGAACGATACATTCCCATCCCTCTTTTCCGGCTTTCTTGTAAATCTTCCAGGAACAAATGATAAAGAAGATCAGAAAAGCAAAAAAGAATACTAAAAAAATGCCTAATCCGGCAATGATGGCTGCTATTGAGCCTGCGTCTGAATTTTCCATAGATTATAATTTTAACACAATATAATAATTACTTGTTATTTAACAAATAGCTGATTAACGATTTTTTTGCTCATAAATCACTATTTTTGCAGCCGAATTCCCGAAGGTGTAAATCAAAAGGGTATTTATAATTTTTAAGGTATGTTAGACAAGTTAGAACTTATTTTCTTCAGATATAAAGATTTGGAATCGCAGCTCGGTGATCCTGGTGTGGTGAGCGATATGCAAAAATTCAAGAAAACATCTAAAGAATACAAAGATTTAGAACCGATTGTAAATGCCTATCTGGAATATAAAAATTTGATGTCTAACATAGACTTCAATAAACAGGTATTAGCGGAAGAAAAGGATGCAGAAATGCGGGAGATGGCTAAAGCGGAACTGGATGAGCAACAAGAACAATTACCAAAACTGGAGGATGATATCCGTTTTCTGCTAATTCCGAAAGATCCCGAAGATGATAAAAACGCCATTCTGGAGATTCGTGCAGGAACGGGCGGCGACGAGGCCAGTATTTTTGCAGGTGACTTGTTGCGCATGTATTTAAAATACTGCGAAAGTAAGGGCTGGACAACCGAAATCATGAATGAAAACGCCGGAACTGCCGGAGGGTTTAAAGAGGTAGTGGTGGAAGTGACAGGAGAAGGCGTGTATGGCGTTTTGAAATATGAATCCGGAGTACATCGTGTGCAGCGTGTGCCGGAAACAGAATCGCAGGGACGTGTACACACATCGGCGGCATCCGTTGCCGTACTGCCGGAAGCAGACGAAGTAGACGTGGAAATAAACATGGCGGATATCCGCAAAGATGTATATCGTGCATCGGGTGCGGGTGGGCAGCACGTTAACAAAACGGAATCTGCCGTGCGCTTAACGCATATTCCAACGGGCACGATTGCAGAGTGCCAGGATGGCCGTTCGCAGCATAAAAACTACGAAAGTGCTATGAAAGTATTGCGTACGCGTTTGTACGAAAAAGCACTCGCGGTACATAATGAAGCTATTGCCAAACAACGTAAAACATTAGTTTCTACCGGCGACAGAAGTGCCAAAATCAGAACTTATAATTATCCGCAGGGGCGCGTTACCGATCACCGCATCAATTTAACGATGTATAATCTGGGTGAAATTATGAACGGGGATTTACAATCCATCATCGACAAACTCAACTTTGAGGAAAACGCAGAGAAGCTGAAAGTTGGCGGTTTGTAATCAAACGTCATCGCAAGGAACGAAGTGGTCTGTTCAATATACCCTAATTTAACTCCACAGGCTGCCTCCCTCCCCCCCCTTCTTTTAAATAAAAAAAAAAAAAATAATTACCCACGGCGCTGGGGGGGGGTTGAATTCATCTCAGCACTTCACTCAGCACAGCCGGAGATTTCAAATCTGAAAAATCGGCAATGTGCCAGCGGAAATACAGTAGCATTTTATCAAGTAAAATTTTCCGTTCGGCACCCGTTAGCTTCAATTCATTTTTCTCATAATAGACGGCCATCATTTTTTTGAGCATGTCTGTTTCTCGTGCGTCCAGCACATTGGTGGAGCGTATCGAGTCTTCAAAGCGTCCGGTTTCCAGATTAAAATAAGTGCCGTTCAGAATATTTTGCAAAGAAGGTTCAAACCCTAAAATGCTGGCAGTCTCCAGCAAAAAGAATAACGGTTTATTTTCTATGCTGTCGGTTTCCTTGTCTAGTTCCGTTAAGAACATAGTGAGGTAGTTGTACAATCGCTCATTTACTTCATGCTCTTTCACACATTTTGAAATCAATTCAATACAAAAAATGGCAACGCTTTGTTTGGCAAAATCCGACTGCATATTCTTATAAATATAGCTGGTCGTGTATTCTTTAATGCGGTTCAGGTTGCGTTGTTCTTTCAGGTAAATCTCCAGATTCAGCATGTTTAACGGTTGCAGAATATTACCTTTCTGCTTGTTTTTACTGCTACGAATACCCTGTAACATAAAACTGAGTACTCCATGTTTTTTGGTAAAAATGGTAGCGATAACACTCGATTCGGAGTATCTGGTAGTTTTAAGAACGATGCCTTCGGTTTTATCGAGCATACCGTAAATATAAATTTAAACAATTCAAAAGGAAGAAAATGTTAATGGATTATTCAAAAAATGATGCCATTTTAAGAAACATTTGTATCTTTATTGTACTAATTATTAATCATGAGAAAAAATGCACCTTTCCTTATACTGTTGATTTTAGTTTCAATAGTTGCAACTTCTTGTAATAAGACCTGGTACTGTGTTTGTTCCACAGCTGGAGTTCAGCAATCTTCAACACCAATAACTTCACTTGGTAAAATGGGCGCAAAAAACGTTTGTGACGGTTATCAGGAACAAAATAACAGAAATGGTTCAAGAGAGATTTGTGTTATAAAGTAAGCTACTTATTTTTTTCTTTCTTCAAATTTTTTAAACAGAATATATCCTGCCGCAATTCCCAGCGGTAAAAAAAATAATTAATCCGAGTGATACGATTCCCATTTTTTGTTTAATTAGATATCAACTTTTATGAGATAGATATGATTGTTTCTTGTTGCCGATTTTCCTTCGTGAATTATATTTGTAATCCCAGTGGAGCAACCACATTTACCGCATGAAGTTTCAGTAGTTATACTTAAGGTGTCTGAAATAGCAGGTTTGGTGAAAATGATAATTTTTGAATTACTATAAAATTGACCAAACTCTAATGGCGAAAACCTGAAAAATGAATCGCTACCCGAATAGCTCAATACAGATGAATACTGCATTTCTCGGTTTTGTAATGTAGAAAAAATCAGGATACTGTCTTTGTTAAAATCAGTATGATTTAGAAATAAATCTTTATTACTATTGTCTACAAGCCTGAATTCTAAAAAATCATCAGACGGGGAATCACAAACAACACATCCGGAAATCAGAAATAAAGAAATTCCGTAATAAATCAAAAGTATCTTAGTACTCATAATTTGAAATCTTAGCTATTCATCAAGTCTTCAATTTCTTCCACTTCTACCGGAATATCAGCCATTAAATCCACAATACCGTTTTCTGTAATCAGGATGTCGTTTTCAATACGGATGCCGAGTTTTTCCTCGGGAATATAAATACCCGGCTCGCACGTAAATACATTGCCCACCTGCATAGGTGCATAACGATTGCCGATATCATGCACATCAATGCCCAAAAAGTGCGAAGTGCCGTGCATGAAGTATTTCTTGTATAAAGGATTCTCTTTGTCTTGTTTGGCCACCTCGTTCTTATCCAGCAAGCCTAATCCTATCAATTCAGCTTCCATGATGTTGCCCACTTCTTTGTTGTAGTCGGCTAAAATGGCACCTGGTTTCAGCATGGTTTTTGCCTGTTTCATGACCCGTAAAACCGCATTGTAAACATCTTTTTGTCGTTGGGAGAATCGACCATTTACCGGAATGGTTCTGGTTAAATCGGCAGCGTAGTTGGCATATTCAGCACCAAAATCCATCAGAAGTAAATCACCATCCATGCAAACTCTGTTGTTCTCTATATAATGCAACACACAGGCACTGTAACCACTGGCTATTATGGGCGTGTAGGCATGTCCGTTGCCGCGCTGACGAATAAACTCGTGAATGATTTCCGCTTCCACTTCATATTCCATGACGCCCGGTTTCACAAATTTGAGCACGCGTTTGAAGGCATCTCGGGTGATATTGCACGCACGTTGCATCAGTTCTATTTCCACGGGATGCTTTACACTGCGCAGTTTCGCCATAATCGGTCCGAGTCGTTTGATTTCATGTGCCGGATAGTTGTATTTCAGTTCATTGGCAAAACGGATATCTTTGTATGGTACCTGATTTTCACTTCTATCGTTTTCATTGAGATTTATAAAAACACGGTCACAATAAGTCATGAGACTTTTCAGTGCCGGTTCGAAACTTTCTTCCCAGAAGATTTGCTGCATACCCGATGCTTCACGAGCTTCCGCCATGGTATATTTATGTCCTTCCCAAACGGCAATCACTTCATTCGTTTTTCGTAAAAATAAAGCTTCACGATACAGCGGGTTCGGGCAGTCCGGGTAAATAACTAAGATGGTTTTTTCCTGATCGATGCCGCTTAACCAGAATAAATCAGGATTCTGACGGAATACGAACGCCTGATCTGCACTGCGCGGCATTTCATCGCTGGCAAATAAAATGGCCATGGAATTCGGCGGCAATTCAGCAATAAATTTCTTGCGGTTATCAATAAAAAGCTGAGAATTGATGGCAGTGTATTTCATAAAATATTTGTAGAATTATAGAATGGTTAATTACAGAATAAAGGTATAAAAATATTCTGCAATTCTGTAATTCATTAACTCAACAATTCAACTTAAGCTCTCGCCATCTGCTTATTGATATCTTTTAGGTGTTTTTTGATTTCTTCGTTTTTCACCTTCAATAAATTGGCGCGGCGTAAGTATTCTTTCGCCACTTTTATCTCTCTGCGTTGCGCATAGATAGTACAGATTTGTAGATATGCGGTTGCTAAATTATCATCATCCGGCAACCCTTTTTGTACGGCTATTTTTAAATTTTTCAAAGCTTCTTTGCTGTCGCCTTTTTGCAAAGCAATGCCACCCAATTGTAAATAAGAAACGCCTTCCTGAGAAGATCCCAGCATGTCACTTTTGTTGGCTAAGCTTTTACGAATATTCGCTTCTGCAGCATCCAAATCCTGATTTGCCATATCGAAATTAGATTGCAGCATGTAATAACCTTGACGAACAGGTTTAATGAGTAATTTCGGAAACTTAATCCAGCTCATCACTTCTTTGGCACCATCAATATCACCGGCTTCTACTTTCTTTTGTAGGTAACGCATGGGGCCGATAAAGATATCAAATGCAATAACGGATACAGATATAAGATATAGTAAGATGGACCATTGCCAACCTTTGTGCACAAAAATGTGCAATAAAATGCCAATAGCTAATACTACAAAAGAAGCATAAAAACGATATTTGACAAATAATTTCTGGAAATCCATAATTTTTTTAATTGAGATGCAAAAATAGGTGTTTTAGCACTAAGTAACAAGTAATAAGTTTTAAGTAAAATATTACCGATTAAAATGCAGGCGAGAAACTGATGGTCCAGCGGAATTTTTTGATGTTGGGCTCGTTCAGTTGTGTCAACCTCCAGCTAAAATCAACCCGCACTAGTTTCAGGATGTTTTCAATACCAAAACCAATTTCTGCGTAAAATCCGTTTAGGCCTTTTAAATCAGCAGGCAAATCTGAAAAGGAAACTTTTTTCGGATCAAGGCTTGATACAGCCATTTTTGTGGTGAAGACTTCCCGTAAGCCTAATTTTTTCCATCCGGGAATTTTATTGAAGAAAAATCCGTCGAAATGATGTTCAATCATCAACGTCAGTTGCTGGTCGGCGATGAATTCGGTCTCCAGCATGTTAGAAAAACGTTCTTTATTGTACATGAAAGACTCATTTCCTGAGTGAATATGCAGCAATGGATAAGGTGCGGAGCCAAATAATTTAGTACCCACCAAACGTATATTGGTATGTCCTATCGGTGAAGGCAGACGCTCGTCCATGATTAATTCCATCTTGTGGAAATTAAAATCACTGCCCAGTTTTTTGGCGCTGAAAACATAGGTAAAATTGAAGCGTGGTAATTTCCCTTTCAGGAACCGAACACGCTCACTTCCTTGTAAAAATTTGGCACCCGGTGTATAAACGATATTGATTCCCGGAGAGAAGATGCTGAATTTGCTTATTCTGTCAGTATCACCCAGACCATCTGTTTTTATAAATTCAATTCTGCCGGGAATGGTTTGATAAATTTTATAGCTGAAATTTAAGGTGGTTGTAAAATTAGGAACCCACTCTCTCATATAAGAAAGGCGGGCATCTTTTAAATATACCAGATCGGAAATGGCATTCCTTCGCAGAAGAGACATGTAAATAAAGTCATAACTCAAACCGCCATTGTTCAATGTAAAACGTTGATAGTCGTCTTTGTACGATAAAGTAATACTGTGTTTTTTGTCTTTTTTATCAGGTAAGTTAATACTTAATGCCGCTCCATATTTAAAACGTTTGTCTCTGATACCATAAGCGCCATATACATTCCAGTTTACCCATTTTCCAATGCGCCAGTTATTTCTCAAGTTTACTCTTAAGCGCACCCCTTCTCTGTCATTCCAGGTGACTAATTGATACAGATTTCCGTATTCTAATGTTTTAGTTTTATAATATCCGCTTGCAAAAAAACTACCAATGCCCGACATAGCTTTGTAGAAGCGTGTTTTTTTTAAAGAGTCAATTAAGAAGTATACTTTTCCTTCCTGAAGAGAAAGAGAATCATGTCGTCTAACTGTCCAGAATGAATCTGATTTTCTGCGGTAATCTTTCAGCAGAATGGTATTTTCCTGTCTTAAAATAGTGTCGGCGATAGGTTGGTCGACTTGAATGTCTTTTCGGTGCAGATATCTTGCAATTCGCACACTTTTCGCTTTCTTACGTTTGGTAATCGCAACATTGGTGCTGCGCGATTCTTCATTTTTAAACCAGCCTTTTCCGGTATTTTCAAAGCCCTGTTTCAGTGAGAAATCATTGATAAAATTGATATTGGATCGTTTGTCGATAGTCAGTTCAATTTTTGAAATTGCGAAAGAAGAATCGCGGATAGTTGCCTTTCCGTTAAACAATAAATCAGATTTGCTTTTCGGAACAAATGCAAGATTGTAAATCCATACGCTGTCGCGCACAACAATGGTGTCTATTGCAATGATGCTATCGGTGACGTGCATAGTATCAATTCTTACAGAAGATAAAATTTGCGAACTGTCTGTTGTATTTACGCTGTTTGTTAATCCATTGTTGGCAATGCTGTCACTTAGCTGCTTGCTGATTACAATCGTATCATACTTTATTTTATCAAAGTAAGTAGTTTTCTTTTTATAGATAAACTTGCTGCTGTCAATTGCTTTATACGTGTCCGCTAATTTCACACTGTCAATCAAATAATAGTTGTAAAGAGCCAAACCACCGTCTGCAAAAGGCATCACGAATGTTTTTTCCTGCACAATAGCCTGATTGTCGTAAGCATCAATCTCATCAAAAGCAATATCCAGCAATTCGGAAAAACGCAATTGTTCAATCCCGGAAATTTTACTGGCTTTTACAACACTTTTGTTTTTTTTAGGTTCTTTATTGAAATAGTAGTCACTGAGTGTTTCTTTTAAAATAAGCGGAATAAATTTGGTGCCTTCTGCCGTAGTATCCTGATTTTCCAGAATAAAGCGGAATGGTTTAAATATTTTCCGTGTTGTTATCTTAGAACTGATATTGTACAGAGAAGCAACTGTTTTCTGATATTCTTCATACTGATAAGAATCGTAGGATTTGGGTTTGTTTTCGTCTTTGTGTTTCACCACATTTCTGAAAATACGAATAGCTACTGTATCTTTTGGAATTTTGTTTCGTTTTGCTTTCACCGTAAACTCTTCCAGCATAAAATTTTCGAGATGCATTTTTACAAAAAAGGAGTCTTTTATGAAAAAACGCTTTTTTACAATCTCATCTTTATAGCCCAAATAAGAAAAAACAACGGAATCGGTTTTTGCATTGACGGTAAATTCAAACCTACCACTGTCATCGGTGGTTCCGCCTGATCCGGAACTTATTGAATAATTGACATAAGGAAGCGGTTCTTTCGTTTTGGCATCAATTACAACCCCTTTCAGCTCGTATTGACCATAAGAAATAAGCGAAACGCAACTAAAGAGTATGTAAAAAAAGATTTTCCGCACGATAATAAAGGTATAACAACGTACAAAATTAGATATTAGTTTGCAGCGATGCCGGTAAATTAATTAGTTTAAAGTATTCATAACAAATCATTTGCCAAAAATCAGATAATGGTGCATCTTTTGATAAGATTTCTTAATATTGGTATGTAATTTATATGCAACTCAACAAAGAAAAAGCAGATTTTCTGCAAAAAGCAATAGAGGAATGGCAGTCACAGGAACTGCTCTCAGATGAGCAGGCAGTTCAGTTAAAGCAAAGTATAACGGTACGCAAGTTCGACTGGAAACAAGTTACGGTGTATGCGTTTATCATAGCAGTGGCTTGCGCAGTGTTGTCTATTATAGTGTTGCTGGCAGATAAACCACTGCGTGCACTCATTGAAAAGTTTACGCAAATCACAGATTTTGGCATCAGCAGTATTCTGACGATTTTTACAGGGTTAATTTTCTGGTACACGAAAAGACGATTTGAAAAACATCCGGATACACCGTTCAGTAACAGCAGTTTTTTGCTGTTCGGCGCATTTTTGAGTTTGGCAATGATATCTTACTGGGCAAAGACATTGCAGGTTTTTCAGCATAATTATGCGTTTATTTTTCTGCTTTCGGCAATTATATATGCGGGATTGGCCGTGTATTTTAATTCACAAACCATCTGGGTACTGGGTATTCTGATGCTGGCGCTGGCGTTTGGCACGTTTACCGGAAGCAGCGAAGAGCAATTTTTGGGGTTAAACTTTCCCATGCGGTTTATTCCATTTAGTTTGCTGATATTATCTCTTTTAATGATTTTAAAGAAAAATGAGCGTTTGAAGTCCTTTTACAGGATACATTATATTACGGGATTGCTGTTGTTTTATGTGGCATTATGGCTGGTCACTATTTTTGGAAATTACAGCAGCTATGAACGCTGGCTGGAAGTGAAACAGCTTCAGTTTTTGCTTTGGGATGGCGTGCTGTTTGCGGTAGCTGCCACCGGCATGTATTTCGGTCTGAAACTCAACGATTTCATACTTGGCAACAGTTCGCTGGTATTTTTTATCCTGAATCTGGTGACGCGCTACTTTGAGTATTTCTGGCATCCATTACACAAATCCATTTTCTTTATGATTCTGGCATTTATCTTTTGGTTCATCGGCAGCCGCGCTGAAAAGTTGTGGAATTTGAAGTTTTTGGAGGAAAAGTAATTACTTCCCCTTAGTGCCTGTTTTTATTCCGGAACCATTGCCTTTTCCACCACCTTTATTTCCGCCGTTACCGCCTCCTTTCCAGCCACCGTTGTTTTTTGGTTGACTTTGACCATTATTCATATTGGGCTTAGGTTGGTTGCCATTGCCGGTAGAATTCCAGTGGTTGTTTCCGTTGGTAGGTTTAGTCTGTGCCGGTGTATTGGTGTTAGTTGACCCATTATTCCAGTTACTTTTAGTCTTAGGCTTGCCTACATTGTCAGTATTATTACTGTTATTTCCTTTATTCCATTTAGGATTTTGTCCTGTATTATTATTCGGTTTGTTACCATTTTTTGTGCCATTCCAACTGCCATTATTATTTTTATTATAATTACCGTTATTGTTGTACCCAGCACCTTTTGGAGGATTATGGTATACATTTTTAGTAACATTTACCTGTACGGTAGGAGACATTACCCTGCGGCTCTTATAATAACTATTGTAGCGGGGCTGGTTCACAAAATAATTTCTTCGGCAATAGTAATTCCAGCCAAAATTGCGGTGATAGCCATAATAAACATGGTAAATTACTCTTGGCCTTGGCATCCACCAGCTTGGATAATAGGCCCAATGCCATGGAGAAACCCACGGAGAGTATGCATTTCCAAAGAAGAAACTAACTACAGGCCAATTCCATACATTTACGTAAGGTGCAGGGTTTTCTACCGTGTAATAGTTGTTGTTGACTATAGTAGTTGGCTGAGTTTGCTGTACCGGCTGAGAGATATTTTCATCTTGTGGTTCAATAATGTAATCTTTACCATATAAACTTTCATCGCCTATAATCTGGATATGAGCGGTATTGTTATTGCTTTTCTGTATATCAATTACGGCCACATCCTGTGTTTCAGATGCGCTGATAATATCCTGAATAATTATAGTGTGATAATCATCTTTACCGTAATCAGTAGCTTTCAGATAATCAATGTTGCCATCGTTATTTAAATCGAGGTTATTGATTTTGGAAGCGGGGTCATTAAGCCTTTTCTCAAAATCTTCCACAGATCCGGATTGCTTGAATGTATTCAGTACTAAATATAAATTCAGGTTGTCGCCGGGCATCCCTAAGGTGGAATAGGCATTGTTGTTTTCATTTGATGACGACGAATAAACATTATCCGAGTTTTGTGCCAATACACTAAAAACGGGAAAAAGAATTGTCAGGATGCAAATAAGCCTTCTCATAATTGTATTTTTTGTTACTATTTAGATAGCAAAAAGTGTGTCAGGTTAAATGTGTATGAACAGTTTAACATAAATTTAAGGTTTTTATTCTAAATAGAATTGATAATCAATATCTTGTGTTTTAATAAAATTTATTTTTTTACTTATTACTTTCCAAACACATTCTTAACCCGAAATTAATATGCAATAATTTTCCACAATTGAGAATAAATTGCTATCTTTGCGCCCACTTCAGGAGGAACATTCCACGTTTAGGAAACATTCTTCTTGTAGTTACTGCCTTCGCTGGGAAGGTAAGACTACAAAAAAATACAATCTTTCTACAAGATTTTATTTGGTTCTCTTACTTTAAATCCCTACCTTTGCAGTCCGAAATTTTTAAAAAGTAACGAAAGTAACGAATGCCTACAATTCAACAATTAGTAAGAAAAGGAAGACAAGAGCTTCATTATGCTTCAAAATCAAGAGCGTTAGATGCATGTCCGCAACGTAGAGGTGTATGTACACGTGTGTACACAACCACTCCTAAAAAGCCAAATTCGGCTTTACGTAAAGTAGCGAAAGTACGTTTGACTAATAAATTTGAAGTAATCGCATACATTCCGGGTGAAGGTCACAATTTACAAGAACACTCTATTGTAATGATTCGTGGTGGTCGTGTGAAAGATTTACCGGGTGTGCGTTACCACATTGTACGTGGTGCATTAGATACGGCAGGTGTAAACAACCGTCAGAAAAGCCGTTCTAAATACGGTACTAAAAAAGGTAAAGCAGGTGCAGCAGCAGCAGCTCCGGCAAAAGGTAAAAAGAAATAAAAGTTCTAATAAATAGAATAATAAATAAATGAGAAAGCAAAAAGCAAAGAAAAGATATTTAGCACCGGATCCGGTTTACGGAGATCCTTTGGTAACTCGTTTTGTAAACAATCTGATGATTGGTGGCAAAAAAAGTACGGCATACACTTCTTTCTATGAAGCAATGGAGCGTATCAAAAAATCTACCAATGAAGAAGGTTACGATATCTGGAGAAAAGCAATGGATAACGCAATGCCTGCAGTAGAGGTAAAAAGCCGAAGAATCGGTGGAGCTACCTTCCAGATTCCAACGCCTATCCGTGAAGACAGAAAATTATTTATGACGATTCGTTGGTTGATTCAGTATACTCGTAAAAGAAACGGAAGATCAATGGGTGATAAACTGGCAGCAGAATTAATCGCAGCATCAAAAGGTGAAGGCGCAGCAGTAAAAAGAAAAGAAGACACTCACAAAATGGCAGAAGCAAATAAAGCATTCTCACATTTTAAAGTATAAAATAGAATAAAGGAAGTAAGAAACGAAAATGGCACGCGATTTAAAATATACAAGAAACATTGGTATTGCAGCTCATATTGATGCAGGTAAAACTACAACAACAGAGCGTATTTTATACTATGCAGGTGTAAACCACAAAATTGGTGAGGTACATGATGGTGCTTCTACAATGGACTGGATGGTGCAGGAAGCTGAGCGTGGTATCACCATCACTTCTGCTGCAACTACTGTTGGCTGGAAATACAGAGGTCAGGATTACCATGTTAATATTATCGATACACCGGGACACGTTGACTTTACCGTTGAGGTAAACCGTTCTTTACGTGTATTAGATGGTTTAGTGTTCTTGTTCTCAGCTGTAGACGGTGTAGAACCTCAGTCAGAAACAAACTGGCGTTTAGCTAATAATTATAATGTTGCTCGTTTAGGCTTCGTTAATAAAATGGACCGTTCAGGTGCTGATTTCTTAATGGTAGTGGAACAAGTGAAAAAGATGTTAGGTTCTAACGCTGTTCCTTTGCAATTGCCAATCGGTGCGGAAGATACATTTAAAGGTGTTGTAGATTTAATCAACTTCCGTGGTATCGTTTGGAACGAGCACGACAGAGGTATGACTTACAATGAAGTAGAGATTCCTGCTGATATGGTAGAGGAAGCTACTATGTGGAGAGAAAGATTATTGGAAGCAGTTTCTGAATACGATGATAAGTTGATGGAGAAATTCTTCGAAGATCCAACATCCATCACTGAAAGAGAAATATTAGATGCATTACGTGCAGCTTGCTTGGATATGAAAATTGTTCCGATGTTGTGCGGTTCATCTTTTAAAGATAAAGGTGTTCAGACAATGTTAGATTTGGTAATGGAATTAATGCCATCACCAATGGATAGACCAAATATTATTGGTACACATCCGGATACTGGTGCAGAAATTATTCGCAAACCTAGTTATGATGAACCATTTGCAGCTTTAGCATTTAAAATCGCTACAGATCCATATGTTGGTCGCTTAGCATTCACACGAGTGTATTCAGGCATGTTAGATGCAGGTTCTTATGTTTTGAACACAAGAAGTGGAAATAAAGAACGTATTTCTCGTATTTTCCAAATGCACGCAAATAAACAAAATCCAATTGATAAATTAGGTGCTGGTGATATTGGCGCAGTGGTAGGATTTAAAGACATCAGAACAGGTGATACATTATGTGCTGAAAATAATCCAATCGTATTAGAGTCTATGGTATTCCCTGATCCGGTTATCGGTTTGGCTATTGAGCCTAAAACTCAGAAAGATGCTGACAAATTAGGTATGGCTTTGGGTAAATTGGCTGAAGAAGATCCAACGTTCAAAGTAAGATACGATGAAGATACTGCTCAAACAGTAATATCTGGTATGGGTGAGTTACACTTGGAAATCATCGTTGACCGTTTATTACGTGAATTCAAAGTTGAGTGTAACCAAGGTGCACCACAAGTAAATTACAAAGAAACAATTACACAAACGATTGATCATAGAGAAAAATACGCTAAACAATCAGGTGGTCGTGGTAAGTTCGCTGATATTCAAATTGAAATCGGACCTGGAGATGAAGGTAAAGATGGCTTGACATTCGTTAATGATATTTTTGGTGGTTCAATTCCTCGTGAGTTTATTCCATCTGTAGAGAAAGGTTTTAAAGAAGCAATGAAATCTGGTGTTTTGGCTGGATACGAAGTTCCAAGTTTGAAAGTTCGTTTATATGATGGTTCATTCCACCAGGTGGATTCAGATTCATTTTCTTTCGAACAAGCCGCTAAATTTGCATTCCGTGAAGCTTGCAGAAAAGCAAATCCAATCTTATTGGAGCCTATTATGAAATTGGAAGTTATCACACCGGAAGAAAATACAGGTGATGTAGTAGGTGACTTAAATCGTCGTCGTGGTATGATGGAAGGTATGGAAATGAAAAATAACGCAAACGTTATTAAAGCGAAAGTTCCATTGTCTGAAATGTTCGGTTATGTAACAGATTTGAGAACGATTACATCCGGTAGAGCAACTTCTATCATGGAATTCTCTCACTATGCACAAGCACCAAATAACATTACAGAACAAGTAGTATCAAAAGCAAAATCTAAAGTAAAAGCTGATTAATAGATAATATATATCATGGCACAAAAAATTAGAATAAAATTAAAATCATACGACCACAATTTGGTAGACAAGTCTGCTGAAAAAATCGTAAAAACCGTACGCAGTGCCGGAGCAGTTGTAACTGGTCCAATTCCATTGCCTACCAACAAAAAGATTTTTACAGTATTGAAATCTCCGCACGTGAATAAAGTAGCGCGCGAGCAATTCAAATTATGTACGTATAAAAGATTACTGGACATCTATAGCGCAACACCTAAAACTGTAGATGCATTAATGAAATTAGAATTACCATCAGGTGTGGATGTAGAAATTAAAGTGTAATAAGTCATGGCAGGATTAATAGGAACAAAAGTAGGTATGACCAGTATTTTCGGCGAAGGCGGTGCAATAATTCCTTGCACGGTTATTCAGGCTGGTCCATGCGTGGTAACTCAGAAAAAATCGAAAGATAAAGACGGTTACGATGCTGTACAATTAGGTTACGGTGATAAGAAAGAAAAAAACACCACTAAACCATTGTTGAAACACTTCGAGAAATCCGGAGCGGCTCCTAAAGCAAAATTAGTAGAGTTCAGCGGAATGGATAATTTGAATGTGGGTGATATAGTGACATCTGAGATCTTAGCAGAAGGAGAAAAAGTAGCGATCATCGGTACTTCGAAAGGAAAAGGTTTTCAGGGTGTTGTAAAACGTCACGGATTTGGTGGTGTGGGTGGTCAAACTCACGGTCAGCACAATCGTTTACGTGCACCGGGTTCATTAGGAGCTTGTTCTACACCTGCTCGTGTTATGAAAGGTATGAAGATGGGCGGACGTATGGGAACTGACAGAGTGAAAGAATTGAACATCAAGATTGTAAAATTAATTGCAGAAGAAAATTTAATCATCGTAAAAGGAGCAATCCCTGGTCACAATGGTTCTTATGTAATAATCGAAAAGAAAAGTAAATAAAAATTTTCCCTTTAGGGATTTAGGGTAAAAATTTTTAAAATAATAAGAGATGAAAGCAGAAGTATATAATATTAACGGACAAGCCACTGGTCGCAGTATCGAATTGCCTGAAGCAATTTTCGGTATCGAACCGAATGAGCATGTTATCTACTTAGCTGTTAAACAATATTTAGCAGGAAGAAGAAGCGGTACGCATAAAACATTGGAAAAATCTGAATTATCAGGTTCTACCAGAAAATTGCACAAACAAAAAGGTACCGGTGGTTCAAGAAAAGGTAGCATCAAAAACCCTTTGTTTAAAGGTGGTGCGCGTATTTTCGGACCTCGTCCAAGATCATATGATTTTAAACTAAACAAAAAAGTAAAATCATTAGCAAAGAATTCAGCATTATCAGTAAAAGCAGCTGGTAGTTCTATCAAAATAGTAGAAGATTTTTCTTTCGACGCTCCAAAAACTAAAGAATACATCAAATTCTTAACAGCATTTGGTTTGGAAAACAAAAAATCATTATTGGTATTGCCGGAATTAAACGACAACGTTTATTTGTCAAGCAGAAATGTACAGGGAGCAGCTATCGCTATAGCAGAAAACCTGAACACATATGAGATTATGAACAACAATACGATTTTGATTAGCGAGAAATCAATCGAAGCAATTGCAAATTCACAAAATTAATATAGAATGGAAATTCTGAAAAAACCTTTAATCACCGAAAAAGCATCTGCACTTTCTGAAAAGTCAGGTAAGTATACTTTTTTAGTAGAAAAGAAGGCAAACAAAGTAGAGATTAAAAAAGCGGTAGAGAAAATGTACGGCGTAAATGTTGAAGAAGTGAATACTTTAATTATCGCTTCTAAACCAAAGAACCGTAACACTAAAACCAGAGTAATCTCAGGAAGAAAAGGAAGCTACAAAAAAGCAATCGTAAAAGTAGCTGCAGGCGAAACAATTGATTTCTACAACGAAATTTAATTTAAAAGAAAGTTTTAAGCAATGTCAACTAAAAAATACAATCCGATAACGCCCAGTTTGAGATACAGAATCTCTAACTCGTTCGCTGAAATTACGACAAACGTACCTGAAAAGTCTTTGTTAGCACCTAACAGACGTTCAGGTGGTCGTAACCAAAAAGGTGAAATGACAATGCGTTACATTGGTGGCGGTCACAAAAAACAATATCGTATTATCGATTTCAAAAGAAATAAATTCGATATTCCTGCTACCGTAAAATCTATCGAATACGATCCAAACCGTTCTGCTTTTATCGCATTAGTGGTATATAAAGACGGTGAGAAAAAATACATCATTTCTCCGGAAGGTTTGAAAGTTGGTCAGGAAATCGTTTCAGGTCAAAACGTACAACCGGAAGTTGGAAATACCTTACCATTGGCAAACATGCCTTTAGGTTCTGTTATTCACAACATCGAATTACAACCGGGAAAAGGTGCATCTATCTGCAGAAGTGCAGGAACATTTGCGCAGCTTTCAGGTAAAGACGGAAAATACGTGAACGTGAAGTTGCCTTCAGGTGAAGCAAGACAAATCTTAGGAACTTGTTTAGCTACTATCGGAACAGTTTCTAACTCTGATCACAGTTTGACTATCCGCGGTAAAGCAGGTGCTTCCCGTTGGAAAGGCAGAAGACCTCGTACGCGTCCTGTAGTGATGAACCCGGTAGATCACCCGATGGGTGGTGGTGAAGGTAGAGCTTCAGGTGGTCACCCACGTTCTAGAAAAGGTATTCCATCTAAAGGATACAAAACAAGAACAAAAAATAAAGCATCGAATAAATACATCATTTCAAGAGCTAAAAAATAATAGATACTAGAATGGCAAGAAGTTTAAAAAAAGGTCCTTACATAGCATACCATTTACAAGGTAAAGTGGACGCTATGAATGCCGCGAGTAAAAAAACAGTAATCAAAACATGGTCAAGAGCCTCTATGATTACACCGGAGTTTGTAGGACATACATTTGCAGTACATAACGGAAATAAATTTATACCTGTGTACATAACAGAAAATATGGTTGGTCATAAATTAGGTGAATTCTCTCCAACCAGACAATTTAAAGGACATTCAGGTAACAGAAAATAAAGTAAACCATGGGCGCAAGAAAAAGATTAGTAGCAGAAGCTAGAAAAGAAGCTAAAAAAACAGTTTGCGATGCGAAAGCTGTTGGTGTTCCAACCTCTCCTCGTAAAATGAGATTGCTGGCTGATGTAATACGCGAAAAAAATGTATTGGACGCATTGAATATTTTAACGTTCTCTACAAAACACGCATCTAAAACATTGGAAAAATTAGTTCGTTCTGCTGTAGCAAATTGGGAACAAAAATTTGAAACAAAAGCGGAAGACAGCGAATTATTTATAAAAGCAATTACTATTGACAGCGGAAGAATGTTAAAACGTTTTCAGCCAGCTCCTCAGGGAAGAGCATACAGAATCCGTAAACGTTCTAACCACATTACCTTGCAATTAGCAAGCCGTACATTGGCAAACGCAGAAACAGTAATCGAAGATTCAACAAACGAAAATTAAAATAAAAGATAATTAATGGGTACTAAAGCAAATCCGATAGCAAATAGGTTAGGTATCATCAGAGGATGGGATTCTAACTGGTACGGCGGCAAAGATTTCAGCGACAAATTGATCGAAGATCAAAAAATTCGTAAATACTTAAACGCACGTATCCAGAAAGGCGGTATATCTAAAATAGTAATCGAAAGAACATTAAACAGAATTACGATTTCTATCAATACATCACGTCCTGGTATCATCATCGGAAAAGGTGGAAATGAGGTTGACAGAATCAAAGAAGAAATCAAGAAATTGACGAAAAAAGATGTTCAAATCAATATCGTTGAAATCAGAAGACCGGAAATAGATGCAGCTATCGTTGGCGAAACAGTTTGCAAACAATTAGAAGCTCGTGTGAATTTCCGTCGTGCAGTGAAAATGGCTATCGCATCAGCAATGCGTTTAGGTGTGGAAGGTATCAAAATCAAATGTTCAGGTCGTTTAGGCGGAGCTGAGATGGCAAGAAGTGAAGAATACAAAGAAGGTCGTACTCCTTTACATACATTCAGAGCTGATATCGATTATGCTTGGAAAGAAGCAGAAACGATCTACGGTAAAATCGGTGTAAAAGTATGGATCTGTAAAGGTGAAGTATTTACAAAACGCGACTTGTCTCCAAACATCGGAATGGATGAAGGCAGCAAAAAAGGTAGCGACCGTCGTGATGACAGAAGAGGTGGCGGAGACAGAAGAGATGACAGAAGAGGCGGTGGCGATAAACGCGGCGGAGCTGGTGGCGGAAAACCACGTGGCGAAAGAACAGAAAACAGAGGACCAAGAAAAAAATAATAACAAGAATAATTAAGGTGTCATGTTACAACCGAAAAGAGTAAAATTTAGAAGAGTTCACAAAATGAAAATGAAAGGCATTGCGTACAAAGGTTCGCAGTTGTCATTCGGTTCATTCGGATTGAAATCCTTAGACGAAGGATGGTTAACCGACCGTCAGATAGAAGCAGCTCGTATTGCACTGACCAGACATATGAAACGTGAAGGTAAAGTATGGATTAACATCTTCCCTGATAAACCAATCACCAAGAAACCAGCCGAAGTTCGTATGGGTAAAGGTAAAGGTTCATTAGATCACTGGGTTGCAGTGGTAAAACCGGGAAGAATCCTTTTCGAAATAGAAGGAGTATCCAGACAAGTCGCAGAAGAGTCTTTAAAATTGGCGGCACAGAAATTACCGGTGTTAACCAAATTCATCGTAAGAAGAGATTACGACGCAGCTAATTAATAAAATAAACAACTATGGCAGCAACAGTAGCATATAGCGAAATAACAGGATGGAGTGAAGAAGAGTTGAAAAACGAATTGTCAGCATCTAAAATGAAATTGACAAAATTACGTTTCAACCACGCAATTACTCCTTTGGAAAACACCAATGTGTTAGGTGAAACCAGAAAACACATTGCACGTATCCACACGGAATTGAAAAAAAGACAATTATCTAAACAAGCATAAATAAATGCAAATGTCAACAGAGATAACAACAGACAGACAGTTAAGAAAAACAAGAGTTGGGGTAGTTTCTTCCAATAAAATGGAAAAAACAATTACAGTTTCTGTAGTTCGTAAATTAAAACATCCTAAGTACGGAAAGTTCTTAAAGAAAACTAAGAAATTCCATGCACACGATGAAAAAAATGAATGCAACATCGGCGATACCGTAAAAATTATGGAAACACGTCCTTTAAGTGCAACAAAAAGATGGAGATTAGTAGAAATCGTTGAAAAGGCTAAATAAACATGGTACAACAAGAATCAAGATTAAGAGTAGCTGACAACAGCGGAGCCAAAGAAGTACTTTGCATCAGAGTATTGAAAGGCACAAGAGCACGTTATGCATCTATCGGAGATAAAATCGTAGTGTCTGTGAAAGACGCGATGCCGGGAGGAAACGTGAAGAAAAAACAAGTATCCAAAGCGGTAGTTGTTAGAACTAAAAAAGAAATTAAACGCAAAGACGGAACATACATTCGTTTTGACGACAATGCAGTAGTATTGTTGAACAACAACGACGAGCCACGTGGCACACGTATCTTCGGACCTGTTGCGAGAGAGTTGAGAGATAAAGATTTTATGAAAATTATTTCATTAGCACCAGAAGTATTATAACATGAGCACACAAGCACAAAAGCGTTTTGCGCCGAAATTAAAAATAAAAACAGGAGATACAGTTATCGTAATCACCGGTGAAGATCGTGGCAAAAGCGGTAAAGTATTGGAAGTATTTCCTAAAGAAAACAGAGCATTGGTTCAGGGTATCAGAATTATTTCTAAACACACAAAACCGAATGCACAAAATCAACAAGGCGGAATCATTAAAAAAGAAGCGCCGATTGATATCTCTAACTTAAAACTGTCTGTTGGCGGAAAAGCGACCAGAGTAGGCAGAAAAGTAGAAGATGGTAAAACAGTAAGAATTGCAAAATCAACAGGAGAAATAATTAAGTAATGAGTTACATTCCTACATTAAAGAAAAAATATACTGAAGTGGTAGTGCCGGCTTTGAAAGCAAAGTACAACTACAAATCAGTAATGCAGGTGCCAAAATTATCCAAGATTGTAATCAATCAGGGAGTAGGTGCTGCGGTTGGAGATAAGAAATTAATAGATAATTCTATTGACGAAATTTCAAGAATTTCAGGTCAGAAAGCAGTGTCTACCAAATCTAAGAAAGCAATCTCTAACTTCAAATTAAGAGAAGACTTACCAATTGGTGTTCGTGTAACACTGCGTGGTGAAAGAATGTATGAGTTCTTGGAAAGATTAATGGCTGTGGCTTTACCACAAGTACGTGACTTCAAAGGTATCAATGATAAATCATTTGACGGAAGAGGAAACTATACTTTAGGTATCACAGAACACATCATCTTCCCGGAAATCGACATCGATAAGATTTCTAAAATCAGCGGTATGGATATCACATTCGTGACAACAGCTACTACTGATGACGAAGCACATTCATTATTAAAAGAAATTGGTTTACCATTTAAGAAAAAATAAGCATGGCAAAAGAATCAATGAAAGCACGCGACGCGAAGCGTTTGAAGTTAATCACTAAGTACAAAGCAAAGCGTGATCAGTTAAAAAAAGAAGGCGATTATGCAGCATTGGATAAACTTCCAAAAAACGCATCACCGGTTCGCTACAGAAACAGATGTAAACTGACAGGTCGTCCTCGAGGATACATCGGATTCTTCGGATTGTCGAGAATACAATTCAGAGATTTAGCAAGCTA
The DNA here is from genome assembly GCA_016721245.1 of Sphingobacteriales bacterium. GTDB lineage: Bacteria > Bacteroidota > Bacteroidia > Chitinophagales > JADIYW01 > JADJSS01. Next base: position 29,703 of record JADKIQ010000006.1, read on the forward strand.
CGGTAAAATCCCGGGTTTAACCAAAGCAAGCTGGTAAGAGAAAAATAAATTTTTAAAAATAAAAGTGAAGGTGGGAAACTGAATTGACACCAATTTAAGTCTCACATCTAAGCGATCTAAAACAAAAAATCGAAATGGTTACAGATCCAATAGCAGATTTTCTAACAAGAATCAGAAATGCACAACTCGCTGGTCACACCATCGTTGACATTCCTGCTTCTAACATGAAGAAGAAATTAACTGAAATCTTACACGATAACGGTTATATCTTAAAATTCAAATTTGAAGAAGACGGTCCTCAGGGAACAATCAAGATTGCATTGAAATACAATCCTGAAACCAAAGAACCGGCTATCAGAGAATTGATCAGAGTGTCAAAACCAGGTTTGCGTCGTTACGCTCACGTGGCTGCCATTCCAAGAGTAAAAAATGGTTTAGGTGTAGCAATCTTATCTACGTCAAAAGGAATTTTGACTGATAAACAAGCTAAAAACCTGAAAGTAGGTGGTGAAATTATTTGCATAGTATCTTAAAAAAAACAGGCATGTCACGCGTAGGAAAATTACCAATAACAATACCGGCCAAAACAGAAGTTAACGTTGCAGATAATAACGTTGTTACTGTGAAAGGACCAAAAGGAACTTTAACTGAAAAAGTAGATAGAGATATCATCGTTAAAGTAGAAGACGGAAAAATCGTGTTGGAACGTCCAACAGAACAAAAACGCCATAAAGCATTACACGGATTATACAGATCTTTAGTAAACAACATGGTAGTTGGTGCAAGCGAAGGTTTCAAAAAAACATTAGACGTTGTCGGTGTAGGTTTTCGTGCAAGCAACCAGGGACAATTATTAGAATTGTCAATTGGTTTCTCTCACCCTATTTATGTAATGTTACCGGATGAAATCAAAGTAACAACGGAAACGGTTAAAGGGCAGCCACCACGTATCATTCTGGAAAGTACAGACAAACAACTAATAGGACAGGTAGCTGCGAAAATCAGAAGCTTAAGAAAACCTGAACCATATAAAGGTAAAGGTATTAAGTATACTGAAGAGATTTTACGTAAGAAAGCGGGTAAATCAGCAGGTAAAAAATAATCGGTAAGCACGCCAAATAACGTGTAACCATCATAAAATAAATATTATTGTCATGGCAGTAACAAATAAATTGTCCCGCAGGGAAAAAATAAAATTCAGTATTCGCAAAAAATTGAGCGGTACTGCAGATCGTCCGAGATTATCTGTATTTAGAAGTAACAGCGAAATCTATGCACAAATTATTGATGATACAACAAAAAAAACAGTGTTGTCTGTATCTTCTCTGAAAGCAACCGGAACAAAAACGGAGAAAGCAAAAGTAGTAGGAGCAGCTATCGCAGAAAAAGCAAAAGCAGCAAATATTACACATGTAGTATTCGACAGAAACGGATTTTTATATCACGGCAGAGTGAAAGCATTAGCGGATGCTGCAAGAGAAAATGGTTTACAATTCTAATTTCATAAGGAATAAAAGATATGTCAAAAGTAAAAGAAAATAAAGTTAGAGCAGCAACAGAACTGGAGTTGAAAGAAAAAGTGGTGGGTATCCAACGTGTAGCAAAAGTTACAAAAGGTGGTCGTACATTTAGTTTTTCAGCATTAGTGGTAGTTGGCGACGGACAAGGTACTGTAGGTCATGGCTTGGGTAAAGCTCGTGAGGTACAGGAAGCAATCGCAAAAGGTATTGATGATGCTAAAAAAAATCTGGTAAAAGTTCCAATTTTAAAAGGAACGATACCTCACGATCAGTTAGCGGAATTCGACGGCGCAAAAGTGTTGATTAAGCCGGCTTCTCATGGTACAGGCGTAATCGCAGGAGGTTCTATGCGTGCTGTATTAGAAAGCGCAGGCGTACATGACGTGTTGGCAAAATCATTAGGTTCTGCAAATCCTCATAACGTTGTTAAAGCAACTATCAGTGCATTGACCATGTTAAGAGATCCGTTCCGTGTAGCAAAAGATAGAGGAATTAAACTTTCTAAAGTATTTAACGGCTAAAAAATTATGGCTAAGATAAAAATCACTCAGGTTAAGAGTACAATCGACAGAAGTCAGCGTCAGAAAGATACCATCAAAGCATTGGGTATCCAAAAGGTAAACAGAAGCGTTGAAAAAGAAGCTACACCACAGGTATTGGGTATGGTAGCAAAAGTAAAACATTTAGTAACGGTAGAAAATATCTAATAATGAGTATCAGTTTAAATAACTTAAAACCGGCTAAAGGTGCCACCAAAAATCGTAAACGTATTGCACGTGGTGAAGGTTCAGGTTCAGGCGGTACAGCTGGCAAAGGTCACAAAGGAGCAAAGTCACGTTCAGGATACAAATCTAAAAGAGGTTTTGAAGGTGGTCAAATGCCATTACAACGCCGTATCCCTAAACGTGGATTTAAAAATCCAAACAGAGTGGAATTCAGAACTATCAATTTAGCTGAATTACAGTCTTTAGCAGAAAAAAACAATATCACAGAATTCAATTTTGAAACATACAGAACATTGAAACTGATAAAAGCATCTGACAAAATTAAAGTTTTGGCAAATGGTGAATTGAAAGGTGCGTTGAAAATTTCAGCACACGCATTCAGTGATAAAGCAAAAGAAGCAATTGAAAAAAATAGTGGTACTACCACCCTTATAGCATAAGCTTATGAAGCAATTTTTCGACACACTAAAAAATATCTTCAGCATAGAAGACTTAAGAAAAAGAATATTCTTGACCTTAGGTCTTATTTTTATCTATCGCTTAGGTTGTTTTGTTGTATTACCGGGTGTAGACCCAACGAAAATTAGCACTGAGGGTGCAAAAGGTATATTTCAGATATTCGACTTGTTTGCAGGTGGTGCCTTTACAAAGGCATCCGTTTTTGCATTAGGTATCATGCCTTATATATCTACTTCTATCGTAATGCAGTTGCTTACGTTAGCAGTTCCTTATTTCCAGAAATTACAGAAAGAAGGAGAAAGCGGAAGAAAGAAAATAACACAATACACGAGATACGGAACGGTTTTAGTAACCGCGTTTCAGGGTTTTGCATATGTAAAATTCCTGTATTCTCAGAACATCGTTTCTCCTGAGATTTCTACAGCGCTATTCTCTTTATCTACTATGATTATCCTGATTGCCGGTACGATTTTCGTAATGTGGTTAGGTGAGCAGATTCAGGAAAGAGGCTTAGGAAACGGTACTTCTTTAATTATCATGTCCAATATTATTTCCCGTTTACCGGCATCTTTCTGGGCAGAAGCAAAAGCAAGAGCTATTACAGGCAGCGGAATTTTAATGTTGATTTTAGAATTAGCAGTTCTTGGATTGGTAATTATTGCAACCATTATGTTGATTCAGGCAATCAGAAAAGTACCTTTGAGTTATGCAAAACAAATGTCAGGCGGTAATAATGCCTACACACAGCGCAGAGGATTTTTACCATTAAAAGTAAATATCGCAGGTGTAATGCCAATTATCTTTGCACAGGCATTTTTATTCATCCCGGGCACCATTGCACAATTATTTCCGGATAGTTCTGCTTCAGGATTTTTAAGACAAATCACAGACTTTACATCCTTACCATATAACATCATTATGTTCTTAATGGTGGTTTTATTCACTTACTTCTATACAGCATTAATCATGAATCCTGTACAGATGGCGGATGATTTAAAAAGAAATAATGGATTTATACCAGGTGTAAAACCAGGTGCAAATACAGCTGAATATATAGATACAGTTTTGTCAAGAATAACATTACCGGGTTCTGTGTTTTTAGGATTTATTGCCATTATGCCATCATTTGCAAAAATAGTAGGTGTTAATAGCCAGTTTGCTTATTTCTTTGGCGGTACATCTTTATTAATTTTAGTTTCTGTAGTATTAGATACGATGCAGCAAATCAATTCTCATTTATTAAGCCGACACTATGATGGTTTAACAAAATCAGGAGCAAAGATCAGAGGCAGAAACGTGATGTCAACAGATTATTAATTTCTAAGGAGAGATGATACATTTAAAAACTCCTGAAGAAATTGAATATATACGTAAGAGTTCTTTGTTAGTTAGCCAGACGCATGCGTTACTGGTAGAATATATAAAACCGGGTGTCAAAACCTCAAAACTGGATGAAATTGCAGAGCAATTTATCAGAGATAACGGAGCTGTACCGTCCTTCAAAGGATATGGTGGATTTCCGGCTACACTTTGTATTTCAGTAAATGAACAGGTAGTACATGGTTTTCCTTCTGACAGAGAAATTCAGGAAGGAGATATTCTTTCAGTAGATTGCGGAGTCTATAAAGACGGTTATCACGGCGATTCAGCATTTACATTTCCAATCGGAGAAGTGGATGCGGAAGCCAAAAAACTACTCCAGATTACGTTTAATTCCCTTTATATCGGAATTGAACAGGCTGTAGCCGGTAACCGGGTGGGCGATATTGGATTTGCTATCCAGAATTACTGTGAATTTACTCATAAATACGGCGTTGTCCGCGATTTGGTAGGTCATGGTATAGGTAAAGATTTGCACGAAGATCCTCAGGTTCCGAATTACGGAAAGAGAGGAAAAGGGCCGATGTTACAGGAAGGATGGGTGATTGCAATAGAACCAATGATTAATATGGGTACTTTTCAGGTAAGGACTTTATCTGACAAGTGGACGATAATAACTAAGGATGGTAAGCCTTCCGCTCATTTTGAGCACACGGTAGCCGTAAAAAAAGGGAAAGCTGATATACTTAGTGACCATAATTTAATATTCGAAGCGATAAAAAAGTCAGAATATATTAAGGATTTCAGATAATTATTACGATATTTGCAGTCCGAAAATGAAAATTATGGGTAAAACAGATTTAATAAAGTTAGATGGTACGATCACGGAAGCTCTTTCTAACGCGATGTTTCGCGTTAAGTTGGAAAACGGCCACGAGATTTTAGCTACAATATCCGGTAAGATGCGTATGAATTACATACGAATTCTCCCGGGCGACAAAGTCGCGGTTGAAATTTCTCCGTACGATCTCTCCAGAGGAAGAATAACTTTCAGATATAAATAAACTAAACGATAGATACCATGAAGGTAAAAGCATCAGTAAAAAAACGAAGCGAAGACTGCATCATCGTGCGCAGAAAGGGCAGAGTGTATGTAGTGAATAAAAAGAATCCAAAATTTAAACAAAGACAAGGATAATACAATGGCAAGAGTATCAGGTATAGATCTTCCTAAAAATAAAAGAGGCTTCGTGGCTCTTACTTATATTTATGGAATCGGTAGTTCAACAGCATTAGCTATATTAACCACAGCAGGTGTTGACCCACAGAAGAAAGTGCACGAATGGAATGACGATGAAGCTACAGCTATTCGTAATGCCATCACCACAGAATTCAAAGTAGAAGGCCAATTACGTTCCGAAGTTCAGTTAAACATCAAACGTTTAATGGATATCGGTTCTTACAGAGGTATCCGTCACCGTAAAGGTTTACCGGTTCGCGGACAGAGCACTAAACGTAACGCACGTACCCGTAAAGGAAAACGTAAAACTGTTGCGGGTAAAAAGAAAGTAACTAAATAGTAAAATTGTAAGTCTAATATAAATGGCACAAGCAACAAAAAAGACAGCGAAAAAAAGAGTAGTTAAGGTAGAAGCCGAAGGGTATGTTTACGTTAAAGCTACTTTCAATAACATCATCATCTCTTACACCAACAAAGCTGGACAGGTAATTTCATGGAGCAGCGCGGGTAAATGTGGTTTCAGAGGTTCTAAAAAAAGCACTCCGTATGCAGCTCAGATGGCAGCACAGGATGCTGGAACTAAAGCTTATGAAGCTGGTTTGAGAAGAGCTGAAGTATTCGTAAAAGGACCGGGCGGCGGAAGAGAATCTGCTATCCGTACTATCGGAAACGCAGGTATCGAAGTAACCGTAATTCGCGACGTAACTCCATTGCCACACAATGGCTGTCGTCCACCAAAGAAAAGAAGAGTTTAATTTTAGAAGTTTACAACAATGGCAAGATATACAGGACCACGTACTAAAAAATCAAGAACATTTGGAGAGCCAATCTTCGGATACGATAAAGCATTTGAAAAAAGAAAATATGCTCCGGGACAACATGGTAATTCAAGAAAACGTTCTACTAAATCTGAATACGCAGTTCAGCTGAAAGAAAAACAAAAAGCAAAATACACATACGGCATTTTGGAAAGACAGTTCTACAAAACGTTTGAAGAAGCTGCCCGTAAACATGGTGTAACAGGTGAAAACTTACTTCGCTTATTGGAACAACGTTTAGACAACACAGTTTTCCGTTTAGGTTTTGCACCTACACGTAGCGCTGCTCGTCAATTCGTAAATCACAAACACGTAACCGTAAACGGAAGAATTTTAAATATTCCTTCTTATACAGTAAAAGTGGGTGATGTAATCAGTATCCGTGAAAAATCTAAAAATTTAGAGGTTGTTCAGGAAACATTAAAATCAGCAGGTGTTAAAAAATACGGCTGGTTAGAATTAAATACTTCTAAACTGGAAGGAAAATACCTGGAAATTCCTAACAGAGATCAGATCCCTGAAAATATCAAGGAACAACTGATTGTCGAGTTATACTCTAAATAAAATTTTTTTTGAAGAGAAGTCCCGTATTGGGATATTCAGAATTCAACTTTAAAAAATAAATTAATAATTATGGCTATTTTATCATTTCAAAAACCGGATAAGATTCTTTTACAGAAAGCTACCGACTTCGAAGGAACATTTGAATTCGCACCGCTTGAACCTGGTTTTGGAAATACAATCGGTAACGCATTACGCAGAGTATTGTTATCTTCTTTAGAAGGTTATGCAATTACTAACATCAAAATTGCGGGTATCAATCACGAATTTTCTACTATCAAAGGTGTAATCGAAGATGTTACGGAAATCGTATTGAACATCAAACAAGTTCGTTTAAAAAGAGTATTACAGGATGCAGATGCAGGTTATGAAAAAATCTACATCTCTCTTAAAAATAAAGAGCAGTTCACAGCAGGTGATATCGAAGCACATACCAATGTATTTGCAGTAACCAATCCTGATTTAGTGATTTGCAACATGGAAAAAAACGTTCACATCGAGTTAGAAATCTCTATCGGAAAAGGAAGAGGTTATGTAGCTGCTGAGGAACATTATGTAGACAGTTCTATCGTGGGTTTAATTCCGGTAGATTCTATCTATACGCCAATCAAAAACGTACGTTACAAAATCGAAAATACTCGTGTGGAGCAACGTACTGACTTTGAAAAATTAATCATCGATGTGAAAACAGATGGTACTATCCATCCGGAAGACGCGGTGAAAGAAGCAGCGAAAATCTTGATTCAGCACTTAATGCTGGTTTCTGACGAGAATATCACATTCGATTCAGAAGAAAAAGGTCAGGAAGAAGTGGTTGATGAGCATATCTTACACATGCGTAAGATTTTGAAAACACCATTGGAAGATTTAGACCTTTCAGTTCGTGCTTACAACTGCTTGAAAGCTGCTAAAATCAATTCATTATCTGAATTGGTACAATACGATACAAACGAGTTATTGAAATTCAGAAACTTCGGACGTAAATCGTTAGTGGAAATCGAAGAATTAATCATTGAGAAAGGAATGCACTTTGGTATGGACCTTTCTAAATTCAAATTAGAAGACTAAATAAATAAACTACTGTCGCCATGAGACACGGAAATAAAATAAATCACTTAGGCAGAAAATACGGACACAGAGCCGCGTTGTTGAAGAACTTATCTTCTGCACTATTTATGCACAAAAGAATCGAAACTACTGTAGCGAAAGCAAAAGAGTTGAGAGGTTATGTAGAGCCATTGGTTACAAAAGCAAAAGATAACACAACGCACTCACGTCGTGATGTATTCTCTTACTTACAGGATAAATATGCTACCAAAGAATTATTCGATGTTATTGCACCAAAAGTTGGAAACAGACCTGGTGGTTACACAAGAATCGTTCGTTTAGGACAACGTCAGGGTGATGCTGCTGAAATGGCTATCATGGAGTTGGTAGATTTTAACGAGGTTTACAAACCAAAAGCAGCTGCTGCAGCAGAACCAAAAAAGAAAACACGTCGTGCAGGTGCTGCGAAAAAAGCAGAAACAGCAAAAGAAGTGGTAGAAGAAAAAGCTGCAGAAGTAGAAGAAGTGAAAGATACTGTAGAAGATGTAACACCAACGGAGGAAAAAACAGAAGAATAAGAAATGATTTTTTCAACACATACAAAAGGATAGCATTATTTGCTATCCTTTTTTTATTTTTAAATGATCAGCAAATTATAAAAAAAAATCGCCATGCCAAATACACCAGCCATTTTATTACTTGAAGACGGAACATCGTTTGCAGGACAAGCCTGCGGAAAAATCGGAACTGCCACCGGAGAAATTTGTTTCAATACGTCGATGACCGGTTATCAGGAATTATTTACCGATCCGAGTTATTTCGGACAACTTCTGATTTCTACGAATGTGCATGTAGGAAATTATGGCATCAAAGAAACGGAATCAGAATCCGACCATATTCAGATTGCCGGCTTGATTTGCCGGGATTATACCAATAGCTTTTCACGAAAACAAGCGGATCAATCTATTGAAGATTATTTTACGCAAAACAACCTCGTAGGTATTACCGGAATTGACACACGTGCTGTGGTGCGTCATGTACGAGAAAAAGGTGCGATGAACGCCATTGTTTCTTCAGAAAATACAGACATTGATTTTTTAAAGAATGAATTGAAAAATGTACCGGGGATGGAAGGTCTGGAACTTTCGTCAAAAGTAACTACGAAAGAAGCGTACACCTATGGTAATCCGGATGCAAAGTATAAAATTGCGGCACTGGATTTTGGTATAAAAAAGAACATTCTTCGCAACTTTGATAACAGGGATTGCTTTATTAAAATATTTCCTGCAACCACTCCGTTTGCAATGTTAAAAGAATTTCAGCCGAATGCTTATTTTATCTCCAATGGCCCCGGCGATCCGGCTGCAATGGACTATGCCGTAGAAACAGTAAAACAAATTTTAGAAGAAGACAAGCCTCTTTTTGGCATTTGCTTAGGCAATCAGTTGCTGGCAAGAGCCGTTGGCATTCCAACTTATAAGTTGCACCACGGACACCGCGGCGGCAATCATCCTGTAAAGAATTTAAAAACCGGCAAATGCGAAATCACCACACAAAACCACGGCTTTGCCGTAGATATGGATGCGTTGAAAGCATCTGATAAAGCAATGCTCACACACATCAACTTAAACGACAATTCTGTAGAAGGCTTGGAGGTAGTTGGCAAAAAAGCGTTCTCTGTTCAATTCCATCCGGAAGCAGCACCTGGTCCACATGACTCCCGTTATCTGTTCGATGATTTTATCAAAATGATGATAAGTTAATCGATCTTTATTTTAACTGTTTTAATAAAAGTAAATAAATATGATGGATGCAATTGTACCTTTGGTTTCACTAATCGCGTTAGAAGTAATTTTAGGAATAGATAATATCATCTTTATTTCCATATTGTCAGATAAGCTGCCGGATAATCAGCGAAATAGATTGCGTTTTTGGGGGATTGGTTTGGCTATGGTTATGCGTTTATTATTACTGGCATTTATCTCCTGGATTTTAAAATTAGATAAAATACTCTTCACCCTGTTTGATACTGGTTTCTCCGGTAAAGGTTTAATATTAATTGCAGGTGGTTTATTTCTATTGTACAAAAGCACCAAAGAAATTTATCATAAAACAGAAGAAACAAATGAACCACAACTAAACATGCCGAAGGAAAGTAGCTTCGGTCGTCTGTTACTGGAAGTTATCTTATTGGATTTAGTGTTCTCTGTGGATTCTATTATAACAGCAGTCGGGATGGTGCAGGAGCTTTGGGTAATGTACACGGCGGTAATTGTTACGGTAGGTATAATGCTGGTAGCATCAAAACCAATCAGCGATTTTATTAAAAAACATCCGTCGTTCAAAGTGTTAGCCCTGTGTTTTTTAATGATGATAGGTGTTTCTTTGTTAGCAGAAGGATTTCAATTCAAAATCCCGAAAGGTTACATTTATTTCTCCATGGCATTTGCCTTTTTTGTAGATATCATGCAAATGAAAACTATAAAGCAGAGGTAATTATTTTACTCAATTTTATTCTCAACTTTTATTTGTAATTTTCAATATGCGAATTAGTATTGCGTCTATTTTATTATTGTTGCTGAGTATAAAAAACATGCAGGCACAAAACCATTACTGGTCGCAGCAATATGGTGCCGAAAATACATTGCTGGGCGGTGCCATGACGGCCGGTGCCAATGACAACAGTGCGATGTATTACAATCCGGCTCGCCTCGGTTTTATTGAGTCTCCCAAGATAAGCATCAGTGCCAACGCATACGGCATCGATATCGTTAACCTGAAAAATGCCGCAGGCACTAAGCTGGATTTAAAATCTGCGAAACTCATGCTCTATCCGCAGATTGCATCGGGCTCTCTAATCATCAAAAGAAATCCGAAATTTAAAATGGTCTATGGCTCTTTGGTACGCTATCGCACAGCCTTGCACTACGAGCAAACCAACACTATGAACTACGACGTGTTTACAAAGCTGCCCGGCGAAGAATACTATGATGCCCGTGTGGAGTACGATTACAACGGCATAGCGAACTGGTTCGGCGGTGCTTTTGGCTATAAAATAAACGACAACTGGTCGATTGGATATACACAGTTTTTTACCTACATCAATTTGCAATACCGCCAGAGTTATAACATCACCAGCGATAATAAAATCAGGAATACCTACTTTGTTTCGTCGAACAATAGCAACCTCAATTTCTCGATTAATAACATTGGAGCGGTAGAGAAAGTGGGCATTGCTTATCAGAAACAATCACTGAAAAAAGATTCTTTATTTTTTCGGGTGGGTTTAAATGTCACCATGCCTTCATTTAAAATCTTCAGTAAAAGTAAAGTGTATCAGTCTTCAGAACTCAATAATATCAATGAACAGGGGTTTACGCCCAGCGATTCATTTAATGCGGTTTCTTCAGTACTCAATAATTCCAACAGTAATATTAAAACCAATTTTAAAGACCCCGCATCTATTGCGCTCGGTTTTGAAATTGAGAATAAAAAAATCAGGTTTTGTGCAACGGTAGAATATTTTATCAGGGTGAAGGAGTACAACATGATTAAGGATAATTCAAAAACGGTGAAACGTCCCGTGCAAAACAATACGCCTGTGTATGTGGAGGATTATATGACCATTAAACAGTCCAATCAGCCGATTGTAAATGTGGCGTTTGGATTTGAATATAAATTCAGAACCAAAATTAAAAGTGAAGAAAAGACACGTGCATGGAGTTTACTCCTGGGAATCAGAACAGATTTTAATAACCACGATCAGGTGTATCGCCTGCAGAAATTAGAAAAAGGAACGGAAAACGCTTTCAACCCGGATAACTGGAAATACATCCATTATTCTGTCGGAGCATCCTTAGACCGGAAATCGGATAAGTTCAGTTTTGGAATTGATTTTGGAAAAGGCCTGACCCGAAAAACCTTGCAGGCAATCAATATTTCAGAACCAACGGCCGGAAATTTTTTACTGGGTGAAAAACAAAATACGGTGATACCTCAAATCAACTCCATCAATTTTGTGATGGGATATACTTATAAATTCAATAAGACAGATCGCTTGATGAAAATACGTCCGCTGTAAATAAAGTTATATTCACGTCATTGCGAGGTACGAAGCAATCTGATACTTTTATAGATTGCTTCACTTTGTTTGCAATGACGTTCAGACAAGAAATTAGTTTGCAGCCACTGCTTCTGCTTTCTTTCTTTTTTGTTGTTCGTGTAATTCTCTCAGCAAGCCACGTGCAATCAATAATTTCATGATTTCGTTCGTACCTGCATAGATTCTCGCAACGCGGTTGTCCGCATATGCACGACCAATATAGTATTCCCACATATAGCCGTAGCCGCCGTGTAATTGTACACATTCGTCTACAAGTTCAAAATGCATATCGGTGCAGGAATATTTTGCCATAGAAGCAACTTCAGCCGTTAACTCACCTTTCACATATAATTCCACACAACGGTCTACAAACGTTTGATGTATTTGTAATTTAGTGGCCAGTTCTGCTAATTTGAATTGTGTATTTTGAAAACCTGCAATCGGTTGTTTAAATGCTGTTCTGGAAGTGGTGTAAGCAATGGTGTTTTCTAGCGCACCTTCTGCACCACCAGCTGACATCAACGCCACTGATAAACGTTCGCGGCCCAGTTTTTGCATCATGTAGATAAAGCCTTTTCCTACTTCCCCTAATAAATTATCTTTCGGAAGTTGTACGTTGTCGAAGAACAGTTCGCAGGTATCCTGTGCTTTCATACCTACTTTCTTAAATGGTTTTCCTTTGGAGTAACCGGCACGTGTAGATTCTACTAAAAACAACGAAATGCCATTGTCTTTGCCATCAATTATAGTGCGAGCAGCAATAATTGCCAAATCGCTCATGTAGCCGTTAGTGATAAATGTTTTTTGTCCGTTTAAAACGTAATGGTCGCCCATATCCACTGCATTTGTTTTCAATGCCTGCAAGTCACTGCCGCAACCCGGCTCCGTCATACCAATGGCAGAAATCACTTCACCGCTCACCATTTTCGGCAGCCATTCGTGTTTTTGCGCTTCGGTACCGTAATCCACTAAATAAGGTGCTACGATATCAGAGTGTAAGAAAAATCCGGGACCGGTATAGCCTGCTTTGGAAATCTCTTCTGTAATCAATGCACAGAAAGAAAAATCTAAACCTGCACCACCGTATTCAGATGGAACATCCAGACACAACAAACCTGTTTCACCGGCTTTCAGCCATACTTCACGGCTCACTTGTCCGTCTTCTTCCCATTGTGCGTGGTAAGGCGTGATTTCTTTTTCGATAAACTGCTGACACATCTTCTGTAACATTAAATGCTCTTCTGATGAGTAGATGTCTCTTTTAAGTTTGATAGCTGAAAACATAGTATTGTTGTTTGTTCAAAAATACGGAGAAATTGAAAGAAATGAAATTGTTTTGTGTCAAGAAATGGTCAAAATTTACGGGAAATCAGGCAGCAGAACGTTTGCTGCTACTTTTGTTCATATCTCTGGTAAATGAGATGTTCTAAAGGTTCTACAGATTCAGGTGGTTCAACAGTAAGATAGATTTCTTCCAGTTCAGCATCCGGAAAATCGGAGATGATTTCCGCGGCAGCCGTTGACATCAATTCGTAATCATCTTCGGTGGCGGTGGTGTCAAACACACATTTCCAGATAATAGTATTTTCTTTCCATTCTACAGAAGCAGAGTGCAGCGGCGGCGTTACATTTCCAAGCAAAGCTCTAACGGCGCTTAGGGTGAGTGATATGTCTTTTGGCGATTTCAATTTTGTTGAAAATGAGAATTAGATTTATTTATCATTCAAGCGGTTTTCAATATCCATATTTTGATGTAATAGATATTTAGTATGCAACGTCTTTAAGTTTTCTTTATGGTTGAAACTCTTTACAAATTTGATTTTTTTCTCCAATTTTCAACTTGTTTATAAGACTATTTGCTTTGTTTATGGATGTATTCTTTTTCATGATTAAGACCTCTCAAACATATCAAATCTTGGCAAAATCATCAAGTTATTTTTTAGATTATTTAGACAATTTTGCATTGATGAGGTTACGCAGAGTCCACTATGTGAGACTATGCAGGGGATTGAAGTTTTTTTATTTTGCATCTATGATGATTGGGTTGGATTCGGCTATTATACTTACACAATCATTGATTCCTAAAATTAAAAATTCGTTATGACTATCTCCATGATTTTGAGCTAAGAATCCTGAACGTAATTTCTCAAGCTCAAACCAACCACCACTTTCAACTTTCCAAATCCAACCAGACGTTCTAACATCTTCGTCCCAAAATCCTAAGAGGTTTCCTTCATCAAGCACTCTAAAGCCAATGACATTTTTAAAAATGACATATACCCACTTATTTTCAAATTCTAAAGTTAATAGATCATAGCTTATATCGATTATTTCAGGATGTGAATAGATAGAAAGATTAATATCAAATTCTTTTACCTTTGGTTTTAGTAGTTTTTGAATATTTTCCATTAGAATAATTTTGTAAAGTCTATCAAATATACTCAACTCTCATTTAATAAAATTACATAGAAACATGCAATTTAATCAAATTGGTGGTTTTCTCTTTTTTCTATAAATTTACACATGGACTTCAAACAACGCTTCTCCTCCCGGGTAGAAAACTACATTAAGTACCGCCCGGGCTATCCCGAAGAAATCATCGCCACCCTGCAACTTGAAATCGGCCTGATGCCCAACGATGTGGTGGCGGATATCGGCAGCGGCACGGGCTTGTCTGCAAAATTGTTTCTGGAGCACGGCAACACCGTGTACGGTGTAGAACCCAACGAACCGATGCGCAAAGCTGCCGAAGGATTTTTACACGAATTTCCGGATTTCCACAGCATACACGGCAGTTCGGAAGCCAGCAACCTGAAAGATAATTCCATTGATTTGATTGTATGCGCACAAGCCTTCCACTGGTTCGACAGAGCCAAAACCAAACAGGAATTTCAGCGCATTGCCGCATCAGGTGCACATCTTTGCCTGATCTGGAACGACCGCAAAGCCACAGAACCTTTTCAGCAGGATTACGAGCAATTGATTCAGGATTTTGCCATCGACTACCATGAAATCTCGCATCGCAACATCACTTCCGATATTATCAGCGATTTTTACGCACCTAATAAATTTCAGAAGTTCTTGCTGAACTACGAGCAGCACTTTAATCTGGAAGGCTTGATTGGACGCATTATCTCGTCTTCCTATATGCCAAATGAAGACCATCTGAATTTTCCACAGTTAAAAAATGCAATCGTTAGTCTTTTTAATAAGTATGAACAAAATGGATTTGTTACATTTGCGTATAATACATTACTGTACATCGGTAAAATAAAATAAATGTTGCACACAGAGCAAATAGTAAAGCTTCTTCAATCAAACAAACAAGTGCTGTTTGGTCAATATCCATTGACGGAGTTAGGTTTATTTGGCTCAGTGGTGAGAGATGATTTTACGGAAAAAAGTGATATTGATATAATTATTGACTACAATAAACCAATGGGAATTGAATTTATTGATCTGGCAAATACTTTGGAAAAGATAGTGCACAGAAAAGTAGATTTGGTTTCAAAAAAAGGGATTAAACTAAATTATTACAAGCAGATTGAAAATGAAATAATTTATGTCTAAACGCAACGACGATTTATTGATAGAAGACATAATTTCAAGTTGTAATAAGATTTTGAATTACACTAAAGATTTTTCAGAAGAAACTTTTAAAGAAGATGATAAAACCATTGATGCCGTCATTCGAAATTTTGAAATAATCGGTGAAGCATCCAATAAGTTGTCAGAAATTTTTAAAGAGAAAAATCCACAAATTGATTGGTTTAAGATGACAGGTTTAAGAAACAGATTAATTCACGATTATATGGGAATTGATTTGAGCATCATATGGTCAGTTATTCAAAATTATTTACCAGTATTAAAATTAGCATTAGAGAATATAAAATTATAATTCAACATTCATCACTCAAAATTCAACATTCAAATGAGTCACATTGTATCCATCCACGCAAGACAAATCTTAGATTCCAGAGGAAATCCAACGGTAGAAGCAGACGTAATGACGGAAAGCGGCATTATTGGTCGCGCTGCTGTACCTTCGGGAGCTTCCACCGGTACACACGAAGCCGTGGAATTGCGCGATGGCGGCAAAGCCTATATGGGCAAAGGCGTACAAAAAGCGGTGGCCAATGTCAATACCTTTATTGCAGAAGCTTTAGTAGGTGAGAATGTCCTGAACCAACGTGAAATAGATTCCATTTTATTGGAATTAGATGGCACGGAAAACAAGAAAAAATTAGGTGCAAATGCAATTTTAGCGGTGTCTTTAGCAGCAGCGAAAGCGGGCGCACAAGCGGCAGGATTGCCGTTATACAGATATGTTGGTGGAACGAATGCACGTACCTTGCCGATACCGTTGATGAACATCCTGAATGGCGGAGCCCATGCAGATAATAAAATCGACTTTCAGGAGTTTATGATTGTGCCGGTGGGCGCAACTACTTTTTCTGATGGATTGAGAATGGGCGTGGAGATTTTCCATAATCTGAAAAAAGTATTGAAAGCAAAAGGCTACTCTACGAACGTTGGCGATGAAGGTGGTTTTGCACCGGAAATTAAATCCAACGAAGAAGCGATTGAAACGGTATTGAAAGCGATAGAAAGCTCAGGCTACAAACCGGGCGATCAGGTGATGATTGCGATGGATGCGGCGGCTTCGGAGTTTTATGATGCCAAAAAGAAAAAATACATTTTCCATAAATCAGATAATAAAGTATTGACTTCTGAAGAAATGGTGGAGTATTGGGCAAAATGGGTAAAAAAATATCCGATTGTTTCTATCGAAGATGGTTTAGCTGAAGACGACTGGAAAGGTTGGAAATTACTGACTGAAAGCATTGGAAGTAAATGTCAGTTGGTAGGCGATGATTTGTTTGTTACGAATGTAAAACGTTTACAGGAAGGCATCGATAAAAATATTGCGAATTCTATTTTGGTGAAAGTGAACCAAATCGGATCTTTGACTGAAACCATAGACACGGTAGATTTGGCACACCGAAACAGATATACTTCCGTGATGAGTCACCGAAGCGGCGAAACCGAAGACAGCACGATTGCAGATTTAGCAGTTGCATTAAATTGCGGACAAATCAAAACCGGTTCTGCATCTCGCAGCGACCGTATGGCAAAATACAATCAGTTATTACGCATCGAAGAACAACTCGGCGAAGAAGCGTACTACCCGGGTAAAGGATATAGATTTTTCTAAGAATAAATAATATAAACAGAATGCCGCAGAGGTAAACCTTTGCGGCATTTTAATTGTTAACAGCCAATAAAATCAAAACTCAAAAAATGGACATCACTCTAGAACAAGCAGAAAAAGTAGTAGCTGCGGCAAAAGCAAAAGCAGAAGCATTAGGCTTAAAAATGAACATCGCAGTAGTAGACGCGGGCGCTAACCTGAAGGCATTTAAACGCATGGACAACGCATGGTTAGGCAGTATCGATATCTCTATCAAAAAAGCTAAAACAGCACGTTATTTCGATTTTCCAACCGGCGTCATCGGTTCGTTGTCACAGCCTGGCGGTTCCTTATACAATATCGAACATTCCAATGGTGGCTTGATTACCTTTCCCGGCGGTATTCCGTTGACATTAGGTGATGTAGTGATTGGCGGTATCGGCGTTTCAGGTTCTACCGTAGAAAACGACCATGCCGTAGCAGAAGCAGGTCTGGCAGCATTATAGACTTCGTGCCGCATGTCGCGGGAATCTAACTCTTATCAAGACTTGGTGAAAAATCAATTTCATCAAGTCTTTTTTATTTTATAAATTTACTTTCAGTAAAATTTTATAAAAACTCACAACTCATCACTCACGACTAATATGACCATCCTCGATCCGAAATTAAAAGAAAAGATTCCTGCCTTGTTCCGCAACAAGTTCTTTTTTTTGTTTTTGGGTTATTTCATTTACCTCTTGTTTTTTACGCAAAACACGCTGATTTCTCAGGTTAAACTGGCGTTGCGATTAAGAGAACTGACGAAAGAAGAAGTATACTACACCAAGGAAATCTCCAAGATTAAAAAAGAACAAAAGGAATTGTTTTCGGGCGTGGAGCAGATGGAGACCTATGCCCGCGAAAACTACTGGATGAAACGCGACAGCGAAGATTTATACATTTTCGTGGAGGAAGAAGAGAAGTAATTTGAGAATAGAAATAGATTTCATTATATTGATTAATAAGAAGAAAGGACATATTCCAAATATTTTCAATGCTGAGATTTTTATGAATGTAATTTCATTTATAATTATTTTAGTTGTTGTGCTTATTTCACTTGATGAAATTAGTATTGAAGAGTTATTTCAGAAAGATGAAGATGGTATTATAAATATACTTTATTATTCTATATTTTATTTGTGTTTTTCGATGATTATTCCGTTGATATTTTCATTAATTAAACTCTTCTTATTTATAGTTAATAGATTTAAGCACTATACATTTTATAGATACCGAATTTTATTTGTTTCAATTCCAGTAATATTTATTCTGGTAGATTTAATTCTTGCTTTTATATTTAAAAAAATAAATTTTAACTTAAATAATCCAGATTTATTTTTCATAAATTCTATTTTTTTATCACTTGTAATAATGATAATATGTTATCCGGTTGTTTTGAAAAGAGAATATCAGTATTATAATTATTTTGAAAAAGAGCCACATACACTAATAGATGAACTACACGAAAACTAATTATCCTTAGTCCTTTTCCAATTCTTTATTTCTTCCTAACTTTAATCGTCAATTATTAATCGTCAATCGTTCATTAAAAACATGAAATCACTCATCGTTTATTCCATTCCGGCATTTTTTATTTTAATCGCTATAGAGCTAATCATAGATAAAATAAAGAAAACACATTTGTACCGCCTGAATGATATGGTGAGCAACATCAATACAGGTATTGTACAGCAGGTAACCGGCGTGTTGCTTAAGATTTTGAATATCGGTGTCTATATCTGGATTTATGATAACTATAGAATCACCACCATTCCGTTAACCTGGTACACCTGGATTTTGTTGTTGTTAGGCGTTGACTTTTTTTACTATTGGTTTCATCGTCTCTCTCATGAAGTAAGTGTGCTTTGGGGAACGCATGTGGTGCATCACCAGAGCGAAGAATACAACTTATCAGTGGCGCTGCGACAATCGGCTACGCAGGTATTCGGCTCGTTCTGGTTTTATCTGCCGCTCGCATTCATAGGCTTCGATCCGATTTCGTTTATTACAGTGGCGCAAATTCAAACCTTATATCAGTTCTGGATACATACACGCTTAATCAAAAGAATGCCGGCCTGGTTTGAGTTTGTGATGAATACACCATCGCACCATCGCGTACATCACGGCGTTAATCCGAAATATATCGACAAAAATCACGGAGGTACTTTCATTATTTACGATAGAATATTCGGTACGTTTCAGCAGGAAGAAGAGGAAGTGCATTATGGCATTACTTCGCAGTTGAAAAGCTGGAATATTGCCGTAGCCAATTTTGATTATTACGGTTGGATAGCTAAACAACTGGTACATGTAAAAAATGTAAAGGATTTTTTCCTGGTCTTGTTTAAAGCACCGGGCTGGCGGCCTGCTTATTTAGGCGGCCCTATTGTTCCAAAAGAAATTGACACCACACGACAGTTATACGATGCCGACACGAAACCCACTATGCATATTTACATTGTGGTGCAATTTGCGTTGATGCTGGCTTTCGTCTCTTATTTTTTATTTGGTATTGAACAATTCAATCTGCAGAAACAAATAGTCGGAGTCGCATTTATCGTATTGTCCACCATTACAATAGGCACTTTATTCGAGCGTAAAAAGTGGGCAGCCGTTTTAGAAGTGATTCGAATGTTGCTAGTAATACCGGTATTGTATTTTCTGATTTTTTATTGAAATAAATGCTGTTATTCTATAAGATAGAATTGTTTGTTGTAACATTTGCAGCATTTGGTTTAATAGTGGCAATGGATTTAAATTCAACACCCGGCAGTGAATTTTTAAACTACAGAAATTTACAGGATAATAGCATAGAAGATATCGGAGGGTTTTTTTGTACTCAGCTTCTTTTTCAGTATAGCTTTTTCGTTTGTTTTTCATCTGATACGTATTGTTTTACTTAGGAAATTTAACCCTGTACGATTTTTGTATAACAGAATTTTATTACTAATCCTCAGTTTTTTAATTACCGGTTCATTAATGTTGTTTGTTTATAAGGCAGATGATATTGAAATGTCGACAAAAACGGAAAACGGAATGATCGCAGTCGTATTAATAATAGATCTCTTTTTCCTGATCTTTTATTTTATTCAGTTTTTTAAGGAAAGTAAAGCTGTATATAGGTACAAAATACTGGATAATAAATCATTAATTGATGAATTGAACGCAGAGTAATGTATTTGCCTTTTAACTAATATTTCACTTTTGAATTTCCAAATTATTGTATCTTCGCACCTGCAACTAAGTTGAAAGAATGCCGAAGCAACTTTTAGTATTTATTTTAGTATTTATTATTTTCTCCTCTTGTAAAAATCAACCTAGACAAGACAGTAAAGCTGTTGCACCAATTGTAAATGCAGATTCGCTGGCAGACAACAGATGTATTAATCCTGAAGCCATTGAGTTTTTAGGGATTGAAGTGGATAGTTTATGTGTGAAAGAAAAAGAATTAGGTAAGAGAGATAATCTGCAAAAATTATTCAGAACGTTTAAACTCGATAAAAATCAGTATGCTCAGTTTTTAGAAGACACCAAAGCGTACACGGATTTCACCAATCTGAAACCCAGACAAAAATATTTCTCGATTACAAAGGAAACGGATACATCTTCTGTTTTGCAATACCTTGTGTTTAAACTCTCCGATTTTGAATACGTAATTGCCAACTGTACGGATACCAGCTTAGTACAATTTAATAAAACGGAGGAAGTAATAAATCCGAAGAAAAAAAAGAAAAAAGCAAAAAAGATAAAACCGGTTTTTTACCATCCTATCCAGGTTTCTTTTTACGAAAAACAAATTGATACAACACAAATCAAGTTTGCCGCCGTTATACAAAAATCGGTTTCCAAAACATTTAAAGAAAACAACCTCGACCAGAAATTAATTGAAAAACTGAATAAAGCCTACAACGGAAAATTCAATATCGGCAGTTTGCGCAAAGGAGATACACTGCAATTTATTTACGACCAGTTAAGTATCAACGGCCGTTTTCTGGATTACGGACATGTGGAAGCCATTTGCTGTAAAACCAAAAAGAAACGCCTGTATGCAGTGGATTATTTTGTGGAGGATGACAGCAGTTATCAGTATGCAGATGACAACGGAAAGTATTTAAAAACCGCGTTCATAAAATCACCTTTACAAAAAGGCGGCAACATTGTGTCGCGCTATAATCTGCACCGTTTTCATCCGGTGTTGCAGGTAGAGAAAGCACATCTCGGAACAGACTTTGCCGCACCGCAGGGCTCGCCCATTGTAGCCACGGCAAGCGGTGTGGTCATTGCTGCACAGTTTACACAAAACAATGGCAACTATGTAAAAATACGTCACGATAGAGTATATGAAACACAATATCTGCATATGAGCCGCTTTGCCCGCGGCATCCGCAATGGCGTGCGTGTACAGCAGGGACAGGTTATCGGATACGTAGGAAGTACAGGACTTGCCACCGGACCACACGTTTGCTACCGTTTCTGGAAACGCGGTCAACAGGTAGATCCGCTGAAAGAAAAACTCAACGTCATTAAACAAATCCCTAAATCGGATTTAGACAAATACCTGAAACATTTTGCGGATGTCAAAATCAATCTAGAGCAGATACCGGTTTCCTAGTCCGGATTTTTGATCACTTCATTCTTTATTGGCTTCAGCGTTTTCAGGTAAGCATACATAGCTTTCAGGTCAACAGTATCCATACCGGCATACATATTCCATGGCATCATGGACTGATAATCTTTAGGCGATTTATAGTCTGCCAGTTTCGTTTTGTCTTCGTATGCTTTAAACTTGCTGACAAAAGCATCTTCCGTCCAATAACCAATTCCGGTTTCCTTATCCGGCGTGATGTTGGCGGAAACGATTTTCTTCGGTCCAGGTATAATAAATTCCCTTCCGCCGGCAAAATCCATGCCTTCCACTTTCTTACCCTTAATGGCATTGGTATGGCATTCCGCACAAGCAGCCGCATTAATAATGTAAGCACCATAGACAGCATTTACTGCTTTCTCAGGTCTTTTTGTAAAAGATGCTTCCTGTGGGATAGTGTTCAGGATAAAATTCATCGGGAATTCAGGTTCAGATGCAGGTACCTCATTTTTGATAGGTTTTAAAGTACGTATATATGCAACGATGGCAATAATATCTTCTTTGTCCATGTGTGCGTAATAGGGATAAGGCATCACCGGGAAAAACGCTTTGCGGTCGCGATTCACCCCGCAGGAAATTGCTCTTAGTAATTCTCCGTCGGTCCATTTACCGATGCCCTCCGGTGTGATGTTTTTTGCATAAAAAGTTCCGGGAAATCCAAACTCTTTTGTAAACGCATCTCCGCCCATGCCTTCAGTGCCGTCCACAAGTGGACCTGAAAATTTAGTCCAGTCTCTTTTTGAATGGCAGTCGATACAAACGGTGACGTGATTAGCAAGATACTCCCCGCGTTTTATCATTTCAGGAGTTGCCTCAATATTAATGTTTTCGGCTTTCCCGACATTGGGCAGCACCAATTTGACATAAGCCAATGCACTAGCTATCACCACAACAAGGATAGCTAAAATGCGTTTAATCCATTTTACCATAGCTTTTTAGTTTTTGTATTACACTAATTTATAATATGTATAATAAAGCACCAAAAATTCAATGTTAAGATTTAACAAGATGAACTAAAATAAGCCTAACTTGTTTTCATTACTATGATAAGTCATACATACCTTCCGGTTGCCGGAGTTATTTTCCTGTTTATGTGTTATGTTTTTATACTGGCACAAATCTTCAAAAACAACAGTATCGTTGATATTTTTTGGGGGCTTGGATTTATCTGCATCACAACCTATCTGTTGATTACCTCACATTCTTACATAGAGCGACAAGCTGTTTTCCTGACGAAGCATCTGGTCAACATCTGTATTTTTATCTGGGGGCTTCGTTTAGCTGTTTATATTTATGCCAGAAATAAAGGTAAAGGAGAAGACTGGCGTTATATCAATTTCAGAAAGTTGTGGCGCAAACACAATATACCGCAATGGCTGGGTGCATTTTTGCAGGTGTTTATGCTGCAGGGATTCTTTATGTTTATAGTAGCACTGCCGGTAATACATGTAAATACGGCGTTTTCAGGTATCAATTTTCTAACGATTTTAGGTTTTATTATCTGGGTAACAGGTTTCGTTTTTGAAGCACTCGGAGATTATCAGATGGCACAATTCAAAAAAAATCCGGCGAATAAAGGAAAAACCATGCGCTATGGTTTATGGAAATTTACCCGCCATCCCAACTACTTCGGAGAAATGACCATGTGGTGGGGAATCTGGCTAATGTCCGTCAATTTTTTTACACCTGTTCAAACAATGATTGGCATTATCAGTCCATTAACGATAACCTGGCTGCTGACCAAAGTATCCGGAGTGCCTATGCTGGAAAGTAAATACAAAAACGACGCAGAATATCAGGAATACATCAGAAATACGCCGTCCTTCTTTCCTAAATTCCGCTAAGTGCGTTTTTCTTTCAGTTTTTCACAATACTTTGTACAATACCTTGATAAATATCATAAACGTAATCACTAAATATTTCTATTTTTAGCCTCCAGACAATTAACAGAGATTAGAAAAAATAATGAGCGAAAATACACAAGATACTTACGCAGCACCGGATACCAGATATTTTCAAACGCAGGAAGAATTTAATAAAGCAGTTGGGAAAGATTTTATTAAACATGCTAATCAGACCACACAAAAAAAACAGCGGTTTTTAGTTTGCTTGTCGCATGGTCAGTCGCCGGCGGGTGCATACAAAAACATTTCTGACTATTACCATAAAATAAAAAATCCAAAAAATATTTATTACACCTTTCTCAATTCACCGCTGAAAAGTCAGGAAGGTCTTAAAGGTATTTTTGATGCGGAAGCATTTTTAAATAGCTTACTCGAAAAGGGAGTAATTACAAAAGAACAAATTCTCGGATATCATATCAATGAGGATCAGGCAGAGGAAGAAAGTACGGCACTCATCAATGAGCATGTAGGTAACTTTTTAAGAGAAAATAATAAACCAGGTTTTGATTATGTATTCCTTGCTTCTAATCCGAAAGGCCGAATTGGCGGAATAGAACGTAATTCCAGGGCATTTGATTCTAAAGAAATATTTGCGCTGGTGATGCTTAATAAAGACCCTGAAATTACAGTCACTCCGCATTTTTTATTGCAATCAAAAAGGATTGCCTTCCTGGCTACCAAATCAGACAAACGCCGTCCTTTAGCTTGGTTGTATTCTACTACGGGAAAGCCTAATGAAAGTCCGAGTTTTATAAGATACATTGAAAATGTGAAGGAGCGAATGACTGTGTTTGTGGATGATAAGGCACTGACATGGCCTGTGATTGAAGTGAAGAGAGAAACACCTTACGGAGTCAGTAATATTGTTATTGATCTGGCAAATCCATACAAAGAAAATGCAAAGGAAAAATTACCGGTGGTATTGTTGATACATGGCTTTCTTGGCTTGAATTCATTCGATGGTTTATTGACCTCTATTCCATCCACAAAATATATTGCTGCGGCGATGCATTACGGTTCGATTCCCTCAGATTTGCCTGTAGATGATTATTCTGCACATGTGGCAAAAAACATAGAAGCTGTTGTGGAATATTTTGGTTCTAAAGGGCATCCGGTATACATCTTCGACCATTCCATGGGAAATATTTATTTCCTGATGATTGATAAAAATATAGAGCAATATCCTTCCGTTAAAAAATACCTGAGAGGCAGAATAGGCGCCAATCCTTTCTTTGGAGAAGAAGCCAAACATGCTTTGCTGGGTTTTATGGATAATGTAATTATTCCGTCCATGTCTTTCTCTTCAAACATTGTAGAGAAATCGGTATTGGTTACGCTCAGAAGAATTATTCCACTGGATTCAAAAACCGGGGTGCGCAGAAGAGGGATTGATTTATCAAAACGGCTTATCGGGCAGGAGTCGAATACCAGTAATAATGTCTGGCAATCTGTAAAGGAGAGAATTGTGTACCTGATGACCAATATGGATTCACTGCCGCATCTCAACCGTATTCCGATAGAAAAAGCACTAAACAAGGTGCCGTCAAAAATATTTGCCATTCAATCGCATTCTGCCTTGCAGGAATCCCGGGCATTTGACCAGCAGATAGGATTGAATAACATGCAGGAAAACAATATACCTATATTGATTCTGAAAAGCGAAAGAGATGGTGTGGCAAAATTTGTTCCCCGCTTGTATGAGGGTAAAGGCATTGAGGTGCTGGATATTACCGATAAAAAGGAAACGGATTTATTCAGGGAGCATTTGTACCATATGGTACATCCGCAGCAAACCGCTAAAATTATAGATGAGTTTGTTGTAAATACAGAAAGCAAAAGAGACAAAAATTAATAGTATTACCGGATTCACTTTGTCCGAAAAGTGCATATATGAATATGGAATGGAATGAATATATGGCACTCGACGACCTGACGCTGCGTGCGCATACAGAAAGATCTGGCGCAAAATTAGACTTGGAAATTCTTGAAAAAAGCAGGGAAACAGCCAAAATATCCGATTGTTTTTTTGAAGAACGGGTGGAAGGCAAACTTGCAGCCTATGCAACCATTATGGAAAAAGAAGAAGGTATCTGGTTTGTCCTGATGTTCAATACTCATCCAGTGTTCAGAACTCCAAAAGTTTTTTTGTCCTTATTCAGGAAAATACTGCAGCGCATGTTGGTGTCAGAGGGGAAATATCTGCAAAGTAACGTTTATAAGGAGAACAAATTATCTATAAAGTTTCATGAGCGATTAGGGTTTAAAATAACCAGGGAAAATGATATAGGGATTGAATATACACTTGATTTAACCGATACGGCAACAAATAAGTGGTATGCAATGTTAAACTAATAAATACTTAATCTGCCTGCAGACAGTAACAGGCAGAAATCTGTTTTACAATGCTTATTTTTGCAGAAGATGAAATATCTTAATGAAGTAATTATTATTACATTCATTAATAGATAGATATTCCATCAGCACCTCTATAAATAGTAAAAAATACTGATGAAATTTACACAAGAACAAATATTAAAAGCGCTTTCAGTAGTAGAAGACCCGGATTTTAAGAAAGATCTGGTGACCCTGAATATGATAAAGGATTTGTCTTTTACAGACGAGGAAATAAAATTTACCATTGAATTAACCACACCGGCTTGTCCTTTAAAGGAACAACTGGAAAACGACTGCCGCAATGCCATCGCACAGCTCGTTTCCAATGAAGTAAAAGTGGTAATTGACTTCAGCTCAAGAGTGACCACTTTGCGCGATGTGAAATCCGACATTTTACCAAACGTAAAAAATATCGTTACGGTTTCCTCAGGAAAAGGCGGAGTAGGAAAATCTACCGTAGCCGTAAATTTAGCATTAGCATTATTACGCACCGGTGCAAAAGTGGGTTTGATTGATGCGGATATTTACGGACCTTCTGTGCCCACTATGCTGGGATTGCAGGGTTCCCGTCCAAGCATCCAGAAAGTGGATGACAAAAACAGAATCGTTCCGGTGGATTACCTCGGTATGCAGGTGATGTCTATCGGATTTTTAATACAGGACAAACAGCCGGTGGCATGGCGCGGACCAATGGCAACTTCTGCCCTGCGACAGATCATCACCGATGTGCTTTGGGAAGATTTAGATTACTTAGTCTTGGATTTACCTCCGGGAACCGGCGATATACATTTGACATTAGCACAACTAGTGCCGGTTACTGGTGCAGTGGTCGTTACCACACCGCAGGAAGTGGCGTTGGCAGATGCACGTAAAGCCATTGCTTTCTATCAACTGGAATCGGTGAAAGTACCGGTGTTAGGCGTGGTAGAAAATATGTCCTTCTTTACACCACCGGAATTACCGGACAAAAAATACTACATCTTCGGAAAAGGCGGCGGACGTTTGCTGGCACAGCAATTCGAAGTGCCGTTTTTAGGCGAATTGCCTATTGAACAGGATATACGCGAAGGCGGAGATTTTGGCAAGCCGATTGCTTTGCAAACGGCAACGACGGCGTCTAAAGCATTTGAATTACTGGCGCAGAGCGTTGCACAGCAAATAGCCATGCAAAATGCAAAATTGGAAGTAATATCGTAACTTTATGTCGATGACAACAGAAATACATAAACACGAGTTGCACGACAAGGTAGAGGCCGCATTGAATAATATTCGTCCGTTTTTACAGTCGGATGGCGGTAATATTGAATTGCTGGAAATTACAGAAGACTTAGTGGCGAAAGTAAAATTACTCGGCAACTGTGATGGCTGTAAGATGAGCGCATCTACCATGAAAGCCGGCGTGGAAAGCACCATCAAAAATTTTGTCCCTGAAATTACAGCAGTAGAAGCAGTGTAATATGAATAGAAAACAACTTATTCAGCAAATCAACAAAAAGAAATCTTATTTGTGTGTTGGTTTGGATACGGATATCACCAAAATTCCTTCTCACTTATTAAAATACAAAAATCCCGTTTTAGAATTCAATAAACAAATTATTGATGCCACGCACGATTTGTGTGTTGCCTATAAGCCTAATATTGCCTTCTACGAACAATACGGCGCCAAAGGCTGGGAAACACTGGAGAAAACAGTAAACCATATTCCTGCAAATATCTTTAAAATTGCCGATGCTAAACGCGGTGATATCGGCAATACCTCCAACATGTATGCAAAGGCATTTTTTGAAACGATGCCTTTCGATTCCATTACAGTGGCACCTTACATGGGCGAAGATTCCATCAAGCCGTTTCTGGAATTTAAAGACAAATGGGTGATTATTTTAGGCCTGACTTCCAATAAAGGCGCGCAGGATTTTCAGTTTCTGAAATCCAATAAAAAGCCCTTGTTCCAAAACGTAATTGAAAAATGTATGCAGTACGGAACGGCTGATAATACTATGTTTGTTATCGGTGCAACGAAAGAAGCTTACTTTGAAGAAATACGCAAATTTTGTCCTGATCATTTCTTCCTCGTACCGGGAGTAGGTGCGCAAGGCGGCGATTTGCAGAAATTATCACAATACGGCATGAATAAAGATTGCGGCTTACTCGTAAACGCTACCCGCAGTATCATTTATGCCTCCAACGGAAAAGACTTCGCCGAGAAAGCAAGAGAAGAAGCATTGCGTATGCAAAATGAGATGAAGTTATATTTGAAATTTTACAAACAGAAATAAATATTTAGTTGTAAATTTGCTTTATGAACAGGAATCATATAGTCATTTACGACATCTGCAAATACTGCTATTATTCTTTAGTAGTGGCAGTTAACCGAGTTATTAAAAGATTGAAATAGTAGTTCAGATTAATGCTCACAACAATTATTTAAAACAAAAGTCGATAAACCTTGTTATATTTGTAATAATGAAAGCTATGTATAATGTACTTAATGCAGCATGTTGTTGCTGTTGTCTTACCCGAGTGGTGAGTTAGTATGTTATGTTATAAAACGAAATAAAGTAGAATATCATATAAGAAAGCCTCACCATACCGGTGAGGTTTTTTTATGTAGGTCATTGTGAATTGTAAACGTCATTGCGAGGCACGAAGCAATCTGTTCAATAAAAAATAAATAAAAACAAAATGCAAACAGCAATTATAAATAACCAGTTTTTAGAAAAACTCCGCCAATTAGAAAAATTTGTCGGCAATACACCTTTGTATCCGATAACCCGATTGAATACCAAACCAAACGTAAAAATTTACGCTAAACTGGAATGGCAGCAGCTTTCTAATTCTGTAAAAGCACGTGCAGCGTTTAATATCATCAAACAGGCCGTATTGAACGGAGACATCCATGAACAGAAAGGATTAATAGATGCTTCCAGTGGCAATACAGCAGTAGCTTACGCAACAATTGGTGCAAAGCTAGGTATTCCCGTTACTTTATGTGTGCCGGAAAATGCATCGGCAGCTAAGAAAAATGCGTTGCAAGCATTAGGTGCAACCATTATTTATACCTCCCGATTTGGCGGCACGGATGAAGCACAGCAGAAAGCAAATGAATTAAGTCTGGAAAATCCTTTGCAATATTTTTATACCAATCAGTACGCAAATGAAAATAACTGGAAGGCGCATTACAACGGCACTGCCCAAGAAATATGGAATCAGACGAAAGAAAAAGTAACGCATTTCATTGCAGGCCTGGGAACAACCGGCACTTTTGTCGGCACCAGCAGAAAATTAAAAGAATTAAATAAGGAGATTCAAACCATTTCCCTGCAACCCAATTCAGCCATGCACGGACTGGAAGGCTGGAAGCACCTGGAAAGTGCCATTGTGCCGAAAATTTATGACGATACCATTGCAGATGAAAACCGCTTTGTAGATACGTATGAAGCCTTTGATTTAATTAAAGACGCTGCAAAATTTGAAGGCCTGTTGTTGAGTCCTTCCGCAGCGGCCAATTTACTGGGAGCCTTGCAACTGGCAGAAGAAATTGAAGAAGGAGTTATCGTCACCACCTTCGCCGACCACGCCAGCAACTATCCCGAAATACTGGAAACGATTTTATAAGATTAAAAAAATACACAAAGTAAAATGGAAATCCATAAATAATTGACAGACCGTGTTTCCCCTCTTGAGAGGGGATTAAGGGGTGTGTAAAAATGCATAACAAACAAATGAAACTAACAATAAGCAAAAGTGCAAACGAAATCATGCAGCAACACGCCATCGAATTATTCCCCGACGAATGCTGCGGATTCTTATACGGCCATGAAACCGAGGAAGTCAGAACCATAGAACTGGCCGTTCCGGTAGTAAATTCTAAAGACGGCGACAAGAAGAGACGCTTCGAAATTTCTCCGCTCGATTATATGAAAGCGGAACAATGTGCTTTGCAAAACAACATCGGTTTGTTGGGTGTTTATCATTCACATCCGCAACATCCGGCCATTGCCTCGGAGCACGATTTGAAACAAGCCATGCCCTACTTTTCTTACGTCATCTTATCCGTGATGGATGCAACAATAGCCGACATCAAAAGCTGGAAACTCAATGAAGAAAACACCATCTTTCTTGAAGAAGAAATTTCAAATGAACAATGAACGATTAACAATTAAAATACTTATCACTTATTACTTACCACTTAATACTAACACATGGCACAACTCATCATTCCAACACCTTTACGCAAGTACACCGAAAACGCAGCGACGTTCAACACCGACAGTATCACTATAGAACAAGCTATAGAAGAACTGACCACAGAATATCCTGATGTAAAACAACACCTCTTAGACGGCAGCGGCAAAATCCGTAGCTTTATAAAAGTATTTGTGGGTGAAGAAGATATCCGTTCACTCGCCGGCGAGCAAACAGAATTAAAAGATTCAGACGTCGTAAGCATTGTTCCTGCCATTGCCGGAGGAACTTACGACTTATTACTCACGACTCACGACTAACATATGCAAGAAATACACTTATCCAAAGAAGAACTCGCGAGATACTCGCGACATATCATCATACCTGAGTTCAACATCGAAGGACAAAAAAAACTGAAAGCTGCAAAAGTTTTAGTAATAGGCACCGGCGGTTTAGGCAGTCCGATGCTGTTGTATCTTGCAGCAGCAGGCGTAGGCACCATCGGCATCGTGGATTTTGATGTGGTAGACGACAGCAACCTGCAACGCCAGGTATTGTACAGCGTGAAAGATGTGGGCCGCCCTAAAGTGGAGGCTGCCAAAGAACGTATTTTGGGATTGAATCCGCATATTAATGTCATCGCCTACAACGAACATTTGTCGAGCAAAAATGCCTTGGATATTTTTAAAGATTACGATGTGGTGGCGGACGGAACGGATAATTTTCCGACGAGGTATTTAGTGAACGATGCCTGCGTGCTCACCGGCATTCCGAATGTGTATGCGTCCATCTTTCGTTTCGACGGACAGGTGTCGGTGTTCAATTACAACAACGGACCGAACTACCGCGATTTATATCCGGAGCCGCCGCCGCCGGGCCTGGTGCCGAGCTGTGCGGAAGGCGGTGTACTCGGCGTGCTGCCCGGTATCATTGGCAGTTTGCAGGCCAACGAAGTCATTAAAGTGATTACCGGTATTGGTGAAACATTAAGCGGACGTTTGTTTGCGTTTGATGCGTTGAATTTTTCAACCAAGATTTTTAAAATAGGAAAAGATAAAAGCAATCCGTTGACGGGCGAGAACGCGACGATAAAAGAACTGATCGATTATCAGCAGTTTTGCGGCATTGTACCTGAGCAGAAACAGGAAGGCCTGAAAGAAATTACGGTGCAGGAACTGAAACAAAAGTTCGACAGCAAAGAAGATTTTCAATTAATAGATGTGCGCGAGAAACACGAATACGATTTTGTAAACCTCGGCGGAGAATTGATTCCTTTGAACACTGTTTTGGATAATGTAAATAAATTTTCCAGAGACAAACCCGTGGTGGTACATTGCAAAGGCGGTGTGCGCAGCGCGAAAGCCATACAGGCACTGGAAGAAAAAGGCTTCACCAATTTATATAACCTGAAAGGCGGCATTGTAGCGTATGCCAAAGAAGTGGATGAAAGTTTGCCGGTGTATTAATTTTCTTCAGGCTTCATTAGGGATAGTGGTTGACAGGAGATAACTCCTGTCAAGGGAAGGGACTTAGTAGGGCGGATAACTTTACACTATATAATAGTATGTTAACACGAGTTAATAATTTTGTTTTTAAGTTTGAAACTTACTTCCTATTCGCGATAAGAAGTGAATAACTAAAATAAAGCTGTAGTGCGCATACAGCGATTGAAAATTAAATTTTAAAGCGTATGGCATAAGAAAGACGAAAAGAAAGGGAAATGCCAGTATGATAGAAGCAGTAAAGTGCATAGGTTATAGTCTTATTGCAAACTGGCTTTATTATCACTTACCACAAGTATTTTATTGTTTATACTTGTTAAGTAAGATACTGACAGGCTCTTAGGAAGATTTTATGGAAAACAATACTTAGAAAGAAATAGTAAGTATCAGATTCTAGATAGATACAAAGTTATAAAACGTTTTTGGTCGTACCTCGCAAGTACGACCTTTATTTTTTCCACACCATTGTTGGTATGCAGCTAAGCAATTTGCGTGACGTATCAAGAAGATTGAGGATGTTTTATTTGTTAAATTTTTTCCTCAAATTCTAAATCTATTAAATCCTTTATTTCGTTACCCTTAAATAAATTATTCATTGAAAATTTAGTTTTTAATTCAGTTTGCTTTTGTTGAATTATTTTTTCCATCAAAGTATAGGAAGACTCAAAACTTGAGTTAAAATGTTGAATTATTTGCTCGCTAGGTATTTTTTCGTTTAAGATATTTTTGTTATACAATTTCATAGCATAAATAATAGAATATAAAGCATTTTGCAAAATAACTTTATCTTTTTTGTTTTGATTAAAAATATATTTTGAAACTTCGTAGCATCTATATAATTTTTGACATATTTCCTCATTTATTGATGTATTAAAGACCAAATCGTAATATTTCTTGAAAATACTTGCTTTGCTGGTTTTTGCTTTAGCTGGATCATCATAATATAAAGAAGCAAAGATTTGCAAAAGAAATTCATTTGTAATTATATCGTCAAAAAATGTGATTTCTTCCCCAAGTTTAGTTATAAGACCTACTCCGTATTTTGCTAAATAATTTTTTGCAAATTCTTGAGCATTATCATTAGCTTTTAAATCTACATTACTGATTGGGTTTTGTGAATTCGTTGCTTTTGCAATTTTAATTGAATATTCAATTGGAGACTTATAGAATCGTACTATGATTTTTGCTTTCTCAAATTGGTCTCTATATTCTTCGTATTTTGCTAAATATAAATAATACAATGTTGCTATTGTTTGTCCACCATTGACTATGCTTGGTTTTGTCATACTAACCTTGTTAGATGGATGTCCTGTATGATTAATACTATAATCATTACAAATGATTGTAATACCATTATTTAAAAAACAAAAACGAATTGGGTCATCAATAAAACTTTGTTTTATTTCTTTATTTACCGTACTGTTTTTAATTAAAAATCTAACATTTTTGTTCAATAATAATCTTTCGCCTGAATTCTGATAAAATTTCATAAGTTCGTATATTGAACATGAAGCAACCCTGCCGGAAAATAATTCATCATCAATTTGAAAAATGCTATCAGTTTTGTCATTATCATCTTTGAGATTTATCATTAAGTCTCCAGAATCAATTGTTTGCGTAAATCCAAATTGAGTAGCGTCAACAAAAACAGGAAAAATATTTGATTCGTAGCATTCTAAAACTTCATTTAGCTTTTTATGTCCATCATGAATGATTCCATTGGTGGCAAAAAACAATTTTATAGTAACAGGGGGAAAATCATTTTCTTTCAATAAATTTCTATAATCACTCATTTTTTTTAAAAGAGCATCATTTGTAGTTTGAAAATTTTCACCATTTAAGAATTTTTTACAACTTGAAATGCAAAGTTTTATTTCATCTTCACTGAAAGTACTTGTGTCACCGTCTTTTAATTTATATTTGGATTGAATTATTGTAAGTTCAGAAAGATCACTTTCGTCATCAGTAAAATAAAATGCATCAATTTTGTTATCTCCACCACCATCAGTTAGAAAATCAAATGATGTATTTTGGTTGAGTTTTTGATATTCCATTAAAATTGACATACTCAACCCCATTGAATATTTTTTCTCATTGCTTTCATCTTTTCTTATTGAATTTTCAATAAATACTTTATTCTTATCAATTAAAGTTCTTAATTTATTTAACTGTGTTTTATTTATCATCTTAAATGAATGTTTTTTATATTCAAATATAGCTTTTTAATATTATAAATCCATGCCGTGGTTAATTTCTCCTAAAATGTCTAAAGGATTACCAAAATGTTTATAAATTTGTATCAGAAATCGTTCAGTGTATGCTTAAATTTGATGCACAATTTTAAACGAGAGGCTACATTGCCCGTAAATGATAGAAAAACAGAATAGTTGGAACCTACAAATGTAAAAGACCCGGAGTATTTCCATAAAGTGGTTGATTGTCAATATGCATGTCCCGCACACACTCCGGTGCCGGAATATATCCGTCTCATCGCGCAGGAAAAATACGCAGAAGCCTATATGGTCAACTGGGAATCCAACGTGTTTCCCGGCATCTTAGGCCGTACCTGCGACCGTCCCTGCGAACCGGCCTGCCGCCGCGGAAGACTGGAAGACGAAGAGCCGGTAGCAATTTGCCGTTTAAAACGCGTAGCCGCCGACAACAAAGGCGATATCGAACATCTCCTGCCTAAGAAACAGGAGAAGATGAACGGCAAGAAAGTGGCGCTCATCGGTGCAGGTCCTTCTTCCTTAACCGTTGCCCGCGACTTAGCAGTTTTGGGCTACGAAATCCATTTGTTCGACGAGCAGGAAAAAGGCGGCGGTATGATGCGCAGCCAGATTCCTTCGTTCCGTTTGCCGGCAGAAGTGCTGGACGGAGAAGTCAGCCAGATTTTAAACATCGGCGTACACACGCATTTCAATACCTACGTAAAAAGTTTAAAAGAAGTCATCGACCAGAAATACGATGCCATCTTTGTAGGTACAGGTGCGCCGAAAGGCAGAAACCTGGAATTGCCGGGCAGACTGGAAGGTGCCGCCAATATTCATATCGGTATCGAGTGGCTGGCAAGTGTGGCGTTTGAACATACCACAAAAATCGGCGAGAAAGTAATCGTACTCGGTGGCGGAAATACCGCGATGGATTGTTGTCGTACGTCCCGTCGTTTGGGTGGCAAAGATGTGAAGGTGATTGTGCGCAGTCCCTTTGCAGAAATGAAAGCCAGTCCATGGGAAAAAGAAGATGCGATACACGAAGATATTCCTATCATAGATAATCATGTACCGAAAAGTTTTGTCACACAAAACGGCAAACTCATCGGCATGAATTTCGAGAAAGTACATGCAGTGTATGATGCGAATGGTAAACGTTCGTTAGAACCAACCGGCGAAGCCGAAGTATTCTTTGAAGCGGATGATGTGCTGATAGCAGTTGGACAGGAAAACAGTTTTCCCTGGATTGAACGTGATTTAGGAATTGAATTTGATAAATGGGAAATGCCGGTAGTGAATCAAACTACGTTTCAGTCGGCAGTACCCAATATATTCTTTGGCGGTGATGCATCGCTGGGACCGAAAAATGTAATTACAGCCGTGGCGCAAGGCCATCAGGCGGCTATCTCCATAGATTTATTTTGCAATGGAAAAGCGGTTACGGAACGTCCTGCACCTTTCACTAATTTATACAGCACCAAAATGGGTATCCACGAATGGGCATATGATAGTGAAGTATCGAATGATGACAGATATGTAGTGCCGCAGGCAGACAAAGCGGTGGTCTTGAAAGACAGAAAAAAAGAAGTGGAACTTGGGTTTAATTTACCTACAGGTTTCAAGGAAGCACAGCGTTGTTTAAACTGCGATGTGCAAACCGTTTTCACCGAAAGCAAATGTATAGAGTGCGATGCGTGTATGGATATTTGTCCTACCAATTGCATTACATTCACCACGAACGGCGAAGAAGAGGATTTGAGAAGCAGGCTGTTTGTACCGGCGGAGAATCATAGTCAGGCACTGATGGTTTCTGATATTTTGCCAACCGGAAAAGTAATGGTAAAAGACGAAGATGTTTGTTTGCATTGCGGTCTGTGTGCAGAACGTTGTCCTACTTCTGCGTGGGATATGCAGCAATTTTTATATAACACAAGTAAAGCAGGTTCATGTCATTAAATATAAAAGTCAATGATTTCGTCGTTCGTTTTGCGAACGTCAACGGTACAGGTTCTGCCAGCGCCAATCACATGTTTGCCAAGTCTATTTTCAGAATGGGCATTCCCGTGACACCTAAAAATATTTTCCCGTCTAACATACAGGGATTACCAACATGGTACGATGTTCGTATCAGTGAGAAAGGATATTTAGGCAGAAAAGAAGGCGTGGATTTGATGGTGTGCATGAATCCTCAAAGTATGCAGAAGGATATTGCCACGGTAAGTGCCGGCGGTTATTTTTTATACGACAGCACCAAGGTATTGCACAGCGATTATATCCGGAAAGATATCACTTACATCGGCATTCCGATTACAGATATTTGCAACAAAGAATATTCCGATCCGAGACAGCGTCAGTTGTTCAAGAATATTATTTACGTAGGCGCATTATCTACGTTGTTAGATATAGAGTTCGGTGTGCTGGAAGCATTGGTATCAGAGCAGTTTAAAGGAAAAGAAAAATTAATCGCACCCAATATCAATGCCTTGCAATTAGGTGTAAAATATGTGCAGGAACATTACAGCTATCCCTTAAATATTCGTGTAGAACGAAGAGATTTATTGAAAGATAAAATCTTGCTGAACGGAAACAAAGCCGCCGGAATTGGTGCCGTTTACGGCGGTGCTACAGTAGCTTCCTGGTATCCGATTACACCATCTACCTCTTTAGTGGAAGGCTATGAAAAATATGCAGAGAAATACAGAGTAGATAAGGAAACCGGCAAGAAAAATTTCGCGATTGTACAGGCAGAAGATGAGCTGGCAGCATTGGGTATGGCCATTGGTGCCAACTGGAATGGCGCACGTTCATTTACGGCAACCAGCGGCCCTGGACTTTCACTGATGAACGAATTTTTAGGATTGGCTTACTTCTCGGAAATTCCGGTGGTGCTGGTCGATGTGCAGCGTTCGGGTCCTTCCACAGGTATGCCTACGCGTACACAACAATCAGACTTGCTGATGGCAGCTTATGCTTCTCATGGTGACACCAAACATGTGTTTTTAATTCCATCCACACCGGCAGAATGTTTTGAAATGATGGCAGATACCTTTGATTTGGCAGAAGAATTACAAACACCGGTGATGCTGCTGACAGACTTAGATTTAGGAATGAACGACCACATTTCCGAGCCGTTAAAATGGAATCCGGAAAGGCAATATAAGAGAGGAAAAGTATTGACGGCAGAACAGTTGGACAAGCTCGACCGATTCGGCAGATATTTAGATTCAGATAATGACGGTATTCCGTATCGTACAATTCCGGGCACGCATCCAAGCAAAGGTTCTTTCTTTACACGCGGTTCCTCGCATGACGAATATGCTGTGTATTCGGAAGATTCTCCAACGTATGTTCGCATCATGGACAGATTGCTGAAAAAATTTGAAACGGCAAAAAGTCTTGTGCCGAAACCGCATTTGTATCAGAAAGAAAATAAAAATAAAT
Organism: Sphingobacteriales bacterium; assembly: GCA_016721245.1. Taxonomy (GTDB): domain Bacteria; phylum Bacteroidota; class Bacteroidia; order Chitinophagales; family JADIYW01; genus JADJSS01. The sequence goes on from JADKIQ010000006.1 coordinate 67,009, forward strand.
CCGGTCTTTTATTCTTTGGAACCACCACGCAATCGGCAGAAGAAGCCATGGATTTATTTAAAGAACAGGGAATTGAATTTGATGCTATACAAATAAAAGCATTTCCGTTTAATGAAACAGTAGCTGAGTTTATTGAAGCACATGAAACGGTTTTTGTGATTGAACAAAACAGAGACGCACAAATGCGAACCTTGCTGGTGAATGAACTGGAAGTAGATCCTAAAAAATTAAAGAAAGTATTGAATTTTGACGGCACACCGATTACGGCTGATTTTATCATGAATCAGATTCTAACACAGTTGCCGAAATCGTATTTAAAAAACAAAGAAGCAGTAGCAGTATGACCTATATAAAATCCAAATTTGCACATCCGAATTTGCCTAAAAACAAACTTGGTTATACCAGAAAAGAATACGAAGGTTCTTTAACAACTTTGTGTGCCGGCTGCGGTCACGACTCCATCGGCGCTGCCATTGTGGAGGCTTGCTGGGAAATGAGCATAGAACCGCATAAAGTGGCGAAGTTGTCCGGTATCGGTTGTTCCTCTAAAACACCAGCCTACTTTTTAAATAATTCTCACGGATTTAATTCTGTACATGGACGTATGCCGTCGGTAGCTACCGGTGCTAACTTAGCCAATAAAGACTTGATTTATTTAGGCGTTTCCGGCGACGGCGATTCGGCGTCTATCGGTATGGGACAGTTTGTGCATGTGATACGCAGAAACCTGAACATGACTTATATCGTGATGAACAACGGCTGTTACGGATTGACGAAAGGACAGGATTCAGCTACGGCAGATGCTGGTTCTAAAAGTAAAGCCGGTTCTGTAAATATGTTTGAAGGTATAGACCTTTGCGGATTGGCTATTGAACTGGGTGCAACTTTTGTGGCACAAAGTTTCAGTGGCGATAAACATCAGTTAGTGCCGCTTATTCAGGCAGCAATTTCACATCCTGGTTTTGCGTTGATTAATGTGTTGTCGCCATGCGTAACGTTCAATAATAACGTGGGTTCTACCAAATCTTATGATTATGTGCGCGAACACGTGGAGGCAACCGGAACATTAGATTATGTGCCGCCAATGACTGAAATTACGACTACCTATACGGATGATGAAACGAAGATGGTGGAAATGCACGATGGTTCGTGGTTGCGTTTACATAAGCTTTCTCAAACATGGAATCCGGATGATAAAATTTCTGCAATCAATGCTTTACAGCATTCACATGTTAAAAATGAAATTCTCACAGGATTGCTGTATATGAATAATGAAAGTAAAGAGTTACACAGTTTGTTGAATACAACGGATGTTCCGCTCAATAAATTGAATGAATCCGTGCTTTGTCCGGGCGTTGAAATACTGGAAAAGATTAACAGTGAGTTTCGTTAATACCGAAAAGCATTTTTAGTTAGAATATTGTAACTTTAATTAAATTTTACCATGAAAAAATTTATTCTATTTTTCGTTTTTGCAGCCATTGTAATGCAGTTTACTTCCTGCAAGGTAGAAGATGATCCCACGAATGACAATCCTGATGTAACATCAGTAGCAATTGATACTACTTTAAAAAGTTTTTATGTAAAACCAACACCTTCTTCTACTTTTGAAGGGATTTATGCATATGATTTTAGTACATCACCTTTGTTTATTTATTGCGGATTTATTATTAATTTGTATTGGTATGATCCTGTTGCAGAACATGGTATCTATCTTCACTTTAATAATTCTATTGGCGATGCTTTGATGGATGAAAACGGATTTTTAAAAGCATTTGATTCTGGTGTTAAAATTGATTCTACACTGGCAGGCACGTGGAGTGGATATGACGATGGTGTTTTTTCTTATGATTATATCGCCAATCCATCAGCTAATAAAGGCAATCTGGCAGGACAAGGAGATAAATACATTGTCTTCAGAGCATATGACGGCGGAACTCCACAAAATAAATACTATGGTTGGTTGCGTGTAAATGTAGCGGCAAACGGCAGAGATATAAAAGTACTTTCTATTGGTTTTCAGAAAAACGCTAATATGAGTTTACGCACCGGCGAGTTGTAAGCAAATAAATTTAGCTTAAATTAAAATTCATAATTCACAATTCAATATGGCATTACCAAGTTTATTTGACAAGTCAGTTGCAGATGATATCATCAGCAGAATAGAAAAGCTGACACCAGAAACACAGCCTAAATGGGGCAAGATGGATGTGGCTCGTATGTTAGCGCATAGCAATGTAACATATGAATATGTATTCGATGAGCGAAACGATCATCCGAATTTTATCATGAAGTTCATTCTGAAAACATTTATAAAAAATAAAGTAGTTACCGAAACACCTTATCCTCAAAACGGACCAACGGCACCGGCATTTATCATTGCAGATGCAAGAGACTTTGAAAAAGAGAAAAGCCGATTGATACAATATATAAATAATGTGGTAGCGAAAGGTGCTTCTTATTTTGAAGGAAAGGAATCTTCCAGTTTCGGTGTGTTGACTGCTGTTGAATGGAATAACATGATGTACAAGCATCTGAATCATCACTTAACGCAGTTTGGAGTATAATGCCATTGAGCATGCATCAATGATATTCTTATTTGCAAAATAAAATAAAAATGACAGCAGTAATTTCTTGCTGTCATTTTCATATAGATATTGTTTTTTGTTAGTTTATTCTGCCTAAAATAAGCTGGTCGCCGGAAGGCAAGGTTAAGCGCAATGCATCACCGCTGTCTGTAATAAAAAACTGTACATCAGCTTCTTCACCATCCACTTTCAGACTGATAACGCCACTGCTTTTTGCAGACCAGGTGAAATTTGTAACGGTTTCGTTAGAAATTTGAGTTGCACCATCATCTAATCTGAATCTGCGTTCAGAGCCTGTTCCGTCTGCGTTAAATGTTTCCTGTATCACTGAAACATTATTGCCTAAGAACGTTTGTTTTTCCCATTTTCCCAGTAAGCGTTGGTCTATTCCGGAAGTTGGATTGAGCTTGTCTTTTTTGCAAGAGGTGGTGCCTGTTAAGGTAAAGCACAATATGCATATTGCTAAGATTGCCTTTGCGAGTTTGGTTGTAGTGTGAATTGTTTTCATTGTTATTGTTTTTTATTTTTTAAAATAATTTTCCAAATGATAAAACCTGTCCGCTTGGCAAATGCAGCTCCATTTTGGTGTTGGCAGCATTTAAAAATTGGTAAGGAACATCACCTTCTTCGCCATTGGATACTTTTATATGCAGTACACCTTCGCTTTTTACAAACCATTCAAATGAAACAATTCTTTCATTCTGAACAACACCTCTGTTAGACGTAAAATGTCTTTCAGAACCTGTTCCATCCGCTTTAAACGTTTCTTCTGTAAAGTCCTGTATTCCATTTCCGTTTAATACAGTGATGGTGTGTGACCAGTTGCCTACTAATTTCTGATCAATTACTTTTTGCGGAGCAGCGGCTGTAATGGCTTCTTTTTTGCAAGAAGTAGTGCTTGTTAAGGTAAAGAAGGCGATACAAATAAGTGCGATTGATTTTACTACTGTTTTCATTGTTGTTATTTTTATTGATGAATAATTTGATGATGTAAAATTCTACAAAATCAAATGCTGAAACATCAATAGAAACAATGAAGAAAAAAGTTCAGGGTTTTCCGCTAGTAATTTTTGGTTAATTTGTTAGAATTAAATTAAGTGTTTATGTTTTATTTAAACCTCATTTCTTGGATTCCATTATTGTTTTGGGTGAGACATTAAACAATCATTCTGTGATTGTCAACAATTTGTCAATTTAGTTCCTTGGTTTCATTTAGTATTGTTGGAATCAATGCATCAACATTAATTTTATTCCTTTAACTTATAATATCTATAGTGTTTCATAGTAGAAATTGTAGTCTTTGGATTTGTAATTACTGTTTTTATGTTTAAGGTCAACAAAATGAATTTATTTCGCTTTTGCAGCATCAGAAAGAGAAGTTATACTATTAATGAATGGTATAATATTTAATATTTTTTTACTCTTCCAGCAACTTATATAAATAAGATTTTCGTTTTTTTCACCAATCTCTGCAACAGAATATTGTTGCCATAAAAAACTTGAAATCATTCAAGTTGTCTATTAAGTTGTATAATGCAGGGGAAATGCAAAATGATTTCTTTAAAGGTAATGAAAGTTGTCTTCAATATTATGCTTTTGAATGCTATCAAATGTTGAGCCCTATAAAAGTATTTTTCTTATGTTCTAATGGAAAATTAACAAATGCTTAGTGCTTTAAAAGTATGTTAATGTTTTAAGAATGTTAAACTTACATTATCCCACTTTGATTCAATAAATTTGAATGCCAATTCTAAATCCTCTTCTGATGGGATAGGATTCATTGAATATTTATTATGCATATACAACTTATTACGAATGCAAGGACCTGTTCTCTGTAGCAGCCAGCGCCGCTTCTTTCAGCGCTTCTGTATATGTTGGATGCGCGTGTGAAATGCGTCCGATATCTTCTGCACTTGCACGGAATTCCATCGCTACCACAGCCTCTGCAATTATATCTGCGGCACGTGCACCAATGATGTGTACGCCTAAGATTTCGTCTGTTGTAGCATCTGCCAGCACTTTTGCCAAACCATCAATATCGCCGCTGGCACGTGCTCTGCCTAACGCACGGAATGGAAACGAACCCACTTTATACGCAATGCCTTTTTCTTTTAATTGGTTTTCCGTTTGTCCCACTGCAGCCACTTCCGGCCATGTATAAACCACACCAGGAATTAAATTATAATTGATATGCGGTTTTTGTCCGGCAATTACTTCTGCCACAAACACGCCTTCTTCTTCTGCTTTGTGTGCTAACATTGCACCTTGTATCACATCGCCGATAGCATAAATATTTGGAACAGCAGTTTGCAAATGCGCGTCCACCGGAATTTGTTTTCGTTCATTCAGCGTGATACCGATATTTTCTAATCCAAGATTATCTGTATACGGTTTTCTGCCAATCGCTACCAAGCAATAATCTGCATCAATCTTTATTTCCTGTTCTTTTTTATCCGATGCAGATACCGTTACCGAATCGCCGTTGTTGACAGCACCGGTTACTTTGTGCGACAAATAAAATTTCACGCCTAGTTTTTTCAGACTGCGTTGTAATTCTTTTCCCATATCATCATCCATCGTCGGAATGATTTTATCCATAAATTCTATCACAGAAACCTGTGTGCCGAGACGTTGATAGACGGAACCCAATTCCAAGCCAATCACACCACCGCCAATAATCACCATCGATTTTGGTAATTCTTTTAACGATAACGCTTCTGTAGAAGTAATGATTCTTGTTTTGTCGATTGGTAAAAAAGGCAATGCAGTTGGCTTTGAACCTGTCGCTATAATAGTTTTAGATGTTTCGATTTGTTCTTCTGTGCCATCTTGTTTTTTGATAGAGATCGTATTTGCATTTACAAATGAACCATGTCCGTTATACACCGTAATTTTATTTTTCTTCATCAGGTAATCGATGCCTGCAGTGTTGGCATCCACTACTTTTCCTTTACGCGCAATCATTTGCGTGAAGTTCACGGTTGGTGTTTCTGATAAATCGATTCCGTGTTCTTTAAAGGCATGCGTGGCATTATGATAATGTTCGGAAGAATCCAGCAATGCTTTGGATGGAATGCAGCCAACATTTAAGCAAGTGCCGCCAAGCGTGTTGTATCTTTCAATGATAGCTGTTTTAAATCCTAATTGTGATAAGCGTATTGCGGCAACATATCCACCAGGACCTGAGCCAATAACTGTAACGTCGTATTTTTCCATGATAATTTGATTCTGTTAGTTTGAACAACAAAAATAGGCTATAAAAGATTCAAAAAAAAGAAAGATTTAATGTGTTAATTATATAGATACATAGGATTAATAGATGAATAATTGAATTCTGATTATTGTTTTTCTATTTTATCATCAAATAACAGCACAGTAGTAAATCCTTTGCCAGGAGCTGTTGAGAAATTAAGCGTGCAATGAATTACTTTGGTTAGGTCGTTCACAATCTGTAGCCCTAAACCATTTTTTTGACTGAGTGTCTGGTTAACCGTTAACAAATCTTTTAATTTTTGTTCATCCATGCCCGGACCGTTATCGCTGATTTGAATTCTGATGCCCTCATCGGTTTGTATGGCACTCCATTTTATAACCGGCTCTTGTGTAGTTTTTAATGCTTTGATGGCATTAGAAGTAAGATTTTGCATAATTACCTGTAAAAAGAGTTCATCCGAAAAAATTTCTAAATTTTGCGGATTACTGAATTGTATGGAAATCTGCTTTTCATGCTCAAAGAATCGTTCAATGTATCTGAATAATTCCGAAACAGAAATCGTATGATAGTTTGGTTGAAAATTTTGCATCTGACCTTTGCTCCATAATAATAATGTTTCCATGTTCTCCAGCAGTTGCTCTGCGCTTTGAATCACATTGTTGGTGTAACCCTGTTCATCTTTTTTATTCTCAAATACTCCGTCTTTCTTCAGATGTAACAGCGTAATTAAATTTGCTATAGGGCTTCTGAGGTCATGGCTTAATATTCCAAATAACTTTGCTTTTATTTCATTGGCGCTGGATAATTCTTTGTTTAACTGATTAAGGATAATATTATTCTTTTTTCTGTTAAGTGCCAGGAAATACAGTAATATTCCAATTACAGAAAGTAATACCATGCCTGTAATCAGTGCAATTGCCAAGCGTTTCTGCGATGTTAACTGGATTTGTTTTAATGCTATTTCCTGATTCTTTTTTTCAATTTCTAATGCGCTTTCTTTTTCAGCCAGTTCATTTTTTACATCCTGTGAATAGACGGAATCTGTTATTTCGTAATACAATTTAAAATTGGTTAATGCATTTTTATAATCACCATCTACTTCCTGCAATTCGGATAGAATACCGGTATAATAGGCTTCATCTGTTTTGTTACCGGATTCTCTGGCAAGTGCAATGGCATCCAGAATAAAAGTATATCCTTTTTGGATGCATAATTTTCTTGCAGAAGGAATATAAGCGGATAGTTTCGATAAACTGTCGTATATGCTAAACCTTACAATGTCTTTGTAAAAATTACCGATATTTCCCTGATTGATATAATACTTACTATCTCTGTATGTGCCGAAATAATTTTTAGCGGCATAGGCGTACTCAAGTGATTTTACTTTGTCTGTTTCATAATATGTTATGCTTAAATTGGCATACAGAGAGGCCATTCGCAGGGAATCGGTTTTTTTAGATTTTTTGTATAATTTCTCGGCTATTGCATAATAAAACTGAGCAGAATCATGAATAAGCTGTGAAGCATAAGCATCTCCTTTACGTTTATTGTAATCACCTTCCGTTAATGGATTTTTTTTGGATAATTTAAAAGCCAAATTGTTATAGTATTCACTTTTTGTATAGTTCTTCTGATAAAAAAATATTCTGCTTATCTGGTTGTAGCATATCATTTTCAGGCTGTCTTGCTGCTCATTATTACATAAGTTTAAAGCTTTTAAAAAATAATCCAATGCCAGTGTGTGGTTATTTGATTCAATGTAGTATAGTCCTGATTGCGTTAAGAGTTCTGCCTTTTTTGTATCGGAAATACTCGTGCTTATCAGAAAATTTAATGAGTCAATTTCCTTTTGATAGGAATTCCCCGACATTAATAAGGGAAGCAGCAAATACAGCAGAATAGTTATTCGTTTCACAGATTTTGTAATTGCAATTTATACGTTCTGCCAACAGGAATGGTAAATTGATTTATGATCACCTCATTGGAGTTTAATTTTTTTATATAATGTTTGGGAACGGCAAAGCTCCTGTGGATTCTTATAAAAGAAGAGAATGCATTTTCCAGTAACAAACCGGATAAACTGGATAAAACAAAATGTGATTTATGTGCAGTAACAATCTTAGTATAGTCTTTCAACGCTTCCAGAAATAAAATTTCATGTGTATTTATTTTAATCTTTTCATGTCCTTCTTTGATGAAGATACTTTCCGCACCGATGTTTTCATCCAGTAAGCTTGCTTTCTCCTTAATCAGAAGATATTGTTTCGCTCTTAAGATGCATTGCTCAAATCGTTCTTTCTTTAACGGTTTCGTCAAGAAATCCAACGCATTTTGTTCAAAACCATCGATGGCATATTCAGGATGGCTTGTAATAAATATACAAACCGGAATTTCCGGAAGCATGCTTCTTAAGGTGATGCCGCTCATGGCACCCATATCAACATCTAAAAAAATAATCTGAGGTTTATTTTCTTTAATTGGCTTAAGTGCTTCTTCAGCAGAAGTATATTCGCCAGCACACTCAAAATCAGCATAATTTTTTAGGAGAACTTTCAGGGATAGCCTGTCTAAATCGTTGTCTTCTACTATGATGTAAGAGAGTTTCATAATTTATACTAAAATAAGGAATAAATGTTGTTTGTCGATAAAAAATGTCGTTAGTCGATTCGTCCTTACTTTTCTTACAGTTTTCTTACAACTTAGCATTGGATTTAAGGTGCAGGATATTGGAAGATTGAATATAGTTGTCTCAAGATAAAGAAGCAGTAAAAATTTTAGACCGAATAAATTCCGAAGATATCAAAATAACCATAAATCCCGACTTAACTATTTACAAATTAAATTATTACGTAAATCTATGAAAATGAAATACAAATTAATCCCGGCTTTTTTAATGATATTACTAAATATTTCCTGTTCCAAAGAGCAATCATCAGACAAAAACCACCTTAGCTTTAAAATTGATGGAACATACTGGGAATCTGATGCTGATGAAATTTTCGGAAGCTATCATCTTTCAGAAGCGATAGGTCCAAAGATTATCAATATAGCAGGAGCCAAAGGTAGCGGTGCAACGCAGCAGGCATTTAATATCAATCTGTTCAATACAGACAAAGAGGGTGCTTATACCGTCAATATACCGAATGGAAGTACGGCAGGCACCAACCAGAATGTGGCACAGTTAGCCAACCTTACAGCATCCAACTACCTGTGTGGCGGAACACTGCAAGGTAATCAGTTAACCATTTCAATTACTAAAGTTTCAATAAGCCCTCAAATCGTAGAAGCTACATTTAGCGGAATTATGCAATGTGTGGAAGGTAATATTATCAGTGTTACAGAAGGAAAATTCAGATACCAAGAATAAAACTTAATTACTATGAAAAAGAAAATATCAATTGTTTTAGTGCTGAGCATGTCTTTACTTGCTTGCAAAAAAGAAGAACCGGACAATCCGAACATCAATCATCGGACTGTTAATCTTGAAATGAAAGTAAGTTCTTATAATGCCGAATCAGACATGAGTATTGATATGAATGATGACGGTATGCTGGATTTTGAAATTGAGCTGGATTTATACAGAAACAGCGATAGCGAATTAGAATACTATGCTGCAATAGATTACGAGCAAACAGGAAATGAGGTTTTAACTCAGGCAATAGATGGTGATGAGTATATTATATCCTTAAATAAGAATGATTTAATAAGTGGCGGTTCGTCTACTTGGTATCGTTACGCAACAATTTTTGAGTTGGATCGGGATCCGGGTTATCCGGAATTAAGTTATGGCTTTGCCGGAAAAGGAGATCTGTTAGTTGGTGTACGATTTATGATTGGCACTGAACGGCATTACGGTTGGATGAAAATTAATGCTTCAACGGATTATAAAACCATAATTGTGAAAGAAGTGGCGTATGATATTCGACCAAATGTAGAAGTAAGAGCCGGAGAAAAATAATTTATTAAACTATGAAATTCTAAAAAATGAAAATAATTAAATCAATCGTATCCGTATGTATTCTTGTCATTCTGACGTCCTGTTCATCCTGTTCAAAAGATAAAAAAGCAACCACCGGAAAAAATCATCTAAGTTTTAAAATTGACGGTGTGTATTGGGAATCTGATGAAAGTGAAGTGTTCGGAAGTTATCATTTTTCTGATGCACTGGGTCCGAAATTAATTAACATTGCAGGAGCCAAAGGTACTGGCGCAGCACAACAGGCATTTAATATTAATCTGTACAATACAGATGCAGAAGGCAGCTATACCGTGAATGTGCCTAATGGAAGTACCGCAAGTACTTATCAGAATGTGGCACAATTTGCCAATCTTACAGCTTCCAATTATTTATGCGGTGGCTTATTGCAAGGAAGTCAGCTGACCATCTCCGTCTCCAAAGTTTCCAAGAGCCCTCAAATCGTTGAAGCAACGTTCAGCGGAACCATGCAATGTGTGGAAGGTAATATAGTAAGTATAACAGAAGGTAAATTTTCTTATCACGAATAATCCATAAAACTATGAAAATGAAATTTGCAATCATACTTATGCTATGCATGTCATCGCTTGCTTGTAAAAAAGAAGAAACCGGCAGCAATGAAATTGTTCATCAAAATTTGAATATAGAAATCAAAGCCACTTTCAGCTTTTTGTTTGATACAACAGTACTCATAAATTTTAATAAGGATACTGACAATGATTTCTTTTTAAGAATGCGTTATTCAGAGTCACCAAGAGGCATCAATCACGATCTGTTTTTTGCCAGTGATGATTCCAGAAACCAGTGGCTGGTATATGAAAGCGGTGAAGATGCAATAGCCAGCCTGCTAAATAGTAATTCTAAAATTGATAGTACAAGCTCTATCTGGAGTGGCAGCGGAATTTTGTATCGTAAGACTTTATCTGAAAACCTTACAGCGGCGGTAGGTTCAGGAGATGTATTGGTAGGCATTCGCTTTGTAATTGATTCAAAGTATCATTACGGTTGGATGAAACTATTTGTCAGTTCAGATTTTAAAAGTGTTATACTAAAAGAAGTCGCTTACAAAATCAGACCAAATGTAGAAATAAGAGCTGGTGAGAAATAAACTAAATCCTAAAAATAATTATGAATACACTAAAATTATTTATTGTAACGATTGGATTGATTGCAGTCGTAAGTTGCAATAACAAGAAAAACCTTAATCCGGAAAGTACACATCCATTTGCCGGGACAGTAAGGTTATATGAAACAAAGAGAAATTTAAAATTGAACTATTACAATAATGGTACTAATATACAATTTTCTATTAGCTTAGGCACGGATGCTCTGATTGAATTTTTGCCGGGCACTCAGAAAAATCAATATTATATACGACCTAAAGATCATCCGGAATGGTGCTTAGATGTCCAGGCAAAAAACGAATATTACGCAAAACTAAACAGTTATATTGGTAATAACAGTCAGTTATTTAATGTTATAGATATAGGTGATAATAAAATTAAGATTCAATCCGCAGCAGATACATCCCTGTATTTGCAGAACGATTCAGATGATATCTCTGTAACATTCAGCACATACTTAAAACCAAGAAATTACGATGCCGGTGCGCTTGATTTTTGGGTAATAGAAAAATTGTAATAAAAAAATATAGCAATGAAATACAATATTTTATTCTTGTCATACATCAGTGTAGTTGTGTTTTCAGCCTGTTCTAGCAACAACACACCTGCACCACAACCATCTCCATCCAATAATTCATCAAAAACCGTATTATATGATGTGAATAATATTGGTGATCCTGATGATGATGATTTTTGCTTTATGTTACTGGGTGCAGATAACTCAGGACAAAAAAAATATTTCAAAGCAAAAATGATAGATATCGTTAAGGATTCTATGGAAATCATAAGTGGCCCTTATACTTTAGATAGTTTGATTGATGTGAGTACATTTCCAGCTTATATAAAATCTGCAAATTCAGGAAGTTATCTTACAGATTTTGTGTTTTCAGACAGTATTCGTGTACGCCAGACAGGATTAAATGCTAACGGGAAAAGAGTTTTTGCGCAATTGCCTTGGGCTGGAAATGGCTCAAACTACGTAAAACCTTATACCCAAGGAGCTCAAATTGAAGGGACTATAGGAGCATTAAATTATTTCAAAAAACCCACTGCTTCAGGAAGTTTTGAAGGATATTTGATGCATTTCTTTTTCAAGAAAGGTACCTGTATAGTGTATTCGAAATCTAGTGCATCCGGAACAGGAATGTCGGTATCTGGTTTTCCCGAAGATATTAGTTCTGTCATAGGTGCACCTTATGATTGGGAAAGCATAGATAATTATTTTAATGTAACTACAGGTGTCGGTACTTCTTCACATTATTTTATTGACTATAAAAACTGGCGTTATTTCCGAATTAAAGAGTCTAAAACCAGCGTACCTGGTACACCGGGAGGACAGCATGCCATAGAATACGGTGCCTACAAAAGCCTGGATAAATTATTAAACTGGCCGGACGACTGGAAAAAATAAAAAACGTAACCAAATGAAAAATATAGTTCTCTTTTGTACGTTGTTCTTGTTAAACAACACATTCGCACAAAACATTGTTGGTAAATGGAAATGCATTGCCACTTATTCCAGTTTTGACAATAAGAAAACCAATATGCAAGCCGCACTGCATCAATCAAGACCATGTACCAAAAATACCGTTTTCGACTTTCAATCAAATGGAAAGATTGTCAGAAATTACAGTGCCTGTGATGCAAAATATATAGAAACGCAGAATAAATTCTGGAAAGATCAGAAATGGAAACTAGATGGCAATAATTTGAAAACATCCGTAACTGATTTTAGCCTTTTTAATGAATATACGATAACATTTTCTGGTAATAAAATGACCTGGACAAATAAGGATGAAACAATTGTTTATCAAAAGTTATAATTTTATTTTAAAACTAAAACCATAATTATGAAAAAACTATTTTATCTCATTTGCTTTATCACTTTATTTAGTAGTTGTATACCAATTGGCGGTGGTGGCACACCAACACCAAATAATCCAACCATTACTGTTAAAGGTAAACATATCATTGCACCATGCGGTGATACTTTAGTGCCTAAAGGTGTAAACTATGCAGTTTATGGCTGGGGCTGGAATACTTCAGAAAATCTATTTCCGGAAATTGCAAAAAGCGGAGCAAATTGTGTAAGAATTGTTTGGTATAAAAATAACAGTGCGCCTGCATATTCCAACTTAACGCTGCTGGATTCTGCTTTGTCACGCTGCATTCAGCAAAAAATGATTCCGATGCTGGAATTGCATGATGTAACTTGTAATAACGACACGACAGCTATTATCAACACGGCAAATTGGTTCACACAAACGAACGTTAAAACTATTTTATTAAAATATCAGAAGTGGCTGATGCTAAATCCTGTGAACGAAGCTGGCTATGTGATGTGGAACAGCAACAATGAAACACGCTTTAGGTTAATGTACCAAAGTATTATTTCTAATTTAAGAAATGCAGGATTAAACATGCCTTTGGTATTAGATGCTTCTGATTGCGGACAACATCTAAACCTGTGGAAAAGCATAGGAACATCTTTACAAAATTTTGACCCAAAACACAATTTGATTTTTTCTGCACATACTTATTGGACAAGTTATGCCAATTCAACAACAGCTATCACTAATCTGTTAAATGATGCTGCCACCTGGAACATACCGGTCGTATTAGGAGAGATTGCCAATAAACAAGATGATAATACCGGAAACTGTATCTATACTTTAGATGTGGCAGCAGTCATGCAGGCAGCACATAACAATAACATTGGTTATCTGGCCTGGGTTTGGACTCAGGATAATTGCGGTGCACGACAAATGACAACCAATGGAAATTCTAACACATTAACAGGTTATGGTAACACCATAATAAATACGGCAACGACAGGCATCAAATATGCTAAAAAGCCAAGATGTTGGTAATGTAACAGGTCATAAAAAAAACGACACATGGGTGTCGTTTTTTTTATAGAATGATATTTTAGATTTCCAGCAACGCTTTCACAGGATCCGTTCCGTACAGCATCTTTTCCGGATTTTCCAGCATGTCTTTTACCATTACTAAAAATCCAACACTTTCTTTTCCATCTACAATTCTGTGGTCGTAAGATAATGCTAAGTACATCATCGGTCGTATTTCTACTTTACCGTTGATGGCCATGGGTCTGTCCTGAATTTTATGCATTCCTAAAATAGCACTTTGCGGTGCATTGATAATTGGAGTACTCAATAAAGAACCAAATACGCCACCATTAGTGATGGTGAACGTGCCGCCTTCCATATCTTCCATTGTAAGATTTCCGTCTCTGCCTAATAATGCTAATCGTTTCACTTCTTTTTCAATTTCAGCAAACGTTAAGCTTTCCGCATTTCTTACTACCGGAACCACTAAGCCTTTTGGCGTAGAAACAGCAATAGAAATATCTACGAAATCGTGGTAAATAATATTTTCATCATCGATGTACGCATTGATAGCCGGGAATTTTTGTAACGCGATGGCACACGCTTTTGTAAAGAACGACATGAAGCCTAAGCCAATACCATTTTTTTCTTCAAATGGTTTTTTATATTGTTCACGTATTTGATGAATACGCGTCATGTCAATTTCGTTGAACGTGGTCAGCATAGCCGTTTCATTCTTCACAGCTACCAAACGACGCGAGATTGTTTTACGCATACGCGTCATTTTCTCGGTTCTTTCATTGCGAGAAAAATCACCACTTACTTTCTCAATTGGCTGACTAACCGTTTTTTCTTTTACTGCTTTTTCTAACGACTCACGACTCACGACTTGCGACTTCTGCGCATCTTCTTTTGTAATTCTTCCATCAACGCCTGTGCCTTGTACATCTTTAGCATCAATGCCTTTTTCATCTAATATTTTTTTAGCAGATGGAGATGGTGTGCCTGACGCGTAACTAGATGTAAGATTTGAGATTTGAGATTTGAGATTTTCTTCTTCGTTAACTTTAGCTTCTGCTTTTTCTTCAACTTTTACTTCTTCTTTTTTCTGTGGACTATCGACTGTGGACTGTGGACTAACAACTGCTGACTTTTCCGGAGCTGCAGCATCCGTGTCGATATAGGCAACTAAGCCGCCAATCTTAATATCATCGCCTTCTTTGGCAACACGTGTAATCACACCAGCCACTTCCGATGGCATTTCAAACGTTGCTTTGTCGGATTCGAATTCTGCTAAAGGCTGGTCGAGTTTTACGTAATCGCCATCTTCCACTAACCAGGATGATAAGGTTACTTCTGTTACGGATTCGCCAACGGTTGGTACTTTTATTTCTATTTTGCTCATTGTTTAGATTGTTTGATGTATGGATTCAAGATTATTTGACAAATTTAATGTTTATGCAGTTTATGGATAATTGATTTTTCCTATAAGCTAATAAGCATTAACTAAACGCCAGTTCCACCAATGCTTTTTGTTCTTTTTCATGCAGTTTGCTGAAACCGGTTGCCGGTGATGCTGCCTGCGGTCTTGCGATGCATTGTAAGTATTTTGCTTTATTGTAATTTAATAATAAGAAACCATAAGCACCCATATTTATAGGTTCTTCCTGTACCCAGTGGAAGGTGGCTTTGCCGTATTTCTTAATCACAGCATCCAATTGTTTGTCAGCCACCGGATACAATTGCTCTACCCGTACAATGGCAACATCCGTTCGGTTGTCTGCTTCTTTTTTCGCCAGTAAATCGTAATAGATTTTTCCGGTACAGAACAATACTTTTTTCACTAAGTTTGCTTCCGTTGTATTTTCATCGTCTATAACTTCCTGGAATTTTCCTTCATAAATCTTTGAAATATTATCTACGCATTTCGGATGACGCAACAACGATTTCGGCGACATATTAATCAATGGTTTTCTGAACGACCAGGCCAATTGTCTTCTGATTAAATGAAAGAAATTGGCTGGTGAAGTAATGTTGGTTACTACCATATTATTCTCACCACATAGCTGCAAGAAGCGTTCAAGTCGTGCAGAACTATGTTCCGGTCCGGCTCCTTCATAGCCGTGTGGTAATAACAATACTAAACCACTTTGACGATTCCATTTTGTTTCGCAGGAAGCGATGAACTGGTCGATGATGATTTGCGCGCCGTTGTCAAAATCACCGAACTGTGCTTCCCAGATAGTTAGCGGTGCCGGCGAAGGCAGTGAATATCCAAACTCAAAACCCAATACACCATATTCAGATAAATGGGAATTGAAAATTCTGAAAGTTCCCTGTTTGCCGTCTTCTGCAATATGTTGTAAACGATTGTATTCTTCATTCGTTACTTCATCATATAAACAAGCATGACGATGTGAAAAAGTTCCGCGCTTCACATCTTCGCCACTCAAACGTACATCTTTTCCATCTAATAAAATTGAACCATATGCTAATAATTCGCCGGCAGCCCAATCTACCGTATTGTTTTCACGCATCAGCACACGACGTTGCTCCAGGTATTGCTGTATCTTTTTTAGAGGTTTGAAACCTTCAGGAACTTTTACCAGCGCTTTGATAATTTTCACTAAATTATCTTTAGAAATTTTTGTTTCCGGAGAAGACTCAAAATCTTCATTGGTAGATTTGCGCAATGCTTTCCAGGCTAATTCTGTAGATTGCGGGTTGTATTTTTTTTCCTGTTGTTTGTAATCATTGAGTCGCGCCTGCAGTTCTGCCCAGAATTCTTCTTCCATTTTTTTGGCAAATTCTGCTTCTGCAACGCCCCATTCGTGTAGTTTTTTCTGATACAAATCCCGAACACCTACATGATCTTTAATGATTTTATACATCTGTGGTTGTGTGTAAGACGGATCATCACCTTCATTGTGACCCCATTTACGGTAACACACCATATCCACAAATACATCTTTATTAAAACGCTGACGATATTCTGCTGCTAATTCAGCTACATACGTTACACATTCCACATCATCGCCGTTTACATGAAAAACAGGTGCCTGAATCGTAGATGCTATGGATGTACAATAGTTTGATGTTCTGGCATCATCGAAATCTGTGGTAAATCCGATTTGGTTGTTGATGACAAAATGTATTGTTCCGCCTACGGTATAACCTTTTAACGATTGCATTTGCAACACTTCATATACAATACCTTGTCCGGCAACTGCCGCATCACCATGTATGGTAATAGGTAAAATTTTATCGTAATCTTCGTCGTAGATGGCATTTGCCTTTGCTCTGCAGTAGCCTTGTACCACAGGATTTACGGCTTCTAAGTGAGATGGATTTGGAAGTAATTTGATATACACTTCTTTGCCATCCATTGTGTCATACTGAGAAGAATAGCCTAAGTGATATTTTACATCGCCGGTGCCGGTTGAAAAATCATTAGGTGCGATGCCTTCAAATTCAGAGAACACCTGCTCGTATGTTTTTCCTACAATGTTGCACAATACATTTAAACGACCGCGATGTGCCATACCGATAACAATTTCCTGTACACCGTGGTTGGCGGCAACATTTATCATAGAGTCTAATGCCGGAATGGTAGATTCGCCGCCTTCTAAGGAGAATCGTTTTTGACCGATATATTTGGTGCCGAGAAATTTTTCCAATACTTCACTTTCATTAAGCTTGGATAAAATTCTTTTTTTCTTTTCTATCGGATGCTCATAAGCTACATAGCCATGCTCGATTTGTTCGCGCAGCCACGCACGTTCGTCTCTGTCGAGCACATAATTATATTCCCAACCAATGGTGCGGCAATAAATCTGTTTCAGTCGAGAAATGATGTCTTTCAGCTTTGCCTTTCCGATACCAATTTCTTTTAAGTAATCCTGATAAAGAGCATCAATGTAGCTCGGGTGTGCATTCGATAAAATCGATAAATCTTCCATGTTAAGTATATATTAATCAGAGTGCAAATATCGTGCTTTTGAATACAAAAAGGTATTAAAAAGCGTTATTTTATATCTATAAGCGAAGAATTATGCAAAAAGTTCAGAATTAACCTAAAATTCACTTTTTTTAATCTAAACGTTTGATTATCTTTGCACACTCAAAAAGAAAAAATGGCACATCATAAATCGGCAAAAAAGAGAATCAGACAAACGGCTAAGAAACGATTAGCAAACCGTTATTATGGAAAAACTACGAGAAATGCATTACGCAAATTCTTAGGTTTAACCGATAAAGCTGAAGCAGAAAAACAATGGGAAGCGTTGTATCTCTGGTAGATAAATTAGCTAAAAGAAACCAAATCCACGATAACAAAGCAGGACATTTGAAGTCTCAGGTGATGTTACATTTGAATGGATTGAAAAAATAGTTGAAAAATAATTCCGTATTTTTTATGGAAAATGAGTGATTGGTGTATCTCAATGGTACACCAATTTTTGTTTTATGCAAACAGATAACAAACTCACCATTAAATGCTGGGCGGAAGAAGACCGGCCAAGAGAAAAACTTCAGCTAAAAGGTAAACACAGCCTTTCAGATGCCGAATTGATTGCCATTATTATCGGTTCCGGCAATGCCAAACAGTCCCAGTAGAACTTTCCAGACAGATATTAGCTTCCGTACAGCACGATTTATTTCAACTAGGCAAGAAATCCATTCAGGATTTGATGCAATTCCATGGAATTGGCGAAGCAAAAGCCATTTCGATTGCTGCAGCGCTGGAATTGGGAAGGCGAAGAGCGCAATCAGAAGCAAAACCGCAGGAGAAAATAATCAACCACAAAGCCGTTTTTGAAATGCTGTCGCCAATTTTGTCGGACTTGCCGCACGAAGAATTCTGGGTGGTTTACCTCAACCGAAATAACCGGTTTATATCCAAACATAAAATCAGCAGCGGCGGCGTTTCCGGCACGGTTGCCGATATGAAAATGATTTTCAATATAGCAGTTAGAGAACTGGCAAGTTGTATTATTCTATGTCACAATCATCCTTCGGGAAATCTGAATCCAAGCGAAATAGACATACGATTAACACGAAATGCCGTGGAAGCAGGGAAAATGCTGGAGATTGCCGTTTTAGATCATATTATTATTGCACAGCAAAGTTATTGCAGCTTTCGAGAACAAAATCTTATTTAGCTGCAGCTTTTTGGCCTGGATGATAATTAATGTCCCGGATTAATGATAAAATTCATTGGACTGAATGATATAAATCATGTTTTCGATTGCATGACATTGATAAGTTTGTATAAAACAATTGATATGAATACACTAATGAAATTATCAGTCATAGTTGTTTTATTTGCAACTATTTCCTGTAAAAAAGAAAGCGATAAACTTGGGGGTCAAACAGACTTAGAGTTAACCAAAGTCGGCAGTGATTTTTCAGTAAATGCATCAAGTTCAGGGATGGATTTTCCAATTATTACTGCAGATATCATTTCTAATAATGACGGAGATGTGACATTCAGGATTTTGGCAGATTTTACCGGTCATCCGGATTCAGCCATATTGGTCCCATTGATTCCGGCTTATTTGAAAGATAATGAAAACAGGGTTCAACATGATATAAAAATGCGGTTCACTTCAGAAGGAATCCAGGATTATGAAGAAAATTCAGGTGATAAGCCATTTACAATCGTAAAATATGACGCAAAAGTGGGTGATAATTACCTTTTTAAAGCAAGCAATGGAAAAACATTAACTCGTACCGTAACAGAGAGAACAGATGAAAATGACTGGCCGTTTACAATGTTTTATATAAAAACCATCAAAGTGGAACAAAATGAATTTAACGATATTTGGGAAAGTGTCATTGAAAAACTGGTTTTTAGAGCTAATCATAAATATGGTTTAGTCT
>JADKIQ010000007.1 GCA_016721245.1 Sphingobacteriales bacterium
TGTTACCGTCGCTACTGCATTGTCACAGTTGCTTGGGTTTAAGTTCTCACAGATAGTATATGGATAATTATAGGTGCCTGCTGGGGTGCCTGCTGCTACCGTGATTGTTCCATTACCATTCATCGTGATTTGTCCTGGTAATGGTGATGTACCTGCTGTCAACGTAATGTCTGCTGGGTTTACTACCGCATGGTTTAACGAGTCATTCGTTAATACACTTGGGGTTGTACCGCCTACGATTCCATTGTACGTTCCGTAGTTATCGTTTACGGCATCTATGTTTGCTGCTCCTACTGTTACCGTCGCTACTGCATTGTCACAGTTGCTTGGGTTTAAGTTCTCACAGATAGTATATGGATAATTATAGATGCCTGCTGGGGTGCCTGCTGCTACACTTATCGTACCATTACCATTCATCGTGATTTGTCCTGGTAATGGAGATGTGCCTGCTGTCAACGTAATGTCTGCTGGGTTTACTACCGCATGGTTTAACGAGTCATTCGTTAATACACTTGGGGTTGTACCGCCTACGATTCCATTGTACGTTCCGTAGTTATCGTTTACGGCATCTATGTTTGCTGCTCCTACTGTTACCGTCGCTACTGCATTGTCACAGTTGCTTGGGTTTAAGTTCTCACAGATAGTATATGGATAATTATAGATGCCTGCTGGGGTGCCTGCTGCTACACTTATCGTACCATTACCATTCATCGTGATTTGTCCTGGTAATGGTGATGTACCTGCTGTTAAGGTGATACTTGCTGGGTTTACTACCGCATGGTTTAACGAGTCATTCGTTAATACACTTGGGGTTGTACCGCCTACGATTCCATTGTACGTTCCGTAGTTATCGTTTACTGCATCTATGTTTGCTGCTCCTACTGTTACCGTCGCTACTGCATTGTCACAGTTGCTTGGGTTTAAGTTCTCACAGATAGTATATGGATAATTATAGATGCCTGCTGGGGTGCCTGCTGCTACCGTGATCGTACCATCTCCGTTCATCGTGATTTGTCCTGCTAATGGTGATGTACCTGCTGTTAAGGTGATACTTGCTGGGTTCACTACCGCATGGTTTAACGAGTCATTCGTTAATACACTTGGTGTTGTGCCGCCTACGATTCCATTGTACGTTCCGTAGTTATCGTTTACGGCATCTATGTTTGCTGCTCCTACTGTTACCGTCGCTACTGCATTGTCACAGTTGCTTGGGTTCAAGTTCTCACAGATAGTATATGGATAATTATAGATGCCTGCTGGGGTGCCTGCTGCTACACTTATCGTACCATTACCATTCATCGTGATTTGTCCTGCTAATGGAGATGTGCCTGCTGTCAACGTAATGTCTGCTGGGTTTACTAATACATTTATAAAAGAGTCATTGGCTAATACACTTGGTGTAATACCTCCAATAAAACCATTATAAGTACCATACGTATCATTAACGGCATCCAAACATCCTGTTTTAGTATCTGTTACTATTACCTTAGAGTAAGATGGGTCTGAACATGGTCCTGAATTTGCCACATAGAATCCATAATATGTTCCTGTATTTACACTTGATGGAGTTCCAACCTGAGTGCCAGTTGCACGATCTATAGTTGTCCACCACTGTAAGGTGAAACCTGCTGGAGTAGTACCTGTTACTGCATCTGCCAAGTTAGCTTTTGCTGTTGGACAAACATTTAAATCATGTACCAATGGTGTGGTGGGTGCGCCACAAACTATTACATCACCAGTATTACCAAAATTGTATATTAGTTCTGCTTGATCTGTAGTTGTACCATCCCCCATACTACCACGTATTCTATGTCCTACATATCCAAATTTTTTACTACACTGTTTTATCAAAAGAGTGGTATGACCACCTGTTTCAACAGCCATAATAACATCTGACAAGTTTAACTTTGTATTATCATAGGTACCCGTTATTCTGCCTGGCATTAAACTTGGCGTAGATATAAGATTAGGTGGTGCAGTAATACCTAACATACCGCCATTGTTACCTCCCCACGACCAAACCTTGCCATCGTTGGTGATGATACTGATGGATGCATTTCGCGAAATTGAAGTACCTCTATCATGTTCCTGAGGGCTAATCCATACTACGTTGCTGTCAATGGCATAGGTTGCCGCATCTTCGGCTATTGTAGTTGCAGTTACCTGAATCCAAGTATCAGAACTTGTTGTGCTGCCATTGCCCAATTGCCCATCGGTGTTATCTCCCATTGAGAAGAGTTTTCCATTTGTTGCCAACAAATAATAAGTCTTTCCATTGCTGGATGCGGTCATACCTATCATTTTTGGAGTTACGCCTGTTGGTTGATTTATTTCTGTTGCAAAACTTCTATCCTGTGCCGCAGCAGCTCCACCAGTACCATTTATCCTTGTGGCCGTTCCCCATGTATATATTTTACCATCAGAAGTAAGTGCCATAAAAGTTTGGTATGTTCCTCTCACTGCTACCACATTTGTTAATGGTGTATTGGCCGCTGTACTTACACGATGCCAAAGTAGGTCATTCGTGGCATTATCAATTGCGTCATCGCCATAAGCTGGTCCATTTATGGTAAGTGTGTATGCAGCTCCTGTACAAGTTACAATAGCAAGCCCTTCACGCGTACCGAACATCATTTTTACATCTGTTGGGTTTACTCCATCGGGTAATCCATCTGCTTTTGTTGCTCCGCCTGAAACATTATATGTACCTATAGCTACTTTTCTAAATGATCCTGTTGCTGCATTGGCAACTGCAGGAACTAAAATGCCGCTATTTCCCCATACATACAATCCGCTTGTAGTAAGTACTGCAAACTGTTGTGTATTTGAACTACTTGCTCCTGCAAACTTTAGGACTGTTCCTGTTAATTGGTCGGTTCCCGTACCAAAGTTTGCTCCACTTAATAAGCCGGCAGCATCTGAAGTGGTTAAAACATCTCCACCATTTTGTGCTGTACCTTGTCCCCACACTCTTACCACACCCCCTGGTTCTTTAAACATACTGGAGTGGAATACAGACACTATATTATCATATTCAATCGTATTAGGATCTGTGCTATAAAAGTACGTATTAGGATTACAATCTCCGGTGACGCAATTGTTTTGTGCTTTTACTCCTGCTATTCCTGCAACTAAAAACAGGCATAGTACTGCTATAACATTATTTATTAGTCTTCTCATTTTCTATTATATTTTTGGCGTTAAAGTAAAAGGCTGTACCTCTCCGTTAAAATCTGTAAAATTTAACTGAATATTATTTCCTATAGTGGCTTGTCCATCTAATATAAACACAAGGATATTTGCCCCTTGATTAAGCGTTGTTGGATTGTTTTTTATTTTTCCGCTAATAGTAGAGCCTACCCCAAAGACAGAAAGTTCTTGATTATAGATTACAGGACTATTGTCAAAAGAAGAGAAATTGGCTTTTATGCTTACTGTAATACCATTTGCAGATTGACCTCCGACAATATCTTGTGAAAACTGAATGGAGGACAAATCAAATATTATTTTATTGGGGCTAACCGAGATATTTATTTTATCGGGAAGGCTAGAGTGTTCTTCCTCCGTATTATTGTTATGAATCGCTATTGTATAGCTTCCGGGTGTGTTAAAAGTTTGACTTATATTACCTATACCACTATTGATAAGTCCTCCGTTGTTGTCATTTATTTCCCAACTTACATTATTATCCAAGGCATAAGAAAAAGGCGTATTGTAAGCTATTGCAATGCTTTTTTCTGTGGGTGCATGATTGTCTGCAAATACCAGATTGTTGCTAAAAAACAGTATTGCTGTAAGTATAGCAATCTGTAGTTTTAATAAGCTGTCTTTTTTCATTTTTAACTATTTTTAAATAGAATTTATATTTTCTGTTAAGAAATACAGTTTGCGAAATTATAAATATTTTTTGAATTACCAAAATTAAAAATTAAAAATTAAAAATTAAAAATTAAAAATTGAAAATTAAAAATTGAAAATTGAAAATTGAAATTGAGTATCAATGTGTTGGGCGATATTGGAAAAGGGTGATTTTTCTCAAAAATATATTTTTTCACGCGAAGAGCGCAAAGGGGCAATGAGTATCAAGTAGTAAGTAGTAAGTAGTAAGTAGTAAGACTTACCTTATATTATGTATTGTCCTTTGTGGGAGACTCTGCTGGAAATGAAAAATCGACAACGTCAGTTCATATAGAATCTATTTGAGATTCCCATTTTCAAGGGAATGACTTTTAAACTCGTTTAATAAAATAAATTTTGCAAGAGATTTAAAGCCTAATATAAACGGAAGCCGTTCATAAATTCATTTACTTGTCCTTTGATTTTTTCTATCAAGATACTGTCGTTTGGAGTAGCAATGATGGCGTCCATCCATTCTACAATTTGCTTGCAGTCGTCTTCTAATAAGCCTCTGGTAGTAATGGCTGCCGTGCCGATGCGCACTCCTGAAGTGATGAAAGGGGATTTGTCATCATAAGGTACCATGTTTTTATTTACAGTAATATCTGCTTTTCCCAAAGCGGCATCTGCTTCTTTTCCAGTGATATTTTTGTTTCTTAAATCTAATAATATTAAATGATTTTCAGTGCCACCAGAAACGAGGTTATAGCCTCTTTTGGTAAATTCATCTGCCATCACTCGGGCATTCAACATCACCTGATCTACATATTTTGCAAAATCGTCTGTCAATGCTTCGCCAAATGCTATGGCTTTAGCAGCAATAACGTGTTCTAAGGGACCGCCTTGCATTCCCGGGAAAACACCTGAATTCAGCACAGCTGACATCATTTTCAATTCTCCTTTAGGTGTTTTTTCACCAAATGGATTTTCAAAATCTTTGCTCATCATTATGATGCCTCCACGCGGACCTCTTAGTGTTTTATGCGTGGTAGAAGTTACGATATGGCAATGCGGCATTGGGTCGTTCAATCTTTTGCAATTAATCCGGCAGGATGCGCAATGTCTGCCAATAGGATTGCTCCTACTTTATCTGCAATTTCACGAAAACGTTTGTAATCCCAATCGCGTGCATAAGCGGAAGCTCCGCAAATGATCATTTTAGGTTTTTTTTCTAAGGCAATTTGCTCTACTTTATCCATGTCCACTCGTCCTGTTTCTTGTTCTACTCCGTAGAAATATGGAACGAAATGTTTTCCAGAAAAATTTACAGGAGAACCGTGTGACAAATGTCCTCCATGGGATAAATTAAAACCCAAAATGGCATCGCCGGGCTTTAGACAAGCTAAAAATACGGCAGCATTGGCTTGTGCACCAGAATGTGGTTGTACGTTGGCATATTCAGCACCAAATAATTGACACAATCGGTCAATGGCAATTTGCTCAATTTGATCAACTACTTCACAACCACCATAATAACGTTTGCCTGGATATCCTTCTGCATATTTGTTGGTCAGGCAAGTACCCATCGCTTCCATTACCTGTTTGGAAGTAAAATTTTCTGATGCAATTAATTCAATACCAACTGTTTGTCTGTTTAATTCATCATTAATCAGTGAAAATATTTTTTTATCGCGTTCCATGTTGCTAAAATAACAATTAGTAATGAGTAGTTGTGATGGTATAAGATTTTATATTATTATTATATAAACGCGCTTTTAGTGTTAATATTTTAGTAAGACTTATAACTTTAACTAATAACTTTTAACTTTAACATCATGATAGCGATAATTCCGGTAGCTGGTGCCGGCACAAATTTACGACCACATACCTATACGCAGCCAAAATCTTTGATTCCTGTAGCCGGTAAACCTATTTTGGGTTTTATTATTGATCAATTGCTGGAAAATGGTATTCAGGAATTTGTTTTTATTATTGGCTATCTGGGCGAAAAAATCAAAGAATATGTAGAGCAAACCTATCCAAATATCAAAAAAATATGTAACACAGGAAACCCGCGAAGGATTAGGACATGCTATTTGGCTGACGAAAAATGTGATTCCAAAGAAAAGCGAAGTTATGATTGTTTTAGGTGATACTATTATTGATGTAGACTGGAAAAAATTTATCGGATTAAAAACTTCTGCATTAGGCGTAAAAAAGTAAAGACCCAAGAAAATTTGGTGTTGCTGAATTTGACATGAAGGAAACATTATTCATGTAGTAGAAAAACCAACGATTCCCAAATCAAACATGGCATTGGTAGGTTTATATAAGATAAAAGAATTCGACATCCTGATAAAATCAATTGACCATAACATCAAACACAATATTCGCAGCAATAATGAGTTTTATTTAACGGATGGCTTACAGGAAATGATTCGTCGCGGGGTGAAAGTGGAAGGTTTTAAAGTGGACAACTGGTATGATTGTGGTCAAAAGGAAATCTTATTTAAAACAAATGCATTGCTACTTAACAAACGAAAAAGTTGCATCTTACAAAAAGAATTTGCATAATTGCATTGTAATAGAACCTATTCATATTGGTAAAAATACCGTGATTAAAAACTCTATAATTGGTCCCAATGTTACGATAGGTGATATGCGAATTTAATGATTCGATCATCAGAGATTCTATAATTGGGAACTATACCAAACTAAATGATGTTGTTTTATTTAATTCTAATAGGCAGCGACTCCTTAATTTGGGGCAGCAGTCAAAGTTTAAATATTGGTGATAATACGGAATTAGATTTAAGATAAATGTTTGCAGTAATAGATTTAGAAACCACGGGCGGCAATCCAAACTCGGAACGAATTATCGAGATTGGCATTGTTTTGCACGATGGCAAACATAAAATCGGCGAATATACAACCTTAATTAATCCTGAAAAAGAAATCAGTGCTTTTATTTCCACGTTTACCGGCATTACCAATGCTATGGTAAAAAACGCACCCAAATTTGTGAAGTTGCAGATACCATTTTTGAATTATTAGAAGGAAAAGTTGTGGTAGCACACAATGCAAGATTTGATTATAATTTTATTAAAAGCGAATTCAGAAGAATCAATATTCCTTTTACCAAAAAAATATTTGCACGGTTCAACTCAGCCGAAAAGTATTTCCTCAATACAAATCACATAGCTTAGGAAATATTTGCAGAGATTTAGGTATTGACGTAGACAACCGACATCGTGCCTTTGGCGATGCAGCTGCAACAGCACTTTTGCTAGAAAAAACTAATTGAAAACGATACCAAAAATCTCATTAAAGAATATCTAGATGATGATATTAATAAAATACATTTGCCAAAAACTAAACCCGAAAATCATTGAAATACTTCCTGAAGAAGTTGGTGTTTTTTATTTTCATGATGAAAATGGTAATGTGATTTACCTAGATAAAACAAAAAATATCAGAGAGCATATTTTTACCTTTTTTTCTAAAAAACCACTGGAAAAACACAAACAGCAACTATATGCCGAAACCTGCGATATCAGTTTTGAATTAACAGGAAATGAACTAATTGCATCTTTACTGGAAACAACAGAGATTAAAAAAAAAGCACCTAGATATAATCGACCAATTGCCAATGCTTTTATAAATATGGTTTGTTTTCTGAAACCGATCAAAATGGATTTCAAAAATTATTAGTAAAAATGCTGGATGAAGAAGAAAATCCGTTGTTGAAGTTTTCTTCCAAATTTAAAGCAGAAAAAATGATGCATTCTATCTTAACGAATTTCAGGTTAGAACCAAACTTTAAGAAAATTGATAATGCATTTCATTACAACAAACGCATGCAAGAAGTATTATCAAAATTTGTGTATCCGCACAATAATTTCTTTATAATTGATGTTGGTCGTGGCGGCACAGAACGTTCTGCTATACAAATAGAAAATGGTGAATACAAAGGTTACGGATTTTTTGAACCAGCTTATATCAACCATCCTGAAGAATTAAAAAAATGATTCAATTACCGAAAGAGTCCATTGAACTGAAAAAATAATTCAGAATTATATTCGCAAAAATTCCAAACACGTAGAGTTGATTGCTTATTAACAACGCTACTTTTTATACAAATATTTATCCAGTTGTCTCAGTTTAAAAATTGCATATACAATACTGGCTTCAGTAAAACAATGAGCATCATGGCAGCAACACCAGAAAAAGTAACCAGCTTCTTTATGTACATTAAATCATCTAGATCTGTTCCTGATTTTATATGCTGAAACAGTTAGCCGGTGCCGTAAAATTATATTCATCATAAACTCTTCCAAATGTATAATACTGATTCAATACAAAAAAAACAAAGGAACATTTAAAATGAAAACACATTTTCACCCAAATACTTTCCAAAAAAACAGAACGCATCATAAACGCAGTAAAACGAAAATACGTAAACACTAAAAACAACGACCACATCAAATACATAGAAAACTGATCACTTATGGCATTCTTCGGAACAATCAGTAAATAAGAAGCAATGGCTGCAAAGGCAAACCAAAGCAACTCATATCAATGCCTAAAAATAATTTATTATTCACCGATAATTTTTGCAAAAGTACAGAATAAAAATTTATAAGTTATTAGATAAACGTTATATGTTAATGAATAAAAAAGCCTACTTTACACAAGATAATTTATATACAATTACATTACCAATAAAATTTAACACTTTTTACTTAACTTAAATAAATGAAATTAGATACACAAAAAACAAATTGCCGTATTAATTGATCCGGATAAAACAGATTCAAAACAACTTCAAAAAACAATTGAAGCAGCCAACAAAGCAATGTCGATTTCTTTTAGTTGGAGGAAGTTTATTGCTTAAAAATAATCTGGAAGAAACTATTTTAACTCAAAAAAACACCAAGAAAAAAGTATATCTTTTCCGGAAATCCTTCTCAAATAAGCAATAAAGCAGATGGTATTTTATTACTGAGTTTAATTTCCGGAAGAAATGCCGACTTACTAATTGGCAATCATGTGCAAGCAGCACCCTATTAAAACAAAGCAAACTGAATATTATACCTACCGGTTATATTCTAATAGACAGCGGCAACGCAACCACCGTTTCTTACATTTCAAACACCACACCAATTCCTGCCAATAAACCTGAAATTGCTGCCTGTACTGCCTTAGCTGGCGAACAATTGGACTTCAAATTATTTATCTGGAAGCGGAAGTGGCGCGCAGAATGCAGTTTCACAAGAAACGATAAAAGCAGTACGAAAAATGATTAAAATTCCATTAATTGTTGGCGGTGGCATTCGAAGTGCTGCACAAATAGAAACCGCATTTAAAGCTGGTGCAGATATTGTTGTCATTGGCACAGCCATTGAAAAAGATCAACATTTTTTTAAACAAAATAAAATCTATTAAAAGGTAAATATGCACAGCTGTGCGTATCTGCAAAACCATACAAATTGAAAGGCAGAATTATACAAACAACAGGTTCCTGGTATCAGGTTTTATCCGATGATAAAATTATTACCGCACGCCTGAAAGGTAAATTCAAACTACAGGAACTGGATACTACCAATCCGATTGCCGTGGGCGATTATGTAAGCATTGGAAAAAACAGAAGGCGGCGAATTTATCATCAACGAGATTCATCCGCGCCATAATTACATCATACGACAGTCGCCAAGAAACAAACATCAGCGACACATCATCGCATCCAATATTGATTTGGCGTTGTTGGTAGTCACCATCGCACAACCTCGTACTTCCTTAGGTTTTATTGATCGTTTCATTGCCGCAGCAGAATCTTTTCATATTCCGGTGAAAATTGTTATCAATAAAATCGATTTGATTCGCGAGAAAGACAAAGAGCTATTGGAATACATGCAAATTGTGTACAATCATTTAGGATACGAAGTGATTTGCAGTTCCACGATTACTAATGAAGGTGTTGACACAATAAAATCCACCTTAGCAAATAAAACTACCTTAGTTGCCGGTCATTCCTGGTGTTGGAAAATCAACTTTATTAAATGCCATTAATAAAGAGTTGAATTTAAAAACCGGCAACATATCAGAAAAATGGGGCAAAGGCAAGCATACAACTACATTTGCTACTATGCTTCAGATTATGGAAAATTCTTTTATCATTGACACGCCAGGCATCAAAGAATTTATGTTGCTGCAGGTAGAACCGGAAGAAGTGTCCGGCTATTTTAAAGACATCAAACAATATGCGGAAGGCTGTCAGTTCAACAACTGCCTGCACCAGAACGAACCGAATTGCGCGGTGAAAGAAGCGGTAGAAAACACCAAAATTGCTGCTACACGTTATGAAAACTACCTCAATATTATTCAGAATATTAAGGATATTAATTATTGGGAGCGAAAGTGATTTCTTCCTATCTTCATTCTATAATTCTACAACTTTCCAATTCATTCATTAAAAAATGCGCGCCGTTATCCAAAGAGTTTCCATAGCCTCTGTCACTATTGATGGAAATATTAAAAGCGAAATAAAAGCTGGTTTGTTGGTGTTATTAGGTATTGAAGAAAATGATACAGAGAAAGACATCGAATGGCTCGTTAAAAAAATCATTCAACTTCGCATCTTCTCAGATGCAGACGACAAAATGAATTTATCAGTTCAGGATATCAATGGTGATATTTTAGTGATCTCTCAATTCACCCTTTTTGCCTCCACAAAAAAAGGCAACCGACCAAGTTTTCTGCGTTCTGCAAAACCGGATATTGCCATTCCTTTGTATGAACAATTTATCGGCGAAACCGAAAAACAATTCGGCAAAAAAATCTTCACCGGTGAGTTTGGTGCCGACATGAAAGTAGAATTGCTCAATGATGGTCCGGTGACGATTGTCATTGACAGCCGAAATATGGAATAAAATTCACACAAAATTCAAGCTTTTTATTGACGTAATTTTATTTTATTATATTGATAATTAATTACTTAAAATAAATACTGCCATATTTATTTATGACACTGCCATTTATTTGTACCGGCAAATTAATTATTTGCATTTTACATTTGATGTATAGTTTTTTCTAATCGTTAAAAACATCAAAATGAAATCTATAAAAACAATCTTTTAGCAATTACAGCTGTATTGCTAAGTTTACTTACCACTAGTTGCATACCAACAACTCCTGGTGGAAATCCGACACCAAGCAATCAGTTTGATATCAATATTACATATACACTGAATTATGGTGAAAACAAGAAAATTATTGTTGTAGATGGCGACAGTATTAAGTTTAGACTAACATATGGATATGGGAATTGGGTTGTCGGAAAACAATTTTCAATAAACACTAAAGGTCTAAATTCTACTTTTGAAATATTAACTAATAACAACTTTACCAACAACAATAACCACATAACAACTTTTGCAGCAAATTTCAATGTACCTAATGACATAGACACAAGCTATTCTTGGAAAACACAAAATCCAATTTCAGCAGAATGGAATGAATATGATAATTTTAATTTCTCATTTTATTTTAGCTGTAGATGGCGGCTTAAATCCAATCCCAATTCCACAATTTAGTGGCTTCCCTTCAAACAATGACAGGTACATAATACTTAGGAAATTAAAGGGATATTCTTATCAATACTATTGGATTAAACTTAAAAATGCAAATGGGCTTACCCTACAAAATGGAAGATATCAAATGGATAGCATCACCACCGGACAATAATTTCAAAAAAAAATCATCTCCAAAATGAAAACAACAAAAACAATCTTCTTCGCAATTAAAGTTGTGTTGCTAAGTTTACTTGCCACCAGTTGCATACCAACCGTACCCGGTGGAAATCCAACACCAAATAATACATTTAATGTAAACATTGACAATAAAGATGTTAAGGCTGACCCTGACAATCCAAAATACACAACCGTCTTGGTAGATGGCGACATTGTTATTTGCAATCTTATACACTTACCTGTTAGATTTTACTCAGGTAGACCGAGAGCATATAAGTATTGGTTTTCAGCCATCAACCGGACATACATATGAATTCTATAGTTTAATAAATTATCCGGAATTACTTCTACCAGAGGATTATATCAACTTTGGCGCAGGTGTTCTGTTGGTGATACTGGACTCAACACACGAATGGATTCCATTTGAATCTCAACAATTTTACACACTTCTTATGATATGAAATTTTATTTTCTCAAACTAATGGCAACCGATATCATTTGATCCTAGGCCTTATTGGGAAGGCGCACAAGATGCTTTAACCAAGACAGGTTTATCGTCTTTTACGTTTAAAATGAACTGCTTATCAATATTATTGGGTAAGAATAAAGATGTGATAAAAGCACTGTTTTGCAATATCTTATTTTGGGGCTGCCTTTGCCTACTACTTTTATTTATGATGGCAAATACCAAATGAACAGTATCACCACAGGACAATAACTTCAATAAATAAATCTTAAAAAATGCAAACAACAAAAACAATCTTCTTTGCAATTACAGTAGTATTGCTAAGTTTACTTGCAACCAGCTGCATACCAACAACGCCTGGCGGAAATCCGACACCAACACTTGAACGTGGGATTGTCCGGGAGAAATAATGATGGTGCTGAGTAATCCGTATATGATGTCGATCTCCCAGATTCATACAGATTTCTAGAATATTAACAAGTATATTGTCCTGAAAAAGCACGGCACAATATATGGAAAATTCGGAACATTCTATTTAGATGAAACCATTATTGCTGTTAGTGGCAAATATCAATGAACAGTATCACCACCGGACAATAATTTCAAAAAAATACAATCAAATGCAACAAAAAAACATCTTCTTTGCAATTACAGTAGTATTGAAGTTATTTGCAACCACTGCTCAAACTGGTGTTAGTGGCGGATCGTAGGGCCCAGAATTTCACACCAACCGCTTAATTCCAAATGCCTCATTCAACTTTGACATTATAATGCACATTTGCGGCGGAACCAACCACATATGGGTTTTAAATTGCAAAGTGAGGCTACCATTATGGCTGGTTGCAGCTAAAAATGGATAAAGTTTTATACCATTCGTCGCACAATATCAAGTTGACACTCATAAATTATGCTTACAAAATAGCCCCAAACACACCTATTCAGGCAGGGAAATATTGAAAATAGCAACTTAAACAAAATAAAAAAAATATTGAAACCGCCTAATAAAATAGGCGTTTTTTTTTATTTAGTCTCAAACTGTCGAATTGCAATAAATCTCATTTGTGCAACTCTTTTTTACACTTTTTTTCACGTACTGTACACATGCTTGTTGAAATTTTCTAAAGATGTGGGCAACCCCTTTAACTCCTTCAAATTCAATCATATTATGATTATTAACACTTCCAATAAACAGCGTGTGGAAAAGTTGAGACGGAATTTTTAAATCATTAAAGTAGCTTTAAGATGTCGGAAACGATGAAACACAAAAATCCTGCTTTTCAAATATATTTTTATACAAAAACGTTTAAAACACAACATTAAATGGATACTGCATTGGCGACCGAAAAAATTTTACAGGAAAGCGATAACCGCTTTGTGTTGTTTCCAATTAAACACGATAAAATCTGGGCGATGTATAAAACTGCTTTACGCAGTTTCTGGGTAACGGAAGAAGTAGACTTAAGTCAGGATGTTATTGACTGGGATAAAAAATTAAATGACAATGAACGCCATTTCGTAAAACACGTACTGGGTTTCTTCGCAGCCAGCGATGGTATCGTGAATGAAAACCTGGTGGTGAACTTTATGCAGGATGTAACCATTCCGGAAGTTCGTTGCTTCTACGGTTTTCAGGTAGCCATTGAAAATGTACATGCTGAAATGTATTCTCTGTTGATTGATACATTCATTAAAGATTCTTCTGAAAAAGATAAAATGTTCAACGCCATGGAAACGCTGGATTGCGTAAAAATGAAAGCAACCTGGGCATTGAAATGGATTGACAGCGCTCCGTCATTCGCACACCGTCTGGTGGCTTTTGCGGCGGTAGAAGGTATTTTCTTCAGCGGAAGTTTCTGTTCTATTTTCTGGTTAACAGACAGAGGTTTAATGAAAGGCCTTGGAAAATCCAACGAATTCATCAGCCGCGACGAAGGCATGCACTGCGACTTCGCTTGTTTATTGTATTCCATGCTGGAAAACAAATTAAGCAAAGAAGAAATCTATCAGATTATCTGCGATGCTGTAGAATGCGAAAAAATATTTGTGAAAGACTCCTTACCGGTTTCCCTGATCGGTATGAACGAACAACTGATGTGTGAATATATTGAGTTCTGTGCAGACAGATTGATTCTGGCTTTAGGATATCCTAAAGTGTACAACGCACAAAACCCTTTTCCTTTCATGGAAAAAATTTCTACACAGGGAAAAACAAACTTCTTTGAAGAACGACCAACTGAATACGGAAAAGCAGGCATGGAAGCAGGCGAAAAAACAGTGGAAGTGGACTACGACGACTTTTAATTAAACTATATACCAACCAAATAAAACTATATTATTATGTACGTTATAAAACGCGACGGCAGAAAAGAACCTGTCCATTTTGATAAGATTACAGCCCGCATCAGCAAGCTGTCTTTTGGCTTAAATTCTACCTTTGTCATGCCGCACAGAGTGGCACAGGCCGTAATACAGGGCTTGTACGACGGAGTAACTACCACCGAATTAGATGAGTTGGCTGCACGAACCAGTGCCAACATGACGGTAGTGCATCCTGAATATGCCATCTTAGCGGCACGTATTGCTGTTTCTAACCTACATAAGAATACAAAGAAAAATTTCTCACGCATCACCGAGCAATTATATAATTATATCGATCCGAAAACGAACAAACAAGCTCCTTTAATTGCAGATGATGTATATGAAATCATCATGGCGCACAAAGACAGACTGGATGCGGCTATTGTTCATCACCGTGACTATAACTACGATTTCTTTGGTTTCAAAACACTGGAAAAATCTTACTTGCTGAGAATGTATGGTAAGGTGGTAGAACGCCCTCAGCATATGCTGATGCGTGTTGCAGTTGGTATCCACAAAAACGATATTGATGCAGCCATTGAAACCTACGATTTAATGTCGGAAAATGGTTTAACATGCTACACCAACTTTATATAATGCAGGAACACCGAAAGCACAGTTATCTTCCTGTTTTTTATTAACAATGAAAGACGACAGCATTAAAGGTATTTACGATACCTTGAAAAACTGTGCAGAAATTTCTCAGGCTGCCGGTGGTATCGGTTTAAGTATTCACAATGTAAGAGCAAAAGGAAGCTATATCAAAGGAACAGGCGGCGAAAGCAACGGTTTAGTACCGATGTTGCAAGTATTCAACTCTACCGCAAGATACGTAGATCAGGGTGGCGGCAAACGCAAAGGTGCTTTTGCTATTTACTTAGAGCCTTGGCATGCAGATATTTTCGATTTTCTTGAATTGCGTCGCCCGCACGGAAAAGAAGAAATGAAAGCGCGTGATTTATTCTTTGCATTATGGATTCCGGATTTATTCATGAAACGTGTGAAAGAAAACGGCAAATGGTCATTGATGTGCCCGAATGAATGTCCGGGTTTAGCAGATACTTATGCAGAAGAGTTTGAAGCATTGTATTTAAAATATGAAGCAGAAGGCAAATTCCGTAAACAAATCAATGCACAAGAATTATGGTTCCATATTCTGGACAGTCAGACAGAAACAGGTACACCTTATATGTTATACAAAGACCATGTAAACCGCAAATCCAATCAGAAAAATTTAGGGGTTATTCGTTCCAGCAACTTGTGTACGGAAATCATGGAATACACTTCTGCTGATGAAGTAGCGGTTTGTAATCTGGCTTCTATCAACTTAAGCAGATTCGTAGAAAATAATACGTTCAACTTTGAGAAATTATACGAAATTACATACATCGTTACCAAAAAATTTAAATAAGGTAATTGATGTGAATTTCTATCCGGTGCCGGAAGCTCGTAA
This sequence comes from Sphingobacteriales bacterium, assembly GCA_016721245.1. GTDB lineage: Bacteria > Bacteroidota > Bacteroidia > Chitinophagales > JADIYW01 > JADJSS01. Next base: position 15,863 of record JADKIQ010000007.1, read on the forward strand.
TAGCAATATGCGTCACCGTCCGGTTGGCTTAGGCGTACAAGGCCTGGCAGATGCATTCATGATGCTGCGTCATGCATTCGACAGCGAAGAAGCGCGTATTTTAAATAAAAATATTTTCGAAACCATTTACTATGCTGCGTTATGTGCCTCTAAAGATATCGCAAAAAAAGATGGCCCATACGAATCATTCAAAGGCTCTCCTATTTCAGAAGGTCAGTTTCAGTTTGATATGTGGGGTGTTACACCAACCAACCGCTGGGATTGGGAAACATTACGCAAGGAAATCAAAGAGCATGGTGTACGCAACAGTTTATTAGTTGCACCAATGCCAACAGCTTCTACTTCTCAGATTTTAGGAAACAACGAATGCTTTGAGCCATATACTTCCAACATCTATACACGCCGTGTATTGAGCGGACAATTTATGGTAGTGAACAAACACTTGTTGAAAGACCTTATTGATTTAGGATTGTGGAGCGAAGAAATGAAAAATGCGATTATCGCTAACAACGGTTCTATTCAGCCAATAGATGGTATTCCACAAGACATAAAAGAATTATACAAAACGGCCTGGGAAATTAAACAACGTTCTATCATCGACATGGCGGCAGACCGAGGAGCTTTCATCGATCAAAGCCAGAGCTTGAATTTATTCATGGAATCTCCTAACTACAAAAAACTGACTTCTGCTCATTTTTATGCCTGGGAGAAAGGATTGAAAACAGGTATGTACTATTTGCGTTCCCGTCCGGCTGTAGACCCAATCAAGTTTACGGTAGATGTAGAAAAAGCAAAACAATCCAACAGCGCGGCAGAAAAAGAAGTGACCGCTGCATATGTAGACAAAATGGCGACTATTGCTCCAATTTATGAAGGGGTGGCAAATGCGCAACAGGAAATATTTACACTGGCTGAACCGGCAGTACAGGAAAAAACTATGGAAGAAAGAGCCGCAGAATTTGGCATGACCGTGGATGATTTTTTAGCAGCGCAAAAAGTGTGCTCTTTAGAAAATCCGGGTGAGTGCGAAATGTGCGGAAGCTAGAATCAATTAACCAACTGGATTTAAAAATCTCAAGCCTGAAAAGCTTGGGATTTTTTTTTGTTCGCAATTAAAATATTTTGTTACCTTTACTCTATAAAACAAGTAGAGTATGCAAATTTTATTACAGCCATTTCCCTGGTATGTTGCCGGTCCGTTAATAGCCGTCAATCTGTTTCTATTGTTGTATTTCGGACAGCGCTTTGGTATTTCAACCGGCTTAAAAACTACGTGTGCAGCTTTGGGCGCGGGCAGCAAAATTCCGTTTTTTAATTATGACTGGAAAAAGGAAGACTGGTTATTAATTTACACGCTTGGAACCATTATCGGTGGTTTTGTCGCGTTTCATTTCCTGCACGCCGGTGATGCCGTCATCGTTTCAGATAAAACAAAAACGGCACTGGATAATTTAGGCATTGCTGCCAATCAATCTTTCGAGCCGGCAGAATTATTTTCTGTTGAACATATCTTTACGCTAAAAGGTATCGCCATTCTTTTGGGCGGTGGCTTGCTGATTGGTTTTGGCACCCGCTGGGCAAACGGCTGTACTTCCGGTCATGCGATTTCCGGTTTAAGTGATTTGCAACTACCTTCATTAGTAGCCGTTATCGGATTCTTTATTGGTGGATTGGTCATGACACATTTATTAATCCCAATAATCTTTAAATAAAATGCGCAATCTAAAATTCTTATTACTCGGTATATTTTTCGGAATCGTGCTGGCAAAAGCGCAGGTGATTTCCTGGTTTCGTATTTACGAGATGTTCCGCTTTGAATCGTTTCACATGTATGGCATTATTGGCAGTGCTGTCGTATTAGGTGTTGTCATTGTGCAGTACATCAAACGCAGTCATTTAAAAGCCATTGACGGCACGCCTATCACCATACAACCCAAACCAACGACTTATAAAGCCAGCATCTTCGGTGGAATTTTATTTGGTTTAGGCTGGGCATTGGTAGGTGCCTGTCCCGGACCCATTTATATTTTAATCGGAGCAGGTTTCTGGAGTTTCATTATTGTATTGATCGGTGCATTGCTGGGAACTTTTATTTATGGTGTGGTGAAAGAAAAACTACCGCACTAAGATTTCTTTTTATTCAAAAAATAGATTTAATATTGTATTTCATTATAAATCTTAAATCAAAATTCTCAAATCTCAAATCAATTTAAAATGGCCTTCGAAGATTTAGCTCCCAAAGAATTTCTTGCAGCATACAATACGCAAAAAGACAATGCTGTTTTATTAGACGTACGCACCGCGGCAGAAATTGAAGATGCCAATATTGACGGACATATTGCGATTGATATTCAGCAGCCCGGCTTTACAGAGAAAGTAGCTGGTTTGGATAAAAGCAAAACCTATTTTATTTACTGCAGAAGCGGCAACCGCAGCGGACAAGCCTGCAGGTATATGGCCACGCAGGGTTTCGATAAATTATACAATCTAAAAGGCGGTATGATTGCCTGGATGGATACGGATTTTGAATAATGAAGCCCTTTTATTTCAAAACACAAGCTGAACTTCGCAAATGGTTTGAGAAAATTATTTGAGCGAAAAGGAAGTCTTTATTGCCTATTACAAAAAATCAAGCGGAAAGCAAAGTATTGTGTGGCCACAGGCGGTGGAAGAAGCGCTTTGTTTTGGCTGGATTGATGGTGTTGCGGCAAAAATCGATGAAGAAAGTTATTGCAACCGATTCACGCCACGAAGACCGAAAAGTAACTGGAGCGATGTAAACATCCGTAAGATACAGGAACTGATAGCAAAAGACTTAGTGACGGAAGAAGGTAAACAGTTGTTTTACAATCGGGATTTGCGCAAACAGAAATCCTCTTCCTTTGAACAGGAAAAAGTAGAGTTTCCGCCAGCCTATCTGAAGAAATTCAAAGCCAATAAAAATGCCTGGAAATTCTATGAAGCGCAAACCAATACGTATAAAAAGCAATCTGCCTGGTATGTTATCAGTGCCAAACAGGAAGAAACACGTTTAAGACGCTTAGATTTACTTATTTATGATAGTGAAAATGGTATTCATATCAAGCCATTGCGCCGTACGGACACAAAACCTAAATAGAAAGTTTTCATTTAAGCAGTTATTTCAGGCGACATTATTGTCATTTATTTACAAAAAAGATTAAATAATTAACAAATCTGTAATTTTTATTTTAATTTATTGTATTATTTGCACAAAAAGAACCTTTTTATTAACTTTGTCATATCAAGTTCTTTGTAACAGTCGTTATTTACTTACGACTAATCTTGTAAGGTGATGAAATTTGGCAGCCATGCCCTCTTGTCTCGGGGGTGAGGAGTTCGAAATAAAGACAGGGTAGAGCACTTTAGTGTGCAGGGGTTGACCACCAACTTTTGCCCTGTTCCTAATCGCCTTTTGGAGGTTCGAGTCCTTCTCTTACAGCAAGACAACTTGTCTAAGTTTGTCTAACTTTACTAAAGCCACTGATTATCAGTGGCTTTTTTGTTTTCTAAAAGTAAATAATAGCAAGATAGAAGCAATAAAGTAAGATTTCTGTGTACCCCGTATCTTACCCCAATGATGATTTACCTACCTTTGCAGGTACAAAATTAGACTTCTATGAATATTTCATTATACTTAAAACGACCTCAAAGCGAAACAGAAACTACAATATTTGCACGTATTACTTACAATAAGCAAACTCTGAAATACTACTTACCTGAAAAGATAAACCCTAAATTTTGGAATTTAACAGAACATAGAGCAAGGCAAACACAAAAATTTCCTACCCACCCTGAGTTTAATAGAAGTTTAGAAAATAAAATTGCTTCCATTCATAATGTGTATATGAAATATTTTAATGACAATAAAGAAGCTCCAACCATAGAGACTTTTAAAACGTTACTTGATATTGAATTTGGGAAAGTTGAAAAAGTAACATACACATTCTTTACCTACTTTGAGAAATATATTGCCAACCTTTCCAACAAGGTAAATAGCAAACCGGGAAAATTAATTAGCAAAGGAACAAAGTGTACTTATCAAAATACATTAAACATTTTACGGAAATTTGAAAAGGCATATAAGCGAAAAATTGGTTTTGAAACAATAGACATAGATTTCTATTATGACTTTAAAGAATACCTAAATAATGAAAGAAATTTGTCTGTCAATACTATTGGTAAATTAATTAAAAACATAAAGGTAGTATTGAACGATGCAACCGAAAATGGTCACAATAAAAACCTCGCTTTTAAAGGCAAAAGGTTTATTGTAGAAAGTGAGAAGTCAACAAGTATTTACTTAAACGAAATAGAATTAGCTGAATTATATTCGTTGGATTTAAGCAATAGCAAGAAATTAGATACTGTTAGAGATTTGTTTTTAATTGGTTGCCATACAGGATTACGTTATTCTGATTATTCTAATATAAAACCTGAGAATGTAGATATTGAAAATAATATGCTAAACATTCAAACACAAAAGACAGGAATTTCAATTGCTATTCCATTACATACTATTGTAAAAACCATTCTAAAAAAATATGACTATAATTTACCTAAGAGTATTTCCAACCAAAAAACAAATGACTATTTAAAAGATATAGGGTTGCAAGTAACGAGCCTCCACGAACAAGTAACAAAAACTATTACAAAAGGAGGAATTCAAGAAGTGCAGAGGTTGTTCAAATACGAAATATTAACAACACATACTGCACGTCGCTCATTTGCCACAAACTTATATATTAGTGGATTCCCCTCTATTTCTATTATGAAAATAACAGGTCATACAAGTGAAAGGTCATTTATGAAATACATAAAGATTACGCCTACAGACAATGCAAAATTATTACAGGAACATTGGAATAAAAACGGAGCACACCTAAAAGTTGTTTAGTTAGTTTTATCTTCTTACTTATATAAATGCTTATTTTTATACAAATAGTTTAGAGTATTTGTATGGACAAGAACATTATAACAACTAAATGCTTGCAAAAGCATAGTGAAGATTTTAGTAAGATTGTAAAGTATGAGGATAAACTGAGCTTTTATTTTGAAAATAATATTGGATTTATATACTGTCCTATTTCTAAAGAAGAAAGAGGAAAAAACCCTACCTACAAAGAAGATATGTTAGGGTTTGAATTCAACCTTACACACCCTGATTTTCCTAACCTATCTATAAAGCCATTGTCAAATGAAGAGAATATATTATTTTGGAATTATTACTTTATAGATTGGGAAAAAAGAAGCAAATGTGATTATACTTTACATTCGCTTAAAGCCAATTTAGAAAACAGATTAGCAATTTCTCAAAACAAAGAGAAACTAATAAAAGCAGAAATTGAAGAACGCACTAATGAAATAAATAAATTTAGTGAAGACCTTAATTTTATGAAATTGGACTTTGAAAGAAGTTTGCCGTTTTATGATATTGCAATACGATATTTTAATAGGGAAAAGCGTTTTGTAAGTATTTATGAGTATTACACCAGTAACCTATTTTCAATAATGGATAATTTCATTAAAGCCAAAAACCTTTCTTTATTCTTAGATTACCTAAACGAGTTGTTAAGTAATAATGTAATACCTCAAAGCAAACAAATATTAGATAGCAGATTTATTAAAGATATTTCGTCAATTCGTCATCTACTGAATATAAGTGACCCTACTAAAGTTATTGAGGAAATAAATGTAATTTATGAATTGTTAAAAGCAAATAATACGAACAAGCAACACAAGAAAGAAATTAGGTATGCAATTCATTTACTTATTAAAAATGGTTGGTTAGTTGAAACACAAAAAAACAAAGCTACTTATATCAAATTGTTGTTAGAATATTTCGATTATTCATTTAATTCAAGAGATGCGGAAAGTTTTAATTTTCCTGACGTGGAGGACTTGGCAACTCCGCTAAACAATAAATTATACAGCGAAATTTATTTAGCTATTGGTAGCATAATAAACAATGACAGAGTATATTAAACCACGTTCATCCCACTTAAAAAACCACATTCAACCAACATGTGTTAGATAAGAATAGTATCATTTTTACCATGTCATTAAAGACATACAATTATGGAAAATTTACTCTTATCTACAATGCCATTAAAAGCATTACAGGACGTAATAGCTACAACAGTCCGCAAAGAAATTGAACAAGCAACTCAGCACTTACAACCAAAGGAAGCAACAGAATTCTTATCGAAAAAACAAGCAGCTAAATTCTTAGGTGTTTCATTAGTTACATTAGACAAATGGACAATGAACGGTAAAATAATAGGTTATAGGGTCGGCAAGTTTGTACGCTACAAACAGCATGAACTTGAACAAGCATTGCAAAAAATAAAAACCAAACATTAATATATTTTGCTTGAGCAAAAGGTCAAGCAAAATATATTTCCAACTTTCAGCAACTTCTATATTAAGTATTAAAAAATTACCAATTCTGTAATTGTTGTAATGGACAAAGCTACTTTCATACTACATTATAACCAAGTTCCAAATAGTGATTTCTTACAGGAAATACCTGAATATATAACAGATTTTGAAGAGCATAGAAATTCAAGAGGTATTTATATAACTGGTAAAATAGGCAACTTGTTTGTAACAGCAAATGAATTTTACATTACAGTTGGAAGAGCAAGTTTATGCAAATACTATTATTCAAACAATATAGAAAATATGAGCATTATAGATGTCAAAAATGCTATTGTTAAATTAAGCGATGAATTGCATTTGCCAATAGATATAGCAACGGTGTGTAAGTTTGAATATGGTATAACTCTTATTACTGATTATAGTCCTCAAGATTATTTTCCTTTATTGGGGAACATGCCATTTAGAAGCAGATTAGAACAAGATTATGGTCTATATTATAAAGAGAAGTCTAATAATACACAATATGTATGTTATGATAAATTAGCAGAATGCAAAAGAAATAAAGAAATAATTCCAATGAAATTTAATGATGTGCAATTGCTGAGATTAGAAATAAGATACAATAAAAATTTAGCGAAACATTTTAATTGTGAAAGAGTTTTAGTTTCTCAATTATATGACCCATTGTTTTTTAATTCTGTTCATGATGAGTGGTTTTAAGTATTATAACGCCATACAAAAATTCAAAGACTAAATTGTAATTTAGAAGATATATGTACAGTAAGCCAATATGCAGAAAGAGCTATACATTACTTTATTGAGGCTCAAGGTGGAAGTCAACAAGCAATTAAAAACTTAGAATTATTAGATAGGCGTAATAAAATTAACGCAAAGCAAAAACACGACTTAAAAAACAAAATAATGAAGGTAGGAAATAGCGAATTCCTTACTACTGCAACAGACGAGATTTTAGAATTAAATAAAAGGGTAACAGATAGTTATATAAGTGGTCGTGCAATAATTATTTGAGCATTAGATAAACACAAATACAAATATTTTGCACTAAATTTGTAATAATTAAAACGATTGTCTATAAAGAGAAAATAATAATTTAAAATACAAAAGCGTACTGCTTTCTTGTTCTTCGGAAACTGTCAATTTTAGTGTAAACAATGAAAGTAAGTACCCTCACGGTCGGCGTGGGTGGTACTTATTTTGTTTACACGGGTATGACAGTACCTCGAAGAACGGATAAGCTACTATTCCACGCTTTTTTATTTGAATTGCTTAGTAAGCAAGAAAATAAAGGATAAGCCATGATAAGTATTATTTCAGCCAACTTTAGGGTTTTAAGGTGTGATTTGTTCATTCATAATTTTATTGCAAAAAACGCAATGATAAGCCTTGTAATTCAAAATGCTTTGATAAAGCCCTTTAATACCCTTACAAAACCGTACATTCTTTGGTACTATTCTTTCTGCAAAATTGACTTACAACTCCTAACAAAACCTAACATTCGTATAGGGATTTACTTTCTAAGTTTTAGGTTACAACTCTTAACTAAACTAAACATTTTACAAACCATTTACTAATAATTCTATTCTTATGCTCTTGACAAACCTGAACATTTTACAAACCATATACTCATTAAAATTTACGTGTAACTGTTAACAAAAGCTAACATTCTCGCGCGTCACGCGCGCACGTGTATAATAAACCAAAATTAAGATATGAGAAGACTTATTATTTTACTGCAAATTACGCTATTCAGTAATAGCTTGTTTTGCCAAACATTACAAATAGATAGCATTACAAAAAAAGGCTATTATGAAAAGGTAATAACAACCAAAGGAACGAAAGACCAACTCTACACGCAGGCAAAAGCATGGGTCTTTAAGACGTTCAAAAGTGGTAACGCCGTAATACAAGACAATGATAAAGAAGCAGGGCGTATTTATGGTGAAGCTATTACTAATGACCTTGTGTTTAATAACACAGGTTATAAAATTAAAGCAGGTTATTTTAAATACAGTATTACCATATTGGTGAAAGACGACAAAACAAAAATTACTCTTGATAACATAACATTCGTATCTACTGGAAACATGGGTGGTGTACGTTCGGGGGCTGATATTGCGGATGAATTTCCGTCTAATTGGATGGGTGCAAAAACTAAAATGTTTGTAAAGAATTGGGACAGTATGAAAGAACAAGCTGAACCCAGTTTTCAAACTGTTATGCGAAGTTATGAATTAGCCATATTAGAAACACAAAAGAAAAATGATTGGTAATGTTAATACAGAGGTTGCCGAAAATCTTAAATAGAGTAGGTATAACAAATAAAAAATAAAATTATGTTTTGGACAATTGTAATTATTAGTATCATCCTATTCGTTGTTGTTGGAATAGTTGGTGGTAAAGAACAACAAAAGAACAATGATAAATTAGTGGAATTAGGATATACACTTGAAGAAAAAATTATTACAGGTCGATATGTAGCAGGACACCCTGACATAAATGATGCTATTCCGAAAACAATTATTTTTCCAAAAGACCGTAAACTTGAAATTATGTTGGATGAACAATTGAAACTGCCAATAAAGAAAGCAGAAATTGAATTTAATTTTATTAAAAACGTTTTAGCAGAAGATGCCACAACTGTTGAAAAAAGAATAACTGTTGGTAGATTATTGACAGTTGGTATTTTTGCTTTTGCATTAAAGAAAAAACAGAAGAATGAGTTAGCTTACTCAACTATTGAGTGGAATGATGGCAGATTTGACCATGAAACTATTTTTGAGTTTGAAGGTACTGGTGCTATGCAAAATGCAAATACTGCAAGAAACCAAATAATAAAAATAATAAGATAAACACATGAGTATATTTCCTATATTTACATAAAAGGAAGACAGTAATAGAAAAATATGAATAGATTTGATTTTTATAAAGAACTTTATTTTAAAGAAGAGGATAGGAAAAAATCACTCAATGATGCATTAACACTTCCAATAGGAATAGTATCTGCACAAATTGCATTGCTCTCTTATTTTTATAGCAACTACGTCTCGAAAGGCTTCGCCAGTTTACCTATTTGGTCGAAAATATTTTTCATTCTTACCATAGTCAGCCTTTTGATTTGCATACTTTTTTTAATTTTTTCCTACTTTGAATTACGGTTTAAAAAAGAAAAATATTTTATTGAAACTGCTTTTAGGTATAACTATATTGGCTCAGTCATAGAATTTGAAGATTATTATATAAAGAAACTAAATTATTATAATGAGACGATACAAACAGCTAACTCAGCCAGTTTACATGATTTAGAAGAAAATATTATTAGTAATTTTATTGAAAGTATTGCGCATAATGTTAAATTGAATGACAAAAAAACTAAAAGAATTTCTAATGCAAAACTTTTTTAATTATTTCACTTTTATTAAATTTATCTTTACTTGTTTATCCCTTTGTAAGTAAAGAAAAACTAATAATGAACAATTGATAAATATTAATGAACCTGTAAAAATAATAATTATGAGCAACCAAGATACAACTAAAACAGAACCAAAAATAGAGCCGAAAGTCAACCCTGAACCAGTGAAAGTTAATCCTGAACCAGTAAAAGTTAGAAGTATTCCTGAAAGCAAAGAACCTCCTAAAGGTGGACAAAAGCTTAACGGGTAATTGGACTTTTTATTGAATATTCTTAACTACAAAAGTGGTAAGTATATCATACAAGTATTATGAAGTCTAAATTAATTTAGGCTTCATATTTTTTAGAAAGAAAATATAAATAAGATATGCCGATTTATGACCTTAATAATATTGCCTTTCTTGGACATGATATGGAAAATACTTTTGACGTAATTAATTCTTTATATAGAGTTAATTTTTCAAGAAATTCTATTGATTTTTACCCAAAGACATTTGTGCATATTGATTCACATTGGGCATCAGAGGAGTCTCAAAATACTTTTAACAAAATTGTCCCAATTGCTAAAAGTCTAATAAAAGATATGTATGCTGTTTTAGAAAATATTTACAAGGGACAGACTGGGAAGTTTGAAAAAATTGAAATTGAGAAGGAGTATAAACATTTAAAAGAATTTCGTCTCCTTAACAATAAGTTCAAACATTTTAATAATGAAAAAGTAGAAATAGATTTAACTGCATTAGCATATATTCAATCAGATGGCAGCTATATTGATGTTTATTTTAATTTTTATTATATAGACAGCTCAGTAGGATTACGCCTGTCAGATTTTATAGAAATTTACTTAACAATACTTGAAGACAAAGAAATAATTTCAATAAATAGAAAAACAACAAGTGACTTATAAGATGTTATGTTAAAACTATTTTTGGATAGATTATCATAACCAAAGAAATTTTTAATTTTATTATTTTTTAGGTTTTCTTCCTTCTTTACTTTTCGCAGATTGGTTGTCTTTTAATATTTCTGAGCCTATATCTACAACGTCTATAATGGTATTTAAATTATTTAGTGTGCTATGTGAGTTGTCGTCATTATGAGTATCCAATAAATCACCATCAAAACCATCAACAATATCTACTCCTACCAATATAACACCCATTATATCTCCAAACCCCGCTTTCCCTTGAATAATTCTGATAGCTGATTCAATAGTTCCTAACCCCGAAAATTTCTTGAATGCAAACATGAAAAGTGCTTCCATAAATTCATCCATCTGTTTCTGTCCTGTCTTATTTACAATACCATGCTGACAATCTTTACATGTGTTTGGTTTTATTTCCCAATCTTCGTGGATATACATTTCATGACCACAACTTTTACATGATATTGCTTTCCATTTAGAAGCTCTTTTTATAAGACATTCTTTACAAATTGTACAAGGGTTCTTCCAGTCTTTATGGACTTGTATGTCTCCTTGACAATCAATACATGTTATTATAGTCCAATTTTGTTTTTCTTTCTGAAAACATGACTTACATAAACTTGGTATTAGAATCCAATCCTGATGAATTTTTATTTTACTTGAACATTTTTTACATTCTGTTGTAGACCACTTCGCTTTTTCTTTCTCAATACATGACTTACATAATTTAGGAATATTTGTCCATTCCTTATTTACCTTGATTTGACTACTGCAACTTTCACAACTAACATGATACCACTTTGCTTTTTCTTTCTCAATACACGACTTACACAGCTTTGGAATGTTTGACCACTCTTTATTTACCTTAATTTGACTACTGCAACTTTCACAACTAACATGATACCACTTTGCTTTTTCTTTCTCAATACACGACTTACAAAGCTTTGGAATGTTTTCCCATTCTTTATTTACCTTAATTTGACTACTGCAACTTTCACAACTAACATGATACCACTTTGCTTTTTCTTTCTCAATACATGACTTACACAGCTTTGGAATGTTTGCCCATTCCTTATTTACCTTAATTTGACTACTGCAACTTTCACAACTAACATGATACCACTTTGCTTTTTCTTTCTCAATACACGACTTACAAAGCTTTGGAATGTTTGACCACTCTTTATTTACCTTAATTTGACTACTGCAACTTTCACAACTAACATGATACCACTTTGCTTTTTCTTTCTCAATACACGACTTACACAGCTTTGGAATGTTTGACCATTCTCTACTTACCTTGATTTGACTACTGCAACTTTCACAACTTACATGATACCATTTTGCTTTTTCTTTCTCAATACATGACTTACACAGCTTTGGAATGTTTGACCATTCTTCATTTACTTTAATTTGACTGCTGCAACTTTCACAGCTAACATGATACCACTTTGCTTTTTCTTTCTCAATACGACCTACACAGCTTTGGAATGTTTGACCATTCTTCATTTACTTTAATTTGACTGCTGCAACTTTCACAGCTAACATGATACCACTTTGCTTTTTCTTTCTCAATACACGACTTGCACAGCTTTGGAATGTTTGACCATTCTTCATTTACCTTGATTTGACTACTGCAACTTTCACAGCTAACATGATACCATTTGGCTTTCTCTTCTTCTACACACGACTTGCATAGTGTAGGTGGATTTGACCAATCTCTATTTATTTTAATTTCTTTGCTACAATTCTCACATTCTTCGTAATACCATTTTGCTTTTTCTTCTTCTATACAATTACTACAAAGAGAAGGTATTCTATCCCAATCCTCACACACCCTAATTTCATTAGGGCAGTTATCACAGGTGACGTTATACCATTTTGACATACAAAGAAAGATAATGACTTATTATTTAAGTTCATAACAAATAATAAATATTTGACAAATCTAAATTAAGTGTGTAAATTGAACAAAACTATATAAAATGAGAAAACACCATCCAATGGTCGCTAAAGCGATTGAAGCAGTTAACGAACCTAAGGTTCAAGAAATGATTAAAGAACTCAGCAAATACGGATTAGGGGTATTTATGCCTCATCTTCATAATGAAGAAGGATTTGCCCCATTACCAAACGATACTGTACAATTAGAAGCTGATTTAAAAGTAAGTTTTGTTAAAAGAGATGACGCTTGTTTAGCTAATGCAGCTCCTGTTGGCTGGATATGGGATTCCGAAAAAGCACAAGTGGTTATGGGATGCTCATGTGCAGGAGCAGAACATCACCCTCATTGGAACAGAAAAGTTTAGAACAGTTACAATATTAAAGCATATTGTACCCTTATCGTACCCCCAAGTATTTTAAAAGCAAATTAAATACTTGATTTACAATATATTAAACGAACAAGAACAAGTCCTTCTCTTACAGCAAAAAAATCCGAATCCGTAATGGTTCGGATTTTTTTTTGAAATTGTATAAACTCACTATTTGTAATCATACAAAACCTCTAACCCTAATTTTGTAATTCTGGATCTTATTGCACCGGTTGTTCTGCCAAAATGGTTCGCTAACTCTTTTATTTCCAATCCATCGCAACATAGATATTCTAACTGTTTATCTTGTTCCGATGACCATGGCTTATATGCGTCTTTGTGCTTGTTTCTTAGTACTTCAACAGAATAAGCTTTCTCCTTTGTGTTTTCTTTCCTAACAACTTTTGAATTTGTATTTACTGAATTTTCAGGTTTCTTGTCATCTTCATTTGCAACTTTTAAAACACGTATTTGTGACGAAACAGGAAACGCCTTCGGCATTAATGTTTCCGGAATATAAAGGTTATTTTTTGTTCTGGTAACCGCAACATACAGCATGTTTATTTCTTCATTTATTTTGGTGGCATTTGCTTCCAGACCTTTTTTATCAAGTTTTAATTTCTCCAGTTTCTCTTCTGTAATAAAATCATTTACCAGTTGAATAGTGTCATATTCCATTCCTTTACAACGATGAACAGTAGAAAAAATCATTTCTGCATTTTCTTTATCATCAACATGTTTTTCTTTTATCGCTTTAATAATTTCCGGAATTTTATTTCCATATTCTTTTATTATTTTAACCATTATGGCAAGCTGAACATCTTCCGTTTTTTCAATATAATCAACTAATTCACTCATGTCTGCCATGGCTTTAATCAGTTTATCTTTAATCAGAAAGTGCTTTGAATTGTACAGGTTTAGAACATCATATAATGAAGCACCTTCATCTGCATACGTATAAGAATTTATGTTGCCTTCCAAAATAAATAGATTTCACTTCTTTTTCTTTGTTACATATTCAATAGCCTTAAGCAGCAAGCCAAGATTGGTTCGTGCAATGACTGCTTTTGTTTTAGTTGCTTTTTCTGTTGATTTACCTACAATTTTTACAGGTTGATGTTCGCCTATATGTTCTTTGTATTTCAGAACTGCCGCAGCAAGGTTGGCTATTTCGCTGCTAAACCTGAAACTGGTCGAAAGATAATACGTTTTGAAGTCGGCTTTTTCGAGCGAGTTTACTGCATAACGCCAACCATAAATTTGCTGATGCGTGTCGCCAACGATAACTTTTATAGCGTTTTGTTTTAGAAAAATATCCAGCATTGCCGCTGAACCATCTTGCCCTTCATCAAATAAAATATAATCATACGGAAGTACAGGATTGGAAAGTTGAAACTTCTTTAAATAAAAATCATGTGTTATTTCTATCTCTTCATTATCCATCATATCCAAGAAACACCGGCCCGTTTCTTAATATAATTATACATCGACGAAACAAATACTTTTGTCTTTGCATCTGAAATAGTATCCAAATAATTTAAGTCATCTAACTTTTGTTTATCACTGTTAAAAAAATAAGCTACGAATTTATTGATGTGATTTGCCACCACATATTCAGTATGTTTTTCACCATTTCCTTTCACGCTCAAAAGGTCTGCTATTTCATTTGTCTTATATCCATTGGGATTTATTTTATATTCAGATTTATAGACAATATACTTATATGCAAGCGAATGAGCAGTTTCAACCTGTACATTATGAAGTCCATTTTTGACGAATTTTTTAGCAGCTTCTGTTTTAACAGTCTTGTTAAACGCAAGATATAAAATTTTACTTTTTGGCGGTCTTGTTTTGGCGTACTCAATTACAGTAGTGGTTTTTCCAGAACCTGCAACAGCGTTTATTTTAATATTACCAGTTGAATTAATGATGTCATGTTGTTCTTCTGTTAACTGCATTTACTAGAAATTTGCTGATTTTTAATACGAAATATAAGCTAAAATTATCCAGGTAAAAATACACCTGCAATTTGCTCTCACCTATTGAGATACAAAATGAGTGCTGATTCCATAAAAAATCTACACTATGCCAAAAATTAACATTTAAGACAATAGATACTAACAGAAATTTTACGTTCAATAACAAATGACACAACCCGTATTTACAGGTTATAATATATATTACATATTAGGTAAAAATGATTTATGTCATGCTCTTACAAGATTAGAAATGATTTATGTATTTATTTTTTAAAAATTATTATTAAACTCAATCATTAACTAAAAAAAGAATAATGTGTATAACATAAAAAAGCAACCTCTAACCCCCAATAATCCAAATCAATACTGGTTCGGATTTTTTATTTTAGAGAAATTATAAATACTTTTGATACTCAATTAAATTGCCTGTGCTTAAAAAACTGCTCTTCATTTCCTTTATTGTTTTTATCCGGTTTTCTTTTGCTCAAAATAAAAGTTTTTCCATCCACGATGATTATTACCATCTCCGGGATAAACGTTTGACTTCCGACCAGAGAACCTTTCTTTCCGTTGTAGACAGCGGCACTTTGTTATATTTTAATGGCAAGCAGCCCTTTCTTTTATTGAAAAACTTTCAAACGGCAGTAAGCTTCGACTCCGTGTATAAATACTATTCGCAGGAAGAATTCCTGTCGCAGGGAGGTTTTTTCAAAGACGGAAAAACCAAAACTATTTATGGAAAACCGGCAGCACGGTATTCCTTGTTTAAGCCCGAACTGGATGTACACCTCTGGGTGAGCGAAGGTGTTCAGGAAAAAAATATTTTTTGTGAGCTGCTCGACAATATGGGGCTTTTGAAGAATGTTCCGAAAGGACAGGCTATTGTTTCGATAGAATACCGGGGCGAAGAGAATGATTTGAGTGAAATAAAATACTATAACGACAACAGAAGAACGACTAGTTACTTAGAAGGTATACTGTATGCTAACTATAGAGATACGGCCACAGAAAATTGTTACGAACGAAGCAGAACCTCTGAGCAATTGGAGATACAAAATTTACGGGATACCGTTGTTACCTTCAAATTCAAATCTACTTATGTAACTTCTTTTTTCGATGCGGACGGGGATTTTCGTGATGCTCAGACATCCACTCAGTATTTTAATGAGAAGGATGACGAAGCGCTCAACATCAGTAAAATGACTAAGCAAGATGGTGCCGATTATAACGCCTATTATACCAATCAAAATACCGGTTTATTTATTTATGGTGAAGTTACAGACGATAAATTCATCATAAGAAAAGCAGAAAATAGGCATTACAACCTTTGTGATGAGCTGTATCCTTTAAAGCCAGCCGGTACCGATACGCTGGCAGATGGCAGCATCATTCAACACTATATGCGTTTTGAGAAAAACAAGATGAGCGTCCTGAAATACAGCTATGATAACTCTCCTGCTTACCGGAAAGTAGCGAACAATGCCGTGATAAAAGATTTACCGAATGGAGTAGTGAAAGAGGTAAAAAGAATCTATTCCACCATGGACAGATACACACATATACTTACCTCCATAGAAACAGGAAGCTTCACTTTTAAACTGGAAAAATAATGCAAAGGATTCTACTGCTATTCATACTTTTTTGCTTCTCCTGTGTTTCTTTTGCACAAAGTCCGGTGGCACTGATTCCTTATCACAAAGGAAATCTTTGGGGATTCTCTAATATCAATGGAAGTCTTAAAATTCCTGCGCTGTACGATAGTGTATCGCTTTTTTCTTCCGATTATTCCCGCACACAAAACAAGATAATCCATTGCGCTATCGTTATCAAGAACGGCAACTACGGCGTGATTGACGAAAATAACAATATCCTGATTCAGCCTGATTTTAAAAGCATCCGAGAGGAATACCTCGGAGAAAGTTTTAAACTATTTATTGTAAAAGATAAGAATAACAAATACGGATTATCCGGCTTATCCCAAATCATTATACAACCGGCATACGATTCCATTGCGAGAGTAGAATCAGACTATTTTTTGTTACGGAACAACGGAAAACTGGGCATTGCCAATGTAAACGGAGACATCATTGTTCCGGTGGCACAAGACCAGATAAAACAGCTATCGGAAACTAAAAATGAAGTGGAATGGAAAGCTGTAAATACAAGCGAAACAAAAATTATCAAAGCTCTCCGGATAAGAAGGCCATCCGATAACGGTGAAATTTTGGTGGCTGGACCCGATGCCATCTCTTTGGAGAATTCGGATGAAAAAAAATACGATTACGATAAAGAATTAGCGGCACTGAAAGCGAAATACGCTGTTTTTTGTCTCGGTTACGATAAAAACCTTTGCTATTGCATGAAAGACGGAAAAACGGGATTTGCCAATATCGCAAAAAACAAAAGAGTGCCGCCCATCTACGATCAGGTGCAGGCGGGCTATGTTAGTTTTGATGAAAACTTGCTCATCGTTAAACTGCACGGCATGTATGGATTAACGGATGAAGACGGTAAAATACTGGTTCCTGTAAAATATAAATACATTTCAGTAAGTCCTTATAAAACGGGTGTTTTCAATATTGAATCCTTTAACGGTCAATACGGATTTTATTTCCCGAATACCGGCAAATTTGTTGCCCCGAAATATACAAAAGTAACAGATGGAGAATCGGTTTATACCAATGTACAACAGTATAAGGATTTTAAAATAATGTATGTCAGTGACGGAAAATCTTCCTTTTATGTTGGAGAAAACGGGATTGAATTTAAAGAATAACTACTGACAATTCTTTTTAATTTCTTCCTTAGCTTTTGAGTAGCCTAACTTCTCTGCTTTTCTGAAATCGGAGCAGGCACCCGCTTTATCATTAATGTGCTGCTTGGCAATGGCCCTGTTAAAATAGGCTCTGGCATAATCCGGTTTCAAGGCAATGGATTTGGTGAAATCTTTGATGGCTTCCGAATAGCTCCCTAAATCGGTTTTAGAATTCCCGCGGTTATAAAAAGCAAATGTATTTTTCGGATCGAGTTCTATGGCTTTGGTATAATCTTTAATGGCATCTTTATAATCTTTCAGTTTATCTTTTACATTTCCGCGATTATTATATGTATCTGCAATTTTTGGATTTAATTCTATTGCTTTATTATAATCTTTCAAGGCACCTTTCAAATCTCAATATCATTCTTGGAAATCCCACGATTATTGAATGTTTGAAACTTAGTAGAATCGATTGCAATGGATTTGGAATATTCTTCAATAGCACCGGCATGGTCGCCTGCCTGGTCTTTCTTCACACCATTCACAAAATAATCTTTGGCCGTTTGTGCCTCTGAAAAATGAATCGTAAAACAACAAGCAATAAACTTAAAAAATATTTTGACATCTGTATCTTTTATTCTTTTACAAAAGTATTGATTTCTGTTGCCTGAAAATCTTAAATAATATTATTTTGCTTTTTTCATTTCTTCCAGCATCATAATAATCTTATCCAGTTTTTCCGTTTCTATTAAACTTAAATGTTTTTGCAGTGCCTCTATTTCCAGCTTTGAATCTATATTCGTTTGATAATCGGCCTGTGCCTGCGCCCTGTCTCTGTCACTCTGACGATTTTGCGCCATCATGATAATAGGCGCCGCATAAGCAGCCTGCGTAGAAAACAATAAGTTCAACAAAATAAACGGATAGGCATCCCAGTGATGGACAAATCCGACAACATTCAAACTCATCCATACTGCAACGATGATGGTCTGAATAATAATAAATCGCCAGGAACCCATTCCGCTCGCAACGGAATCCGCCAGCCGTTGTCCGACACTGGATATTTCTATATGTTCATCATGCCAGTTTTTGCTTTCTTTGCCATATCTGTTGATTTGTAAACGTAAATTTTGTCTTATAAAATTACACAATCGATACCGAAACAGCGAAAATAAATAATAAGGATTGTTAATTACAAGAAATCAGATTTTGCCACGCAGGCCTAATTCTATCAACTCCATTTTTTGTGGTTTGCCATTCTCAATTTCAAAACGGATGATGGTACGCATTTTATGAAACCCGTGAATACCTGCCGCTCCTGGGTTAATGTGCAGGAAACCATATTTCGGGTCTTTCATCACTTTTACTATATGCGAGTGACCGCATACTAAGATATCCGGTTGCTCATTTTTTATAATACCGTTTACATGTGTGTTGTATTTACCAACGGCTCCGGCAATATGTGTAATCAGAATTTTGCAATTATCGACCAGTATCAGCTGATCTTCCGGAAATTCCGCACGCAACTCCTGTCCGTCTATATTTCCATACACAGCGTATAATGGCTTGAATGCTTTCAGTTTATCTGTCACCTCCAAGGTGCCGATATCGCCTGCATGCCAGATCATATCCACGTCTTTGAAATACTCAAAAACTTTATCGTCTAAATAACCATGCGTGTCTGATAAGATGCCGATGCGTGTCATTAATTCTTTATAATTTTTGCGTATAAAAATGTTGCCGTTGTACTCAATAGTGCGACTGTCAGCCATAGCATTTTAAACCCAGCATATTGCGCCATCACAGAACCTAGAGAGGTCCTACCGTTTTGCGAAAATGCCCATGTCATCGTCCAGATGGCGGCATATTGCCCGCGGTTGGTGTCATCGGTTCTATCCATCCAGAAACTAACCAACACGGAGAAAGCAAGCATCTCACTGATGGTAATTAAAGTCATCATGATGAACGCACCCCAAAACGGTAATTGAAAAAACACCAGCATTAAATAAGCTATTACATGAAACGCCACACCAATGGTTACCGCTCTTTTCTTCGACCAGTTTTTTTCAATCCAGAAGATGATGGTCATTTCAATAAGAACAATCAGTAAGCCGTTCCATGAAGATAAATACCCGATAAAATTTTCTTCGAAATGCAATTCATTTTTAAAATACACCGGCAGATTGGTAAACAGCTGTACAAAGCAGCTTAAGTAGATAACAGAAATTAAAATAAACTGCACAAAGGCTTTATCTGATAAAATGGAAATATTTTGTTTGTTTTCGTGATGAATGCCTTTTTGCTGAATACTGTGTTTATCCGGTAATAAATACCAAAGCAATAATGCTGCCAGCAAATTGGTAACTCCATCTACCCAGAATAACAACTGATAAGAATGGTGTGCCACAAAGCCGCCAATGCCTGCACCGACAGACCATCCTAAATTAAAAGACAAACGCATGAGTGTAAACGAGCGCATACGGTTTTCTTCATTGCTGAATCTTCCCATTGCTGCGGAATTTGCCGGACGAAATGCTTCATTCACCATGGCCAGCAAAAGTGTAACCACACAAATGGCATAATAATTTTGCAACTGACCCAAAATGATAAATCCAACGCCGCCAAAAATAAACTAAACAACTGTATCTTATAAAAGCCAACCTTATCGGTAAGTTTTCCGCCGAAATAACTTCCAATGAAAGCACCTATTCCCCACAAACTCATTACGATTCCGGCTTTACTAATAGAGCAACCCAATTGGGACGTCAGGTACAACATCATAAACGGAATAACCATGGTGCCGCATCGGTTTATCAGATTGACAAACGCCAGCAGCCAGATTTCTCTGGAAAGTCCTTTGTAAGAATTTACATAATATCGTGCGGCTTTCGCAAACATAGCGTTGTAAAAGTAGCCAATAGCCCGTAAAAAAAGTGATGCATTTATTTTATCACTTCATCAATAAAGCTGATGACAGCGGAAACCTGTTTTGGTTCAAACCAGGAATAATCTTTATGTTTGTTGAAAAACGTAAGCTGCCGTTTTGCGTATTGCCGGGTATGCAGTTTTATTAACTCAACAGCTTCCGGCAATGTTGTTTTGCCGTCTATGTAATCAAATAATTCTTTGTAACCTACGGTTTGTAAAGCATTATGACTTCTGAAATCATGCACCGCCTTTGCTTCTTCCAGAAAACCTGTCCGCATCATTTCATCCACACGTGTATTGATGTTGTGATGCAATTGTTCCTTAGAAACATTCAGTCCGATTTTTATGGGTATAAAATTTCGCTGCACCTCATTTCTTCTTTTGAAGGATGAAAACTTCTGTCCTGTACCTACACACTTCCAGCGCCCGAATAACGCGTTGTGTATTTTGTAAATCAATTTCATTAAAAGTTATTTCGTCTAATTCTTTTAGCTTTTCCTGCAAGGGTTCAATACCTGCATCCAGATAAAGCTGATTCAAGTCTGCTCTTATTTGTTCATCTATCTGCGGAATTTCGTCAAAGCCGTTTAAAATGGCATTTATATAAAATCCGGTGCCGCCACAAAGAATTACGATATCTTTTGTTTTATAGAGTTCATCCATCAAGGCAATCACTTCACGCTCATACTCGCCTGCGGAGAAATAATCATGAATACTTTTATTCGCAATAAAATGATGCTTTACTTCCTTCAATTCCTCTTCGCTCGGTCGCGCCACACCAATATTCAATTCATTAAATATTTGCCGGGAATCCGCAGAAATAATTTCCGTATTAAAATATTTGGCTAGCTGAATAGCAATTGTTGTTTTACCAACGGCAGTCGGTCCTGCAATGATGATCAGAAATTTTGAATCCATCGTTAATTGTTCATTGTTAATCCCAATTCATTTCCTTTTTCCAGCATCAAATTATAAGCAGCATCATAATCATTCGGGATTACTCCATCCAAAATTGCATCTTTTATCGCTTCTTTTATAATACCAACTTCCCGTGATGGTTTAATATTAAACGTTTGCATGATAATTTCACCGCTAATCGGCGGTTGCCAATTGCGTATATGGTCCCGCGCTTCCACTTCTTTTATTTTCTGTAAAACCAGTTTCAGGTTCTCTTTATACCGTTTTACTTTTTCTTCATTTTTGGATGTGATATCCGCATCACATAATAATAAAGCTTTCCAGATCATCACCGGCATCAAAAATAATTCTGCGGATGGCACTATCCGTAATATTTTCTTTGGTTAATGAAATCGGACGCAAATGCAAGGCTACCATTTTCTGTACAAATTTCATTTTCTCATCAGCGGCAATTTCAGACGCGTGAAAATCTTCGGTGTCCATCTTGCTCCAACCACTTCGTGCCCGTGAAATGTCCAGCCATGTCCTTCTTCAAAACGCTGCGTAGCAGGCTTTGCAATATCATGTAAAATTGCTGACCAGCGCAACCACAAGTCGCCGGTGTTTTCAGACAAATTATCCAGCACTTTCAGTGTGTGGTAAAAGTTATCCTTATGCCCGTAATTATCTACCAAAGAAACACCATGCAGCTTGACCATTTCAGGAAAAAACTGATGTAATAATTTGGTGTTGAATAATAATTTAAAGCCTATAGATGGTTTTGCCGATAAAATAATTTTATTCAGTTCATCTGTAATGCGTTCCTGAGAAATTATTTTCAGGCGACCTGCCAGCGGTTCAATTGCCTGATAGGTTTTATCCTCTATTCTGAAATTTAACTGAGAGGCAAAACGAACAGCGCGCAGCATACGTAAAGGATCGTCATCAAAGGTAATTTCCGGCTCTAGCGGAGTACGAATAATACCATTTTTCAAATCTTCCAATCCGTTGAAAGAATCGATAATCTCACCAAATCTTTCTTTGGACAAATAAATGGCTAATGCGTTAATGGTAAAATCCCTGCGGTTCTGATCGTCTTCCAGTGTACCGTCCTCCACGATTGGTTTGCGCGATTCGCGACGGTAAGACTCTTTACGGGCGCCCACAAACTCTAGTTCTATATCGTGCAGTCTGATTTGCGCCGTACCGAAATTTTTAAAGTAAGCAACATGCGGATGCTCGTCATTTGGATATTGCTGTCTGTAGTTATCGGCTACTCTTTTTGCCAAATCTATACCACTGCCAACACAAACAATATCAATATCCTTACAATCTCTGTTTAAAATTTTATCGCGTACAAAACCTCCTACAGCAAATGCCTCTATCTGCAACTCATTAGCACTTTCTGCAACTAATTGCAGCAGTTCGGTCTCTCTTGTTGTAAAATTTAATTGCATTCATGCAAAGATAGGCATTAGTAATAAGTTGTAAGTAGTATGTGTAAGATTTTATCTTAAATACTGAATGGAATTATCAGCACTTATTTTTATCAGTTTGGACGGAAACTTATAGACAGAAGTATCGAATTTCTTATCAGCAATAAAATCAACTTTTTTCTTTATAGCGGTTGAAATATCTTCAAAAGAAACAGGATTTTTTTCTCCGGAAATATTTGCCGAAGTAGAGACAATCGGATTCCCGAATTGCTGAATAAATTGCCGGCAAAAATCATGGTTTACAATTCTTATGGCAATAGTATTATCGTTGTTTATAACATTCTTAGCCAATCCTATAGGGTTTGAATAGATAACGGTTGTAGGCAATTCGAATGAACTTATTAATGCTTCTGTTTCTTTCGTTATTGTTATATACTTTTTTAGCATTTCAATAGAATCTACCAATACTATCAGGCTTTTTTCTTTAGGTCTGTTTTTTATATCAAATATTTTTTCGACGGCGGTTTCATTCGTAGCATCGCATCCAATGCCCCAGATGGTGTCTGTCGGATAAAGAATGGTTTTCCCTGCTGTTAAAATTGTTGCTATTTCTTTTATATCTGTCTGCATAAATAAAAAACGTGCAGCAAATATACTACACGTTTTCTATTTGAGATAATGGTTTGTTACTCCGGCAAATACAAGATTCCGTATTTATAGTGCTTTTTCAATGAACCGTGAATCAGCACTTCATTTTTCCAGAGATGGTCTGATAACTTAGGTGCAAAGAGCATATCAATATCTTTATTTCCAAACAGAGTTTTCCGTAGAATAATTTTACCATTTTTATCCATTTTTACTAAATCCGTGATAATTCTTCCGCTAACATCTGCTTCTTTTCTTTCTGAAAGCGATTTGGCATCATTAAAAATAAAGTAATAATTACCGTTATACTCACTGAATGAAAATGAGTTGTAATAGCTTGTATTTGGAAAAGAGAAACTCTTGTCAATAATAGATTCAAAATCTCTTTTTCCATTCTGATCGAAGCGGGCAACGATAATATCATCTGTGTGATAATAAGTGGTAGTTCGGGATCCGCTGGAAGAGTAAGTAGTGGTAGTGGTTATGTAATCTTTTTCAAAGCATATGGTAACGGCTTTTGTTGTTCTGTCAAACATTACCCGTTTTACTTTAAATGCCATAGCTCCCTTGTCCGCTTTTTTCTCGCTTTCACCGAAAAGTTCCTCTTTAACCGCTCCTTCAAATGGATACAAAGATGAATTAACAATGGCTCCTTCAGCATTAAGTATAACACAGTATGTTCCATTTGCTCTCAGTGATTTATTGTTTGAGATGTTCGTATATGAACCAACAACCATTACATTTCCGTTCTCTAAATCTACCACACTGCCGCTTAACGGTGCTGCATCATTAAGTTTTACGATAATATCTTTGTACACATTTGCCGATGTTATTTTTAAAATATGAAACTTATAATTTGGTGTTTTTCTGTCTTTATCATTTGCATAATGTTTGGCAGCAAAATAGACATCTCCGTTGTTCAACACAGAATTATCAATCAAATCAAAGGTTCTGTCGGTATAAGAAAGTGTTTTGTTTACTTTATACAATACTTTCATCTTATCATCCATTACTAAGAAAGAAATTTTCTGATTTACAGACTTTGCATCCTGTAAACCCTGAGAATACATATACAAAATTCTTGTAGAGTCGTAACTCATGAAAGAACCTTGAATATCAGAATCAATACCCATATTTATTCCGATACCCATAAAAACAAAAGGTTGTTTGAAATCATACGGATACTCCAGAATCTTTGTAAAATTGGTATTGAGTGTATTTGATTTTGTTGGTGTAGTATAGGTTATAATACCCTTATCTTCTTTTTTATCAATTCCTGTCATTAAAAAGTAATTGCCGCTTTTGGTGGTGTACACATCTTCCAGCGACAAATCACTTTTTCCATATTTATATTCAATTTCCTGTTCTCCTAATGCATTGTGTTTAAAATCGAAAAAAAACAATTTGGTGTTTTTCATAGATTGCTCTACAACATAATATGCTTTATCGGTATGTCCACCATAACGAAGAAACGTAAACATCCCTCCGTCTTTTTTATATTCTGCCCCCCATTCTATCTTCACCTCCTGTGCAAGAACAATTGTTGCTGTAAATAAGAGTAAAATTGTAAGTATTTTCTTCATTTTATGTTGTTTAATATTTTTTTACAAAAATATACACATTCTAATACATAATAAAATAAAATGAAAAAAATTATAAAAAATGACTTTACGTTGAATGAAAATTAGTGCTTTATGCTAAGCCTTTATAAACATCCATCATTTTATCCGTCATCTTCTGCGGATTAAACTTTTGAATCTGATGCATGGCCTTTTCTTTTATTTCTGCAGCCAGTTCCAGATTGTAATAAATAAAATTAATGGCAGCAGAGATTTCCTCCACATTCGTAGGATCTATAAAGATACAGGCATCGCCACCCACCTCCGGCATGGAGGAAAGATTGCTGGCAATAACAGGCTTACCGCAACGCAAAGCTTCCAGAATAGGCAAGCCGAATCCTTCGTATAAACTCGGATACACCAAACCCTGCGACATATGATAGATAATTGGCAGTTCGTACCAGGGCAAATCCTTCAGAAAGAACACTCGACCTTCCAATTGCTTATCATAGATATATTCTTCTGCGGCACCGTATTCATCGCCGCCGTTGGAAACCGCCACCAGGTGTTTGTCCTGATTTTCAGGCAGCGTCATGGCTTCAAGTAAACGTAAAAAATTTTTGCGCTTACTGATAGCACCGACATACAACACGAAATCTCTCGGCAAGCCGTAGCGGGCAAAATATTCTTCTTTCAGCACATAATTGCATTCATGCTCATATTCTTTATTCCAGGTTGGGTACACCACGTGAATTTTTTCTTCCGGCGTTTTGGTCAGCTCTATTAAATCCTGTTTGGTTTGCTCACTTACAGCAATAACGGCATCCGCAATATGGCAGGCTTTTTTTGTTTTGTAGGCATACATCTGCCGGTCTATAAACGGAAAAGTTTTAGGTAATTTATGAAAAATAACATCGTGAATGGTTACTACCTTTTTGATGCCGGCCGGCAATTCAGGCACTTGATTGCTCAGGCCATGATACACATTGATTCCATGCTGTGCAATATCATCCTCTACACCTTTAAATCTCCAAAGATCCGCGCTGAATGCATCAGAAACAACCGTTCTGTCTACAAAAGCAGGGTATTTATACTGGCTGTCTTCAAAATATTTCTGATGTACAAAAATTTTATACTCTTCATTCGGATAAAACTGCAGTAGTCGATTAAACAGTGTTCGGGAATAATTTCCCAAACCCGTTTTATTGTCGTACAATCGCTTTCCGTCAAAACCTATTGCCATAGTAGTAAGTAAAGTAGTAAGTAATAAGTTATTCAATAGATTTAATTAATCCTCTAATTATTTTGAGATTTCATTGCCATATTCAAGATTTTCTGTAAGATCCTCCGTTGAAATATAATCCAACCTTTGTGCCAATAACATTGATTTTACTTCACCGCATGAACCGATAGAATAATATAAAATCTTTTAAATTCAGCATTTGAACTTCTGTCAAATCCTTTCCGCTATATTATTCGAAATTGACACACAACATCACAAATCTGGTTTCTGAAAGAAAAATCTCTGCTATCTTTAAATAATTTATAAATAATTACAGCATAATCCTGTGATTTCTGCCATGCAATAATATCTTCAAATCTTTGTATTGCCATTCCTGTCAGTTATAATACTTACCACTTATTCCTTACCCCTTACTGCTTTATACTAAACAGCCACATTAAAATCTCTCAAGGCATCATTTAAGGATGTTTTGGTATCCGTACTGGCTTTGCGCTGACCGATAATCAGGGCACATGGCACCTGATAGGTTCCGGCCGGAAATTCTTTCGGTATCGTTCCCGGAATCACCACACTTCTTGCCGGCACTACGCCGCGGTATTCTTTCGGCTCCGGTCCTGAAACATCTATTATTTTAGTAGACATCGTTAATACAACATTCGCCCCTAAAACAGCTTCCGTTTCCACACGTACGCCTTCCACCACGATACAACGGGAACCGATAAAACAATTATCTTCTATAATCACCGGAGCAGCCTGTACCGGCTCCAATACGCCACCAATACCCACACCGCCGCTTAAATGTACATTTTTACCGATTTGCGCGCAACTGCCCACCGTTGCCCAGGTGTCTACCATAGTACCGCTGCCTACGTATGCACCGATGTTCACGTACGAGGGCATCATCACCACGCCTCTTTCAAGAAAGGCTCCATGACGTGCAATCGCATGCGGTACCACGCGCACCCCAAGCTCAGCATAATTCCTTTTCAACGGAATTTTATCATAAAATTCAAAAGGACCAACCTCTATGGTTTCCATCTTTTGTGTCGGGAAATAAAGGATAACCGCTTTTTTCACCCAGTCGTTCACCTTCCATCCGTCGGCAGTGGGTTCTGCCACACGCAATTTTCCTGCATCCAGCAGCGTTATTACTTCGTTGATGGCCTTTAAGGTAGTTTCTTCCTGCAAAAGATTTCTGTCGTCCCAGGCATTTTCAATAATTTGTTGTATTTGATGCATAAAAAATCCGAAATTTGATTCCAAAAATAAATATTTAAAAATATGGATAAGGTTAAAGTTAAATTAAATGTAAGCACAAAATGGGTTATCCTGTTTTTTGTGTTAACAACTTTCACGGCTTGCAGCAACAAGAAAAAGGTAGAAGTAAAGAATAAAGACGGCGTAGTGGTGGAAAGCTATTTCGTTGACAAAAAAAATCCTGATATCAAAGTGGGCATTTATAACAAGTATTATGACGACGGCAAGATTCTGGAAGTAGCGAATTATACGAACGGAAAACTGAACGGATTGCGTACGCTGTATTATCCAAGTGGCAAAATCATGCAGACAGAAAATTATGCTGACAATAAGTATGAAGGAAAATTTGCCGCTTATTTTGAAGACGGCAGCTTTCAGCAAGAAGGTGAATACAAAGACAATATGATGAATGGGGTCTGGAAAAATTATTTCACGGAGCCCAAAAACAAAGTAAAGGAAGAAATTACCTTTAAAAGACAACCACTTAAACGGACCCTATAAAGAGTACTATAACAACGGCAATCTCTTTGCTTCAGGGAATAAAAAAGAAATAATGGAAGATATTGATGTGTTTGACGGTGAGGTGGAAATTTATGACTCACTGATAAATAACAAACTTATCCGTAAATTGCATTTCGAAAACGGACGTCAAGTCTCTAAAGAAGAAATCAATAATTAAATATTTTTATGAAGAAATTACTCTATTCCCTGTTGTTCGTCAGCATAATGACAGCCTGTGAAAGCACCACAAAAACATTTGGCGATGCATTTACCGTAAAAAATCCTGTTTCTGTAAACGACGTTTTGGCGCAGTTAAAATCAGCTAAAGAGTTGAAAGACATACAGATTGAAGGAAAAATTGAGAAAAGCTGCATGAGTGAAGGCTGCTGGTTTACGATAAAAGATGCTACAGGGACGGAAATTACATTTGATGTACAAGACAAGAAATTTAAAGTACCGACCAACAGCCCCGGAAGAACGGCTGTAATACTGGCAGATGCGGCTCAGGACAGCACATCTGAACAAAAAGTAACGCTGTCTGTTAAAGGCATGATGTTTAAATAAGCGTTAACTACTTAAAAAAAACATTTTACTGTTGTCAATTAGTGAAAAAAAACTATCTTTGCACTCGCTTTTATAAAAAAGCAATGATTCCGTAGCTCAGCTGGTAGAGCAATACACTTTTAATGTATGGGTCCTGGGTTCGAATCCCAGCGGGATCACAGGTGCCAAACCCAAAAAACGCTTGCATATCAGAGGATAGCAGGCGTTTTTTACGTTACACATGTTTTATTGTTATATCATATACTCTGAAAAATTAGACAAGTTTTACGTCGGCAGTACGGAAAATATTGAAACCCGCATTGCCCAACATAATGCAGCAATGTCAGATTTTACTTCTAAAGGCATCCCCTGGAAACTAATGTATTCAGAAGCTTTCGGCTCACGAACAGAAGCTGCGAACAGAGAGAGGGCTATTAAAAAGAAAAAAAGCAGAAAATATATTGAATATCTCATTGCTGCTAACTTTTAATGTATGGTCCCGGGTTCTCCCGATAGCTATCGGGACAGCGGGATCACAGGTGCCAAACCCAAAAAACGCTTGCATATCAGAGGATAGCAGGCGTTTTTTACGTTATAGCAATTTCTAAATCTTTGATTACGTATGGGTTGAGGGCAAGTGACGCTTGCAGCTAAATACCTGCCGAGGTCGGGGTTGGCTCATAGTAAAGAATGATATGCCCGCCACTAAAAACTTTTGTTTTCATAAGCTTAAATATTATTGGGTCGCTTATATTTTCAAACAGAGGCAACCCTTTCCCTGCTATAAGCGGGTGAACACAAAGCTGAAGTTCGTCAATCAGGTTAAGTTTCAATAGCTGGATGATTAAACTGCGACTGCCAACAAAAATATCTTTGCCTGATTGCTGTTTGAGTTCTGTAATCGTTTTTTCAAGATCTTTTTCCGCCAGCTTCGCACTGTTCCATGTAACATTCATCAGTGTATTTGAAAAAACAATTTTTTGAATCTTATCTATCGCCAAAGCAAAGTCATTCATTGATTTTTCTTCTGAAGGATGTTCCAACACTGTTTGCCAGAACTCCATAAGTTGATACGTAATTCTGCCATATAAAATCACCTCTCCTTCATTCAACAACTCCTGATAGTGCCGGTGGATTTCTGCGTCCGGCAATCCTGCGGTATGGTCGCAAATACCGTCAAGTGTGGTATTTATTGCTGCAATTACTTTTCTCATAGTTTGTTTTCAGCCCTTAACTTAATCAAATTATTATTGAGTTGGAATTTTTTTCGCCTTTTGCAGGTGACGCTTGCAGCTAAACACCTGCCGAGGGTGGGTTTATTTTTTTCCACTTCGTTTTGTCATTTTCATACCATTGTATACAGAAAATGATGTTTCAATTTTAGCATCTGACATTAATTTCTGTAATGTACCACCTAATGTTCTTTTAGTCCTTTCACTTTCTTCTAAAGCTTGAAGCAGAAGTTCTGTCGAGAAAGATTGTTCTTCTGAAGCAATGAAAGTTGTAATTCTTCTGATTGATTCATCCTTTTCTTCTGGATCAACAATTAGCTCTTCATCAATAATATCATATAATTCTTCGTTTTCTAGAATGCTCATTCCTAATCCATACGGTAAGTTTAAAAATGATTTATCGCCTGATTGCTCAATATATGCAAGTTTAAATAAGTCTAAGTCTGAAAATGGAATATGAAAGTCATTAAATCGTAAAAAGACATTGCCATCTACTTTCATTTGTATGTGGAAATGTGGTTCAGAACCTAAATGACTGTTTTGATGTCCTTCTATATCTGTCTGTCCAACCGAGAAAGCCCATTCTATATTTTTATATTTTATCGTTGTCTCTAAAAATGAAGTTGTAGAAGTGTTTTCTTCTAAATCATTAACATTGACGATTGGATTTTCCACATTAGCTAACCATCTGAAATAACAGTCAAGTTTAAAGAATTCGATTGGATTTTTCAAATATGCATCAAAGTATTTCTTCTTTATACCTTTTGGGTAAGTAAACCAATGAAAACAAGGGTTAGATTTATCAATTGAATCCATCTTTTCTCCACAAAGAAAACACTTACCGATATTTAGATCGTTGATAAAGTCGTTATATACTTTGTCATGTTCCTCCTCAAGCAAAGTGATATGCATCTCTAATTCTTCTTCCGGAATTGATTCAAGAAATGCTCTAATATCTTTATTTTCGTATGGATTCATTGTCTTTTTTTCTTTTTCTAAAATGCCCCCGCCCTCGACAGGTGTTTAGCGAAGCAAGCGATAGCGAAGCAAGCGTCACCTGTCGACTACCATTCCGTTTATTTTGCAATTCCTTATTCATCATAATCAGTAATAAACTCCCAATCACTTTTATTTACTAAATAATGCCCTGCACTTGAATATTTATACTCCCCCGCCCTTGACAGGTGTTTAGCTTAGCAAGCAATAGCGAAGCAAGCGTCACCTGTCGACTACCATTCCCCGCCCTCGACAGGTGTTTAGCGAAGCAAGCGATAGCGAAGCAAGCGTCACCTGTCGACTACCATTCCGTTTATTTTGCAATTCCTTATTCATCATAATCAGCTATAAACTCCCAATCACTTTTATTTACTAAATAATGCCCTGCACTTGAATATTTGTATTCCTCCGGCAAATTACACAATCCCGCATTAACAGGATTGTTATGTATATAATCTAATTTTTGAGTAAATACCTTTTCGCTATATAAATCTACCGATAAGGAGTCTGTTTTCCAAATCATATATTTCCTGTCGTGGTGATTTACTTTACATGTGTCAAGTAATACTGTATCGTTTTTTTGTAAATAAGATTTGATTTGCTGAGCAGTATATTTTAAAAAATCGCGTTGAACATTTTTTAGCAGAAAGGGCGATTTTATTCGCCAAATTAAATGTAAATGATTGCTCATTATAACAAATCCATATACACTAATCCTCTTTTCTGTAACGAGGAATCTCAAACTGTTTAGTATAATGTCTTTTACTTTATCATCCTTTAATAAATGATTCCACTCATTAATCGTTGCTGTGAAAAACTGCGGGTGATTTTCTTCATAAACCATGTTACAAATTTATAAAAAATAGTATGGCGTTTATTTACGGCTTGCAGTCGGCAGGTGACGCTTGCGCGCTACGCTTGCAGCTAAACACCTGCCGAGGGCGGGGTTTCAATGTT
This sequence comes from Sphingobacteriales bacterium, assembly GCA_016721245.1. Classification (GTDB taxonomy): domain Bacteria; phylum Bacteroidota; class Bacteroidia; order Chitinophagales; family JADIYW01; genus JADJSS01. Next base: position 47,857 of record JADKIQ010000007.1, read on the forward strand.
GCTAGAAAAAATGTTAATATAATTGCAGAAATCTGTTTCATTAAGAATTGCATATAACGGTTTGCAGATTTGCGATGGGCGGGATTTTTACCACTAATGTTTATGCGGAGCACAAAACTTTCGGCTACCACAAAACTGTCTGCGGAGCACGAAACCCCGCCTATTGCAAATGTGCTGTTAGTGGTAGTTTTTCTATTCTTCCGTGTAAAGTTCATTTAAGGGTTTTATTATTTTTATTGCAGGTGGTTGAGATATATGTTCTCCTGTTGGGTCGGAGTAATTGTATATATCAATATAACCAGCGTCTTTAAGTTCATTGATGATGTCATAACTTGTCCCAATGTCATAACCTTTAATACCAAGAATGTCAGCAACAAAATATTTAAGTCCAATAAATGGTCTTTTATTCTTTCTTGTCCAGTCGTCCATTTTATAAAGTTCAAAGGCAAGTTTGTCCTTTGTGATTTTAGCGTAACGACTACTTTGCTTAACTATATTCTCTTGATAAATGGCTATTTCTTCTGGGTCAAATTGAAGTTGTCCAAGCTCGTCATTTTGCTTACCTAAAAACTTTATTAGTTCAGTTAAATATTTGTTTGCCTCTTCATCGTCTTGTTTTGTCAATAAGCCATTGTGTGCGACTTTGTTTCTAATATTGTATAAAAACTCCCATTTCTTTTGAAACTCTATTTTTTCAAATTCAGGAAAATATTTTTTGATGTTGGTTTTGATTTCGTTTTTGAGTGTCTTTACAGCATTTGGTAAATTTGCGATGTCTGTTTCGTCTAAACCTTCTATTTGTTTTGTTATGTTGTCTGATTTTAAATTACCAGCTGATACTCTATAAATTATTTCCCCTAAATCTTTAAAATCAATTAAAAACGATTTTGTGTCAACAAGGGTTTCTTCTTTTCCGTGAATTAAATGTTTTGAAAATACCGTTTCATTATTTTTTCTGTCCCTAACTTTCTTATTTAGCTCGTCATTTGCAACATCGTCCCACCATTTTGGCCCTAACCGTGTTGCAAAAAATGTTGTCAAGTATTTTCTGAGTAAATTTTCAAGTGTATTAATATTTGAATAAAGATTTTCACTTATTTGTTTTGAAACCTCATCTGTTAGTATGTAAATAAAATCAAATCTCTCATCTTTTAAATGCTTTACAAGTGGATGTCTAAAAGCTTCGAGATTTGCTTCTCCTTCTACTTTTAAAAGTATAGAAATTTTTGCAGTTTCTGGATTATTTTCAATCGTCTTGCTTGTCAGCTTTATATTTAATACAGAGTCGTTTATGTGATTGCCTTTTAACTCGGCTTTTTTCCATAAAACACCATTCCCCATCAATCTATTTAAAAGATTGTCAGTGTTGGTTATTACAGTTTGACTTCTGCTGTCAACACATAATATTTCAAATATCTTTTTAGTCATGTCGTCTGTTTTTTAAAATTGCCACTAACGGCTGAAAATTGGCGATGGTTGTGCGTGTTTAGCACGAACCGTAATCAACCTTCAAACTAAATTTATTATTTATTATTTGCTTTTCCAAATGAGCCACAACTAACGCCAATTTTATGTTATGTGTGGTTTTTCTTTCTGTTGTCATTGTCTCTTCAGCCTTAAGAATACTCGTCCAGAAATATAAACTGCTGTCGAAATAATTAAAGCAAAAACAAAACCTGTAATGAACGAAAAATTCCTTCCGGTGTCACTTGTTAGTTTTCTCATTGCTTCGTTCTGTTCGTTTGTTATTTCTTTTCCTCCAAACATTCCGTCCTTGTTAAGGTCATAGCGATTTAAGTCCAATTGATAATAAATAGCATCAAATGTCGCCATACCTACAATGAACAAGTATAGAACTAAAAAAACAGTCACACTTGTCCAAATCAATTTGTTCTTGGTGAAAAGTCTTTTACGATAAAATATTATTGTCCCAAGTCCAACCAAACAAATAATTGTTGGTATTACTAAATGATATGGAATTGTTATTTCATCCAATTTCGTACTATTGTTTTGTTTATATGTTGTCGGTTAGTTTGTTGTTTCGAGTTGTCCTAAAATCACATATAACTTGTTTATATGTCTGACAAAATCATACATATACACCCAATTTGGGCAGATATGTATGCTTTTTGTCATCCTTTATTCAAATATACATTTTTAATAATTAGCATCAAAACGATACTCTCCGCCGGGTTTTTAATCCTTGCCGCTGCATAGCAGCCCCTTGCCGGGTGCTGCTTGCTTTTGGCTGCTGCTGCTTTTGTGTTTGCCGTTCAGGTGTTATGGGTTTCCGCCGCTTCTTTACTGCTTTCCGGCAGGTATGTAGCTCTTTCCGCTGCTTCTTTACTGCTTTCCGTCACTTCTTTAACCATTTCCGCTATTCCTGTAATGGTTTCCGCCACTTCTTTACTGCTTTCCGCTGGCGGAAAGAACCTTAGGAACAGCGGAATGAACCTTAGAAACGGCGGAATGAACCTTAGGAACGGCGGAAAGTACCTTAGGAACAGCGGAAAGTACCTTAGGAACAGCGGAAAGCATCTTAGGAACAGCGGAAAGCATCTTAGGAACAGCGGAAAGAGCCTTAGGAAAGGCGGAATACATATATTACAATAGTAGCGTATTTATAGTAGGATATGTCAATTTAAGATAATTATTAAATACAATACTATTTTTTACAAATTATTTATTACATAAATAGGAATTTTTATATTTTGTGCGCTCATTAAATTAAAAAATCATATTATGGAACCAAAAGAAGAAATCAGAGTCTACTCAGGAGCAGACTCAAAAATGACAGAAGCGGCTCGCACCATTTTGGGCTTGCTTACTACAGACATTGCAGCGTTTACTGCATTTGACAGCACTATGAACAGTGCTTTTCTTACCGATTACGAAAATGCTATCAACGATGCCGATACCGTGGTAGCAGACACCGCTGTAATAGACCAGCTGGTGAGCAAAACTGAAAATGTGATGGAGCTGATGGACATGGCACGCAGCAAATACCGCGATGTGAAGTATTTTGTGCAAAAGGCCTTTCCTAACAGTGCGGGCATTCAGGGCGAGTTTGGGCTGAACGATTATAACCAGGCGCGCAAGAGTACCGCACAGATGATTCAGTTTCTGGATGAGATGCACAATGCCTGCACTATTTACAGTGCTGTGCTCATTACGGCGGGCTACAATCAGGTGGCTATAGATGATATTGTAGTGATACGCGATAAACTGCAGCAGAGCAATTTAAAACAGGAGGTGTTTAAAAAAGAACGTCCTAAACTTACGGAAGACCGTATTATTATTTTGAATAAATGCTACAACATGATGGTGCAGGTAAATGCGGCGGCTCAGCTGGTATTCCGCGATGATTATGCCAAACAAAAACAATATGTGTACAGTGCTACGCCGGGCAGTACCGTAGATGAGGAAGAATTTGAGGGCACGGTGGCTCCTGCTGTTACCAAAACCATTACGGCAGTGGGCGATGACGATGCGGTGTATACGTTTCGCAATACGGGTTTAGTGCCGCTGGTATTTTGCCTCTCTGAAACGGAGGATGCTGAAACTGCCATACCAAAGATTACCATTGGCGGCGGTGCTATTGTTACCCAAACCTCTACCGATATGGACCCCGATGGTACGGCGGTGTATTTACTGGTAAGCAACCCGAGTACTTCTACCGAGGGCAGCTACAAAGTACAGATAGATATTTAAACGTTTTTTTGTGTACAATTTGCCCAAATTGTCGCTGCACCTTCAGGCCTTTGTCTGGAGGTGTTTTTTTTACAGGCTATACTATAAAAATTCAGCCGGAAGTTGTTACACTTCCGGCTGCTCTTTATAGTACTTAAAACAAACAAATGCTTTATTCCTAAAAAATTAGTTTTAAATACCCTGCTGTGGCGGATACTTGTACATCAGCATCAATATCAGAGACAATGTATTTATATAATCAAAATAAATAGCTATTGCTGTTTTTATTGTCTAACTTACAAGAATACAGCATGGCTGTTTTTATGAACATACTTATAAAATATGATATTTCTCTGACTTGCAAAGCAATATTACAGGAACAACTGGAAAAACTGGCCATTGATTTTAACATTATAGGCTTGAATGAAATTGAGTTTAAAAAAGACCTTTTGCCGGAACAGACGGAACTTCTTAAATCTTTCTTACTTAAATATGGTATTGAAATTATCGAGAACCAGAAAACAGCATTGGTTCAAAAAATAAAAGATGCCATTACAGACATGGTATGGAGCGATGATATACTTCCGAATATTGCCACTTCTGCTTATCTGGCGGATACCTTAAATCACAGTTACGGGTATTTATCCAATCTGTTTTCAGAAATCACCTACTCTACTATCGAGAATTATATCATCTTCCAGAAAATCGAACGCGTCAAACAAATGACCATCAGCGGAAACTATACGCTTACGGAAATTTCTTACCAGCTGAACTACAGCAGCGTGGCGCACCTTTCCAACCAGTTTAAAAAAACCACCGGTCTTACCCCTTCCGCATTTCAAAGAATTGTAAAGAAAAAGCGCGAAAACCGGGCAGCTGTTTCAAACTAAATAAACCAAAAAAACAGCTATGCCAGATAAACCATTATACGTCTTACTTGCAGACGACGACGAAGACGACCGCCTGATTTTTAAGGAGGCGTTAGAAGACATTAAAATAAAAACAATCGTAACCACTGTAAACGATGGCATTGAGCTGATGGAATACCTGACACAGGACGGCGTACTGTTGCCTGATGTTGTTTTTCTGGATTTAAATATGCCCCGAAAAAACGGCATGCAATGCCTGGAAGAAATCAGAAACAGTCCCGCATTAAAACATCTGACAATTGCCATTTACTCCACTTCGGGTGCGGAAAGAGATATTGAAGAAACGTTTGTGATGGGTGCTAATGTGTACATAAAAAAACCAAACGATTTTTCCACGCTGAAAAAAGTGGTGGAAGAAGCTATGCGGATCAACTGGCAATATCACATATCGGGCAGCAACAAAGAGTCCTTTATGTTAAGCATGTAAATTATTACAACAGAAAAATTATCGCCTGCAATAAGATTCTAAAAACATAAAAATCATACAGATAAACTGATAAAAAGCCGAATATGATTAGACAGGAAATCATCAATTTGCAACAACAAATCAAGGATGCAAAAGACTATGCCGAAGCTATTGTCGATACGATTCACGAATCCGTGATTATACTGGACAGAAACCTGCGTGTAAAATCTGCCAATAAAGCTTTCTATAAAAACTTCTCTGTTTCAGAAGGAGAAACCATTGGAAATTTTCTATACGATTTAGGCAATAAGCAGTGGGACATTCCTATTCTCAGAAAATTGCTGGATGACATTATCTCTAAAAATGCGCATTTGCTGAATTATGAAATCACACATACGTTTCAGGATATCGGCAGAAAAATAATGCTGCTGAATGCAAACCGGCTGGTTCAGAAAAGCCAGGGAGAACCATTGATATTACTGGCCATACATGATATTACAGAATCACGATCCAGAGCATTGGAACAGAAACGTATAGAAACGGAATTACTGAAAAAGAATATCAGCGAAAATAAGCTGGAGAATGAACGTTTGGAAAAGGCTGTTAATGAAAGAACCAGAGAACTTACCTCTGTAAATAAAGAACTGGTGACCCAATATATTGAAAAGGAAAAGAGAGCGGAAGAATTAATTATTGCAAACAAAGAACTTGCCTTTCAGTATATTGAAAAAGAAAAAAGAGCGGAAGAGCTGCTGGCTGCCAATAAGGAGCTTTCTGCATTTACCTACATTGCCAGTCACGACTTACAGGAACCCTTACGTAAAACACAATTATTTATTTCACGAATACTGGACGACAAAGAGCTGGCATTAAATGAAAGAAGCAAAGATTATTTTAACAGGATACAGGTTTCTGCCAACAGAATGCAGCTGCTGATTAATGACTTGCTGGCGTATTCCAGAATTACCGAAACAAAGGAAAGTTTAAGTAACATAAATCTGAATGACATCATTCAAAACGTATTGCTGGAACCTACACTGATACAAACCATAGAAGCAACTAACACAACGGTCAATTACTCAAACTTACCTACTATTCAGGGTGTTTCCTTTCAACTGGAGCAGTTGTTTACCAATCTTATCATAAACTCCATAAAATATAGCGACACCAATCGCTCTCCGGTTATAAATATAAAGTGTAAATTAGTGGAGAGTACCGATGTGCATGATGAAAGAGCAGACCCGGCTAAAAAGTATTACCATATCTCCGTCAGCGATAACGGAATTGGTTTCGAGCAGCAATATGCCGAAAAAATCTTTATGCTGTTCCAGCGCCTGCATGATAAGCAGACATTTTCCGGCACCGGCATCGGTTTAACCATCTGTAAAAAAATAGTAGAGAATCACAATGGATTTATCAGTGCAAAAAGTATTTCTAATTATGGAACTACCATTGATATTTATTTACCGACCTCTTAATAATTTGTCATAAATCATGAAGTTGATTTTAAAGAAACTAAAAAAGTTATTGCTGATACTAAAAAATGCAGGTATTGCATTTGTGGATGACAATGTCATTGGCTTATGTGCATCTTTATCCTTTTACACTTTATTTTCTCTTCCGCCCTTATTGATGGTGATGATTGCTTTTTCCGGAATATTTTTCGGGACTGATGCCGTACAGGGACAATTATTTTTTGAAATACAGGCATTGGTGGGCAAACAAACCGCCATTCAGGTACAGGATATTCTCAAGAATCTGAAACTGCACCATAATAACGGAATAGCGGCTGTAATTGGGAGTGCCATCTTCTTCTTTGGTGCATCGGGTGTATTTTCCGAAATACAAAGTTCCATCCATTTAATCTGGAAAATAAAACCTACACACAAAAACGGGTTCAGAAATTATTTGAAATTAAAACTATTATCCTTTCTGATGGTGGGCAGCATCTCCTTTCTGCTGATTGTTAGTTTAGTGATTAATTCCATACTCGATATTATTAACAAACGGCTTGAATCCTTTTTTAAAGGCACTACTGTTTCCATTGTACACAGCATTAATTCCGTATTTGTTTTGATTGTCATTACAATAGTGTTTATGCTGATTTTTAAAACACTACATGATAAGAAGATGAAATGGAAATATGTCTTCGTGGCGGCACTGAGTGCCACTTTATTATTTTTGACCGGGAAATATCTGATTGGTCTCTATCTGGCAAACTCCATAGTCATCAGCGTTTACGGTGCAGCCGGCACCTTGATTATGCTGCTGGTCTGGGTATATTATTCGGCTGTCGTATTGTATTTTGGAGCAGAAATCGCAAAAGCCTATGCGTACAGCAATAATGAATTTGATCTGAAAATGCCCGATCCGGAGCCGGAAGAACTCTACTAGACCCTTATAATATTGCAACATTTGAAAAAAATGATGTAATAGTTACCTGGAAGATAAAATGGAATTTTATGCATGCAGGTATTTACACGGCTTACAGTTAATTCTATGCAACTTAATTTAAATACATTTATTATGGAAACGAAAGAACATCAGTTAAATGCAGAAATAATGACACTGACGGAACAGATAAAACTGCAGTATCCGGAAGTATACAGAAACCTCAATGAAATGCCAATAACCATTCCAAATATGGCAACTCCTGAAGTCAAAATAAAACAAATGGAAGATTATGTGCAATCGCTGAAAACATTACTTAACATACAGACCGATATCAGCAATTTCAAATCTTAAATTTTGTAAAGAATATTCAATTCAGCTGTTTTTATTCAAACAGATGAGTGCCAAACTGCGTTATTAAATCAAATTATTATACCTCAAATTAAGTTTTATGAAAAAGAATATTATGATTGCAATGATTGCAGCATTATTTAGTGTTAACGCTGTATATGCGCAGTTGAGAAAAATTCCTGCAGAAGTAACCAACAACTTCACTGAAAAATTCCCCGATGCCACCAACGTGGAGTGGCAGGATCAGCTGGTAGATTTCAAAGTAGTTTTTGATGAAAATGACAAAAACTACAGAGTTAAATTCTCTAACAACGGAGAATGGAAAATGACGGAACGCATTATCAAAAAAGATTTTTTGCCAACAAGTGTCATAAAAGGATTTAGCAGAGGTGAATATGCAAAATGGGAAATTAAAGAGGTAACTATTGTTGAAACACCTGAAACCAAGAACCAATACAAAATAACGGTAGCAAAGAACAGTTTGAATAAAAAAGATTTGTTGTTTAATACAGACGGTCAGTTAGTGAAAGACAATTTCACTTTCTAGATTATTCGTAGCAATTATTAATGATTAAGTCCTGTTCCTCCCTCAGAGAACAGGGCGTTTTTTTATTTGGAATTTAAATGACTACATTGCGACATTATACATCTCTAAAATTTTTCTATGAACAAAGGCGGTCCGATTATAATTATTGAAGATGATCTGGACGACCAGGATATCTTAACGGAAATATTTCAGGAACTGAATTACAAGAATGAAGTTATCTTCTTTAAGGAAGGTGAAAAAGCACTCGAATACCTCACTGACACTACCATAGAACCTTTTATAATCTTCTCTGATATTAATATGCCGCGGCTGAATGGAATGGAATTGAGGGCAAAAGTACATGAAAATGAAGACCTGAGAATAAAATCCATCCCCTATTTGTTTTTCTCCACCAGTGCAGAGCAGCAACACGTTATCGATGCGTATTCAAAATCTATTCAGGGTTTTTTTGTAAAGCCTAAGGCATATTCGGAAATAAAAGAAACCATTAAAACCATTGTAGAATACTGGCAAAAATGTGTTTCGCCAAATTATGTGAAATAAGGAAAACTGTATTACGAACAACAAATAAAAAATGCGGCATCAATTAATTGATGCCGCATTTGCTTTAGTTCTTCAACTCAGCAAAATCAGACAATTATAAAATTGTACATTGAGCTGCCGGGCGCGTAGTGTTCTGCCATACTGACTGACGGTCTTTACAAGCTTTTTGAGCATCAACTAATCCTGTGTTAGGATAGTTAGTTGTTTCAAAACGATCTCCGGTGGTAGTGTCTTTACAATCGCAATTGTAATCTTTCTTACATGATGACATTCCTAATGTCAATACTGCAGCTACTGCTGTTGAAAATAATAATCTTTTCATACTGTTTTTGTTTAATTGTTTAATTAATTTGATAGTACAAATATCGACAGAAACAGGGGCACGCATATTACACAACTTTTTGAAAGTATTACATGATTTAAAGACGTTTTATATCCGTAAACATTGTAATATTTCTATTTCTGAAAAATAAAAAAGCCCTGAATAAATTCAGGACCTAACCAACAATTGTATTAAAACAGTATAATGTACATATGGTCAGTATTCTGAAAAGCTATACCATATATCCTTTAATTTGTTCTTTCGATAGAGTCGGATATTTTTAATTATTTAATTGGAGTATCTTCTGAGCTTCCAGGCAATGGTTTCGTGCTGCTGCATCAAACCTGTAATAAAATCTGCGGTTCCGGCATCCAGTCCTTCTTTGTCTTCTTTCTTCAGATGTTTTCTGATTTCCACAACAATCTGTTCGTGATCATCCAGCAACTTCGCTATCATATCTTTTTGTGATGGATATTTACCGGGAGATTCCTTCAGTGTGGTATGTTCTGCAAACTCCTGCAAGGTACCAATCGTATGACTGCCCAGTTTATTGATACGTTCCGCCACTTCGTCAATAATCTCTTCCAGTTCTTTATACTGATCCTGAAAAAATAAATGTAGTTCCAGAAAACTGTTACCGGAAATATTCCAGTGAAATTTTCTCGTTTTCATATACAATAGGGTTTCGTTTGCCAAAAGCACTGTCAGCGTTTTATTGGTCTTTTGTAAGTCTTTTTCTGATATTCCTATATTCGGATGCATAAATTATTTTTTATTGTTGATTAATATTAGATCGCTTTACTTTCATATCTTCCAAATCCGCTTTCAGTTTATCTATCTCTGTTTGTTTTGCCTGAAGATCATTCTGCAGCTGTACTAATTTTACTTCCGCATCCGATCTTTTCTTCTCCGTATCTTTTTGTTCATCCAGTAATTTCTGATAAGCTTTTTCCTGTTTGGTAATATTTTCTGTTTGTGCAGTTAAATCCACATCTACGGAACGATAATTGGCATCCGGAATAAAGTTATTCAGGAACGTCACTATATTATTGGTAATGCCGGTATCTTCAGGACTGGTGAAGTTATCGTAGCCTTTGCTGGCCGCCATGTATACAACCGTACCTATACCCAATTTTTCAACTCGCGTGTAAATATCCAGCTTATTGATGCTAATCTCAGAAAGCGTTACGCCTTTATAAATGGTTATGCCTTTCTTTTTGCTTCCGTTCAATCCGGATCGTTTCAGTTTTGCAGCCAGTGCATCTGCGGTAACATCTTCCGGCTGGTCGATATATAATTTTACTGCATTTCTGTTATGCTTCTGGATAACGATAGATTCTATGGTTGCTTGTGCGTATACGGCAGTTGATGCTATTGCTACCGTTAGTACTAGAATAATTTTTTTCATAAATGAGTTGATTTTATTATAAATGTTGTTGATTTTTATTTGCCTGGTGGAAGTAAAAGTTGTTGTTTGCGTTGTAAAATTGTCTTAAAAAAATACAATGCAATATCTTTTAAAATATTCCCGTTTTTTGCCACCCATCCTGAAATAACAATCTGAAGAATGGTTTCAATGGCTACCGCAACCGGTGTGCGACTTTTTACAACATAGGTTTCAATTATTTTTCTTGCCAGAAAACCAATAGCCAGCGCAACCGCGGCTTTCAGCATATCTTTTTTCAGTTCATCGGCATGTGTAATTTCATTAATGGCAGTTTTCAGCAAATTCACCGGTCTCATATATTCATACGATTCCTGGTAATATTTTTGCATGGCATTTTTTTCCAGCAATTGCCGTTGTTCCAAATGCAATATAGCACTTTGCAGATCCTGCTTTGTTTGAATGGATTCCATCTTCCTTTAATCTAATGCCTGTGAAATAATTAAACTGCTAAATGGTCTTTCCATCCACCGTTGTAAGAAAAAATAAACCACTATTACCAGCACTAAATAGATTGCAGAAAGAATGAAAAACCCATAGTATGGTTTACCAAATTGTTCACTCATCCAGAATGCCACGCCAATGCTCAGAATCACCATAAATAGTATCACGGTAATCAATAAACAGATACGCGCAACCAGAACGCTTAGTACATTTGTAGTCGCCTTCAACCCTTTCAGCTTCGTCAGCTCCAGTGTTGTTTTACTGTACATCTGTGTACTTTCTAAAAATGCTTCCAGTGAACTTTTATGTGCAGTATCCATACTATGAATTTTTCAGTTGAATGTTTGCTTAATTAACCGATTTGGTAATTTCATTTTTTATGTTCGATGCCATAATTTTTTCCTGCTCAAACTTTGCTTTGCCGTTAGCAACCAAATGATTGATTTCTTCTTTAAAGCCATCTACTTCTTCATTCAAAGAAGCGGTTAACTGATTAAACTGGCCTTTTAAATTGTCGGCATAATCTTCGCCTTTCTTCATGATTTTTTTTCTGGTGTTAACACCACTGTCGGGTGCAAACAAAATTCCTAAGGTAGCACCGGCGGCAACGCCTGCCAATACACCTAATAACACTTTTCCGTTATTCATACTGTTTATTTTAAATGTGAATGATAAATTTAAACGATTGATTTTCCCTGAATGACTCTTAGAATTACTGCAACTAATGCAATTACTAATAAGATATGAATGAGACCACCTGCATGAAATCCGAGGAAGCCAACTGCCCATCCGATGATTAATATCACCGCGAGGATGTATAATAGATTGTTCATAATACTATATTTTACGTTTTAGAAATTATTTATCGTCTAATTCTTTCAGTGCTTTTTCCATATCATCCAGTTCTTTCTGAATGTCTGCCTTGAACTGCTCTAAATTAGTTGTTACGTTATCTTCTTTGTAATCCATAATTTTAGCACGTAATGCTGTATTTCTGTCTTCCAGTTCGTTGATACGTTTCTGTCTCAGTTTATCTAAATTTGGCGTATTTGATGTCTTGATTTTTTCTTTTAACACCTTAATCCTTTCCAGATTGTTAACAATGGAAGCTTGTGCACTTTCTTTGTAAGGCTGCCATCCGGAAGGAGTGGTTTCTGTCGTAGCAGTAGTAGTTTCTGTTGTTACTCCCGCATCATCTGCGGCAGCTTTTTCTTCGCTTGACTTACAGGCAACAAATATAGATGCTGACAGTAAAAAGACTATAGCGCTGGCGTAAAGTGTCTTATTGAATTGATTGTACATGCTATTGATTTTTAAAAATGAATAAAATGAGAAGAAGGGTGTTTACTAAATCTCACCAATCAGTTTGTGAATTTCTTCTTTTGATTTTCCTAATTTTGTCTGCAGACGACCCACCAGTTCATCTTTTTTGCCTTCTGCAAAAAGTAAATCATCATCTGTAAGAGTGGCGAATTGTTGTTTCAGTTTTCCTTTTAATTCTGCCCAGTTTCCTTTTAATTCTGTTGTGTTTGCCATGATAGTATTTTTTTTAAGTGATTTAATTTGACAAGACAAAGGTTCTACTTTTCTCTCTGCAAAGCCTTACACAACTTTTGAATTAGATTACATGATTCACATTTTACCTGCTGATTTAAGCAGAAACGGATAAAATACCTGTTGCATTCCTTTGCAGAATTATTTACTTTTAATTCTAAAACTATTGACGATGAAAAATCTGTTTTCTCTACTGCTGCTGGTTTTTACCCTTCAGGTATACGGACAAAGCAATATATACGGCACCTGGAACAACGAGGAAGTCGGCACATTGATATTCAACTCTAATGGCAGCGGAACTTTTGCCGGTGGCAGTTTTACGTACACCAGCACAGCCAGTAAAATTTTTGCATACTCCGAAGACGGCAATTTCACCTACAGCTATAAAGTGGTAAACGGGCAATTGATTATTTCAGGTGGCATTTTTCCGGCACCGGTTACATTTACCAAAAGTAAAAATACCAGCTCAGGTACTTCAGGAAATACAAAATCAGGAAGTATCGACAAATCAATTGTGGGCACCTGGTGCTGGACAAAAACTTCCGGCACCTATACCAATGCTTCTTCTGGCAGCACACGTTGCATTGTTATCAACGCAGACGGCACTTATCAGTATACTTATGAGGGCTCCATCAGCGGTTCAGGAGGCGGCTATTACGGTGGTTCTGCAAGTCAAAGTGCTGACCACGGCACCTGGAAATTAAACGGAAATACCATTAATGTGGTGTCTGCAAGTGAAGGAGCACTTACCTATTCTTTTCAAAAGAAAAATCACCCGAAAACGGGTGATCCTATGATTGTCATCGATGGCGATGCGTATGTTACCTATTACCAGAAAAATCCGTGGTAGTAGTTTATATCTTAGAATGGTAAATCATCATCAATCTGTGCAGCAGGCGCATCTGCTTCTGTGTATGCAGGCGCTGTAGTTTTAGCTGCAATGTATGACGAAGATGTGTTATTAGAAGTATTACTTCCACCATCCGTTTTGTTGATTCTCCATGCTTTCACATCTGTGTACCATTTTCCGTTGTATTCACGGCTTTCAACGTCAAACTCCACTGAAATATCTCTGCCTTCTGCAAATGCATCGCTGTTTACCAAATCTCCCCAGAATACTACAGCTACTTTTTTAGGATATTTTCCATTATCAATTTCGATAATAATTTGTTGTTTTTTCCAAACGCCGTTTTTTCCTTCTCCGGATTCTACCGGCATTGCTTTAAATACTTTTCCGCTTAATTCCATTTGTGTAATTTTTTACAAAAGTAGAAAATAGTCGTGAGTTGTGAGTCCTGAGTAAGGAGATTTTATTCACGTATTTAAAAATTAAACCAACATATAAGCTATTTACGTAATTCATTGTCATTTTTCTTAATTTATCAGTAACATGCCGGTGGAATTTTGGTGCGAGTTTTGATGTTTATAGGGAAATAAATACTAATTTTAACTATGGATACAACTATTATGAAATTCGTTTCGACAGATGCACTGCATTTTTTCAGCGATAATAAAGTTTTATTGAGCCTGGTAATGGGCTTAGGCTTAAGTGCCTGCTGTGGTTTCAGGGTGTTTGTGCCTTTGCTGGCTGCCAGCATCGCCACCAAAATGGGAATTTTACATCTCGGCGACGGCTTTCAGTGGATGGGCAGCACAGCGGCTTTGATTTGCTTTGGTGCCGCTACCATTTTTGAGATTGGCGGTTACTATATTCCGTTTGTAGATAATATTTTAGACACGATTACGACACCGGCTTCGGTGATTGCCGGAACCCTGCTTACTGCTTCAGCTATCATTCCAGATCTGGACCCGATGCTAAAATGGGGCTTAGGCATCATCGTAGGCGGCGGAAGTGCGGGAATCATACAGGCAGGAACAGCTTTGACGCGTGCCACTTCAACAGCTACACCGATTGCCACCACGGCATATTTTGGCGATTGTCGGCAGTATTTTCGCAATCCGTTTTGAATTGTTGTCCGATGATGCCGCCAAGTAATTTTCAGTATTGTAATTATCGCATTTATCATTGCGGAAATCTTATATTTGCGTTGGTCAAAAATAGTCATTATCTTGAAAGATTGATGATCAGATACTTCAAACCCAAATTAAAGAGTGCCAACAAAAAAAGGTTAAGGTCAACCAAAAAAATAACAAAAGACAGATTATCTTTCATTTTGTTTAGAATCTTGTATCCTGCATCTTATTCTTGTCCCTGAAAAAGAGGAAGAGTCAAGATACAGCGGGAGGCAGACTTGTAAGGGTGAACGCATCCACTCAAAATACACTCAACTTTATATCGAAACTTACGATTCGAAGAGTATGGAATATGGGTTTGGTATATCTTTCCTTTTATTTGACTAAATATTTGAAGAAGCCTATACAATTGGGCAAGCCGTTTTCCATTTCGTTCGAGCCGACGACTTCCTGCAATTTGCGCTGTCCGGAATGCCCGAGCGGCTTGCGTTCTTTTACACGACCTATTGGGATGCTGGAACCTGATTTTTTCCGCAAAACCATCGACGAACTTTCCAAAGAATTAATCTACCTCACTTTTTATTTTCAGGGAGAACCTTATCTCAATAAGAATTTTTTAGAGATGGTGGCTTATGCACGACAAAAAAAAATATACACGGCAACCTCCACCAATGCGCATTATTTAACGGATGCCGTATCCAGACAAACCATTGAAAGCGGATTGGACAGACTAATCATTTCCATCGACGGCACCACACAGGAAACGTATCAGAGTTATCGTGTGGGCGGACAATTGGATAAAGTAATTGAAGGTGCAAAAAACATCGTGCACTGGAAAAAAGAAATGCAGTCGAAAACGCCGTATATTATTTTTCAGTTTTTGGTAGTAAAACCCAACGAACATCAGATTGATGAACTTAAAGTTTTGGCGAAAGAAATTGGTGTAGATGAAGTGATTTTGAAAACGGCACAGGTTTATGACTATAAAAACGGTAACGAATTAATTCCGGAGAATGAACAATATTCGCGTTACAGAAAAAAAAGCGACGGCACCTATTCCATCAAAAATACCTTGGAAAACTCATGCTGGAAATTATGGCACAGCTGCGTGATTACCTGGGATGGCAAAGTAGTGCCTTGCTGCTTTGATAAAGATGCACAGCATCAACTGGGCAATTTAAAAACACATACGTTCTCTCAAATCTGGAACAATGATTTGTATAAAGACTTCCGGACGAAATTAGTGAAAGGCCGGAAAGAAATTGACATCTGCACGAATTGCAGCGAGGGCTGTGAGGTGAATTTTAATTACGAGGTATAAAAGAATCTGAAATTTTATTCATTAATGAATCCTTCTCGATTTCTCCATTCTATATCTTTTTTATCAGGACTATAAAAATAACTTGGCTCTGAAAAAAAGAATAAATATCTTAATATATCTTCTCTATTTTCCAACTCTGAAAATTCATTTTGAAACCGATTAATTTCTATCAAAGTTCCTTTATAGAAATTCTTCTTAGAAGAAATAATATTAGAACCATATTCTTTTAATTCTTCTAATGATAATTCTTTATTAGTTTGCAAGAATACATTAACATTATAGTTATTAAAACCACTTGCTAGCTTAAGACCAAAAAAGAAATTTACATAATTTAATTTTTCAATATTTTTTATAGAATAACTTAATCCAAAAGAATCAATTATATTTATTTTGTGTCTTTTCTTATTAAAAACATCTAAATAACTTTGGTTAGATACAACTAATTGATCAATGTCTTTTAGAACACTATATTCATTATCATTATTTACAATAATTGGAAATTTAATTTTAATATTTAGTTTTCCTTTCATTTGTTTTACTTTTTATGATAGAAAATACTTTAAAAATCTATAAAACTCATTTCCCAATCGCATCATAAATTACTTGTTGTATTTTAGGACGAATACCTTGTTTAGCTAAAGTATTTATATCCGCACTTGGATATACACGGTTGCATAAGAAAATAAAAATTAAATTATTTTTGGGGTCTGCCCAGGCGATAGTGCCAGTAAAACCGGTATGGCCAAACGATTCCGGTGAGGCAGCATCACAGGTCGGTCCGTCTTGTCCTGCAGGCGTTGGTTTATCAAAACCTATCGCTCTTCGGTTGTTCGGAAATTGTTTAGACGTGAAATTTTTAATCGTGGATGCTTCGTAATATTTATACCCGCCATAGCTGCCGCCATTCAACAGCAACTGGAAATATTTTGCTAAATCGTTTGCATTGGTAAAGATACCGGCATGGCCTGCCACGCCGCCCAGCAGCGCTGCTCCCTGATCGTGTACAGTTCCCAGCAACAAAGAATTCCGGAATTTTTTTCCATTTCCGTCGGCACTATTTTATTCAAATCATAGCCATTCCATTTTGGATTGTATTGCGTGTAATTCATCCCGAGCGGCGAATACAAATATTTGCGTGTAATATTTTGCAGGGAATCTTTGTAAGTTTTCTCTATAATTTGTTTCAACAGATAATATCCTAAATCACTGTATTTATAGTCTTTCTCCGGCGATAAACCACAATCGTAAATCATTTTCCATACGGAATCCTGAAACGATTTTTTCAAAAATAAACTATCTAAAATCTTAACGGAGAAAACAGCATCCTGCACCTTTGCATACCACAGACTATCCGGGTTTCCTGTCGCATCGAGTGAGTTTTTATAAAACGGAATCCAGGCCGGCAAACCGGCTTGGTGGCACAGCATTTCTTTGATAACTATATTTTTTTTGTTACATCCTTCAGGGTACGTATAATATTCTCCCAGTGTATGACTGACATTTATTTTACCCTGCTCCTGCATTTTCATTATTATGGGCATTGTTGCCGTTACTTTTGTCAGGGAAGCAATATCAAACAAATCCGTTGTTTTAGTAGCAATAGTATTATCGTAGGTGTGAAAGCCGTATGCTTTTTCATATACCACATTACCATCTTTTACCACTAATAATTGTGCGCCCGGGAAAATTTTATCCTCTATCGCTTTGTAAATAATGGCATCTGTTTTCTGCAAGGTCTTTATACTCATGTTTACCTCCAGCGGATTGCCGTATTTTAAACGCATATTGGATTGTGTGCATTCACCAACACCGTATTGAAATTTACCCACCGTCACCGGCATTGTACCTTCCGCACCGCGCGCTCCAAAAATAATCTGTGCCGCAATCGACTCCGCTTCTTCCTCTTCGTTATACCCTACCAGCACAGTATTAAAATCCTGAAAATATTTTAAACAGTAGGGCGAACCCAGTACCGTAAGAATAGTTTGATTTTGCTTATTCAGTTGTTTTAAAAAAGATATGGAATTTTCCGTCAGCCCGAAATTCTTTGCTGCAAAACGGCTCATGTCCTGTATATCCGCAATAACCAGATGATAGTCTTTTAATTTTGCCAGCGTCTCACTAAACGTTGCGAGCGAAACATCTTTGGGTAAAAAGAAATGATCGATTTGTGTGTATTTGTCGAGTGTGGTTGAAAAGGTAGTGGGCTTACTGCTTCCAATACTTACGTTGGCAATGCGTTTTTGCAAATTTAAAATCGGAATAATGTGCGCTGAATCCGCAGGAACGGTAATGGCATTTTCCATCAATTTAAATTTGAGGAATTTCGCCTGCTCACTGTTAATGTCCGCATCGATACCGTCTAATTTTATAGGTTCGTATTTATTCAATCCCAGCCAGTATTTTGCCGCTAAAATTTTGCGCACCTTACGATTAATCAGTTCTTCTGGAATAATGGAATCCTGTAGCACCGCACAACGAACACCGGCTATAGCAGCGTCCACATCCTCCGGAAACAACATCACATCATTGCCCGCCATGATGGCCATCACTTCTGCCACACCGGACGGATAATATTTAGTAATGCCTTTCATATTCATTGCATCCGTAAATACCAGGCCTTTGAATCCCATCGAATCTATCAACTTTTCCTGTACAATTTTCGGTGATAAGGTAGCCGGGAAATTGGGTGCACCATCCAATGCCAGCACATTCAGGTGTGAAACCATCATACTGCCCACACCGTAGCGTATAAACTGTTTGAAGGGGT
The DNA here is from genome assembly GCA_016721245.1 of Sphingobacteriales bacterium. Classification (GTDB taxonomy): domain Bacteria; phylum Bacteroidota; class Bacteroidia; order Chitinophagales; family JADIYW01; genus JADJSS01. The sequence continues at coordinate 66,543 of JADKIQ010000007.1, forward strand.
ACAATTCCACCGATTCCAGACGTTCCAAATTATGTTTCAAAACCGGTAAATCTTTGTGCGAATCCACATCCGTATCGCCATGACCCGGAAAGTGTTTACCGCTGGCCAGAATTTTGTTATCCTGCATGCCCTGCATATACGACAGTCCGCGGCGTACCACACCAAATTTATTATCCCCGAAAGAACGGTCGTTGATCACCGGATTATTCGGATTGCTGTTCACGTCAATATCCGGCGCAAAGTTGATATGAATACCGATGCGTTTCATTTGTCGTGCAAATTCCACGCCCATGTCATAAATCAAATCAGGGTTATTAATGGCTCCCAGCGTCAATTGCCGCGGGTAAGATATGGTATTGTCGAGTCGCATCCCCAAACCCCATTCTCCGTCAAAGCCTACCCAAAGGGGTATTTTACTTTCTGCCTGGTAACGGTTAGTCAACTCCGCCTGTTTTTGCGGTGTTCCCTGAAAAAAGATTAAACCACCCACTTTATACTCTTTAATGTATTTATCAATGGTTTGATAACTGGTTTCATCTTTATTGGAATAAGCCGCCACCATAAACAACTGACCGATTTTTTCATCCAGCGTCATTGTTTTCAATATGGAATCTACCCAAATACACGAAGTATCTTTTAAAAAGGGAGGATCTGCTGCTTTTGAGTAAACAGCAGATAATAAGCAGTATGTGGTAAGTAGTATTAATCTGAATTTTTTCATTTATTTATTCTTTTCACCTCACCCGTCAGACTTTGTCTGACACCCTCTCCAAATGGAGAGGGAAGTCTCGTCAAAGACGAGACAGGGTGAGGTCTATTTTATCTTCAAAAATCAGTCCTAAATTTGCTCAAACATAAGAAAATACCTGATTTATTAGGTGACAAACTTTAAACGAACGTGGAAACGGTGTTTTTATGATAATTTAATGCACCAAAATAACAGCATTTAACACGTTATAACGCACACAATTTTGTAATTTGCGCCTTCTTATGTCTGATGTTATAAAACTTTTACCGGATGCTATTGCCAATCAGATTGCGGCAGGCGAAGTGATACAGCGACCCGCATCGGTGGTGAAAGAATTGCTGGAAAACAGCGTGGATTCCGGTGCTAAAAATATTCAGTTAATCATCAAAGATGCAGGCCGCGCACTGATACAGGTTGTGGATGACGGCTGCGGTATGAGCGAAACCGATGCACGTATGTGCTTTGAACGCCATGCTACCTCTAAAATCAAAAAAATTGAAGATTTATTTTCGTTGTATACATTCGGTTTTCGCGGTGAAGCCATGGCTAGTATTGCTGCAGTGGCACAGGTGGAAATGAAAACCAAACAGCATGACAAAGAAGTAGGCACCATTTTGATTGTTGAAGGTTCGAAAGTAATATTGCAGGAACAAACTGCCACCAATTCCGGCACGTCCATTTCTGTGAAAAATTTATTTTACAATGTACCGGCACGTCGTAATTTTTTAAAATCGAATCAGATTGAAACCAAACATATTTTAGATGAATTTGTGCACGTGGCGTTGGCCAATCCATCCATTTTCTTTTCATTGCATCACAATGGCATTGAAGTCTATCATTTAAAAGCAGCAAATATCCGTCAGCGTATCGTCAATATCTTTGGTAAAAACTACAATGAGAAATTAGTGCCGATTGAAGAAATTACCGATTATGTGAGTGTGCGTGGATTTATCGGCAAACCCGAAGTAAGCAAGAAAACACGGGGAGAACAGTTTTTCTTCGTTAACAATCGTTTTATAAAAAATAATTTCCTGAATTATGCCATCACCAAAGCATATGACGGATTGATTACGGATAAAAGTTTTCCGTTTTATTGTTTGTTTATTGACATAGAACCGGGAGCGATTGACATCAACGTACATCCGACCAAACAGGAAATAAAATTTGAAGATGAGAAGTCGATTTACCTCTTGCTGAATGCTGCAGCCAAACATGGCTTATCGCAATACAGCGTGATGCCGACGATAGATTTTGAACATGAATCGACCTTTAATCAGCTGGTGGATGAACGCATCTACAATGAACAGCCGTTTAAAGTGGTGCAGTCGAAATTAAATGCAGAAAGCAACACCAGAGGTTCTTATCATTCGCCGTTTGACAAAGATATCCCGGCTACGCAACAACGGAATTTCACGAACGATAATAATGCAAATTTCGACGAATGGAAGAAGCTGTATGAAATAGATGAAGAAACCGAGGAAAGAACGGTAACGATACGCAGTAAAATGGATCAGCTGCAGGCTTTGGAGAATGAAAATGAAATCTCCAACAATCCTTTTAAAAATGAGCGTTTTGAGCCGATTCAGCTGCATGAGCGCTATATTCTAACGCAAATCCGCAGCGGGTTTATTCTGGTAGATCAGCACAAAGCACATCAGCGTATTTTATTTGAGCGCTACCTGAGAAACTTAGCCAATCAGCCGGCCTCCACACAACAAACTTTATTTCCTAAAACACTGGAATTAAACAACAGCGATACGGAATTGCTGAAAGATATTATTCCGGAACTGAAAGCCTTAGGCTTTGATATTCAGTTTTTTGGAGGGTCCACTTTTGTGGTACACGGCCTTCCCAGCGATTTACGCGATGAAAATGAAACTCAATTGATAGAAAAATTGTTAGAAGACTTTAAAACAAGCAGTAAGACCGACGATTTTGACAAACGGAAGAATGTAGCAAAAACCTTTGCTTATCAGACAGCGATAAAATCAGGAAAGACACTGGATAAAAACTCCATGCAGCAATTGATAGATGAATTGTTTGCCTGTGAGCAACCGAATATCAATCCTGCAGGCCTGGCTACGTTTATACAATACAGTTTTGATGAAATTGAACGGAAATTTAACGGATAACATGGTTTCGAGTGAAAATAGAAATCTTACAAGATTTCTGGCGTTACTCGAATTGAAAAACAAGAAAATATGTCTCAACTTAGAAGATTTGGCGGATTACTGGATATGACACCTGTCGTAAAAAATTTACTGCTCTTAAATATTTTAGTTTATGTCGCATGCATACTATATCCGAACCTAACCGATGTATTTGCGATGCACTATCCGAGTAATCCGGATTTTAAACCATGGCAATTAGTCACCCATATGTTTACACATGGCGGGTTGATGCATATATTTTTCAATATGTATGCTCTGTATAACTTTGGTTCCATTCTGGAAAATGAACGTGTACTGGGCAGCAAACGATTTGCATTTTTATATTTATTTTCAGGATTAGGCGCTATCTTTTTTCATTTGGCCATCAGTGCTTCCATAGCCTATTATCACACGGGTACTGTTTTTTTTAACAATGATACTTTAGCTCCTCTACAATTAAGTCAGGATGCCATTAAAAGCTTGTCTGAAATTTATTACCAAAGTCTGGTGGGTGCCAGTGGCGCTATTTATGGCTTGCTGGCTGCCTTTGGATTTTTATTCCCCAATACACCTTTGATGTTTTTGTTTATTCCGGTTCCTGTAAAAGCAAAATATTTAATTCCGCTGGTCATTATTGCCTATGATATTGCTTTTGCGCAGGTTGGATTAGACAATGTGGCTCACTACGCACATATAGGTGGTGCTTTATTTGGATTTTTATTAGTTTTATTCTGGAATAAGACCAACAAAAAAACGTTTTATTAGCAATGAACATCTGGCAGGATATAAAATGGCAATACCGCTACGGTTCCGATTTAATCAAATTAATTCTGATTAATATCGCTGTTTTTATAACTGTCAATTTGATCAATATCCCGTTTATTCTTTTTGCAAAAACGGTTCCATTTAATCTGGTTGATTTTTTGTCGCTTTACGCTTCTCCTCATAATTTTGTGCGGCATCCGTGGGGAATTTTTACCTATATGTTCATACACGAAGGCTTTTGGCATATCTTATGGAATATGCTCGGGTTGTATTGGTTCGGACAAATCGTACAGGATATGATTGGCAAACCAAAAATTTTACCGCTTTATATTTTCGGCGGCATATTCGGTGGTTTACTCTACATGCTTGCTTATAATATTTTTCCGTTATTCAGTAATGCAGTTGCTGTTTCAAGTTGTATTGGCGCTTCTGCCGGTGTAATGGCCATTGTGTTAGCAGCAGCTACTATCGCACCAAATTTTGAACTGGGATTTGCCATTATAGGCCCTGTAAAAATAAAATGGATAGCACTCGTTTATGTAGTGCTGGATTTAATCAATATTCAGGGCGGAAATGCAGGCGGACACATTGCTCATCTGGGCGGTGCCTTGTTTGGTTTTGTTTTTATAAAACAACTGCAAAGTGGCAACGATTTTACCAGACCGTTTTATGCCGTAACAGATTTCTTTTCTAATTTATTTAAAAAGAAAAGCAACCTGAAAGTAGAGTACAAAAAAGAATACGTATATACTTCTGAAAAAAACACCAAAAGCAATACTGCTCAGCAGAAAGAAACCATCAGCAAACAGGAAAAACTGGATGCGATTTTGGATAAAATCAACCGCTCGAGCTACGACAGTTTATCCAAAGAGGAAAAAGAATTTCTGTTTAAAATCAGTCAGGAAGATTAATCCCTGATGAATCTGTTTTCCTGATTTATAAAAACTCAAAATAATAGTTTATCTTGCCGGCGGATGAAATTTATTAAGTGGATCATATCATTTACATCTCGCACGGCAAATATTATTTTTGTAGCGTTGTTACTCATTAGTTTATCAGCCTCTTATATCAGTCCGGTTAAAATATGGTTTCTGCCTTTCGCCGGCATGGCACTTCCTTTACTGGTAGCCATAAACGTTTTTTTTGTGTTCAGCTGGATACTTCGCAAACGGCATTTTGCCGTAGTTTCTTTATTGGCCATAGCCGCCTGTCTGCCACAGCTATTCAGGTTGTTTGCAACCAACATGGGAAAACCGGCCATTGAAAACCACGCCGGCAAAACGATTAAAGTTATGTCATACAACGTACGTGATTTTGATTTATACAACTGGAGTGAAAACGCCAACTCTAAAGAAAAAATCTTTCAGACCATCAAAGAAAAAAATCCGGATGTGATTTCTTTTCAGGAATTTTATAATGATACCACGAAAGAATTCAACACGGTAAAACAATTGCAGCAATTAGGCTACAAATACTATTATTTTACCAAAGAATTGGTACTGCGCAATACAGATGAATGGGGCATTGCCTTGTTTTCCAAATTGCCCATCACAGAGCATGGAAACATCATGAAGCAGCCATTTAAAACCGGTTATGGAAAAAAACCGTTTAAAGGCTTATATGCAGATATTAAAATTGGCGACACCATTGTTCGTTTTGTAAACGTGCATTTGCAATCTATTTATTTCGGAGAGAAAGATTATGAAACTATCGCCGAATTTCGCGAAACGCAAAATCTAGATGAGCATGGTGCAAAAAACATCGTTATAAAACTCAAGAAAGCCTTTGAACGCAGGGCGCAACAGGCAAACGAATTGAAAAAATTCCTGAATGAACAAACCAAACCCATTATTTTATGCGGTGATTTTAATGATTTGCCCAATTCTTATGTGACCAATACTATTTCAAAAAACATGAAGGATGCTTTCATCGATTACAGTTTCGGTATCGGGCATACCTATAACGGGAAAATACCTTTTTTACGCATTGATTATTTGCTTACCTCTCCTTCGTTTACCATTCAAAAATTTGAGATTGTAAACAACAAAATCTCCGACCATTTTCCGGTTTATGGTGAGTTGAGTTTAGAAAAATGATTTTTTGTCTGAATCACAGATTAAACAGATTTAAAGATTACACGGATTCAGATTCAGCGGAATCCTTTAATCCTTAAAATCAGCGATTCTGACAAATAATTAAAGGTTGATTTTTTCACCAATAGAATAGTGATTTCTGTCGGCTCCGTTGCGGGCAATCAATTCACCTAAGAAGCCGGCAACAAATAACTGAGCGCCTACAATGATGGTTAAGATACCGAGGTAGAAAATAGGGCGATTGGTCATACCCACAACTCCAAAGATAGTTTTGGTAATTGTCAGATAAATCAGAATTAAAATACCGAAGAAAAAAGAAAGCACACCCAATGTACCGAATATATGCATCGGTCTTTTGCCATATCGACCCACAAACGTGATGCTCATTAAATCCAGAAAGCCATTTACAAAACGTTCAAGCCCAAACTTAGTTTTGCCGTATTTGCGTTCCTGATGCTGTACTGCTTTCTCCGTAATTTTATCAAAGCCGGCCCACTTTGCAATCACCGGAATATAGCGATGCATTTCGCCATATACTTCAATGCTTTTCACCACTTTCTTCTGATAGGCTTTCAGTCCGCAGTTAAAATCGTGCAGGTTATTGATACCCGAAACATAACGGGTTGCCGCATTAAATAATTTAGTAGGAACCGTTTTAGTGATCGGGTCGTAGCGTTTTTTCTTCCAGCCTGAAACCAGATGATAACCATCCACAGTAATCATTTTATAGAGTTCCGGAATTTCATCCGGTGAATCCTGCAAATCTGCATCCATCGTGATGACCACATCGCCTTGTGCGGCTTCAAAACCGACCTGTAAGGCGGCAGATTTCCCATAATTGCGCTGAAACTGTATGCCTTTTATATTTGGATTTTGTTTCGATAGCGCCTGTATCACTTTCCATGAATCATCCTTACTGCCATCGTCTACTGCAATCACTTCATACGAAAACTGATGCTCCGTCATTACTTTCTCTATCCAGGAAAATAATTCGGGCAAGGATTCTTCTTCGTTCAGTAATGGTATGACAACGCTGATGTTCAATTTATGATTTCAGATTTATGATATAAGAATTATACTGCAAAAATAGAGTTATTCGTTTGTGTAACCAAATCAATTATTCTTTTTTAAGAATTAGAGCAAACACCAGTGATATAAAAATTCCAATGGCACTGTACAACATTAACACCATGGCAAATGCTCCCTGCGGCAATAATGCTGCTCCGGTTATTTTTGAAAAAATGGTATAAAATGAATTAATAAAAATGGCCAGTACTAAACTTGCCAGCCAGCCGCCTAAAAATCCCTGCATGAATTTCAGTTTATTGCCCTGGATTTTTCTGGAAAGATACTGGGTCAACACCACGGTAAATAAAATGGAGGTAACCTGCAGCAACATTGCCTGCATCCTGCCGTAGGGCATATGTTTTACGTATGCCAGTGTAAAAAACCCTCCAAAAAAAATAGTGGATAATAATGCAGAAAACAAAATAATCATAATCCCGCTTAACAGGCCTCTCGTATTATTTTCCGGTTGTACTTCTTCGCTCATTAGTTGTTTGTAATTATAAAGTTTCCTTTAGAGAAAACGGCTTTTACTTTTCCTTTTAAAGGCGTATTCAGATAGGGTGAATTTCTTGATTTGGATTTGCTATTTTTTTCAGTTAATGTCCATTCTTCGTCAAAATTCAGGATAATGAAATCTGAAGATGAGGCAGCCTGATTAATTATTTTTCTCGGATTGGTGGATAATAAGTCTATTAATCTTTCTTTAGGAACTTCCTTTTCTAATCTTTTATGGAGCAAGCCGAAAGCCGTTTCCAAACCAATGATGCCAAAATCTGCCACTTCAAACTCTACGTTTTTTTCATCGATGTTTAAAGGTGTATGCTGTGTGGAAATACAATCCACCGTGCCATCTTTCAGTCCTTCGATTAAAGCCTGCTGGTCGTCTTGTATTCTCAAAGGCGGAAATACTTTGTAATTGGAATCGAAATTCTTTACTTCATTTTCGTCACTGATTAAATGATGTACAAATACTGAACAGGTGATATTTAATTGTTCTGATTTTGCTTTTCTGATTAGCTCAATACTTTCTTTAGTAGAAATTCCGACGAAATGCATTTTGCCGCCTGCGTATTTCAGTAATTCGATATCGCGCTGCACTACAGAATATTCCGACAAGTTCGTGATGCCTTTCATGCCCATGCGCACCGAAACTTCGCTTTCATTCACTTGTCCATCTCCGACCAATGTTTTATCAAAAGGCATCGTGATGATTAATCCGTTGAACGGCTGCACATATTGCAAGGCACGCAACAACACACCGCTGTCTTTGATACCATGTGGCACATCGGAGAACGCAATGGCTCCTGCATAATGCATATCCAGCATTTCTGTCGGTGTTTTGCCATCAAAATTTTCCGTCACGGCACCAATTGGTAAAATAGTAATCGGTGTATTTTTTGCATTATTGAGAATATATTCTACTTGCGCTTTAGTTTGGGTAATCGGATGGTTATCTGCGGTTGCGCAAATAGTAGTGAAACCACCTGCAATCGCTGCATTGGCTACAGAAGTAATATCTTCGCGGTATTCAAAACCCGGATCATTGATATTGACATATAAATCACAGAAACCATGTGCAAGATAAGAACCGGAAAAGTCTATTGTTTCGACTGCTGCATCTTCAATCGCTTCACCGATTTTGGTAATCTTTCCGTTTTCGATTAAAACATTTACTTTTTTTCCGTTATGTACGGATGCCATGTCTAAGACAGTGATATTTTTAAGCAGGTAGCTGGTCATTTCCAAAATCGTATTAACAATACTTCAATCAACAGGAATAACAGCGACAAAATTACGCAAAGTTTCCATAATAAAATGCCATCTTTTATTTGTTTTACTTCTGCGGCTAAATTGGCGCGTGTATTATCGAGTACTAAATGGTTTTTCTGATTGAAGGTCTTCTTTAATTCATCCTTTTCTGTAAATTTCAAGGTAGATTCGGTACGATCGAAATTAAATGCAGCCACACCAAGGTTTCTATTGTTGGCATTAATCGTATAATGTCCGTCAGACGACAATGTAGTATTTACACGAAGCAAGACAGTATTGCCAACAGATCGGTTCTCCGGAATAAACTCGTTTTTTCCGTTCGATAATTTATAAACACTTTCGCTGCTTGAGTTTTCATTTTTTAATTCTATTAGATTATCTTTTCCAATGGTAAAATAAAGCGGTTGGTTATTTTTCTTGTATACTGCTGTGTTGTACACCATCGGCGCAAAAATAGCTTTAGCTTGTAAATCAGAGAAAACGTTATTGAGCGGCACTGCCTGCAAATAAATATATCCTTTTCCGACATCAAATTTAGAAACCAATGGTGAACCTGTGTTGGTGGATAATAGTTCACGTTCGTTATTATTGCTACCTGATAAAATGGGATAATATTTTGCAATCTTAGGCGTTTCCATGTTTTTCGGCAACTGATTAAAGACGCCTTTAAAAACTTCTTCGTTCAGATTTATTTTGGTGACTTCGCCTGATTTTACGATGGCTTCGCCAAAAGTTCCAGCATTATTATTAGCCAGAAACGAATTATAGCTGGCAATACTTGTATTCGTTCCCGGAATAACATACAAATTTCCGCCGTTGTCCATATATTCTTTTAAAGAAGCTGCCAGGCCTGAACTGATTTCCTGCAACTGATTTAAAATAATCAGTGAATAATTTCTAAACGAAGAATAGTCGATTTGACCTTTATTCGTTTTGTCAAATATAAAATGATTGTCATTTGAAAATATGGAAGCGATGTTATTCGGTGTTTCAGCATCTTCTATTGACAGCACTTTTTCCTGTGTATCAACATTAAATGCGAAGTAGAATTTATCATCGAAGGTAATCGGATAGTCGTTGAAAGAAATTTCGCCGCGCTGCCAGCCTGCCTGTGTCACGGTAAAATTGAATGAATCTATCAGGCTGCTTTCTGCAGGAATGGTTATATCATCAATGGCTTTTACAGCGTCATTTATTTTTACAGAAATCCTGATTTTATCGGCTTGTGTGGTGCCTGCATTTCGCAAACGAACAATCAGTTTATTCGTCGAATTGATGGTAAACACCGGCTGATCAAACCAACAGGAATCGACAAATAAGTTTTTTTCCGGATTGCCTTGTATTGGTAAAAAATGAGCAGTAAAGCTGGTATCTTCACTCTGTGTCAACATGTTTTTCTGAAAATCGGAAATAAAAAATCCCAGTTTATTTTTAGCGCCGAGTGTTTGAAAGAGAGCTGCTTGTTTTTTAGCAATTTCATTAACCGTTTTGATATTCGGCGATAATTCCAGCTTATCTACCGCATCTAAAAAATCCTGTTTTTGCATCCAGCGTTGATGCATACCTTCCAAATCATTGGTGAGCAAAGCAAATTTATCACCGGTGGTAAATGCATTAGCGAGTTCTTTTGCTTTGGTTTTTGCCACCGACAAAGCTGCTTCGCCGCCGCTCTTCAATCCCATGGAATAAGAATTATCGACATACACACAAACCGCAGAGGTTCCCAGATTGAGTTTGTTTTTGTTGTTGCCTATAAAAGGCTGCACGAATGCTAAAATTAAAAAGAACAACGCAAGCAATCTCGAAGCCAGAATCAATCTTTTTTTCAGTTTTTCGATGGTTGATTTTTCTTCCTGCACCTGTTTCAGAAAACGAATATCCGAGAAATAGACCTTCTTGAATTTGCGGAAATAGAATAGATGAATGATAACAGGAATTGCAAGTGCAAACAGTGCGAGTAAAAACCAGGGAAATACGAATTGCATCTTACAAACAAAGATAATAAATAATTTTTGTCTAAACCGCTGATTAACCTGATTTAAGGATTGTTATGATTTTGAATAAAAATGGTTTCTCCATTTCTGTTTGTACTTACAATAAAACTTGAGAATATAAATACAATAATCAAAGCAACCAGAAAATATCCACTTCGACTTTCTATAAACCCATATTGAAGAAAATTAAGTTTTTTTATTGTAAAATGTGATATTACTAAAAGAAAAATAACGAAAACAAAGATAGTCCATTTTGGATAAATATTTGGCTGAAGAAATCCACATGATAAAAGAACATTCTGTATTGTAAATGAAAATACAAATAATAATAAAGCTGAAAAAAGCGTAATAGTATGTATCGCAATATCTTTATCGCCAAATTTTACTTGAAAACGATAAAGGTGAAATAGAATATAAGAAATGAATCTTTTCATAATTCAAATGACCTAATAAATTTTACCTATTTCTCCGGTCGCATTTGCGGAAAGAACAGCACTTCCTGAATAGATGCCTGATTGCTCAGCAACATCGCCAGACGGTCGATACCAAAGCCGATACCGGACGTTGGCGGCATACCGTATTCCAGTGCCCGCAGGAAATCCTGATCGATGAACATCGCCTCATCGTCGCCACGCTCCTGTAGCTTAGACTGATCCTCAAAACGCTCACGTTGATCTATCGGATCATTTAATTCCGTATAGGCATTGGCAATTTCTTTGCCGTTAATCATCAACTCAAAACGCTCCACCAAACCGGCTTTGCTACGGTGTTTTTTCGTCAATGGTGACATTTCAACCGGATAATCTATAATGAAAGTAGGTTGTATATAGTTGTGTTCGCAACGTGCGCCGAAGATTTCGTCTATCAGCTTGCCTTTGCCCATCGTTGGGTTGGTTTCTATATGCAGTTGTTTGCAAACATCGCGCAAGCCAGCTTCATCCATTTCAGAAACGTCGAAACCAGTGTAGGTCTTGATGGCATCGTAAATGGAAATACGCTTGTACGGTGCTTTGAAGTTAATCATGTTCTCGCCCACTTCCACAGCTGTGGTTCCGTTGGTATCCATACAAGCTTTCTCCAGTAACTGCTCTGTGGTTTCCATCATCCAGAAATAATCTTTGTACGCCACATAAAATTCCAGCACGGTAAATTCAGGATTATGGGTTCTGTCCATCCCTTCATTTCTGAAGTTTCTGGAGAACTCATATACCCAGTCAAAACCACCTACAATCAATCTTTTCAGATACAATTCATTTGCAATTCTCAAATACAATGGAATATCCAGTGCATTGTGATGCGTGATAAAGGGTTTTGCCGCAGCGCCACCGGGAATACTTTGCAATACCGGTGTATCTACTTCCAATGCTCCTTTATCATTTAAAAATTCACGGATGGAATTCATCATTTTAGTACGTTTTACGAACGTTTCACGCACTTTTGAGTTTACGACGAGATCCACATAACGTTGTCTGTATCTCATTTCCGGATCGGAAAAGGCATCAAATACGTTGCCTTCCTCATCTGTTTTTACTACCGGCAATGGTCGCAACGACTTTGCCAATAACACAAACTCCTTACCATGAATGGATATTTCACCCATTTTCGTAATAAAGACATATCCTTTTATACCTATAAAATCGCCTAAGTCCAACAGCTTGGAAAAAAGGACATCATACATAGATTTATCTTCACCCGGACAAATATCATCACGACGAACATAAATTTGAATACGGCCTTCGCTGTCCTGTACTTCTGCAAAAGATGCTTTTCCGGCAGGACGTGTGGCCATCAGTCTGCCTGCAATACAAACATCCTGATAGTTGAGGCGGTTCTTGGTACCGTCTTCCAGCACTTCCTCTTTATAGTTTTCTTTTATTTCTTTAGAAGTTACATTTACCGGATACAATGGAGCCGGATATGGATCCACGCCCAGTGCTTTTATTTTTTCGAGTTTTTCACGTCGTACTTGTTCCTGTTCAGAAAGATGTTGCATATATAAATAAATTGAAGTGCAAAAATACGAGTATGATTTGAAAATATCGGATGAAAAACAGAATTAACGGAGATTTATTTTGGATTAAAGATTGAAAGATATATTTTTGTAGAAATATATATCAAGTGAAATATTACACTATTCTACTCATTTTTATTACACAGTCCGGTTTTGCAAAAGATGAAGCATTTAAATTCGGGAAATTTAGCGAACAGGAAATTGCAATGAAAATCTGCACATTGGATTCTGCGGCAGGTGCAATTGTATTGTCTGACATTGGAAGCATTAAGTATGAGTTACATGAATATGGTTTTGGTGTTGTTTTTTCCAAAAAGTTCAGAATAAAAATTCTGGATAAAAAGGCGCTTTATCTTGCTGATCAGTTTCTATATGGTGTATCTGCTGGAAGTGTAGACAAAATAAAGGCACATACCGTAAATTTTGAAAACGGGAAAGCTGTAGAAAGCGAAGTAGAAAAAAAAGACATCTTCTTTGACAAGCTTTATGAAGATTTTTATACCATGAAAATTCCTTTCAGAAATGTAAAAGAAGGTTCCATTATTGAGGCTGAATTTGAATTAAAATCATCAGGTTACAAATTTCCTGTCTGGTATTTTCAACGAGAGATTCCGACGTTAAAAAGCAGCTTTAAGGTTTCTATACCTGAATATTTTACATTTAGGAAAAAAATGGGTGGCTATTTACAACCTGCAAAAGTAAATGAAGACATGGAAACAGTAACCATCAATGGTGATTTCAGCTATGTTGAAAATCAAACTACTTATATGTTTGAAAATATTCCGTCGCTTATTGAAGAGCCGAATGTAAGCAGTATAGAAAATTACTTATCCAAAGTTGAGTATGAGTTATCTTCAGTAAGAATTCCCGGACGCACAGAGGAGCTTCTGAGCACCAGCTGGGAAGAAATCACTAAATTACTCTACAAATCAGACAATATAGGAGTTCAAGCCTCCATTGGTTCAAATTTCATGAATGAATTATATGATCAGATTAAATCACAGACATTTAATTCAGATAGCGAGCGAATAGATGCCGCATATAAATTAATACAATCAAAAATCAGATGGAATAAAATTAATTCGGTGGTAAGTGGAAATGGAATTAAAGAAGCATATAAAAAAGGAGAAGGAAATTCCGCAGATATTAACTTGCTGCTCTTAAGGCTGTTAAAGGATTTGAATTATAATGTTTATCCCGTGGCAATTAGCACGCGCAAGAATGGGTTTCTTTCTTACTTTCCTACACTATTTGATTTTAACCATCTGATTGTATTAATAAAATTAAATGGTAAAAATTTATTACTGGACGCGTCTGAAAAAAATTATCCTTCTTATCTGTTGCCTGAAAAATGCATCAATGACAGAGGGTTAGTTGTAAAGGAAACCGGTTTAGAATGGGTTCCTTTAAATGCACAACGGGTTCACAGCTCAGTTCAAAGTGTAGAAACAAAAATAGATGCCACCGGTAAAATGACTGGCAAATTAGTATTACAGCGAAAAGAATATGCCGCTTCACAGTTCAGGGGAAATGCCAATGATGATAATGACATTGAAAAATATTTAGCTGAGTTTGCGAAAATAAATATGCTTACCGTAAACAGCAAAGAAATCAATAATGTTGCACAAGCGAATCTGCCCGTACTTATTAATGTTGCTTTCAGCAACCAGACATCTATAGTGAACGGCGATGAAATTTTTGTTCAACCTATGTTTCTGTCCTCGATAAAAGAGAACCCATACAAATTAAAACAACGAATCTATCCTGTTGAATATACGGAACCCGTTGAGGAAACATATGTATTCAACCTTACATTGCCTGAGGGTTATACTGTATCTGAAAAACCTGCTAATATAAATTATGCTCTGCCGCAAAACGGCGGGAAATTCAGCTATCAGGTTAGCATCAACAACAATACCGTACAACTTATCTCTAAATTTTCCATTAAAAAAATCCTGTTTGCTCCGGAAGAATATGATAGCTTAAAAGAATTTTACAGCCAGATTATCAATAAACAAAATGAACAAATAGTATTAAAGAAACTGTAATGCGCTTACCTGTACGAATTTTATTTTTGTGTATTCACTTTATCTGCTTTAGTGCTGCTGCACAATTTTCCGTGAAATCAATTCCGGACAGCCTAAAAAAGAATTCGGATGCCGTGGTCAGAAATTTCGAGACCAAAATAATTCTCAGTGAGTCGGGATACACCGAGTATACCCGAAAAATTATAACACTTTTCAACGACAACCTCTTATCAGAATGCAGCCTGGTTCTATATCAGGCACATGATGTAAAGTCAAAATTTATAAAAGCAATTATCTACGATGCTGACGGAACAATTATACGAAAAATAAAAAAATCTGACTTAATAGATGTAGGTGATTTTAGCAACTTCTCTTCTGACGCACATTTTAATGTATACGAACTGAATGACCTTAAATATCCTTGTACTATAGAGTATGAATATGAATCAACTGTTGATTTTTTATTTATTTTACCGGACTGGCAGCCTGTTATTGATTATGGCACTGCTGTAGAAAATGCTTCACTAACTGTTTACTCAAAAGATACATCTTTGTTGAGGTATTATGAAAAAAATATGCCCAACAAAACAACTATCTCTAAATCAGATAATCTTACTGTTTGGGAATGGAACTTAAACAATTTTGTGTCGGTAAAAAAAGAACCGAAATCATTAAAAGCAGAAGACGTTTTTCCCTGTGTATTGCTGGCTCCAAAAAAAATAAACTACCAAAATTACAAACATGATTTTGACTCATGGGAAGACTTAGGCGATTGGATTAAGTTACTGAATAAGGATAAAGATATGTTGACAAGTGAATTAAAACAAAAAATTCATGCCCTTACGGATACCATAAAGGATGATTATCAGAAAATAAAAATACTGTATGAGTTTATGCAGAACAACACCAGATATGTAAGTGTACAATACGGCATTGGAGGATTTCGTCCTTTTGAAGCAAAGTATGTATATGAAAGAGGTTATGGCGATTGCAAAGCATTGAGCAATTATATGTATTCTATTTTAAAAGAAGCCGGTATAAAAGCGTACTACACACTTGTAAAAGCCGGTAAAAACAACAATATAATTAAAGAGTTTCCTGCTTCACAGTTCAACCACGCCATTGTGTGTGTGCCATTAAAATACAATGATACTTTATGGCTGGAAAACACTTCTCAAAAAATGCCTTTTGCATTCAACGGTGACTTTACCGACGACAGGGATGTATTAATAATATCCGAAACACCTTCAGTAGTACATACAAATATTTATACAGCAAACAACAACAGAACAATCAATCAGATAGAGGCTTCCGTTTCAGACAACGGAAATGTTCATTTATACCTGACACATACTACAGAAGGATTATCATTTGAAGCCATTGCTCCTGTATATAATGCTCAATCTTCTGTCGATCGAGAAAAATTATTACAAAGTCACTTTAGATTTACCAATGCTGAAATAAACAACATCAGTATTACAGAGCATAAATCCAGAATTCCAAATTATGTAATTCGAGGAGAAATTAATTTAAATAATTTTACAAAACAATCTTCCAACCGCCTTTTTTTACCTATTTCATTCATCCCTAAAGATGACTACATCCTGATTGATTCTACACGAAAAACACCTGTATTTGAAGCCATGAATTATATGGTTACCGATAGTGTACAACTCAGTATTCCGGATGGCTATAAATTGGATAGTAAAGAAATGAGGCAAGAATTCTCTACAAAGGCAGGTGAGTATCAGTTAAATGTTTCTCAAAACAATAATACAATAAAAATATATCGGTATATAAAGGTAAATAAAGCCACTTACAAGCATGATGAATTAGCAATAATAAGTGATTTTTACAAAAAAATCAGAGTGGCAGATGCTTATTTGATTATACTAAAGAAGCAATTGTAGTGCATGCTGCTTTAATGCATTAAAATCCACTAAAAATGTTTGTATCCCCAGCTTTTCCGGCTCCGTTAAATTCTCCTTTTTATCATCCAGAAACAAACTTTCCGAAGCTTTAACTCCCTGTTGTTTCAGTACGAATTCATAAATCTCTTTATTCGGTTTTCGCAGGCCGATTTCCTGTGAGTAATAACAGGTATGAAAATTCTCTTGCAAAATATCTTCACCAAATTCAGCCTGCATATACTTCCGGATGAAATCCATATGAATGTGATTGGTATTACTTAATAAAACCAATCGATATTTTTCTGCCAGTTTTTTCAGCAAATCCACTCGGTGCGCCGGAATATCTTTTAAAATACCATTCCAGTGATGAATAACCCCATCATCGGTAATAGATTCATCTACGGCAATATCTTTTAGCTGTCGGATAAAATCCGGCACGCTAACCTTTCCTGTTTCAAACTGCTGAAAATATTCCTGCTGCTGAAGCGCCTGTAGTTTTTCCGGTTGAAAGTTCGGCAATAAATCTTCTTCCTGCCATTCCTGTTCTGTTTTCAGGTTAATAATAACACCGCCGAGGTCGAAGATGAGTGTTTTGATGTTTTGCATACGCTAAAAATAAAAAACTCCATCAGAAAATGATGGAGTTTGTGGTCCCGCATGGACTAATTTCACCGCACCACTAAACTCCGTATTTTACTTAATTACTTGTTTATCAATTATTTATATTTTTTATAGAAGCAAAATAATGCATCCAAATAGCATCAAATGTGGAAAATGTTTACCCCAATGTTTACCCCACTTTGCCTTTTTCTGCGTATCTTCGTTATACCACAATCTTACTTACAATGTCAACTGTATCAATTATTTATCGCAAAGATAAACTCAACAAAAAAGGCGAAGCTCCCATACACTTCCGCATCATCAAAGATAGAAAAATTACCTACATTTCCACAGGAATAATGATTTCAGAAGAATATTGGGACTTTGAAAATAACAAAATTAAGTCAAAACACCCCAACAGCAAGCGGATGAAGTCCTTTATCGACAATAAATATGTCGAGCTGCAGGATGAAGTCTTTGACAAAGAAACCAGTCAGAAATCTCTCACCAGCCGCCAGCTGCGCGATAAGATATACGGCATGAAGCCGACCGACTTCTTTGCTTTTGCCGATAGCATTGTAGAAAATTACAAGACCAACAAGCAGTTCAGCACGCACGACAAAAACCAGTCCATCATAAAAAAATTGAAAGATTATGTCGACAACAGAACATTGGCCTTTCAGGATATTGACGTAGAGTTTCTGGAAAAATATGAAAAGCATCTTAAGAGCGACAAGATGAAAAATAAAATTAATACCATTCACAAGGATTTTAAATTTATCCGAAAAGTCTTCAACGATGCCTTTCATAAAGAACTCATTGATTACCATGTAAACCCCTTCCATAAGTACAAACTCAAATCAGAGAAAACGCAACGCTGCTTCCTGACAGAAGAAGAACTTAAAAACTTTGGCAAGGTGCCGACCACACCCGGCACCAAAGTACAGCTGCACCAGGATATGTTCATCTTCGCATCCTATACCGGAGGATTACGTGTATCCGATATGCTGTTGCTGCAATGGAAACATTTTGACGGTGCCAATATCAATTTCACCATTGCCAAGACCGGCAGCCAGCTATCCGTCAAGGTCCCAACCAAAGGGTTGGAAATACTAAAAAATACAAGCCTAAGAACCCGCTTACAGATGCTTTTATTTTTCCCATGTTGCTGCCTGATGTCAAATTAGATGATCCGCAGGCAGTTGATGTGGCAATTAGTCGTGCAACTGCCCATATCAATAACAACCTGAAGATAATAAAGAATGCGGCCGGTATAGGCAAGCATATCAGTTTTCATATTAGCCGCCACACCTGGGCAACCCGTGCATTACAAAAAGGCATGAGCATAGATAAAGTTTCCAAATTAATGGGACATGCAGCCATCCGAGAAACGCAGATTTACGCAAAAATCGTAAACACAGAACTGGACAAAGCAATGGATGTTTTTAATGATTAAATTGATTCGAACATCAGATTAAAACTTAAACGCAGCACTCATCAATTCCTGTTCCGCCCTGGAGATGCCTATTTTCTGTGCAACAGATTTCCAGTTGCTGACTACTGTTTTCACCTCCACAATAATGCTGTTCATTTCAACTTCAGTAAGCTGAAAATATTCACCAACACTCTTAGCCAGACCAAAGTCCAAGGCATTATTATTTGTATCAATATTCAGCGCAAGACCATCTTTATCAACCGAGGGATTGATATCGAAAGCAGGAGATAAAATCCAGCCTTTGTCTGTCAGAATAAAACCATGATTTCGCAAGTGGTCATCCGTATTAGAAACAGCAATATGAAAAACAATCCTTCGCCATAACTGCTGCAGGTCTTTTTTTATTTGCGCTCCGTTGTACTGGATAAATTCTGCCATATCCAGATAGCTCGCCGGGTGCTCTTTGATAGTATCTTCATTTTGTCCGGCCATCGTCATCGCAGATGCAAAATGAATCCGCTCACCCTGCTGCCGGTCAAATCGTTTCGTAAAAAAAGTGTGATATTTTCCGGCAACTTTTTCCAGCTTCGATTCCGCCATCTCGATACCACACTGCAAAGCCAGTTCATATGCTAAATATTCCCAGGCAGCTTTGTCAACGGTATCACCTTTGGAAGGAAACTTGGCAATCCACAAATCACCATGCTCATCCATTATATTCGCTTTCGGACGCGCACCACCCAAAGAGGAACCCGGTGCCATTAAGATGGCAAGCCATTTCCTGACCTCTTCACTATCTTCATCCGATTCTAAAACCTCAGCACCGTGTTGCAATTCACGGATACTGCTCCAGGGTGGCGTAGGCATAGCATGGTTATCATCCAGAAAAGGACCATCTGCATCCAGCTTAAATCGCAACGCACCCATTCTTGTTTCATCATATACGCCAAGTAAAAAATCAATGTCATACAATACAGGCACTGCTGTTCCGGCTTCTCTGGCAAGCTGAGCAGCACGCCGTTTCATTAAAGTCCTGCCCCAGGTATCCGGCATGGAATCCATAAACACCCCAAAATTCTCTTTGCCATTCGGGTACTGCGGACCGGTAAACCAGGAAATATCCGGATCCAGTAATTGCTGTTGTTTGGAGTTTATCCAGTCAGCATCATACTCAAAGCTAAAAGCCTTTTTGCCTTTCGCTTGTTGCGCTGAAAGCACGCCAATAAGTTTGGGTGCAGCCATCCCTGCCCAATGAGCATAAACCAGTATCGTTGTTTTAGGAGTTGCCATTTTTTATTTATTTCCGATTAAACTAAGATCCTGTAATTTTCGTCCATATTCATCATCTGCAGCCAGTTTCAGGAAATCATTCTGCAATCCCAGCACACGAAGCGTATTAAAATAAGCAGACATGGAAACACTACCGTTCCCTTTTTCTATATGGTATAAAGTAGTGCGGTCAACCTGCCCGTTCAGCCACCTGTATAGTGGTCAGACTCCTTCTTTTGCGGGCTAAGCGAATATTTTCGCCCAACTGCTCCAGCACTTTCTGATACTTTGGGAATACTATTTGCTTTCTACTGTTCATGTAAATGTTGTTTATTATCTACAAAATTATCATAAATGTTGATAATAGCAAACACTTTCACCATTTTTAACACTTTCCCTTTGGTACGAAACCAGTTCCCTTTTAGGGGTTAGGGGTAAATAATCAAGTTGAATTAAACAGCAGAAGCGTGGACGGCAATGGCGCGTTTTGCCGTCTTTTGTTACTGACTGAAAAAAGTGACAAATTAATCCCCCTTTAGGGGTTAGGGGTAACCAATTGAATCTCAACCTCCACAGAAATGTGAAAAAATAAATCCGGAAATCATGCTAATTCGTGAATCAATTTCATTTATTTTAGAGTGTATAAAAGAGATAATATTAAAGCAAAAAACACTCCGGATAAAATGCTTTTAATTACACTTTTACAGATGATGTCAAACTGCAGATTAATAAAAATTAGTGAACACAAAAGATCACATAATACAAGTATCGCCTTTTGTGGAGGTGGTGGCAGTGCCTGCAGCACAAGCTCTCAACACAGCTTTTGATATTATCATTAATGAGGAAATAAATTTAAAATCCTATTGCACCGCATTACTTAATAAAGTATTCGAACTACCGCAATCACAGTTCCCGGCATTTATAAATTATCAGTGCACACAGGTAAAAGATGCAGTAAGTTGGTTAAATAAATTTGAGAAATTATTGGCTAATAATGAAGAATTATTTACAACAAAAAAATCATTAAGCCGGTACAACAAACTATACAATCTGATAGAACAAAAACGCAAAGAAATACTATCAGAAAATGATAAAATAGACAAACCCAAAACCCCGAAAAGATTAATAAATGCAGAAGCAGAAGACAGGTACTTTTCCTTTCACGAAGTAAAAGCACACACAGAAACACTGACCGGTTTCAGTGAGAAAATAATATACCTGACAGAAGAAATATTTGAGTACAAACAAGCAGAAATCATTTCAGTAAACAACAAATTACAGCCCTATGATACTCAATGCAGCAAGTTGATAGAAAAGTTGCAAACTATCCGTAAGATGAAATCAGAAATGGAGAAAGAACAACAGGAAAAAGCAACCGGTACAACACCATCCGTAAAAATAAAACTGAATGGACCCATCAATATTATTACAAATGCATTTAAGCAGATGATGAATAATATCAAGCCAAACGGCAGTCCTTATATTTCTTATAAAATCAAAGACGTAGCCACATTTATCTGCGAAAACTTTACAGATGAAAACGGACAGCCACTATCGCAGTCAACCGTACTAACCTACCTTTCACCCAATCGCACCGATAAAGACCCGAACAACGACGCAGCAGTCAAGCTGTAGTCCGATTCCATAAAATAATACCCTTCCACAAACCCATTATTTACAAGGCTTTCCGGACAACTTAGTCCGATAAGACCAATTCGGACAAATCCGACTTTCTCTTACTTTATTCCTTTGCACTATAACAATTAAAAAACAGACAAAATGGAAGCAATTATCTTAACTAAAGACCAGTACACAGAGCTACTGACAAAACTCGAAACCATCACCAGCCAGCTCGGCACAAAAGCAGATGCAAAGAAAGAAACCTTTTTAGACAATCAGGAATTCCTGCAGCTCATGAAAATCTCCAAACGCACTGCACAAACCTGGAGAGACGAAGGCAAAATATCATTCAGTCAGGTAGGCAACAAAATCTACTACAAACTCACCGACGTCGACAAACTCCTCAACGAACACTACAACCAAGCCTTCCACCCAAAATATAAATAAGAAACGAAAGGTATTCCCCTTTAGGGGTTAGGGTAAAAACAAAAATGTTCAATTATGCAGATAGCCAGAAGCGTGGGATGGCAAAACCAGCGGAGCAATTGGTTTTGCCTTGTCTTTTTTGGTTACTTTTTTTGACTAAGAAAAAAAAAGTGACAAAAGCTTTTGGTTACTTGGCACCAGAAAAAAATCAATTTACAAGAATGTTAGTTCCAACTCCATCCCTCCACCATCTACCCTGGCAAGAACTCCTGTCAGACATCCAATACCTGCTGGACACAGAAGCAGAGAGGCTCACCGCCAACAAAGTCTATTACCAGAAACTATTTTATACAGAAAACGCAGACAAAACAAAACTCACAAAACTATACAACAGAATACAGGAAGAACAGCAGCGCCATGAATTCTTCAGCGAGCTGCTCAACAGGATACAAACCTACAACGCTCATATTCTAATCAGGGCAATGGAAGAATGCGAAAATACGGAAAAAGCAATCAACGGCAAGACACCCGAAAACTGGCAGATCATCATTAAAAAGGAAAACGAAAATTTATCATTCTATTACTACCCAATCAAACAACCATGCTAAACATACCAAATCCCGATGCCTATAATGCGGCAGGCACACATACCAACCAAAACAATTCCGGCCATGGAAGTCAGGAAACAAAACAAGACAAATTAAACCGGCTCCTCGATACCCGGAATAAAATTGCGGAAGCAATGAAAACGAACATCACGTTCAGCCATCCCATCCTGAAACAAAATGACAAAGCCGTCTTTTACCCCAAGACGATAAACGTCATACAAGGCAAAGCAGGCGTACATAAAAGCCGGCTGGCAGAAACCATCTGCAGTGCATTATTATCCGGACCGGGCAACAGCAAAGACCTGCTCGGATTTAAGAAAGACCCGCTGACCAGATACGTGGTGGTATATGTCGATACCGAAAGAAACCTGTCCGAGCAGCTGCCCTATGCCCTGCAGCAGATAAAACTAAAAGCCGGGTACCAGATAGAAGAATCGATAACCGACTTTGACTGGGTATCCTTACTGGAGTTCGACAGGGAAAGCAGATTCGAAATGCTGGATATCTTTCTGGAATACGTCAGGGAAGAATACAACATACACATCTTCATTGTGCTCGATGTCATCACCGATTGCGTCTTCAATTTCAACGATACCAAAGACAGCATGAAGCTCATCGACATGATGAATAAATCCATTAACCGCTTCGACGTTACTTTTCTTTGCCTGATACACGAAAACCCGGGCAATACAGACAAGGCGCGCGGACACCTCGGTACCGAAATCCTGAATAAGGCAAGCACCGTAATTCAAATCAGTTTTGAAAAAGACAAAGACCAGCATGCTATGGAGCTGATAAAGATAAGCTACCTCAAATGCCGGAACTCTAAAAAGCACGACCCCTTCTATGTGCAGTACGCGGAAGAACAAAAAGGACTGGTCATTGCCGACACCGGCACCATTAAAGAAGCCATGGACCGCAAAAAGTTTAAAGCTGACTATGAGGCTATCATAGAATACCTGACGGAAATCCTGAAAGAACCTGCTGCCAAAAGAGACCTCCACGACAGCCTAAAGGATGCGCTGAATTGCAGCGAACGAACGCTGGAGGACAGACTCAAAGAAATCATAGAAGAAAAGAAAACCATTTACAATACGGAAGGCATCGTTTGTAATTTGCAAAAAACAATTGAAAACAGAAAAGTGATGTATTTCCTCCACCCGGTCATTTCCGAAACACCCTTCTGAAGTTGTTTGCAATTTGCAACCCATATATATACACGCTGCAAAGTTGCAAAGTTAAAATTGGATAAATAATACATCTATATTTTATGTTACAAACCAACTTTTAATAAAACAAATACTAAAGAATTGTGCATAAACTTCTGGATATAAAATGCACTGAAATGAGTAATTTTGCATTACTTTATAATCTAAAGAATTCTCATCTTACTTAAAATTCAATGACATGAAAAACATAAAACTTTCTGAATTCGAAATTTACATACTTAAAGAATCATTAATTCATTACAAAGAGACTTTAGAGAAACAAGAATTCCCTAAAAACTCAATTGTTACAAAAGAGTATGTTAAAATGACAATAAAGCAGGTTGAAGAAAAGTTTAATGAGAAAGCTATTAAGCAAAGAATGAGAGAACTAAATGCGAAATGATGTTTTCCAAAATATTAGTAAAATTATAGAGAGAGATAGTAAAACAACAACTTACAAGTTTGCTCTTTTACGTGGAGTAATTGACATAATTCAAGACAATTCTCCATTTATTACCATTTCAAAAGATAGAGTTTATTTTCCGATTGGTTTGTTGATTGAAAAATGGATGTTATATTACTATCCAATTTTAGAATGCACAACGAACATTCCTCAAA
This sequence comes from Sphingobacteriales bacterium, assembly GCA_016721245.1. Lineage (GTDB taxonomy): Bacteria > Bacteroidota > Bacteroidia > Chitinophagales > JADIYW01 > JADJSS01. Next base: position 90,863 of record JADKIQ010000007.1, read on the forward strand.
TCAATGGGGAATTAAATCTTGCTTTTGGAATACAGCTAAAGAAAATTATTACTGAATACAAAACTATTGGAGGCTTTTCAGCCTTCTACAATGATTTAAAAAACAAAGGAATTCCTAAAAATCTGCAAGAAGATTTTTTTGCTTTAGCAAAGAAATTAAAAGGAACAATTACAACAATGCCAATGAAATATATTGGTCGTTCCATCAGTAATGATTACTATTCAATCTTTCAATTTGAATCTGGGAGTACAAGAAGAAATACAAATGAAATTGATTTAGAGTTTCTTATAAATACTTCCGGTTCCTTTTCTATTCCATTTGAATATTACGAAGCATTTAAAATTTTAGGAAGTTTTATCAGCGGACAAGATTCGATTCTTTTTAAGTGGGCTGAATTTTCTGTTAATGCTTCAAAGCAAAATTTATCTTTAGAAAAGGTTGTGAGTGAAGTTTTGAAAAGCCCAATTACAGAAAGAGATGTTGCAGAATCAAAACAGATTTACAAAACCATTTTGAAGAAAGAAGGGCAGGTACTATGCGTTTGGACTGGAAAAGCAATCACCAGTTATGATGTTGATCATATGATTCCTTTTTCAGTTTGGAAAAATAATGACTTGTGGAATTTGCTTCCTTCACAATCCAAAACTAATAATCAGAAACGGGATAAAATTCCTTCGCCTGATTTGATTGAAAATAGTAAGGATTTAATTCTTCACTATTGGGAATTGATAAATAAAAATCAATCTCAAAGATTTCAAAAAGAAATTAGAGTTGCACTCTTAGGAAATAGCTCAAATACTGGTTGGCAGAAAGCAGCAATAAAGCAACTGCAAAGTAGTTGCAATTATTTAATAGCTAATCGTGGATATGAGGAATGGAAAATCTAAAACCAAATCAATGCAATGTAATTTTGAATTACAAATCAATTTTAAAAAATTAAAATTGTGAATTGTTTGAATATAAACACTTGAATCAAATGAACAAAAAGACAAATACTGATTGTCCTTTTTGCAATCCCGATTCAGAAAGAGAATTGCTTTTAGAATCTGCAACTGCTTATGCAATATTTGACAAGTTCCCAGTGAGCAATGGACACACTCTAATCATTCCGAAAAAACATTGTGAAGATTATTTTCAACTTTCAGTCAAAGAGCAATCTGCTTGTTGGCTCATGTTAAACAAAGCAAAAGATATTTTGAAAAAGACATTAAACCCTGACGGATTCAATGTCGGAATCAACATCAATGAATCTGCAGGACAAACCGTTCCTCATGTTCACATACATTTAATTCCACGCTATAAAGGCGATGTAAAAGAACCAAAAGGTGGTGTGAGAGCAGTAATTCCTGAGAAGAAAAATTATTAAAATAAAATTGAATTGAACTCATAAATAATCAACTTCTAACCCTACAGTTTCCAAATACTTGCAAGTATCTAATACTGCCTTATGTTCAGTTTGAACCGTTACAATGTGTTTTTTTGTATTCTTTGGATGAAATGCTAACCCCTTTAAAGCCAAATTTATACTTTCCGTAGCTCCGGAAGTAAATATTATTTCCCCGGTATCAGCATTTACCAACTCTGCAACCTTTTCTTTTGCAATGAATACTGACTTCTTTACTTCAAGTCCAAAATGATGTGTACTGCTTGCATTAGCAAAGTTATCCGTCAGAAATGGCATCATAGCATCCAGAACCCTTTTATCTATCTGGGTGGTGGCGTTATTGTCTAAGTAAATATATTGGTTCAAAATAATCAATTCGTATGATACAAAAATACAAAAAAGCAATTGCTTTAGACTTCCTTTTCATTTAATTGCATTAAAATACACTATTTAATATTTTTCCTTGAAAAGTATTATTATTTTTAAAAATGGAAATTGTCTATATCCTTTTAGGTTTAATAATAATTTTGGCTTTAATAGCAATATACTTTGCATATAAGGCTTCTTCTGCCAAGGATGATAGTAGAATAAATGATCTGAAATATCAAATTGAAAGCATAAAATCAGAGATTCCAAAATTAGACAATACAATTAAATCAGAAATATCCACCAATCGTAGCGAAAGTAGTACAGCTCAAAAAGAAACACGGGAAGAATTAACCCGGTCAATTAATTCCTTTTCGGAAATCCTAACCAAAGCCATTGGCACTACAAATGAGGCTCAAAAAAATCAACTGGAGTCATTCTCTACAAACCTTCAAAATCTGACCACAGCAATAGATACCAAATTAAAGGAAGGAACAGAATCTTCAATTGTGCAATCGAAAGAAATCCGAAAAGAACTAAAAGAAAATTTGGACTTATTTAAGTCAGAACTGAATACTTCTTTATCAAATTTCAACGATAGACAGAAAGACAACTTCAGTGCATTTACGCAATCGCAGAATACACAGAATGTGGCAATGAGTGAGAAAATAACCAACCTCAATACGGTATTAGAGAAAAACGTAAAAAACATGCAGGAGAGCAATGAAAAGAAGTTGGAAGAAATGCGTAAGACCGTAGATGAAAAGCTGAATGACACATTGGAAAAACGACTGGGTGAATCCTTCAAACTGGTCAGTGAACGACTGGAAGCAGTACATAAAGGCTTAGGTGATATGCAAAGCCTCGCAACCAATGTAGGCGATTTGAAAAAAGTAATGTCGAATGTAAAATCAAGAGGTATATTGGGCGAATATCAATTACATAGTATCCTGGAAGATTTATTAACCAACGATCAATATGCTCAAAATGTAAAGACAAAAGTGGGTTCAGGTGCCGTGGTTGAATTTGCAATCAGAATGCCAAATGGTAACAACTTGGAAAAAACACTTTGGCTGCCAATAGATTCTAAATTTCCAAAAGAAGATTATGAAGCTTTAAATGATGCGTATGATGACGCAGATCCGGAAAAGATTGAAATATTGCGTAAAGCATTTAAAAACAGCATCATCAAAAATGCAAAAGACATAAAAGAAAAATACATAGACCCGCCAAATACAACAGAGTATGGCATCATGTTTTTACCATTTGAAAGCTTATTTGCAGAAGTACTCAGAACACCGGGCTTATTTGAACTGTTGCAGAAAGATTATAAAATCACTATTACCGGACCTACGACACTAAGTGCACTACTGAATAGCTTACAGATGGGCTTTAGAACATTGGCGATAGAAAAGAGAAGCAGTGAAGTCTGGGATTTATTAGGAGCAGTAAAAACAGAGTTTGGACAATTTGGTACTATCCTGGAAAAAACCAAGAAAAAACTGGACGAAGCTAGCAATGTAATTGAATCAGCCGGTGTAAGATCAAGAGCTATTGAAAGGAAACTTAAAAATGTACAGGAACTACCTCAAGATAATACAACAAAATTACTCGAGGATATAGAAGATGTAATATTACCTGACGAGGAAGAAGAATTTAAAGAAATAAACATAAATAAATAATAAGCGATGAATGTATTTTTTGGTAAAATATCATATAAGCACGATATAAAGCAATTGGAAGCAGGTTATTATCATGCCATTAAGGATAGTAAATGGTTTAATGGCCTGAAAGTGAATGATTATGTATTTATGATTGGAAATGGTAAAATACAATTATGGAAAGCGAAGGAATGGGCTAATATCGGCACCCCTGATGAACGTCTAAATTTTGATATCCTAAGTAACAATCTTGATATATCAATTAAAGACCTTGTAAGATTTAAATATTTTAAATTAACCGTAGACTTAATTGTTAAAACCACACGCTCAACAGCAATGGAAACAAAAGCTTTTTTTCCTTTAAGTGTGGAAGAAAGCTTTACAGAAGAGATGCTCTTAGATACAAATGCATACAAAAACAAAAAAAACCAGAGAGGTATATTTATTTATGATAACAAATCCGAAGTTCCTGCGGGCACATATAACATCTCATTATTTTTTGATAATGAAATTTGCAATTGAATGAAATAAAAAACAGTGACTCTTTACTGTTACAAAAGTTCAAACCTGAAAATGTAAAATATTTAGGTAGAGGAAGCTCCCAAAAGGACAAAACGATTGCAATTATTTTAGCAAAAGACAATAGAAGAAAAGATTTAACAGAAGTAATTGGTATCAAAGAGTTGTATGACTGCTTGATGTGCAAGTATGATGTTGAAGATAGTGAAACTCAGTATTGGGTAGTGAATGGTCTTGAAAAAGAAAAGATTGAATTCTGTTTAGAGAACTCGGTTTTTGTAATGCAATTTCAATATGGTATACAACGAAATTCTGTTGTTTCCAGACAACTAAATAAAGCTAAAAAGGTAAAAGAAGGAGACAAAGTTTTGCTTTTTAATGAAAACCGATATTATGCATATGGCACTTTTATAAAGTGTGAAATTGAAAGTACTAAAGAAAAAACACTTGCAGAACAAGTAGACAATAAAACAAAAAATGAAAATGGTGAAATTATAACCTATACTGACGCACCATGTTATTTTGAGGATTTAACTGATACAAATGGATTTGATGGCAAATTCGGTCAACGTCTTTCTATAGACAGTTGGGAAAACAGTAATACAGATGGGCTATCAATTCCTGGCATTATGGAAAATATTGATTTCATACAAGACACAATTCTTAAATTAAAGGATGATACATTTTATAAATTAGTAAAAAACACTTTGTCAGGTGAAATAAAGAATATTATGGAACTCGAAAAAATAAAAGAACTTACTGAGCTTTTAGAATATAAAAGCCAGATCATATTACAAGGTCCTCCGGGAACAGGTAAAACATATACCGCTAAAGACATAGCAGAAGTTATGATTTTTGAGGATTTAACTCCGGATAAAAAGCTTCAGAAAAAAAAGCTGGAAGAAAGCAATCAGTTTAAATTGGTTCAATTCCATCCATCCTATTCCTATGAGGATTTTGTTAGAGGTATTACAAGTGAAGTGGGTAATTCAGCAGTTCCTGAATTTGTCACAAAAAATAAGATTTTCTGTGAATTTGCAACTATAGCATATAAGAACTTTATTGATAGCCAAAATCATTTAACGGAATTATCATTTGGCAACCACGAGTCTTCTCCGTCAACAAAAACTGAATTAAAAAAATTCGTTCTGATTATAGATGAAATCAACAGAGCTAATTTACCATCTGTATTAGGGGAGTTAATCTATGCGTTAGAATACAGAGGAGATACGGTAGAAAGTATGTATGAAATTAAGGGAGAAGGAAGGACAATAATAGTACCGCCAAACTTATATGTTATAGGCACCATGAATACCGCAGACAGAAGTGTTGGTCATATTGACTATGCTATAAAAAGAAGATTCGCATTTAAAAATGTATTACCTAATGAAGATGTAATTACTAATGAAAAAGCAAAAGAACTTTTTAAATTAGTAAGTATCCTTTTTGAAAAAGATTATCTGGCACCTGATTTCAACAAAGAAGATGTTCAAATAGGCCATAGTTATTTTATTGTAAAAGATGAAAATGAACTGAAATTAAAGATTCAATATGAAATTGCACCGTTGTTAAATGAATATGTCAAAGATGGATTACTTATGGAAAATGCTAAAGTATACATAAAAACAAAAATCATGAACTTTGTCGTGTAATATTATAAAATATAGTGAACACAAGAATGATCTTCTAACCCAGGAGGAGTCAGCCCTCTTATTAGGAAACTATTACACTTTTATCTTCCCTAAAAAAAGAGGAGATATGCCTTCTTATACGATTATAAAGCAAACCGATGATTCGTATAAGTTGGAAGCAACTTACTTTATAGGTCTTGACTGGTTAGATAAACCAAATACTGCAATTTATATAGAACCCAAACTAAATATTAAGAATGAGCAGGAAGTCGAGAAATCTTATGAAATTGACTTTATCAAAATGCTTTTTTCTTCCCTCCGCCATCCTGAAATAAGCAAAGAAATAAAAGAACTCTTTTTTGTCAAATGGGATGAAACTCCAATTGAAATTGAACAAAAACAAGATTTACTCACCCCGTTTTTAGTTGTGGAGTTTTTGTCAATATTAAAAGTAATCGTTAGAAAAGGATTAAAAAAATCCTATTATAAAATAGAACAAAATCTGAACAGCAAAGTAAAAGGCAAGGTAGTAGTTGGTAAAACAATTAAGCAAAACCTGATGAAGAATAAGAGCCTGTTTACATATTGTAGTTTTGAAGAATTTGGATTAAACAACAAAGAAAATCGCTTATTGAAGAAAACATTAGTTTTTGTTAAACGGTATTTACCAAACTACATCCAAAGCTCAAAATCAATAGAATTACATAACACATTTAACTATATTTCCCCGGCATTTGAAACGGTTTCTGATGAGATTGAATTAAATGAAATTAAGCAATCACATACTAATGCATTATATAAAGAATACGAAGAGGCTATTCGCATTGCCAAACTTATTCTGCAGCGGTTTGGATATAATATTTCAAATACAAATCAGAAAGTAATAAAAACACCACCTTTTTGGATTGATATGAGCAAACTTTTTGAATTATATGCTTTGGGTATTTTAAGGGATAAATTTTACAATGACGTAATTTATCAATTTATAGCAGATGGCAGCAATGAATTAGATTTTGTGCTCAACACCAAAGAATACCAGATGGTAATTGATGCTAAATACAGATCAAGATATATTTATGGTAAACATGAAGAAGACATAAGACAGGTAAGTGGCTATGCACGATTAAAAAGTGTTTATAAAGAATTAAATAAAATACAGGGTGATATAATTGATTGCCTGATTATTTATCCTGACCAGGTAAATGGTCTTGAAAAAATTGAAAATACCAATTTGAAAGGTACAGAGAACAAAAGACAATATCTAAAATGGATGTAAAATAAAAATTTATAAAAAAACAAATAAAGTAATAGATTAATAAACAGTAAACAGTGGGCAGTTAAATTTATTTATTCCCCTGTTTATATTTCCCCTTAAAATAAATAATCTTAATCAGTTCCAGTGCAATATCAATTGCCACCTCTCTTTTGAAAGCATTGCTTTTATCTTTTGTTTTATCTGCAAAAAGCTTCAGATAGTAAAATTGATTTTTAGAACAACCCATCTGCGGATATAACTCGGTATAATAATTTTCCTTGATGGCAAAAAAGAAGTTTTGCAATAAAAGCGATTTTAAATGAATATAACTGTTCGGGTAATCCAGTTTCTCCGCTCTGTCTCTCTCATCCAAAAGAGCGGTAATATCCGTATTAAAATCAATGTCCAATGCTGCAGACAATTTTGCATAATCCTGACGTTCATGAATATAACTGTCAATCAATGCTTTTATTTTTACAATATTGAATCTTTTATTGCCCCGTTTTCTAGTTTTAGGCGGTGCATAGCCGGGTGCATTTTCAATTGCCTCTTTTATGGATGACTCCAGTAATGGAATCAATTCCTGTAGGATATTAGAATAAGGATTCTCACCATAAAAGAATTTCGCCTCACCGGTCTTGAAAAAATGAATATAGGTATTTAGTGCCTGCTCCAGATAACCCTTCATGTGTTCATGGTTGCCGTCATCGTAATAGTTCCGGTATTCGATAATCCACTTCTTTAAACTGTATCCCGATTTTACATATTCCATTAACCGGTCCGTTTTGTAATTAAACGGTTTCTTGGTAAATTCAGAGCAGCCCTCATCGAAAAAAGTTCTCGGCGATACGTGTGGTCTGCCTTGTATTTGTTTGGCTGTTCTTTTCATAGTATATTTTTAAGTAATTTCTTTGTCAGTACAAATATAAATCTTAGCTACGTCATAATATGTCGTACTAAAACAATACCTTTAAAATAAAAATGTCAGTAACAAACAAATTAAAACGATACGAATTAATCCTCAACAAGGTAGAGAGCTCAAAATACCCGGCACTTACCGAGATATATAATTATCTCCAACGCTTTGATATTAATCCGTCAGAGCGCACCCTGCAACGCGACATGGAAGAATTAAAAACAGATTTTAATATTGAACTGGTGTATGATAAAAAACAGCGCGGGTATTACATAGAAAAGAATACCTCCACAGACACCATCATACAGTTTATCAAAAACATGTCCCTGCAGGCGAATCTACTGGAGTTCTCCAAAATCAGTCAGGAATCAAATGCCATTATACTAAAAGAAGAATATTACCTGAAAGGCATAGAGTGGATACCTGTCTTGTTGGATGCCATTCAGCATCAGCTATCTGTTGAACTGACTTATCATAAATTTTACGAACCTAAACCTGATAGATTTAATTTTCATCCTTATGGCTTAAAGGAATTTCAGGGAAGGTGGTATGCCGTTGGATTGGTAAAGGGTGAAACAAAAATTACTAAATTCGGAGTGGACAGGATTGTAGATATAAAGCTGACGGACAAAAAATTCAAAACAAATAAAGACATAGACCTGGTCACTTATTTCTCCAGAATGATAGGAATCATAGATGATGATGGCAGCCGCGAAATAGTCGTACTGAGCTTCACACCTTTCCAGGCGAATTACATCCGGACACTTCCCCTTCACTGGTCCCAGAAAGAAATACTCACAAACGACAAAGAAGTACAGTTCGAATACTATCTGTTACTCAACCACGAGCTGATGCAGAAAATCCTGAGTTATGGAGCAGAAGTAAAAGTAATCAAACCGGCAGCTCTGCAAGCGAAGCATAAGGAGTGGTTAAAAAATGCTTTGACGAGATACAAGAAATAATTACAAATTCAATATTTTTTCATTAATAATGGATAAATTTTGAATAAAAAAATATTCAAAACTAATTATTCTGTAAATCTCTTTCAATTATTATTCTTTTCCAGATTTGGTAGCTATTCATAATGCTGATTAAAAAACATACAGAAGACAGCAATTAGATTACAATAGACTTTAGCCATTTAATTTCGTCGGGAATTTGTTCTGATAAGAATGTATGCCATTTGATATGTGAAAAATACTGGCTTGGATGTCTAATGAAAATTATTTTTACTTCATGGTTTTCCTTATTATTTAATTTAATAATTCTTGGATAGTTACTTCCTACCTTATTAAGTTTATTAAAACTAACTTTTTGCCATTTATTCAGGTTATCGGTTTGATAATTGATAACAGAGCTTAAACCTAAGAATATAATTGTGTTCGGTCTCAAAATATCTATTAGCCTATAAAATATCTGCCAACTTTCTACAAAATCAGTAGCTGTTGGCTGTTCCCTTCGTTTACCAATGTAGTTCATTGATTGTTGAATAAAATTATAAAATGAAATTTCAGACCAAAAAGGGATTGTATTAAATTTATCATGGCCAATAATAGCATTATGAAGATTCGGGTAAAATTTATTTTTTTTATAATACCATCTGTTAATCGGCATTTCTGCAACAATTTCTCTTGAATAATTTACATTTATAGATTGTTCAGTTAAACTACTTTCGGAGTCACCATAATTACTTTCTCCAACTAATAATATTTTATTTTTAGAATTACAGTAATCTATACCAACCCATGGCAACCAATTTAAATAAGATATCTTTTGAATTTCGTTATCCAAGTTAATATCCAAATATTTTGATAAATTATGCACTATTTTTTCATTCATGATTTTTCTTTAAAAAAGACATAATGTCGGTTGGAAAATCTAATATTGTAATGTATTGTAATAAGTTTAGATTTTTAACGATTCAATTTTTTCAAGTTTATTGATTATTTGTATGACGCAATCAAATACTTTATTTGCTGCACTATCATCAACAAATTCAGACCATTGAATGTCGTTCCATTCTTTATAATCATTTATCACGACCCAATATTCGCTCTTATCGTATTTAAAATCATCAAAGTTTTTTATTACAAGCTCATTAAATTTATCATCTTTAACCATTTCACTGTCTATCAAACATATACCATATTTTAAGTCCTCATAATTGTTGGATGAGAACTCAAAACAAACACAATGTTTCCAATCCTTTAAAAAACAAAAACCAAGATTCTTTTTACTAAAATCACCTTCTTGTCTAAAAATCAAATTATGCGATGTCGCCTTTGCTTTTAATTTTATCATTAGTGTATCAATGAGTACCTTCTTCAAATTAATATAGTCTGATCCTGCTGTTTCATATAATGATTCAATAGCATTAATGAAATCAGAGTTTTTCGCTATCAAATTTAATATTTCGTTTGCCATAAGATGATTATTTGATCGATTTGTGATTTTATTTACCAAGTGTATATATTGATTAATGGTTTCCCGGATGATAGGTAAATTTGATGTATATTTTAAGCATTCTCTTAACCATTGTAGTATTTCATACTCATATGTAATTTTTATTACTTTCTCTTTGGTAGCAATTGAATTTAAAAGATTTTTTGTAATGCCACAACTATAATCTAAGTCATCATCTGTATGTTTATCTTCAGTCTTTTGTAAATAAATTAACCAAAAATCGCGTCCATATTTATTTATCGCATAGTTATAATAACGAAGTAGCTGATTTTCTTGACTTTCTGCATCAATCTTGTTTTCAATTATGATGCTTTGTTTTTTATTGGTAACATAAATATCTATCCTGCCACCACTTGGTATTTTATCTAAGAATTCTTTAATGGTATATTCTTTGTTTGATACAGAAGCAGATAAATATGGAATTTCTATATTGACTCCTTTTTCAGCTTCTATTTTACTATTAATTATATCAATAAATAATTTTAAAAACTGATCACCTTGCCCATGATTTCCATTGGGATTTAACAGTTCTGAAATTATAGCAGAATGAGTATATACTTCATTTTTTTCCATGCTCATTATACTGAAAATATTAAATTTTTCACCAGTCAGTGAAGCAATTTTATCATAATGTTTGAAATTAAATTTACCTGATTTAGTAAATTTTGGATAACTACTTCTTCTTGCTTTTCCATCACTCTAATATATTAAAATAATCCTAATTAACACCACTCGAAAATCCAATACTTGTACGCTTATTTGTATTAAGAGTAAATTCATTTTGTTCCGTATTGTAAATATCAGCTAAAGTCATTGGCTGTTTTATTTCTGTATCAGCAACCCCTTGTTCTTCAAGAAGTACTTTAGATTTTTGCATGCTCAATGGTTTAAATTCATACAAACCAATCAGTCTTCCTTTACGCAGCAAAGCTTTGTCAATATTGGAAATATGCGTATTGAACGTGGCAATGATTTGTATCCCTAAACTTTCACCCAGCAATCCATCCGTCAGGTTAAGCAGCATCGAGATACTGGAGTTCTTAAACTGATCTCTGGATACCAGCAAGTCTTCCGCGTCTTCAATCACAAAAATGGAATTGGCATTTTCTATCAGCAGTCGCGTAACTTCCGGTGCCTCCAGGCTTTTCGCAAAATTAGGCGGCATGAAAATCACTTTCTTCTTCAACTGATGAATCAGATACCGTATATAGGTAGATTTTCCGGTTCCCGGAATACCATGCAATAAAATCAGTCCGCTTTTATTTTTCTGCCGTAGACATTTTAAAGTAGTGGTATGCATGGTTTCTATATCATCATTGTAATGTTTCTTCAAATCCAGTTTGGGTTTCTTCAAATCTATCTCATACGTATGCAGCCCATGTGAAGAAGATGAAATCAGACAAAACTCATGTTTCGTCTTTTGATGCCTTATAATCTTTTTGAGTTGTTGAATGATTTGCAGAGCAGCTGCTTCCTGTTCCTCCTGATGCGCTACCACCACATGGCCATCTTCCATATCTATCATGAGTTCATGGCTTAAAAAATAAATGGTATTTACAGAGCGCATTCCTTTCTTTCGGACGCTGTATATTTGGGAAGAATGTGTCTTTAAAATTTCACTTCCGTAATAGGTATCCAGCCATTTGTAAAACAATGTTTCATTGATATTCTTTATGACTTTTACATTCGGTATTTTTTTGTAGTACGAGAAATAGATTCTTTTACAATTGATGTAAGAACCACCATTTTCAAACAGATTCATTTCATGATGTTGTAGTGCTACGTTTTCCATAATCAGTATATTTTAATGAAGAAGAAACAAAGATAAACTAGCACTACGCCAAAGTATGCCGCTGAAATATTACAGGTCATTTCTGAATGTTATCATGTATGGAAATATTGGCTATTGATGCATGATGAAATTTAAGTACACCAAAAATAAATATACTGTAATGCATTGAATATCAATAAGGTAAAAACTTGTAATGTACACTTTTAGATTGTATATTTGCAGTATAATAAAACACAGCAGCAAACCGGTTTGAACCCGTGTTTTATTATCAATAAAACAACCTGGGCGTTTTATTTCTGACAAACCTTTTACAGGATTAACATTTTAAAATGTAAATCATTTTGATGGACATTTATGAAGCACGACGTCACATTTTGACGTAGAAGTAAGCTATTTTGTAATTCCTGATTGATAACTTCAAAATTTAAAAATATGCAAAAGAATTCAAATATTATTTTACAGTCCATTATCCGGATTTCATCATCTACACACGAAGGAAAGATTGACAATCTAACGAAAGCAGCCGTTAAAAAACACACAAAATGTATTCAGGAAAAATTCAACTGTACAGCAGATGAAGCTGTCTTTTTTGCCATTTTATTTTCATTATTTTTTGACAACGGATATCATGTAGATGTTAAAGATGTAGCCCACCACCTCGGATGTGATGCTGTGGAACTGTTGCCTTATGAATATCTTCTAACGAATCTGGTAAAGAAAAAATTAATTGCACTGGATAATGACAACATTCAAAAAGCTAATTTCACCTATCGGTTCAGGAAAAATGTAGTCCAATCCATCTTGACGGATAAAGAACCGGAAAAGTCAGAACCCATAATAGATAACCTGTCATTATTAAGACACCTTAGAAATATTATAAAAGAATACACAGCAAAGGAAATTGATTTTGATGAAGTGGAAGAGCAGATCAGTGAAGCTTTACAGGAAAACAAACATATCTATTTTGCAGAAAAACTGGATACCCTTCATGTGAATTTTGAATTAAAATTATTTCTTTTATATATAGTAATAATGTATTATGAAGGAGATTGCTGTCATTCTCTTATGAATAGGTTAAACGATATATTCTGGGATGGAAAAAGGCAATTTGATTTAGCGAAATCCCTGGTACTTAGAAACCAGACAGTGTTATTTGAACGGAATATTTTGAAGACCACTCCGGCAACCTGGAAAAATGATATAGAGATAGAGCTTACACAAGAGGGTACTATATTCTTATTTAAGGAGGACGCCTATCTAATCCTGATAGAAAATGAAACCAACAAAGAACAGGAAAAATGTGTAATCCATTATGATAAAATACCTTTAAAAGATTTATACTACAATGATGTAGATTTAAAAACTATTGATTTCATTCACAATACCCTGAAAACGGATAATTATGAGACAATCAAAACCCGTCTGGCAGAAAACAAGATGGCGGAAGGCATTACAGTACTGATGCATGGTAAACCCGGAACCGGAAAAACAGAAACCGTTATGCAGCTGGCGAAAGCAACCGGAAGAAATATCTACCGGGTGGATATCAGTAAATTAAAAAGCATGTGGTTTGGCGAATCACAAAAGAAAATTAAAAAACTCTTTCTGGATTATTACCAGTATTCAGAAAAACAAACCACAACGCCAATACTGTTATTTAATGAAGCAGATGGAGTGATCAGTAAACGTAAAGATAGCAATAGTTCAGCTGTGGCACAGACCGAAAATGAGATTCAGAACATAATCCTGCAGGAGATGGAAGAGTTTAAAGGCATCCTGATTGCCACCACCAATCTGACGGATAATATCGACACTGCATTTGAAAGACGATTCTTATTTAAGCTGGAATTAACCGTTCCCACTCCATCCACGCGTTATGAAATCTATCGTTCATTGCTGCCCAACTTAAATGACAATGAATTATGGATACTGGCAGAAGATTTTGATTTCAGTGGTGGCGTCATACAGAACATAGTACGTAAGGCAACCATGCACCATGTGTTAAACGGCTCCTATCCGGATATTGCCTGGTATGTAGATGCCTGCAAACAGGAACAATACAAAACCGGAAGTTCCCGTGCAAAAATAGGATTCAAATAGATTCACAATAAAAATAAACACCATGACCATCAACAAAAACGAATCACACTTATTTACAGCAACGCTGCTGGAAAACAATTCCAAATTCAACACCCAAATTCAGGAGGCATTAATGCAAAGCTACCTTGACTGGCTATCGGAAAATCCAATGATTAATTTATACGTCAATAAAGACCGTTTCTTTAAATACGCCAGACAACGCAACAAGGATCTGTCAGGTGTTTTAATAAGTTTATTTATTGAAACCTTGCTCAGCAAAGAACTATTTATTAATTACCAGTTGCGCGATAAAGAGAAAGAACCTATGGAATGGTATCAGCCGGAAAGTGCATTGTATAAACTTGGAGATGAAATAAACCTGCTAAGCAAGGAAATTGCCATGCGCTCCAATATGTTTATCATCACTACGGAAAATCTGGAAAAGTTTGATGAATTCTGTAATCAACTGGAATACCTGAAAAGAAAACTAGAAGACAGCATCAACAGCCTGAAACTTTTTAGATATAGCAAAACGAAAAAGGAAAGTTGCTTTGACGATGAAGATGCAGAAAAGATAAAAAACAAATTACCTTTAGAACTACAGGAAAAACTCAGTAATAAGAGCATTCTGGTTTTGCTGAAACTGATTAAGACAGATTGTAATCTGGAAGAAATCCTGACACTCTTTAAAGAAGATGTAGGTGTAGAATTAACCGAAAATGATTATTTAAAAATAGTGGAAGCTTTAGGGATTTTGAGCATAGAAGAAGAGAACTCCCTAATTAGTAATAAGTTTAACTACAAAGAAATGATATACAAAGAATACCTTGACACGCTCACACTTCATTCCAAAGAAATCATCTTACTGGAAGGCACCCGCAAATTATCCGATGCTGATGCACCAAAATTATCTGTATTAGCAGCACAACTGGCTGCAAACTTTCCGGAGACAATCTTTCGAACAGGAAATGCCACCGGAAGTGATGAAGCATTTGCAATAGGCGTAGCTCAGGTAGACGTAACACGGTTGGAATACGTTCTGCCCAGTCCGGGAATGGGCAAAAAACGATTGATAAAAAATGCAAAAGTAATTAGTCTTGAAGATTTGCCTAAAGCAGAGCTGGATATGCTGGTGGAAAAAACATTAGAGGCAACTCCTAATTACAAATACCTGGTTGATTGTTACCTGAAAGGAATAAAAAACCGGCATGCCGAAAGTGCCAAACTGCTGATACGCGATGTGCTGAAAGTGTACGGCTCCAAAGCTAATGGATTTTTTCCGGCAACCGCCGCTATCTTTTATGTCAATTTTGAGAATCCGAAAGGTGGCGGCACCGGCCATACGGTGAGAGCCTGCGTACAGCGGCAAATACCATTCTTTACACAGCTGCAATGGATGGAAGATGATAAACCAAATTAATAAAATTAAAAACAAAACAAATGAATAAGAAAACAGTATTTATAGACATGGATGGTGTATTGGTAGATTTTGTTTCTGCGTTTCCAAAACTGGAACCGGAGATATTGGAACAATACAAAGACAACAAAGATGACATACCGCATATATTCGGTTTAATGGAACCGATGCCGGATGCCATAGAAAGCTATAATCGTATCGCAGAGAAGTATGACACGTATATCCTCTCTACAGCACCCTGGGAAAATCCGAGTGCCTGGCATGATAAACTGTTATGGGTAAAGAAGCATCTTGGAACAGTTGCCTTTAAGCGATTGATATTAAGCCACAACAAACACCTTTGCAAAGGTGAATACCTGATAGATGACCGGCATGATAAAAATGGTGCTGATAGGTTTGATGGTGAACTTATACACTTCAAAAGTGAGCGGTTCAATGACTGGAAAAAGGTTTGTGAATATTTGCAGGTATAAAACATGGATTATTGAAAGGAAATTGTATATTAGTTAATAATAGCGGAAAAATCTGAAATTATGGAGGAGGAGGATAAAATTTGGGTTTATATCAACAAACATTACAGCGAAGAAAATGAAATCACAGGTTCTCTTACAGAATTAGTAATAAACGGTTTGGTCTGGGAGTTAAACTACAGAGGTGACGCTCCTTTGCTGATTTATCATACCAATGGCAATAAACACATTTTACAGATTGACGGCGATTTGTTTTTCCTTGTTGATACAGATCTGGCAGACGTGAAGAATGATGAAGAAGTTTACGACTGCTATCTATTCCAAATGGAAGAAGCCTTAAAAATGCTGAATATGCTGCTGTATGAAGATTTGGAACTGGAAACAGATTTGGAAGAAGATGAAATAGCAGATTTTGAACCATATTTTTTAGAGTATGATGGCGAGAAGCAAGAAGCATTTAACAACATACTTCAAAAAGTAAAAGAAGAAAAAGCAATAACAAAAGAAGATATTTTTTCATTAAATTAAAACAAAACCATGAACATATTTAAAATCTTAGCAAACGGTGATGGTTCAATTAACGAAGCAAATGTTTCAGCATTTTTAGGCTATTTATTAAATCCATATGCTGATCATGGTCTGGGATTTGAATTTTTAGAGAACTTCTTAAAGCAGATAGAAATCCAAGAAGAGAATTTTAATGCATTAAAATATGATTATGAGATTTTCTTTGAACAAGCATTTAAAGAAGAAGATAAGTCAAAACAGATCGTTGACATTGTAATACTATGTATTAATAATGATATAGGCACACAAAAAGAATCTTATGTGAAAAATATTTTAAGTAATGAAAGAAGAGTAGAGTATATCTTTTTGATAGAGAATAAAATTAAGAAATCTGCTAAAAAAACTAATCAGTTAGAAGACCAATTAACATCAACTATTACTGAATTATCTAAAATACCAGAACTTAAGATAGATAATGACAAAATCTATTCAATATACATAACTCCAAAAGATGATTCATTAATTAAAGAATTTAAGAAACTTGAAAGCAGCACTAAAAAACATATTTTTTGGAAGGAAACAAATATTTCTGTAGAACAAAAATCTAATGCAATAGTTAACTCGACTAAAATGGGAATTAAAACAGATGCTCCAGCTATAACCAATACACCTATTGTTAACAACGAGAACAAACTAAAGCAGGAAATGGATTGTTTTCTCATAAAAATATTAAAGGATATTATCGAAAAAGAAGCTAAAACAGAAATTGACGCGATAAATGAATACACTAAACATACTATAAAATCATTTATACAATTTATTCAAAATGACTTTAAATCTGAAAGACAAGAGCAGAAAGATAGAAAGAATGATGGCTCTTATACAAAGGAGTATATTGATATTAATAACAAAACTGATATTAAAAATAAATTACAGTTGATAAAAAGTGAATTAATTAAAAGGAACGCTGACCTTGTGAAATATTTGTCCGAGCCAGACTTAAAAGCACCTATGGTACCAAAGTTATCGTTGGATATTTCAGATATTTTTATTGAAATTCAATCATATACAAAAAAGAGAGACTCGGTCTCGCTATTATTTAGAATTAACTCTAAAAATAAAGAATCAAGAGAAAAACTTGAATTAATTGCGAAGAAATTAAAAGTAGATATTAAAAATAAAAAGTCAACACAAGCATACTGTAAAACTGAAATGATGAAAAAAGATATCAGGATAGATGATTTTGATACTATTTACAACAGATTAGAAGAAACTATCAAGCTAATAAAAATATAAAATCAATGCAATCTCTCACCCTCTGCAAATCCGAATTTAAGTTAGCATCTTATTGCTTCAGAAAATGGGCACTATGCTTAATATAAAAAGTGAATAAAAGGATATCTATATATAAAAATTTAAAAAAATGGAAAAACATGTTTTATCAAAGTCAACATATATGCTGGGGTGCCAGTGTACAAAAAGATTATACTTACATAAATTTAAAAGTGACTTACGCAATCCCGCTGATGAAAACCAGCAAGCCATTTTTGATGCAGGTACAAGAGTAGGAGAAATTGCCAGGCAATTATTCCCTATGGGTACTGATGCTTCTCCTGTTGATAAATTTAACTATCAGGAATCTGTCTTAAAAACACAGGAACTTATAGCAAATGGAATTAAAGTAATCTATGAAGCATGTTTCCAATTTGATGGCGTACTTTGTGCAATTGATATTCTTGTGAAAAAAAAAGGGAAATGGTATGCTTATGAAGTAAAAGGTTCAACGGAAGTAAAAAATTATCATATAGAAGATGCTGCACTTCAATATTTTGTGATTACGAATAGTGGCTTAAAACTCGAAGACATAAGTATAGTGTATCTGAATAATAAATATGTACGACAAGGTGACTTGGATATACAGCAATTATTTTCAACAGAATCAGTATTGAACAGAATAACAATAAAACAAGAAGCTGTAGTAAAAAAAATTAAAGAATTAAAGAAAATAATAACAGAAAAAAAAGAACCAGTCATAAAAGTGGGTTTGCATTGCTCTGATCCGTTTGACTGCGACTTTTCAAATCATTGCTGGAAAGATATACCCACCGAGAATTCAGTAATGTTATTATACAAAAAAGACAAAATATATTTTCTGGAAAAAGAAATATATTCCTTTGAAGAAATCCCTGAAGATTATAAATTAGACAAACGTTCTTCAAAGAAGATTGATAAGTTAAAAGATACAGAAATTACAATAAACAAAGAACAGATTGGTAACTTTTTATCTAAAATTGCAGCTCCTTTTTAGTATTTCGATTTTGAAACCTATCAAATGGCCGTGCCTGAATTTGATCAGCTAAGACCTTATCAGATGGTACCTTTTCAATATTCCGTTCATATAAAAGAAAATGAAAATTCTATAGTAAACCATACAGATTTCTTAGGTGATGGGATAAATGACCCCAGAATCTCTTTAATAAAAAAGATGTTATCTGATTTGGGGAAAAAGGGTAGTATAATATGTTATAATGCAGCTTTTGAAAAAACCAGAATAAAGGATTTAGCTATGGATTTTCCGGAATATTCGGCTTCATTAAATAAATTGATAACAAGAATCGTTGATCTGATGGTTCCTTTTCAGAAATTGTGGTATTACCACCCAAAATTTAAAGCAAAACATTCTATCAAGTATGTATTACCCGCTTTAATACCTGAATTGACTTATTCCGATTTAGAAATTCAGAATGGTGGTGAGGCAAGTGCTATATATCCTGCTTTAAGAAACAAAACTGAACAAGAAATAACATCAATCAGAAACAATCTATTGGAATACTGCAAACTGGATACTTTTGCAATGGTCAAAATCCATGAACATCTCGCAGATATATCTAAATCTTAGCGTTAATGAGTTCTAATTTTATAGATTGTTGGTGTCAATTAATATTTTTAAGTAATTAATTGCTTTAATTGCTTAAATTCTTCATTGCTTAAAATTTCATTTTTCAGTCCTTGTACTTGCCAAAGACCTGATTCCTTTATTTTCTTCTTTGGCGAGTGATTTCCTAGCCAATTCTCACTTGGTTTAACTTCTCCTTGTGCTAAAGTTGCAACAATTTTACTTTCCCAAAAAAGTCGTTTTTCTTTAGTTTCCACATTAAAAACACAAAAAGAGAAATTTGTTTGGATATATTTTGAAATCTCTTTTTCTAAATTCGATTCAAAATCAAGGTCAATTAGTTTTAAATTCTTTTCTTTATTCGCTTTTGATGTAATATCAAGTTCCCAATATCTTAAATAAGGATTTTTTTCTTTATTGAGAATAGCACGTCCTATATTTTTTCGGAATATACTTCTGTTTTTATTTTCGGTTATAAAATGTTCTGTCAGCCTTTTTTTTAAGTTATTCTCTCCGGTGTCGGTTCCTACCCGTACAATCCTATCAAGACCATTATAAATTTCGCCCTTTTCAAATTTCACATAAATTCCATTTTCGGGAATAAGATGCAATTTTGAATCGAAAGGAAAAGTAAATCGCATTAAATTATTAAATAGCCCATGAAGTTCTTTTTCCATATTATGAAAATATATTTAATTCTTTTAATTTACTAGATCTTTCAAATAAACCAATCCCTTTTAATGGCTCTATGATATTTACTAATCCGGTTTGAATAGGTTGTACATATGCTTGTCCTGCTAAAATTATGAATTTGTCATTTTTTAAGTCTGCTACTTTGCCCAGTTCTTCCAGTACCTTTTTTCCCCAAATATCTGCTTCTTCCTTTGATAAAACTTTCAAATAAGGTTTTTTCTCTTTCTTTTTTGGAGAAACATAAGCTAAAGTAACATTATAAGGTTCAATTTCTTGCTCAAGCTCAAGTAAATGATAATAAGCTGAAAGAATAAATATCTTGTCAGGTTTCAATGATTGTCCGTAAGCTAAACTATTTATAAATAAAGATCCTTTATACAAGTCTTTTGCTTTTGCTTTGGTTTTACCCTTTCGGGAAACACAAGATATCAATACTATTCGTTTCATTATTATTTTATTATTTACAATTACGGTTATCCTATTTATAGAAAATTTATAATAATAAATTCCTTGAGTCTTCTAAATGTAAATATAGAAGTAAGTTTCATTATTATTCATCACCTTATATTTTTATATTTAGTATATGGTAAATCAAACATTTACCAGAACAGAACTATATGATATAGTCAGGTCAGAACTGTTACTAATGCTCTCTATTGCATTGTCTTTGAGGTTATGCAGGCAAACTCTATATCAAGCTTTGACTCGTGTGATGGCTTGTGGATTTTGCAAAAGTGCGTGACTGCTGTATGGGCTAATACTTTATTTTCATTCAATTACCCGATCAAATATTCCTATTACATTAAACGTTCTTTCATTGATTGAATCAGTGTCAATTATAATATCTTGATATGAAGCATCAAATGATTTTGGTTTAAGTATAATTTTTTCATGTTTCCATCCTTCCTCAGTTACTTCTTTTAGACTGTAATACTCTTTGAAAGTGTAAGAAGAACCAAAATCAATATCTTGAAGGTCATAATACTCTGCAATTACCATTAAGCCATTTCTACTACCACCATGATATTTCTTGAACAGAGCAATTTGACCGTCTTGTACTATTTTATTCATGGAGTTACCAATTATTTCGCATGCAAAATGGTCATGTGTAATTTTCACACCTTCTGGTACAAAAATGAATTTATCATCAGGGAAGCTGTCATTGAATTTAAATTCGCCGGCAGCTACTTTTAAGGAATATAATGGAACACTATTTTCAAATGGTATTAATTTAATTTCTTTCGGCTTAGCTATCTCAATTATTGGATTTTCATTTTTATTAAATGAATAAATGTGCTTTTTAAAATAATTTCGCAAATTTTCATCACACACGTAAATGTAACAACCTAGTATGCCTCTGAGCATAATTGTTTTATAAATATTTATTACATAGTCTTTCAGTATTGCGTTATCTGTTATTGTTGCAGAACCATTTCTGTCTTTATAATTTTCCCTGACTATCTCTATTTCTTTTGAAATTGGATTGTATTTAATTTCGGGTCCAAAAATTATAGCCGCATAATTGAGGTCGTAACCTTGTGTGGTATGAATACAACCTACCTCTTGTGCATCAATATCAGAATTGATGTAATCAATTGCAGTTGAGTTCCATTTTAGTTTAATGTTTTCTATTTCTATATCATATGCATCAGGGTCATTCTTGCTTATCCATGGCCAGGCATAGCCAGCAATGAATCTTGAAAGCTCATGTTTTTCGTTCTTTACTCTAAGTTCCTTTATGAAATCAGAAAAATTCTCAAAAAGTAGCAATTCATAATTAATATCATTGTATTTGAACTCTTTGTTCTTAAAAGTATTGTCTAATAAATTATTAACAAAATCAACAAATCCATTGCCTCCTTTTACTCTGAATTGCGAATGTAATTTGACACTTATAGAGTTAGATGCATTTTTTAAATTTTCAAAATCAATAGCATCAACATCAGATGGTTTTATAGATTGTTTAGCATCATAAAAATATAGTACTTTATTTGACCTTAGTTGAGTCCAGGCTAACTCCGAAGTGTTTAGTTTGTCTAGTCCTAATGCATTACAAACCCTGTCATATATTGCGAAGTATGGGCCCAGATTAACTCTTTTTCTTAAACGATGAGATTCGTCCACAAATAGAATATCATATTTTTCATATTCCAGATCTGAAGGGCCAATAACAAGATTTGAATTCAAACCATTAATGTTTTGAAAAACCTTTTTAATAGTTTTTCTAAAAGAACCCATTGCTATAACCATACCCATTTTAGGATTTGGAAACTTTATTTTTAATTGTTTTACCTTATCTATAAATTCCTTTTCGTCTTCACCGAATTCTCTGTAATTAAAATCCTCATCTGATGTTAGCATTAACTTAAATAGAAATATAGCTAAAATGGTTTTGCCTGTGCCTGCGCCACCCTCCACTAATACAGATTTTTTATTTTCAGAAAGTAGGGCATCTATAATTAGCATCAAATTTTTTCTTTGATCAGCAGATAAAGTCTTGTACGGAGAATATTTGAATAAGTCGCTATTTGAGATATGTTCTAGACTATGTTGAGCAATTCCGTTACTTATAAGTCCATTCCAGATATTTTTAAACATATCCCAATAAAACTCATCTCTTTGGTAATAAGAGTGATTTACCAATCCTAAATTACCATTTAATAATTTGTATTTGCCGTCAGCATGCAGATACTTTATTAAATTGGATTCAATATCTAATGTTACCGATTTATTGAATTTTTTACTGGAAATTAAATGAGCTTCTTGTAAATGGCTTTTACTTGGTGTTTGCAAATGTGTGAATATTCGCGAATTAGTATCAATGGTTTCACCAACATAGGCTTGTCTTACGCCATTGTTATTTAAAATATATACGATAGGCCAATTTTCGCTTACAAAATATTGTGATTGAATAGAATTCAATCCATTATTATTGAACGCAATTTTGTTTATTTCAAAATCTTTGTTATAGCTCATTGTACTTTTTTGCAGTCCCTTTTGCTTTGTCAATTGGATATTTCTCTCCATTTTTCTTGATTTTTTCAAGAACAATCTCCTTGACATCAAATTTATATTTGTCTGCTAGTAAAAAAGCAAAGGCAAATACATCAGCCAATTCTTCTTTTACTTTATCAGGATTAGCCTCGGACGCATTTTTCCAAAGAAATAATTCTAAAAGCTCACTGGCTTCTACATTAACTGCTAAGGCAAGGTCTTTAGGATTATGAAACTGTTCCCAGTCTCTTTCATTTCGAAATTTTATGAGTGCTCCTGTTATTTCTTTTATGTCTGACATTATTTATTGGTTTAAGGCTTAGTAAAAAGGTTTGGCAGGTAAGATAAGTCTGTAATTTACTTAGACAAACGTTGATTACCTGCACTCATAAATATACAAATATAATTTAATCAAAATACTGCCCTTCAAATTGTGTTGTGTTGTTGTTAGCAGTTGGTTTTTCATCTAGTTTTACTGTGTCAAAGTCAATAAATGACCAACGTGATCGCTTAATTTTTTATCAGTGTTCCAAGTTTCAATTTCTAAATGCTTGTTGTGTACATAGTCCTTGCTTAAAACAATGTGGTCAACTGTATCAGCGATGTTTGAAGTCGTGTTTATTAGTCCATAGGTTTTAAAAGCCTCCACAAGTGTTTGCCTGGCTTTGATACTCGGCCATGGCCGTCCCGAAAATGTAATATTTAAGTCACCGGCAAAACAAACATGTCTGCCCGGAAATATTTTCCCAAAGTCCACCAATTGTCCGTTAAGATCGTTGTCAAAACGTGGTTGCCAATTTGCAAAAACACCAATAATAGAACCGTAAACGGTAAGCAGTCCAAAAGGTGTTTCAATGTCAGTGCAAACTGTCGTAAAACTGTCAAAAGTTTTATGTCGTGTTGTTGTCTTATACTTTGTAAGAATACTAACTCTGTTTTCACCGGCTGCATACTTAATATTGTCAAAGTTAATCGGTAATTGGTCTGTAGAAATACAAGTATAATTCTCGAGTTTTATAATTGAATTAGTTTCAGTCAGTACTAATATGTCAGCGTTGATATCAACCAACTTATCTAGTAAAAGTTGATTTTTTCTCTTTATGAGCCTTTCTAAATTCCAGGTTACAATTCTCATTATTTGTACTTAAGTGGTTGTTTATAGTCTCTTCCGCTAAAATTGCAGGTAATGGTTTAGGGCTAAGTACAGTGGGGCTTTTCATAACACAAAACAGTCAATCTACTTTAAATTTATTATTTGCAAAACAATTCTAATCACCTCTATCCTTCCATTTGATTTTAGCCAATGCTACCACATGTCCTTCTTTCTTGTGAAGCGGGATATTCTATATTCAATATATATATTGTTATTTGTCAAAACGTTTTTATTTGTAGGATTGTATGTAAGCAAAATTTTATTTTATAAAGAAAAGGAATATTTTTTTTCGAGATTTCAAAGTAAGCTATTTTGCAAATTTTGGTTTGCGGATTGGCATTTAGAGCTTTGCAAATATGATTGTTTTGCGTTAGGCATGGTTTAGTTAAATTTTGCTGTTATTTGTGAAATATCAAAGTTTCCATTTAGTTCTTGAACTTCAATTTTACCAAGTAATATGTCAAAAAAGAAGTTTCTTATTTTATCAAAAGTTAGAGTAACAGGTTCTCCTTTAGAATTAACGCCTAGGTCATACGTTTTAAGAAGCTGAGAACCTAAGCTGGCTGCGGTAAGTAAGAAGTGGTTTTGGAATTTATCCATATCCAATAAGTCCGCAGCCAAAACTTTACCAACTACAGTATAACTCCTTAATGTTTTCTGAGTTTCTTCGTTTGTAAGAGTTGTTTTAACTTCGTCAAATTCAAGATTCATTTCAATTTTACCGGAATTAGTCGTCTGTAGCATTCCTTTATAAAGTGAACCTAAATCTGCTAAACTTAAATTGAAGAATTTTGTTCCTGGTATAATTACAATCTTCTCAATTGAAAAGGCACTTGGTAATAATAGCCAAACTGCTTGAGAAGCTTTAATAGAAGGGGTATTAAAAGTACCAACAATTGAATTTGTAATATCAATATTTTGGGTTGCAAATACGCCACCAATTACAACACAATTTTGTAAAATTATTTCATCAGCATAAATACTTCCAGCAACAAATGCGTTGTAAAGTGTAACACTTTTAGCATTTATATCTGAATAAAACATGATATTACATTTTGGCGCTCTGGAAACAATAGAGTTAGCTGAACCAACACTCTTTTTAAAAGAGATATTGCCCGTTGCTTCACTGTTTACATATAATTCAAGTTGAGTAAAAACAGCACCTCTAATTTCAGAATCACCTTGTTGTATTTCTAGTTTGTGGGCATAAACCGCACCTTCAATAACCGAGTTACCTTGAATTGTAATTGTTCTGTCAAGTTCAGCTATTTTTTCAGGTAGTATTGAGCCTTTTACCAAATTATCTTTAAGTTGGATATTTGTCTCATTAAAACGAAGTTCTTTTAATTCATTCATATTTTTAAGTTTTAAATGTTTTGAAAATTAATTACTTTCATTGAGCCAAGATTGGCTATTTTCTGAATCATCTCTTTGACTCTTAAAGCATGTTGGTCTGCAGAAGAATAAGACTTATTTAACTCAGAGTTAAAATACAAATTCAAATTGTCATTATATTCCTTGGGTATAGCACTCCATGAATTTGAAGTTTCAGAGAACAGTTCAATTATTTCACTTTTCTTGGTGTTGTCTTGCAAGGCAGTTAAAAATGAAGGAGTAAACAAATTCTTACCAATCTGATTTTTTTCGTTATTTGTTTCAATGAAACAAACAGGTGAAAATTTTTGATTATCAGTATTCTCATTCAACATACATTGTTGAATCGTATTGTTTAACTTTTTCTGCTGCCACAAAAATACTTTTGCTTGATTCAATGTGTCTAAAGCTCTTTTCTTTGCAATTGAAGTGCTAATTTTTGTTTGCAAATTTCCACATTCACCGCCAAGAATAGCTGCTGTATTTACCATGTCATTTTCAAAAGTTCTTTTGTTTTGACTATCCGTTTCTTTTTTAAAAACAAATGTTGGTTTATCTAATTCATGGACCCGATTTGATAATTCATTATTTAAATCATCAAAAATCTTAACATAACGACTGGAAATCCTGTTAAAATCTCCTTCCATTTGTTTCTTCTTTTCAAGGCATGATTGAGCTAATTCTTTCAAGTGCATCAATTGAGCATCAATATTCTGTGTTAGTTCAGCTACTTGCTGACTAATTTCAGAACGGATATAACCAAAAAAACCTGAAATGATTGTACTGGCAACCTTTTTAGAGTTTTTATCAATGGATACTATCTGTGCTGCTTCGGTTGCAACAACTGCTCCGGTAAGTAAATTGACATTAGTATTACAGTTTCCAATACTATTATCAAAAGGATTAGTATCGACATGAATATTAACATCAACTGGCACATTCTCAACGTAATCAACTGTAACGGATTTACTTCCACCACTTTCTGATTTCGGATATGATACAGTAACGGTTTTAGAACCTCTCACTGTAATCGTTTCGCTATAATTTCTTGTATAACTCATATCTTTATAATTTAAATGATTTGGAAATTATTAGACTGAAACAACAGCATAGCCAAATCTTTTACCCTTTGTGATTTGTGGGATGAAGAAATTAGTTTACTAAATTCACTTTTAATTTCAGAATTTGGTATAGTTTTTTGCGACCATTCAACCTGATTTATTTCAGAGTAAGCTGTATTCTTAATTGCAGATTTAGATAATTTATCTAACTCAACATCAGAAATTATTATTTCAATATCCTTACTATCTGTTTTATCTCTGTTACATTCACAAATAACAACAGGAATGTATATCGTTGCAGTTTCTGTGTATCTGTTATCATTAATAAGAATTTGGTCAGTGAGTTTTTTCTGAGTATTCATCTCAAAAAGAAAACTTCCCATGGAGTTGATTACATTTAGACCTTTGTCTTTAATATTTGAAGCCAGAATTCTCTGACTTAATGAAATCGATTCCAGCTGTGTTATTGGTATTGTTGCTGTCAGATATTTTGATCTGTTAGAAACCTTATCAACTTCTTTGATTGCAAAATCAATTGTTGGCTTGTCTAACTCAAAAACTCTCTGTTTTAGATTTGCATTAAGACCATTAAAAAGTTTACCATATCGCCCTGCAATCATATTGTAATCACGTTGCATTCTGGTTTTAATGCTTAGTAAAGCATTTTTCTGTTGAACCAGCAGCATTAAGTGGGAATCAACATCACTTTGCAGTTTAGCCATTTTCTGCGAAATCTGAGAGAGGATCAGTGAATAAAAACCTTTATTCACATTATTGCAAACATGGTCGGCTGCTTTTTCTTCTGCGAAAATAACAGCGGTTTGCATTGCTACAACGGCACCGGTAGTAGCGTTCACATGATGTGAAACGCTTCTGATTTCATCTGCCATTGGCTTTGTATCTACCGTATAATTAAATGTTGCCATAATTTAAATTTTTAAATGAGTTTAATTATTAGTCTTATTTATCGTTCTCATCTTCATCATTGTTTGCATTTTCTTGAGCTTCAAGAATTGCTGATATAGCTTCATCTTTGTCAAATTCTTCCATAGGTTCAATGCCCCATTCGTTCATGATTTCTGCTATTTCAGAATCTGATAATTGTTCAAGTTCTTCTTCTGTATATCCTTCGTCATCTGTTCCATTATCTTCAACACTTTCCATTTCAACAGATTCCAAATCTTCTGCTTTATTTACTTTAACTGATACCTCTCCTTCATCACTGGAAATTAAAGTTTCTTCATCAGTATATAAATTAGGAATATTGTCTTCAACTACTTTTTCAATATTAGAAGAATTGCTAACATTTTCAATGCTTTTATTTTCTTCAACATTAGTTGGCTCAGAAAATAAATCTTCATCAAGTTCTCTTAATGTGTTTTTAGCTATGCTTGGTAAATTTAAGGAGATGTGATCATAAGTAATATCTTCAATATTTGGTTTTGGCGGCATTTCAGATGTTTTTGCAAACAATGGATTTACAGTAATTAATGGTTTTCTCCTTTCGTCAAGTTCATGCACCTCGCTACTGGCAACTGCAATATCTTTTGAATTACCATCTCTTAGTAAAGCATCATAATAATCAATATGCTCAAATTTTCCAGCTTTAACATCAATATCCTCTTTTAGACGTTCCATATAGCTCTCAAAATCCATTTGTACATTTTGGAATTCTTTTGATTGTAATTCAAATGCCGCAAATACTTCTGCTGAATTTACTGTAGCAGTAACAACGGTTGAATCTAGTGAACCATCTGACTGAGCCATACTTTCTTCCGTTTTCTTTAGTGAAGTTAGAGTATTGTATGCTGCAACATAATCTCTTAAGCTTCCGCGCATTAAATTGATTAAGTCTGCACTTTCAGCTCTATTTCCTCTATAAAAATCTTCTGTATCTTGGTGCCATTTGTTTAAATAACTAATTTTTTGATCTTTAATATGATTATATATCTTCAACCGTTCAATTCTTGTCTCATTCATTAAATTTTGAACAATAGGAGCAACAATTTCTTCATGAATTTGATGTACTCCGAATGGAAAATTAGTTGTACTTCCATCCTCTGCCGTCCAAGTATCTGAAAGTAAGTTGTATCTAACTTTTGAACTTTCTTTTAATTGGAAGGGAACATAATCACTTACCGCTTCGGCATAATTGAAATTTTCATTTTTTATCCTTTCAATTTCAGGCGCTTCTAATACAGGCGAATAGTGATTATAAGGTGATTTTAAGATTTTATAAAGCACCTTATTTGATTCAAATACTATTTTATCAGTAGAAGCTATTTTAAGTGCGGAAATTGCTTGAACAGAGTTAGCCATTGTAACCATTAAACCTCTAAGGACATCTTCAAATTGAGCCGTGTGTCTTGAAAGAGAGTCTTTAAGTTTGTTCAGTTCTTGAAATTTAGCAATATCATCCTTGTGTTTCTCTGTATTAAAAACCTTAAAAACGGGAGAACCTTCTGGAACTTCAGTTGTGGAAAATTCTTTTAAAAAATTCAAATAACTACTTTCATTTGCAACTAGTGGTAATGAAACCGAAGTAACATCTAAATCATCCATGCAGTATGAAATAGTCCTCAAAGACCTTTCTAGTTTTCCAAAATAATCGTGTTGATTTATTTGTTGCATTGAAGTAGAATATTGTGCAGTGTCAATTTCTTCAATTTCAACAGATGTTTCTACTAAAGGAGCTTGGGTAGACAAATTTTCCAAAGCTGATATAGTTTCAATTAACAAATCATTTTGTTTTGACATTGTCAAATTTACTTCTGATTCATCAACCATACCTGTATGGTCAACAATAAAACTTTTATTTTCATATTTGATCTGGTCAGCGACTGGCACATACGCAACGCCCAATTTGCTCACTTTGTAATCACGGAAAATTTCAGTGTGTAGTTTTCTGTACTCATTTATCCTTTCATCAATTGCCGTAATTTGTTTTGTTAATCCATTTTCTTTAATCATAAAGTAGATAAAAGGAATTACAAAAATACAAAGCAGCCATTTCCATAATTTAGCTTTTGCCAAATCCTCATTTAAAACGCTTTTTTCTTCTTCTAGATTCGTAATTTCTTTTTCAATCCGTTCCTCTTCTTGAACTATTTTTTCAGCCATTTGCTGATAATAGTTGAATAGTATCTTCGCTTGATCTTGGAAAATATTACTTGTTTCAGGAAAAATTTTACCTTTCATGCTTTTTGAAGTTTATGGTTTATATTAATTAGAAAAAACTTGTTTTCTTTCTTTTAAAGTGCGGTTACAATTCTGAATGTTGTCGTTTATTTTTTCGAGATTCATCGGGATATCAAAAAAACAACCGTTTAATGCTCTCATTTCATCAACAAACTTTGCTTCAAGTTCATACGCATTGCTATTATTGCAAGGTGATAGAAAACGAAGATTTTCTTGCAAGTCATTCAATTTATTAACAATGTCTGTCGGTATATTTTTCATTTGTTCAATTTTTAACTGAACTTCTTTTGTCGCTTTTTTCATTTCATCAATACTATCTCGATTTTGTTTTTCCTCAACATATATTTCTCGAACTTTATCTGATGAAGAAAAAGCCATAGAAAATCCTAATAATAAAAAGAAAAATAAAATTCCATGAATTATCATCTGGTTTGTAAAATCAATAGGTTTAAAAGAATTGAATACTACCATTACGCCAATAGCAATTATCATGTAGAAAAAAGTGAAAAACCATCGCAAACCTATTGAACCAATAGTTTTTGTGATTTATCTTTAAAATCAACCCATGGAACAATAATGTCAATAAATAGTAAGCAATAAATTAAAGATGATACTACAATATTTAATGTAAGTATTTCTGTTTTAACATTTCTGCCAAAATGAAGAAAGCATAAAATTATTAAGGCTTCGCCAAATAGAACCAGCAATAGCGTAAATATTTTTTTAGCATTCATAATATTAAGAGTTTAATAGTTATCTTTTTTGACCACACTTTGGACAGAATTTAATTGTTGGTGCTAATGAAGTACTGCATCGTGTGCATTTGTCATCTGCTTGTTGTTTGCCGCAATTGCCACAAAAACTACTGCCAGATGCTAGTGGTGTATTGCAATTAGTGCACAGCGCAATTTCACTTTGTAATTGAGTTCCACAACTTACGCAACGTTTGGCACTTCTGTCATTATCTGTTCCGCATTTTGGACAGGCATCATATGGGTCACCACAATGAGGACAGAAACGATGCGAACTTGGAAATTTCTTTGAACAGTTTGAACAATAAACTTCTTTAATTTGATTTTCAGGTTGTGTTGTACCTCCTTGTTGAACTTGATTTGTGCTATTAAAAGTAGGCTGATTGTACTGTGGTTGTATTACTCCTCCACCAGCACCACCTAAGCCACCCATCATATTTGATGCAACAATAGCCCCCATTATTCCAGAATTACTATTAGACAGACCATCAACAGCATCTTTTGCAACATCAAACGCCTTTTCTTGTTGCCATGTATATCCACCTATAGATTGAGCACTTTGTCTTGAAATTGCATCTAAAACTCTTCTGCCAGCTTCGGTTGAACTGTCAATCTCTATACTTGTAACGTAAAATTTTGTAAGTTCTAAACCAAGATTTTCCCAAAATGGAAGCATAATAGTTTTTAAATGTTCTGAAATATTATCTAAATGTGCTGATATTTGCTTTAGTCCTATTTTGTTATTTATCATGAACTGTAAAATCGTAGATTTTGTTTTTGTGGAAAATTCTCCAAAAAACTGGTCGGTTAAATCATTTTGATCAAATGAATTTTTTGCACCTACAATCTTAATTAAAAATCTTTCAGCATCAGTAATTTTTAAACCATATCTGCCATTTGCAACAAGGGGAATACCTGTGTTGTAGTCTGCATCATGAATATCCATTCTGTTAATAGCCCAGTCAATATTATATGGTTGTAATTTATTTACAAACCAAACCTCAGCTGTAAATGGATTTTTTCCACCAAATGGCAAACCGTATAAACTTCTAAGAATAGGTAAGTTTTCCGTATTTAGGGTATGTTTACCTGGGCCAAATTTACCTGCGATTTGTCCTTTTGAAAACAAAATTGCCTCTTGTGATTCTTGCACTATAAGTTGAGTATATGTGCTAAGATTAGTCTCAGGAAACCTATAGGCATATATGGTTTGATTTCCTTGAGGTGCCCAACGGACTAGATCAATTATTGCCATATTTATTAAATTTAAAGTTTATACTTGTGATTTTCATTTATTAAAGATAATTATTAAGAATAATATAGTTCTATCTTATTAAAGTTACATCACCTTTAAATATTTCTTTTTCTCCATTTATGAATTCTACCTCTGCAGAATAAACAAATACTGCGGTATTAAAAGGTGTAGAATTATCTTTGTGCTTTATGGAACCATCCCAGCCTTCTATTTCTAAATTGGGAGGAAAATTATTTTTATCAAAAACCATTTCTCCCCATCTGTCAAAGATTTTTAGATTATTAATTCTTTTTACATTTACACCACCATACACAGTAAAATAATCATTCTTGCCATCGTTATTTGGTGTAAATACATTTGGAATATAAACATCACATTGCATGACGCGAAAAATCTTTTGTAAACTGTCTATACAGGTATTATTATAATCTGCAATTAATTTTATGATATGTTCACCGGTAGTATCAAATAAAATGGTAGGTGTAAAATTGGTGTAGATTAACTTGTTATCAAAATACCAAACATAATTATTTGCATCTGTTGTAAAATTTGGAATTTCAAATTCTCTGCCATAACAGGTAATAGAATCAATCCTGAAATCTGGAACTGGTTTATTTCTAATGTTTAGATTCTTTGTAACAGTATTGCTACATAAGCTTGGAAAATCAATCACTTTTAATCCTATTTGAATATCTGTATTGCCTATATTAAACGTGGGTGTTGGATTGTAATGCGTGCTGTCATAAAATTGATTATTAAAATTCCAAATGTATTTATAATAATTAGTTGGGGATAAATTTATTATATTTTGAATTGGTTGCCCCTGACAAGCATATGGCGGTAATGAAAAATCAACAATTGGTGCTTTCAATGTAACCAAAGTATGGTTAATAGTATCATAACCGCATCCATTCGAAACAGATAACGTGACATTAAATGTATCATTGGAAGAATTAAATACATGAATAGGATTCTGCTCATTGGAATAAGACCCATCACCAAATTTCCAAATCCATGTAGAAGGAATTGGAGTAGATGCATCCTGAAAACGTATAGTATCAAAAGGACAAACTATATATTTTGAAAGATTATAAAATGCATTAATTCTGGGATCTTTTACCTTTATAGAATCTGAAGTTGTTGAAACGCCGCATTGGTTTTTTACATTTAAGGTAATATGGTATACAGTATCTGCTCCGTGTGCATAATAAGTATGATTAAAATATCGCTCGCAGTCTGCTTTGAAACTACCATCACCTAAATTCCAGAAACAACTATCAACTTCTCCAAATGATTTATTAGTCAAAATTAATTGATAAGGTGAGCAACCTGTTCTTATAGAATCTAAACCAATTAATGCTGTAGGAAATGGTAAAACTTTAAGAAGAGTATCCTTGCTAATTAAACCACATTCATTATCAATTTCAAATCTTAATTTAACCTGAATTGTAGAATCTGTATTATTGAAGATATTAAATGGCCCAGGAAATGCATATTGATTTATGACTGTATCATTTACAGGAGAATCACTTATAATCCATTTGTAATTATTATTAGGATTAAAAGGATCAGTAGCTGAAAATTGAATTGCCAATGGGGAACAACCTTTTACTGGATTAATATTGAAATCTGCTGATGGTGGTGGAACCTTAACATTCACCCCGTTCAATGGGGAGATATAAAAGTTGTTTCCAACAATACATGTCGGACAATCTGTACTAGACCATGCACCTCCAGAGGGATTGCCATTTAAAGTGATAAAATTATCGTGGCTGCAGACACTGATATTCTGTACAACTGAACTTACTCCATTTACATTTATTCTTACAGTATCAAAACGTTCGCACTGATCAAATCCATATTTGTAAATGATGTCTTCAGGTCCTGCATTTATGGGATCAAAATAAGTTACATTATTCACTACGGATAAATTGTTGCCAACAAAAGTGCCTCCGGCTAATGAAGGCGTTAATGCAATTTTTGTTGAGCCTTTACAAACGGTATAGTTATTTAACGGAGAAACAATGGATACATTAACAGGTAAAAACACGGTAAAAGTATCTGCAAAATTAAAATTGCCGCATGCATTAACAAGATTTGCTTTTACAATATGCTGACCACCACCTAAATTAACCGGGAATATTGAGGTCGCTATATTATCGATTAGGTAGGTAGCGCTATTGAAATATGGATTCGGCTTATAACTGACTGAAATGCATGCATCGGGTTGCGGTATCAGGCTGAGATTTGCTGAGACTACGGATATGTTCACCGTATCTTTTCTTTCACAATTAGCAATACCATAAGCATAAACAATCTGGTAATTTCCATCGTTCACTGGATTAAAGAAAGTGGAATCTGATCTTATAATAATATTACTTCCTGTGAAAGTGCCTCCATTAAAATTAGTTTTTAGAAACACGGGTGCTGTATTTTTACAAAGCACTTCATTATCCGGAGGTGATAAAATCTGGACATTTTGCGGAACTGTCACATTAAATGTATCTGACAGAACTTTTGTTCCACAGGCATTAGTAAGCGATACACTTACTATGTGGTTGCCGGAGTTTAATACAACAGGAAAACTACTTACAGGGGTATTATCTACCTTGTAAGAAGCATTCGGGTTATATGGATTAGGCGTGTAATTTATTGAAAGACAAACATCGGGTTGGGCTGTCAGCGACAATTGGTCTGCGATTACAGTTATAGTGATACTAGCTGATCTTTGGCAATTGCCTGTTCCATAGTTATAGGTAACCGTGAAGTTTCCAGTATTGACAGGATTAAAGAAAGAGGAATCATTTCTGACTACAATAGTGCCACCACTAAAACTTCCTCCTTCAATATTTGGCTTTAAATAAACATAGGGACTGTTTTGGCATACCGTCTGATTATTGGCTGGCGATACAATCTGTACGTCTTGTGGACCAGAAACAACAAATGCATCTGTTTTTGTTTGTGTTCCACATGCATTGGAAAGAGTAGCAGATACTGTATGAGATCCTATGTTTAAGGTTATGGGAAATGAATTTACAATTACATTATCTACTTTATAAACCGCTGCGGTTATATATGGACTAGGCGTATAACTAAAGGAATTACATACATCTGGTTGTGGGTTCAGAGTTAGCTGAACGGCATCTATTACTTCAAATCTCAGTGTTGTTGTATCTGGTATTGGGCAATCATTCCTGACAGTCAATTGTATCGTATAATTTCCTGCCAAAATAAATCGTATGTAAGGTATTCTAGCTGTATCATGATTGGGTACTGGTAGCCAGTTATATCCAGAGCTATTTCCTGATATTACATCCCACTCATAAGTATTTTCATTGAGTGACGGTATTCCATTAAGTTTAACTAATCCTCCTGAACCTAAGCAAACCTTTATTGGATCTGTAAGTGGTGTAACCGCACCCGAATCTACTTTTGGGATAGATACTGGAGGATCAATTACAGTAATTGTTTTTGTTGCTGTAGCATTTCCACATTCATTGGTGACTGTTTCTCTAATTGTAAAAGTACCTGAAGTATTATATGTTTGAATGGAAGTGCTTGCCGTTGATGTATTTCCATTTCCAAAATTCCATAAGTATGATGTAATAGTTCCTACTGGACATGAATTATCTCTAAAAGTTACTTGGCCGCCCTTGCAAATTGTATTGTCACTTATACTAAAATCCGCTTTTGGAGGATTAAGAAAGGTTGGAAAAAAAGCATTATTCAGTGGGACTGCTTCACCCTGATTATAGGTGTCTAATCTTACAATTCCTTCTTGGCTTGCTATGCATGTATTAAAGAAATTAGCAAGATTAAATATTAGAAATTGATTTGAAGGATTATTGGATCCAGGAATGGTTCTGGTCTGCTGTGCACCTCCAATTGTCGGGCTCCACGTTAATACAAACCTATCAATAACTTTAGGATATCCAGCTGGCACTCTAATTACAACTTCTAAAGTAAATTGAGCCTGGTTAATACAAATCCTTTGTCTTCCATCAACAGTAGAAACGGTTGGTTCTGATATTTGTGCAATAAGGACTGATGAAGTTAATAAAAGTAATATGGTAAAGATAAATTTGTTCATAAATTAAAAATTTACACAAGGAATAGTTTTTTTATCCTTGCAATGTTCTCTGTTTTTAAATACATCATTATTAAACGTAAGGCTTACTTCAAAAGCTCCTACTGATTTACTTGCTTTTACTAGTTTGGAAATATTAATATCGTAGTTAACGAGTATAATATAATTTCTGTAACTAACCCCTACTTTTGGAATTACAGCATCTCCGTATCGATATGCCACACCAAAAATTATACTATTGTCAATTCTTTTCTTTTGGCTGTATATATAAGAACATTCCAAACCCATAGTGTATTCCTTTGCAGGCCCTTCAAATTGAAGATTATAGTATGGGTTAATTTTCACTTTAGTTGTTGCGGAGATGTTTACACTGCCCTGTGTAGTATATCTCAAATACTGTTTAATATCCTTATTTTTTACGAAACTAATATTTTGTCTGGCTAGATTATAAAAAGCACCACCTAAGAAAATAGATACTTTTTTGTTAGGAAAAATTCCAAACCCTATACCTGCAGCAATATTAAAATAATTGCTTTTCTTTAAAATATCCGGATCTGTCAAATAGATGGATTCGTATTGATTATAGAATTGACTGCCGGTTTGAGCTTTAGATAAATCAATGGTTCTGAATGTATATCCTGTTTGTAATCCGAATAATATTTGGCTCTTCTTTTTCTTGTCTAAGAACTGTGAGTAAGAAAGAGATAGATTTAACTGAGAAGTATTAAGATTTAATGAACCTGCTTTATCATAGGCATATGAAATACCCACATTTAATTTTTTAGAACAAAAGAAACCTGTATTATTATCCAATACAGAGATCTCTGTATTAGTCATGATAGTGGTATATGCTTTTGAAAAAGTTTCAAATTGTGAACGATAAACTAACTGACTTTTAAAATCATACTTTGAATTTCCGACAAGTGCAGGATTTAAAGTTACCGTGCTATTTTTTATATCAGAAAAATGAATCTCTTGTGCATATAATAAATGAATTGAAAAAAAAATCAGTGTATATAAAATTAGTTTCATGGTTTAGCTAAGTTAATCTAAAATGCTGAATGCAAAAAATCAATTTAATATTGTTTAATAAGCCTATTCTTCTTTAGAATGCATATCAGCTCTACTGTCATTTATTTAATATTGAGCCAGCTTTACTAATTAATAAAAATATAGATAGGAAGACACTTTTATTTTATAAATATTATTAATCATATTGGAACTTTAATTTTTAAGCCGTAATTATAATAAGCTTCTAAAATATAGGCTTATGAAGTAAGCTATGCTAAAACCAATTAATAGCAAAATATCTATTCAGAATAGAAAATTTACTTCACCACCTCTATCGGATACGTTTTAAATTTATCCTCTATCATAATCTTTAAATAATAAATACCAGATGCAAAGTTGCTAATATCAAAAGTAAACTCAGAAAGATTAAAAATTCTAATTTTATCAGAATAAAGTAGTTGACCTAAGTTATTAATAATCTCTACATCTCCATTCCCTTCCTTAACATTACCTATTGTAAATTTGATAATTCC
This sequence comes from Sphingobacteriales bacterium, assembly GCA_016721245.1. Taxonomy (GTDB): domain Bacteria; phylum Bacteroidota; class Bacteroidia; order Chitinophagales; family JADIYW01; genus JADJSS01. The sequence goes on from JADKIQ010000007.1 coordinate 128,330, forward strand.
GTTTGATGGATTGGGATAAATTGAAATATTTATATCGTTTTTATTATCCTTAATTCCTGTAACAATCTGAACAAAAATACTATCCTTCTTTAAGTTCGAGCATCCATTAACATCAGTGTAGGTATAAGTAATAACATGCATTCCGGGACCTGCAGCAGAGGGACTAAATATTCCTCCTGTAACTCCAGCACCACTATAACTACCACCTATCGGCAAACCTCCACTTAAACTAAACGGTGCTGTATTTAAACTAACTGTATCAATTAAACTTAAAGTAACTGTCGGTAAAGGCAGAACAATCACAACTGCTGTATCTCTTTTAGAACATCCGCCGCTCGCTGTCACTAATACAGAATAAGTATTTCCTTGGTTAACAGTAATTGTCTGTGTTGTAGCACCAGTACTCCATGAATAACTTGCACCAATATTTCCGGCATTTAAAGTTACAGATTGACCAAAGCAAATAGAAGTATCACGAAGTCCGATGTTTAAATTATTACTTACAGTCATTACAGCTGAATCACGTTTTATACACCCAAAAGTATTAGTAACCTGTACCCAGTATAATCCTGCACTATTGGCTGATAGCTGTTGGCTCGTTGCATTATTTTGCCACAAATATGTTGAACCAATGTTCCCTGCATCAAAGGTATAGCTCCCACCCGGACAGATATTTACATCAGGTAAATTAATAGAAGGTAATGGATTAACGCTTACCAATACAGTATCTTTTGTAGAACATCCATTGGTAGTTCCTGTCACAATATAACTGGTAGTTGATATAGGTGCGACAGTATTACCAGCAGTATTTACTCCATTGCTCCAGGCGTAGGTAGTTGCTCCGGTTGCTGTTAATGAAACAGATTTTCCGGTACATATTACTGTATCTCTGCCTGCGTTGGTAGAAGGTAAAGGTTTCATTGTTACTATTGCAGTATCTCTTCCAGTACATCCTCCACTACCGGTTACAATTACAGAATAACTTCCACCCTGATTTACGGATATGCTTTGTGTCTGTGCTCCATTACTCCATAAATACGTTGCTCCCGGATTGCCTGCATTTAAAGTAACAGGCTGTCCTTGGCATACGGTTGTATCTCTTAAATTAATAACCAAAGAAGGGGTTAGGCTTACAGTAGCTGAATCACGTTTTACACATCCAAATGTATTGGTTACCTGCACCCAGTATAAACCTGCGGTACTAGCTGTCAATTGTCGGTTGGTAGTACTGTTTTGCCACAAATATGACGAACCGGGATTTCCGGCATCAAAGGTATAGCTGCCACCTGGGCAAATATTTACATCCAGTATATTAACTATCGGTAATGGATTGACGCTTACCAGTACGGTATCTTTTGTAGAACATCCATTGGTAGTTCCTGTCACAATATAACTGGAAGTGGATATGGGAGTCACTGTATTAGCAGCCGTATTTACTCCATTGCTCCAGGCATAGGTAGTTGCTCCAGTCGCTGTTAATAAAACAGACTTTCCGGTACATATTGCTGTATCTCTTCCTGCGTTGGTAGTAGGTTTAGGCTTTACAGTAATAGTCACACTTTCTGTATCTGAACCACAAGTGGAAGTTCCTATTACATTGTACGTAGTTGTTATTGCAGGATTAGCTTTTACAATACTTCCAGTACTTGTATTTAATCCTGTAGTTGGATACCACGTATAACTATTTGCACCACTTGCTGTTAAAGTAACAGTATCACCCTGGCAAATAGTAGTTAGAGTAACACTCAATCCTACCTGTAATACAGATGAAACAGTAACGGTGGTGAATGCTGTATCTAAACATCCGTATTGATCTGTTCCAATTACCCTGTAAGTAGTATTACTTCCGGGTGTTGCAGTTACTGTTGATCCGGTTGTGTTGTTTAATCCAGTGGATGGCGACCATATATAAGTTACTGCTCCTGTAGCCACAAGCTGGGTAGATGTACCTGTACAAATGGAAACATTAGGAGATACACCTACATTTGGCACAGTAACACTAATGTAATTTACTTTCCTTAAAGTATCTTTTACTCCCTGGCTGTTTGTTGCTATAAGTGTAACAGTATAAAATCCAGGAGTATTGTAAGTATGAGAAGGATTCATTGTAGTAGAAGAATCCCCATCGCCAAATTTCCACAGATAACTTACAGCTGCTGTACTTTGATTAGTAAAGGTAACTGTACCTCTGTAGCAGAGCGTGGTATCATTAGCAATAAATTTGGCTTTTACAGGTGCTACAACATTAAAAGTATCATTTGTCACTCCACTCCATGAATCCGTTAAGTCTTTAAATTGGAAATGTACAGTATGGGCACCAGTAGCCAAAGATGATACATCAATATTTGAAACCAATTCGTGTGGATTTACTGGCGATGGCAATATTACGGTGGTGATATTTGAGGTACTTCTGTCATACCAATAACGATAGGCAGAAACATTATTCACAGGTGCAGTAGTAGTACCGTTTTTATAAAATAATTGTGACAATACACTACTCCATTGTGTTCCGCTGTCTTTAAATCGGATATTTATAGTATGCACGCCAGGCTGCAGTGAGGTTGCGCTTACACCTGTGTTTAGATTTAATATCTTTTGAGGACTAACAGTTGTACTTACTTTTCCTGCATAATTATCGTCAAACCAATATTCATAATCAGTGATATTATTAACAGCATTGTTATCCATTAAACCTTTATAAAATAAAGAACTTAATACGGAAGACCATTGCTTACCACTGTCTTTAAAACGAATATTCAATACATGCACACCTGTTGTTAAACCAGATGTATTTAATCCGGTATTCAAATTCAATACTTTTTGTGCTGACACAGTAATTGTTGTTTTACTGGCAAAATTGTTATCAAACCAATATTCATAGTCTGTGATATTATTAATGGTATTATTATCCTCTAAGCCTTTATAAAATAAAGAACTTAACACAGATGACCATTTATCCTGATTATCTATAAAACGGATATTTAAAGTATGTACTCCTGTTGACAATGTATTAACAGGTATTCCTGTATTTAAATTATAAGCATAAACATGTGGTGTGCTCACAAAGGTGCGGCTGTTGCTATTATCATCAAACCAGTATTCATAACCTGTTATAGAATAATTACTTCCTAACGGAGAAATATTGGCAGTATAAGTTGCAGAAAAACCGGGATAATTATTTTGTCCATCTGATTGAAAACGAACTAACATTTGCCCTGATGTTGATGTAAAAGTACGGGAAATTACATTACCGGTTAGGATACCTAATAACGGTGAATTTACCGTTGCACCATCATATACTAAAATCCCATCATTACCAGGCTCCACGTCACAAGGTGAAATGGTTAACTCAATAGATGTAGCATTAGCAGGTTGTATCAGCCATCTGCAATCTGAATTAGATTGATAATTAGAGGCACTACTTCCATCTGTAAAAGTCCCAGTAGCAGCAGTTAAAGAAGTAGTACCGGAACAGAACTGTCCTGTTGAACTGGTATAATGTGCATTCCATCCTTTTGCGGTGGTACGTCCATCGGTGTGGAAAACCAGAAATAGAGCGTTTCCTGATGATGTTATAGGTGCTGGGACTTCGCTGCCTGCATAAGTTCCCAATAGAGTGGCGTTAGCATTCTGTCCATCATATACGTTCACATAATCATAGTACGTACCTGGCAATCCTACAGGAGGATCTTCTACATCTAAAGAATCAAAAGTAAGTGTAACAGAAGAAGCACCTGTTGGTTTAATCAACCAGTTACAATCCAAACGATTCTGGTAATCCACACTGCCACTTCCATCACTTAATGTACCTGTTGCAGTCGTTAAAGTTTGAGTCCCGGAACAATACGATGAACCTGAGGAAGTATAATTCGAAGACCATCCTGCAGCTGTTGTTCTTCCATCTGAAGTAAACACTACCAACATTTCTCCACTGTTGGCAATTAATGCTGAAGGCAAAGAAGTTCCTGAAAATGTTCCCAACACAGGAGCATAGGTATTATTTCCATTATATACGGTTACAAAGTCATAATTCAGTTCAGTATTAAAAGCTGTAAAATTAAGGGTAACGTTGGAAGCACCTGGTGGAGCAATCAGCCACGAGCATTCCGCATTATTTACATAGTTGCTGGCACCACTTCCGTCTGTTATAGTTCCTGAAGCTGATGTAAGAGATTGCAAACCACTACATGAACTGGTTGCTGAAGAATTGGAGGTATATTTTATACTCCAACCTTGGGCGGTATTCGCTGCATCTGTTTTAAATCGAACTAAAACCTGACTGCCGGATACAACAATAGAATCCGGAAAAGTAGTACCGGAATAAACACCAATCCTTGGTGAAGTTAAAGTATTGCCATTATAAACAATAACCGTGTCTTTTCCACTTTCCGTATTAAGGTAATTAAATTTTAAAGTTATAGTCGTTGCTCCACTTGGTTTAATTAACCATTTACAATCCAAATTATTTTGATAATCCGCTGTGCTACTCCCGTCATCAAAGGTGCCTGATGGTGAAGTTAAATCTGTTATACTTTGACATTGGGTAACAGCTCCACTTCCTGGTGTATTCCATAAGTTTACTGCATAAAATGCATTATAGACTTGTCGTTGAGTATTGGAATTCAAACCAAAATATCCTGCCGTAAACCAATTAGCTTCCGTTCTAAAATCCAAAAAAGAAGCATTCGTATTTAACCTGTCTAATGTTTTATAAACAATAAAACAAGCTGTATCAAAATTTATAGGACTCACTGAATATGCATTACCAACGGTATTCGTACCACTCTTTCCAGTGCATAATAAATAAAACCAATGTCCCAATACTGTAGCATACTTATAGGCCGGGGAAAAACCTTGATCTACTCTCCATATTGAATCAAGATAACAACTTGCCCCTCTTCTGTTTGGTGGTAACAATATAGTTCCAGGGTCTTCTAATGATCGCATAAATGGGCTTGTAATTGTTACACTATCTCCAATTTTCCAATTCCACGTTGATGGATTTGAATATCTGTCAATAGCGATTCCTAACATATCTGCCACAGCCTCATTTACTGCTCTTGTTTCTGGATAGTTTTCATTTACAATCAAATTAGAAATCTCACCAACGATATGATGTGTGTACTCATGTCCTAATATCTCAGTTTTTGTAACAGGTTTACTTTTTATTCCGTCGCCAAGTCCATAAATCATTATTCTTCTTCCAAAAAATGATGGTGGAACTGCTCCTGCATTATTTGTATAATCTGATGGGTCATTAGGTGCAAAATGTCCTTTTATATATGTATAATTTTCTATAAGGCTTCCATTACCATCAAAACTTAATCTATTTAACTTGTTCTTAAAAAAGTCATATGATTTCTCCATACCCCAATGTATATCCAGAACAGGATTCTTTCTAAAAACTATTGAGTAACTTCCGGATGTTCCTCCATTTGGTCCTATAGAATTGTAAGTATAATTACCTGCTTCTCCCGGCAATGCAAAACCACCAAGAAAAGTATTTGAAGTTATATCTTCATCGTAAAAATTTATAGTGTACGGTGGGTCGTTTAACAATACTTTAAAATAAAGTGGTATTCTATATGGTGGATAGGAATTATTAAATACTTCAGATGTATAAACCACCTGGTTAGTTGCATTTTTAATAGTAAAAAAGACATCAGGTCCTGTAAGTAGATTTTCAAAATCATTTTTCCATGCATCATCACCAGTATTAATTCTTAAATCTTCCAGATAAGGAACTTGTCCCCAATTATTATCCGCATCATAAATGTCATAAGTAGGATTAGTCCAGCCGCCACCTTTTTTGTCATAGGTAACTATCTTTCTTCCATTATCCAATAAACGAAATGCGCTCCCAGTATTATCTGCTGTTATAGTTTGTGTGCCTGAGTAATAGGTCTGTGCAGAACCTATAGCATCTACATCCAAAATAGTAGATAAAGCACTAATGATTTTTTCTGATTTTGCATCAATATATATATCATAGTTATCAAAAGGCATCGAAGTGCTGATATTAATGATATAGCATAAAACTGGTTGTCCTTTCAAAAATGAAACAATTGTTTTTATTTTAGGTTTCAAATCAACATTTTCATTTTCTGATATTTGTCTGGCTGTACGAATAAATGCAGTATCCTCCCACGCAAAAACTGTATTATCTTCAAAATAAGCTTTAGCTAACTCAATAGCTCGTGCCTTATCAAATGCAGGTGTAGTGTTGATATTTAAATCATCCTTGAATTTACCATTGATAGAATTTATCAAACCATTGCCTCCATGAAAAATAATTTCATTCCCTTCTATTGGTATTCCTTTGTAAGTCTGTTGATATTTATAATGGGTTTCTCCTAAACCATCGTCTTGTACTTTTAACTCAGTTAAATTATAATCTGGTTTATTTTGAAAATAAGTATTTTTAAATAACTGGAAACTCTTACTTATATCAAGTTTTTCAGTAGGTTTAACTCTTGCATATATAGAATTATTTTCTTTGTAGTCAACTTCAAATTTTTCAAACAAATCTGATTTATCATTTTCAACTGTTTTATTAAGTTTGGCTGTTAAAGATGGATTCACAAACCCGGGCATTATGCCAACACTATCTTTTTTTACGTTCTGACTAAATGCATAATGAGATAGGATACAAAAAAGAGGTATGATATATAGTTTCATAAATTATCGTTTAGTTTTCTAAATACTTATTATCTATCCTGTGCTACCACTTTAACATTTACAGGCAATGTTCCAGTAGGAAGAGATTCACTTGGTATAGATTTAAATGAAACATGTGGATTAGGTGGCACCCATCCTTCCTTGCAAGGTCTTGATGTTCCATATATACCAATATCTGTTCCGTCAGTACCAGCACTCTTAGCATTAGATGTAGGTTTTAAGTGATAATTATAAGTAATGTCATATATTCCAGATGGTACATTCATAAAAGTATTTGCATATGTACTATATATGTTATTTATAGCTAGTAATTGATTTGAATTATTTAAAATTCCATTAAGTATAAGGTTGTTCTGAACTAAACAACTGTAAATAAAATCACCTATACCTAATATGTTGTTTTCTAATGTACAGCCTTGCAAACCATCACCAAACTGAATTCCAATTTGAAAAATTATATTATTTCTAAATAATACATTTCCCTGTCCAACTGCAAAATTTATAATTGACTTCTCTACTAAATTATTTACACCAAAATTTTGAACATAAAAATCGGTTATAACACATTCACTTATTATAGTATTTTTAAAAACTATTCCCGTTGAAAACCAATCCAAGATTCTATAAATTTTACAACGCATTATATTAATGTTTGTAATTTCTGGACCATTCCCTGAAAGATAAATATCACCTCTTACTTCTAGTCCAATAATTGAAGAAAAAGCTGCTCCTGGCTCTAAAATTATATTGCTAATTATAATTGTCGGTTGTGTTGCGGTGGTAGAGTCAGGAAAATGACCAACACCAATTATTGTTAATGGCTTTTTAATGGTATCATATCCAGACAATGAATTTATAATACCTCCGGGTAAATAAATTGTCGCTCCACTTGGTGCCTGTCTAAGTGCTGTAGAAAAATCTTCATAGAATGTCCAAGTAGTACCGCTTAATACTGAAATGGTTTTTTGTGCATAAGAATAGGATGCCAGAATAAACAAACAAAAAGTTAAAAATAAATTTTTCATAATTATTGATTTGTATTTTTTAATTATCTATCCTGTGCTACCACTTTAATATTTACGGGTAGTGTACCATTAGAAGCCGATGTAGGAGCAATAGCCTTGGTAGATATATGTGGGTTAGGAGGAACCCATCCATCTTTACATGGATATGTAGTTCCATATATTCCCATATTAGTACCATCAGAGCCTGCATTTATACCCAATGAGCTTGCTTTGAGGTGATAATCAAAATTTTGTTGGAATGTGGTTGATGTTACATTTAAAAATGTATTTGCAAGAGTTGCTCCAAAAAGATTATTATATACCTGATTTGTTGTAGATATACTAGTACTGGTTATAAATAAATTATTTTTATAGTATTATTATCAGAAGCTGTAAATGGTGAAGAGTAACTTGTTATAATCACATTATTCTCAAAAAATGAATTATCAACGAATCTAAAAGTATTAGATCTAGAACAACCACTGCAAAAATTATTGACAAAATAATTATTTTTTATAACCGCACCAATTTGTAAACTCATTTCTTTAAAAAGGATGCATTTTTCAACTGTTAAATTAATTACGTCACTTGAGCTTGCATTTAAATCATCTTCTATAACTGATTCCTTAATTAATATATTTAAAAATTTCGAGGTCACTGTATTATACAAAGTTACACTTGAACGTATTCTACATCTGTCAATTGTATTATTATAAACTATACCAGATATGGAATTGATAGCGCCAGCTATATCTAATCCAATCAATGTGGTATAATTGGCTCCGGTGGAATAATATAAACTCCCAATTAAAACAGTAGATAATGTAGCTGCGGTTGAATCTACACTAAAGCCAGTTCCAATTATAGTCAAAGGTTTATTTATAGTATCATTACCACCTAAATCAAAAGTACGACCTGGTACATAAATAGTAGAACCTGCCGGAGCCCCACGTAATGCCGGGGAAAAATCGTCATAAAATGTCCAGGTCGTACCGCTTAATACCGCAATAGTTTTTTGCGCATAAGAGAATGATATTAAAACAAGAAAACTAAGAGTAAGAAATATTTTTTTCATAAGTATGATTTAATTTTTTGTATAAATTATCTATCCTGTGCTAACACTTTAATATTTACCGGCAATGTTCCATTAGCAGCTGATGTAGGAGCAATGGATTTGGTAGATATATGTGGATTAGGTGGAACTGCACCTTCTTTATATGGATATGCACCGCCATAAATACCGATATCAGTACCATCAGTTCCTGCATTTTTTCCCGATGAAGTAGATTTTAAATGATAATCAAACAAGGAACTAAAATTCGGATTTGAAACATTTACAAAATCATTTGATAAACTTAAATTATAGATAGTATTTACAAAGCTATTTGTAGATGTAGAACCTAATTCACTAAAATTTCTACTTCTTGTCATATTATTCTTAAACATACATCCACTTCCGCCAGAAATTGTTATAAGACTATCACTAGCAGTTGAAACATTATAAATAAGGCATTACTAAATATTTTGTGGAGCGAGGTTTAAATTTCCAAAATAGAATAATACATTTATCCTAAATCTTTCAAAGCTTCTAAATCCTCTTGCTTTTGCAACAACTGATTGAATCGCTCCATTTTTGTTTTCATGTTTCGCACTAGAAGTACTAGTGATTATTGCATTTATTATCCCAATCAAGTGCCTATCAAAAGTAGCAATCACCTTATTTACTGCATTAATTGAAAAAGTCAGTGCGTTTTCTTTCCAACGTTTATAGTTACTTTCAACGTTTTGTTTGTTGGCAAACACTCCTTTGAAGTTTTCTCGTATTAACCACGCTTGAGAGGTTTTTAAATTGTCTTTAATCAACTGATCGAATATAGCTTTCTGAGTTTCAGTTCGATTGTTAGCATTCTTCAAAACAGTGTATTTTTGCCCTTTTAATTGAGGGTTGTCTTTCACTTCTTTTTTTCTTGTTTTGTCAATAGCTTCCGATAACATCTTAAATAAATGGAACTTATCGTGTACTATTATAGCTTGTGGGGCAATAGACCTTATTGTATTCATAAATGGTTTCCACATATCCATATTCACCCTGTTCAGTTGCGGTTGTTTCCTTTCTCCACTCACATTTACAAAAAGTTTCTTAACATCTTCTTCTTTTCTCCCCTCAACCATATCCAGCACAGTATTGGTGTCACTATCTATCAAAATGGTCGCATAATGATGTCCTTTTGTATAAGCTTTTTCGTCTAAACTAATGTTTTTAAAGTCTTTCACTAAACCTCGTTTCTCTAGTCCGCTCTCAACCGCTGATTCCATTATGCTTCTAACAATATAGTCGGTCGTTTGGAATAAATCAGCAACAGTTGATTGTACTCGAACTTTCTTTAATGCGAAAATAACTTCTCTGGCAAATAAATGAGTATAGCCTTTACCAGGAGGAGCAAAATTAATGTCAATAACCTTTGGATTTCCATCTTCGGCAATATATCTAGGCAAAGAACCAATCAAATAACATTTGTATTCAAACCAGTTTAAATGTTGCCACTTGCGAATAGGTGTACGATCATAGATGGCATATTCCTTTCCACTCTTTGAATAGGTCTTGGGTAAATATTCTATGTGAATATTAATCGTTTTCTCAAACTCGTTTTTTTCAATTTTGGTAACGGCAAAATCTTTAGTTATGCCCAACATTTCCCCTAAAAAATCTATGAACTCCATTTTAATCACTCTTTTTTGACAAAGTAAAGAATTTTTACGCTATATTTGTTTCACAAAATATTTAGTATAACCATAAATAATATTATTCTCAATCCTGCAATTATATAAGGAATATAAAGCATAACTTCTCAAAAGACCTGAATAATAATATCCACCGCTTATAATATTGTTCTTAATATCAGCATCCCATAAATATCTTATGGAGCTACAAAAAGAATTTGAAATAACTATGTTTTGTGTTACCATATTAGAATTTATTGCTCCTATATTGTTAACTACACATTCGTTAATCATTATACTATTAAACATATAATTTGTGTTTCCACTACGAACCTCTATATCATTAATTCTAGATCTAAATAAATAAGTATTAGAAACTGAATTATTGCTATTTAATATTTGCACATTACCATTTAAATAAACTCCTATTATACTTACATTATCACCACCATTTGCAAATGAAAAATTCCCAGTAAGTATAGATCTGCCTGTTGCTCCTGTAGAATCAATATGATATCCTACTCCAATAATAGTAATGGGTTTATTTATAGTATCTCCATTTGTTCCTAAATCGAAAGTACCACCAGGTACATATATAGTAGCCCCTGCTGGTGCAGCTCTTAATGCAGGTGAAAAATCATCGTAAAATGACCACGTAGTACCGCTTAATACCGCAACTGTCTTTTGGGCATAAGAAAATATAATTGAAATAATAAGGACGAAAGCTAAAATCAGTCTTTTCATAGTAATGGTTTGTAAATTAAAGCTAATAATAAATAGTCATATTTTATAAAATAAATACACATTATTTTTCAAACTTATTCTGCTAAGCTTTAATGCATGCTTATGCAGCATTCCAACTAAAACCAACTCTTATGCTACATCTGTGGTGTCGCAGCCCATTTTTATTGTCATGCTTTTTGTACCAACGCTATATGGCACATTGCTATTTATTATTGCAATGTTTGCAGACTTTGCAACTTTGTATGCAATAAAAATAAATAAGCCATGCAATGCCACAAACAAAAAATCACGCCAATAAAAATGGTCTGAAGCTACTTAAACATAATGTGGTCTTATGTGTACGCTACGCACAGCCATGCCTACGCTCATTTACATGCCGGATAATGGCTGTCACATAAGCACACTATGTTAAGTAGCCGCCACCACAGTCAGCATTCATAAAAAATTATGTAGTTGTTTATAGGTGTTTTTATAAATGCTGAAAGCCTACATTCTGGCGTGCCTTGCGGTCGCTTCTTCCATTCCGCTAAAGCTCCATTCCATCAGCCACCTCAGCACCATAAGCAAGAGTATTCCTTCATTCCATTTCACAAAAGCTATGCTATTGCTTTTCGTGTATTGGCAGATGCATACCAATGCATATTATTTTGTGTGAAAAAATTACAAAATAATGCCAACGCTACAATGCATCTGCTCAATCCACTTCAAGCACCAAAGTTATTTTGTTCATTCCATTCAGTCACACCCTTGCCCCATACTGCATTACCCAATCATTCCGTTAAAGGAAACCAAATATGCTTGCGGTCGCTTCTTCCATTTCGATGCATTCCGTTTCGGGCGGTCGCTACTTGCATCCGCTCCCGATCCCTCCACTCCATTGCATCTTCATTCCATCAGCCACCTCCGCTCGAAAAGCAAGCGTGCGCATGCATTCCATTAATCCTTTGTCTTAAATAAAACCATACTACAATTCCATGCATTCGCACCCTTGCTCGGTAGTACTTAACATCAACATTCTGCTAATGGAAACCAAATGTGCTTGCGGTCGCTTCTTCCATTCCGATGCATTCCGTTACGGGCGGTCGCTACTTTCATCCGCTCCCGATCCCTCCACTCCATTGCATCTTCATTCCATCAGCCACCTCAGCACGAAAAGCAAGAGTGCTGCGCACACTTGCCTGTGAGTACATATCCTCAACATTCTGCTAATAGCAACATGCGATTTTTTTAATAGGCATTATCCATATACCCAAAAAATAAAAAAGAAAGCAAAGGTAAGTGGCTCGCCATTGGGCTGCAAGGTTAAAATGTATTTTTAAAAAAAAATCTCCACCTCATCCACCATTATCAAATAAACCTGCCGATACCTATGAGGTAGTATTTTTTTCCAAAAAACCTTGACATCCCAAGGCTTCACCACTTGAAATAGTGGCTTTCTTTTTTCTTTTTTTTTGTCCTTTTTTTTTCTTGTTTTCTTTTGGGTTTATGGGTGATGCGCAAAGCGCAGCTGGATGTATGTTCTTTTTATTGAATAAAGGAATTAAAATCAAAAATGCAAAATCAAAAATTTAATAAAACGTTAGTATCGCAGGGATGCTGTAAAGCAAAAAATATCCGCTACGTGAAAGAATTTTTAAATAATTCGGAAGCTTACATATTTCGTCATACGATTGAATACCATAAATACTACAAAGTATCTGCTTTCTACTCCATTGTAATCTACACTGATTCAGAGCATATTAAAAATACCTTTAATACATTGATAAGAAAATTAAATGCGGTTTAGTTTTTATTCTTTAGATACATAAGTCATACATAAGCCGTACATAAGTCATACATATTTGCACCTAATACCGTCGCTATATAAAACTAAAATGGAATGGAAATAAAAAATCCTGCACTTTCGTGCAGGATTCAAAACCATACTTCACAATATCCAACTAAGCACCCGTAGAGGGATTTCGTCCATCTCTCTTTGATCTTCTGAAAACAGCCGTTGATTTTTTCGTTTTAATAGACATTATCAATAGTTAAACAGTTACCTGAAGAAAATTTGTAAAAATTACCATTCACTTCCTGAAAGAACTCAATACCGATACATTGTAATACCGATACATCCACAGTCATTACTGTACCAACCGGTAATGAAGCATCCAATACTTCGCCTGCATATGCTGTATTCAATGGCGAGTATGCTCCGTAAGTTGTACTACTCAACTCATTCAATTCGGGATTGGTAGGCTCATATGTTCCTGTTGATGCATTAAATGCATAATCTGAAACCACACCGATAGCATTTATGTACCGGAAATGAGTGGCTCCGATTGGTGCATTGATAGAGCTGGCAGGTGTTGCAGCCAAAGTGGTGAAATTACTTGTTAACCGGTCTACAGAATGATTCAGTAAGTACGGCACATAAGAAATACTGGCAAAGGAAATGTTTTTATCAAATCCAAAACCGTGTAAATACGTGCGCTGTGTACTGATTTCTACCTTTCTTTCACCACGAGCTTCTGTACCATCTTCCAGGTTAATTTTCTTCATGATGGATGTTAGCCTTCCGGTACATTGCGGGTCTGTCATTCCGTTTAGCACTTCTGACATTGCAACACGGATTGATTTTCCTGCTTTTGCACAGCCTCCAAATTCAGACATGTTTTCTCGAGTACGTTGAAACTCTGGAGCCGTTTTAACTTGTGCATCGGTTGGACCGCCGGACATGCCGGCGAAATATCCTTCTTGCCCTTTGATTTTAAAATGTCTGATGTCGCCGATGGTACCGACATATTTTAAGGGACCTTTTTGTTTTGCCATGTTTTATAAATTTTTATTGTTTGTAAACAATTATTATCATTGTAAAATTATTTCTTAAATCAATGATTTACAAATGTTTACAAAAGCACAAGGATGTATTTTAAAGCAAACGAACCGATAAGAGTATATACACACCACAAAATCAAAACGGTAGTGGATGGTGATGGTATGATTGTCTATAATATTTTCAATAAAAAGGAAACAGAAATCCGTCTGTTGGGAATTGATGCACCGGAAATAAAAGTCAGTAAGAAATTAAAACAAGACGAAAGAGAGCTGCATTTACCCGGTCAATTATTAATAGAGTTGGGAAAGATGTCATGGAGATTTTTATTTGATCTGATGCCGAAGGAAACGGATATAACGTTTATAACAGAAACCGATAATGAAATAGATTTATTTGGAAGAACACTGGCTTATGTAATCATAAAAGATGGAACATGCATCAATGAAAAACTGATTGAAGAAGGATATGCAAAACCATATACTAAATACTACTGCAGAAAATTAGAAACGTATCAGAAACTGAATTTTAATGCAATGCACCAAAAGAAAGGACTTTACTCTGTTTTGCACAATTTTTGAAATGTTTACCCTATGTTTACCCCAAAATGAAAAAAGCGACGTAACTCATTGATTTACATCGCTTTTTGTGTGTGAAAAGTGGTCCCGCATGGGCTCGAACCATGGACCCCCTGATTATGAGTCAGGTGCTCTAACCAGCTGAGCTACAAGACCGATGAATCAACGATTCATAAAATTGTCCCGATTGTTCGGGATGCAAAATTACTATTTTACTTTTAATTCTAATAACAGTACGCAGATTTTTATGATTATTAAGATTAGTATAAAGACTAAAAACCATATATCGTCGCCAGTACCGTTTCTCCTACTGCCTGCAAAGTAAGCTTGTCTATGATATTCATATTATCTTCATGGGTATGCCAGTGTTTCGGAAATCCGCTGCGCGTGGTATAGGTTCGGCTGATAATATCTATCGTAGGTATTTTCGCCATCTGGTTGATATAATAATGGTCGTCAATAATCTGATCCGTTAATTCTTTCTGAAAGAAATTACCGTATCCCAACAGTTCTGCGTTCCTCCATACCTGTTTCATAAATTCCGGTGCATATTGCATCGAGACTCCCTCATATGTAAAGGTGGCACCCTTTGCGCCTACCATATCCAGTAAAATTCCGTTCTCCGCTTTATAGTTTGGCACATGCGGATTTCTGCACCAGTATTGTGTACCTAAACAATAAAAATCGCCCTGTTTCTGGTTGAGTTCATATTCCGGCTGACCATAATCCTCCACATCCAAAAACACTAAATCCACGCCAATCTCCGGACTTTTTTTCTGTAGCTGACGGGCAATTTCTAACAATATAGCTGAACCGCTGGCTCCGTCATCTGCAGCAATGATAGGTTTTGCCACTGCACTGTCGTCCTGATCAGCGAATGGTCTTGCATCCCAGTGCGTACAAATCATCAGCCTGCGTTTTACTTCAGGATTGTGGGAAGCAATGACGTTTATACAGGGCACACTTTTCCCGTTGTAAACTACCACATTTGTTTTCTGAACGACTACGCTGGCACCATATGCTTTTAATTTATGCTCGAAGTATGCCGCACACTTTTGCTGTGCCGGAGTTCCCGGAACCCGCGTACCAAAATCCACTTGTTGTTGTGTAAAAAGATATGCCGAATCCGCTGAAAATTCAGGTTTAGCAATGGTTTTTTCAGTCGAAGTGCCTTCAGCAGATGATTCTTCTCTCTTTATCTTGCAGGAAGAAGCCATCAGAATAGGAATAAAAATTATCAGAATAATTTTTATCAATTGTACATTGTTAATCGTTAATTGTTTATCCAATCTCATACGTAGTGCCATCTTTACTGTCTTTAATTTCAATACCTGCATTCTTCAGCGCATCACGGATTTTATCCGATGTTGTCCAGTCTTTTGTTTCACGGGATTGTTTTCTGATATCAATCACTAATTGCATCACTTTATCCAGTGCCTCGTTATTACCCGCAGCCGCTTCATCACTCAATCCAAGCACATCAAAAAGATATCCGTTATATGTAGTCTGTAGCTGATTAAAAGTCGCTTTTGAAATATTGCTTACTTTCTTGCCGTCATTATAATAGATATTGATTTGTGTAGCCAGTTCGTATAATGTTGCCAGCAGTTTTGGCGCATTGAAATCATCATCCATCACCGTCTTGCATTCATTACAAAGCTCCTGAATTAGCTTATCCTGTTGTTCGTCAGATGCTGCCGTATCAAATTTTAATTCTGCCAGATATTTCGCGGCATTCATCAGCTTGCGCAAACCTTTCTCCGCATCCTGCAAGCCTTTTATCGTGATATCAAGTTCCGAAGAATAATGCGATTGCATAAAAAGAAAACGAACCGTCATGGCTGAATACGGTTTATCCAGCAAAGGATGTTCTCCGGTAATAAACTGCATTGGAAGTATAGAATTCCCCAGAGACTTACTCATTTTTTGCCCGTTGAAGTTGAGCATATTCGTGTGCATCCAGTAGCGCACCGGTTCGTTGCCGCAGGCACCCACGTTCTGCGCAATCTCACATTCGTGGTGCGGAAATTTCAAATCCATACCGCCGGCGTGGATATCGAATTGCTTGCCCAGATATTTGGTACTCATCACAGAGCATTCCAGATGCCAGCCCGGAAAACCACTACCCCAGGGGGAGTTCCACTGCATGATATGTTCCGGTGAGGCTTTCTTCCATAAGGCGAAATCTATCGGATTGCGTTTTTCATCCTGTCCGTCCAAATCTCTATAACCCGCTATCAGTTCGTCAATATTTCTACCGGATAATTTTCCGTAATTATTGCCTTTTGCGTTGTAGGCATTCACGTCAAAGTACACGCTGCCGTTGGATGCATACGCAACGCCGTTGTCAATTAATTTTTGTGTCATTTCTATCTGCTCCACAATATGACCGGTAGCAGTTGGTTCAATAGTCGGCGGCAGCAAATTAAACAGCCTGCATACTTCATGAAAACCCACGGTATATTTTTGTACGATTTCCATTGGCTCCAGTTTCTCCAGTTTCGCCTGGTCTTCCATGCGGTTTTTGCCTTCGCCTGCTTCATTCGTTAAATGCCCGGCATCCGTGATGTTCCGCACATAACGTACTTTGTAACCCAAAAATTTCAGATAGCGGTAGACCAAATCAAACGAAATAAATGTTCTTGTATTTCCTAAATGCACATCCGAGTAAACGGTAGGACCGCAGCAATACAATCCCACATAGGGCGGGTTGATCGGCTCGAATTTCTCTTTCTGTCGGGAAAGTGTGTTGTAAATGGTTAAATCAGACATAGGGCAAAGATAGGAATAAGTCGTAAGTGATGAGTCGTGAGTCGTGAGATTTTTTTACCTCACACTATCGAACAAGTTCGACTTCCCTCTCCAAATGGAGAGGGTGGTTCCGACGAAGTCGGAATCGGGTGAGGTATTATTTGTAAACGTAGAAAGAATCAGAAATTGAATATCGTCTTACTTCACCTGTTCGTTTATTTCCCAAATCAGCAATTCCATTCCAATAATACCAACCAGTATCTTTTGGTGTAAAACTGAAATGATTATCATTCTTTATTTCTATAAAATCTTCTCTTTTTGTATTTATCCTAGATGGCAATGTATAATAAAATTTATCTATGTGATGGCTTTCATCAATTGCAAAAATTAATTGTGCTTGATATTTTTCTGAATTAAGTTGAATTCTACGTTGTAATATTTTATTGGTAATAATGAATCTATCAAAAACAATTTCACAAGTATTAAATCCATCTGTTTGATAGATGGAATCTAAAAAATTGTAAAAAAGAGAATCGTAAATATTATCATACTTCGAAATTCTGCTTTGTAGTTGTATATTCTCCTTCTCCAGTTCCGCAATTCTATTCAAATCATTTTTATTATGGCAGGATGCCATTAGAATCAAACATAAAAAAGGAATCAGTATTCGCATAAGTTGGTAACGATAAATATAATTAGAAATTTTGTCTGAACTGTGATTTATTTGATGCGTATGATTTTGATGATAAACAAAATCATGTTTATCATTAAAATCATAAAAATCATGGTTCAGGCTACTTCACCCGCTTCGGATTGTCCTTCGCAAAGGCTTCCCAGCCGGAATATTTCTTGCCTCCACTTGGCACGCCGCGCATCGAAAAATGATGGCACACCGCTACGGCTAGTCCGTCGGTGGCGTCCAGTTGTTTCGGCAATACATCCGTTTTCAGAATATGCCCCAGCATGGCGGCCACCTGCTCCTTGGCGGCATTACCGTTGCCGGTCACGCTCTGTTTTACTTTCTTAGGCGAGTATTCCTGAATCGGAATATTCTGGGAAAGCGCGGCGGCTATCGCCATGCCCTGTGCGCGGCCAAGCTTCAGCATCGACTGCACATTCTTGCCAAAGAAGGGTTCTTCTATGGCTAAAATATTGGGTTTGTAGGCAAGAATTATTTCGAGTAAACGATCATAAATACATTGCAAACGGTCATAGTGATTATCAAACTTTTCGGTGTGAATGCTGCCAATGGCAATCAGTTCCATTGTATTCCCATCCGATAAAATAATACCATAGCCGGTCACCTGTGTGCCCGGGTCGACGCCCAAAATGATATGCTTCGGATTTACTTTCTTTATTGCAGCCACGTCGTAAAAATAGTGCTTAGGATTGTAATTATTTATGTAAAAAAAGAAACTATCTTTGAAATCCGCTGAACATGAAACAACTTTTCCAAAATAAACTCCTGAACGCGCTTATCAAAATCCTGATATTTGGTGGCTTGTTGTTCGTGCTTTATCGCCAGTTGTTTTCCAATGAAAAAATAGATATCGCCTATGAACATTTCCTGCTCAATTTCAACGGCAATTACTTCCTTTTAAGTGTGGTGATTCTGCTGATGATACTGAACTGGACGATTGAAAGCGTGAAATGGAAACTGCTCATCGACAAGCTGCATCCTATTTCCTGGCTGGATGCAATCGAAGGTATTTTATTCGGCGTGACCTTCTCCCTGTTTACGCCCAGTAGAATCGGCGAATTTGGTGGACGCGTTTTTGCCTTAAACACCGATCGGAAGGAAGCTATCGTTTCCACCATTTTGGGAAGTATTGCTCAAATTGTGGTCAATCTTTCTTTTGGCGCACTCGGACTATTGGTATATTCTTTTTTGTATGAAAAGATGGATACCTATTTTCTGTTTGCCTTCATCTTTATATATGTGCTGATGGTGGCGGCCATTCATTTCTGTTTTTACAACCTGGATGTAGTCAGCACCAAATTTTCCAACTTCAGCATTTTCAAAAAGTCTATAAATATATCCATATCATTGATTTATACAGCAATAAAGATTTCCTGAGGCTGGAAATCCTGTCGGCTGTCCGTTATGGTATCTACTGTCTGCAATTTGTTTTACTGCTCAAGTTTTTCGGATTCCAGTTGCCTTTTTTTACCGCCATGATATTGGTGGCGGCCATATTTTTTGTACAAACCATCAATCCGATAAATATTGCACTGATAGACTTTGGATTCCGTGGCAATGTGGCGGCTTATTTTCTTGCTGCATTTACTACAAATCCAATTACAATTATCGCCACTACCATCACATTATGGTTTATCAACCTGATTATCCCGGCCATCATCGGAGGAATTGCCGCCCTCAGATTTAGCTTTTTTAGGGAGGAATAATGTAATTTTTGTATCTTTCGGGATAATTTATTTCTATGAACGGACAATTATTATTTATTCTTGGTGCTATTGTTTTTTGTGTTATAATGATTTTGGCAACATATGCCACAAATAAATCTACACATCCGAAAGCTTTATTTTTATTGTTTTTTACAGAGATGTGGGAACGTTTTTCGTTTTATGGCATGAGAGCATTATTGATGTTGTACATGACTTCTCAATTACATTACCCTGACAAACAGGCCAACCTTACTTATGGTACATACACAGCTTTAGTTTATTTAATGCCTCTTTTTGGAGGTATGATTGCAGATAAAATCCTAGGATATCGAAGAGCAATAGTTTTAGGTGGGATTCTAATGGCAATCGGACATTTTGTTTTGGCACTGCCTCCTTCATGGTCCTTTTTCACAGGAATGGCTTTTCTGATTTCGGGTAATGGCTTCTTTAAACCAAATATTTCTACAATGGTTGGTAGATTATACCCAGATGGTGACAATAGAAGAGATGGTGCTTTTTCTATATTCTACATGGGTGTAAATATTGGAGCATTCTTAAGTAGCTTAATTTGTGGCTATATTGGTCAGAAAGGGTCCGAAACATTTTCTTTTATGACACCTGAAAATAGCTGGCATTATGGATTTGGTTTAGCAGGTGTCTTTATGGTTTTAGGGTTAATAAATTTCTTATCTTTTAAAAACCTGCTAGGTGATATTGGTTTAACTCCACAATCTAAAAGTGAATCAACAAACAACAATACAAAATCTTATGCTGTATATTTCTTATCACTATTAATCATACCTGTTTTTATATTTCTTTTTAAGAATTACACACTAATGGGTTATATTATGTACCCTGTTTTCATATTAGCAACAATGTATTGTATTCTATTAGCAGAACATCCTGAGCAAGAAATACAAAAAAATTCATTAATTCAATTTTCAATAGTATATGCAATTTACGTAGTAATATTTCTTTCAGAACCAATCTTTAACATAAGTCTAAATCCGGTATTATTCAGTATTGGTGATTTTACAATCACTCTTCTGCTCTTATATCTGATATTCCTAATTGGCTTCTTAATCTTTAAATCAATTCAATACGTTAAGAAGAACGAACAATATGGAGGAAAACAAATTACGGCTGTTGTTTTAGTTACTTTCTCAATTATGTTCTGGGCTTTTTATGAACAAGGTGGCGGATCTCTAAATTTATTTGCTGATAGAAATGTTAACATGTTAGGTATGGGAGCTGCTGCTGTCAATAATTCAATTAACCCATTAATGGTTATCTTATTAAGTACACCATTCGCTGGACTATGGTTATTTTTATCTAAGAGAGGGAAAGAACCGTCCACACCAACTAAATTTGGTCTTTCATTTGTTCAGCTAGGTGCTGGATTTCTTCTATTTGTGGTTGGCGCGAAATTAGCAACATCAGCAGGTCAAGTCTCTTTTACATGGTTTGTTCTAGGATATATCCTTTTAACAACTGGCGAATTATGTCTTTCCCCAATAGGTTTGTCAATGATTTCAAAATTATCTCCACCAAAAATTACAGGAATGATGATGGGTTTTTGGTTTTTAGCCTCAGCTATGGGTCAATATTTAGCTGGTGTTGTGGGCACTATGATGGCAATTCCATCTGAAGGTGGTGCAACCACAGTGTCAGCCGTAGAGTCTTTAGCCATATACAGCGGTGTATTCATGAAAATATTTTATGTATCACTGGGTGGTGGTCTGGTATTATTGTTACTTGTTCCGATTTTAAAACGCTGGATGGGTGCTGTTAAATAAACAATTGAACTAAAACAGTCAAAATTTTGTTTAAGTCTATATGCAAATTAGAGGTAAAATATTAACTATTGCAGGCATCGTATTGATGTTCGGGTATTTTATTAAAGATTCTCTCAGAGATCCGTATGACCCAACACAAATCACAATGGTTGGCAATGACACCTTAGGCAGAGATTGGGGAGCCATGGCGGAACAGGCCATCAAAAATAAAGCCTTGCAGAACTCTGAAGGAGATGGCGGTCTGCAAACTGAAACTGACGGCGAAGTCAATACCCTTTCAAAATCTTCAGATAAATTAAATAATATTAACTCCGAACAAGAAGTTGACCCTTTCACAAAACAAAAATTTGACCAGAATAATTATTCAACTATCATATCACCGGACGGAAGAGAAATAATAACAGGATATAACCGCCCGGAACAAGTTGAAGAAGAAAACGAAGAAGAAAATTCAGTTTACAGATATACAACGAGACATCAGAAAGAAGTTGGAGAGCCGGAAATGAAATACCGGGATTAAAAATTTCATCTCTACAAATACTATATGTCACAGCAACGTGATTTTCTCAGTTATCAGCTTACCTTTTTACGCGTACAGCTTGCCAAAGAACAATCCGATACTTCTCTTAAGATATTATTTCAGGAAAGAATAATAAATTATCCTGCAGAAAAAATTTATATCCGGGCATTTAAACAAGAACAACTACTGGAGATTTGGGTGGATAGCGGCATTGAGTACAAACTCATTAAAATCTATAAGTTCACCGCAAACTCTGGAAATTCAGGACCCAAAAAGCAGGAAGGCGACCTACAGATTCCCGAAGGGTTTTATCAACTTACGAATTTCAATGCTGTAAGCAATTTTCATCTCTCGATGAAAATCAACTATCCCAATGAGGCAGACAATATTCGCAACCAAAATCAACAACACATAGGGGGTGATATGTATATTCATGGGGGAAACCAAACCACTGGTTGTATTCCGATAGGAGATGAGAATATTGCTGAGCTGTATTGGCTTTGTGCACAAACTTATGCTGTAACTCCTTCCATCCTAATTCATATTTTCCCTTGTAAAATGGAAGAAAGCAACCTTACAGAAATGTATAACAAACACCCCGAATATATTGATTTCTGGAATTCGATGAAACCAGTATATCAGCATTTTCAAATACATAAGTCGCTCGCAGCTGCAATAAGTTGTGATGATTTCGGGAATTATATCCCTGTATTTTCCTGAAGAAACGCTGATTCTATTAATCTATCAATAAATCTGAAATCCCAAATCTGAAATCCCGAATCAATACTTATCTTAGCATTTCAACTCTAAAAAAGTAACATGGAATTAGTAAACGGGCAATATGAAATCGGAGGAGTTTCGGTTTTAGAACTTTGCAAAGAATTTGGTACACCTTTATACGTGTATGATGCAGCTGTGATTGAGCGACAATATAACAGACTGAAAAATGCATTTGGTAAGACAAAGATTGACATACACTATGCCTGTAAAGCACTGAACAATATCAATATTTTAAAGCTTATCAGAAATCTGGGCGGCAGCTTAGATACAGTTTCCATTCAGGAAGTTCAGTTAGGATTAAAGGCTGGCTTTCCGGCAAAAGATATTATGTACACGCCTAACTGTGTAAATATTGACGAGATTAACAGAGCAGTAGAATTTGGTGTAAATATTAACATTGACAATCTTTCTATCCTGGAACAGTTTGGTAATTTGTATAAAGATACTTATCCGGTTTGTGTGCGTATCAATCCGCACATAATGGCTGGTGGAAATCAGAAAATTTCTACCGGACACATCGATTCTAAATTCGGCATTTCCATTTATCAGTTGCGACATTTAGAACGCGTGGTAAAATCCACCGGTTTAAAAATCATCGGATTGCATATGCACACCGGTTCGGATATTTTAGATGCAGATGTGTTTTTACGAGGTGCCGATATTTTGTTTGAAGCCGCCAATAGTTTTAAAGATTTAGAATATCTTGATTTCGGAAGCGGGTTTAAAGTAAAATATCACGAAAATGATAATACCACCAACATCGAAGATTTAGGGGCTAAAATCAGCGAACGTTTTCAGGATTTCTGTAAAAATTACGGCAGAGAATTAACGCTTGTTTTTGAGCCTGGAAAATATTTAGTAAGCGAAAGCGGTTTCTTATTTGTGCGCACCAACGTTATTAAACAAACAACTGCTACTGTTTTTGCCGGCGTGGACTCCGGGCAAAATCACCTGATTCGTCCAATGATGTATGATGCGTATCACCACATCACCAACGTTTCTAATCCAAACGGAATTGAACGCATATACACCGTTGTAGGCTATATCTGCGAAACAGATACATTTGGTTGGGACAGAAAACTGAATGAAGTGCGTGAAGGTGATGTTTTAGTATTACACAATGCCGGTGCTTATGGTTATTCCATGTCTTCCAACTATAATTCCCGTTACAGACCCGCAGAAGTATTGATTCATAACGGTAAGGCAAAACTCATTCGTCGCCGTGAAAACTTAGACGATTTACTGGCTACACAGATTGAAGCGGAATTATAACTGAATACACATGAAAAAATATTATCTGCTGCTGGTATGTTTTTGCGCACTAATTTCTTGTCGTAAATTCGAGCATTGTGACAGTGTTTTTAATACTAAAAAAAATCCGCTGGTAACGAGAATTGCTTTCGGATCCTGCGGATCTCAAAATGATCCTCAGCCTATTTTAGATGTTGTAGTATCCAAACATCCTAATGTATTCGTTTATCTCGGTGATAATATTTACGGCGATACAAAATACATGACCACGCTGGCAAACGAGTATTACAAACTTTGCAATAAAGCAGAGTTTCAGAATTTAATTGCATCCACCAGAGTGATTGCCACCTGGGACGACCATGATTACGGTGAAAACGATGCCGGAAAAAATTACATCAAGAAAGCAGCTTCCAAAAATATCTTTTTAAAATTCTGGGGCGAACCTTTTGGTTCTCAGCGCTGGTATCGTCCGGGCATTTACACCTCTTATTATTTTGGCGATTCCGCTCATCTTGTGCAAGTGATTCTGTTAGATTGCAGAACATTCCGAGATGATTTGAAGACCAATGCGAACGGTGATTATATAAAGAATAATGACCCGAATGCAACCATGCTTGGCGCTGATCAGTGGCGCTGGCTAAAGAGTGAATTGCAAAAACCGGCAAGATTAAGAATTATTGGAAGCAGCACGCAGGTTTTGCGCGAATACAACGGTATGGAAACCTGGGCAAACTTTCCGCTGGAACAGCAAAAAATGCTGGACTTACTTCAGGAAACCAATGTGAAAAACCTGTTTTTTATTTCCGGAGATATTCACCTGGCTGAACTCTCTAAAGTTTCCGGAAACAACAATCAGGATATCTATGATTTTACCGCCAGCGGACTAACCAGCAGCAAAACCGAAAAAGCGGATATTCCCAACACAAACAGAGTCGGTAATTCCGTGTTTAATCAAACAAATTTTGGCTGCATAGACATCGACTGGAACCAGCAACCCATAAAAGTGTCCTTTAAAATCTTTAATGGCGACGGCGATGAACAGTTCAACCACAGTGTATTTTATTAATATTTAACCATTTCTATACTCTATAAAACCGATATACTTCAAGAATTTTACCTGAATTTGTCGTATATTTGCAGTCCATGCCGGACAAAGCCACCAATATTCATCCAACCTTTCATCATCTGTTACAACGCAGCGATAAAGAGGCATTATTGCAGCAGAAAGCAATTTGTATCTGGATGACCGGCTTATCCGGTTCCGGAAAATCTACCATTGCTCAGGGCTTGGAAAAAAAACTACACGAACAGGGCATTTTAACCAAAATTCTGGATGGTGATAATGTGCGAACCGGCATCAACAACAATCTCGGATTTTCGGAAGCGGACCGAACGGAAAACATCCGTCGTATTGCAGAAGTCAACAAGCTCTTTTTAGACGCAGGCATTGTTACCATCAACTCGTTTGTGAGTCCGACAAAAGACATCCGCGATTTAGCAAAAAGCATCATTGGCGAACAAGATTTCTATGAAGTCTATATCAACGCTTCTTTTGATGAATGCGCTAAACGCGATGTGAAAGGTTTGTATAAAAAAGCCATTGCCGGGGAAATCAAAAATTTTACCGGATTAGATGCACCTTTTGAAGCACCATCTGATGCTGCGCTGGAAATTAAAACGGCAGAACAAAGCATTGAAGAAAGCATTGAAACGATTTATGTATTTTTCATTTCCAAGATAAAAAATCTCAATTCTTAAATCTCAATTCTTAAATTATAATGATCGACTATCACTTAAATCACCTCAAAGAACTCGAAGCAGAATCGATATACGTGCTGCGTGAAGTGGCTGCTCAGTTTGAGAATCCCTGCCTGTTGTTTTCCGGCGGAAAGGATTCCATTGTGGTCTTGCATCTTGCCTTAAAAGCATTCTATCCGGCAAGTGTGCCTTTTACTTTATTACATGTCGATACTGGTCATAACTTTCAGGAAGCTTTAGATTACAGAGATAATCTGGTAAAAAAACATGGCTTGCGTTTATTGGTAGCCTCTGTTCAAGAAGCTATTGATAAAGGTTTAGTGCGCGAAGAAAAAGGTTATTCTGCTTCACGAAATGCTCTGCAAACCATTCCTTTATTGGAAGCGATTGAGAAAAATAAATTTGACTGCGCTATGGGTGGCGCGCGTCGTGATGAAGAAAAAGCAAGAGCCAAAGAACGTTTCTTTTCACATCGTGATGAGTTCGGCCAATGGGACCCGAAAAACCAGCGCCCTGAATTATGGAATATCTTTAACGGAAGAAAACATGTAGGCGAACATTTTCGCGTGTTTCCGATTTCCAACTGGACGGAAATGGATGTTTGGCAATATATCTATCAGGAGCAAATAGAAATGCCGAGTTTATATTTTTCCCATAAAAGAAAAGTATTTGAACGCGATGGTGTTTGGTATGCCGCTTCTGAATTCATTCAAAACAAACCAACAGAAGTGATTGAAGAACGTGTTGTTCGTTTCAGAACGGTGGGTGATATTACTTGTACAGGTGCAGTGTTTTCAGAAGCTTCTACTCTGGAAGATATCATACAGGAAGTAGCAGCATCGCGCACCACAGAACGCGGCACGCGCGCCGATGACAAACGCAGTGAAGCCGCGATGGAAGACAGAAAGAAGGCTGGATATTTTTAATGTAGTAATTAGATAATTAAACAATGTAATAATAAGCTTGAAAATGATTTTATTAGATGGTACTGGATTTTTATTACCAATGGCAATCATTGCTATTGGCACTGTAATATGTTCTGTTTGTTTTCTTTCTTACATATTAATAAAATTCATACGCGGAAAAATAAAGCAATCACAATAATCAAATAAATCACAGTTCAGACAATATACAATGACAACAACAATAGAAGAAATAGACAATTTTGACTCGAAGGCATATTTAGATATGGAGCTTCTGCGTTTCTCCACGGCAGGAAGCGTGGATGACGGAAAATCTACTTTAATCGGAAGATTACTATATGACAGTAAATCCATTTTCCAGGATCAGATGGATGCGATTGAAGCGGCTTCCGCAAAACGTGGTGAAGAATATGTAAATCTTGCCTTGCTGACCGATGGCTTACGTGCAGAACGCGAACAAGGCATCACCATTGACGTGGCGTACCGTTATTTCTCTACACCAAAAAGAAAATTCATCATCGCCGATACGCCGGGACATATCCAGTACACCCGTAACATGGTGACAGGTGCATCTACTGCCAACTTAGCGATTATTTTGGTAGATGCACGCAAAGGTATCATCGAGCAAACCTATCGTCATTCTTACATTGCATCTTTACTGCAAATTCCGCACATCATCGTTTGTATCAACAAAATGGACCTGGTGGAATGGGA
This sequence comes from Sphingobacteriales bacterium, assembly GCA_016721245.1. Lineage (GTDB taxonomy): Bacteria > Bacteroidota > Bacteroidia > Chitinophagales > JADIYW01 > JADJSS01. Next base: position 155,772 of record JADKIQ010000007.1, read on the forward strand.
TGAAAAGACCTTCAACAGAATTGTGAATGACTACAAAGCCTTTGCTTCTAAACTGGATATCAAAGACGTTCACTTCTTACCTATTTCCGCGCTGGCAGGCGACAATGTGGTGAACCGATCCGAAAATATGGACTGGTATCAGGGTCCGACTTTGATGTACTTGCTGGAAACCATTCACATCGGTTCGGATTTGAATCATATCGATGCGCGTTTTCCGGTGCAGTATGTTATTCGTCCGATGAAAAACGAATACCATGATTTCCGTGGCTACGCGGGCAGAATTGCGGGTGGTGTTTTTCGTGTGGGCGACAAAGTGAAAGCTTTACCAAGTGGTTTCTCCTCTAAAATAAAATCCATTGTTACGATGGATGGCGATTTGCAGGAAGCATTCGCTCCGCAAAGCGTTACGATTACCCTGGAGGATGAAATTGATATCTCTCGTGGTGATATGCTGGTACGCGAAAATAATATGCCACAGGTAGAACAGGAATTTGATGTGATGCTGTGCTGGATGAATGAGAAGAAGATGGTACCGAGAGGTAAATATATTTTGCGACACACTTCCAGAGAATGCAAGTGCATCGTGAAAGAAACCAAGTACAAACTCAACATCAATACACTGCAAAGATTAGAAGATGATTTGGAATTGGGCCTGAATGATATTGGCAGAGTAACAATACGCACCACCGTTCCTTTGTTCTTCGACAGTTACCGCAAAAACAGAAATACAGGAAGTATCATTTTAGTGGATGAGTCTACCAATGAAACAGTGGCTGCAGGTATGATTGTTTAATCACCTCACTCTCTTATAATATCGCGCATATTCCACTTCAAAGGTATACGGGAATTTGGTGTAATCAATATCGCCACCGCCGCCGATGGGTGGAATGATGCCACCCATAGCCAGATTTAATTTGAGGTATTGTGCTTTCATCATCGGTTCCCAGTCAACACCCAAATCCTGTTTGGTGTACGTAACGTAATTGTTGTTATCTACAAAAAATTTGATTTGCGTACTATCCCACTCAATCGCATAATTGTGAAACTGATTTGTAAAGAAATCAGTATTGAGTGATATATACGGCCAGTGTCGTTCTGCATATTTCGTACTGCCCTCCGCCTGCGTATAGATGCTGCCGAGCGCCACCACCGGCGCTTTGCCCACCCATTCCACAATATCTATCTCCCCGCATTTCGGCCACCCGACAATATAATCATTTACGCCCTTCATCCAGATAGCCGGCCAGGTGCCACTGCCAAGGTGCGGCATCTTTGCACGTACTTCTATCAATCCATATTTAAATTCTTTTTTGCCGGATGTTTCTATACTAGCTGATGTTACGGGATGTGCGTCAAATGAATCGTTGCGAGCCGTGATATGCAATACCCCGTTGCCTACGTTGCAGTTTTCTATTCTTGCATCGGTGTAATACTGGGATTCGTTGTTCCGAACAAACCCTGTTTCATAATCCCATTTCGAGGAATCGGGCAGACCTGAATATTCAAATTCATCCGACCAGTCGAGTACATACTGCTGACCGCGAATGGTGACAACTCCATTCTCTGAAGTGGTCTTATTCGTTTCTTTTGTACATGCTGCCATTAACCAAAAGCATACCAGATACTTCCATTGATTTTTCATAGTTTCATCTAAGATACTGCATACGTATTAATTTTTTTCCTCTATACATAAGAAAATAAAGTTCTGTTTACATAAGTACTTACACATATTTATCTCTGACATTTAGTAACTTCAATAGATGAAGGAAATAAAAGACAATGAAGCTGCCTACCACAAAGTATATGAAAGTGGCTGGAAAGAGTTTTTTATCAAGCAGCATTATTTGGTGCCTTTTGCTTTCTATTTACCCGTCTCTTTTTATTTGCTGTTCAAGTCTTTTGTGGTGAAACGCGTTTCTCTGCTGCATTTGCTCTGGATGATTCCGCTGATTTCCAAGTTCTGGGGATACCTGGAATATTTTCTGCACCAGAACGTGCTGCATGAAAACGAAGAACGAAAAATTGACGCCGGCACCATCCGTGAATTTCACGACATCCACCACAATTTTCCGAATGATCCTTTTCGTTTTGTGGTGCCGCTCTGGGCAAGCATTCCCAGCGGACTTGTTTTTTACAGCGTTTGCAAAACGGCATTGGGAAAAGAAAAAGGTGAAACGCTTTTCGGTCTGATGATTCTTTACTATTTATTTTACGAATTCACGCACATCTCCACACATAAGTATGATATCAAACATCCGTTTTTTGAAAAAATAAAAAAACATCACTTGAAACATCATTACCTCGACTCGGATAAAGGCTTCGGGTTTACCACTACACACTGGGATGAAGTAAATGGTCTTGCATTTGCCAAAAATGCTAAGAAAAAACACGTTCAGAAACAGCCATCCTGATTAATCAACTTATTTTAAAAAAATAATTGCCCGAATTAAAAATGACTGCCTTGATTTCCTATCTTTGTATATGATGGAAACATCGAAGAAAATTTTCCCTACAATTGGTATTATTGGCGGTGGACAACTTGGCAAGATGTTCATCCAGAAGTCTTCGCAGTGGTCTGTTCCTGTAAATATACTGGACAGAGATGCAAGCTGCCCGGCCAGCGTATTAGCCAATCATCATATTGTCGGCAGCATTACAGACGGCAACGAGATTCAAAAATTAGCTGATATTTCCGATGTGCTCACCTGGGAAATTGAACATATAGATGTCGATAAATTAATTGAGTTACAGCAACAGGGAAAAACCATCATTCCCAATCCTGAGATTCTGAAGATTATTCAGGATAAAGGCAAACAGAAATTATTTTACCAAAACAACAATATACCGACAGCGCCGTTTTTTATCGCTCAAAATAAAACGGAAGCAAAAGAAAAGCTGATACAGACGACCTTCCAAAAGATGGCAGTAAAAACCTGCACCGGCGGTTATGACGGGAAAGGTGTTTTTATCACAGACAGAAATGCTGTATTAGAAAATCCTGAGATTATTCCTTTTGACGGAGAACTGATGGTGGAAGAATTTGTGCCGTGTAAAACGGAAATTGCGGTGCTGGTGGCACGCAACCGAAAAGGTGAATTAGCAGTATATCCGGCCATTGAAATGGAATTTGATCCGCAAAGCAATCTGGTTTCCTTTTTAATTTCACCGGCAAATATGCCTTTACATCTGGAACAACGGGCGGAACAGATTGCCTTACAGTGTGCGGAAGCCTTTGGCAGCGCGGGTTTATTTGCGGTAGAATTATTCTTATCGGAAGACGATGAATTGCTGGTGAATGAAATTGCACCTCGTCCGCACAATTCCGCCCATCATACTATTGAAGGATTTTATACTTCCCAATACGAACAATTACTGCGTGTCTTATTAGATATGCCTTTAGGCTCCACGCATTTGAAAATGCCGTGTGCGATGATTAACCTCGTAGGTCCGGAAACAGGAAATGGGAAATACAGGTTGAAATATTTTAATGAACTAAATACTTTATCCGGTGTGTATATTCATTTATACGGAAAGGAGGAAAGCAAACCTAACCGTAAACTTGGCCATATCACCATTGTACAACCATCGCTGGAAAAAGTATTGGAAATCACTCAAAAAGTCCGAACTTTAACAGAGATTGAAATTATATAACAGATTATTAGAACTAGGATATTTAGACATAAGGAAGAAAATATTAATGGTCAAACCATTTCTTCAATCATCTGAAATTCCTGCATCTGAAAATCTAAACATCTAACCAATGAAAAAAGTAGCCATCATCATGGGTTCCGACAGCGACTCACCGGTCATGCAGGAAGCCGCAAAAGTACTGACCGAATTCGGAATAACTTTTGAATACACCATCATATCAGCGCACCGAACGCCGGAGCGCATGTACGACTTTGCACGCACAGCACATGAGCAGGGGTTGAAGTGATTATTGCAGGAGCCGGTGGTGCAGCGCATCTGCCGGGTATGGTGGCCGCCATTTCACCGCTGCCGGTCATTGGCGTTCCGGTGCAAAGCAAAAGTTTGAATGGTTTAGATTCGTTGTTGTCTATCGTGCAGATGCCGGGTGGTGTGCCGGTGGCAACGGTTGCCATCAATGGTGCAAAAAATGCTGGCATTTTAGCAGCGCAGATTTTGGCTACGCACGATAAAGAATTACTCCAAAAAGTAATGGAGTATAAAAAGAATCTGGAAAATGAAGTGATTGAAAAAACGAAAACGTTTAAGCCATAATATGTCACGAGAATTATCATTTTACGAAAGACATAAACAAGAATTAATTGAAAAAGGTACAGATTGGAAACCAATCAATCAAGTTCAGCTAGAACTAATAAAAATCATTGAAAAAATTACGGAAACCCTAGAAGTATTAATAGAAACCGTTAATGATGATAATTTATTTGCAGATGCAAAAACCATTGATAATTATGTTTTTGAAAGCTACCAGACGACTGTAAAACTATGTAGTTGTTTAGATTGTGAAATGCATATCTTATACATGGAAAATGCTGCAATCATTCGCTACAATATGATTCAATTATACAATTTTATCGGAAGTATAAAAATGTTCTCTGAATATAAAGATGAAATCATCATTGAAAAAGATTATTTAACCGTATTAGCTGATGAACATAAAGAATTTAAAGAAACATTCATAAAATGGACATCTCATTTTGAAAAAGACGACATGACGGATGACTGGAATTTATTTAAATGACATTTAATTTCCTTTTCTATTCAACATTTCCAGAAACCATTCTTTATCCGGCAAATCCGCTACCTGTTCAATTTCATTTCTGAGTTTAAATTTCTTTGCCTTAGATACATCGATATGGGCATATAGTTTCTCGCTGAATTTTATGATATTTTTATATCGTTCCTTGTGATAACCAATCTTCTTTTGCCTGAACAGATACACCTTAAACGTATTGAGTAAACCAACTAACGCTTCGTATTCTTTAGTTTCAAAGTAGATTTTCACCAGCATGAATTTAGCCGCTAAATTCCACAAGGTATCGCTGTACTCAATGCTTAATAAAATCGGCATTGTTTTTTTATAATTTTTCTGGGTGAAATACAAACGCGCCTTGTTGAATGAAATCGTATTCTCTCTCGTCGATTCATTCAGATATTCACCATACGCTTCGATAAAACCTTCTACTCCTTTAAAATCCTTCAGCTTTAGTCCTATAAAAACAACATTAGTGAAGGTAAAACGGCTGAGCTCGTTATTGTCTAAAAGGTATTTTTTATCTAAAGAGTGCAGGTATAACCTGTAGGCAGTTTCAGCAAAGAGCAATTCACTTGAATTTAATTTTTTTATACAGTGATTGATGCACAACAAAAAGATATCTTTGAGTTCATGTTCAGTAAAGCAAGACTCATATTTGTAAACGGCTTCGACACATTTTTTAAAATAACTGTTTTCGTTAGTATTGGTTAGTGTTTTATAAGCATAGTAATAAATTTCAATTGCTGGCGTAAATGATAATTTTTCAGCTTCAATTTGCTCTAAAATAAAAGGCAAAAAAGCAAATGAATACTGTTGATTACTTACATTTTGATGCGTGATGGAAATACAGGTATATTTCAATATTTCAGCAGTAGTATATTGGTGAATTGTATCTGAAATTTGTTGCAGATTAAACGATTTATCTCTTGAATTCTGGCTTAACAATTTAAACTGCTCTATTTCCAATTGTATAGACTCTAAATAAAACATAGCATCTAGCTTAGCCTGCCTTTGCTGTGTGTTTTTTATTTTATCAAAGACAACCTGAGCTTGTTCTAATAATTGATGTTGCTGCAAATTTTTAGCTAATGCGATTTGCTGTTCATTTCTGTTCTTTATAAAATAAGAATAGGCTAAAAAATCTTCCAATGTTTGCGTGCAAAGCGACATTACGTGGCGCAATCTCAAGTCATCATAAACTCTATTTTTTGGATATAAATACGAAAATGCACGACTTTTTTGCAAAGTAACTGCAGAAAATGCCTTTCTGGAATCTAAAAACGAAATAAATTTTCGGACATCTTCATGAACATTTGCAATCGGAGATTCGATCCATTTACTCAGCAAGCGATGCTCTTCTTTACTAAGAGAAAGGTATATTTTTAACAACTTGCTGTCCAACATATGTGAAGTATTACTTTATAAATATAGACTATAATTATCGGACAAACTATAATTATTGTAATTTTTTATTGCAAGATTAGACTGCACATTTGTATCGTAAACAACTCTTAAAACAATACGCCATGAAAAATAACGCAAACTTGTACAGAACCAATGGAGATAAATTTATACCATACATGTATAATGATATTAAATCTATACAAAATACTTCAGCAGCAAATAGATTCACTAACTTTAAACTACGTTATATGAAAACACTTTTAAAAATCAGTTTAGCTTTTATACTATTTATAAGCTACAATAATTTATTTGCAAGTGGCTGGCAACAAAAGTTAGATTTAATCAACCCTAGTGACAGGGCAACAAACTCGGAAATTGAAATGATGCCGAATGGCAATTGTTTAATTGCTACAAATTTTAATCAGCCTTGGGACACAGCAATATATTTACATCAATACAAAAAAGCAGACGGAGAAATCCTGTTGTTTAATATCAACTACGTTTCCAATAAGTATGTACAAAAAGTTCATGCCATAAAATACATTTCAGCTATTCAGAAATATATATTGATTTACGAAGAATACATACCCAACATTAGTGTTGGCATTTATTATCAAATTATCGAGTCATTTGAGCCATTTACAATACAGTCAAAACATGTATTATATGAATTCACAAATGACGATTTGTACACAAGCAAATTAATTGTAACCGAAACAGACTCCACCATTGAAGCTGGATTTTCAACTACTAAAATTGACAATGTAAACAATCATGTCAGAGATTCTATAAAATTTATCAGAGCACAAATTTCATTGTCAAATCTGGATACTCTTGCTCAAATGGATTCTGTTATCATTCCAAATAAATATTCTTCAACAAGTATTCAAAATGCTTTATATACAATGAAAAAAGTGCAAGACGATTATATTTTGAATCTCAGTAACAATGACAATGGCAATTTATATTATGCAAAGTTAATAAAAGTGCATCCAGATTTAAGTTGGGATTCTTCTGTCGTTTATTTTCCGAATGGCTTTATTGCACCACAATTATTAGACAACGGAAATGTATTAATAAAAACAGATTTTTTTAATAGCAATAGCTACACCAAAACCCGTGTTTATAATAGTGATTTAGACTACTTATTTACTATTGATTCCACATCAGCGACAGGTTTTGCATCATTTTATATTGAACCTAGTGATAGGAAATTAATTAATTTAGAAGCAGGTTATTATCCTAATCAAACCACACAACCTGGTGAATATGGAATGACAAAAGAAATAATTGACATTACAAATCGCAAAGCATATCCAAAGGAAATATGGCATATTAATTATCCTGAAAATATTTCATATAGAAATTTTCAAGTCGTTTCGCAAACAACATTTAAAGATGGTTATGCTTATCTATTCGGATATGTAGCAAGTCCGAACAATAGAAATCTATATTTAATACAAATTGATTCTTTAGGAAATGTATACAGCAACTTAATAAGAGGAAATGTGATAGGTGATATGAGTAATAATTGTTTACAAGACTCAGTAGATGTAAATTTGCGTCAAGTAACAGTTACTGCAAATATTGATACCAATATATTATTTACGTCAACAGACAATTACGGAAATTATCAATTTGCAACAAATAGTGCTGGTGTTGTAAAGTTAGCACCAAGAAATAATTTTAGATATCCATTGTGGCGATTAGGTAGCTGTAGCGATACTGCATTCGTTCAACTTTCAACTGCAGAAAATATAGATTCCGTCAACTTTAATTTCACGCCAACTATTATTTGCAGCAACTTAAATATTGGTGTTCAATTGCAACGTTTTCGTCATCTGGATGAAGTTATTTATTATTACATTGATTATTGCAACACAGGCACAAAAAATGCAAGTAATGTTTATATTGATATTACTGTTGATCCATTATTAATTGTCGACAATGCGTCAACAGATGGTGGCATTCCAATTAGTATTAGCGATTTAGGCAATCATCGTTATCGTCTGTTTGTCGGTTCGGCAGATATATTTGATTGCGGAAAACTGGTTATAAAACTGCATGAGGCACCGGAAGCAACTTTAAGCAGAACGGTTTGCATTCAGAGTCATATTTATCCGGATAGCGTTTGCGTGCAACCTGATTACAATGGTTCTATCATTGTTGCATCGGCAACCTGCTTAGGCGACAGTGTAGAATTGCAGTTAAAAAATAACGGTGCAGCCATGCAGCAGCCTAAAAAATATATTGTTATTGAAGATCAGGTCATAAGACGTGCAAACAACTATCAGTTAGCGGTTAACGGCACCTTAACGGAAAAGTTTCCGGCGGATTCTGGAAAGACGTATCGCATTGTTGCCGAACAGGAAGATGATTTTCCAAGAGAATTAGGTGAAAAACATATTACCGCATTTATTGAAGGTTGTCGCCCAAATGCTCAAAGTCCTATTTCTACCGGAAATGTTCTGCCATTCTCCAATTATAATGCACCATATCGTGCAACAGATTGCAAAATGATTGTCGGCAGTTTTGACCCGAATGCCAAAGAAGCCCTGCCATTCGGATACGGTGCACAACACTACATTGAAGCAAATACGGATATTAATTACACGATTCAATTTCAAAATACAGGAAACGATACAGCATACGATATTATCATTGTTGATACGATTTCTAATACACTGGATATAAACACCCTGATACCGCAGGTAAGCAGTCATCCTTATCGTTTTGAAAGAAGCGACAGTAACGTGGTGCGCTTTGTTTTTGATTCCATTTATCTGGTCGACAGCGTACACAACGAACCTTTATCACATGGTTTTGTGCAGTTTAGCATTCAGCAAAAACAAAACAATCCGATTGGTACAAAAATTTATAATAATGCTTCCATTTATTTTGACAGAAATGAAGCAATCGTAACCAACACCGCGTTTCATACTATTGGAAAAGATTTCATTCAAATGCAATTAATCAGCTCCACAAAAAACACAAAGTTTAATGTAAAAGAAGTGACTATATTTCCGAATCCATTCAGGGAAAAGACGCAGATCATTATCGAATCCGATGAATTGAGAAATGCTGTGCTGATATTAATGAACCTGAACGGCCAACAAATAAAATCTATTCCGTCAAACAACAACAATATATTTACCATTTACCGGGACGATTTAGCAAACGGAATGTATTTATTTAAAGTCTTAGAGAATGAGGAAATTGTGACTACCGGAAAACTAATTGCACAATAAAAGTTTATAAAACCGAGTATTAAATGATTTTTTAAGCAGGAAGTGTTCAAATTGCACTTCCTGTTTTTTATTTAATCAAATCACGAATCACCACACTCGCACACACACCGCCGAATGCAGCCGGCAGATAGGAAATAGTACCATACGCTGATTTCTTATAATTCTTACCGTCTGTCAGAATCAGCGAATTTCTGTCCGGCAATTCCGTAGAAAATACCACCGGAATTCCTGTGTAGATTTTTTCTTTTTTTAATCGCTTGCGCACCATTTTCACAAACACACAATTATACGTATTTGCCAAATCATCAACAGTTAATTTTGTTGGATCCATTTTTCCACCTGCGCCACCACTCATCACTATCTTCTTTTTTAAATCATACGCAGCTTTCAATAAATTTATTTTAGGTGTGATGCTATCTATGGCATCAATGATATAATCATAATCATACAAACTAACAATCTCATATGCTTTTTCCGGTGAAAGAAATTCTTTCACTACATTCAATTCTATTTCAGGATTAATATCTTTTATACGTGCCGCCATCCAATCCGCCTTGCTCACACCGTGTGTGGACGACATGGCCGGCAATTGCCTGTTTCTGTTCGTTGGGTCTACTACATCTCCGTCTACAATCGTCATCTTGCCCACTCCCGAGCGCGCAATAAACTCAGCAGCAAACGAGCCGATACCACCAAGCCCGACAACCAGCACATGACTTTTGTTCAGTTTTGTTAGTTTTTCATCACCGATCAATGCGGTAGTTCTCGAAATCCAATGCTTGTCCTGCATCTTAATCTTTAATTTTACCCGCAAAGGTAACAAAGTTTTTCTTTGTGTCTTTGTGTGAATATCAGGACAACTATTTAAATTGCACACCATTACATGTTGCAACATTTCAAATCCCCAAAAATCATCTGCGGTGTCGACGAGGCCGGGCGCGGTTGTATTGCCGGTCCCGTGGTGGCAGCAGCAGTTATTTTACCTAGAAATTTTAGACACGATTTTTTAAATGATTCCAAACAATTGACAGAAAAGCAACGCAATGAGCTAAAACCAATTATTGAAGCAAATGCACTTGCTTTTGGCATTGGTATTATCGACAATCATAAGGTTGACGAGGTTAATATCTTACAGGCCACCTATCTGGCGATGCATCAGGCTATAGAGCAACTAAAGAAAAAACCTGACCTACTAATTATTGACGGCAATCGTTTCAAACCATATAAAACAATAGAACATCAAACCATCATCAAGGGTGACGGGAAATATATTGAAATTGCGGCTGCTTCCGTTTTAGCCAAAACATATCGTGATGAAATCATGGAAAAGCTGCATGAAGAATTTCCGGATTATAACTGGCAAAAAAATAAAGGTTATCCAACCATTGAACACCGAAAAGCGGTGAAAGAATTTGGAAGTTGCGAATATCACAGACAAACATTTCAACTATTAAAACCGGAACAACTGCGATTGTTTTAAGTTAACTCCAACGCTCGTCTGTAATACAACGATTGGGATACTTTCCCAAATGCGTTTTGTCTTTATAAAAGTCCATAATATCACGCATATCCTTATCCATATCGCCTGTTGGGTAAAATATTTTATCTACGATGCCTTCTTTCACATCAAAATCCAAATAACCTAATGCAATCGGAACATTTGCCTTCACCGCAATATGATAGAATCCGGTTTTCCATTGTTTGCGTTTGCCACGTGACCCTTCCGGCGTAATCACCATGCATATTCTTTTCTCTCTCTTTATGGAATTCACCATGGCATCCACCAGACTAATCTTTTTCTTTTCATTGCCTACTTTAGGAGTTCTGTCAATAGGAATGCAACCTAAATATCGTAGCAGCCAGTTTAAGGGCCAGAAGAAGGCCTCTTTTTTCACCGCAATCTTTGCAGGAATTTTACCGAGTACAAAAATGGATTTCCCGATGGCCATATCCCATGCGGAAGTATGTGGTGCTACAATCAATACACATTTATCAATCGGCTTCAGTACATCTACATTGTACGACCAGCCTTTTGTCATCAATATTAATCTCGAAATAATTTTCAGCATAGTTTGTTTTTTCGGTGCAAAGGTAAAAGATAAATTATTCCTTTTTTTCCTTACTACTTACTACTTATATCTTACTACTATCAGATATATCTCTGATCCAGACTGAATTTTTCCGGATGACACGGGGTGATGTCTTTATAAAATTCCATCATGGTGCGCATGTCTGTTTCTAAATCCGTTGGATAAATGATTTTTCCGATGCCCGCTACTTTATTTTTGTAATCCAGATAGCCCAGTAAAATTGGCACGTTCGCCATTTTTGCCGTATACCAGAATCCGGTTTTCCATTGTGTACGTAAGCTGCGCGTACCTTCCGGTGTTACCATCACGTGCAACTCAGGATTTTCCTTAAACAAGTTTGCCATAGCCTCTGTCATGCTGGGACGTTCTTCACCGGGATTTTTAGGCCTGCGGTCAATAGCTATGGCACCTAAATTCAGCATAATTCGTTTAAAAGGAAATCTCACCCATTCTTGTTTTACCGTGAATCGCAGTGGCAAACCCATTAAATCGAATGCTGCTTTTGCAATAGGTAAATCCATATTGGCGGTATGCGGTGCGGCAATAGTAATGGACTGCTTAATGCCAACGATTGCTTCTGTCTTTAGTTTCCAGCCTAGCGCCTTAAAAATTACTTTAAATATCCAACGTATCATAATACTACAAAGATGCAATTTTTTTTTAATTTATAAAATTGACCGCTGTCGTCAAAAATAAATGCCCGATTTCTTGCAGCATCAGAATTAAATCCCTAAATTAGTTGTCATAGCAACTATTATTATTGCAACTATGTCAGATTTTATAAAAGCGTTTGAATCCAAAGCACCCGAAATCGTATTCGAGTGGAACGACGCCCCGACGGGCGCACAAGGTTTTTTAGTGATTAATTCCCTGCGTGGCGGAGCTGCCGGCGGAGGTACGCGTATGCGTGTGGGCCTCACAAGACACGAAGTCGTTTCGCTGGCAAAAACCATGGAAATTAAATTCTCCGTTTCCGGTCCGGCCATCGGTGGTGCCAAATCAGGCATCAACTTCGACCCGAAAGATCCGCGCAAACGGGAAGTGCTGGAAAGATGGTATAAAGCGGTAGCGCCGATTCTGAAAAATTATTACGGCACCGGCGGCGATATGAATATTGATGAAATTCACGAAGTAATACCGATTACGGAAGAATACGGCATCTGGCACCCGCAGGAAGGCATTGTAAACGGACATTATCGTCCGACAGAAAAAGATAAAATCAATAAGATAGGACAACTTCGTGTAGGGGTTTCCAAAGTGCTGGAAGACAGCGAATACACGCCTTCTAAAAAAGAAGGATATGTAGTGGCAGATATGATTACCGGTTATGGGGTGGCAGAATCTGTGAAACATTATTACCAGGTTTGGAAACAGGAGTCACTGCAAGATAAAAAGGCGACCATACAAGGCTTTGGAAATGTGGGTGCAGCCACCGCATTCTTTCTAGCACAACAAGGCGTAAAGATTACCGGAATTATCGACATCACAGGTGCTTTGATTAAGGAGGAAGGTTTTGGTTTTGAAGAAATCAAGCAACTGTTCTTACTGCGAAAAGACAATAAGCTCACACATCCCGATTTGATTCCGTTTGATAAAGCAAAAGAAATCTTTTTTCACACAAAGGCGGATATTTTCATTCCGGCGGCTGGCTCCCGTTTAATTGGAGAACAGGAACTGGATAATATGATTAAAGCGGGTGTACAGGTGATTTCTTCTGGTGCCAATGTTCCGTTTAATGATCAGGAAATTTTTTACGGTACTATTTTAAATAAAGCAGACGCAAGTATTTCGGTCATTCCGGATTTTATTGCGAATTGCGGTATGGCACGTGTATTCGCCTACCTGATGGGCAAAAACATTAAAATTACAGATGATGCCATTTTTCAGGATGTTTCCTCCATTATTCACGATGCTTTAGTTAAAGTATATCAAAAAGACAAGCAAGCTGTTTACATAACCAGAAATGCGTTGCAACTTGCTATAGAAGAATTAAGTTAATGTAACAATGTACCAATTAAATAATGTAATAATGAAAAGTAAGATTAAATGTACAGTACTCATTGTTTCATTATTATATTATTTCAATTATTAAATTAATACAATGCCTATCTATCACAAACTCGGAAAATTCCCTCAAAAACGACACACCGTTTTTCAGTCGGAAAATGGCAGCCACTACTACGAACAGTTATTCGGAACAGAAGGATTTAATTCGCATTCATCTTTGCTGTACCATGTACACCGTCCAACACAGGTGAAGGAGATTCTGAGTTCCAGAGATGTGGCACCAAAGATTGCAGTGGATAAGAATATCAAGTCCTTATTGCTGGAAGGTTTTAAAGTGGCACCGGAAGATGATTTCTTAGACAGCCGCAAAGCCTTGCTGGTAAACAAAGACTGCAGTATCGGACTGGCGGCACCACGCAAATCGCTCAACTCTTATTTTTACAAAAACGCCGATGCTGACGAGATGATTTTCATCCACAAAGGCAGCGGAACCCTGCGTACCTTCATGGGTAATATTCCGTTTGAATACGGAGATTACCTCGTGATTCCACGCGGCATGATTTATCAGATAGATTTCAACTCTGAAGACAACCGTCTGTTGTACATGGAATCTTTTGCGCCGATTTACACACCGCGACGTTATAAAAGCTCTTCCGGACAATTACTGGAACATTCGCCGTTTTGCGAGCGTGATTTTAAGTTGCCGCAGGATTTGGAAACGCACGACTCAACAGGCAATTTCATCATCAAGATAAAAAAGGAAAATGTGCTGCATGAATTCGTATATGCCGCCCATCCGTTTGATGTGGTAGGCTGGGATGGCTACAACTTCCCGTATGGATTCAGCATTCACAATTTTGAGCCGATTACAGGTCGCGTACATCAGCCGCCTCCGGTACATCAGACTTTTGAGACAAGTGCGCTGGTCGTTTGTTCCTTTGTGCCGCGTTTATACGACTATCATCCGCAGTCCATTCCGGCACCGTACAATCATAGCAATATCGACAGCGACGAAGTGCTGTACTATGTGGATGGTGATTTCATGAGCCGGAATAATATCGAACAAGGTCACATCACGCTGCATCCGAAAGGCATCCCGCACGGACCGGCACCCGGCGCGATGGAACGCAGCATCGGACAAAAAGAAACGCAGGAATTAGCCGTCATGATTGACACCTTCCGTCCATTGATGGTGACGGAAGAAGCGATGAAAATTGACGATGGTAAATATTATAAAAGCTGGGTGGAGTAATGAGATAATGTGATAATTAGCGAATGAGATGATGATGAAAATTAAGATAAAATATTTGTTGATTTTGATATTGATTATTTCAAAATCAGAAAGTTTATTCTCTCAAGATACTCTTTATAATTTATGGCCAAATATAGTATTGATTGATTTTAAACCAAATTTACAAATCAAAGAAAAAAAGATTAAAGTAGTTAGCGAATATTATCATTGGGACTCAATCTATCATAATGATACTTCATATCTTGTAAGTAAAATAAAATATAACAATGGTAGAATTATAGAAAAGATTGAATATAATAGTGATTATCAAAGCACACAAATTAAAACTATAACAAATATAAATTGGATTTCAGACAGTATTGCTTTAGCAAGAGTTATTTACAATCAATATTATAATGATGGTGAATTAATTTCTTACAAAGATTATTGTTTGTCAAAAAAGGATTCAGGTAAAACTTTTTTTCATGATATAAGAATTGAGTTTGATAAAAATTATGTTGCTAAATCATGTACTTATTTAAACCATTTAGGAAAGCCATGCACAGTCTATATGACAAAGCTAAGTTCATTTGATGGAATTAAAAACAAAAAAGAATCTATAGACACCATTTTTGAAAATAACAGAATAAAAAAATTAACATACAGTGCAATTTTAGATTCGCAAACTATAAATGGTTATCATCAAGATGCCTATACTATCAAAAATACATTTGAATACATATACGATAGCATTGGACGAGTAACCGATAAATTTATAGTTAATTCTCAATCAAATAAGTATTTCGACACTCTACGAACTAAAATCATTTATTACGACAGTAATAAAGTTAAATCTGTTATATGTAATGATGGCTCGTATTATGGATTTTACAAAGGAAATTTAGATTTCATTTATAATAACAAAGGTCAATTAGTTGGAATGATAAATGATAAGAATCCATATGACAGCCTGATTGATGAAGAATATATTTACAATAAAAATGAAACTATCCGTAAATGGTTATTTTTCCCTGCAAGCTATGACCACAGAGTTACTACAATTGAAGAATATACAAAAAATGGTTTGATTCAATATACTAAATACTACAGTAATAAAAAGTACAATGGCACTTATATAATTTATAAGTACAGCAAAAAAAATAAGAACTTTAAAAATAAAATTATTCTCAAATTATCAAATTAGCTAATTGTCAAATTAAAAAATATGTCGACAGAAATTAAAAACGTAGAATACGGATTGGAAAAAATCTTCGATGGTGCGCAGGATTTTTTACCCTTACTCGGCACCGACTATGTCGAGTTTTATGTAGGAAACGCCAAACAGGCTGCACACTTTTACAAAACAGCATTCGGCTTTCAATCCTTAGCCTATGCCGGACTGGAAACCGGCGTGCGCGATAAAGCATCGTATGTATTGAAGCAGGACAAAATACGATTGATACTCACCACTCCACTAACATCGGACTCTCCAATCAATACACACCTGGCCAAACACGGCGATGGCGTAAAAGTGATTGCCCTTTGGGTGGAAGATGCCACCAAATCATTTGAAGAAACTACGAAGCGTGGTGCCAAACCTTTCATGCAGCCAACTATAGAAAAAGACGAACACGGCGAAGTGGTGCGTTCAGGTATTTACACCTACGGTGAAACGGTACATATTTTCGTGGAACGCAAAAATTATAAGGGCACTTTCCTGCCGGGCTATCAGCCCTGGAAATCAGATTACAATCCATCTTCTGTTGGTTTGAAATTTATAGACCATATGGTAGGCAATGTAGGCTGGGGCGAAATGAACCAATGGGTGAAATGGTATGAAGACGTGATGGGATTCGTCAACTTCCTGTCGTTTGACGACAAGCAAATCCATACGGAATATTCCGCACTCATGAGTAAAGTGATGAGCAACGGAAACGGACGAATTAAATTCCCTATCAATGAACCGGCGGAAGGCAAGAAAAAATCGCAGATAGAAGAATACTTAGATTTTTATGAAGGTCCGGGTGTGCAGCATATCGCAGTGGCCACGGATGACATCATTAAAACGGTTTCCGAATTACGTGCCCGTGGTGTGGAGTTCTTAAGTGCACCGCCTCCGGCCTACTATGAGGAAATTCCTGCTCGCTTAGGTGAACACATGAGTATCATGAAAGAAGATATTGCCGTATTGGAAAAACTAGCTATTCTGGTGGATGCCGATGAAGACGGTTATCTGTTGCAGATTTTCACCAAGCCGGTAGAGGACCGACCGACCTTATTCTTCGAAATCATACAGCGCATGGGCGCAAAAGGCTTTGGTGCAGGAAACTTTAAAGCATTATTTGAATCAATTGAAAGAGAACAGGAAAAAAGAGGGACACTATAATATGAATTTTAACTATGGATTTATTTTAGAATCAACCGCAAAAAAAATTAAGCTGGAATTGCAGCGCAAGTTTAACGAAATCGGTGTAGATATTACCGTTGACCAATGGGTAGTTTTGTTAGAGCTGCATCAGCACAGCACGCAAAACCAGGTAGAACTTTGCGAACGTTGTGCAAAAGATGCACCTACTATTACACGTATCATCGAATTGCTGGTAAAAAAAGAATTGATTCTTCGGGAAGAATGTAAAACAGACAGACGGAAATTCAATATTTCTTTAAGCAAAAAAGGGAAAAATCTGATACAAAAATTACTGCCGGTTGTTGTAGAATTCAGAAAACAAGGCTGGAATAATCTAACAGAGAAAGACATTGCACATATCGAAAGAATTACCAGAAAAATTAAAGAGAATTTAAAATAAAAATTAAAACATATAGACACATAGCAGAGTATGGTATTAAAGAATAAGATAGCAAATCATAGTTACTCATCAAAGATTAATAATCTACTGTGTAACTAATCCGTCCGTATATAAACTACCATCCGGTTTGCTGCATTTAAATTCTATATTTCTATGTGTTTAAAAAAAGAAGAATAATATGAGTACTCCTATTGATTATAAATCACATTTTAGCATTCACAATCTGCCATACGGCATTTTCTCAACGCCCACCAAACAAGCTCGTGCGGGCATTGCTTATGAAAACCATATCATCGATTTGTCGGTTTTGTTTGAACTGGATTTCTTTGAAGGAAAAATTAAATCGAATGTTTTCAATCAGAATTCTCTCAATGATTTTATTGCATTAGGAAAAGAAAGTTGGTCATTTGTAAGAAAGAAAATACAGGAATTACTCAAAACGGATTCCGATTTCTACAAAGAAAACCATGAACGATTTTTGTATCAGCAAAGCGAAGCCGTGATGCATCTGCCCGTAAAGATTGGCGACTACACCGATTTTTATTCTTCGGAAGAGCACGCCAGCAATGTGGGGAAAATGTTCCGTCCCACGATGGACCCTTTGTTTCCGAACTGGAAACACATGCCGATTGCCTACCATGGAAGAAGTTCTTCCATCATAACAACAAACACACCTATTAAAAGACCATCCGGACAAATTTTAAAAGGTGAAGAAGTGATTTATTCCGCTTGTCAGACTTTAGACATTGAGATAGAATTGGGCTTTATTATTGGCAAAGAAAATAAACTAGGCGAACCTGTTGATATCCAACATGCACACGAACATGTGTTTGGTGCTGTGCTGTTAAATGATTTTTCCGCGCGCGATATTCAACGCTGGGAATACCAGCCGCTCGGACCGTTTTTAGGAAAGAATTTTGCCACCGCTATTTCACCCTGGATAATAACGATGGAAGCGCTCGAGCAATTCACAACGGATGCACCAACTCAAACACAAGCAATTCTACCTTATTTACAGGAAGAAAAGCGATTGAATTTTGATATTGAAATATCTTTTGACATTGAAACAATCAACAACAACAAAGCAACCGTAGCGGTGACCAACTCAAAATATTTGTACTGGACTATGGAGCAGCAAGTGGCACATCATACTGTGAACGGATGTAATTTACAGGTAGGTGATTTATTGGGAACAGGAACAATTTCAGGAAAAGAAAAAAACAGTTTTGGCAGTTTACTGGAGTTGACCTGGAACGGAAAAGAAAAAATCAGCGTTGGTACGGAAGAAAGAACTTTCCTGCAAGACGGAGACACTACGATTTTAAGAGCTGTCTGTAAAAAAGGTGAAAAGCAAATCGGGTTCGGTGAAGTAAGAAATCTAATAATCAACTAATTTGAAAATGCAACAGAATACTTACTACTTATTACTCACGACTTACAACTAACATATGTACAACTTAAAACAAGAATACGACCAATACACCGAAGAAGATTTTCTGGTGTGGAAGTTATTGTACCAACGTCAAAGGGTACTGCTACAAAACATGGCATCCAAAGAGTTTATTCACGGCATGGAGGAAATGCATTTCAGCGATGATAAGATTCCCGACTTCAATCACGTCAATAAGGTATTGGCTAACACCACCGGATGGCAGATAGAAGTGGTGCCGGGTTTAATTCCGGATAAAGATTTTTTTGAATTACTTTCCAATAAAAAATTTCCTTCCTCTACCTGGCTGCGCAAGTTGGAAAATCTGGATTACCTCGAAGAACCGGATATGTTTCACGATTGTTTTGCGCACATGCCGTTGTTGAGCGAGCAGTTCTTTGTAGATTATTTGCAGGAAATTTCTAAAATTGCATTAAAGCATATTGACGATGCCTTAGCTATTGAATTGATTGGCCGTGTGTATTGGTTTACCGTGGAGTTTGGTTTGATTAAACAAGATGTTGGTATGCGCATTTATGGTGCCGGTATTCTGTCTTCCAGTGGCGAAAGTATTTTTTGTCTCGGCGATAAAGCCAAGCGCTTACCGTTTAATGTGAAAGAGATGATGGAAAAGCATTACTACAAAGATCATTTTCAGGACAGATATTATGTAATTAATTCGTATAAAGAATTGTTTGACGCCATTCCGGAAATCAAAACATTATTAGAACATGCCTTACAAAGCATCCCGCATGAGAAAGATGTTTATGCAACGCCGTTGGATTTGACCCTCTAACTCACTAAAGGGAGAACACTGTTAGGAATGTTTAATATTATGTAATCTAAAAAAGTCCCTTTAGGGATTTAGGGTATGAAAAAACAAACACTAAAACAAATAAAATCAAGCATTCGCAAAAAGCAAATCAAAGACGGCTTCTTTGACGGAAGATTTGCACCTAAAACTCAACCCAATAAAAAGAAAGTGCAGAATAAAAAATTATGTCGTCTGAAAATAATTATTGAATAGAAAAGCATACGATTATTAACTACCAACTAATTAGCTTCCAGAAAAATCTATGTATCTATGTGTTTTAAAAAATAAATACCAATGAAAACAATCATACCGAAAGAAACAGGCTTAAAGGAAATATCCAACTTTTTTACATCCGCCATTGTACCGCGACCGGTGGCATTTGTAAGCACCATAAATGAAAACGGAACACCGAATCTGAGTCCGTTTTCGTTCTTTAATGTATTCAGTTCCAATCCACCTATTCTTGTTTTTTCACCGGCAAAAAGCGCTTTAACCGGCAAACAAAAAGACACGTATTACAATATCAAAATCGTACCGGAATGCGTGATTCATATCGCCAACTATGCGATGGTAGAGCAATTATCGGTCACCAGTGGTGCATATCCGGCTGGTGTAAATGAATTTGTAAAGGGTGGTTTTACAGAAGAAAAATCCACACTGGTCAAACCACCACGCATTAAAGAAGCACCGATTGCATTCGAGTGCAAAGTGAATCAAATAATAGAATTAGGCGACACCGGTGGTTCAGGTAATTTGGTGATTTGCGAAATTGTCGCGATACATGTAGATGAAAATTTATTGGATGCCAATGGCAATGTTATTGCAGAAAAGTTGGATCCGATTGCACGTTTAGGGTACAACAATTACGTGCGCTTTACCAAAGAAGATATTTTTGAAACACCGAAACCATTAAAAGCATTTGGAGTGGGTGTGGATGCCATTCCTCAATGGATAAAAAACGAAGGAGCTTTGGATGGTAATGAATTAGGCAAATTGGCTAGTATTGCCGAAATACCCAATAAAGAAGACATCAAACAAGATGCTGAATTGGTTGAATTATTGTCTGACTACAAAGACCAGAGCATCAACGAACTTAAACGATTACTGAGCGAAAATAAAATCAAAGAAGCCTGGTTGGTATTGTTGAATCTTGAGTGATTTATTTCATTGCTACTTTAATCTGCCACGCGCCAAAGCCAACGCACCAGATATTGATAAACGCATTCATGATGCCATCTGCCACACCAACAGTGTACATACCATTCATGATATTAAAACTGAAATCACACAAGCCTAAAAATATCATGGCACCTGCAGCAACCAAGGTGTAATTTTTCCATTGAATATTATTTCGGTTGAAAAAAGCCATCAACAAAACAATGCATAAAAACGAATCTGGCAAAGGAAAACTGTGTTCGAATTTGGTGTAATACGTTGGATAATCAGGATTCTCAAAACCTATCGTAAAAAATGCTGTCCAGAACAGGATTAATCCAATTGCTGTGAGTAACTGTAAAGTATAGGTAGTCTTTTGCATCTTATTTTTTCTGTGCCTTTTGAATACTGCTGTTCATAATCCAGTCAATCAACGATGGGAAAAAGCGTTTTATTACTCTCGTGAGTTTACCGTCAAAGCCTGGGATAATCAGAAACGATTTCTTTTGCATTTCTTTCAACACGATATCTGCCACAAATTCAGGTTTTAGTAATTTTGCTTTCCCGCCAATTGCTTTCGTTTCCACTGGCTTATTTTTATTTTCCGCTTCAAAGCCCGGTGTATCGGTATCCGGCGGGCACAACACCTGTACCTTAATATTATGTTGTTTCAGTTCACTGCGTAAGGCTTCCGAAAATCCGATAATACCAAACTTTGTCATGCAATAATCCGCATAACCGAAAACACCCAGAAAGCCTGCAATAGAAGACGTATTGACGATGATTCCACCTTTTTCTTTCATGTAAGGAACAAGCGTATACACCGAATTCCAGGTGGAATATAAATTGGTTTTAATCGTCTTGTCAAAAATTTCAAACGTGATATTCTCAAAATAATCCGGTTGCGCAATGCCGACACAATTGATTAAAATATCCGGCACGCCATTTTCTTCTATTGCCTTTGTAAATATTTTTTGTACATCCAGATTATCCGAAGTGTCGACACTGTAGAAATTTATTTTTTGTGCAGAATTGTTTGCCGTTTGTTTAACTTCTGTCGCAGCAGTTTCGAGTTTGGAAACCGTTCGCGCAAAAATACTTACGTGACTCCCTTCTTTCGCCAAAGCTTTCGCAATCGCCAATCCAATACCGGTGGAGCCTCCCGTTACAAATGCTGTTTTATGCTGATAAAAACCCATGCTGTTATTTTTGTTTTAACGTTGAAACATCCAGTTTTTTCAGCCAGACCATAGTTTTGGAAAACCCTTCCTTATAAGAAATTTTCGGCGCCCAGTTTAATTCACGTTTTGCCTTATCAATGGAAAAACGCAAGCGTGAACCTAAATTTTTTACCGTATAAGTCGTTAACAATGGTCTGTCTTTTTGCTTCAATAACTTTCCGAAAAATTCCATTAGCACGGCAACAACATACGCCAGCCAATACGGAATACGCATCTTTACTTCTTTTGCACCTATTGATTTTGCCAAACTGTTCGTAAATTCTTCCAATGTGGTGCTTTCCCCGTCATGCACTAAATATCCGTTTCCAACAGCACGCTCATCTACGGCTATCAGCATTAGCAAGTCAATCAGATTTTCAATATAGGTTGGCCATACAATGGCATTTTTGCGCATAAACATCATCTCACCTTTCAGCACGGCATCCGCCAAATGCGGCACAAAGGTTTTATCGCCCGGGCCGAAAATCCAGCAAGGATAGACCATCGTTACCGGCAAGCCTTTTTCTTTGTGATATTTCCAGGCAATTTCTTCTGCAATTAATTTGGTATCCGGATAAGGTTCATTCCAGGGCGTCAGCGGAAAAGTTTCGTCCATCACTTTATCTTCGCGCAAGCCGAACACATCATTGGTACTAATTTTTACCAAACGTTTTACCTGAGCTTCGCTCGCTGCACGACAAACATTCTCTGTACCGTTAATCATCACCTGTTCGAATATTTCTCGTTTGCCCCAATCGGAGACAAAAGCAGCACAATGAAATACGATGTCAATATCTGATGTAATGGCTTTTTTTACATCTTCAAAATGACGTATATCACCGAAAATGACCTCCACATTTTTATTTTCCAGGTTTTTAATTTCAGGATCATTAGGCAGCACAAAGGCACGAACGGAATTTCCCTTAGCAAGATTGGCGTTAACCAGATGTGTGCCCACAAATCCGGTTGCACCCGTAATTAAAACTTTTGAAGACATATTGTTTAATTAACTGAATTTCGGGAAATAAAATTTATAAACAAAAAAACCTGTTAAGTTTTTCACTTAACAGGCTTGTATTATCATGCTAATCAAAATAATCAGCTAAATCAGTGTTCTATTTTCCTTTGCGTTTACGTTCGTTTTCATCTAAATAGATTTTACGAATACGAATCGACTTAGGCGTTAATTCCACATACTCATCTCCTTGGATATACTCTAATGCTTCTTCCAGTGAGAACTTAGTTACCGGAATTAATTTTGCTTTATCATCTGTTCCTGATGCACGTACGTTGGTCAATTGTTTTTAATCGTAACGTTTACTACTAAATCATCCTGACGAGAGTTTTCGCCAATCACCATTCCACCATACACCTGATCACCAGATTCTACGAAGAAACGACCTCTGTCCTGTAATTTATCCAAAGAGTAAGCAATTGCTTCACCGGTCTCTTTAGAAATCATAGAACCATTGATACGTCCTTGAATTTCACCTTTATGTCTGTCATATTTAATGAATCGGTGTGCCATTACTGCTTGACCGGACGTCGCTGTAATCATCTCTGTTCTCAATCCGATTAAACCACGTGATGGTATTTCAAAATCCATGATGGTTCTGTTTCCTTTCAAAATCATGTTTTTCATATCACCTTTTCTCTTGGTAATCATCTCAATGGCAGTACCAGCTTTTTCTTCCGGTAAGTCTATTGTTAATTCTTCCATTGGCTCACATTTGTGACCATCAATTTCTTTGAAGATTACCTGCGGTTGACCAACTTGTAATTCATATCCTTCGCGACGCATCGTTTCAATCAAAACAGATAAGTGTAACACACCACGACCAAACACTAAAAATGAATCGGCTGTTTCACCTTGTTGTACACGTAAGGCTAAGTTTTTTTCCAGCTCTTTATGTAATCTGTCTTTTATATGTCTTGAGGTAACGAATTTTCCTTCTTTACCAAAAAATGGAGAATCGTTAATGGTAAACAACATACTCATCGTTGGCTCATCAATAGAAATGGCAGCCATTGGTTCCGGATTTTCGATATCAGCTAATGTATCGCCAATTTCAAATCCATCTATACCAACAATTGCACAAATTTCACCTGCAGGTACTTCTTCCACTTTAATTTTTGCCATACCTTCAAACAACATCAGGTCTTTGATACGAGAACGCACTATCGCACCGTCACGTTTAATTAATGCTACCGGCATATTTGTTTTCAACGTTCCGCGAAACACACGACCTACCGCAATACGACCTACGAAAGAAGAATAATCTAACGAAGTAATTTGCATTTGTGCAGTTCCTTCCGCAATCTTTGGTGGTGGAATATGTTCGATGATACAATCTAATAAATCAACCACATTTGTTTTAGGTTGTTTATAATCTGTGCTCATCCAGCCGTTTTTTGCTGAACCATATATTGTTGGAAAATCTAATTGTTCTTCCGTAGCATCTAACTGGAACATCAAATCAAATACTTTTTCGTGTACTTCATCCGGTGTACAGTTTTCTTTATCTACTTTGTTAATTACCACGATTGGTTTCAAACCCAACTGTAATGCTTTTTGCAATACGAAACGCGTTTGCGGCATCGGACCTTCAAATGCGTCCACCAGCAATAAAACACCATCAGACATTTTTAATACACGTTCTACCTCGCCACCGAAATCCGCGTGACCCGGGGTATCGATAATATTGATTTTATAGTCTTTGTATTTTACAGCAGCATTTTTTGCCGTAATCGTGATACCACGCTCACGCTCTAACTCATTGTTGTCCATGATTAAAACACCGGTGTTCTCGTGCTCGGAGAATGTTTTGCATTCCCATAGAATTTTATCTACTAAAGTGGTTTTACCGTGGTCAACGTGGGCAATAATGGCAATATTTCTGATTTTTTGCATAAAAAGTAATTGGTTAAATTTCGAGGTGCAAAGGTACGTTATTAAAGACGCTTTTACTAATAATACACCTATTCACAATAATTTTTTGACTTTTAAATTCAGAGTTTTAACTTTATAGTAATGTGCGACACCTTTATTCATATTCCTTCCACCAAAACAGCATCTATTATTTTTGGCAAAAACAGCGACAGAGAACCCAATGAGGCTCAACAAATTGTATGTTATGCCGCAAAAACCAGAGAAGAAGAGAAGGTAAAAACCACCTTCATAGAAGTGGTACATCCAACCGAAATCTGCGAAGTCATCCTTAGTAAACCTTTCCAAATGTTTGGCGCAGAAATGGGTTGTAACGAATTTGGCGTTTGCATTGGCAATGAAGCCGTTTTTACCAAAATTCCTTTTGATAAAAAAAATATAGGATTAACAGGAATGGATTTATTGCGCTTAAGTCTCGAAATATCCAAAACCGCTAAAGAAGGATTGGAAAATATTATCTACTATCTGGAAAAATACGGACAGGATGCCTGTGGTGGTTACACAGACAAAAGTTTCTATTATCACAATAGTTTCATCATTGCGGATAAAAACGAAGGATTTGTTTTGGAAACCGCAGGCAAGCAGTGGGTGTATGAAAAAGTGAATGGCTATCGCGCCATCTCCAACGGATTGAGTTTAGAAGAAAAATACGATGGCATTTCAAAAGATGCGGTAGCATTCGCAAGAAAGAAAGGCTGGACAAAGAAGAATGAAACCTTCAGTTTCAAAAAAGCATACAGTCAATGGCTGATGCCAAAACTGGCTGCCTGCGAATACAGAAGGAACAACAGCGAACAAAAAGGAAAATCATTTTCTGATTTTAGTATCGAAAATGCTTTTCAGATATTGCGTTCTCATGGTGAAAATCCAAAATCATTTTTACCGGAAACAGGCAACACAAAAAACATTTGCATGCACGCATCCGGGGTATTTACACCGCATCAGAGTGTCGGCTCAATGGCAGTCGAATTGAGAAAAGAAAAACCATCTTCGGTTTGGCTGACCGGCACATCAGCACCATGTTTAAGTTTGTTCAAGCCTTTTTATTTTGGGAATGATATTTTAAAAGAAGAAAATTTTATTTCAGCCAGCGCAACTGCTGATAATTCCTACTGGTGGCAATGGGAAAAACTGCATCGCGCTGTTTTGAAGAATTACGCAGATGCCATTCCATTTATACAATTTAAGCAGCAGGAACTGGAAAAATTATGGATAAAACAGGACAACATCCTTACAGAAGAAAACTGGAATCTGATTAATGCAAAACAAGTTTCATTAAAAGCATTAAAAGACAGTATCTCTGTCAGAGACTACATACTTTCTAAATCATACCATCAGGATAATACCGGATTCTTTTATCGTAACTTCTGGAAAAAATTAAACAGACAAGCGGGAATTTAAATTTTACTAATCCAGTTTGGACTGATACACTTATTAAAAAACTAATAGTATTTTTAGATACACATGTCTCTTCACAAAAAAATAATTATTCTTATTGCATGCTGCTCTACTTTAACGTTGAACGCTCAAACTATCTTTCAGGAAGATTTTAATACAGAAGCATCTTTCTCAAGCTGGAATTTATCTTCCAAAGTAGAACACGCATTGTGGCTGGGCAAGGATAACAGCAAATATGTTCGCTTTCACCCAAACTTTCAAAACCAGTTTATTGAAACAGCAGGAATAAATTTACCTGCTGCAAATTATACCTTTTCTTTCGACTGGAATCAGGCAAGGCAACAAAATACGGATTCTGTAAACCTCCAACTCTCGATAGATAATGGAACATCCTGGCAAACCATGTATGCCATTTATAACGGCAATAACAGAACCTGGCAAACAGATTCTTTTGCGTTTAACAGCACTGGTGGAAGTATAAAATTCAGGTGGAATTATTTTTCCACAGGAAATTTTCCTTCTCAATATTTTAATCTGGATAATATCCTTATCAAAAAGAATACGACTACTGGAATCAGAAATAATAGTACGGATATTATTACTGAAGTGTTTCCTAATCCAAACAATGGCAACTTCCAGCTTAAAATAAATAATGCTAAAAGCCAAAATGGAAACATTTTCATTTACAACATGCAAGGTGAATTAATTTATCAGCAAAACTTACCTGTTGTAACCCAGTCACTGGTACAAATAGATTTATCAATCTTAAGTAAAGGTTCTTATCTGCTGAATATCGAGACCAACGAAAATAATTATTCTAAAACTATTATCCTTCAATAAGATGAAATTAA
The DNA here is from genome assembly GCA_016721245.1 of Sphingobacteriales bacterium. Taxonomy (GTDB): domain Bacteria; phylum Bacteroidota; class Bacteroidia; order Chitinophagales; family JADIYW01; genus JADJSS01. The sequence continues at coordinate 183,114 of JADKIQ010000007.1, forward strand.
AAATGCTCGCAATACTGATTTGCATTACTTTATATGGTGATAAGACCAATGCAAGAGCAGTAGGTACTTTTTACAATTTCAATCTTCAGTTTAACGCCGCTCAGAATCCGTCTAATAATTTTATACTGCAGAATTTTACTATTCACTGGAACAGCAGCACCGGAAATTTATTTATTACACATCTAAACAACCCTTCTAAAATACTCTGGCAAAATTTAGCAGGCAAAGGATTCTGCGGAGCAGCTCAAGGCAATGAAACGATAACAGAAAGCAGAGGCTCATTCACTATTGTAGATGCAAAATCAAATATTACACAAACACAAACCATAGAATCCATCACTCTTGTTAATAATCAACTAACAATAAAAGGACAATTTCTTGCCGCACAAAACACTAATTACACATTAAGCATTTATGAGGAATCTTCGAATCAATTACACTTTGATCTGCAAACCGAAAATATCAATTTTAATCGCTTATACTTGTCGTACGCCTGTGAAACCGGCGAACAATTTTTTGGTTTTGGCGAGCAGCCTTCACATCTCAAAGGAAAACAGAGTTCCTGTATTAGTGCAGGAACAAGGAATTGGCAGAGGTGACAACATTACAGACAATGCATTTGTAAACGGTATTGTAAATCTTACTTTAGGCGCATCTGTTGGCGACGATTACAGTTCTTATAAGGTTGTACCGCAATATATTTCCTCAAAATCAAATGCTTTTTTCTTAAAAAATTACGAGTACAGCGAATTTGATTTTACTAAAAACAACCAGATACAAATTGAACTTTACGCCGGAAAGCTGGAAGGTAATCTTATATATGCGGAAAATCCGTATCAGGCAATTGAGGAATACACCAGCTATTGCGGCAGAATGCAACCTTTGCCGGCTTGGATAGTTAGTGGTGCAATAATTGGTATGCAAGGCGGCACCGCGAAACTATATGATATCTGGCAAAAAATGAAAAATGCAGATGTGCCGGTTATAGCTTTCTGGACACAAGACTGGATAGGTCAACGAACCACATTGGCGGGCAAACAGCTCTGGTGGAACTGGGAATTGGATAATGACAGATATCCAAACTGGAATTTATTACATGATTCCTTATCCAGCAATTCTATTTCGCTGATGGGCTATATCAATCCTTTTCTGGTGGATGTAACCGCAGAGAAATCTAACTACAGAAGAGACATGTACAAAGAAGCCACGCAAAATAATTATTTGGTCTTAAATGATGCTGGTCAACCCTATCAGGTACAAAATACATCCTTCACGTCAGGTGTTTTGGATTTGAGTGATACGGGTTGTGTTCACTGGATAAAAGATATTATCAAAGATGAAATGCTGGCGCGTGGACAAAAAGGCTGGATGGCAGATTTTGCAGAGGCACTGCCGTTTGATGTGGAATTACACAGTGGTGAAAGCACGGCTATTTTTCATAATAAATATCCGGAAGTCTGGGAAAGGATAAATAAAGAAGCTAACAATGAATCTAACCTGAAAGATACGGTAGTGTTTTTTTCCAGAGCAGGCTACACAAAAAGTCCTAAATATGCTACCTTATTCTGGCAGGGAGACCAGTTAGTGGGCTGGGGAAAAAATGACGGATTAAAATCTGCCGTTACCGGCTTATTAAGCGGCGGACTGTCAGGCTTCACCCTGAATCACAGTGATATCGGCGGCTATACTTCTATTACTGTTCCTTTTATCAATTATTTAGTTTTAGGAAGAAGTAAAGAGTTATTACGCCGTTGGATGGAAATGGCAGCATTTACGCCTGTTTACAGAACACATGAAGGATTAGGTCCTGATAAAAATTATCAGGTATATCAGGATACAGCGACTGCAAAACATTTTGCACGCAATGCAAAAATTTATCGTGCATGGCTTTTTTACAGAAAACAATTGATGGAAGAAGCGGCACAAAAAGGCTATCCTATCTGCCGTCCATTGTTTTTAGATTATCCAAACGATGTAAATACCTATAGCTTATCTACCCAGTTCATGGTCGGCTCCGAATTATTAGTGGCACCTGTACTTGATCAGAATAAGACAACGGTTAATGTCTATTTACCAAACGGAAACTGGGTAAATATCTGGACGAATCAAGTAGTAAACAGTACGGGCCAAAATTATACTGTTACAGGTTTGCCAGACAGAGCAGCCGTTTTTTATAAACAAGGTTCTGCAGTTGGATTACAATTCAAACAGAATTTAATGAATGAAGGAATCAACTAAAGATTTATAATGGAAACTATTCAAACAGATGTGGTCATTATCGGTGCAGGCTATGCAGGTATTGCAGCCGCCAGAAAATTGCAGGATGCCGGAAAATCATTTATTGTTGTTGAAGCGCGCGACCGGATTGGTGGCAGAGTAAACACGGAAAAACTTGCCTGCGGAGCTACGGTAGATTTGGGCGCACAATGGATTGGCCCCACGCAACACCACATCTGGAAATGGGCCAAAGAAACAAATACAGAAACGTACGATTGTTATGATACCGGAAAAAATATACTGGCATGGAAAAATAAAATTTCTACCTACAAAGGCACGATTCCAAAAATTGATCCCATTTCTTTAATTGATTTGGGAATAGCCATTGAACGCATCAACAAACTCTGCAAACAAATTCCATTGGATGCTCCGTGGACGCATCCGAAGGCACTGGAATATGACTCCATGACCTTGCATACCTGGATGGAGAAAAACATGTACACTAAAAAAGCAAAACATTTGTTTAATATCGGCGTGGAAACCGTTTTTGCTGCCGGCGCACATGAGATTTCTTTCCTGCATGCCTTGTTTTACTGCCACAGCGGCGACAATATGGAAGCCCTGATTTCCATTGCCAACGGTGCACAACAAACACTGATAAAAGGTGGTACGCAGGGTTTACTGCAAAAAATTGCGGCTCCCTTTCAGGATAAAATTTACCTGAATCATCCTGTTTTAAAAATAAGTCAGGATGAAAATGGCGTAACTATTGAATCGGAAAAACTAAGCATCCGTGCAAAAAAATGTATTTCCACTATTCCTCCTGCATTACTAAATACGATACGTTTCAGTCCGATTTTACCACAACGTAAAGCGCAATTGCTGCAACGCGTGCCGATGGGTGCCGCCATGAAATGTTTTTGCATCTATAAAACACCGTTCTGGCGCAAACAGGGATTTTCCGGGCAAATTGTAAGCGACACTTTACCAGTAAGAGTCACTTTTGACTGCACCAATAAAGACGATGATTTCGGCGTATTATTGGTTTTTGTGGAAGGCCATAACGCCAGAGATTTCATCGAACAGCCGGAAGCAGAACGTAAAGAAAAAATCTTGAACCAACTTATCGGATATTTCGGCGAAGAGGCCAGAAATATCCTGGAGTACAAAGACAAATGCTGGACAGAAGAAGAATTCAGTCGCGGTTGCTATGCAGGAAATATGCCAACCGGTGTGCTGACTCAGTTTGGCAAAACATTGCGCGAACCTTTCCAGCATCTCCATTTTGCCGGAACAGAAACCGCCATGCGCTGGAACGGCTACATGGACGGCGCCATGGAAAGCGGTTTCAGAGCAGCAGATGAAATTTTAAGGAATTACTAATATTAAATAGATTGCATTTAAAATTTATAACAAAGAAATATAAATAGTATATTAGTCTATCTTAATTACTTAATAAATGAAAAATTTAATCCTTATTGCTATTGTTCTTATATGTTGTTTTTCTTGCAAAAAAGAGAATTATAATGAGGAAAATTACGTTAATCCGTGTCAACCAATTCAACAAACACTCAGTCCTGAAACGGTTTTAAATAATATCTATAATGATTCTACTTTCTTAAATAATGAAAATTACATACCAGATACCAGTATTTATAATCCGAGGTTTAGTGTTTATCCAAGATGCAAAAGAATTGTAGCTGTTAGTGGAGGAATTTTAACAATACCAATAAATTTAGGTAGTTTATGGAGTTTTCAAACAGAATTAAAAGGAATCTATTTGAAAATAGAGGGCAGCAATAAAATTATTAGAATTCCTTTATGGTACGGTCCAAATTATAGTAGATTTAACAGCTATAACGTTTCTGATTACGATAAAATCAGAAACACTAAGTCTGTATGGTTTTACTGGTGGATATTCAAATATTGATTGTGATTTTGTTGATTTGAGTTGGAATTCGAAATTTGTAAGTTGGAAATTCAATTTTAATAATGACGGTACATTTACAGACAAAAGAATATATACTGTTTACCCTACCTATTATTATAACGGAACTCCTTTCTCAATCAATACAAGCGACCCTTGTTATTGGGATTGGTATCATATAACCAATACAAGAAAATTTACAGTTTATTCAGGAAAATGGGCTTACGATTCAAAGGAAAATGGTCTCTATTTATCTTATGAGCGAACATCTAATCCTTACAATTGTAGTGGTTGTGATTCTGATTCAACCATACGTTACGATTTAAATAGATATTATTCAACATATTTATCAGTTACTGCCAATGGTACTAATACTTATAAATTACAGGAATTTTATCCAAGAGGCAATAGTCAGATGGACACATTAAGTTATGTGATAAAAAAATAATCTTGTCTATTTCACTTTCCATCTAAACTTTGATAAGTTTATGACGTTATTTACACCATGACTGCCAAACCACTGCCTAAAATTGCCGAAGAGGAAATCACCCATATCAACGTTTATGGCGCGAAAGTGCATAATCTGAAAAATGTGGACGTGCACATTCCACGTAATCAGTTTGTGGTAATTACCGGTTTGAGTGGCAGCGGAAAATCATCTTTAGCCTTTGATACGATTTATGCGGAAGGACAGCGCCGTTACATGGAAAGCTTCGGTTCTTATGCGCGCCAGTTTTTAGGCAGCATGGAACGACCGGACGTAGAAAAAATCTCAGGACTTTCTCCTGTTATTTCTATTGAACAAAAAACAACCAACCGTAATCCAAGAAGTACAGTAGGAACGACGACAGAAATTTATGACTTCCTGCGTTTATTGTATGCCAGAATTGGAGAAGCTTATTCATATAACACCGGTGAAAAAATGGTGCGTTTTTCCGAAGAACAAATCATTGACGATATTCTTAAGAAATTTAACGATAAGAAGATATCGATTTTGGCACCCTTAGTTCGTGGAAGAAAAGGACATTACCGCGAATTATTTGAAGACGTTAGAAAACAAGGTTATTTGCGCGTTCGTGTAGATGGCGACACGCAGGAAATTCAACCGAAGATGCAGGTAGACCGCTACAAAATCCACGACATCGAAGTGGTGATTGACAGAATTAAAGTCGATAAAAAAGACGTGCAACGTTTGCGTGAATCCGTTGCGAAAGCATTGAAAGAAGGAAAGGATTATTGTTTATAGAAAATCTAGAAAACGGCAAAGTAGCTACATACAGCAAAACATTGATGTGTACCACCACAGGTATTTCTTACGAAGAACCTTCGCCGAATACGTTTTCTTTCAACTCGCCGTATGGTGCTTGTCCTTATTGTAAAGGACTTGGTGTGGTAAAAGAACCGGATTTATTAAAAATCATTCCTGATAAAACAAAGAATATTATAGACGGTGCTATTGTTCCGTTGGGTGAATACAAAGACAATTACACCTTCAAGCTCATCAAGCAAATTCTTACAGCATACAAACAAAACATCAATCATCCGATTGAAAAAATTTCTAAAGAAGCGATGGACTTTATTTTGTTTGGCAGCGAAGAAAAGGTGGATGTAAATCTGGATTTCGATAAAAAAAATAAATCCTATACCATTCAATTTGATGGTGTGGTGAATCAGATAAAAAAATCTTTGGAAGATAGTTCTTCCGATGCACTGCAAAACTGGGCAGAAAATTATGTGAGTGAAGTGGATTGCCCGGAATGCCATGGCGCGCGATTGAAAAAAGAATCCTTGTGGTTTAAACTGGACAATCAAAACATCAGCGAAATTGCCCGTTTTGATTTGAATGAATTAGATGCCTGGGTAAAATCTTTAGATAAGAAATTAAGCAAAAATCAGAGTATCATTGCAAAAGATATTCTGAAAGAATTGGATGACAGAATCGGTTTTTTACTGAATGTGGGATTGAATTATTTATCGCTGAATCGTCCAACCGGTTCCTTGTCTGGCGGTGAATCGCAGCGCATTCGTTTGGCTACTCAAATCGGTTCCGAGCTACAAGGTATTACTTATATCTTAGATGAACCGAGCATCGGTTTGCATCAGCGTGATAACCACAGACTGATCAATGCACTGCGTAATTTAGCAGACATCGGCAATACGGTTTTAGTGGTAGAACACGATAAAGACATCATGCTGGCATCGGATTATATTATAGATATGGGACCGCGCGCCGGCGCACATGGCGGTGAAATTGTGGCGCAGGGAACACCAAAGGAATTTTTAAAATTAGATACTACTACTTCAAAATATTTAGCTAACAAAATTTCTATTGAGATTCCTAAGAAACGTAGAAAAGGAAACGGACATTCGTTGAAACTGAAAGGTGCGAGCGGCAACAACTTAAAAAACGTGAATCTCGAAATTCCACTTGGAACATTTACCTGCATTACCGGTGTTTCCGGTTCCGGAAAATCCACGTTGATTAATGAAACTTTGTATCCGATTTTAAATCAGCATATTTATCGCTCACCGTTTAATCCAATGCCGTATAAAAGCATTGATGGATTAGAATTTGTTGATAAAGTAATTGAAATAGACCAATCGCCGATTGGCAGAACGCCGCGCAGCAATCCTGCAACCTACGTAAAAATGTTTGACGCTATAAGAAACTTATATGCGAATATTCCGGAAGCAAAAATCCGTGGATATAAAGTTGGCCGTTTTTCATTTAATGTAATTGGTGGTCGATGTGAAGAATGTCAGGGTGGCGGTATGAAACTGATAGAAATGAATTTCTTGCCGGATGTCTATGTGGAATGTCCGAAATGTTTAGGAAGAAGATACAACAGAGAGACGCTCGATATTAAATACAAAGGAAAATCTATTTACGATGTACTGGATATGTCGATTGAAGATGCGGCACATTTCTTTGAGCACATACCATCTATTTACAACAAAGTGAAAACACTGAACGATGTAGGTTTGGGTTATGTTCGTTTAGGACAAGCTGCCACTACCTTAAGCGGTGGCGAAGCGCAACGTGTAAAACTTTCAGAAGAATTGAGCAAACGCGATACCGGAAAAACGATTTATATTTTAGATGAACCGACCACGGGTTTACATTTTGAAGACATTCGTGTGTTGCTGGATGTATTGCAAAAGCTGGTGGATAAAGGCAATACCGTAGTGGTAATAGAACACAATTTAGATGTGGTGAAAGTGGCCGATTATATTGTTGACTTAGGACCCGAAGGCGGACGCGGCGGCGGAGAAATTGTGGCCACCGGCACACCGGAAGAAGTGGCGAAAAACAAGAAGAGCATTACCGGGCAGTTTTTGAAAGAAGAGTTGAAATAATTTGCGAATTAGATGATGAAATGATTAGCTAATGAAAAAGAAGAACTGAAAATGAACGCGTCATTTCGAGTGAGGCACGAGCGAGAAATCCCGAGAAGAAATGCACTATTCGTCATGCTGAACTTATTTCAGTATCTGAAAATTAAATATTTAAAAATGGTTTGAAATTGCTATTTTTAATTACAAATGAAACTGCTTTCTTCATTCATATTATTTTTTATTGCTCCATCATTGATGGCAAACGATGTACCGAAAGTGGAAGGCATCTGGACCTGCAGCAAGAAAGACTGTAAAGTAGAAATTTATAGAAACGGCAATACCTACGAAGCCAAATTATTGTGGGCACGAAAAGAACTGGATGAAAACGGAAATCCGAAATTGGATGTAAAAAATCCTGATCCGGCAAAAAGAAATCTGCCTGTCATTGGCGGAAAGACTTTGTGGAATGCTGTATATAATGCGGAAACACATTATTTTGAAAACGCCACAGCATACAGAAATGGCAGACATTTTTGCGGTAAATTCAAACTAAACGAAGACGGTACGTTAACCATTATCGGCTACATTTGCTCTATGAATATTCTTCGATTTTCTGAAACGTGGTCGCGCGTGAAGTAATGCCGTGTCATGCTGAACTTGTTTCAGCATCAAAAAGTTAACTTAATAGTTTATATTTACAAAATGCACCAACCCGCCTTACAGCAAATAAATAATTTCTTAGATAACTTTATTGTTATGCCTGTTCACAATGGATATATCGTCTTTACAATATTTATTTTTTTATCCTCAACAAAAAATAAAATAGCCAGTTCTCAATTAATCTATATTTCGAATTCATTACTATTACTAGGCTCTACAATTGGTTTCTTAAGTATTATTATCAAGATGTTTTCATATACCAAAGTAGATAAATTCAACCTATATATGTTTTTACCACTCTTTTTACCTTTTGTTAGATTATTGATAATTTTGAAACTTTTTATCAAGAAAGTAAATCGTTATAAAACAAACCGAACCTTGTATTTTTGGATATTCAATTTAGCATTTACAGCCACTAGTATCGGTATTCTTACTTTTGTGTTATCAAAAAGTGGAAACAATATTGATGTATTAACTGAATATATATGGAACACTTCAATTCTAAAATGGTTATTAACATATCTAGGACTCCTAATCGCTGGTTATTTCTTATTCCCAAGAATATTTGAAGTGAAGAATGATGATGAGATTGTAAAACATTTGGTTGAATAAGTATAAACCTACTCCTTCACAAACTTCTGCACTGAAAAGGACTGTTCCGTTTCAACAGATAATAAATATACACCGGCGGGCAATTGCTGTATTGGAATTTCTATAAGTTGTGAGTTCAGCTGCGTTTTATCCAGGTACATTTCTTTACCGCTTACATCCACAATTTTTATCTGCTGAATTTTCTCTAATCCGTATTTCTGATTCCATTCCAGTCGTATTTTATCCTGCGCCGGATTCGGATATACCGTCACCAGATCATTCAGCACACGAACATTATTGACACCTGAGATAATGCTGTTATTCTTCACGGTGTGGCAGGCTATCGTTGTGTTGTCTTCATCTATGATACACAACTGCACGGAATCATTGCCAAACACTTCCATTTTGCCAAAGGCATTTTTAATATTGTTGTTGCCGATGCCTAAACCGCCTTTGTTCCACAACCATTTATTCAAATCAAAACCAATCTGGCGCAACACTTCATTAAACTGAAAATACAATTCCGTAGAACTCACACTCAGTCCGCTGGCATTCATTTCCGGCAAGCCCGCATTCGTTCCGTCGTCAATGGCACAACCATGTGTATCACCACTAATCACCATCACGTTTTTAATGTTGTTGCTCTTGATATAATTCAGAATTTTTTCGCGCTCGTAGGCATACGCACCAAAGTAATCCGAAAAACTATACGACAAACTGAAACCCGTTCCCGGATAACCTGCGATATTAAACTGCATGCCTTGTATCAACAAAGGCAGTTCCACCAATGGCTGTATGTTTCGGTTAAAAGGCACACCGGAAACAATAAACTTCCACGTTGCCGTAGAATTTCTCAACCCATTCAACAGCCAGTCCAACTGCGGCTGGTTTAACATAGATTGCGTCGGACTGTTTCCGTTGAACGTCCATAGATTTAAGCCTGCATTGTATTTTAAATTGTTCCAGCCACCTGTATTGCAGCTGCGCACGTCTATCATAAAAAATTCGCAGTTGCCTACTTTAAATGCATGATAGTAACCGTCGGTATCATTCACCATCGGATAGCCCGGAAAAAATTTCTTATAACCATTTAAACAATTGGTGCGCATTTGTTGCGTGCGCGGAATCAAATCGAAATAATTAATCAGCTTTCCGTTTTCGTATCTTACCTGTGCGCCGCCGCCTTTAAAATATTTTGAATTGCCCCAGGTATCATCGTCATCCGGCATATACGCAATCGGAATTTTCTTCAGCATATCTTCGCATATCGGTTCAGAGTTTCGTCTGCGCCAGGCCAGTTCAATGGCACTCCATTCCTGCGGATAGCCAAGTATACCTGGTATCTGATACGAAGGATAGGTGAAATCGCCGGTATGAATAAACAAATCAGGTTTATGTGTCGGCATCACATCAAACACTTTCATGTTTTCCGTTTCCTGACAGGAACCTGTTACAAACACCAAATGTTCTGCTGCGCCAACTGTCGGAAAGGTTTTAAATTGACCTTTTGTACTTTGTACAACACCGTTGATACGGTAACGAAAATAATATGCAGAAGAAGGAAGCAATGACGTGAGATTTACAATCTTCGTATTATCCAGTGCAGCATCTGTAGTCGTGCTGATTGATTGAAAAGTGGTAAACAAAGAGTCTGTACTGTATTCCAGCACAAAATCGGTCGCCACATTCGTTCTGATATAGATACGTGCATCGTTTGCGGTGATGCCACCAATCATAGGTCCGTGCGTAATGTTTTGTGCAAATGTTGCCGAAGTAAACAAGCAAAACAATACCAATATCTTAATTTTCATTAGATGCATATCTAAAAATACAAAAAACCATTAATGATTTATAAAGAAAATACATAACACATAAAATGTTCACAGAAATTCAATTATAACAACATAACGCTAAAATATACCTAAGATAAGTTCTTCAAATGACACACCTAATTATCTTATGCAAAGGAAAGTTAGTATTGATTACGGTTAAATTTAACCAACTAAAAAAACACAACTATGGTCGCTGCACCTCCTAAATTAAAAGTTCGCAATGTGCATTTCAATTTCGATAAAGTACCAAAGCACTGGATACTCGGCAGTTCCATTGCCACCAATTTTGTAAACAGCATGCATGTGGTGTTTCCGGAAGGTGAGAAATTTTTTGTGCGCAGTGTGCGTCGTTTTTCGAAAGACATCAAAGATGAACACCTCAAAAAAGAAATCAATAGTTTTTGCGGACAGGAAGGCGTGCATGCACGCGAGCATCAGCGCTTCTGGGAAGTGATGGATGAACAAGGATTAAAACCAGATTGGTTTGCTAATTTCTTGAAGGTTACTGCATTTTCCGGAAAATACAGTTATGAAAATGTCAGTAAAAACTTACTGAATAGATTACAACCGAATTTAGGTGATAAATTTGCATTATCTGTAACTACCGCTTTGGAACACTATACCGCCATCATGGCCAATGCATTATTTTACGAACCGATGGCCACCAATAAAAATATTGCGCCGCAAATGCTGGAATTATTACACTGGCATGCATCGGAAGAAATAGAGCACAAAGCGGTTTGTTTTGATGTGTTGAAAGAAGTGGATGACAGTTACTGGCTGCGTGTTTCCGGGATGGGTATGGCAACGGTATTGCTGTGGAGTTATCTTGGGATTGGACAAATTTATTTCATCTCTCAGGATAAAGATAAAAGCATTATAAAAATGCCGATAGAAACGTTCCTGTTATTCAAGACGGTCATCTTCGGTGAGATTGGCAAGAACTTATCCAAGCATTTACTAAGTTATTTTAAACGCGATTTCCATCCGGATGATATTGACGACAGATATCTGATTGAAAAATTCTTCAAGGATAAAACCTACGCCTAACAATTGCGGATTGGAACGAAATTTGCTAATTTTAGGATATGAAAAATCTATTCATCATACTTGCCACGCTGTTATCGGTTTCGTGTATACAATTACCCAATGCCGGAAATAGCAACAGCACACAACGCATTAAAGCAAAAGTAATTCGCATTACCTGTGCTTCCACCGTCATTCAGGTATTGGACAGCGCACATTATAATTTAGGAGAAACCTGGACTATTGAAGGCACATCGAATACCTATGAACATGTGGCCGTTGTTTCCAATAAATGCGAGTTGCCATCGACCTTAAAGGAAGGGGATGAATTTTTCTTCAAAATAATTAATGAAAGTGACGCCAGAAAAGACTGTGTCGTTTGTATGATGTATGACTTTCCACCGTCTAAAGGAATTTACCTGCAGGTAGTCAATTAACTTTCTTTATTCTTGAAATATTTCACGTGAATTTTTAACCATACTGCTCTGGAAAGTCGCACTATATAAGGAGCGGTCACCACCAACATAATGGCACACGCGGAAATATAATACATCGCGTTATCGAGAAATTTTTCACGGCTGAAATTCAGTGCGGTATAGATGGGCAATAAACACAGGCACATCGCACTGGTGATAATATAGCTCATATACATTCCGCCTTGATAAAATCCGGGCTCCACTTCAAAGTCTTCATTGCAATATTCACAATGCTCATTCATATCCAGCACGCTGTTCAGTGCGTATGGATTTGTATTCTTAAATAAACTTCCTTTGCCGCATGTCGGACATCTCAGAAATAAAACACTCTTTCTACTTTTTACAGGCATATCAAATAATTTAAAGTTACAGGGTTTTGTTCGTTGCTTCAAAAAACAATTCAGTTCCTAATCTTGGTTTTGCAGAAGTCAAACAGACTTCCATTTTCAATATTTCAAGTTCAGTACTAAATAAATCCAGATATTCATTTTTGCTGCCTCCAAACGGCGGACCTTTTTCAAATTCCTTATCGAATAATAAGCCAGCTAATCTTCCATCCTCTTTTAATAAGGATTGCATTTTTGTAACATACGCTTCTCTTTTGTTTTTTTCGAGAGCACAAAAGAATGTTTGTTCAATGATGTAATCGTATTTGCCGGTATGTTTAAAGAAATCACCGCAAATCACCGTCAGTCGTTTGCCTGCATAATCAGACAGTCGATTCAATAACTGTTGGACCAATGCTGCCGAAATATCAATAACGGTAACGTTTTCAAATCCGTTCTGCAACAGATATTCCGCTTCATAAGCACTGCCGCAACCGGGAATCAGTATAGATTTATCTTTTTCTTTTATTGTTTCAAAATAAGCTTGCAGCGGAGGCGAAACGGCGTTTAAATCCCAGCCGGTTTCTTTGTTTTTCCAGCGTTCATCCCAAAATGCAGCGTCTAATTTTTCCATTTATATTTTATTAATACAATCAATTCCTACAAGAATAATTCTTTCAGAATAATAAAAAGCCCCATGATTAACACCATAATGCCGAATAATTTTTTCAATTTTTCACCCTGAATCTTTTCTGACAATTTAATCCCCAGCAACATGCCTGCAACTGCAATGATAGAAAATATAATGACCAGTTTCCAGTTCACGTCTGTATGCAAGTCGCCTAAAAATCCAATCAGTGAGTTTACCGTTATAATCACTAATGAGGTGCCGATGGCTCTTTTCATACAATGCTCTTTGAGCAAGACCAGCGTAGGAATTATAAGAAAACCACCGCCTGCACCAACCAAAGCAGTTAAACTGCCCACCAGCAAAGCCACAAGTGTTGTCTTCAAGTGATTGGCATTCGCATTCGGAGTCAGGGCAAAACAATCCGTATCTTTTTGTTTGGCATTTTTTATCATCGATATGGATGCAAAAAACATCACTACCGCAAATAAGAGCAACAAAAAAATATCTTTTGTAATCACAAATCCGGCAACAGTAAAAAGTTCATTTGGCAACAGCGGCAAAATTATTTTTCTTGTAAAAAACAAACTAACTAAAGACGGGAATAAAAAGAAAACGGCTGTTTTCAGATCTACCAATTTTTCCTGATATTTCCTGAAAGCGCCAATAAAAGCAGTCACTCCCACCACAAACATGGTATAATGCGTGGCTTCCTGCATGTTTTTAATGTGAAAAAGGTACACGAAAATCGGCAAAGCCAGAATGGTACCGCCGCTTCCAATCAAGCCAAGCGATAAACCTATCAGCAAGGCAGATATATATCCTATAATTTCCAACGAATTTCTTTAATAGCCTTTATTCAGAATTATTGTAAATTTACGCTTTGTAGTCTAACTTTTCTGTAATTTATGTTACACAACCATATATTTCATGCAATTGGCCTGATGAGCGGCAGTTCATTAGACGGGCTGGATATTTGTTACGTCAGATTTCAGTATCACGATGAAAAATTTGAGTATGAAATATTACAGGCGGACTGCATCGAATATACGGATGCATTCAGGGAACGACTGCGCAATGCCTCTGATTTATCTGCATTTGAATTTGCAAAACTACATACAGAATTAGGCAATTATTTTGGAAAGCTAAGCAACAATTTTATTCAGATTCATAAGCCGGAGAAGATTGATTTTATTGCCTCACATGGACAAACCATTTTTCACCAGCCAAGTTCAGGGTTTACCAGCCAGATAGGTTGCGGTGCGCAGATTGCCGCACAAACCAATTGTAAAGTAGTTTGCGATTTAAGAAGCGGTGATGTGGCTTATGGCGGACAAGGCGCACCGATTGTGCCCGTTACCGAAAAGTATTTATTCACGGACTATAAAATATTCCTGAACATCGGCGGGATTGCGAATATTGCTTTTCATGATGATGAAAAGGTTGTGGCTTATGATGTTTGCGCGGCAAACACCCTGTTAAATTATCTGGCACAACAAAAAGGACTTGCATATGATGAAGGCGGCAAGCTGGCAAAAAAGGGTACTATTATTTACTCGCTTTTGGATGAATTAAATAATATTGAGTTTTGCAAACAAACTCCTCCAAAATCTCTAGGCAGCGAACATATTTATTCCGACTGGATTCCCTTGTTTGACAAATATGATGAAACCATTGAAGATAAACTGGCCACTGCAGTGGAACATATCGCCATGCAGGTTGCAAAAACTGTCAATTCTCAAATCCTAAATCTTAAATCTCAAATTCTAATCACCGGTGGTGGTGCACTCAACGCTTTCCTCGTCGAACGCATACAACATCACAGCAAAATAAAAGCAGTAGTGCCGGATACTTTAACCGTACAATATAAAGAAGCGCTGGCAATGGCTTTCATCGGTTTACTGCGCATTTTAGAAATCCCGAATTGCCTGGCTTCCGTAACCGGTGCACAAAAAGATGTGATTGGCGGTGCGATTTATTTGCCATAATATTTTACTAAATACTTCTTTATCTTTGCACCATGATTCTCGTAACAGGTGCATCCGGTTTTTTAGGTGGTGAATTGGTAAAACAACTCGTAGCTAATGGTGAATCTGTAAGAATAATTGTTCGTCCTTCATCTGATATTTCGCATCTCAATTCTATAAAAGATAAAATAGAAATTATGGAAGGCGATATTCTCGATGTTCCATCTTTAGAAATTGCATTTGAAGGTATTGAGAAAATCTATCACTCAGCAGCCGTTATCGGCTACGATGATTCTTTTTACGACAGCATGTACAAATGCAATATTGAGGGTACCGCCAATGTGGTTAATGTAGCACTATCCAAAGGCATTAAGAAACTACTGCATGTCAGTTCTATTGCAGCCATCGGTGGCAAACCGGAAGAAATGATTACAGAGAGTACCAAGTGGGAAAAGAATGAATGGACCACACATTACGGCATCACCAAAATGCTGGCAGAGCGTGAGGTATGGCGCGGCATGCAGGAAGGTCTTGATGCTGTGATGGTAAATCCCGGTATCATTTTAGGCAGCAGCAATAATGAGCAGAAAGCTACCATGCGGATTTTTAAACAAATCTCTGCAGGTAAAATGCCATTCTATACAAACGGCACCAACGGTTTTATAGATGTGGAAGATGTTGCCCGGATTTGCATTCAACTTATGAACAAGGATGTCCGTGGTGAGCGTTTTATCCTGATAAATGAGAATCTTTCTTTCAAAGATTATTTCGAGCGTATTGCCAAACAATTAAATGTTGCTCCACCGAAGAGAGCACTAAACAAAACCACCGGGCATCTGTTTGTTTTTATGGACTGGCTGGCATCTGCGCTAAGTAACCGCAAACGGGGGCTGACAAAAGAAACCATGAAAGTTTCTATAGAAAAATTTGAATACTCGAATGAAAAAATAAGACAGCAATTAGATTATCATTTTATTCCGTTCGATGAAACGATAGCTAAAATTGCGCAACAACTTACATAACATGGACGAAGCAAAACGAAAAAAAATACTCGGTATCTGGTTTATCATCGGAGTGGGCTTGCTGCTCGGACAAATTATTTTAGGCGGCATCACACGATTAACCGGAAGCGGTTTATCCATTACGGAATGGAAAGCGATATTAGGAGCCTTACCGCCGATGAATGAGCAGGACTGGAATCTGGCATTTATAAAATATCAGCAATTCGGGCAGTACAAACTGGTGAATACCTCCATGACGTTGGCAGAATTTAAATGGATATTCTTTTGGGAGTGGTTTCACAGATTATGGGCACGTTTAATTGCGGTAGCCGCTATCATTCCGTTAATTTATTTTATTTATAAAAAGATGGTCTTTAAAGAAGATATCTTCAAAATACTGATTGCCATTGCATTGGGTGCAGTCGCAGGCACCGTGGGCTGGATTATGGTACAAAGCGGACTGAAACAAAATACCGTGCTGGTGAATCCGGTAAATCTGATGTCGCATATTTTAGTGGCTACCATTATTGTGATGTATGTTTTAAGGGTTGGACTGGAATATCTTTATCCGAAACAACAACATCCGTTTGATAAACAAAACAGAATCTTGTTTTTGATTTTAATCGTACTTGTTTTTATACAAATTGGTGTCGGTGCATTAGTTGCGGGCTCTAAATCAGCCCTCGTATGCACTTCTTTTCCTTTGATGAACGGAAATTATTATCCGACAGAAATTAATTTCTCCATTGCAGATAATTATGAATTTTCTGTAAAGCTCTTACTGCAATTTATACACAGAAACATCGCTTATTTTATTTTTTGCTATGTCATTTTTCTGTTTTTCAAAACAAAAAATGTTTCCGCTCAATTTCAATTTCATCGCACCCGTTGGTTATTGCTGGGAATGATCATGCTGCAGGTTTTACTGGGTGTGCTTACCTTAATTTACAGCCAGGGCAAAGTGCCGGTTATGCTGGGCGTCCTGCATCAGCTGGGTGCATTCATTTTGCTTATCTTTTCTGTGGAAGGACATTATTTTATAAAATACAGAGCCAAACCAGATGCAGCTTAAAATATCTTCCATTACCAACCTTACGGATGCACGATTTTTCAGTGCCATTGGTGCTCACTATTTGGGATTTAATTTTGATGTACTGAATGAAAACAACATCAGCATTGCACAGGCAAAAGAAATTATACAATGGCTGCATGAGCCTGTAATTATTGGTGAATTCGGCAAGCATCAGACCAAAGAAGAAATAGAATTTATTGCAAAACAGATGGAGTTGAATGAAATACAGATTCCATTTGAGCACCCTCAAAAAAACGAACTGGCATTTGATAAATTCTTGATATTGGATTTAAAGTCGACAGTCGACAGCCGACAGTCAACGGATTATTTTGTATTAAAAATAAACTCAGATGATATCGAAAACATTGACCTAAAGAATTTTATTTCCACTCATAAAGTATTCTTGGAGACTGATTTTACGAAAGATAACATTCAGCAAATTATTAAAACACTGCAACCTTTCGGCATTCAAATCACGTGCAGAAAAGAAGAGAAAGCTGGTTTTAGTTTTGTAGATGAATATGCCGAACTATTAGAAATGATTGGCTTTTCATAGCAGGCGAAAACACATATACTTTATCGTACGCTTATCATTCAAGTGCATTTTTTCATAGTAAGTTTGAATGCCGTATAATTCTTCATTCTTATTCATGGCGTAGACATCCTCATAATCTTTTAAAATTTCAGACGGAAATTCGTTCAGCGTTTCTTTCGTAAAATTATACAGCAAATCGCTGTCTGTTTTCAGGTGAATCAAGCCACCCGCTTTGAGTATTTCTTTATAATGCGGTAAAAATTTGGCAGAAGTCAGTCGTCGTTTTGCATCACCGTCTCGTGGGAACGGATCTGAAAAAGTAATCCAGATTTCCTCCACTTCGCCGGGCTCAAAATAATCGTTGATATGGTCAATCTGGTCTCTGATAAATCCGACGTTTTGAAGATTTTCAATACCGGCAATTCTCGCCGCACTCCAGATGCGGTTTCCCTTTATGTCTGCACCAATAAAATTCTTCTCCGGAAACAACCTTGCCATACCCAGGGTGTAGTCACCTTTTCCGCAAGCTAATTCCAACACGATGGGATGTTGATTCTTAAAAAAATCAGTATTCCATTTTCCTTTAAAAGCAGGATTTTTCTCCAGCACTATCGGATTGGATGCCAGTTCAGCAAATTTTTGCAGTTTAGATTTAGAAGCCACAGCTGTTTTTGGGGCAAAAATACAAATCTTTCACTTCCTGAGAATTGAAAAAACTAAAAAAACGGAAATGGATTAATGTGATGCCGCTAACTCCTGTTCTTTGGAAAACGCCATGATTTTATCAATCACAGAAGATCCGGGTGCCTGACCATCAGCTTCATCCAAAGCATATTTGGTTTCCTGAAGCTCGGCATATTCCTGCTGGAGTGTGGCATCTGCCGCCAATGCAGCATCAACGATTCCGGCTTCTGCGGCGTTCGTTTCGTTGTAGAGATGTTTAATAAGAAGTTCGGGTGTAGAAATTTGTTGCATAAAAATGTATTTATACTTTAAACGAAAGTTAAACAGATTTATTTTATATGGCAACAATATTTAATATAAATTGCGAATAAATCCGCTGTTTAACATTTAATCCCCACTTCCGGTGCCTTTAAAATAGTCATCTTTAAATCGGAAAAGCACATTAAAAGTGGTCAAACTTCCGTAAATCCTGGTGATATATTGCTGTAATTCAACCTTTTCTGCATCTGAAATTTTGGAAGCGTTAATTTTTTGCTCCATCACACGCAAACGGTCTCGTGTCATCACAATTTTATGAAAAAATCCTTCAATCGGAACTTCTTTGGACTGCAGGCTTCTGTCTTTCGGCTGCATGACAAGATTACCGCCTTCCCATTTTTCTGCAATTTTGCAATCTTCAATGGGTTCAGTTAAGGGAGCAATCAGATTTTCCAAAATCGAAGTAATTTGTTCTAGAGAAACGGAGTCTTTGTCTTTTTCAATCAATTTGATAACGACCATGCCATCAAAACTCTTAGAAATTTCTTTTTCACCGTGTTCTTCTCCAAAATAAATATTGTAGATATACTCGTCGCTGTCCTCAATTACAACGCCTTTGCCAAATTTGGGATGTTCTAATCGGGTGCCTACCGGAAA
This sequence comes from Sphingobacteriales bacterium, assembly GCA_016721245.1. Classification (GTDB taxonomy): domain Bacteria; phylum Bacteroidota; class Bacteroidia; order Chitinophagales; family JADIYW01; genus JADJSS01. Next base: position 202,307 of record JADKIQ010000007.1, read on the forward strand.
TGTTGTCATGCTGTATAATTTTTACGAAAATAGAAAAGCAATCTAATATTTCCAATCTTTCTTTTGTGAATCCCGAATACTAAGTCAAACGTACCATATACTAAATACCCGGCAAGAAAGCGGATTGAAAATAATTCAATAAAATATTGATTATAAGTAATTTAAATACCTTATAGATCTATTTTCCATCACAGGTATTTAGTTATTGCCTTGTTATTATGTGTTATATTGAACTATTTTTACACAATTAAATACTTTTTCCTTTAATTAATATTTGGATAAAATATTTCCTATGTATGAAGATAAATTCGACCAATCAAGCTACCATTCTGTATAAACTATTTTACACATTACTTTTTATTCTTCTAACATCTTTTCTTCAGGCAGGCACTATAACCATAAACACAGTAACTACGTTAAATGCCACTTGTTCCAATAATGCAAGCATTACGGTAAACGCCACAGAAGCTTTGCCTGTTAGTAGTTTATTTTATTCACTAACTAGCACCACCACGCAAACTAACTCATCAGGAAATTTTACAAATCTGGCAGCTGGCACGTATTATTTAAAAGTATTTAACATGGCAAATGATAGCGCAATACAAAGCAATATCATTATTACAACAAGCTATGCAGCGCCTGTTATACAACGAATAGATACTATTGCGCCTTATTGCGATAAAGATGTAACTGGTACGCTTACTGGTGTATTGCAAACAGGTACTGGTCTGGGTCCGTTTCAATGGCGATTGGATACGATTACAGGTGCAACCATCAGACCATTTCAGGCAAGTGCAACATTTACAAATTTGCCTATAGGAAATTACAGAATGATTCTACAGGATTGTGCCAACACGGTAAGTTATGCTATTGAGTTTTTACCAAATGGAAGCGAATTCAGCGAAGGTTTATATGGCAATGGTTTTCCCACTGTTGAAATGATTGATTGTGATACCGTGATGTATCGTGTTATTATAAATCATCTCAATAAACAATTCAAGCCTCCATATACCTTGCGCATCACAACGGCAGGCGGCACTCAGTTTATTACTAATAACAACATCACGCTCATTACTTCAAATATAGATTATTTGTATTTCAGCCAAAAAATTGGTGGTGTTACTTACGGCGACCAGATTGATATAGCACTGTTTAATGCTTGCAATGATTCTATTAAAACAACTGGCAGGATTTTTAATTTTAATAAATTTATTGCGACACCATCTCTTTTGTGTAATGATAGCTTAGGTGTTAATTTTACGCTATATGATCCATCACCAATAAGATATCAAACTGGTTTGCAAGCACCTGTTCGTTTTCAAGTAATAGATTCCATTACTGGTATCGTTTTATTAGATTCTACAAGAACACGCACTCAAGCACAGATACTATTAGAACAATTTGGCTTTGAGTCTATTTATTACATCAATTTACAACCTCTTGAAAATAATAAAACGTATATTTTTAGAGTTAAAGATGCTTGTGGAAAAACATATACAGATACATTCCGGTTTTATGTGAAACCAGCAAGACCATATATTGCTGTTGGTGATGTTGGTTATATCTGTTCCGACTCTGTGGCATTGTTTAAAGTAATGTTCGTTTATAATTTTAAGTCATTACCAGTTTTTCAAGTTTTATCCGGACCAACTACTGTAAGCAGCACACAAGCGCTATATGCTTATAATGACACCTACACTTATCCGCAAAATATGTTTATTTACGATGTTGGAAATAACTTGTATAACACTGGTCTTTCTGGTTTAACAGCTGGCACCTATTCACTGCGATTTACAGATAATTGCGGTACACAATTAGATACTACACTTGTAATTCAGCCATCTGAAATAAAAAGTTTAGCACACCGATTAACTTATACAAAAGGTTGTGGCAACAACAACACACTTCATTTTGCTGCAGATTATGGTTTCATTCCTGATTTAAGAATTAGCAGACTTGGTTTTGGCACTGTCTATTTTAATTCATTCAGTGCATTTAACGCACCCAACCAAATTAGCTTAAACAACCAACCATCTGGTACTTATGTATTGGAGTTTGAATATAACGGAAACTATAATGGATATGCATTAAATGATAATAAAACGTGTAAAAGAATTTATGATACAATTGTAATTCCGGCACAAACGTCACCACGGATTACGGCACACAACGTAGTAAAATGTAACAGCAATATTGTACTCGAATTGTTGCCGGACACAAGTGTTGGTGTGCCAAACTTTAGATATCAACTGCAAGATAAAAATGGTGTTTTCACGGCAATTCAAAGTTCAAACGCTTTCAATGTTGCTGATACCGGCAATTACAAAGCCGTTATCATTGATTCCTGCGGTGCGCAATTCATTTATAATGTTTTTGTAGATACAATATCCTTCCAGCCAGTGTTTTTAAGCGGACGTAATTGTGTCGGCGATTCTGTAAGGTTGTCTTTATTAAACTCTCCGTTTGTACACTATAAATGGACTACGCCCGCTAGTGTGGTTTTTACAGGAAATTCTATTGCAATCAACCCCGTCACGCTTGCAGATCAGGGCAATTATACCATTGAACGGTATATCGAAATTGCCGGCTGCAGAGATACCGTCACGCAATCCTATAATTTAAATGTCTCGAATTGTTTGCTACCTGTAGAATTAGTCTACTTTAATGTGGAGTGTGAAAACAATCAGACCGGTTTTTCATGGCAGACTGCCTCTGAATCAAACAATAAATATTTTGAAATCGAAAAATCTGAAGATGCTATGCATTTTGTTGCTGCTGAAAGAATTTATCCAAAGAACGGCAACGCAAATTTTGTACAAAACTATTCAGCCACTTTAAATACGGATGAAAGGTTTGCCTATTTCCGGTTAAAACAAGTGGACAAAAACGGGAAAATTTCCTTTTCAAAAATCCAGACTAAGAAATGCGGAATGGCAGCATCCTCAGTTAGAATTTATCCCAATCCTGCCAGTGATTTCTTAACTATAGACTTTAATGGAATGATCGGAGAAAAAACTATTCTGGTGTATGATGCGATAGGCCAGCAGATAATGAATGTAAAAGAAACAGCTGCTATCATTCATCTGAATATTAACGATTTACCCGGTTCTATGTATCTGATTAAAATATTGGCAGACGATGTTCTGTATAAATCGGTGAAATTCATAAAAGAACAACAAGTTGCAAACATTAAAAAATAGAACTTTGATCTTTATTTCACAGGATAAATTTGATTTATACGATTGATATTCCATTAAATCGTCCGAATACTAATTCATATCATCCGAATACTAATTATCCGTCATCGGAAAACGAGATTGATATACATTTACAATACGTTGATTATTAAAAATTTAAGCATGCTTATAGCTCAATTTCCATCACAGGAATTTAGATATCGCATTGGCAATAACTGAGATGAAAACTAACTTTGTTTTATCAAATTTATAAAAGAACCAATTTAATTTTTGAAAAATGAAACAGATTACAAAAACAGCTCTTATCGCAGTAACAACCTGGCTATTAAGTACCCACACAGCGAATGCGCAATGGGGAAGTTTGGGCGACCGTATTGTTGACGGATTAAGCAACAAAGCACAACAGAAAATTGAAGGAGAAATAAATAGTGGTGCAGACAAAGCTTATGACAAAACAAAAGAAAAGACAAAAGAAAGTGTAAAGAATTCTTCTTCAAATTCTAAAGGAAAGAACAACTCTTCTGACAACGGAAACGGCAGCCAGAGTAATTCCTCCGGCAATAGCAGCAATTCTTCTTCTACAGGCTCTTCAGGCAGCAGCAACCTGAAAGCATACGGCAAGTTTGATTTTGTGCCGGGTGAAAAAGTAATTGCCGTAGAAGATTTCTCACAGGATGCCATTGGTGATTTTCCTGCCAAATGGAATACCAATGGAACCGCTGAATTGGTAACTATTGACGGGCAACAGGGCAAATGGCTTAAGTTTGGTCCGGAAAGCATCATCTATCCTGAATTTATTACCAACTTACCCGAAAATTTCACCGTAGAATTTAGTGTAGCCTGCACACAACCTTTCAGTTACTATTCAAGCGCATTTAATTTCTTCTTTGCACCCTTAGTAAATCCTGCTAAAAATTATATTCAGTGGAAACAATATGGCGGTGACAAGAAAAACGGTGTGTTGTCAGCCATACATCCTGAAGCTGCCGGCGGCGGTACACAAGGGCAAAAGTTTATAATCACTTATGATGAGGAAGGAAAAGAAATTATTAATAACCAGTCTGATTTTGGTGATTTTAATCACGAAAACAGTAATGTGGTGAAAGTATCTGTATGGAGACAGAAAAACAGATTGCGTGTATATATCAACGAAACTAAAATCTGGGATATTCCAAAAGCATTTAATGCTACCTCAAAATATAATTTCCTCGGATTTAGAACAGACGGATATCATGACCCTCAAAACGCTTATTTCTTAAGTAATTTAAGAGTTGCTGTAGGTGCTCCCGACACACGTCATAAATTTTTGGAGTTGGGGAAATATTCTACTACAGGAATTAAATTCGATGTGAACAGCGATAAAATAAAAGGCGAATCATACGGCACATTAAAAGATTTTGCTGCAGTCATGACAGAAAATCCGGATGTAAAAGTGAAAATTGTTGGCCATACCGACAGCGACGGCGATGATGCCAGTAATTTAACACTTTCTAAAAAACGTGCTGATGCGGTAAAAGCAGCTTTGAATAAGGAATTCGGCATCGATAACAGCCGAATGGAAACGGAGGGTAAAGGCGAAACGCAACCCGCAGAAGCCAACACATCCGCCGAAGGCAAAGCCAATAACAGACGTGTGGAATTTATAAAACTTTAATCTCTTACTATAAAAAATAAAACTATGAAAAAACAATTTTTAAAACTACTCATTTCAGTTGTAGCAATTGCATCTGTAATTTCCTGTAGCAAAGAAGGACCTCAAGGGCCGGCAGGAACAAATGGAACCAACGGAAAAGATGGCAACGCAAACGTAATGTATTCTGATTGGATTACATATGTTGCTAATTTTGACAACATAGCAACGCTTAAACAAATGCGTGTTACAGAACCTGCCTATAACTCAAACTTTACGGATTCTGGTGGCTTTTATATTGCATTTATTCGTTGGCAGGAAAACGTACATTACACGCTCCCTTTTGAAGCAAGATTTAATTCTATTTCTGATCCGATTGTACAAATGCAATGCTCAGCGTTTACAACATCTGCCACAAATGGATTCATGACATTTACCATTTTCAGACAAGACAGAGGCTCTATTCAAACAAACTTTACAAATCTAATCACAAGCGGTGATTTACAGGTACGCTATTTTTTTAATCAAAGGCACTACCAGTTTACGTTTAAGAAATGGTGTGACATTACAGGATTATTATAAATCTAGATCATACGAGGAAATCTGTGCAATGATGGGTGCAAAACCATAAAACTATGAAAAACACATCCAGTCTTTTTTAAAAAGATAAGTTGGTTCTTTTGGATGGTATCCTCTCTGGAAACAGAGAGGATGTTTTTAACTCTCTTACATAAAAAACACAAACATGAAAAATATCCTGATAAGCCTGTTTATCCTAAAATCCATTCTTGCTTTTGCTCAAAACAACAGTAAAAAACCAACTGTTGTAATAGAAGGCGGAGGCGAGATTAAAACAGAAATAAAATTTAATAATTCTGTCAAAATAGGAAATCAACAAACTGCAACTAAAAACACAAAATCAACTGCTGGTGTTAATAATAACAAACCATCTGCTCCCGTTACCTCTACCAATGCATCCAACTCCATTCAGGCATACGGCAAATATGATTTTGTGCAGGGTGAAAAGGTAATTGCAATAGAAGATTTTCAACAAGCGAACATTGGCGATTTTCCGTTGCGATGGAACACTAACGGCAGTGCTGAAGTGGTAACTTTATCAGGCCAGGAAGGTAAATGGTTACAAGTTGGCCCCAAAACTACATTACTGCCGGAATTTATTAAAAGTCTGCCGGAAAATTTCACGTTCGAGTTTGATTTAGCATGCTCACAGCCATTCAGTTATTTAACACAGGAGTTTTCCATTGGGTTTGTCTCCATGCAAAAACCCGCAATTGATTTTGCAAAATGGTCAACAGCAAAACGCGGAGAAAACGGTTTAATATTTGGATTACATCCAGCTTATGTAACTTCTAAAACACAAGGTGGTACCAATTACAAACTAATTGCCGCTTCTAAAGAAGTAATGAAAAACTCAATACCACAATCACAATTTAATCATGTGGCAAAACCTGTGGTACATGTTGCCATATGGCGACAAAACGACAGAATCCGATTGTACTTAAATGAAGAAAAAATATGGGATTTACCTAAAGCACTGGCAAACACCAAATTAAACGGGGTCGTATTTTACTCCGGTGGTGTAAAAACAGAAAACAATAAATACTATTTTTCAAACATACGATTTGCTGTTGGCGCTCCGGATACCAGAAATAAATTAATTAACGACGGAAAATTCACTACCACCGGTATTCTGTTTGACGTCAACTCAGACAGGATAAAACCGTCATCTTACGGTATTTTAAAAGAAATAGCGACCTCATTAAATGAAAATGAATCTATTAGAATTAAGATAATCGGACACACCGACACTGACGGCGATGATGCATCAAATCTTACACTTTCTAAAAAAAGAGCAGATGCGGTCAAATCGTTTTTAAATAAAGAATTTGGTGTTGAAACCAAACGAATGGAAACCGAAGGCAAAGGCGAATCACAACCTGTTGACAAAACTAACACGACAGAAGGCAAAGCCAATAACAGACGTGTAGAATTTATAAAAATTTAAAAATAATTATTCTCCAAAAAAAAATTAAACTTAAAATGAAAAAATTAAACTTAATCGCAATTTTTACATTCGCAATCTTCTCTGCAGGATGCAAGAAGGACAGCGGAAACAACAGCCTTGATGAATTTTCTGTAGATATTACGTTTGATGGAGTTTTAAGAAAATGTCCACAGTTTGGCGGTGCAGCATCTGATGAAGGAACTTTATTAGGAACTTGTGTCTTTTATGGCGATAACTTAAGCATTGGTTGTGGTAGCAATAATGTATACAATACAACAGCATCTAATGGATTCAATTTCTCGTTTAACGTAAATAATGTAACTCATACTGGAATATATTCTTTTAGAGAAGAAAATACCTCACTGGATTTTCCAAATGCAACAGCGCTCATTCAACGGTTTACAACAGGTTCATCTGCTACAGCTACAACAATATCTGATAATTCAAAAAATTTACAAAAAACGACGAATGCAGGTGGTTTTTGTGTATCAACAAATGGTATAGTTGGCGTACAAGAAATTGATATTACACGTTACAGTAGTGAAAATGGCGGCATCATTGAAGGAACTTTCTATGCAACTGTTTATGATAAACCAAGTGGTTGTTTTAGTTATATTCCTAAAGTCGTAACGGCTACATTTAAAGTAAAACGCATCAATTTATAAAGCTACTTTCTATACAAAAATTAACGATAACTATAAAACTATGAAAATTTCATTCTGTCTTTTCTATAACGATTAATTGGTTCAATGATGATATCCTCTACGGAACCAGATGGTAAGTTTTTAAATCTCTTCAAATAAATAATACAAACATGAAAACAACAAAACTACTAACAATTATGGCAATAGTAATCCTTGCTGTAAGTTGCAAAAAAGACAACAATTCCGGTGGCACCACAGGTCAGGAAATTTTAACCATGAAAGTAAATGGCGTAGATTGGGTTGGCGATGACAACTTAGCAGGTTTTATTTTAAAAACTAACAATAAAATCAATATTGGTGGTCTCAAAACTGCAACGGATGAACAAATAACCGTAAGCAACGTAGAAGTACTTTCTAATGGCACGTACAATATTAATCCAACATTATTTCAAAATGTTACATTTTTAAAAGATGGTGCATCTCCAAAATTGTATCAGGTTAAAACATCTATTCCAAAATCGAGATTTACTTTTACAGTTACTAAAACAACCGAAGACAATTTACTCATTGATGTAGAAGGCACGTTTTCTGGTGTATTATATGCATCTGCAACAGATTCTGTAGTGATAACAAATGGTGTTTATAAATTCAACTAGTAAAATAGCTTCCGTAATTAATCAAACTTTTAAAAACAATAAACAGACACCATGAAAAACTATAATATCCTGAAATCAGTCTTCGTATTTATCCTTTCTGTATTCCTGTTTTCATGCGAAAGAGAACGAAACAGCGATGGCAATTTAGACCAGTTTCGATTAACGGCCACTTTTGACAGTGGTGAATCTATTACATTCAAACAATTCAATCCGGATGAATCTGATGCTGGATTACTAATATGCAATTGTGTTTTCTATGACGATCAAATGGTAATTGCATTTGGTGCCGATCACTATCGCGACCCAAGCAAATCCAATGGTTTTGATGCTGGCTTTAGTGTAGATGGTGTAACAACACAACGCGCATTCGAATTTAGAGAAGAAAATGCCAGTGCTACAAACACAAGTACATATGTTGAAAGAATCGCACCCGGATTAGACGGTTTTAAAATTTATGATAATAAAGAAAACTACAGAAGGTCTATAAATGGAAGCGGCTTTTGTATCCGGGAAGAACTTCCGGTAGACTTTCAATCTATAGATGTAACCCGATATAGCAGTGAAAATGGCGGCACCATCGAAGGTTCATTTAGCATTAATGTTTATCATGAACAAGCTGCTTGTGCTACATACGAGAAAGAACGTATCACCGGAGTTTTTAAACTGAAAAGAATTAATATAAGATAATTTACTTCTAAAAAATGTACTATGAAAAATTTATTAAAACTCATTCTTATTTTGACTGTGGTTAGTAGTTGCACACCGGAAGATTTAGTAAACGATCCGGAATCCGCGAATACACCAAAAATCAACGTGGTAAAACTTATAAGAGATGGAGATACTACTGCTTATACATTTCAATACAATGCAGACACCACCAAACTCACTTCGGTATTACGTGATGGTGAATGGTATGCAACTATAACGTATGCAGCCAATCAGGCAATCATTGCAATGGATATTACTTCATACTATGGCATTACGGATACTTTTCTTATTAAATTATCCTCTGATAATTATATAGATTCCATTAAAAGTTTAGTACGCATACCAATCATTTTGGGATTTGAGGATATGAATTCAAATTTAAGAATAACGAATAACAGACTCTTTGAATCAATTTCTATTTTGGAAACGTATGTCCAAAGTCCGACGAACAATCAAACAAAAACTTTTTTTAATATGAATTATGAGTCATCTACGAATAATATAGTAGCTTTCAAAACTGGTGTTCGCCAATCATTTTTTTCTAATAGTTACAGAGACAGCGTTGAATATAATACTGCTTACGTTAATCAGCCAAACTTACCGGATCAATTTATTACGAGCACTCAATCTGTGAGGGTTTATCAGGGCAAGCCCATCCTTAATCCGTTTTTTCTATTACAACAAAGCAATATCTATCCATACCGGTCTCACTCGAACCTGATTAACACCTGGCGAACTGCTACTATTGATTTTGGACTAGCTCCGATTTCTTATAGCTTAAACAATTATGTATACAGATACAATTACACGTTTGATAGTCACTCGCGCGTAACACAAATGGATGTAACAATCAATGGTGCAAATTACTTAAGCTATCAGTTTATTTATTTTGATTAATCTCTTAAATTTTAAAAAATGAAAAACGTAAAACTATCTTCAATACTTATAATTATACTTTTAGCTGTTAGCTGTAAAAACAAGGATGTTAACCCTAATTTACCTGTTGCGAATTTCACAGCAGATAATGATACTATACCTTACGGAATCGGTTCAAATCTTGTTTTTAATTTCACCAATACATCCAGCAATGCAACTACTTACCGGTGGGATTTTGGCGGTGGATACTCTGCAACTACCACAAACGGATATATCAGTTACACATCAGCAGATCTTACAGATTTTTTTACAATGGTAACCCTATCAGGTACTAATTATTTTTCTAATCAAATAAAATTAACTGCCAAAAATGGTACCGACTCTGCAGTTATCAGCAAAACAATTGTGATAGCAGAAGAATTATGAAAAATTGTCAATTATTAAATTAAAGAAAAATGAAAAATCAAATAATAAATATTTCAATTTGTATCTTTTTTACAATGGCATTTGTCGCTTGTAAAAAGCAAGGTCCTGCAACGATAGACAATATTAAGCCAAATCTCATTTTTGAAGTAAGCGGTGTTAGAAAATTTTTTAGCGATACTGACTATACTGCGTTGGGAAGGTTATATTTAAATCCAGCTATAAATTATAATTTTACAGAAAGCATAAATGATACTGGCGGAGTTAAAAGAATACAAGTTTCGACAGATTCACTTTTAAGATTATCAAATGTAGTTTCTGTACCTGATCATACTTCAAACAATGCAATAGTAACTGGTAATCCAATACAAATTTTTGAAATTAATGGAGTAGAAAGCAACCCTTTTACAAGTTTTATCATGTCTGGAAAAATGGTTCCGAATAGCAGTACTCAACAAGATAGTACTATTTTTATTTATTGCGAAGGTGATGATTATAACCCAAATAATACAACACATATAATTATACCATGTATCATTACTAATCAACCACCAAATGGTTATGGTTGGAAACGACTTTAACTTACCTGAAATTTAACTCCTTTGGGTTTATTGATACACTAACTCTGGATACAACCAAAACCATTTTATTTAATAAGAAGCAAATATAAATACTGTTTTAAATATCAAAAAATCTATTTTAGTAAAATACTAATTGGTTCACTGGATGGAAGTTGTTTCGGTTCATTCGAGACAGCTTTTTTAAAACACAAAAAATAATGAATATCTTTATTTCACTAAAAACAGAACTTATGAAAAAACAATTCTTAAAAGTCATGGCACTGCTTCTTTTGTCTGGCAGTATTATTTCGTGCAGCAAAGACAGTTCTTCTACATCAACCAAGCAACAAATCAGTTTACGGGCAGATGGTGTTTTATTCACGGTTACCACCGGAGGTACAGATGTGGAAGAATCGGATGCACACATACGGGATGGCAATAAATTTCAACTGGATGCCACCACCAGTACTAAAGACTTTTCCATCAACAATCAAAATGTTCCATCTACTGGCACTTACAACATGACTGGTGCCGGCACTGCATTTAATTTCGTACAATGGGAAGACGGAAGTGAGATTTTCAGCTCACTGGGCACCACCAAATCTCGTCTTACTTTCAATATTTCAAAAGTGGCTGGTAGTTCTTCCGATTATCTAAGATACGTGGAAGGCACATTCTCCGGTGTATTGTACAATTTGGGACAAACGGATTCTGTCAGAATAACGGAAGGCCAAATCAGCATCATCGAATAATCCTGATATTATCTGTTTTAATCTTAAACCGCTTCATTTCGAGGCGGTTTTTTGTTATCAGATAACAAAACTGATTTCTTTAAATCCAAACTGAAGCAACCCGTTTTCTGTTTCCATCTGCAAATTTCCGATAGCATCTACACCAATAATTTTCCCGAAAAAGACAATTTCATCCTTTTTATAAGCTGAAACGATATTATATCGATAAAGATGTGCTATATAATCACTTTTGAGCCGTTCGAACTTCCGCTCTTTCAACAGTAAATAATACTTTTCTACGGATAGCAGCACCTGATTCAAAACCGTATTTCTATCCTGATTTTGCTTTGTCACATTTTGTAAACTGGTCGCCTTAATCCCATCCTGAAAGTGCTCCTGATTGACGTTTAGTCCGATTCCGATAACGGAATGCTTCAAATGAATACCCGAAATTGTATTTTCTATTAAAATACCCGCAATTTTCTTGTTCTGTACATAAATATCATTTGGCCACTTAATTTTAACCGATAAATCACTGTCCGGGAGCAAAATTGAGGCAAGCGCTGCGGAAATACCCAGCGAAATAGCAATATTCAGGTAAAACTGCTCCGTTGCCAGCAAAAAAGAAGTTTGGTAAATAATACTAAAAGTAAGATTTTTTCCTGCTTCAGACAGCCAGATATTGCCTGATTGTCCGCGACCGGCAAACTGCTCGTCTGCTAAAATGACAGTTCCGTCAATTGGACTGCTTTTTGCAATGTAGTTCTTTGCGTAATTATTCGTAGAATCTACCGAAGGTAAGTGTAAAAGGAACTTTCCTGTGAAAAAAGTGTTATTTACTTTAATTTCCAAAATTTAGTAGATTTGAGTGAAATTATAAATAATAAAGCGTTTGGAAAAAGTAAAAGTAAAGAAAAAAGTAAAAACTACATCAGCTGAGAGTTTGAATGAATTAGTCGTTTCGCTGATACAAGATAAAAAAGGCAATGATATTGTGAGTCTGGACTTGCGTAACATTCCCGAAGCCATCACTGATTACTTCGTGATTTGTCATGCCGAGTCAACTGTACAGGTTCGTGCCATCCTCGACCATCTGGAAGAGGAAGTGAAGAAGCAAACCATGATGAAGCCATTTCACCTGGAAGGACGTTCCAACGGGGAATGGTGTCTGATTGATTTTGGTGATGTGATTGTACATGTTTTTCAGCGCGAAAAAAGAGAATTCTACCAGTTGGAAGATTTGTGGAGCGATGCGGTGGTAAAACATTATGCAGAATAAACAAAAATTAACAATTAAAATACACTAGTTGCTGTAACTTAAATTTCTGAAAACACGCAACTTATTTCTTACCCTTAACACAAAAAAATGGATTTCTTACCGGAAAACGAAGAACCGAAAAAAAAGAAAGGAGGATTCAACAGCTATTGGCTGTTTGCTATACTTATTATTGGATTGCTTGCAACACAATTCCTGTCTTTAAATTTTCAAATCAAACAAACAGATGAAGATTATTTCTTCCTGAAACTTATCCCTTCTGGTGATGTTTCAAAAGTAACTATTGTCAACAAAGAACAGGTTGAAGTATTTATCAAGGAAGATTCTCTGAAAGCCAAAAAGCAATATGCTGATATTAAACTTACCAAATTAAAAACGGTAAATAAAGGTCCGCACTTTTCTTTTGAGATTACTTCTATAGAAGCATTTAAACAAAAATTAGATGCTATTCAAAGCGCCACTCCTTATGAACGTTTAATTAAAGTAAACAACGAATACCGAAAAGGTATTTTTGATATTATCGGCTGGTTATTACCTATTATTTTATTAATTGGTGTATGGATGTTCCTGATGCGAAGAGCGACAGGTGGTATGGGCGGTGCCGGCGGACAAATTTTCAATATCGGAAAATCAAAAGCCAACTTATACGACAAAGACACAAAAGTAAGTGTCACCTTCGATGACGTTGCCGGATTGGATGAAGCGAAAGAAGAAGTGAAAGAAGTAGTAGATTTCTTAAAGAATCCGAAAAAATATACTGCACTTGGTGCAAAAATCCCGAAAGGTGTTTTATTGGTAGGCCCTCCGGGAACCGGAAAAACCTTACTGGCAAAAGCAATGGCTGGCGAAGCGCAGGTACCTTTCTTCTCCATTTCAGGTTCTGATTTCGTGGAAATGTTTGTGGGCGTGGGTGCATCCCGTGTGCGTGATTTATTTAAACAAGCCAGAGAAAAAGCACCTTGTATTATTTTTATTGATGAGATAGATGCGGTAGGTCGTGCACGCGGAAAAAACATGATGCAAAGCAACGACGAACGCGAAAGCACGTTGAATCAGTTATTAGTAGAAATGGATGGCTTCAGCGGTGATAAAGGAATTATCATGCTGGCGGCAACGAACAGACCGGATGTGTTAGACTCAGCGTTATTGCGTCCCGGTCGTTTCGACAGACAAATCTCTATTGACAAACCAGACCAGAAAGGCAGAGAGCAAATATTTAAAGTACATTTGAAAAAACTGACCAAATTAGGTCCGAATGTCACTCCTGAAAAATTAGCTTCTTTAACACCAGGTTTTGCCGGTGCAGAAATTGCGAACGTTTGTAATGAAGCAGCATTAGTAGCGGCTCGTAAAGAAAAGACACAAGTGGAAGTGGAAGATTTCAACGAAGCAGTAGACAGAAGCATCGGTGGTCTGGAAAAGAAAAACAAAATCATCTCTCCGCACGAAAAAGAAATCATTGCATACCACGAAGCCGGACACGCTATTTGCGGCTGGTATTTAGAACACGCACATCCATTACTGAAAGTAACTATTATACCGCGTGGTATTGCAGCATTGGGATATGCTCAATACTTACCGAAAGAACAATACTTATATCGCACTGAACAATTGCTGGATGAAATTTGCATGACGTTGGGCGGACGTGCGGCAGAAGAAATTGTGTTTGGTAAAATATCTACCGGCGCACAAAACGACTTACAGCGTATTACGCAATTAGCGTATGCCATGGTAACGGTATATGGTATGAATGATAAAGTAGGAAATGTTTCTTTCTATGATCCGCAACAGGACACTACGTTTACCAAACCATACTCTGATGATACTGCAAAAGTAATTGACGAAGAAGTAAGAAAATTAATTGACACCGCATATCAACGCACCATTGCTTTATTGACGGAAAAACGCGAGCAATTAAATAAAATCGCGGAAGCATTATTAGCAAAAGAAATTCTGTTTAAAGCAGATTTGGATGAGTTAATAGGCAAACGTACATTTGATGAAGAACCCGTTCCGGTTGCCATTACGATAGATTAAACTTCTCAAAAAGAATAAATATACTGCAGCATCGCTTTGAGCGATGCTGTATTTTTTTGTACCTGATTTAAAATTTCTATATTTATAAAAAGAATGCTGTAAAAAAATGAAGTCCTGGAAATGGGAATATATCGCTGATCTCGTTAAATCATTATCCGTTAATGAGAAAAGATATTTTGCATTGATGCAGAAAGAGGATGCAAAGGGTCAGCATTATATGAAGTTGTTTGATGCCATCAATAAACAACTCAGTGTTAAACAAATCAACGATAAATTTTCGGGAACAAAAATAAATCTGTCGTACGAAAAGAGCTATCTGACAAAAATGTTATTGAAGAGCCTGCGAAACTTTCACGAGTCATCTTCCATTGATACAATCATCTATCAGGCTTTGTTTAATATCGAAATTCTGCTGGATAAAAAGCTGTATGTTTTTTGTCTGGCATATACTGAATATTATATGGAGCTTTGCAAAGAGTGTGAACTATATGAATATCAATTATTGCTGTTGAAAGGAAAGCGAAGATGTATCCTGAGAACGGGCAATGCTGATGCGTATGCCGAGAACAATAAAATTGAAGCGGAAACAGAAAAAGAGTGTCTCGAGAAACTGAACAACATCCATGCTTTCAAAGACTTGCACCAACAGACACATCAATTACTAAACCGCAAAGAAGGGCTGTTCAATGCAGAAGACAAAGCACTTTTAAAGAAAATAGTAGAAAACAAAATTTTGGCCGATGTGAATAACGCCAGGTCATTTCTTGCTAAGATGATGTTCTATGATATAAAAATCTGGTATTATACAAATGCGCTGAAAAATCATTCTACTGCCTATAAATATTCTTCTAAGAAAATAGAATTACTTGAAAACAATGTGTTCGTTCTGAAATCCGCACCATTAACGTACATGTCCGTTTATGCGAATCATTATATCAGAGCATATTCTTTACATAAGATTGATGAATTACCGAATATTATTGACAAAATAGACTTGATTGCCAACAGCAAGAGTCCGTTTATTTCGCAGGACATAAAGAATGAAGCTTTCTCACACAGTTCTGAAAAAATACTCGACTACTGTGTGGCTTCGCGGGATTTTACAAAAGGCGTACATTATTTTATGCTGAATAAAAAAAGAATGAAACAGCAGAATTTTAAGCTGAATGATTTCTTTTATATGACACAACATTACTTTGCTGCCTACTTTTACTTTCACCTCAAAGACTATAAAAAATCCATCAAACATTTGAAAATAATATTTGATGACTATAAACCGGAAACAAGATTAATCAGTTACGTGTGTGCAAAAGTGCTTAATATTTTATTGCATTTCGAATTACAAAATTTTGAACTCCTGCCTTATTTAATGAAATCCGCAGAACGACTATTTAAAGCAAACAACATAAGCAGTGATGCTTTTTCTTTAACAGAAGCATTGTTAAGAAAGATAACACCTGCCACATCTAAAAAAGAGGTAAAACATTTATTTGCAAATTACTTAACGCAATTAAACGGCTTAACCAACACCAGTGATATTGCATTTGCAACAGACTGCGGTTTATTTTTATGGGCAGAAGAAAAATTGAAATAACACTTCTTTAAAATCTTTCATTCATCTCGGACTCCTATTTTTGCTTTTTACAAGAACCTCATTATCATAGGATTGAGTTCATATTTTTTAAAAAATCATACTTTTTATGCGGTAAAATCTATAAAAATTTGATTTAAAAGAGCTGTTGAGTCAGATAATTTTGTATGGATATTTATTTACCATATAAAATAAAACCATGATGAAAAAACTATTCTTCTTCCTGTTATTAAGCTTAATGATTACCCAAACCATGCAGGCACAATTTGGACTTCAGAAAGCTATCAAAAATAAAATAGACAAAAATAAAGAGCCTGAACAGAAGGCTAGCACACCAACGTCTGCCGAGCCTAAGAAAGCGGAAAAAACTCCTGAAGAAATTGAAGCAGAATTAAAGAAAGTAACATTCCCGGAAAAAGGAATGAATGACCCGGAATTAGAAAAAAGAATAATAGAAGTAATGAGCCGCTCACCTGGTTATTATAATCTAGATGATATGAATCAGTTGAAAGTTTTACATATTACTTCATACGACTGGACTGTAAAAAAAGACAAATATGGTAGTATAGAAGCACTAATATTATGGGTATGTATTGGATATCAAAAAGGTGGAAAATGTATAAAGAAAGAATTTTATTTTAAAAGAGATTATTTAGGTGGTAGTGAATATCAAAAATCATTTCTTGGTGTTATTCCATATTCTTATACAACATCTTATGAAAAAGACATGTCGTGCGAAGTTTTAAATGCATTGGCGGAAAAAGAAAAACCTGTTGTTGCAAGCAAGCCAACAACATCAGCAAGCACGGCTAAAACAACACCACCTGTTAAAACAACAACTGCAAGCAATTCTTCTACAAACACCACAAAACCAGCCACCACAAGTACGGCAGTCACCACTTCTGCAGCCAGCGGTCCTCTTATCAGTTTAACTCCACTAGGTATCAACGCTACCATGAACGCGCCAAAAGGCACAGAATTAATTAAAGACGGAGATTTCAGAATTATCAGAAGCGGCAATGTAGATGTACAGGCAGAAGTTACAACGCTTACATTAACAGAGATGAAAGCGGATGTAAAAACAAATGACATGTATAATGGTACCGGGAAAATCTTAGCGGCTAATTTAAACGGATTCATCTTTTCCTGTGTGGAAGAGGGTGAAGATGAAAAACGCGTTCACCTGGAATTTTTTAAAACGATTGGCGGAAAAAAATACCGTTTTATTGATGACCGGTTAAGTGAAGCAGCATATACACTTGCTGATTTACAACCTTTCTTAGATTCCTTGAACACCATTAAATAAACACAGTAAAGTATTACAAAAACCATAAACACAAAAAATGCCACGAGTTTTCGTGGCATTTTTATTTTACGAAAATTAAAATTGCATTTTCTATTTTTACAGGAATGCAAAAATCTGCTACTTATAAAATATATGCACATGCGTTGTTGCTAACATTAGCGTTGCTATTGGTTTATTTTTTCCTCAATCACCATTATGACGGCAGTATCTGGCAAAGCATGCAGCAAAGTAAATCGGCTCTAACCGGCGAATATTGTGAGCTCGATAATACCGCGCATTTCTTTCGCCAGTCGATGAACACCTATTCCAATCTGGGATATTTTTTTCTGGGATGTATCGTTGTGCTTGTTGCTTTTATGACAGAAAAATTATCCAGTATCAATCAAAAACACACTACAACAATTTCCAATGATATCTTTTTTCTTGGGTGCTGCTTAATTTATTTAAGTATCGGTAGTTCCTTCTTTCATGCTTCACTTACCTGGATTGGTCAACGAATAGATATGAACGGAACCTACAGTATTTGCATTACGTTGACTGGAATCAGTTATTACCGATTACTGAAAAAGGAAAATCCATCGCCAAGATTCAAGCGACTATTTGTCGGCGCATTATTTTGCATGGTGCTGATTTTTATTCAACTCCACTTATTAATCAGCAGTTTGTTTCTGCTGCCTTTTTTAATATTGCTGATTATTACCGGAACGGTCATAAACTACCTGAGAAACAAAAATAAGTTTAAAATCCAATTAGCCATCTTAAGTTTATTGCTCGCGGCAGGTGCATTTATTTTACGAACATTAGATGTTCAAAAAATTGCCTGCGATCCGACATCCCTGTATCAGGGTCATTCACTCTGGCATTTTTTTACCGGCATGAGCGCGTTTCTGTTGTATTGGTTTTACAGAAGTGAGAAAGTATAATTACTTGCAATCTCCTTTCTCTTTTATCATTTTGTAAAACGCCTCATATTGAGGAAGAATATTGCTGATATTGAAATGCTGTGCCTGTGCAAATGCATTCTTCTTAAACTGTGCCAGTTTCTCTTCATCCTGTAATAATTCCAATGATCTGGCGGCCATTCCTTCTACATCTCCCACATTTAACAAATAACCCGTTACCCCTTCGATATTGACCTCCGGAATACCGCCGGCATTACTGGATACTACCGGCACTTCACAAGCCATGGCTTCGAGTGCCGCCAGACCAAAACTTTCCGTTTCGGACGGCATTAGAAATACATCTGCAATCGCTAAGAGTTCTTCCACTGCTTCCTGTTTCCCGAGAAAACGTACATCCATCTGCGTACACAAACTGCGCGCCAACACCTCCGCATTCTGACGTTCCGGTCCGTCTCCAATCATCAGTAATTTAGATGGAATTTGAGAAGAAACTTTGCAAAATATCTGAATCACATCTTCCACTCTTTTTACTTTTCTAAAGTTAGAAGTATGTACCAATATCTTTTCTCCGTTCGGTGCAATGGCTTTTTTGAAATGGTCTTTATTCGTTTTTTTAAACCTGGAAAAATCTATGAAATTCGGAATGACTTCTATCTCATTCTTGATGGCAAAATGGGCAAAGGTATCTTGTTTCAAACTTTCTGAAACGGCTGTCACACCGCAGGACTGATTAATAGAATAGGTCACCACGGGTTCATATGTCGGGTCTTTACCAACCAGCGTAATATCGGTACCGTGCAGGGTGGTGATTACCGGAATGTCTATACCTTTCTGCAATAAAATCTGTCGCGCCATATATGCTGCCGATGCATGCGGAATGGCATAGTGCACATGAAAAATATCCAACTTTGCATTGATAGCTACATCCACCAGTTTACTGGCCAATGCGGTTTCGTAAGGTGCATAATCAAACAAGGGATAATCGTTCAAACGCACTTCATGAAAGAAAATATTTTCATTAAAGGTGTCTAATAAACGTGCGGGTTCTTTATACGTGATAAAATGTACATTATGTCCTTTTTGTGCCAATCCTTTTCCTAATTCGGTAGCAATAACGCCACTTCCACCAAAGGTTGGGTAACAAACAATTCCAATATTCATAGCTTAATTATTCAGATGTACAAAGATAACAGAAATGTGCTGAATAGGTTTTGTAAAATTGTGATGCTATTTCAATTGCTCATTCATTTTCAGACCGCACTCTAAAAACGAAATGTAGTTTTCTTTGCTTTTAGAGAAATCATAGGCTACCGGCTGATTGAGTAATTGTTCCTTTGTGTTAATCAGGATATATTGTGGTTGTGAATTGGTCTTAAAATATTTCGCCTGAAAATCGCTCCATTTTTGTCCTACCGTTTTTACTTCGCGTTCCTGTCCTGTTGCATTTGATGTGTACCATTCATTTTCAGGCAAGGCTTTTCTGTCATCCACATACAATGAAATGACCACGTAATCTTTTAAACGCTCTGTTACCTTTTCATCCGACCACACATTGTCTTCTATCTTTCTGCAGTTGACACAGCCAAACCCTGTAAAATCTATCAAGACAGGCATATTGTGTTCTTTTGCGTAGGTTAAACCTTCTTTATAATCTTTAAAATGCTTGAATGTTTCTTCATTCTTTGCCTTAAAATTATATGAGGTCGGCGGTATAAGTCCGCTGAATAATTTCACCGGTTTATAGTTAATTAATGCATACACTAAATAAATAGTAAACAGTAAGGTTGCAACGCCGATTACTTTTACAAAACTGCTCGGTTTGTTTTTGAATAAAACTCCTAAACAATACAATGCCATTGCACTGAAAATTAATATCCAGATGATCATGAAAGGTTCGAACCGAAGTACGCCCCAGTTCATCGTCATATCTACCGTAGATAAAAACTTAAACGCCAATGCCAGTTCTACAAATCCTAAAATCATTTTCACGGTATTCATCCAGCCTCCTGATTTTGGCAGTGATTTCAGCCATTGCGGAAATAAAGCAAATAATGTAAACGGCAATGCCAATGCCAAACCGAAGCCAAACATGCCTAATGCCGGTTTGATAGGAATATGATTAAAAAGTGTTGGTCCGCCACCAGTAGCCGCTTCCACCAGTAAAGTTCCAATAATTGGACCTGTACAGGAAAAAGAAACCAGGGCGAGTGTAAACGCCATAAAAAACAATCCTATATACCCGCCTCTGCTGGAAAGACTGTCTGTCTTATTTGCCCATGAAGCCGGTAAAGTGATTTCGTAAAACCCGAAGAACGAAATAGCGAATGCCACAAACACCACAAAAAACAACAGGTTGAACCAGATATTGGTACTCATCGCATTGAGTGCATCGGAACCGAAAACACCGGTAATTAATAAACCCAAAAGCACGTATATAAGTATGATGGAAGCACCGTATAACAATGCTTTTCGTATACCTTCATTTCTGTCTTTTCCGCCTTTTGTGAAAAAACTAACCGTGAGCGGAACCATAGGAAATACACAAGGCGTGAGCAAGGCAACCAAACCTCCTAAAAATCCTAAGAGGAAAACCAGCCAGTAGCTTTTATCTTTTGTTTCCGCATTGACGCTGCAGGCATTTTTTGCCGTTGACCAGTCAAATTTGATGATTGAGTTATTGGATGTTTGAATTACTGAATTACGGAAGTATCACTAGTTGATGTCGTTAAATTTTTTGTGGAATCTTGAATCTTGGTTCCTGAATCTTGAATCTTTGTTCCATCAAACGCAATAGCAAATTTCTCAGGACCAAACGGCATACAACCTACTTCATCTTTACAAACCTGTCCGTCAAATTCTCCTTTTAAAATTGCTTTTGGATTTTTTAGTTTTACTTTCTGGATAAAGGTAGCGTCCCCGTCAAACGAAGTAACATCTACACCGAATAAATCATCGAATTTGGTGTGCTTTTTTCCCGCTTCTTCCACTTTGCCAACTAATTCAATGTCTTTGTTTTTTTCAAAACGAAATTGAGTGGGCAATGGTCCACCTTCTTTGGTAAACTGAGAATACGTATGCCAGTCATCTTCCAGCGAGCAGATAAATTTTACCTTAAACTCTGTTTCAGAAATTTTTTCCACTTCGCTCTTCCAGGTAAGGTGGCTTTCAAACTGGGCATTTGCAATGCAAGTAGAAAGTAATAAGTACAAAGAACAAAAAATGAGAATTTTTCTTTTGAAATTAACTATTGACCATTGACTATTAAGCATAGATTTTTACGCATTTACCAAATTCAACAGCGACTCGAATAATTTTCTGCCATCTGTATTTCCCAGCACTTCTTCTGATGAACGTTCCGGATGCGGCATCATACCAAAAACATTTCTGCCTGCATTGCAGATGCCTGCAATATTTTCTATAGAACCGTTCGGATTGGATGCATCATTTATATTGCCTTCCGCATCACAGTATTTAAACAAAATCTGGTCGTTTTGTTTCAACGACTGCATTGTTTTTTCGTCTGCATAATATCTGCCTTCGCCGTGTGCAATCGGAATATTCAACACTTCATTTACATCCAGATTTCTGGTAATGGCACTGTTGCTGGTTTGCGGAAGCAGATATTGATTCTGACAGATAAATTTCTGATGATCGTTCATCAATAAGGCACCCGGCAGCAAATGACTTTCGCACAAGACCTGAAATCCGTTGCAGATACCGAACACATAGCCTCCGTTATTGGCATGTTCTATCACTTTTTCCATGACAGGCGAAAAGCGCGCAATAGCGCCGCAGCGCAAGTAATCGCCGTAAGAAAATCCTCCGGGAATCATGATGCAATCCTCGGTTGTCAAATCCTGCAATGTGGTATCTTTATGCCACAGAATACGCGTCTCGCATTGCATTACCTCACGACAAACATGGATAATATCCTGATCGCAATTGGAGCCCGGAAAAATAACAACACCAAATTTCATATTTACATTATTTAGCAGTGAGTACTGAATATCAGATATTACTTATCAGTACGAAATTATTTAAATATCCTTACAATATTTGTAACAAAGATTACAATTACAAAGATAGCATTCAGTATTTCGCCGAAGCGCTTTTTACGAATTCTTAACATAAACAATGACAGGAAAATACTGACCGGAATAAACAGCAAAGCAAAAACGGTTTCATCCAGATGGCCGCTGAGCAGAATAACAAGCACCATTCCCACAAAATAGAAAATCAGCATATTCAGGTTTTTTCTTCTTTTAAATCCAGTGGAATACATAATACCACGCATGCTGATAAACGAAAATAGCAAATACACCCCTGTTAAAAGCAGATTGATAAAATCAGGTATACTTTTATATATTGTTTGAAAATGAAAAGGCACCATGGAAAATGCGCTGATATTTATGAATAGATCAGCTATGTAACTAACAGAGAGCAACAGATAAAATGGAAACAGAATTCCAAATAAAAGCATGAGGTATTCATTAAACCGGAATGGTTTTATTGCGTACAGAATCAGAAACAAAAATGGTACGAACAGCAGAAAATTTAAATTAATGACACATAAAACGCCTCCCAACACACCTGCATTAAAACATTCCAGTTTGGTGCTTTCCTTTACGGTAACGATTAAAAAGGTTTGAAACAGCAGCAACAAGATAAATCCGATAAGTAAATAAATACTCAACTCATTGAACTGTGGTATCAATGACGTAACAAGCGTAAAATAAAGCGCAGGAATCATGCTGCTGCCTTCGTGATAATCAGCCTTATAAAATAAATAATTAAACCAGATAGCTTGTGATATCAGACATATTTGTGCCAGTAAAAAATTAAGCAGAAAACTTCCGGAAAGCAACAACCCTACAGAACCCCATAAATTATGGACATCCGAAACCGGTATTATTTTTGACGCAATTAAGAACGGTATCTTAACTGCAACAAACAGGAAAATAAAGGCGAGTACGGTAGGCGGTTGTTGAGATTTAAAATAAGAAAGCATATGTCTTACACCTACGATTTACGTTTAATACTGAAACAATACAAATTGAATACTTCGTTTTTGTTCACTTGGAATTATAATGGAATGTCCGTCTAATTGCTTTGCTTTTAAGGGCACCATGACCAGGTTTTGTTTTTCACTATTCATCATGCTCTGGCGTTTGGTCAATCCGTTCGGATTTACATTATACTCTACAAAATTACCATTGCTGTAAAAATCCTCATTATATAAAAACTTCAGGACATTATTGGCTTCAAAAAAAGCAAAAGAAGAATAATAGCCATCATCATTTTCAGATACCTGAGATTTAGGCATATTCGTCTGCCAGTCCAGCGTTCCATCTGTGTTAATCGAAAAAACGCCAATATCATAATAGTGATTCTGGTCAATATATCTTACAGACGGCGTATAAGGCACAGCATTGTAATAACCGAAATTATTAGTTGCCATTCGTTCTGCCTTTGTAAATTTATATTCGCCTTCCGTAATCAGCAAGAACCCTCCGTCGCTGCGTGGAATAATACGTTTGGGCTTTACCAGACTCGCTTTATCCTGCCATGTTTTAAACTCATTCGTCTGCGACTTTTGTAGTATCTCATCGCTAAAAGGCATTTTAGTACTCAGCAACACTGTATTTGTCCTGAAATCAATTATCTGATAAAAAAGTCCGATATCACTTTTGTTTTTGCTGTTCTTATATGCTGCTGCGATATAGGCAACATCTCTTTGAGTACTCACTTCCGTAATCAGATTTTTAAATACATAATCGGGATTTTGTAAAACATTTTCTCCGATAGTATTGGTACTTCTGTTGAATGTCAGTGTGGTATATCTGTCGTAATTATAATCACCATCATTATTGTCATTACCAATAATTGCAATTACATTTCCCTGATTATTGATTTTAATGGATTTTAAAGAAGCGTTATTAAGATCCGGCGCTGAAAACAGATTTCTGTTTAAAATTCTTATAGAGTCGCTTAAGATTGTAAATCTTACAAAGTAAGATGCCTTTGTTTTCAGCATACTAAAAGTCAGTATTTTAGATTTGTCAGGTGATGTTTTCACATAAAACGCCTTCCCTTTCCCGATACTCATCTGTGGAATGGAGTCCAGCAAAATAGTTTCATTCGGTATCGTGAGTTTTTCATCTAAAATTTTCAGTTTGAAATACTGGTAGTTTTCGCCGTTGGTGGTATAAAAAACAAGAATTTTGTTTTGCAGTAAAATAAAACTTTCCAACGTAGCGGCCTTTCCTTTGAATGGCAGATCCCTTCTGTTTGCAATTCTTAATTTATCATCATACGTAACGAGCTCACTTTCGTTATTGCCAAAATAATGCACTACAATTCCTAAATCATTTTTTCCAATAATTTCATAATCCGAAAACCGGCTCGCTACTTTATCGGGAAAGGATTTGGTGATGGTTTGTGCAAATGAGGAATTAGCCGAACATACTGTCAATGTAACGATGAAAAAACAAACGCATAATACAAGCTGATGCCTGATTGCTTTAGTCTTCATTATTTCATTGCTAAATTGTTTCATTACTGAATTAATTTTATTTCTTCTGTCTCGGATCTAAAGCATCTGTCAATCCTTCTCCTATAAGGTTAAACAAGGTTACCGTCAAAAAGATGGCGATACCAGGGAAAATAGCCACCCACATCTGTGATTTACTGCCCTGTGCTTTTGCCAAAATTTTGCCCCACGTTACCACTTCTGCCGGCACACCAATTCCCAAAAACGACAAGCTCGATTCAATTAAGATAGCCGCTGCTATGCCAAATGCTACCGTAATCAATACCGGCGCAATAGCGTTTGGAATGGCATGTTTAAATAAAATCCTCCATCTGGAATAACCTAATGCTTCTGATGCTTCTATATATTCCAAACTTCTTACTTTCAGTAATTCTGCACGAATAAACCGTGCAATTTCCGTCCAGGATGTAAGTCCTATTATCACCATAATCAATACAATACCCGGTTTTGAAATAGCAATCACTGCTATTATTAAAAATAAACGCGGAATCGATACTAATATTTCAATCATACGCTGTACAATAATATCGACAGGAATATTGACCTTGGTTTTGAAAAACGGAATTACCTTCAGCACAAAACCCAACAGATATCCTGCAAACAATGCTCCGATGAAAATCAGTAAACTCAGCAGCAACTCGCCCAAGAATTTTATGATAGATTCACCGATGGCATCACTTAAGGTATAGCTGCGTGTCATAAAGGCATAAAACCATCCGAGAAAAAAGAAGATAATACTCATAATTACACTAGCCCGTGAAATTTGAATTTTATTGTCTCCGAAAAATCCCGCAATGGCACCTAATAATATTCCAATAAAAGAGGCTATGGACATGGAAATGATTCCAACGATAAAGGCAATACGCGTTCCGTGAATCAGACCAGCCGTAATATCTCTGCCGATATCATCCGTACCAAACCAGTGTCTCCAGCGGGTAGATGCTACGTTTTGCTTACCAAAGGGAGAAACAAAACCCGAGTTAAAAAAATCCTGATTGGTAGTAGAATATGGAATCGGCGCTCTCAGACATTTATCAAACTTCGCGTCAATCCAGTTGATGTTTAATAAATCTTTCGGCCATTTTGCCAGCCCTAAACTCACACCGTAATCCCTGAAAATAGGAAAATAGGTATTGCCTTTGTATTCACAGTAAATCGGTTTTTCGTTGGCTATAAAATCAGCAAACAAGGCTATCATCGCCATAAAAATTATAACATACATGGAGTACAATGCCCGCTTATTGCTGCTGAATTGTCTTTTTACGTACGACCAGTAATCCTGTTTTATTTCTTCTGCCATAGCTGCTGTTTCTTCTATTTTTTATTGTATGATATTCTCGGATCCACCACTGCATATAAAATATCTGCCACTAAATATCCCACCATCGTAAGGATGGCAGAAAACATAACGATGGTATAAATCATTGGATAATTTCTTGCAGAAATAGCCTCTATGGCCGTTTTTCCCATACCGGGAATAGAAAATTTATTTTCTATAATGATAGCTCCACTGATGACCAACGGAAATACATTTGCAAACAAGGTAATAATTGGCAATAGGGAATTCTTAAATGCATGTTTCCACAATACATTTTTTTCATCTAATCCTTTTGCACGCGCAGTTCTGATATAATCCTGAGAAAGCGTGTTGATCATAGCTCCGCGCATCTGACGATATAAAAATGCCAAGCCTCCGTAGGTAAAACAAACCATAGGTAATATCAAATGATAAAATCTTGTCCAGAAGACTGTCAGGAAACTATCCGAATCAGAAATTTCTCCGACACCATACGCAGGAAACCAACTGAGGAAATCACCTCCTCCTAAAAACATAATCAGCAAAGTGGCTACCCAGAATACCGGCAATGAATACAGCATAAACAAGGTGGTAGACATAACTTTATCGCTGGTACTGTCTTTCTTTGCTGCGGCCTTAATCCCTAAGGGAATCGCAATTAAATAGGTTAAAATAATAGAAACTATACTCAACATAACCGTCCATCTCACAGCTTCCCAAATAACCTTTTTCACCGGCCGCTGATCCTGATAGGAAATACCGAAATCACCTACCATAAATTTTGTTATCCATTGATGATATTGATTTTGTGTACCATACCAATGTACTGCCGGAATGTATTTTTTGTAAACGGTTGCTTTGCCTTTTACGCCTTTCTCATAATTACCTTCAACAGTTTGGAAGTAAGTCTTTACTTCAGATAAAGATGCTGAAACGTTCAGGTTGGTTGTTATTGAAGCAAAGGATGATTTAATGGCATTATCATCGTAATTGATATAAAGTTTCTGTAATTTTTCTTTAATATTGATGAGTGCATCTGCATTTGTTGAATCTTTCTGCACTTTGGCGACCTTAAACTCAAACTCTTTCAAAGAGTTGTAATAGGTCTGGATTTCAGTCCAGTTGCCATATTTGTCTATAAGTCGTTCTAAATTCTGACGGTGAAATTTTTTAGGGATTTCATGCAGGTTCTGCGGCACTGCTCTATTCGTAAGGCTGAAATAAAAAATAGGCAAATTCAGCCCTAACTGTTCCCGTTTGTCAATGTAGGCTTTTTCGGATGCCTGTGCATTGGCAGACGAACCCATTTCACTGTTGGAATTCAGCATCTGCTCTACGGGATCACCCGGCACATTTACACTCAGGTAGAAAGTCACTAACGATATAACAAATAACGTCGGAATAAAAATAGCGATACGCTTTACTATATACTTTAACATGCTGTCCAAAAATACAATTTTAGTTGGTATTTTTATTCTACAAAAAACTAAAAATCCCGCAGAATCTGCGGGATTTTCTATTGTTTAAGATTTTAAGGGGTAAACTATGTTTTTTATTTATCCTGACCTTCTACTTTGTAGCCTTTTTTTACTTTAAATGCTGCAAACCAAGCTCCAGGGTATACCGGACCTGCTTTGGTATTTTCAAATCTGCTGTGAATACAGTTTCTGAAATTTTGATTAAACAAGAATACATATGGCACCTCATCGTGTGTAATTTGCTGCCATTCTTTGTATAAGGCATTTCTCTTGGGAACATCCATTTCCGTTCTGATTTGGTCAATTAAAGCGTCTGTTTTAGCTGTACCGTAATTCATATAATTAGAACCACCATTAGAAGAAGATGTATGAAAAATTTGTTTCTCATCATCCGGGCGTGGTTGTTTTACCCAAGACTGATAGAACAATTGACAATTTTGTTTTTTTAATTCATCTAAATATAAACTCCAATCCAATGGTTTAATATTTAACGTAATGCCAGCCTGTTTAAATGTTTGCTGAATTAATAAACCCACCGTTTCTCTTAATGGGTTTCCTGCGTTGTAATTAAATGTAACTTCAAACTTAGTTTTCTGACCGTCAATCGTTTTATCTAAAACACCATCTCCATCACTGTCTGCCCAACCTGCTTCTGTCAATAAGGCTTTCGCTTTTTCTACATCGTACGGATAAGGTTTGATGTCATTATTGTAGGCGTCTTTTTTCATTGGCAAGATAGAACCTACTACCCGAACACCTTTTCCATATAATATTTTTTCGATGATTTGGTCTACATTCGTCAGGTAACATAAAGCCTGACGAACTTTTACATCACTCAGAATTTTGTCTTTATTATTAATACCAATTGCCTGATAAGACAACATTTGTGGTTCAGATTTTACAAAATTTTCCTTGAATTTCGGTGAATTATCTAATTCTATATATTCTTTCACAGGTGTTACATAGATAAAGTCTAACTTTTCGTCTACCAATGCCGTTAATGCCGTATTAAAATCATTGATAGTTTCAAACACCAAACGTTTTGGATATGCCTCGAAATATTCATTTTCTTTATTCACTTTATCACCCCACCAGTTTGGCTTACGTTCCAAAATCAGACGTTGTCCTGTTTCAAAAGATACCAGACGGTAAGCACCGGAACCTTTTACAAGACTGGTATCACGGGCCACTTTTTCTGAATTAAAATTATCGGCAAATTCTTTAATGGACGGGTCATTTGTTGCTTGTGCGTTTCCTGAAATCAAACTGGACAACGTGTATTTACGCAAGGTTTGTTTCGGATCGTACACCGCTTCCGGCATAATTTTTATATCATAACCAACGCCATCTTCCATGCCGATGTATTTATTGCAAACCACGGTAAATTTTCTGTTGTTATCGGGATATGTTTTAAAATCCTTTATATAATCTACACCCGGTTTAACATTGTCATTGTTTACTTTTGGACAAAATGCCGTTTTGAAAGAAAAAAGAACATCGTCTACAGTAATAGGTGCGCCATTATCCCAGGCTGCCTCCGGACGCAGTTCAAAATCCATTTCTGCCAGATCTCCGTTTACTCTTACAACCGGTCTTGCTTTTGCCAGTACAGGAATAATTTCCATGGTCTGGTGGTCATACGCTAATAGCGTTTGAAAGATATTCGGAATGACGTATTCGTTTGAATAAGCATCTGAAGTGGTAATTGGATTTAATCCCTTTGCATCGGATAAACCGTGTATCACCACCTGATCTTTATATACTTTGTTGGAACCGCCTTTGTTGCCTTTACAACCGGTTAGCGCTACTGAAAAAGCTGTAACAGCTAAAATAAAACTGACTTTTTTAAACATATGACTCTTATTTAGGTTACAAAAATAAGAGTTTTAAACGTTAAATTGCTACATATGAAAAAAGTTATCATTACAGGAGGCACAGGATTGGTAGGTCAGCGACTGACAACCCTGCTTAAACATAAAGGATTTGAAGTCAGTATTTTATGCAGAAACCCAAAAAGACCAAATGAATTTAAATGGAATATAGATGAACACTATATCGATGAGCGTGTTTTTGAACAGGCATCTGCCATCATCCATCTTGCAGGTGCCGGGGTGGCCGATAAGCGCTGGACAGCATCCAGAAAAAAGGAAATAATAGAAAGCAGAACCAAATCTGCCCATTTGCTATATGAGTATCTTGCAAAAGGAAAATATCCTGTAGCTTCCTTCATTTCCGCATCTGCCGTGGGCTTTTACGGAGACCGAAAAACTGAACTGCTCACGGAAGATTCAGCAAACGGAAGTGGTTTTCTGGCGGAAGTTTGCAAGGTATGGGAAGAAGAAGCAGAAAAATTCTTAGCATTAAATATTGCGGTCAGCAAAGTTAGAATCGGCATTGTGCTCAGCAAAGACGGCGGAGCCTTGCCAAAACTGGATTTCCCGATTAAGTTCGGCATTGGCGCTTATATCGGCGATGGAAAACAATTTGTTCCATGGATTCATATTGATGACTTATGCAACATCTTTATTCATCTGCTGGAAAACAACCTGCACGATACCTATAACGGTTGCGCACCGGATATCAAAACTAATAAAGAAATGAGTGAAACTATCGCAGAGGTATTACATCGTCCGTTTATTCCATTTCCTGCACCTGGATTTATTTTAAAAACGGTGATGGGCGAAATGGCATCCATGCTGCTGATGAGTAACAATTGTTCTTCGCAAAAAATAATAAATACCGGATTTGTCTTTCAATATCCTGAATTAAAAGAAGCGCTGCAGAATATTTATGAGAAATAAACATTGGTACATTGCTGATAATAAACAATTTGCTATATTCACATAAATTACTCTGAAATGCACAAATTTATCTTTTTCTCCTTGATTTTATCTACGGCTCTCTCTTTCCAGAGCTGCAACAGCAACAATAAAAAAGCCGGCGATACTTCCGGTTTTGAAACCGATGAAAAATTCCAGAAAGAGTTTCAGGAAAAACTGATACTGGTAGAAGATGGCGGAACGGTAGAATTTCCGGAAGGAAAATTCCTGCTTAAGAAAGCACTCTCGATTGAAGGAAAAAAGAATGTAACTATCAAAGGTGCAGGTGCGGGAAAAACCATCTTATCTTTTTTGGGACAAGCGGAAGGTGCGGAAGGCATTCTGGTAACCAATTGTCAGAACATTAATATTGAGAATTTCACCATTCAGGATGCCAAAGGGGATAACCTGAAACTGAAAGGCTGCGATGGCGTACATATTCATCATATGAATTCTACCTGGACAACAGGTGCAGATACTTCAAACGGCAACTATGGTTACTATCCGGTAGAGTGCAGAAATGTGCTGATGGAATATTGCGAAGTTTCATATTGCGCGGATGCCGGTGTATATATCGGTCAATCTACCAATGTAACCATTCACCATTGCTATGCACATCACAACGTTGCCGGTATCGAAATCGAAAACTGTATCAACTCGGATATTTACAAAAACAAAGCGGAAAATAATGCCGGCGGTATTTTAGTATTTGATTTGCCAAAATTATTTCAAGGCAATGGTAGAAATGCAAAAGTATGGGATAATGATTGTATCGAAAATAATTTCCAGAACTTCGGAAAACCAGGCAGCATTGTTGCCTCTATTCCTCCGGGTTCCGGCATGATTATCATGGCTACAGATAGCGTAGATATTTTCAATAACAGAATCATCAACAATAAAACAATTGGAATTGCAACGGTAAGCTATTACATGACGGGCAAAAAACTAAACGATACTACTTACGGTCCATACTGCACTTCTATTTTTATACACGATAACAAGTTTGAAAGAAAACTAGCTGTACCTGATTTATCTACTGACTTAGGAAAATTGTTAACCGCAACATTCAAAGGTTCACTGGATATTTTTGTGGATGGATCAGCCGACCCGAAAATCAGAGATAAAGACGGACAATTACCGGAAGGAAAAAAGATATGTATACGAAACAACGGCGACGTGAAATTCGGCAATCTGAATGCATGGAAGACACATGGACGTGAGGATATCATGAACTTCAAGGACAACGACATCAGCAAGTTTGATTGTTCCTACACGGGAATTAACGGCAATAATCAGAAGCCGGAAGAGGTAAAGTAATTTCAATAATCTATTAATGAAATCATGAAAAAAATTTCTGCCGTACTTGTTTTAATCTGCCTTACCTGTCTGCTTATTTTCAATCAGTGTAAGGTTTCAGATGGAAAGGTAAGCATTGATCTGAATGCAAAACCATTTGAAAAACTCTCCGATTATCATTTCTTCAAAGGAGCTCTTAAAGATTTAATTCCCAATGATAAAGTATTACCGTATGAACTGATTACAGCACTGTTTACCGACTACGCGCACAAATCCCGTTTTGTTTGGATGCCGGAAGGAACCACAGCTGCTTACACCAAAGATGAAGTGGTGGATTTTCCTGCAGGTGCCGTATTGATAAAGAATTTTTATTATCCAAATGATTTCAGAGATGAAAGTAAGGGAAGAAAAATAATGGAAACACGTTTACTCATCAAACATGCTGATAAGTGGGACGCTCTTACGTATGTATGGAATGATGAGCAAACGGATGCCGAGTTATCTATTGTGGGTGACAACAAAAAAGTTTCCTGCATTAATATACATGGTGAAAAATTGAATCTGGATTATTCAGTTCCAAACAAGAATCAATGTAAAAACTGTCACAATTTGAATAATGTTCAGGTACCCATTGGTCCGAAAGTTCGTTATTTAAATAAAGATTTAAAATATGCGGACGGCAACAAAAATCAGTTGGAAAAATGGACGGAAGTAGGTTATTTAAGTGGCTACAAGAAAGAAGAAAATTTGACAAACAAAATCGCAGATGCCTTTGATGAAAAAAGCGGCACGCTGGAAGAAAGAGCAAAATCATACTTAGAGGTAAACTGCGCGCATTGCCATCGCCGCGAAGGAAGCGCTAACACGACAGGTTTATACCTGATGCTAAGCGACAAGAATCCCGAAAGCTGGGGTGTAATGAAAAGCCCTGTGGCTGCAGGCAGAGCCAGCGGTGACAATCTCTACGATATTGTGCCGGGCAAGCCTGACGAATCCATTTTAGTATATCGCATGACAGAAAATGACCCGGAAATACGCATGCCGGAACTGGGCAGAAGCGTACAGCATAAAGAAGCTGTAGAGCTTATCCGTCAATGGATTACAGCCATGAAATAATCTTTTCGCTAAAACCATAACGATGCGATATATATGCCTTCTTATTTGTTCCATTCTTTTGCTGAACTCCTGTCATCAGCAAAAGAAAATTGAACTGGTAAAAGATGAGAAAATGCAGAAAGAACTGCAGGAACAATTCATTTTGGTAGAAGACGGCGGCACCATAGAATTGCCGGAAGGTTCTTTTCTGCTTAGCAAAGCGCTCTCCATTGAAGGGAAAAATAATATCACTATCAAAGGAAAAGGAAGAAACAAAACCATCTTATCCTTTCTCGGACAAACGGAAGGCGCGGAAGGCATTAATGCCACGAACTGCAAGAATATCACCCTGGAAGATTTTTCCATTCAGGATGCAAAAGGCGACAATATCAAACTGAAAGCTTGTGAAAATGTAGTATTGCGCAACCTGAACTCCACCTGGACGACCGGTGTTGATTCTATGAACGGCAATTACGGATATTATCCCGTAGAATGTAAAAACGTTTTACTGGAAAAATGTGAAGTGTCGTATTGCGCGGATGCGGGAGTGTATGTTGGTCAATCGTATAAGGTAACCGTGCGCAATTGTGTAGCACATCATAATGTGTGCGGCATTGAAATAGAAAACTGCATTGATGTGGATGTGCATGATAATCTTTCGTACAACAATACCGGTGGTTTTGTAATTTATGATTTGCCGAGCCTGCCGATGAAAAGTGGCAAGAATTGCAGAGTATATAACAACATCGCGAAAGAAAATAATTTCAAGAATTTCGCCAAACCCGGATCTTATGTATCCGATATTCCACCGGGAAGCGGTATTATAATCATGGGTTATGATAGCGTGGAAGTATTTAAAAACACCTTTGAGAACAACAAGACTTTGGGTTGCTGCGCGGTGAGTTATTACGCGGTGGGCCGTAAATTCACTGATTCTTTGTACACGCCGTATTGCACGTCTATTTTTATTCATGATAATATTTTTAAACGCAAATCATTGTTAGTTCCGGATTTAAGTTCCGATTTGGGAAAACTGATTTTGGCAATGTCCAAAGGTCCGTCAGATATTATTTACGACGGCAATTATTCCAAAGCAATGAGCAATCCTGACGGCACTTTACAAGCACAATACAAATCCTGTTTCCGTAACAACGGTGATATTAAATTTTTCAATTTAAACGCGTACAAATCTCCGGTAATTGAAAATGTATTACACACGTATGATAATAATCTAGCTGCATTTGATTGCAGTTTGACGAATATTAACGGAAATCAAAAATAACTACTTACCACTTATCACTCACTACTTACCACTTTTATATGCACTACAAACGAATGCCCATAGAAGTAGAAAGCCCGGAAGAAATGGGTTATGCTACCATACAATACAACTTAGCGGAAAGCTCCGTGCGCGATATTTATTTCAGAGATTTAAAAGTGAATCTGGATGATTTATTTATGTGCTACGGCGAACATCGCGGAAAGCTAGAGCTGAGAAATGAGATTGTGAGAAACGAGATTGGCTTAGATGCTGATAATGTGTTGGTGTGTCCGAGTGCGGCAACAGCCTTATTTATTATCTCTACCACATTGCTCAATAACAAGGACCATTTAATTGTCCTGCGACCCAACTACGCCACCAACATAGAAACACCGCGTGCTATCAACTGTGAAATTTCTTTTATCGATTTGGCGTTTGAAAACGGCTTTCAATTCAACATCGAAAAAATAAAAAACGCGGTAAAACCAAACACCAAATTAATCAGCCTCACGTCTCCGCACAACCCTACCGGTGTGGTGTTTGATTCAAAAATTTTAGAAGAAATTATAGCCTTTGCAGAAGAAAAAGGAATTTATGTTTTAGTGGATGAAACGTATCGTTACTTAAATTTCCAATCGGAATTAATTCCCTATTACGCAGCAAAAAGCAAGAATGTAATTTCGGTTTGTTCTTTATCCAAAGCGCATGGTGTCCCCGGTATCCGCACGGGCTGGCTCATCAACAAAGATGGAAAACTGATGCATGATTTTCTCGCTGCCAAAGAACAAATCATCATTTGCAATTCGGTGGTGGATGAAGAAATCGCACATCATATTTTATCCCAAAAAGATTATTTGCAGAAAACGCATCAGCATATCCGGCAAAACTTTTCCATCCTAAAAAACTGGATGGAAAATGAACAAAAATATTTAGAGTGGACGGAGCCAAATGCAGGTGTGGTTTGCTTTCCGAGAATTAAAAATGAATATCCTGTTGATATTGCAAAGTTTTATAAAATTCTCTACGAAGAACATAAAACATTAGTTGGTGCCGGTCATTGGTTTGAGCAGGACGATCGATATTTTCGATTAGGTTTTGGTTACCCATCAAAAGAAGAATTACTGCAAGGCTTAAAAAACATAGACGCCTCGATTGAAGCGTCTATGTTGTAATTCTTATTGTTAATAGCAAAATAAGTCCCTTCGCTCAGGATGACATTATTTTTGAGCTGTTTCCGGCATCTTCGGTGCGTTAGGCATGCTCATTTCTCTGAACTCAACATCGGCAGGCACATCAAATGTACCAGATGGCAGGCTTGGATTTTCTTCCAGATTTTTCAGAGTACTTGTCACCACTTTATCGACTATAGACATTTCCATTTTTACAGGAACCTGTTTCCACATCCATACTTTCCCTTTCATTTGTTCTGATGAAAAACTTGCAACTTTACATTCTTTGCCATTCACAGTTTCTGTTCCTTCATCTTTGTAGTTCAGTTTTTTTCTCATCTCTTCTGACAACTTGGAAAAATCGGTGTTGCTCGGGTCAAATCTGGATTCATCCAGTTTAAACTTATTTCCTTTTTTGGCACCTGTCTGCCAGGAATATACATAACCGTCTATCATCAAACTATTGGCAGAGGTGTTCATACTCTTGCCGCCAAAAGAAATGGCAGATTTCATTTCTGTTCTGGTCTTTTTGCCATAATCGTCAAAAGTAACTTTTGTGCTGGTCGTTCCCATACCTCCGGGCATAACGGTCTCGGATTCATAGATGGCAGATTTTAATCCGTCATTCGTTACTGCTTCTTTAATATCCGCAACCACGGAAGTTGGCTCTGAAGATTCAGATGCAGTATTGTTATTTTTACAGGCTGTAAACAGTGCTGTAATTCCGAAAATCAAAATAAATTTTTGCATAGTTTATAATTTTATCATCTAAATTAATTAAAAAACGGAACTCTTGACGTGCTTTACAGATTAATTCTTATTTCGGGTGTTTATATTGCTGCAAATATCTATTTTTGACTGTTGTATAACAACAGCTATTAATTATGCAGTGGCACGAACTTTCTGACGACAGCAAACAACTTTTGGAACAATTAAAAATGCAGCAACTGGCCAAGCTGACTTTTGACGGAAAGGTGATTTGTGTGACAAAATTGGAAGATGGTCTTTTTGGCATTCACAACACCTGTCCGCATGCCGGCGCACAGTTTCATCACGGGCACTGCAATAAAAAAGGAATTGTTGGCTGTCCGTTGCACGGGTACAAATTTGATATAAAAACCGGCAGAAGTGCCGATGGAAATAATTATAAGATTGCACATTATCATTTTAAAATTGAAGATGATAAGTTGTATATTGGATTTAAATAGTTTTTATAATTTAAACACATAGAAATATAGACTTTTATATAAAGAAAATAAGTTTGTGCTAGATTATAGGACTTTCACAGAAAAAACAGAGCATTCATCTACGATGAATGTCTATGTCTTATCTTTGGCTGAACGAATAAATCTGACAAGCCCATAATTCTTTACGTACTATGTACCTTTGTGTTTTAAAAAAATATTCGCGACAAGAAAATGAAATATAGCATTGTTGAAATAAATAAGATTGTAAACGGAAAATTTCTTCAGGAAAGGGAAGATATTGTTATTACACATGTCTGCATTGATACGCGACAAATTACCAATGCGGCCGGCAGTTTATTTTTCTGTTTAGTGGCCAGAAACGATGGCCATCAGCATATTGAAACGGCGTATAAAAAAGGAATCCGTAATTTCATTGTTTCCAAAGAAATGGAAACAAATACATTTACAGATGCTTCCTTTGTTTTAGTAGAAAATACCACCGTAGCCTTACAGCAGCTGGCTAAATATCATCGCGAACAGTTCAACATTCCGGTGATTGGTATTACCGGCAGCAACGGCAAAACCATTGTAAAAGAATGGCTATATCAATTACTGGCTTCTGAAATGAAAGTGGTTAAAAGTCCGAAAAGCTATAACTCACAGGTAGGTGTGCCGCTTTCCGTGCTAAACATGGAAAAAGAGTATGAACTGGCTATTTTCGAGGCCGGTATTTCCACTGTGGGTGAAATGGAAAACCTGCAGAAAATTATTCAACCAACCATCGGAATACTCACCAATATAGGCTCCGCACACGATGCAGGTTTTTCTTCCGCTGAAGAAAAAATTAAAGAAAAACTGAAATTATTTGAAGACTGCACGGCGGTGATTTATAGTGATAAATACCTTGACAGTCCGGAGCCCATAGTCCATAGCGCACGCTTTATTAGTTTTGGGGATGGTGAAACTTCAACACTAATCATAAAACAAAAAGAAAAGAAAAAAAACTCAACCATTGTAGAAATCAATTCTACAGCATTCAACATTCATCATTCAACATTCAACATTCCGTTTACCGATGAAGCATCCATAGAAAACTGCCTGCATTGCGTGGTGACCTTATTATACTTAGGATTTTCTTTAGAAAAAATACAAACCAAAATCTTATCGCTGCGTAATTTACCGATGCGTCTGGAACTGAAATACGGCATAAATAACTGCACCATCATAGATGATTCCTACAGTGCAGATTTTCACTCGCTGCAAATAGCTTTAGATTTTCTGAAACAACAGGAATCAAAAAAGAAAAAGACGCTCATTATTTCCGAGTTTGAAGAATCCGGATTGAGTGAAAAAGATTTCATCCAGAAATTGAAAACCGTTTTGCAGCAAAATTCATTTGATAAATTGATTGGTGTAGGAAAATCTTTTATGCAGCATATCGAATCCTTAGCGTATACAATTAAAGAATGGTATGTTTTTGAAAGCACTGAACAACTGATTGCACAGTTTAATGTGCTGAAATTTGAAAATGAACTGATCTTATTAAAAGGCGCCCGTAAATTCAGTTTTGAAAAGATTACTGCACAACTTATCGGACAGACACATGCCACCGTTTTGGAAGTCAACCTGAATGCCCTGATCAACAATCTGAATGTGTACAAAAATTACTTGCCTAAAGAAACCGGTGTGATTGCGATGGTGAAGGCTTTTTCATACGGCAGCGGAAGCACAGAAGTTGCCAGCTTGCTGGAAAAACAGCATATTGATTATTTAGCGGTGGCTTATACAGATGAAGGCGTTGCGCTCAGAAAAGATGGCATTAAAACACCTATAATGGTGATGAATCCGGATGCGGTGGATTTTGACAGAATGCAGGAATACCATCTGGAACCGGAAATTTATTCCTTACAGATTTTACAACAGCTGATAGAAAAAATCGGGCACCACGAAATGGACATTCACATCAAGCTCGAAACCGGCATGAACCGTTTAGGATTTGTGGAGAGTGAACAGGAAGAACTGATTGCGGTTTTACATCAACATAAAAATATACACGTAAAAACAGTCTTCTCGCATTTGGCGGCCAGCGAAGACGAACAGCTGGATAGTTTTACAAAAGAGCAAATCAGTATCTTCAAAAGATTGTCTGAAACGTTTATCGCTTCGTTTAATTATCCGGTAAAAAAACACCTGCTCAACTCCAGTGGCATCCTACGTTTTCCGGAAGCTCATTACGATTATGTTCGCTTAGGCATCGGATTATATGGCGTAGACAGTTCCGCCACCATTCAGGAAAAGTTGTTGCCTATCGGAAAATTAAAAACAAGAGTGGCACAAATCAAACAGGTTCCGAAAGGAGAAACGATTGGCTATTCCCGAAAAGGAGTAGCTGAGAAGGATATAAAAATCGGCATACTGGCAATCGGTTATGCGGATGGCTACGACAGACGTTTCGGCAACGGCACAGGTGAAGTGTTTATTGCAGGACAGCGAGCAAAAATTATCGGCAATATCTGCATGGATATGTGCATGGCGGACATCACGCATATAGATGGCGTGAACGATGGAGATGAATGTGAGATTTACGGTAAAGAAATTTCCATTATTGAGCAGGCAAAAAAAATCGGAACCATTTCTTATGAACTTCTGACACGTATTTCATCGAGAGTGAAAAGGCTGTATTATCTGGATTAAATAACAAAGATGTTCAAAGTAAATGCATATATCTTCGGTGGGATATTTTTAATTGCAGCAATTATTCGTCAAACTATAATTGAGCTTATAGACCACGACAGTTATGATGGTTTTATTTTTGGTCCTGTATTCGTTTTTATTGGAATTATCTGGATAAAAGAAGGTCTTAAGAAAAGAAAAGAATTAAGTAAAACAGAAGAATAATTATTCTTCCGTTTTTTCTTCAGTAGCTTCTTGTTCTGTTGTTGTTTCTGTATTCACAACCGTTTCAACTTCAGGTGTGTTTTCAGCCTCAATCTCGATTGCTTTAGTTTCAATTACTTCGTCTTCAACAACAACCTCATCTTTTGCTTCAACAATTTCTTCTGATTTTATTTCAGTTTCTGCACTTTCATGCTCACTTTCACTTATTACTTTGGTTTCTTTTTTTGCCTGCCTTTTTGCTTCCATCTCTTCTTGTTTAGCGGCTTCTTCCTGCTCTCGTTTTATACGCAATTCTTCACGTTCCTGTTGTTGTTTCTTTTCTTTTTCAATATCGGCTTTTAGCTGAGCAATTGTCTGCTTAATGCCTTCCGCTTTCGTTTCTTTTTCTTTCGTTCTGCTCAGTATATCACCGAAACGGCTTTTCAATTCATCTACAGAAAGCTTGCCGCGCGTATAATGCTGCATTT
The DNA here is from genome assembly GCA_016721245.1 of Sphingobacteriales bacterium. Lineage (GTDB taxonomy): Bacteria > Bacteroidota > Bacteroidia > Chitinophagales > JADIYW01 > JADJSS01. Next base: position 242,387 of record JADKIQ010000007.1, read on the forward strand.
TTTCCACCTGCATCTGATAACTTTCGTTGTCACGCTTAATAGAATCTTTCAGGCCATCCAGTATTTTGGTGAGCTGTGCAATTCTTCCCTGTGTTTTGCTTACGATTTCTGTCATTCTGTATTTTCGCAAATCATCAAAGATGGCATTGACCTGATTGTAAATAGTACGCTTGTGATTCCAGCGTATGGCAGCATCTTTTAATTCTGTCTGAATTTTTTTCAGTTCTTCAAAAATAAATTTCCATTGGTCGCTGTAAATTAATTTTGACTGCAGGTCTTCAATTCTCTTGTAGTAATTTTTTACTAATACCGCATTTGCCTGATCTTCATTTTCATTGTTAATGCGTTTTACGGCTTTCAACGCTTCAAAAATGGAGTTGATTTTATCTTTTAATACAGTGGTTTGCTCCCACGATATTTCATTTTTTTTCTGGTAAGAGGCTATTTTTTCCCATTGTGCTTTCGCTTTATCCCATAACGACTGGTCATATTCTGCTACCACTGAAGCTTTTTCTTCCAGCAGTTTCACTTCATCGCTCAATAACTGATTGATTTTGGAACTCATTAGTTTTTTGCCCCATTTGTGCTGCGACTGCAGGACAACATCGAGTCTGTCCACTTTTACTTCTTCTGGTAAAATCGTATCGCTATTTGCATCTATCTCCCAATGAATGGCATTTTCCGGAAATGTAAATTCACCTCCGTTTTTCCATTCTACAAATACGGCATCCTGAATTTCTTTGGTAACCTCTTCTTTCGGGAAAGCGTGAATGTGGATTTTTGCTGTTTCCTCATCTAAATGGATAGCGATTAAGGCTTTTCTGTCGGTGCCGATTTCGCCCCATAATACTAGTCGTGTGTTCATGATAAAAGTCGTAAGTAGTAAGTAATAAGTCCTAAATATGTGCCGGTAAACCCAGCAACATATTTACGATAATCAATTTTGTAATGAATAATCTGTTTAATAAAAAAACAGTTTGCAATACATGCAAACTGCGATACAAAATTAGAAAATTATTGGTTAATTTTTCAGTGTTGCTCGTTTTGTTTTTATGGTTTCAATTATTTGCTGCTGCAATGAAATCTGTTGTTGTTTGGCTGCCTGATCAGCATCATATTTTGTTATTTCCTGTTCCATTTTTTTAATTTTTGATTTGGATTCCTCAATTGTTTTTAGCGCTTTTTCTTTGCTTTTTTGTAAGGATTTTAATTCCTTATTCAGGGATTTTAAGGATTTTTCCTCTGCTTTCTGCTGGCTGCTAACAGCCACAACTGCCTGATTCTGTGCAAACTCTTTAATAACAGCTTCCATTGCCGCGTGTTGTGTGCCATATGCGTAAGAGGTAATAAAAGCACCGCCTAAATCAGTAAAAAAAGTAACTTTTGAACCATTGTCTACGGGCGTGACGATTGCATAGATATCAAGGGTATTGGCGCTCACGGTAGGGATTCTTGCATTATCCAGCAATATTTCCGGAGATTTTTTCTCGCTGATTAATTTTGCATCCAGTTTTTTGCTTAATTTTTTCAGTCCTTCCTTAGCCTGTTTTATACTAGTTCCGTTTAATATAACCTCAATTCCGTTTTGTTCACCTTTGCTCATAAACTGCCGTACTTCATTCGTGGTAAATTGAGATTGTGCGTTTGCAAAAGAAAATGACAATAAAATAAGTGAAAGTGTGCTCGTTATTTTTAATAATCTGTTTTTCATATTTATATCCTTTTTGTTTTAAAATCAAATCTGCCTACTACATAAAAAAGCAGTTTGCATAAGCAAACTGCCATTATCAATTATGTCTGTTTAATTTAAAGTTGCTCTTTTTGTTTTTACCGTTTCAATTATTTGCTGTTGTAAAGAAATCTGTTGTTGCTTAGCCGTCTGATCCGCATCATTTTTTGTGATGTCTGCTTCGCGTTGTTTAATTAATGCTTTTGCTTTTTCAATATCTTTTAAATACCCTTCTTTATCTTTTACTAAATCTTTCAAGTCACCATTCAGTGTTTTTAATATTTTCTCTTCGCTTTTTTGCTGGTCTTCTACCACTACAACAGCCTGGTCTTTAGCAAATTTTTTGATAGATGCTTCCAAGCCTGCATACTGTGAGCCGTATGCTGCTGAAGAAACAAATGCACCACCCAAATCGGAGAAGATGGTTACTTTGGAACCGTTGTCTACAGGCGTTACAACAGCATACATATCTATCGCGTTAGCACTTACCGTTGGCATTTGTGCATTATCAATAAAAATTTCCGGGTTTTTCTTATCGCGAACAATCTTCGCTTTCATCTTTTTTCCCCATTTTTCTACTGCATCTTTCGCATCTTCAGGCTTGGTACCGTTTAATATAATTTCTATACCGTTTTGTTCGCCTTTACTCATAAACTGACGAACTTCATTGGTGGTAAATTGGGATTGTGCATTTGCCGTTGCAAATGAAAGAGCCAGCACTGCTGTAAAAATGGATAATTTCAAAATTTTTTTCATGTAATTTAATTTATTATTTAACAATTCCTGTTACTTTATCTTTGTTGTACTGCAAAATAAATGCCACAAAATATCCTTGTGAACGCACAAGTTCTAATACTTCTTTTGCTCTTTCCAGTGACTCAAAATTTCCCAGGCGATAAATATATCGTTCATATGCTTTTATTTCTTCTACTTTTCCCAGTGCTTCAAATTCAGGAAATTTGATATTCCCCTGATCGTAGCTTGCCAATTGAACTTTGAAATAAATATCCGGTAAAACTTCTGCTGGTGCTACCGGTTGAATCTTCTTTTCTTCTACAGACGGTATTGTTTCTTTTGCAGATAGTGGTTTTTCCTGTGGCGTCACTGAAACAGGATTTGTTTTTGACGGCTCAGGCACGCTTACCTCTTTTACTATTTTCTCTTTCAATTCTTCCACTGCTTCTGAAGGCGAAGGCGTAATTTGTTCCGTTACTTTTGGTATTGATTCAACTACAGGTTCTTTTTTTAGTTCCGGTTGAACTTTCACTTCTTCCACTTTTGCAACAACTTCTTCCTTAAGAGGCTCAGCCACATTTTCCTGCTCTTTATCTACTACCTCTTCTGTTTTCTTCTCTTCAATAATCTTTACTTTTTTTGATTTCTTTGTACTTACCATATCTGCTGCTAACTGTGGCACTTCATTATCTTTTATTATTACCGGTTTAACGTCCTTTATTTCTGTTGTTGCCTCTTTAGCCGGAATATCTTTTTCTAATGACTTTTCCGTTGCCTTTACATTTTCAACAACTATATCTTTTGCCTTATCGTCTTTTGGTCCTACAACTATTGTTTGTTTTTCGATTGTTTTATTTTCTGTTAGGGCCTTAGGTGTTTCTTGCTGAACTGCAGGTGCAGATACTGTTACTTTAGGTTTTGTAGATTTATTCATTTGCGCAGCTTGCGGATTATCTGCAGCAATTACTTTTAATAATGAATCAATTTTTGCCTGTGTAATAGGCTCATGTTTTTCAGAAGAAATGACAGCACCAGTATTTTTATCCGGAAATTTGATATTCATATCCGTCGGCACATTACCGGGTTTATATACCTTATTTTCTGTTAGTTTGAATTTATTACCAGTTAGTAAATAGTCACGAACCTTCACGCTGTTTCTTTCCAAACCGAACGTGGTTAATTCATCTGTAATTTTATTTTCCTGATTTTCAAAAATGATTTTATAATTATTGTTGAGTAATAATTTTATTTCAAACTTTCCGCTGGAGTCAACGTCCACTTCCCTTAGTTTTTGAGTGGTGTAATTCACCATTCTCATTTTTGCTTTTGCAGCCGGCTTGTTTGTGGCGGCATCCGTTACCTTTCCTGTAAATACAATGTAATTATCCAGCGATAAATTATTTGTTGCACCTTTGGAAATACTGAACTGTGCATCCGGTTTCAGCAAGGCTTCTGCTATCACAGAATCGCCGCTCATTTTTCCGAAAGAATTTATTTTGAGCGTAATGGGTCTGTAATTGTCTTTTGAGATTTTAAGCGTGTAATTCTTTTCCTTATTAATCTGAAATAGCGCTTTTCCTGTTTCATCCGTAACGCCTTCAAATAATTTTTCTGTGCCTTCAAATACCTGCACCAAAGCGTAGTCTATCAGCTTTTCAGAAAAAGTATCATTGGTATTTACGATTAGTTTTAAATTAAACGGCGTAAATCGATACACATCAAAACCACCTTTTCCGCCGGATCTGTTGGAAGAAAGATAGCCGGTTTTTGTTTCATTGTCATAAATCACGCTAACATCATCTCCTGCGGAATTTAGCGGTGCTGTTTGCATCAATACATCCTGCCAGACATTTGCCGTGTTTTTTGCCGTGTAAATATCAAAGCCGCCGAATCCGCCATCTCTGTCAGAAGAAAAATAGAGGGTGTTATTTTTTCCATCCTGCAGTACAAATGGATTTATTTCATTTGCAGAAGAATTTAATAATTTACCCAGATTTTTAGGCGCAGACCACTTGTCTTTTACCAGCACACTTTCCCAGATATCAAAACCACCGAAACCTCCCGGCTGATTAGATGAAAAATAAACAGCCGTTCCTTCTGCATTAAATGCAGGATTCTTTAGCGTAATTCCTTCTGTGTTAAATGGAAAAGGCTTCACATTTAAAAAACTGCCGCCCAGATAATCTGCCGTGTAAATTTTCTCTGTTTTGTTTTTTCCTTTCTTAGATGATGCTTTTTCATCTCTCGCAGAAAAGACCAAGGTGTTTCCGTCTTGCGAAAAAGATAAACCGGTAATTATTAATTTCGGAACATTATTGTTATACGCTTTTACGGGTGGTGTAAAATATTCAAACTCCCGGACTGCCTGATAAATTTCATAGGTAGGTTTATCATCTTTACTATTCGTGTTTTTAATTGTTACATAAACGGGATTGGTTCTTAGCACTGCCACATTCGTTTCATCAGCAGAAGTGTTGTAGGTGTAATTTTCCAGTTTGTAATTGTAAGATAATGCGGAAGATTTTAAAATTTTCTCACACTGATTGGCTAAATCCATTACTTTATTTACATCGCCTGTGAGCGCTGCATACATCAGGTATCCGTCAAGTGCTTTCTGATATTCGCCCATTAAACGGTTCGTATTAGCATAATTAAACAGGTTCACTTTTGAGGTGTTAATCAGCTGGCTTTCCTTATCATACCATTCCATTGCGGTGGCGTATTCTTTTTTCTTCACATACAACTCTGCTATTTTAAAAGCATCCTGCGGGTCGCGGTTATCTCCGTAATATCTTCCTTTGTAGTACTCAATTACTTTATCGATGCCGCCGCCGGCTATCAATTTACTGATGTAGGTAGCGTCCCATTTTTTAGCAAATGACATGCTGACCATTATCATCATACCAACTATAAAAAATATTCTCTTCATATATTCTTTCTTAATGTGCTTCGAGCCAGTTATTTCCAAAGCCTGCAGATACTTCTACAGGCACCCGTAAAGGTAAGGCATTTTGCATTTCATGAATAACGATTTTCTGTATTTCTTCCTTTTCAGGGAGGTAAACATCAAACAGTAACTCATCATGCACCTGCAATATCATCTTAGACTGCATTTTATGTGCTAACAGTTGCTTGTGTATGTTTATCATCGCCACTTTTATCATATCGGCAGCACTGCCCTGTATCGGTGCATTGATAGCATTTCGTTCAGCAAAGCCACGGATGGTCCAGTTGCCTGCGTTGATGTCGCGTAAATATCTTCTTCTTCCCAGCAAAGTTTCTACATAACCTTTCTCACGGGCAAACTGTATGGTATCATCCATATATTTTTTGATGCCGCTGTATTTGATAAAATACTGTTCAATTAATCCGGCTGCATCTGATCTTGGAATTCCTAAACGCTGCGCCAGACCAAATGCAGAAATCCCGTATATAATTCCAAAGTTGACCATCTTCGCCTGTCGTCGCATTTCCGGGGTTACGTCTTCCAATGCAACACCAAATACATTTGCTGCAGTTGCTGTATGAATATCCAGATTTTTTTTGAAGGCATCTATCATATTTTCATCTTCACTCACAGATGCCACGATACGTAATTCTATCTGTGAATAATCGGCGGAAAGGATAGTATGATTTTCATCCTTTTGAATAAATGCTCTTCGGATTTTTTTGCCGCGTTCTGTTTTTACAGGAATATTCTGCAGATTAGGGTTTACAGAACTTAATCTACCTGTAGCTGCAATGGCCTGATTAAAGGTAGTATGCAACCTGTGTGTTTTCGGATTAATCAGATTGGGCAATGCATCAACATAGGTGCTTTTAAGTTTGGTAAACTCACGGTAATCCAGTAATTTTTCTACAATCGGATGCTCTCCCGCCAGTTTCTGTAAGGTTTCTTCATCGGTAGAATACTGACCGGATTTTGTTTTCTTGCCCGGATATTTGATACCCATTTTTTCAAATAAAATATCGCCCAGTTGTTTCGGTGAATCTATATTGAACTGTGCACCACAGGTCGTTAAGATTTCATCTTTTAAGGCTACAATATCCTGAGAGATTTCTTTGGAATATTGTCTTAAAAAATCTGTATCAATCTTTACGCCTTCATACTCCATTTCTGTCAGTACAGGAATCAACGGCGTTTCCACCTCATAAAATAATTTATGTAAATGTGTCTGGTCAATATCTTTTTTAAATACATTAAATAACTGCAAGGTTACATCGGCATCTTCTGCGGCATACTCTTTTATTTGTTCAACCGGCACATCACGCATGGTGCCTTGATTCGCCCCTTTTTTGCCAATTAATTCTGTAATAGAAACCGGAGAATAGCCTAAGTAATTTTCAGATAGTACATTCATGTTGTGTTTGGTATCCGCATCTATTAGATAATGCGCCAACATGGTATCAAACAAAACTCCCTGTACATCCACGTCATACCATTTCAGTACGAGCTGATCAAATTTTATATTTTGTCCAATTTTTGTAATGTGTTTATTTTCTAAAAGCGGTTTGAACTGATGTACTAACTTTTTAGCTTCCTCCTGATTTGCTGAAACCGGAATATAATAGGCTTCGTGAGGCTTTACACTAAAAGACATACCAACCAATTCGCAATTATTAGCATCTACCGAAGTTGTTTCCGTATCAAAGCAAATTTTATCAGATGTGTTTAATTTTTGCAGCAGCTCATCAATTTTCTCCTGCGTATCTACCAGAAAATATTGATGTTCCGTATTGCTGATATTTTTTCCGGCTTTTATTTCTGAAGCATCCGCAACATTTACCTCTTCATTTTCAGCTGTATCAAATAAAGAAGTTTGTGCTTTATCTTTGGGTGCTGTCTGTTTTTTTGCCGCCACTTCATTCACCGAATACTCTTCTCCTATAATCTTTTTTCCAAGAGTTCGGAATTCCAGATCAGCAAATATGGCGGCCAGTTTTTCCTTATCAAAATCCTTTAAAACAAAATCGTCTTCTTTCCACTCAATGGGTGCATCCGTGATAATAGTTGCCAGTTTTTTAGAAATCAGCGCCATTTCTTTATGTTCGATGAGTTTATCTTTCATCGCGCCTTTTACCTGATCTATATTTTCATAAATATTCTCAATCGAACCAAACTGACGAATCAGCATTTTAGCACCTTTTTCACCAATGCCTTTCACCCCCGGAATATTATCAACCGCATCACCCCAGAGCCCCAGAATATCTATGATTTCTTTCGGATTTTTTATTTCCCATTTCTTATTTAACTCCTCCACGCCTAATATTTCTGCAGGCTTGCCCATGAATGGTGGCTTGTGAATAAATATGTTTTCCGAAGCAACTTGTCCTAAATCTTTATCCGGAGAAACGATATAACATTCAAAGCCTTCTGCTGCTGCTTTTACTGCTAACGTACCAATTAAATCATCTGCTTCATAGCCGGCAATTTCCACCACGGGCATATTCATCGCTTTTATTATTTCCTTGATGTAAGGAATGGAAGTAACGATATCGTCGGGTGTTTCCTGACGGTTTGCCTTATAAAAATCGTGTTCAGCCTGACGGTCTGTTTGTGCAGCGGCATCAAAAACGATGGCGTAATGTGTAGGATTGTATTTTGTTTTTATTTCCCAGAGTGTATTCAGAAAGCCTTGTATTGCGGATACATTGAAGCCCTTCGAATTAATCAGCGGTGCTTTCTGAAAAGCAAAATAGGCCCTGAAAATAAGTGCGAATGAATCGAACAGATATAATTTCTTCATGTTAGTTAGTTGACTGCAGAGCCTGCCAGTATTCTGCTGCTCTTCGCGTATGAGGAATACAAATACTGCCGCCTACAAGGTTGGCGATTGCAAATACTTCATAGACTTGTTCTGTGGTAACACCGGCTTCGTAGGATTTACCAAGATGGTATTTAATGCAATCATCGCAACGCAACACCATAGATGCAACAAGGCCGAGCATTTCTTTTGTCTTTGCATCAATTGCTCCGTCTGCATAGGCATGCATATCGAGGTTGAAAAAACGGTTGAGCGTTAAATTCTTTTGCTCCAGAATTACTTCGTTCATTTTAGAACGATAGTCATTAAATTCATTTACTAAATCTGCCATAAAATAAGAAAACTATTATTTGTCTAAATTACGACAAATAATAGTTTTCTGTTTTGTTTTGAAAAAGTAAAGTTATTATTTTTTCTTTTTCGTCGCTTTGCGCGCTTGTGTCCATTCTTCGAACAGGTCAATTCCGCGGTGCATTGCATCTAAACGATCGTAATTTAAAGAGTAGTAGATTTTTTTACCATCTCTTCTTGTACGAACAACATCAACGCCTCTTAAGATTTTCAAGTGCTGTGAAGTAATAGATTGTTCGATTTTAAGTGTATTGTAAATTACATTTACATTCACTTCTTTTTTTTCGTGGATCAGCTTGATGATTTTTAATCGAAGGTGATGTGCCACGGCTCTCAAAAGCTCTGCTGCTTTCTCGATTTTTTCTGTGTTAAATTCAAAATTTTCCATAAATACTTTTTTTACAACTTAGTTCGACACAAATATATACAAACTTTTGTCAACTATACACTAAATATATTGATAAAAATCAGGATATTCGTTGAATACATATGTAAACAATACAAAAACTATAAAGTTTTAGGAAAAATCAGAATTTTGTATGTAGCTATTACTTTACCAGTTCTTCCAGCAATCTGGATATTTCATCCATTCTTTCATGGTCAACCGAATAATAGATAAATTTTCCATCGCGAGAAGTTGTTACCACACCGGCTCTGCGCAGCAAGGCGAGGTGTTGAGAAGCCACAGACTGTTCCAGTCTGAGTTTCACATATAAATCCGTAACGGTCATCTTACCTTCTCTGTGAATAAGGCGTATCATTTCATGGCGCAATTTATGGTTGACCGCGCGTAATACTAATACTGATTTGCGTAATACCTGAAAATCAATCTTCAATTCCGGGTGCATGATATTTTTGCTGTTAACTGACATGTTTTTTATTTTATTCATTTCCATTCCTGTATCCAATTATTATACCAAATACTAAGAAGGGTTTTAAAGCAAAAAGGTTGCATGCATGCAACATATTTTTAATTTTTTTATGTTAAAAATTTTTTGCTAGTTTTTTTGAGTCGAAAAGAATGCTTTTAAGTAGTGTGGCTCAAAATATGCGACGTCTTCAAATTTTTCATTCTGAAAACTGGCATCTGCCATAGAACAAAGATCCTGAGCGCTTGGTATAAAGCCTGAAAACAGCGTTGCTTTATCATTTTTCAATATATCCGTTGCTTTTTCGGCTCCATTTCCAAAGAGCAGATATTTTCTGTTTTTATCTAACAGATCCTCAAATGTATCGTCCAGAATCAGGCTTGTAAAGGCCTTTAATAGTTCTTTCTCCTTTGTATAAAAAGAAGTAAAAACCTCCATTCTTCGGGCATCTATCATAGGTACATATTCATCAAAGCCAAGCTGATTGTATCTCGTCTGAATACCTTCCACCATAGCTTCCAGTGTGGAAATACTGATTAAGGGAATATCCAGTGAGAAACAATACCCTTTTGCCGCCGCCGCCGCTATTCGTAAGCCGGTATACGAGCCTGGCCCCGCACTGATAGCCACTGCATTTAAATCAGCAAATGACAAACCCGCAGCTGCCAGTAAATCGGCAATCAGAACATGCAGCTTGTCTGCCGCTTTATTGGATTCCAGGACTTCTTTTACCACCAGACATTCGCCATTCTTAGAAATGGCTGCCGATGTAACAGCATTTGCCGTTTCAATACATAAAATATAAGAAGTAGTCTTTGACACAGTCTTGCTTATTTTCGTGCCGTCAGCATGGATTTGTATTTTGCACCATCGCTTAATATTTCAATCGCTTTCTTTACTTCAGGATCATCTTTCAGACTGTTCGCAATTCTTCCTTTTTCATAGGTATAACGACTTGCTATTTCCTGCTCCAGCAATCGTTTGATTTCCGGTTTATTTTTCAGTAAATCTTTTGATTTATCATGTTTGATTTGTGCTTCCAGATCACTAATTACTTTTTGTACCCCTTCAGAATAGCTGTCATCTTTAATACTTTTTTTCAAATCAGCCAGTTTAACTTCGCTGGAGGTTGTGTACTCATATTCTTTTCCTTTCAGGTAATCTGCAAACTGAGTATATTCTTCATCAGACATTGAAAAATTATTAGCATCTCTCAATATTGCATGGTCATGTTTATACTGATTTGCAAATTCAAAAATATGATTGTTGGTATAAAGTGCAATAGCTATCGGCGATATTCGTTGTTCTTCTGTTTTCACATCCGGTTCTATTCCGGCTCCGTCTTTTACAATTCTTCCGGATTTGGTTTTAAATTCTTTGCGTAAAGAATCCGGCAATGCACTGGCAATACCATCTGCACTTCTGTGTGAATAGTCTATTCGCTGAATACATCTTCCGCTGGGAATATAGTATTTGGAAATGGTTACTTTTAATTTGGATTTATATGCAACCGGTTTGGTTACCTGCACCAATCCTTTTCCATATGTATTTTGTCCGATGATGATTCCTCGGTCTAAATCCTGCATGGAACCGGAGACAATTTCAGAAGCGGAAGCAGACCCGGCATCAGTAAGCACTGCCAGCGGAATATCCGTATCTACAGGCTTTCCGGTAGTTGCATACTGAAAGTTGGCTTCCTGTATTTTGCCTTTTGTATTTACAATATTGGTTCCTTTGTCAACGAATGTATTGCAAATATTTATTGCCTCATTCAACAATCCGCCTCCGTTGCCACGTAAGTCTAACATCACACCTTTGAGGTTCGGGTTTTTCTTTAATTCTTTCAATGCATCCTGTACTTCCTGAGCGGCATTGTCTGTAAACATAGTTAGTTTGATGTACCCAACTTTATCATTTACCATTCCGAAATAAGGAACGTTTTCAATTTTAATTTCTTCTCTGTTAAATACTAACGTTTTTTCCTCATTTGTAATTGCTTTTTTTACCTTGATGGTGATCTTAGTTCCCGGTTCGCCTTTTAACAACTGGCTTACTTCATCAGAGTTGTATTTGGTAGCTACTTTACCATCAATTTCCATAATCTGATCACCTGCCTGCAAGCCTGCTTTCTGAGCGGGGTAACCTTCATACGGGTCTGTAATCACTACATGATCACCCATTTTAGCAATACGCGCACCAATACCACCATATTTTCCGGTTGTTTGTAATTGATACTCATCCAGATCCGCTCCGGTAATATAGTTAGTAAAAGGATCCAGACCATCCAGCATTCTGTTGATACCGTCTGTCATTAATTTATTCGGATCAATATCATCCACATAATAGGTATTCAACTCTTTGTAAAGTTGCGTAAACAATTCCATGTTTTTGGCAATCTCAAAATAGCGATCTTGATCGGCCGCTCTTACATTAAGCAACAAACACAAACATAGAACAGTGAATAATTTCTTCATGATAATTAATTTTAAAAATGAGTTTTTACAGATGCTCTTTTAAATGAACTTTAAAACTACTAAAAATAGTATTTACGAATGGTTAAAAAATATAAATAAACTATGGAACAGGGTCAAAACCGCTGCCGCCCCAGGGATGGCAGGATAAAATTCGCTTTGCTGCTAGATATCCACCTTTGAATAAACCGTGTTTTTGTAGTGCTTCAATGGCATAAGTGGAACAAGATGGCTGGTAACGGCATTTGTTTTCTCCCAGTAATGGCGACACTGAATACTTGTATAATTGTATCAGTAAGACAAAAGGGAAAATCAGTATTTTTTTTAGCGTCAACATTATGAGCTTTATGTTCGGTTTATTTTAAAAATCAATGACAAGATTGCATTCTAAATTACACATTATCAATATAATACATAGTTAATACTTGTTTTTTTTATGACATCAGTATTTATTTGTACCCCTGATTTAAAAAGCAATTATTTAATTTCATTTGTACAATCATGCGACAACGTAAATGCAAACGTCTAAGATACTATCCTTTTTAAAATTAATAAGCATACTCCTGACTTTAATTCCTTCTACGGCAATTTGTCAAAACACCAGTTATATCAATTCTTTTGATTACAAAAACATCAATATTCAAACATTAGTTCCGGTACAAGGTTTAGGCAATGAACAGAAACATATCTACAGTATTTTAAAACACAGTTTCGAAATACAACAAATCATTAACTATCCCAAAGACACCTTATTTTCGTGGAAAGGTCTAAAAGGCAATAAAGCAATTTATTCTACTGATTCTCTTAAATTATTTTTTATCAGACCGGATGATACCATTCTACGGCCATGTATTCTATTAACACACGGCAATAATGCCAAGTTCAGCAACAGCTGGTACGAACAAATGAATTTTTATGTAATTGACCTGGCCATGCGGGGTTATTGTATTGCTTATTATGAAAATCCAAGCAGTTTTGAATCCAGGAATAAAAAGACTTTTGCCAATACACGAAATGCTTTTTACAATGGTTTTCAATCGGCAGTAGCTGCTTCCATTTATATTACACAACATTCAACATCTTTACACATTGATACTTCAAAACTATTTTCAGGCGGACATAGTTTTGGTGCTTTTTGTGCATTATCGCTTGCCTTTGCAGATAGCGGACAGAATTTTACGGATACACTTTTCAGCGGTCAGGGAAATTTTGAAGCGAAAGCACTTTATCCGACAGTTCCTTTTTCAAAAAACATAAAACGGACATATGTCATTGGCGGCGGACTTCCAAAAGATGATACCCTGGAAATCAACAACAGCAAGATGGGCATTTTTTTAGATGAAAAAGACAATGGTTTGTCTGTGTTGTTTTTACATGGCAAAAACGACAACCTTGTTTCTTTTGATGTTACAAAATTTGGTTCACCAGACATACACGTACCTTTTCTTAATGTAGAAGGACCACGTGCATTACTTAACAATATTCAAGCCGCCGGATTGAATATTTCTACAAAGCTTTTTGTCAATTGCACCGGCTATCATCCATTTTTGAATACTGTTTGCAGCGAAAGCAATACCAATTGCATTCAACAGTACCAATGGCCGTATTTAAATGAACCGCCGGACAGCATAACGAGTTCAAGTCCTTATTTTACGAATAAGCAGAATGACACCTTGCTGCATTATTTTGCTTATATGGCAACACAAGTTGATGATGTAGATTTTATCATTGCCGATTTTCTGCAGCCTGCCGTTCTGCATACACCTTCTGTCTTTGCCAATAATGTATATTTTTTACAACCTCGAGATACGTTTACGTATGCAAATCCGGGTGGACATTATATTTTCAGAGATACGGATTGTGAAGGCAATGCAATCGTCATTACGAATACGCACGAAAATTCTGTTGCAAAAAACAACGTGATTCTTTATCCAAATCCTTCCGGTAATATTATCAACTTTAAATCAACAGAATTAATACAAAACATACGTATCTATTCTTTATTAGGTGCTTTGCTTACAGAAATAAACAATGCTGATTTTCAACAACAAATTAATGTAAGCAATTATAGCAATGGCGAGTACATTTGTATGATTCAGGTAAATAATGAAATTATTACGAAGAAGATTAGTGTAATTCGTTAAGCAGCTTGTGGGGCCCGGTTTTTTCTGTGTTTTTTGGCGGTTCCCCCGGGGCCCTTTTTGTTCTTTTGCGTGGGGCGGGGGGGGGGGGGGGGGGGGGGGTTTTTTTTTTGGGGTTGGTTTTGGGTTTTGGGTTTGGGGCGGGGGGCGGGGGCCGTGCTTCGCCCGGGGGCGGGCGCCCCGCGCCTCTCTTTTTTTGGTTGTTTTTGTTTTTTTCCCTTTTCCCTTTTTTCGTCCCTGTTTGGGCTTTTTTTTTTTGGCTCTTTTTTTTTCCCCCTCTTGGGGTTGCCCTTTTTTTTGGGTTTGTTTTTTTTTGCGGGGTTTTTTTTTTTTTTTTTTCTTTTTTTTTTTTTTTGGGCCTCCTTTTTTTTTTTTTTTTGTCTTTTTTTTTTTTTTTTTTTTTTTTTTTTTTTTTTTTTTTTTTTTTTTTTTTTTTTTTTTGGCCCCGGGGGGGGTTTTTTTTTTTTGTTCTTCTTGCCCTCGGCTGGGTTGCCTCCTTTTTTTTTTTTGGCCGGGGTTCCGGCTGTTTTGGGGTGTTTTTTTTTGTTTTTTTGGTGTGTTGTTGTGGGGCCTTCTTTTTTGGGGGGGGGGGGGGGCTTTTTTTGTGTGGGTGGTTTTTGGGTTTTTTTTTTTTTTTCTTTTCGCTTTTTGGGGTTTTGCTTTTTGTCTTTGGGGGGTCCGGGGGGGTTTGTTTGGGGTTTTTTTAAAAAGAAAATAATTTGAAAATTTTTTTTAAAATTAGGAAAAAATTTATTTTTTTTTTTTTTAATTTTTTTTTTTTTTTTTTTTTTTTTTTTTTTTTTTTTTTTTTTTTTTTTTTCTTCAGCAGCTGTGTCACCGCAGCATCCACTGTTTTAAAATCGGCTATGGATTTCGCATGATAGCTGAGCAGTAAAACTACTTCTTTGTTTTTTTCCTGCAAGGATTTGTAAAATTCGGTTTTTTGCAACCGCACACTTTCGCGCATCAGCCGTTTTAAACGGTTGCGGTCGGTAGCATTTGGAAATGATTTCTTAGGTGCGGAAAAAGCAAATTGCGCCGGAAAGGCGCAATCTAAACTCATTGGTTGAAAATATATTCTTAAAGTTGGATTTTGAACAAAGGTCTTATTACTGAAAAGCTCGTCGATACGTTTTTTGCTTTTCAGGCGTTCATCTTTCGTGAAGCTAAGCCGTTGATTTTTGTCTGTTCCAGCTATTATTTTCCTCTTCTTTCGTCAGAAATTGATAATTTTTTTCTTCCTTTAGCACGACGCGCGTTTAATACCGCACGACCACCTTTGGTTGCCATACGCTCACGGAAACCATGCTTGTTCTTTCTTTTTCTTACCGATGGTTGAAACGTTCTTTTCATCTTATTTATTTGAAAATTTGAAAATTTGAAAATTTGAAAATAATTCTATTCTCAAATTTTTGGACTGCGAAGATACTATTTTATTTGAAAATTTGAAAATTAAACAATTTGAAAATGCTTTTTTTCTATAGAAAATCAATGATTTAACCATTTAGAAAGATTGAAACTCTAAAAATCTCATTTTCAAATTTTCAAATCATTTCATTTTCAAATCATTATTATCGGTTCATCGTCATCAAAAACTCTTCATTGCTGCGGGTTCCTTTCATCTGCTGCAACAGGAATTTCATCGATTCTTCCGAGTTCATATCTGCCAAATGGTTACGTAACACCCACATTTTCTGCAAAGTATCTTTATCCAGCAATAAATCATCTCTTCTTGTAGAAGACGAAACCACATCGATAGCAGGGAAAATACGGCGATTAGACAGTTTTCTTTCCAATTGCAGCTCCATGTTACCGGTTCCTTTGAATTCTTCAAAGATAACCTCATCCATTTTAGACCCTGTTTCCGTCAATGCGGTAGCGATAATCGTCAAAGAGCCACCATTTTCGATATTTCTGGCAGCACCGAAGAATTGTTTTGGTTTGTGTAAGGCATTTGCCTCCACACCACCGGACAATACTTTTCCGGATGAAGGAGCAACCGTATTGTACGCACGCGCCAAACGGGTGATGGAATCGAGTAAAATCACCACATCGTGTCCGCATTCTACCAGACGTTTTGCTTTTTGCAATACGATACTGGCCACTTTTACGTGACGGTCTGCCGGTTCATCAAAGGTAGATGCCACCACTTCTGCATTTACGCTGCGCTGCATGTCCGTTACCTCCTCAGGGCGTTCATCTATTAATAAAATAATTAAATAAACTTCCGGATGGTTTTTTGCAATAGAATTGGCGATATCTTTCAGCAACATGGTTTTACCCGTCTTAGGCTGTGCCACAATCATACCACGCTGACCTTTTCCTATTGGTGTAAATAAATCTACAATTCTGGTTGAATAGTTAGATGCTTCCTGAAAAAGATCTAGTTTTTCTGTCGGAAACAAAGGAGTCAGATAATCAAATGGAATTCTGTCTCTGATTTCCT
Organism: Sphingobacteriales bacterium; assembly: GCA_016721245.1. Classification (GTDB taxonomy): domain Bacteria; phylum Bacteroidota; class Bacteroidia; order Chitinophagales; family JADIYW01; genus JADJSS01. The sequence goes on from JADKIQ010000007.1 coordinate 258,894, forward strand.
GCGGTGATTTTCCGTTGATAGATTCCACGCGCAACAAAGCAAAATATTTTTCTCCTTCTTTCGGAGGGCGGATATTACCAACAATGGTATCACCGGTTTTTAATCCTATCAATTTAATCTGAGACGGAGACACATACACGTCATCCGGTGAAGACAGATAATTATAATCTGAAGAACGCAGGAAACCATAACCTTCCGGAATAATTTCCAAAACACCTTCACCTAAAATAACACCATCTAAATCAACATTAAAATCTACTTTTCGTTCTTCCTGTGCAGGGTATTCGTCTGATTCGTCTGCTACGTTTGCACTTTTTTCCTGTGGCGTTTCTTTTTAAAACTTTGTCTTTCCTGTCTTTCGGGTTTTCTGTTTTTCCTGTTTTTTCCTGTTTTTCAGCTACTATTTCTTCCTGTTGAATTTCCTCTTGTTGCTTAGGCTGATACACCGTTTTTTCCGGGGTGGACACCATTTCTTCTTTAGCAAACTCAGCATTCATTGCATTTCTATCAGAAAAAGGATTTTCTTTTGCCTTTTTTACCGGCGTTACTTTTTCTGCCACTTTGCGCGGAATGCGCACACGTTCCTTTTTTTCTTTTGGGGAATTTTCTTCTGTAGTTTCTGTCTTTATTACTACTTCTTCATCTTTAGACTCTTCTTGCATATCTTGTTTTTTGAGGATAAGTTCTATTAATTCGGGCTTCTTGGATTTGCTAATTTTTGCTTTTGGCACTCCAGTCTTTTCAGCTATTTCTTTTAATTCAGGTAATAACATTTCTGTTAAAATGGAAATATCGTACATACGTCAAACTAGTTAAGTTGGAAATTGAAAGACATGAAAAGTGGATTCTGAAATTCGTTTGTGATTGGTCAATAAAACGCGAGGCTGTATTGATTGATACTGCAAATTAACACCTTTTTTATGAAAATCACACTATTTGTGTTACTTTTTTTTGAAAAAACGTCGATTTATGGGGCCTATCCGCGCTTCACTGTTGGTTAAAACTTATCTTTGCAAAACAATTTAAAAAAAATGCTCACTTTAGACCAATTAAGAAAAGACACCCAGTTTGCGAAAGAACGTTTAGCACACAAAAACTTTAAAGACATTCATTTTGTGGATGAAATTATTACGCTGGATGACAAACGAAAATTAGTAAAATCTTATCTGGATGATTTCTTATCACAACGTAATTCTTTATCCAAAGAAATAGGCGGATTGATGAAAGACGGTAAAAAAGAAGAAGCCGAGCAATTAAAATTAAAAATTGCGGACATCAAAGAAAATGCAGACAAGCTGGAACTGGAATTAGCAGAGCTGGAAACGGCAATTTTCGATAAACTCGTGACTTTACCGAATTTCCCAAATGCAAGTGTTCCAAAAGGAAAAACACCGGAAGAAAATGAAGTGGTATTTTCTGTTACAGAATTTCCAAGATTGCACGCAGGCGCACTTCCTCATTGGGATTTGGCAAAGAAATACGATTTAATTGATTTTGAATTAGGCAATAAAATTACCGGCGCTGGCTTTCCTGTATATAAAGGAAAAGGTGCCGCTTTGCAACGTGCGTTAATTACTTTCTTTTTAGACAAAGCAATTGAAGCTGGTTATCAGGAAGTTCAGGTGCCGCATATGGTAAACGAAGATTCTGCTTATGCTACTGGAAATTTACCAGATAAAGACGGACAAATGTATCACGATGCAACAGATAATTTATATTTGATTCCAACGGCTGAAGTTCCGATTACTAATATTTACAGAGATGAAATTATTGACGAAAGAAATCTGCCGATAAAAAACACTGGTTACACACCTTGTTTTCGCAGAGAAGCTGGTAGTTATGGCAAGGATGTGCGTGGATTGAATCGTTTGCACCAGTTCGACAAAGTGGAGATTGTGCGCATCGAAAAACCGGAAAATTCGTATGCTGCTTTAGACGAAATGCTGAAACATGTCGAAGGCTTATTGAAAGCCTTGGAATTACCTTACCGAATCTTGCGCTTGTGTGGTGGTGATATGTCCTTTACTTCAGCATTAACTTATGACTTTGAGGTCTACTCTGCAGCACAGGAACGCTGGCTGGAAGTGAGTTCTGTTTCTAATTTTGAAACGTTTCAGGCAAACCGTTTAAAATTACGTACCAAAGATGCCGAAAATAAAAAAGCACTGGCGCATACCTTAAACGGCAGTGCGTTAGCTTTACCGCGTATTGTGGCCAGCTTACTGGAAAATCACCAAACAGAAAACGGCATTAGAATTCCAAAAGCGCTGGTGCCTTACACTAAGTTTGAGATGATTTCGTAATTGAACCTTATTTTGAATTTATTTGTTATAAATTACAATTGATACTTACGACTTATTACTCACGACTTACAACTAAAACATGATATTCATCTCAGATAAAGCCAAAGAACGTGTACTGAACATGTGGAAAGAAGATAATCTTTCACCCAATCATTTTGTGCGTGTTTCTGTAACGAGTGGTGGCTGCAGCGGCCTGGCATACAACATGAAATTTGACGACCAGCAACAAAGCACGGATGAAGTCTTCGAAGACAAAGGCATCAAATTAGTCGTAGATCCGAAAAGTATTTTATACTTATTAGGAACCGAGTTAGATTTCTCCGAAGGCTTGGATGGAAAAGGATTTTACTTCAATAATCCGAATGCATCGCGTACCTGTTCTTGTGGTGAAAGTTTGGTTGTCGCAGTCATGTTTTTTTTAAATTGCTCCAAAAAACGCGTATCATTTTCGGATAACAAACGAATATCTTTTATCTGGTATTTTAACATCGTTATACGTTCAACACCCATTCCGAAGGCAAAGCCTGAATACTTTTTGGAATCGATATTGCAGTTTTCCAATACTTTCGGGTCTACCATACCGCAGCCTAAAATTTCTACCCAACCTGAATATTTACATACATTACAACCTTTACCTCCACAGATAAAACAGGTTACATCCACTTCCGCACTCGGCTCTGTAAACGGAAAATAAGACGGTCGCACTTTTATTTTTATATCTTGTCCGAATAATTCTTTGACAAAGAAATCCAGCGTTTGCAATAAATCCGCAAACGAAACATCTTCATCAATATATAAGCCCTCTACCTGATGGAAGAAGCAATGCGAACGCGCGGAAATCGTTTCATTTCTGAATACCCTTCCCGGCGATAAGATACGAATCGGTGGTTTTTGGTTTTCCATCACACGCACCTGTACGGAAGACGTATGCGTACGCAACACCACATCAGGATTTACGTTGATGAAAAACGTATCCTGCATATCGCGCGCAGGATGATCTTCCGGCATATTCAATGCCGTAAAATTGTGCCAGTCATCTTCAATTTCCCTGTCTTCTTCTACGGCAAATCCCAATCGTTTAAAAATATCGACAATCTGGTTTTTTACGATTTGAATAGGATGTCTTGCGCCAATGGTCACTACATCACCCGGCAATGTCAAGTCAATATCGGCATCTTTTCCGGCAGTATTGTTCTGAAATGTTTCCTGAAGTGCTGCAAATTTTTCCTCTGCTGTTTGCTTGACATTATTCACCAGCTGCCCGAATTCCTTTTTGCGTTCGTTCGGGACTGTCTTTATTTCTGCAAAAATATCTTTCAGCACATTTTTAGTCCCTAAAAAACGAATGCGAAATTTTTCCAGTTCTTCCGCAGAAGAAATACTGGTTTCATTAGCTTCTTTTAAGAGTAATTCGGTGCGTTCAAAAATATCCATAGCTCAAAAATAAAAAAAAGAGGCACAAAACAGGCCTCTTTATATGATTTGTAATAATTAATTAATTAGAATTTTAATTCGTCTAAGGTCACTGTATGTGAAATCTTAGCATCATCCGGTATCAGATAACCATTAGAACCTGATCCTGCTGTGTTGCCAAATACCTGCGCTTTTACAGTTACCGGTGAAGCATTCCAATCTATTGTTAAGAATCCGAAATTTACATATTGCCAGCCGTTGCCAACTCTGATATTATCATTTCTCGACGCCACTTTATCTTCGTGGTGTGTGATACCACTGGAGGTAAAGTCATAGATTGGATACCAACCAGCAGGTTGTGTTTTGGTAAATTCTGCAAAGTGAACGTCTCCGCTCAAGAAGAATACACCGTTTGCACCTGTACTCTTAATCAGGTCGTACATCTTTTGTTTCTCCAATGGCAATACTGCCCAGTTTTCACCGCCGTCATAATTAGAATTAAACTGAAGCGAAGACATGATGATTCTTACTTTTGCCGGTTTGCGTAATTCTTCTTCCAGCCATGCCCATTGTGTAGCGCCTAAAATGGTAGCATCCGGAGACATCATAGTATCATATCCGCTTAATGCTGCACCTGCACCTGAAGCTTTATAGGCTGAGTGATTATAACGCAAATCCAACATAATTACCTGTACTTTGCGGGCATCATCATTGAAATAATATGATCCGTAAATACCTCCGTCAGGTCTGTTATGGCGTGGATCTGTTTCCTGTATGTTCCAGAATTTGAAAAATAAATCTTTTGCAATTGCTTTTACCGGATTTGTTGTGGTCCCATCATTTTCACCGGTGTCATGGTCGTCCCAGGTTGCAATCATAGGTACCTTGGCTCGAAGTCTTCTGAATGACTGATCACCGCCTAATTGTCTGTATGCACCTTCCATATATTCTTTGGTACCCGGTGCCAAAGCAAAGAAGTCACCATAAATATTATCCCCTCCGGCAATATACAATTGCGGGTTCAATTCCAGCATTCTGTCGAAAATTTTCTTATCCGACAAATATTGAGAACAGCAAGAACCGAATGCGATTCTGGAGAGCGGCTCCGGTGTAGTTGTACTTGAATTGTTTTTTGTACAGCCAAACAACAGTGTTGCCGCGGCAAAGAGTGTAATAAGTTTTTTCATTTGGAAGAGGTTGTGTTGTGAACGTATCCAAATTTATGAATTTTTTGTGAATATTTATTTTATGAGAACGCATATTTAACATATTTTTTCTACAAAATATTCATACATACTTTCTGCTTTGTAATTCGAATTATATTATTCTATTTTTGAGTGATGTTTGAAAAATTCACAGCAGAACTACAGCAGGCATTCCGCCATCCGTTGCCGGGCAAAGCTGCCCATGAATTACTGAAGCCTTACCTGAAAATAAATAAGAATTTAGAACCACCTCAGCTATTAAAACCAAAGAATGCTGCCGTCATGACCTTAATCTATCCGGTAGACAATACACCCACACTGTTATTTATTGAACGACCGGTATACGACGGTGCACACAGTGGTCAGATTGCTTTCCCAGGCGGTAAGATTGAAAAGAGTGATACTTCTTTCTTAGATGCGGCACTGCGAGAAACACAGGAAGAAATCGGAATAGAAAGGCAACATATTAAAGTGGTGGGACCGCTTTCTGAAGTGTATGTTTTGGCAAGTAACTTCATGGTGTATCCGTTTGTTGGATTACTGAACGAGGTACCAACATTAATACTGGAGGAAAAAGAAGTGGCAAATACACTGGAAATTCCATTGTACCGTTTCTTCGAAAAGGACATTATTAAAGAGAAGGTTATTAAAAATGCGCTTGGATTTAATCTAATGGCGCCTTATTATGATCTGGATGGAAAAGTGTTGTGGGGTGCCACCGCCATGATGGTCAGCGAACTTTGTGCTATCCTTAAACAACAAAATATCAGGGTACAATAATTTTTTACAAAATTACCTCGCATCCATTTCCAGTGAGAACTGCATGGAGGGCTCAGTTTTGCGGGAGTTCATTTTTTTTTTCACCTTGAAAGAAAAAAGCAGGAAGGTAAGCATCATGGCCAGCCCTAATTCAAACAGCATTAAATACAGGTTTCCCCAGCTTTGCAGGAAATAAACAACCACAATAAACAATAAATTAACTGCTATTAAAATGTACGTAGCAGTAATGTGTGAAAATCCTAAATCTATTAATCTGTGGTGAATATGATTTCTGTCGGCCAAAAACGGTGATTTTTTATTGAGTATCCTTAAGGTAAACGCACGTAATGTATCGAATAATGGAATGATCAGGATGGCAATAGCCATAGCCGGAGCCGCAATAATCTCAACTCCATCACTGCTGCCGTTATGTAATACCATTTCATTCTTTTCAATAAACTGAATAGCTAAAACTGCTGCCAGCAAACCTATAGACAAACTACCGGAATCTCCCATAAATATCTTGGCCGGCGTATAATTATACTTTAGAAAGGCAAAAACAGCCCCACTCATTGCCGCCGCCAGAATCGCATAATCAAAAAAGCCGTAGTAATAAAACCAAACCCCAAATGCAACCGACATTAAGATACTTATGCTTCCTGCCAGCAAATTAATTCCGTCTATAATATTAAAGGCATTGATGATAAAAATGATAGTGACAACAGACAACATAATACTGACAAACTCGTTGATATAAGATATTCCAAATAAGCCGTATAAACTGGTGATGCGTACTTCACCTAAAATAACGATAATACAAGCAGCGAAAATCTGTCCGATGAATTTCTTTGAGGCAACCAGTTCTACAATATCGTCTTTTGCACCGAGCATGAACGTAAAACACAGTGCTGCCAAAATAAATTTCATCTCGTGAGTTCTCAGGTCAAAAGAAGCAAAAAGACAAAAAGCAATCATGAAGCCACCGAATATAGCAACCCCGCCCAATGTAGGAATGACGCCATGATGTGATTTTCTTTCGCCCGGCGTATCAAATAAATGTTTTATGTTCGCCACCTTTATAATAGAAGGTATAAACATATACGTAAGAACGAAAGAGGTCAACAGAGCGGAAGCTAATTTTATGTAATCGCTATGCATACTTGAAAATCAAAGTTAACAACAATTATTTAAAAAACGTTAAAATTGACTAAAGTTTTGCGAGCAATTTGACGTAAATCATATTGACGGCATGCTGAGAAAATACGCTTTCCGCACGTTTTCTTGCATTTATACCTATCTGATTTTTATATGTTTTATCAAGCGAAATAAAGTTTCGTATGCTTTGCGCCAATGAATGTGCATCAGCCGTTTTACTCAGAAATCCGCTTTCTCCATCCAGCACGGCATCTTTACATCCCGGTGCATCCGAGGTAATACAGGGTTTACCCATGGCCATGCCTTCCAGAATCACCCTCGGCATGCCTTCTCTGTAGGAAGGCAGCACCACGCAATCCGCCTGGCAGATGTATGGCCGTGTATCTTTCGCGTATCCGTGGTATTGCAGGATTCCGTCTTTTATCCAGCCATCCAGTTCCTCTTTTTTGATGGTGGAAGGATTGTCGTTGTCGATATCTCCCAGCAGATGAAATTCCACGTTCCTATTTTCTGCCAAAACCTGCCGGGCTGCTTCCGCATATTCATACACACCTTTATCTTTCAGCAATCTGCCTATCATCAGGAATCTGGTGATTTCATCATCGGTCTTTGGCGCACAAAATTCAGGACTGAATCTCACGGTATCAATCCCTGAGCCCGGCACTATCTGTGTTTTCTGTCTGCTCACTAATTTGTTACTTACAAAAATTTCCAGATCATCCGTATTCTGGAATAACACTTTATCGGCAAAGGAAAAAGCCAGACGATACAGACAATGCGCCACCTTGCTGGCAATGCTGTCATTCAGAAACGTATAACCGAGTCCCGTTACCGTACAAATGGAATGGGTATTAGTCAATCGAGCCGCCAAAGTGCCGTAAATATTGGGTTTAATGGTGTATTGCAGCACCACATCCAGCTTTTGCTGCTTGTAAATCCGTCTGAATTCATTCATCAGTTTGAAATCGTTCAACGGATTGGTGCCCTTACGCGCGAGGTTTTTGACTTCAATAAATTCAATCTGATTTTCTTTCAGCAGCTCTGCATAAGTATCTGTGGGTGCGATGGCCACCACATGATGTCCTTCCTGCTGCAATGCCTTAATCAATCCTAAACGGAAATTGTAAATATTGAACGCAGTATTGGCAACGATGCCTATGTGGAGTTTTTTGTCCATCTTTCTTCCTCAAAGATAATTTTTAATTGCACGCAAAGACGCAGAACGCAAAGTAGTATTTTCAATTTATTCATCCATATACTTTCTCCAGAAATTCTGGAAGACAATCAGTGCCCAAATCTGCGCATGCACATCACCCGGATTGCCCGAAAACAATTGTAGTTTCAGTTGTTGTATCATCTCGAGGTTAAAGATGCCTTGTGTTTTAATATAGTCATCGCTCAGCCAGTCGTTCAGAATCTTGTCTTTCAAATCAGTGCGGAACCATTGCAGCAAAGGCACTTCAAATCCTTTTTTCGGACGATTGTACAATTCCTGCGGCAGCACGTCTCTGAAGGCATCCTGCACGATTTTCTTTTTGATATTGCCGTTTATCTTGCTCGAAACCGGCAGAGTAAAGGCAAACTCCACGATTCTGTAATCCAGAAACGGCACCCGCACTTCCAGCGAGTTGCGCATACTCATCCGGTCCACTTTCACCAGCATATCGTAGGGCAATACCATGCCTACATCCGCCAGTAAATCATCATTGAGCGTGCCGTCAAAATTTACAACAGATGAAAACTGCTGACGTGTTTCAATGATTTCTGTCATCGCCGAATCTACCTTATCGTTCAGCAATCGTTCAGAGAATGATAAATCGTTGATGCAGCACCAGCGCCACCAGCGTTCTGCCGGCGACAAATCCATGCCGATGGCGAAGCGTTCCAGTTGACGCACCTTATTGCTGATTTTACCGCTGCGCGATTTGGGCAATTTCTCCCAAACGGGCTGCAGCAAATGAATGATGTTCGCCTGCCAGCTGTTGCTGCGCGTTTGCCATTCGCCATAGTGCTTATTGTAGCCCGCAAATAATTCATCGCCCGCATCGCCGGACAGTGCCACTGTGACGTGCTGACGGGTGAACTTCGATAAGATATTTACCAGCAAGGCCGATGAATCTGCAAAAGGCTCATCGGTATACTCTAATAATTCGTGTAAGCTTTCAAATAAATCATCGTTTTTTAATTTGAAAACGGTGTGATTGGTCTTGAAATGTTTCGCCACCAGATTCGCATACGGCGTTTCATCAAAGAAATCATTGCCTTCAAAACCTATGGAAAACGTATTGAGATTTTTGGTGTGACGAGCTGCCATGGCGGTCACCACCGACGAATCGATACCTCCACTTAAAAATGCACCCAGCGGCACATCGGCAATCAAACGCAAACGCACGGAATCGTCCATCAGCTCTACCAGCTTTTTCTTCTGTTCTTCGTACGTCAATTGATTTTGCTCGGCTGCCAGCGCGTTGTACGGAATGCTGTACCACTTTTGAGTTTTGAGTTTTGAGTTTTGAATGCTGATAGAACTACCAGGCTCTAGTCTTTGTATATTTTTGAAGATGGAATTTTTACCGGGAATGTAATTGAGCTGAAAATACAGGCTCACAGAACTCCAGTTGATTTCTTTTTTAACGGGAAATTGTAAAATGGATTTCAGTTCGGAGCCGAAGAAAAAGTAATCTTCGTCTTTGTAGTAATACAAAGGCTTGATGCCGAAACGGTCACAGGCAATAAACAAAGCATCGGTTTCTTTATCGTGGATGGCGAAGGCGAAAAAACCATTGAGTTTATGCAGGAAACTTTCCCCGAAATGGATGTAGGCATATAACAATACTTCAGTATCGGAGTGTGTTTTGAATTGCACGCCTTTTTGCAGCAGTTCTTCGCGGATGGTCTGAAAATTGAAAATCTCGCCGTTGAAGATAATGGCGTATCTGCCTGACTCATCGTAAATAGGCTGATTGGCTCCAACAGAAGTATCAATGATGGACAAGCGTGCATGCACCAGCGAAGCACTTCCGATAGTAACAAAATTCTGATTGTCCGGGCCGCGTTTATTTAAAGAAGTGGCGGCATTCTGCAGCCATTGTTGCTCTACGATTTTATGTTTAAACGAGTATGCCCCTGCAATTCCACACATTTTAATTGACAATTTACGATGTACAATGTACGATTTTTATTTTATGTCAAAAAGTGTTTCGAGTGGGCACTAACTATGACTTCTTGGCTTCTTGTCGTTCCGAGTGTAGCGAGGAATCTTTTGTATCGTGTAAGATGAACGGACAGTAAAATACTTAGGTTAGTGCAAGCAATTCAAAAGATGTCTCCTAAGTCGACATAACGGGAAGAGAGACTACGGTCGGAGACCGGTAGATTTAGTTCACACGAGTCATTCTGCGGAAGACTTGCGCGAGATAAAGAAAGATTATTCTATTAGTTTATAAATCAATGCCTGTTTATATTCAGGATCTAAATCAATGAAGTTTCCATATCCATCTGTTTTTGAAATACTGACAGGAAAACAAGTGTAAATGTTAGGTATGGATTTACATAATGAATTGAAAAGGATTTTATCATTCATAAAGAATTCTCCAAATCCATAATCATAACCTGTCTTACCGTAGTATAAATTTTCGAAAGACACTATTTTTATTTTATCTTTCACCCAACTATTATTTTCCATCCATTGGTCAAGGCTGTCAAATTCATCGTGATTTCCTTCTACAATAACAGAATAGCTAAACTTAGATAAGTATTCAATCCTTTCTTGTAATAACTCGATTGTATATTTAAGACTCAAACCATCTTTCTTATATTGGTTCAGCATATTTTCATATGTTTCTATTCTCATAAGATGTTAATTGTGTTCAATGTAGAAATTAGCTATTCCTCGAATCCTCACCCCAGTTCAATTTTTCACGTAAGGTATTAAGATAAGAGCTTTCGGGCATACGCAATAATTTGAAAGTAAAATTGGCTTTGCGTACCGCAAGCTGGTAAGTATTGTCTACATTGATGGAACGCGAATCGATGGAACATAAAAAATTATTGCTGCGGCATTCCACTTCAAAAGAAAGTACGGTATTATCGGCGATAATGATAGGACGTGCGTTTAAGTTGTGCGGTGCTACGGGCGTCAACACAAAGGTGCCGGACGTTGGGAACACAATCGGTCCGCCGCAACTCAGCGAGTACGCCGTGGAGCCTGTCGGCGTGGCGATAATCAATCCGTCTGCCCAGAACGAATTTAAAAACTCTCCGTTCAAATATACATGCACCACAATCATCGAAGACGAATCGGTTTTGTGAATGGTAAATTCATTCAGTCCGTAATTCACTTCTCCGAAAACCGGCTTGTTGGTTTCCACACTAATCAGTGTTCTGTCCTCAATGGAATAGGTATTTTGTTCTATCGACTCGATCAGTTCTTTAATGGCTTCCTTATGGATATCAGCTAAAAAACCAAGTCTGCCCATATTGATACCCGCCACCGGAATTTCACTGTCGCGCACGAGATGCAAGGTATCTAACAAGGTTCCGTCGCCGCCGAGCGTCATCAGCAGGTCAATATTTTTTTTAACGTCGTGGTGACTTTTAAACGTTCCGATTTTTTGTTTCGGCAAATGCTTTTTGATGGCTTTATAGTATTCATCAAAAATGAGAAACGGAATTTCCTTTTTAGAAAGCTGTGCAATCAATTCCAGCACATACGGAGTATGCTCTTCCTTAAAAACACGGCTGTAAATTCCTATTGTCATATCGGTTGTTCGAAATGTAAATATACTCCTTTCTTCAAATATCTGTTTACGCTATATTCTATGCGGAATAATCTGGAATTGAAGGTAACGAAGTTGAGCCCCATCCCGTATCCGAACTGCCATTTGTTTTTATACTGATTGTTTTCCGTAAAATAGCGGTCCCACGCATATCCCGCATCAAAATAGGCCGTGAGGTATAAATTGAGCGGTAAATACGCCAATGAAGAATTTAGTATTCCTGCATTCTTGCCTTTAAATTTCTGGATTTTACTCAACTGAAAACTAAACACACGGAAACGGTATTCATTCTTAAACAACAGAAAATGCTGCCCGTCTATTACATTTAATTCATAGCCTCTTACGGCATTTTCCTCATACCCGAACGACTTGATGTATTGTAAATTGTAGGGTTGTTTTAAAGGCCAAGAGAACTGCCATTTAATCATTGCAGCAGCAGAGAACCTCGGATGTTTTTTCCATTGAATATATTTACTCAACTGAAACCCTAACGTGGTCATACGTGTTTTCATGAAACCTAATCCGTAATTCATAAAGTTGACAGATGCTAACCAGCCGGCAGTCGGATAGCTTCTGACATTTCTGTAATCGGCTACAAAGGTGTATCCGATTTTAAAATACTGCTGCCTTTTATCCCCTAAAAAATAATTGGGATTTGCGTGAAAAGCGGAATCGCTGATGGCTGAAAGTCCGTATCCTGTTGTAAAATAATGCGTGTTGTGAATCTGACGGCGATAGGAAATCTGCGGCGTAATTTCTATTTTTTGCAGCTGCCAGGATTTGCCCAAATCCATAAAGGCAAGTCTGTCATCCACCGTATTAAAGGCAATTCTCTTCGTTCGCAGCATGGTGTAAAAAATGGATAATCCTACCTGCTCTTTTCTTCTGTTGAACTGCGGAATGGAATAGCCAATGTCCAAACGTTGTGCAAAGCCAAAACTGATGCCCATCTGCAGCACGTCATTTCTGCCGGAAATATTTCCCCAGTTTACCTGTGCTCCGTACTGCAGGCGTTTGAAATCGTGATTGTACTGCTTCCACCATTCCACTACGTTACGGTCGGCAAATTTGATAATTGGGACGGGGATAATCACCCAGCGTTCGCGCACCTGAATAATCAAATCGAGACTATCATTTTCCCAGTTCTTGATGTTTACATTCACTTCATTAAATAGTCCGATATTGAAAATATTCAGTCGTTGCTGAAGCAAGGTTGCGTCCATTTCATTGGCTGGAAAAGAATCGTTTTCATGAATCGTCATTTCGCGGTGAATGACGAAGGGCTTGGTTTTCTTGTTTCCGGTAATTATAATGTGTCTAACTTTTAAATAGCTGACAGCCTCTTGCGAATGTGCACAGTAAAAAGCAAATAACAATAAGTAAAGAATGGTTTTCTTCAAGCCTTAAAATATTAGAACAAAGGTACGAGAATAAATGAGCTATTTACGGTATGTGTGGATGTGGAAATGTGAAGAAGTGTAAACGAAACCGCTTATTTATCAGGGATGAAACAGGAATAATCCAAAGACCTGTCCAAACATTCCGACTAAAAATCCCACATATACTTCTTTCATGGTATGTGCGCCGAGATATAACCTTGCGGAGGCGACAGCGCCGGTCAGCAGAATCATCGCCAGAAAATAATAACTTAAATCGGACGGGGAAACAAAAACGAGCAACATAATGGCTGTTAAAGCGCCGCTAACGCCTACCATGTGTAAACTCACTTTATAAAAAACATTGATAACAAAGGATGCAAACAGAGACACCAATACACCCATCATAAATACTCCCATCATGTAGGGAAAGTTGATTTTGCGGGTGGCAAGATATGCCCAAACATAAAATATAATGGATGCCACCAACGGAATGATGCGTTGTTTATGGTCGGGCATTTCCAGGTCTTCAAGAAAACCCAGTTTACGCATGAGCAAAATGGAAATAGCCGGAAACATAAAGGTGTTAATAAAGATTACAGCTATAACAATACCGGAAGATAAACCGGCAAATGAAAACGGATTCGTATACAACAACAACAAGGTAAACCAGGTCGTCATCAGTAAGGGATGAAAGAGGTAGGAGAGTATTTTGGATAAGATTTTAATCACTTATTAGTAGTTTAAATTGATTGAATGGTTTGCTGCAACAATTTTACCATTTTTTACAGCAGGGTACCACTTAGATTCTTCCATCAGCTTTTTTATTTTGTCTATTTGTTGCTGACTAATTGAATTTGAAGATTCAACATTGACATTACTTACGAATCCAGTTTCTGACACTGAAAATAGGATGTTTATAGAATGATTCGCTTTGTTTTTTTTATTTAAAACCCTGATGCCATCCAATAGTTCATTTTGTAATTGAATCTCATCACCTTTAAATATTGCTTCTTTATTATTTAAATCCGATTCTCCGTCCAATCTAAAGTTCACCGGAAGCGTATAATACACTTTTACCGGTTTACCTTTCTGAATTCCAGGTGTCCATTTCGGAAATTTTTTAATTACTCTGATTACTTCCGTTCCACACTCTTCACAACCATCGTTTCTCAATATGACAGGTTCAACAACGGAACCATCTGTATCTACTGTAAATTTAACAACTGTCTTTCCCTGAAAACCGTGTTCTCTGGCGTTATTGGGGTATGTCAGATTTTTTGATATAAATTTCATCAGCTCTGTAGCTCCGCCCGGGTATGTCGGCATTACCTCTGCTCTGTCAAATATTTCGGGTTCGCGCAACGACAAGGAATCCGTAACGGCAGAAGTTTGCGCTCTCAACACAAACCCTGCACAAAAAAATATAAAAAGTAGGAATAATTTTTTCATTGCAGTTGTTATAACTCTTTTCTTAAACGCGCAACTGGTATATTTAATTGTTCTCGGTATTTTGCTACGGTTCTTCGGGCAATGTTGTAGCCTTTTTCTTTGAGCTGTTCCGTTAAAAACTCATCGCTCAGCGGTTTAGATTTATCTTCTGCGGAAATTAAATCTTCCAGAATTTTTTTCACTTCGCGCGTGGATACTTCTTCTCCGCCTTCCATCTGTAAGCCTTCTGAAAAGAAATGCTTTAAAGAGAAAACACCGAACTCCGTCTGACAATATTTACTGTTTGCCACGCGTGAAACAGTAGAAATGTCCAAACTCGTAATTTCAGCAATATCTTTCAGAATCATCGGGCGCAGCTTCATTTCATCTCCTGTTAAAAAATATTCTTTCTGGAAAAACACAATGGCTTCCATCGTAACAAATAAAGTGTGCTGGCGTTGTTTAATGGCATCAATAAACCATTTTGCAGAATCTATTTTTTGCTTGATAAATACTACGGCTTCTTTCTGCTTCTTATCCTTCATGCTGCCTTTCCCGTAAGAGGTCAGCATTTCTTTAAACGAATCACTGATGCGCAAGTCCGGTGCATTTTTTCCGTTCAGCAACACTTCCAGTTCGCCGTTATTATTCTCCACGGTAAAATCCGGGATGATGGTTTGGTGATTAACGGAAGACGTTTCAGACGCCCCGCCCGGTTTTGGGTTCAGGTGCAAAATAACATCAATGGCCGCTTTCAGAGTTGCTTCATCTATATCCAGTGCTTTCAGTAATTTATCGTAATGCTTTTTGGTAAACGCATCAAATTGCGTGTTGATGATTTTCAGCGCCAGCTTTACATTCACATTTTGTTCTTTGCGTTCCAGTTGTATCTGTAAACACTCCTGCAGGTTACGCGCGCCAACGCCGGACGGGTCGAAGCGGTGAATGGTACGCAGTACTTCTTCAATTTCCTCCACCGTGGTGGTAACATTTTTCTGAAATGCCAAATCATCCACAATGGCATCCAGCTCGCGGCGCAGGTAGCCGTCATCATCTATACTGCCGATTAACTGATCGGCAATCTGCCATTCGTGTTCGTCTAAATCCAGCAAATGCAGCTGTTCGTCTAAGAAATCATGAAAGGTTTTTCCCACCGCCAGCGGCATTGTTTTTTTTATCTTCTTTTCCTCTGTAATCGTCACCACCATCGTTGTTATAATCAGTATCATCTTTTGTATATTCCTGCACATCTAAGCTATCCGCAAAATCATCTTCACTATTACTTTCGTATTGTTCATCATCATCATCTCGGATTTGTTCCGGCTCCGATAAATCTTCTTTTTCTCCATCGTAATCAGAAATGCTTTCTTCCAGCGCCGGATTTATCTCCAATTCTTCCTTAATGCGTTGTTCTAAATTAGCGGTAGGTACCTGCAATAACTTCATCAGCTGTATCTGTTGCGGCGACAGCTTCTGAAGCATTTTTTGTGATAAGCGTTGATTAAGCATGAAAGGATTTCAGAATTGAGATTTATGAATTACGATTTAAAATTACTACAAAAAACTATTAAAACTCTGCGCTTTTAGGATAACGCGGGAACGGAATTACGTCTCGGATATTACTCATGCCGGTAACGAACAACACCAGACGTTCAAAGCCTAAGCCAAAGCCTGCATGCGGACAAGTGCCAAACTGACGGGTTTCCAGGTACCACCAGATACTTTCCTCTTCGATGCCAAACTGATGTGCACGTTTTTTGAGTTTCTCGTAATCTTCCTCACGTTGTGAGCCGCCAATGATTTCGCCGATGCCCGGAAACAGAACATCCATCGCACGAACGGTTTTTCCGTCTTCACTCAGTTTCATGTAAAACGCCTTGATATGCTCCGGATAATCCGTTAAAATCACCGGTTTTTTAAAGTGCTTTTCCACCAGATAGCGTTCGTGTTCTGATTGCAAATCCGTTCCCCAATCCACCGGAAACTGGAATTTCTTTTTGGCATTTTTCAAAACTTCAATCGCTTCCGTATACGTTAGTCGCTGGAATTTATTTTCCACCACAAATTTCAATTTATCCAGCAAACCTAATTCACTGCGTTCCTGAGTGGGTTTCTGTTTTCTTCCTCTGCAAAACGTGCATCTAAAAACTGCAAATCATCTCCGCATTTTTCCAAAGCATATTTCACCAGATATTGCAGGAAATCTTCCGCCAAATCCATATTGTCGACCAAATCATTAAAAGCCACTTCAGGTTCAATCATCCAAAACTCTGCTAAATGGCGTGATGTATTCGAGTTTTCAGCTCTGAAAGTTGGACCAAACGTGTAAATTTTAGACAATGCCATTGCACCTAGTTCACCTTCCAATTGCCCGGAAACGGTAAGATTGGTTTCTTTTCGAAGAAATCTTGCCCGTAATCCACTTTGCCTTCTTCTGTTTTTGGCGGATGAGCGGCATCCAAAGTTGTTACTCTGAACATTTCGCCCGCTCCTTCCGCATCCGAACCGGTGATTATCGGTGTGTGCAGGTAGAAGAAACCATGGTCGTTAAAATAGTTATGAATGGCAAATGCCAGCGCATGTCTGATTCTTAATATAGCCCCAAATGTATTGGTTCGCGGACGCAAATGTGCTTTTTTCACGCAAGAACTCAAACGAGTGTTTCTTCGGCTGAATCGGATATTTTTCAGGATCCGCTTCTCCTAAGATGATAATTTTTTCTACCTGCACTTCCACTTTTTGATTGCCTTGTGATGCTATCAGTTTTCCGTGCACTTCTAAACAAGCGCCGGTATTTATCTTTCCCAGCAATCTCGTCACTGATGGTTTCAGCCTCCACAACAGCCTGTATATTATGAATGGTTGTACCATCGTTTATATTGATGAACGTTACGTTTTTGCTTTGACGTTTGGTACGTACCCATCCGCGCACCACTACAGCACTGTCCAATGCTCCTTCTTCTAAAATCTGTTTGATATACACTTTGCTCATCTGATAAAATTGAACTCCAAAAATAAGGTTTTTTATTTTGTGTATTGAATACCGATTTCAAAGATTTCATGATTTAATGCTCTCTTCATCTTATTAAAAACAGATATGCGTGCAATTTGCCAATTCTATAAAAATCTCAACTAACCTAATATTCTGTGTCTCATAAGCATCAAAACGGCTTATTTAATTGGAACAAATCCTTATCTTTACCGCAAATATTTTCAGTTATGAGTTATATACCGGTTTTGGATTTGGCTGATTATTTATCAGACGACGAGCAAAGAAGACAACAATTTATTCAGGGATTTGGAAAAGCCTATTCAGAAATAGGATTTGCTGCCATTGACAACCATGGCATTCCACAAGAAGTCATCAACAAGTATTATGGGTTGGTAGAGCAGTTTTATGCCTTACCGCTGGAAACCAAATTGAGCTATGAAAAAGTAGAATATGCCGGACAACGCGGCTATACTTCCTTTGGAAGAGAAAAAGCTAAACAAAGTGAAGTGGCGGATTTGAAAGAATTCTGGCAGGTAGGACAGTATATTGAAGATGGTGAAGTGATGCCTGCGGATGATTATCCGGACAATATTGAAGTAGCTGAACTGCCTGATTTCAACGAAACCGGCAGACAACTCTATAAAAGTTTTGAAAACTCCGGCAGACATTTACTGCGTGCCATTGCGGAATATTTGGGACTGGATGTCAATTACTTTGACCCGCGTATTCACAACGGCAACAGTATTTTACGTGCCATCCATTATCCGCCGATTACACAGGAGCCGAAAACGGCTATCCGTGCAGAAGCGCATGAAGACATTAACCTGATTACCTTACTGGTGGGTGCAAGCGCCAGCGGATTAGAGGTACAAGACGTGGATGGCAACTGGCATGAAGCAAAAGCAGAACCTCATCAGATTATGGTGAATGTAGGAGACATGCTGCAACGCTTGTGTAATAATAAATTAAAATCTACCACACACCGCGTGGTAAATCCGCCAAGAGAACTCTGGCATACACACCGTTATTCTATTCCGTTCTTCCTGCATCCGAGAAGTGAGGTGAGACTGGATTGTCTTGAAAGTTGTGTGGATGCAGAACACCCGCTGGCATACGAACCGATTACTGCCGGTGAATATTTAGACGAACGATTAAGAGAAATTGGATTGAAAAAATAGAACGATGTCTATTCAAAACAAAAAAAACAAATTCTCCAAAAATATTTCCTCTAAGGGAAATGAATTAAAGCAGCCTGTTGTTTCGAAAGCAAAGGAGGCACGGGAATTCTCATACTCTGATTTCACAATAGTATCAGCGATTTTACTTTCTACTTTTCTGTTAGGTTTGTTTTTATTCGTCATTAATGTCAATGACAGCTCATACAACATATTAGACAGAAAATGGGGTTTTGATAATATGACATATTTAGGGATTCCAATTGCTTGCTCATATTTTATGTTGATATTGCTGCTGTTTGGTTTCTGTTTTAAATCCAACTTTAATAGCATTTCTGAAAGAATAAATAATCTAAAAATTAAAAAATGGCATTATTTTATTTTTGTCACCTTAACCTGTTGTTTAGCTTTTGTTTTGTTTTATACATTCAGAATAAAATATTTTTTTATGGCGATATGAACCTGCAGGTTGCACAAACATTAAAACAGGTTTTTCTTTCCACGGAATATCTAACCATGAAATTTATATATCTGTTTCATGTTTTTAATAAACTACATTTTAAATATTCGGGAGAACAGACATTTAAAATACAAAGCATACTATCAGTGTGTTGTTTATTGGCACATCATTGTTGCTGTTTAAAGAATTATACAAAAAAATTCTCAATTAATTTTCAGTATCATTTATTTTATTTTCAATGGATTTCTGTTGTTTTATTTTGGATACATAGAAGTCTATTCATTACCTGCTTTTACATTCCTGTTTTATTTGTATATCTCTATTCTTGTACTTAACAATAAACTCCATTATATTTTTGCCATTATTGCGCTGGCTATTGCAGTCGGATTTCACAACTTCTCCTTAATATTAATGCCGTCATTATTTTATGTACTGTATAAGAAGACGTTACTCTCTAATCTTCCTTTAAATAAAATACCTCCTTTTTGTATATTTTATTTCTGGTATTCTATCCTTTAGGTTTATTCTATAAGATTGGAGCTGTCCTTAATTTCAATTATTTCCTTCCTTTTCAGTGGAGCTGGATGATAAAAGAATGACATTGTTCTCGATACAGCATATATGGGAATTCTGTAATGCACAATTTTTAGGCGGAGAAGTTTCTTGTTTTTAATTTGTTTCTGCTTCCTGCCTCTTCTGCTAAATAAGGGAAAACGGGATTCTATAAGTAATTTTCTTTTGCTGGGCACCTTCTTCTCCATATTGTTCACGTTTAGCCTTGACGCCCAAAGAGGCAGTGGTGACTGGGATATTTACTCATTTCCATGTATTGTTGCCAGTATTTTTGTTATTTATTATTTATTCCTAAACACAACTTTGTTTGCATCGAAAAAAGGATTTATTTTGTTGCTTTTAACCTCATTACTTTTTAATATTTATAATTCCACCGCCTGGTTTATTATAAATCATACTGACAAATCCATTTCTAAAATTGAGAACATGCTCATTAATGATCCCGGGTCCTATTATCAAATTTCTCTGCCGGCTGAAATGGGATTAGCGATTAATTTCAGAGAAAATAAACTAGCGAAAGAATCTTTAAAATTCTACAAACTTGCGAGTGAAAAATATCCTTACGACGCAAGAGCATTATATAATTATGCAAGTTTATTATTCGAACTGAAAAGATAAATGAATGTCAGAATGTTTTAGAAAAAAAAAAATATAACAAACTCGCCTTACTATGCAAATTCTTATCCGTTATTAATAAGTATTTATGCAAATAAAAAACTAAACGATAGCGCATTTTATACTGTCAAAAACTTCATAATAGCTTTATAGTTAATCCGAATGCATTTATTTCCAAAATTGCAAAGAACGAGTTATTAAGTTATTTTCAATACTTATATCAAATAGATGTGTAAAGTGGGAATCAGAAAGAATCTTTTGAAGTTGCTAATTCAATCAATCTTTTAAAATAATATATCGCCTTTATCATGCCCTCAGCTTTATCTATAAAAATCGGTGACCTCTTATATAAGCATGCATTTCCTGTCTATAATATTGTTTATCCTGTTTTTAAGAATAGACAGGATAAACAAGAAATTCTTTTATTAAAAAAATATATTAAATCAGGAGATATCGTTTTAGATATCGGTGCAAATATTGGTTTTTATACAAAAATTTTATCCGAACTGGTCGGTCCGACCGGAAAAGTGTATGCTTTTGAACCGGACAAAACTAATTTTACTTACCTGCAAAGAAATGCCGGACATTTAAAGAATGTTGAACTCATCAATAAAGCCGTAAGTGATAAAACAGATACGATTACATTATACAAATCCGATCTACTGAATGTAGACCACAAAACTTATGCTACCCAAATTACACTTCAACATCTGTGATTGATTGCATAAAAGCAGATGATGTTGTTGATGGCAGAAAAGTAAATTTTATTAAAATAGATATTCAGGGCTACGAATACTATGCATTTCAGGGCATGCAGGAAATATTAAAAACGAACAACGAATTAAAAAATCATATCGGAGTTTTATCCTTTTGGCATTCAAGAGTCCGGCGTTTCTCTCGTTGATTTTTTCAATTGTCTTACGTCCAACAACTTTAACATTTTCCTTTGTGAGTCTGATAAATTAACACCTTTCAAGATGGAAGATATTTCTACCTATGAGAATTTGGGGAAATATGTATATTTTAATTTATGTTTAATTAAATAGTTATGGCAAAACAACCCGGCAAACAGGTACCTGCGAAAAAATTGTTCCTCCGGTAACCGGTCATTCAAAACAAAAAAGAAAATAAGAGCA
>JADKIQ010000008.1 GCA_016721245.1 Sphingobacteriales bacterium
AAATTTAAAAGAAGTACGATTAAGAATGGCATCTGTGAAATCAACCACACAGATTACCAAAGCTATGAAAATGGTATCTGCTGCTAAGTTGAGAAGAGCAACAGAAAGAATTGTACAGATTCGTCCATATGCTGATCAGCTGAATAAAGTATTGCAAAACATCGCGTCTAACTTAGGTGGCGAAATGAATACCTCTTTTGCTACACAACGTGCCGTACAGAAAGTATTAATAGTTGTAATTACTTCAGATAAAGGCCTGGCGGGTGGATTTAATGCCAACACTATTAAATCGGCAAAAGTTTTATTGAACGAAAAGTATGCAGAACTGGCTGCTAAAGGGAAAGTTGATATTCTTACAGTAGGAAAGAAAGGCTACGATGCGTTTAAATCTTCTAAACTAAAAGTGAATAATGATTTTGGTAATTTGTTTGGCAATTTATCTTTCGAGAACGCGGCGAAAGCGGCAGAATATATCATGATTGCTTTTGAGCAAAAAGAATATGATGCAGTAGAAGTGGTATACGGGCAATTTAAAAATGCAGGCACACAAATACCATCTACCGAACAGTTTTTGCCGATAAAAACAACTATTTCCGCAAAAGGAACTTCTAAAGGAAAAGCCGATTATATGTTTGAACCAGCGCAGGATGAAATCTTAAAAGATTTGGTGCCGAAGATTTTAAAAACACAATTCTTCCGATATTTATTAGATTCTAATGCTTCTGAACATGGCGCTCGCATGACGGCGATGGACAAAGCAACAGACAATGCGAACGAATTATTGAAATCACTGAACATCATGTACAACCGCGCCCGTCAGGCAGCTATTACAACAGAGTTAACAGAAATCGTTTCCGGTGCGGCAGCATTGAGCAACGGTTAAAAATACACTAACCAGTTTATATATTGAATCCGGATACGTAAGTGTCCGGATTTTTTATGTGAATAATAAAGACAAATTTTATTATATTTATATTCTAACATGAAAAATATTTTACTGCTATCTGCTATGTTTATTGGACTGCGAACTGCAAACGCGCAATATGTGTCGATACCGGATAGTAATTTCAGAAATTATTTAAGGACTAATTATCCTGCCTGCATGAATACAGGAGGGCAACTGGATACCACTTGTACAAGCCTGCTGGCAGCAACGCAATTGAGTGTCAGATATAACACCATATCAAATTTAGAAGGAGTGCAGTATTTTAAAAATATAACGATGTTGAATTGTATGGATGTAGGGCTTAGTACGATTCCTAAGTTTCCATCGTCGTTAACAGTGTTGTGGGCCAGCAATAATTTACTTACTACATTACCGGCATTACCTGCCAATATGCAAACACTGTATGTTGATCAGAATAGACTTACTTCTATTCCTGTACTTCCTTCTACCATGCATGATTTGGATGTTGCTTACAACCAGCTTACAAGCCTGCCAGCTTTGCCAAATTTATATCGTTTGAATTGCAATAATAACAGGCTTATTTCGTTGCCAACGTTGCCCAGCACTTTGGAATTGCTGACAGCATCTTTTAATACTGATTTATCTTGTTTTCCTACACCGGTGCCATCAGGTTTATTGCCGGTAGATATTATTCAGACAAGTATTACTTGTTTGCCGACTGGATTAAGCGCAAGAGATACCATTTTGCCGTTTTGTACAAATGGATGTTATTTGAATTTTAATGAGAATTATAAATATATTCCTGATGTGTCCTTTCGGTCCTATCTTACTACACAGTACCCTTCTTCTATGAACAACGGCTTCCTGAATATAAATTCTAATGATGTCTTCTTTGCAAATTATATGATAGTGCGTAATCTTGGCATTGCTTCACTGGAGGGAGCACAATATTTTAATCATGTTACTTTACTGGATTGTTCAGACAATCAGATAAGTTCAATGCCGTCGCCACTTTCGACTAGCTTACAAACATTAAATTGCTCAAATAATTCTTCTCTTAATTGTTTGCCATCGCTGCCGGTATCAATTACCACTCTTTATGCGTCTAATACATCATTGGTTTGCCTGCCGAATAGTTTACCTAACCTGATGAATACAGATGTATCATTACCTGTTTGCACGAGCCCTTGCGTATATGAACCGAATTTTGTAACGATACCGGATGCAAATTTCCGCGCTGCTTTGAAAGTGAAATTTCCTGCCTGCTTCAATGCAAATGACAGGATGGACACAACATGTAGTGGTATTTTAAATGCCGTGTCGCTGAACGTGAATAATAAAAATATAGGCTCCATTCAAGGTATTCAATATTTTAAAAAGCTATTTGTCTTAAACTGTGATTCAAACAATATTACTACCATCCCTCATATTAATGATACATTATACGGTTTGTTTTGCAGCCATAATAGAATTACTTCCATATCTACTTTGCCAAGAAATTTAAAAGACCTGAATTGCAGTTATAATCAATTGACCACACTGCCTGCTATTAATAAAGTGAGTAATTCTTTGGATTGTTCTAACAATCCATCCTTAAGTTGTTTGCCAACCCTGTTTTCTAATGTCTATCAAGGAATTAAAATAAGAAATACAGCAATTACGTGTTTCCCGAATGCTTTTGGAGGAGATGCAGATACTACCTTGCCATTTTGTAATACAACATGTGCTTACATACCTAATTTGCATTTTGTAACGATACCGGATACGAATTTTCGCAACGCATTAAGAGTAGTATATCCTTCTTGTTTTAATGCATCAGGTATGCTGGATACAACCTGCACAGCTTTCATGAATCCCAATGCCGCCAATTTAAATGTGAATAATAAAAACATAAGCTCATTGGAGGGAATACGATATTTTAAATATTTAAGATCATTATCATGTGATAGCAATCAAATATCATCCATAAACCATCTTCCTCCAATTTTATACTCTTTAAGTTGTTCTTATAACAGATTGACTTCTTTACCTGTTCTTCCTTCTTTTTTTATGGTTTTAATTTGTAATCATAATCAATTAACATCTTTGCCGGTATTACCCGGAACAATATATCGTCTGGATTTTAGCTACAATCAAATAAATTCTGTCATGCAATCTTTTAGGGATTCGATGTCGTATTTCTTTTGTAATAATAATCCATTATCTTGTTTGCCTCTTTTTAGCAGACCACAAATTGTAAACTTGCGTGTTAAAAATACCGGAGTAACTTGCCTTCCGTATAGTTTTTATGCTACAGATACTATTCTTCCGATTTGTTCAAGTACTTTCAATATTTGCCCTGTGAATCCATTTGTACAAGGTAAGATTTATAATGACTTAGATAATAATAACATTTACAATGCAGGAGAACAGTTAATCGCTCAACAAATTATAAAAGTAACACCCAACAATTGGCTTGCTGCAAGCAGCATAAACGGAATTTATTTCGTGAAACTAGATACAGCCATTAATAATATCTGGAGTGCTGTTAATAATTACAGATATGCTACCATTACGCCAGCGTCGTATTCCTTAGAGAATATTCATAATCTGGGTTTACAAGGCGGTTCTTATGATTTTGGGATTCACCTGATTCCAAACATAAAAGATTTAGAAGCGACTTTAGGTTCATCGCCAGCACGACCAGGTTTTACTACGAATGTAACGGTAACAGCAAATAATGTTGGAACAGTTAATCAATCCAATATCACCATAAAATTAAAAAAACCAAATGACTATACTGTGGTTTCAAGTTCCGTAGCACCAAGCTCAACCCTTAATGACACCTTGGTTTGGAATAATATCAACATTAATTATTTAGAGCATCAGTCTATACATGTACAGTTGCAAGTGCCAATAAATGCGGTGCTTGGTGATAGTGCAGTATATGAAGCATGGTCGAATGGTACGCAAGGAGATACCACACCTTTAGATAATTATACCAAATGGACAGAAGTAATTCGCGGTTCTTTTGACCCGAATGATAAGCTGGTAAACAAAACCACATTGCCACCAACCTACAATGCAGAAAAAGATAGATTGCTTTATACCATCCGTTTCCAAAACACCGGCACAGATACTGCGTTTACTGTAATTGTGCGTGATGTTATTCCGGATAATCTGGATGTGAGTTCGTTACGTGTCGTAAATGCAAGTCACCCGTATCAATTAATAGCAAGAGAAAAGAATATTGTTGAAGTAACATTCCCTAATATTCAATTACCGGATTCAAATGCAAACGAAGCAAAATCACATGGTTTTGTACAGTTGGAATTTAAACCGAAAGCAGGTTTGCCGGTGAATGCAGAAATCAACAACAACGCCTCTATTTTCTTTGATTATAATGCACCAATAGTGACAAATACAGCCACTACTAAAGTGCAAATTACCACAGGCATTGCAAACAATAAAAAATTGGCGTTTAAGTTATTCCCGAATCCGGCAACTTCAATAATCACAGTAGAATTGCCATTTGAAGGAAAGGGAAAATGGTATTTAACGGATATTTCAGGAAAAATTATCCGGCAAAATAATATTGAAAATAACACAAGTAGTTTTGATGTGAACGTGAATGATATTGCGAATGGAACCTACTTACTTTCTTTAGAAATAAACGATCTAGTTTCTTCTTCAAAAGTTATGATTGTTCGATAAATATAAATACTATGAAAAATATTTTAGTATTACTTGTTTTGGTTATTGGATGCCGAACTGCAAACGCTCAATATGTGTCGATACCGGATAGTAATTTCCGTCTGGCCTTGAAAGCGAAATTCCCTGCCTGCTTCAATGCAAACGACAAAATGGATACAACTTGTAGTGGCATTCTAAATGCAGTATCATTAAATGTAAATAATAAAAGTATTAGCTCTATACAAGGTATTCAATACTTTAAAAAGCTATTTGTCTTAAACTGTGATTCAAACAATATTACTACCATTCCTCATATTAATGATACTTTGTACGGTTTGTTTTGCAGCCATAATAGAATTACTTCCATATCTACTTTGCCAAGAAATTTAAAAGATCTGGATTGCAGCTATAATCAATTGACTGCACTACCTGCAATTGATAAAGTCAGTAATTCATTAGATTGTTCTAACAATCCATCCTTAAGTTGCTTGCCAACCTTGTTTCCTGGCGTTTTTCAAGGAATTAAAATTAGGAATACTGCAATTACGTGTTTCCCGAATGCTTTTGGAGGAGATGCTGATACTACCTTGCCATTTTGTAACAGTCCATGTGCTTTTATAAGTGATCCGTTTGTTACAATACCAGATAGTAATTTTAGAGTGGCACTAAAAGCACTTTATCCTGCATGTTTTGATGTAAGTGATAGGATGGATACAACCTGTAATGGAATTCTAAATACAAATAGTTTAGACGTTAGTAGAAAGAATATTTCTTCTATAGATGGTATACAATATTTTAAAAAACTAAAAACCTTTTATTGTAATTACAATAATCTTACTCGGATTGCTGTTTTACCAAATACTATTTCAAACTTATATTGTGGAAATAACGCAATTACACAAATAGATAGATTGCCAGATTCATTATTTCAATTAGAATGTAGTTGGAATCAACTCTCTACGTTACCTGCTTTTCCGAGTTTATTATTTAGAGCTTATGTTTATAATAATAAGCTTACTAGTTTGCCAACTTTACCAGCTTCTATTAGTCTATTATTTTGTTGGGATAATTTGCTTACAAGTCTGCCAGTATTACCATCATCTTTATATAGTCTACATTGTTATAATAATTTACTTACTAATTTGCCAACTTTACCATCATCTTTAAATTCTTTATTGTGTGATAATAATCAGCTTACTAGTTTGCCATCATTGCCCAATTCTTTAAATTCTCTAAAATGTTCAAACAATCAGTTAACCTCAATTCCAACATTGCCTAATAATATTTTACAGGTGTTTACCTGTGCGTCGAATCAGTTAACCAGTTTGCCATCATTACCGAGTTCATTAAATATACTAAATTATTCAAATAATCGAGTAACGGCATTTTTGACTTTGCCAAGCGCACTGACAGAATTATATTGTTCTAATAACCAAATCACAAGTTTATCTAACTTGCCAAGTTCCTTAACAACTTTAGATTGTTCTAGTAATCTTATAAGCTTTATATCAAATTTGCCTAGTAATCTTGGAACTTTTTATTGTAGAAATAACAGGTTAAATGCATTACCTTTTCTGCCTTCAAAATTAGATGTAATTGATTGTTCTAATAATAGATTAACATCGGTGTCTAATTTTTCAGATTCCATCTGTTATTTTAATTGTAGTAATAATCAGCTTACCTCATTGCCATCTTCAATATCCTTTTACAGAAGAATTGGATTTCCTAATACAAGAAAATCTGAATTAATTTGTTCTGGAAATGCAATTACTTGTTTACCTGCTTTTACAAAGTTAGATACTCTTAGAATAAAAAATACATCTATACGATGTTCTCCATTTACAATACCAATTTCTACTTTTGTTGATACTGTATTTGCTGTTTGCACAAGCAGTTGTAATGTTGGTGCTGGATATGTAACTATTCCTGATTCTAATTTCAGAATGTTTTTACTTCAGAATTATTCTAGTTGTATGAATGTTAGTCAACAATTAGATACCAATTGCTCTTCTATATTAAATGTAGGTTCAATTAATTTAAACAACAAAAATATTCAATCGCTTGAAGGCATCCAGTATTTTAAAAGATTGCTTGCATTGCATTGTGATTCAAATCGTTTAAATACGTTACCAATTTTACCCAATACTTTAAGTTCTTTATTTTGCAGCCATAATCAAATAACAACATTACCCAACCTACCCGCTTCACTTAGAGAGTTAGATTGTAGTAATAATTTACTAACAGCTTTACCATCTATTTCACAAATTAGTAGTTTGTTAAACTGTTCCAATAATCTTCAATTAAATTGTTTGCCAACATTAGCTACAAATTTTAGCCAGCATATAAAAATAAAAAACACAGGAATCTTATGTGTACCTAACGATTATACAGGAATTTCTGATACCATTTTGCCAATTTGCAACAGACCATGTGCATATGACAGTACTAATTTTGTTACAATTCCAGATGTGAATTTTAGAATGTTTTTAAAAAATAAATACCCAGCTTGCTTTAATAGAATTGATAAGATGGATAAAACTTGTTCGGCTGTTGTAAATGAAGATTCATTAATGATTATTAATAAAAATATAAATTCAATTGATGGAATTCAGTATTTTAATCGTTTATTTTTTCTTTTCTGTGATAGCAATAAGATTGAATCAATAGCATCATTGCCAAACAGTTTAGGGTTCATAACATGTTCATTTAATCAATTAACAAATTTGCCTGTTTTGCCGGTACGTTTATTTTATCTTAATTGCAATAATAATAAATTGACAAGCCTTTCAAGCATTCCCGGCACCGTATTTTATTTAGATTGTCAATCAAATCAGTTATCTTCTTTACAAACAGCATTTCGAGATTCGTTGACTTATTTATATTGTAACAATAATCCACTAAGCTGTCTTCCTTTTTTACCACAATACGTAAGCTTGTTTGTTAAGAATACGAATATTTCATGTTTACCAAATGTTGTACGTTCTGTTGATACGATACTTCCAATATGTTCAAATGCAGCAAATATTTGTCCGGTAAATCCGTTTGTTACAGGTAAAACTTATGTTGACTTGAATAATAATAATTTTTTGGATTCGGTCGAACAACTTATTCCACAACAAATCATAAAAGTGTTACCAAACAATTGGCTGGGAGCCAGCAATAATAATGGAATTTACATAGTAAAACTGGATACAGCTATTAATAATTCCTGGAGTGCTGTTAATAATTACAGATATGCTACCATAACACCGACATCTTATTCATTAGCAAATATTCATAACTTAGGTTTGCAAAGTGGTAGTTATGATTTTGGTATTCATTTTATTCCAAATGTAAAAGATTTGGAAACATCTCTAGGTTCATCACCAGCACGACCAGGTTTTACTACGAATGTAACAGTCAGGGCAAATAATGTCGGAACGGTTAATCAATCCAGTATTACCATTAAACTAAAAAAACCAACTGATTTTAGCGTATTATCAACTTCTATTTTACCTACATCAATTATCAACGATACTTTGATATGGAAAAATATCAGCATTAATTATTTAGCACATCAATCTATAAACATACAATTGCAAGTGCCGGTAAATGCAGTACTTGGCGATAGTGCAGTATATGAAGCATGGTCGAATGGTACACAAGGTGATACTACACCTTTGGATAATTATACCAAATGGACAGAAATAATTCGTGGTTCTTTTGATCCGAATGATAAGTTGGTAAATAAAGAAACTCTGCCACCAACTTACAATGCAAATAAAGATAGATTGCTGTATACGATTCGTTTTCAGAATACAGGATCAGATACTGCGTTCACTGTAATTGTACGGGATGTAATTCTCAATAATCTGGATGTGAGTTCTTTGCGCGTAGTAAATGCAAGTCACTCTTACCAATTAATAGTAAGAGAAAAGAATATTGTAGAAGTGGTATTCCCTAATATTCAATTGCCGGATTCTAATACGAACGAAGCAAAATCACATGGTTTTGTACAGTTGGAATTTAAACCGAAAGCAGGTTTACCGGTGAATGCAGAAATCAACAACAATGCCTCTATTTTCTTTGACTATAATGCACCAATAGTGACAAATACAGCCACTACTAAAATTCAAATTACCACAGGCATTGCAAACAATAAGAAACTCGCGTTTAAATTATTCCCGAATCCGGCAACTTCAATAATCACAGTAGAACTGCCAATTGAAGGAAATGGAAAATGGTATTTAACGGATATTTCAGGAAAATCAATTCAGCAAAATACAATAGAGAATAACACAAAAAGTTTTGATATAAATGTGAATGATGTTTCAAGCGGAGCCTACTTGCTTATGTTAGAAATCAATGGAATTATATCAACTTCTAAAGTGGCAATATTGAAATAGTTTTTTATTTCTTACCCAGCTTATTCAGCAACTCTAAGAAGTTGGCAAATTTTACTAATCCTTTTCCCGGTGCATTAAAGTTATTGGGTACAATGGTAGCCGCCGTTACAGGTTTGCTGTATGGCTCAAACGTTCCGTCAAAACAAGTCGTCGTGGTTTTATCCAGCTGACGGTTTACTTTTGAACCGCAGTTGTTCATCGTAAAGCAATTGGCCGCATCTGTTATGGACATCTTATCAATACTGTACTGATAGAAAATAGTATTCTGTATGCATTTAGGCTGTACATAACTTACATTGGATGCCGGCAAAGAATTTTTCACCGCATTGTCAAAATAAGCAGCGACTAATTTATTGGCCTCATGCATTTGCGTGGTCTGATACTGATACATCAGTAAGTTAATCATGTTTGCTTTTGCATAAGCATCCACACTCTGTGTGCTCAGCTTTTCGTCAAATGTTTTTCTCATGCCGCCCAGACTTGCCCAGCTTTGGTTGAAAGCAGGCGTCTGGAAAACGTGTGTGCCATAGGCATTTACATACACCGAATTTTTAATATTGTTGGCGTTTAAAATATCTTTTAAAGCTAAGGCGCCCCAGTTTTCAGGTCCCAGAATAGTCGTCTTGTTTGGATTCACCACCCAGTCTAAAGCACCGCATAAAAAGATGGCAGGTGTTTTATCCTGATTGTCAATAATGGCACCTAAACCCTCGTTTGGCCCGGGTAATCCTGCGCCTAAAACCCCCGTTGCTACAATTCCGTTTTGGTTAATAGGCTGACCGTAATTCAATTTTCCTTTTACACAATTAAATAAAGGATGTGTCATGTTATTTGCATCGGCATAAGTAAAAAATAAAGAGGCATTGGCACCCAAACTTCCGCCAACCGTAAAAAATTTCGTGGTATCCACCGAATAGTTTCTGAAATTATCCACCATGTATTTTCTGGCAGCATTACTTAAAAAGAAATTAATAAACATGGACGTAAAGAACTTGTCTTTTCCGGTGCTGTAGTTTAGTCCGTTACACTGGTTAATTATTTTATTGGTAAAATAATTAACGTTGTTTCCTTTTTTATCAAAACGTGTAGCCACACTGCCTACGTTTTCATAATAGGCTACCACATATCCTCTCAGCGCATAATCCACGGCGGACAGGTTGGACATCGACCAGCTGAAATTTTCACCATTACCATTCGTCAATAGTATGCATCTTTTTTGAGCGTCTTTGTACACCGGCTCCAGAATGAGCATGCGCACATTGTCTTTTGTATAAAATACCTTAGTGGCTTTAATGGATTCATTCAGAAAATATTGCTTGTTCATTTCACCCAAATTAAAAACATCCGATAAACGGTGCGATAAATCCAGGATGGATAAATTATAAGCATTCAGGTAATTTCCGCCAGTGTAAGACATTGGAACAGATAAGGCAGTTGTGTTTACATCCACATAATTGAAGGTCGTGCTGGTTTGTGCATGGCAAAAATGAGCGGTGAGGATAAATAGAATAGCATATAATTTGTTCATAACAAGGTGTTTTAATACAGATTTTAACAATAAACGTGCAATTTTTGTACCACAAAATTAATGCTAAAAAACGCAAAAGGTGTTATTTTTTTAAAATCCTTTCTTATTCAATTTTTGTATCTTTATAGCGTGGAAGAAGTACAAAAAAATATAGAAGCCATCATTTTTGCGGCAGAAAGCCCGATAAAAGTGGATGAATTGCTGACTTATTTGAATAAGACGGCAGAAACACCTTTTACACAAGAGGAAATAGAAGGCGTTATTTTTGTTATTAAAGAAAAATATACCGCTGATTTATTTCCGTTTGAATTAGGTGAAGTTGGAGGTGGTTATCAATTCTTAACCAAAGCAGATTATCATGTGCCTGTTTCTGGATTTTTAAACAGAAATACGGTTAAACGTTTAACAACAGCTGCCCTGGAGTCACTGGCAATTATCGCGTACAAACAACCGGTTACTAAAAACATCATTGAAACCATTCGTGGGGTCAATGCAGATTATACCATCCAGAAACTGATGGAAAAAGAACTGGTGGAAATTGCCGGCAGAAGTACAGAACCGGGCAAACCATTATTATACAAAACAACACAGCAATTTTTAGATTACTTCGGCATCAACTCCTTAGATGAATTGCCGAAATTAAAAGAATTTGAAGAACTACAAAACCAAATAGGTGAGAAAGAGAATATCGAGAGCGCCAATTCAGCCGCTGACATCGCCCAACAAAACTAACTTCCAGAAAAACAAGAAGTCTTTTGTTCCGAAAAATGATCCGTTTGCCTATAAAATAGAGCAGAGTGTAAAGGATTTCAAACCCCCTAAAGAAGAAGCTGTTTCAGATGAAACCCGTTTAAATAAGTTTATTTCCAACGCTGGCGTGTGCTCGCGCAGACAGGCAGACGAATACATTAAAGCCGGTTACGTTTCTGTAAATGATGCGGTGGTGTTAGAGATGGGTTACAAGGTAAAACCCAAAGATGTGGTGAAGTTCAAAAACAAAAAAGTACAGAACGAAAAGAAAGTATATATTCTGCTGAATAAACCGAAAGGTTATTTAACCACTGTTTCTGACGACAGAGAACGCCAGACGGTAATGGATTTGGTAAGTACCGTGAAAGACGCACGATTATATCCGGTTGGACGCTTAGACAGAAATTCTACCGGTGTATTGTTGCTGACGAATGACGGAGAACTGGCACAAAAATTATCACATCCCAGTGGTGAGGTAACCAAAGTATATCAGGTAGAGTTAGATAAAGCTTTAGATTCAAAAGACTTATTAAAAATAAGAGCCGGTGTGGAACTGGAAGACGGTAAAGCCAATGTGGATCAGGTAGATTATACCTTGCCGCGCGGTGACGACAGACATGTGGGAATTGAATTGCACAGCGGTAAAAACAGAATTGTACGCCGTATTTTTGAAAGTTTAGGCTATGAAGTACAGAAGCTGGATAGAGTCTTATATGCTGGTTTAACCAAGAAAAATTTACCACGTGCCAAATGGCGTTTTCTCACAGAAAAAGAAGTCATCTTCCTGAAATATTTTATCGCAAATAAAAAAGAAAAGAAAGCGAAAGAATAATGTCATCTCGAGCGTTGCAAGAGAACTTGTGATAATTATCTACTTAGTTCAAATAAGATTCCTCACTTTGTTCGGAATGACAAACAGGCATTACCAGAACTTAATTTTCCCGGCAGCAAACCAGCACATTCTCAACAGCATAAATCCGTTGGTGAAACGAGAAATATTGGTGTCACCATACGTTCTTTCTCTGTAGCGAATTGGTAAATCAATAATCTTTAAGTTGAGTTTGTACGCGCCAAACAGTAAATCGAAATCACCGAAAGGATCAAAATCGCCAAAGAATTTCCTGTTTTCAATCAGTTTCAGATAATCTTCGCGGAACATTACTTTCGTGCCGCACAAGCTGTCTTTTATCGGTTGTTCGAGTAACCAGGAAAACACCCAGCTGAAGAATTTATTTCCTAATGTATTTAAAAAACGCATGGCATCTTTATCCATCGGATACACCAGGCGTGAACCGTTGAT
Organism: Sphingobacteriales bacterium; assembly: GCA_016721245.1. Lineage (GTDB taxonomy): Bacteria > Bacteroidota > Bacteroidia > Chitinophagales > JADIYW01 > JADJSS01. Next base: position 12,543 of record JADKIQ010000008.1, read on the forward strand.
AAATTCACCCTTTCCGGTAGCAATGGCATTATAAAATTTCGGTAATTCTTCCGGCGGCATGGTAAGGTCTGCATCCAGAATCATCAGAATATCCTGTGTGGCGATTGAGTAACCTTTGCGTACCGCATCGCCTTTTCCTTTGCCGGGCTGTTGTGCAATTTTTATATCGTGAGAATCTCTGTATTTCTCCTGTATTTCCTGTATTTTTTGCCAGGTATCATCAGAGGAATTTCCTTCCACAAAAATGATTTCCTGATGCTTGGCGAATTTAGGTAAACGCAAAATTGCGTTTTCTATGTTGCCGCTCTCATTACGCGCCGGAATGCAAATGCTCACAGAATATTTTTCCGCCACGGCTTCTTCATTCACATTGGAAAACGGACGTGCGAATAAAAACTGATTTAAACATAGCGATTTGAAAATCGGCAACTTTGCCACATATTTATTTATAAACCACGATAAAACCGGAATATTGATTGGCAGCAATAAACGCTTATTGCTTCTGTACGTTTCAAAGCCAGACAGGTATAATAAATTTGAAATATCTTTCGCATCTAACCAGTTTTGCTGCGGAGATTTTTTCTTGTAGCCGATGGTTTCTCCAAAATTTAAAATCGGTTCCCACCAGTGATTGTAATAAGAAATAATGACGCGGGTATGTTCGTGGCAATTCTTTTTAATGGCGTATAACACATCCTGAATATTGTCTAAATACCCGATAATATTATTGAAAATTATGACATCGAATTTTTTATCCAGCGTGATATTTTCTGCATCCATCACCAGAAACTCCACATTGGTGTAAGAAGCTTTTGCCACTTCTATCATCTTTGGAGAGAAATCAATCCCTGTTTTTTGTTTACCTTTTAATCCGTGAATAGTTTCCCCGCAGCCGCAGCCAATCTCTAAAATGGAATCCGTTTCACTGATGAAGAAATTAAAATAATTTTCGATGTCTTTACCGTAATAGGAAAAGCGCTTACGATACTGCAGATAATTGGATGCAATATTTTCAAAGTGAGTAAATATATGTTGTTTGCGATTACTGTTCATATTACTGAGGGATAGCTAAAACGTCAATGCTGCCGTATTTAGGCAAATGATTTTTATAGTTTTCTAAAGTAATTTCTCTTAAATTATCTGAATCAAATAACTTATAATTGAGTGACTGAAAATAGTTCCAGTAGAAATCGAAATCAAAGCTTTTTTCGTTCATCACGTAAAGTCCCAGTTCAAAGATGATTTTTGGCCGGCATGCTGAGATTGAATTTTTACCGCCTAAGAAAATTTCATATTCATGTCCGTCTGTATCAATCTTAATAAAATCAATTTTATGGATATTATTTTTTGTTACAAAGTCGTCTAATGTAATAGAAGGAACCCCTTCTGCCGACATTGGCGTACCCAAATGAAATTCATGGTCACTTTCCGTTCTTTTGGTTAAACTCCAGCTGGAAAAAGCAACAATGTCGGGATTTTCATCAGACTTGGCTGAAACAAAACAGTTGGTAATAATGATGTTTTTTGCTAATTCAGGATTTAGTTCAATATTTCTGTATAGCTTTTTCAATGCATAGTGTGTAGGCTCAAACGCATATACTTTCCCTTTTTTTACTTTATTGGCAAAATTTAAGGCCATAATTCCAACATTTGCACCTATATCAAAGATGATATCATCCTCTTTTAACTGAACAAACTTATTTTCATATACATGAGATTGGAAATTTTTAAAGAGATATAAGGAAAGGTCAATTCCTTCAGTAAGGTCAAGTTCGAAATTAATATTGTTTCTGGATACGATATGTTTTTTCTTGGTGTCAACAAAAACAGAGGTAAAGAACAAGAGAATCTTTGCACCAAATATTTTAACACGGGTAAGAGGAATATTTCTGAAAACTACATTCATTAATATGGATTATTATGCAAATATACCATAAAAAAGAAAACCACCCGAATTGGATGGTTTTTATTAAAAGTTAATTTTATAACTTATTCAATATATAAAGAGTTTAGCCCCGATACTGAAAGAGCTTTATCAAAGATTCTGATGTCATCCATCCATCCTGCAAAATATTCAGCATTACGTGCACTTCCTTCAAGTCTGATGTTTTTTATAATATTCTTTAAAAATGCTATTTTGAATTATATACCTGAAGTTTTCAAAGAATCGATATAATTCCAGTTAATTCTGTATAGTTGTGTTTTTTCAAGATCACCTTCCTGATGTACAAATTCAAAAACATTCGGATACTTCACCTGTATAAAATACATGTACCTGTGAACTGTCCCGATAATTTGATTTTCTACATACATATCTGGATTTGAGCGCAATTCTGCAGGCATAAAATACATAACCTTATCCTTCCTCAATATATTGAGCAATGAGTCTGCGGTTTTATCAGTATTGTTGTAAGGGGCATTATATATCGGATAAAACTCTTTTCCACTTGAGAAAATAAATGACATAGGTGCTTTACGCACAGCAATGTGTTTGGTTTCATCCGGAAGATTTTGAGCGCACCATCTTGTCATCTTTATGTAATTCTGCCAGTCTGGTGTGTATCCAAATGTAGGGTCACCTTTGATATTTTCCAGAAAAACAGGAAACCGTACCGCCGCATTACTTAAGGTTAATTTTGCTGAAGAAATAAACAGGATAAAAAACACAAAAGGGAAGATATATTGTGTAAAGGATAAAACTTTACCAAAATGATACAGTAAGTAAAAAACAGCCATTAAAATTAAAGGCAGATAAATCATTATAAAACGGGTTTGCCCCCATGAGGTTTGTAAAGCAATGAAATTGGCACCTAAGATACAGCAGAAAAAAAGTGTCGAAAAAAACAAGATGTGCTGTTTGTTTTTATACATGAAATATAAAGAAGCCAGTATAATGCCGGCAAAAGCAACTACAATCAACTGGTTGGTGGTATTTATTTCGGAAACTTTTCCTGCAACTGTTGGTATTTCTGTCGACATTTCCTCTTTAAATCCGAGAACATACATAAATCTTTGGCCAATATAGATTTGTGCATTATCGATTAATCGTGTAATATATCCGGCAGTTGTTTCCACTCCCAAACTCGGATTATACGCGTCTTTCTGAAAAATTAATTTTTGACCTTCATATTGAGACTGATCTACATGCCAGATAGCTTTAACCATGAAACGATAGAAAAAGTACAAGAAAGTAAACATGGCCAGCGCTATGCCGGATTCCGCAAATTTCCTTCTGTATATCAGAAAAATAATGATTGGAACAATTGCTACTACCGCAATATTCCTGGTAATTAAGAATAAGAATGCGGTACTTCCCACCAATAGTGAAGGAACGATTTTTTGTTTTAAAGTGCTGTTTTCAGAGAATATTTTATCAAAACATTTAAAATTTATATAGAAGCATAGTCCTATCATCAGCAGGTAAAGACATTCTGTATATGTGAGACTTGCAAACATTAAGAATGGGAAGTTGATGGACGTAAGCAGTAAAGAAGGAATTAAAATAAGAAATGGTATTCTGTTGCGGAATGCGATAAACAGTAAAAACAAACCGGTACAAAAGAAAAGGATTGAAAAGCATTTCAAGACCATTAAGTTAACGCCGAATACTTTTATTATTAAACCCAGTAAAGTAGGATATAATGGAGCATTGGCTAAATAAAAACTTTCTTTGGCAAAGAAATCTTTGGCATATCTTGCACCCGATTCAATATAAAGCGCATCATCGTTTGCCAGAGATATTTTTGCATCAAAGCAAAGAAAAGATAATGTAAAAGCCAGCCCTAAAATAACAATAAGGTATAATCGCTGGTTTTTGTCAAAATGATTTTCCAGAATATCAAAAAGGGATAAAGAGCTGACAGATGTTTTTTGTTTATTGCTTTGCTGGCTCTTTAAAACATCATTCGAACTTTTTTTTACAGGATTAACTGGCTTTTTAGATGGCTTCATACAATACGCTTTTTACTTAATAAAATATCTACAATATGAATTCTGTAATTTTCATTGTTTAGTTTGATAACATCATCATCTGTCAGGATTTGCAGGTTGTTATCATACATTTTATAAATGTAAAGATCGCTGCTCCTTAAGAAGGAGACAAATTCTTCCACTTTTATGCCTGAATTATTCAAGCCGTAGGGGTATAGTTCAGCTATAATTTTCAAATCTTCATTTGCTTTAAAAACTTCAGTCATACCCTGAAACGCAAAATATTCGTAACCCTGAATATCAATTTTTATAAAATCAACCTTCTTATCCGGAATTACATCATCTATCGCCACACATTCAATTTCTGTCTTAGATGTATAATCTTTGGTCGCATAGGTTTTATGATCCACATTTAATAAATCGGAATGATATAAGGTTATTACACCTGTTTTATCACTTACCGCTTTATTAATCAGTGCTACATTTTTTAAATTTTCTACCGCTTTTTTTAAATGAGAAAAATTTGTTTTATCCGGCTCAAACGCGTATACTTTTCCTGTTTCACCTACCAAATCTGAAAGAATTTTAGTGTAAAACCCAATATTAGCACCGATGTCTAATACTATATCTCCTTTTTTGATGTATTGTTTCAGTAACGCAATTTCATGCTTGTCCTGTCTCTTTTTAAAAATCGGATAAACAAAATTATAAACCGGAAATACATTCTTGTATAAGAAATCACCGAGTTTTATGGAAAAGGATGATGGCATGGTTTAGTAGTAAGTCGTAAGGAATAAGTTGTAAGTATAAAATGAATTGCCAAAAACCACTTTCACACTCATCTTCACTTTTTTATTTTTTCAATCCGATTTCTCTTAATCGTTCGTCTAAATATTCACCGGCGGTAATTGGTTCATATGCCAGCGGGTGTTCTGCGTCCACACAGTTTTCCAGACAATCCAGTCTAACTTCACTTCTCGGGTGCAGGAAGAATGGAATAGAATAGCGATGTGTGTGCCATTGCTCTCTCGGCGGATTTACCACGCGGTGTGTGGTAGATTTTAATTTATTATTACACAAGCGCTGCAGCATGTCTCCTACATTCACCATAATCTGATGAGGTTCTGCTTTTGCTTCGTGCCAGTTACCATCCACGTCCTGTACTTCTAATCCGCTGGCGCTTGCGCCCACCAGTAAGGTAATTAAGTTAATGTCTTCATGTGCTTCTGCACGAATGGCCGTTTTCGGTTCTTGTGTAATCGGTGGATAATGGATAGCACGTAAAATGCTGTTGCCGTTGTGAATACGGGGGTCAAAATAATTGACATCCAGTCCCAAATATTCCGCAATGGCGCGCAGTAAATGTCTGCCGGAGTTTTCAAAACTTTTATAGAGTTGTCTGCCGGTTTCGTTGAAATCAGGCAGTTCAGCTACTTCAATATTGTCCGGATAATCATCCACAGGCATCACTTCACCATCTTCAATGTATTGTCCTACCTGCCAGAATTCTTTCAAATCCGCCACTTCGCTTTGTTTGGCTTTTTCTCTCCCGAAGGAAGTATAGCCGCGTTGTCCTGCGTACTCTACTTTTTCATAACTTAGTTTGGTTTCCAGCGGCAAGGCATAAAACTGCTCTACCAACCCATAATACTTGTTGATGACTTCTTGCGGAATGCCATGGTTATTAATGGCAGCAAATCCTATTTCTGAATAGGCTTTTCCAAATCCCTGAATAAATTGTTGTCTTCTTTGCTCGTCGCCTGATAAATAATCAGCCAAATCCAAAACCGGTATATAACTCATAACTGAAAATATTTGCGGTAAAGATAAGGATTTGTTCCAATTAAATGAGCCGTTTTGATGCTTGTGAGATATGGAATATTAGGTTAGTTGAGATTTTTATAGAATTGGCAAATTGCATGCATATCTGTTTTTAATAAGATGAAGAGAGCATTAAATCATGAAAATCTTTGAAATCGATATTCAATACACAAAATAAAAAACCTTATTTTTGGAGTTCAATTTTATCAGATGAGCAAAGTGTATATCAAACAGATTTTAGAAGAAGGAGCATTGGACAGTGCGGTAGTGGTACGCGGATGGGTACGTACAAAACGTCAAAGCAAAAACGTAACGTTTATCAATATTAATGACGGGACTACCATTCATAATATACAGGCTGTTGTGGAGGCTGAAACCATCAGTGACGAGTTTCTGACTAAGATAAATACCGGCGCTTGTTTAGAAGTGTACGGTAAACTGATTGCATCTCAAGGCACCCAAAAAGTAGAGGTTCAGGTAGAAAAAATTATCATTTTAGGAGAAGCAGACCCTGAAAAATATCCAATTCAGCCGAAGAAACACTCGTTTGAGTTCTTGCGTGAAAAAGCACATTTGCGTCCGCGAACGAATACATTTGGGGCTATATTAAGAATCAGACATGCGCTGGCATTTGCCATTCATAACTATTTTAACGACCATGGTTTCTTCTACCTGCACACACCGATAATCACAGGTTCGGATGCAGAAGGAGCGGGCGAAATGTTCAGAGTAACGACTTTGGATGCCGCTCATCCGCCAAAAACAGAAGAAGGCAAAGTGGATTACGGGCAAGATTTCTTCGGAAAAGAAACCAATCTTACCGTTTCCGGGCAATTGGAAGGAGAATTGGGTGCAATGGCATTGTCTAAAATTTACACCTTCGGGCCTACTTTCAGAGCGGAAAACTCCAATACTTCGCGTCACCTGGCGGAATTCTGGATGATAGAACCGGAAGTTGCTTTTAATGATTTGGTCGACAATATGGATTTGGCGGAAGATTTCCTGCAATATCTGGTGAAATATGCTTTGGAAAAATGCGGAGATGATTTGCAGTTTTTAGACACACGTTTTGCAGAGGAAGAAAAACAGAAACCCACTCAGGAACGCAGTGAATTAGGTTTAATAGATAAATTGAAATTTGTGGTGGAAAATAAATTCCAGCGACTAACGTATACGGAAGCGATTGAAGTTTTGAAAAATGCCAAAAAGAAATTCCAGTTTCCGGTGGATTGGGGAACGGATTTGCAATCAGAACACGAACGTTACCTCGTAGAAAAACACTTCAAAAAACCAGTGATTTTAACGGATTATCCGGAGCATATCAAGGCGTTTTATATGAAACTGAGTGAAGACGGAAAAACCGTTCGTGCGATGGATGTTCTGTTTCCGGGCATCGGCGAAATCATTGGTGGCTCACAACGTGAGGAAGATTACGAGAAACTCAAAAAACGTGCACATCAGTTTGGCATCGAAGAGGAAAGTATCTGGTGGTACCTGGAAACCCGTCAGTTTGGCACCTGCCCGCACGCAGGCTTTGGCTTAGGCTTTGAACGTCTGGTGTTGTTTGTTACAGGCATGAGTAATATCCGCGATGTGATTCCGTTCCCGCGTTATCCTAAAAGCGCAGAGTTTTAATAGTTTTTTGTAGTAATTTTAAATCGTAATTCCTTAAATCTCAATTCTGAAATCCTTTCATGCTTAATCAACGCTTATCACAAAAAATGCTTCAGAAGCTGTCGCCGCAACAGATACAGCTGATGAAGTTATTGCAGGTACCTACCGCTAATTTAGAACAACGCATTAAGGAAGAGTTGGAAATAAATCCGGCGCTGGAAGAAAGTATTTCTGATTACGACGGAGAAAAGGAGGATTTGTCGGAGCCGGAACAAATCCGCGACGATGATGATGAACAATACGAAAGCAACAGCGAAGACGATTTTGCAGACAGTTTAGATGTGCAGGAATATACCAAAGATGATACTGATTATAACAACGATGGCGGTGACGATTACAGAGGAAAAGAAGATAAAAAAACAATGCCGCTGGCGGTGGGAAAAACCTTCCATGATTTCTTAGATGAACAGCTGCATTTGCTGGATTTAGACGAGCATGAATGGCAGATTGCCGATCAGTTAATCGGCAGTATTGATGATGACGGCTATCTGCGCCGAGAGCTGGATGCGATTGTGGATGATCTGGCATTTCAGAAAAATGTCACTACAACGGTGGAGGAAATTGAAGAAGTACTGCGTACCATTCACCGCTTCGACCCGTCAGGCGTTGGCGCGCGTAACCTGCAGGAGTGTTTACAGATACAACTGGAACGCAAAGAACAAAATGCGAATGTAAAACTGGCGCTGAAAATCATCAACACACAATTTGATGCATTTACCAAAAAGCATTACGATAAATTACTGAAAGCACTGGATATTGATGAAGCGACTCTGAAAGCAGCGATTGATGTTATTTTACACCTGAACCCAAAACCGGGCGGTGCTTCCGAAACATCTTCCGTAAATCACCAAACCATCATTCCAGATTTTACGGTGGAGAATAACAACGGCGAACTGGAAGTTTTGCTGAACGGCAAAAATGCACCGGACTTACGCATCAGTGATTCGTTTAAAGAAATGCTGACGTCTTACGGGAAAGGCAGCATGAAGGATAAGAAACAGAAAGAAGCCCTAGTATTTATCAAGCAAAAAATAGATTCTGCAAAATGGTTTATTGATGCCATTAAACAACGCCAGCACACTTTATTTGTTACGATGGAAGCTATTGTTTTTTTCCAGAAAGAATATTTTTTAACGGGAGATGAAATGAAGCTGCGTCCGATGATTCTGAAAGATATTGCTGAAATTACCAGTCTGGATATTTCTACTGTTTCACGCGTGGCCAACAGTAAATATTGCCAGACGGAATTTGGTGTTTTTTCTTTAAAACATTTCTTTTCAGAAGGCTTGCAGATGGAAGGCGGAGAAGAAGTATCCACGCGCGAAGTGAAAAAATTCTGGAAGATTTAATTTCCGCAGAAGATAAATCCAAGCCGCTGAGCGATGAGTTTTTAACGGAACAGCTCAAAGAAAAAGGCTACAACATTGCCCGAAGAACCGTAGCAAAATACCGAGAACAATTAAATATACCAGTTGCGCGTTTAAGAAAAGAGTTATAACAACTGCGATGAAAAAATTATTCCTGCTCTTTATATTTTTTTGTGCAGGGTTTGTGTTGAGAGCGCAAACTTCTGTCGTTACGGATTCATTACCCTTGAGTGAACCCGAAATATTTGACAGAGCAGAGGTGATGCCACGTAAGTAATGTCAATGTTGAATCTTCAAATTCAATTAGTCAGCAACAAATAGACAAAATAAAAGCTGATGGAAGAATCTAAGTGGTACCCTGCTGTAAAAAATGGAAAATTTGCAAACCATTCAATCAATTTAAACTACTAATAAGTGATTAAAATCTTATCCAAAATACTTTCCTACCTCTTTCATCCCCTGCTGATGACTACCTGGTTTACCTTATTATTGTTGTATACCAATCCGTTTTCATTTGCCGGTTTATCTTCCGGTATTGTTATAGCTGTAATCTTTATTAACACCTTTATGTTTCCGGCTATTTCCATTTTGCTCATGCGTAAACTGGGTTTTATTGAAGACCTGGAAATGCCCGATCACAAACAGCGCATCATTCCGCTGGTGGCATCCATTATATTTTATGTTTGGGCATATCTTGCCACCCGCAAAATCAATTTTCCCTACATGATGGGAGTATTTATGATGGGTGTATTGGTGTCTCTGTTTGCATCCTTTGTTATCAATGTTTTTTATAAAGTGAGTTTACACATGGTAGGCGTTAGCGGCGCTTTAACAGCCATTATGTTGCTCGTCTTCGTTTCACCATCCGATTTAAGTTACTACTTTCTGGCCATGATACTGCTGACCGGCGCTGTCGCCTCTGCAAGGTTATATCTCGGTGCACACACTATCAAAGAAGTATATGTGGGATTTTTAGTCGGAATGTTTGGACAGGTCTTTGGATTATTCCTGTTTCATCCCTGATAAATAAGCGGTTTCATTTACACTTCTTCACATTTCCACATCCACACATACCTTAAATAGCTCATTTATTCTCGTACCTTTGTTCTAATATTATAAGGCTTGAAGAAAATCATTCTTTACTTATTGTTTTTTGCTTTTTACTGTGCACATTCGCAAGAGCTGTCAGCTATTTAAAAGTTAGACACATTATAATTACCGGAAATAAAAAAACCAAGCCCTTCGTCATTCACCGCGAGATGACGATTCATGAAAACGATTCTTTTCCGGCAAATGAAATGGACGCAACCCTGCTGCAGCAGCGATTAAATATTTTCAATATCGGACTTTTCAATGAAGTAAATGTAAACATCAAGAACTGGGAAGACGACAGCCTGGATTTGATTATACAGGTACGCGAACGCTGGGTGATTATTCCTGCACCCATTATCAAATTTGCCGACCGTAACGTAGTGGAATGGTGGAAGCAGTACAATCACGATTTCAAACGCCTGCGGTACGTGGGAGCACAGGTAAATGGGGGAAATCTTTCCGGCAGAAATGACGTGCTGCAGATGGGCATCAGTTTTAGCTTTGCACAACGTTTGGATATTGGCTATTCCATTCCGCAGTTCAACAGAAGAAAAGAGCAGGTAGGATTATCTATTTTTACACCATGCTGCGAACGAAGAGAATTGCCTTTAATACGGTGGATGACAGACTTGCCTTTATGGATTTGGGCAAATCTCTGCAGCTGCAAAAATAGAAAATCACACCGCAGATTTCTATCGCCGTCAGATTCACAAACACGCATTATTTTACGACAGGATACGGACTTTCAGCCATCAGCGATTCTGCTTTTGCAAATCCCAATTATTTTTTAGGGGATAAAGACAGCGGTATTTTAAAATCGGATACCTTTGTTACCGATTACAGAAATGTCAGAACCTATCCGACGGCAGGCTGGTTTGCGTCGTCAATTTTTATGAATTACGGATTAGGTTTCATGAAAAACACGTATGACCACTGCAGGTTTCAGTTGAGCAAAAATACTTTCAATGGAAAAAACATCCGAGATTTTCTGCTGCTGCAATGATTAAATGGCAGTTCTCCTGGCCTTTAAAACAACCTTATAATTTACAATACATCAAATCATTCGGCTACGAAGAAAATGCCGTAAGAGGCTATGAGCTGAACGTAATAGACGGGCAGCATTTTCTATTGTTTAAAAATGAGTACCGCTTTCGTGTGTTCAGTTTTCAGTTGAGTAAAATCCAGAAATTTAAGGCAGAATGCCGGAATCCTAAATTCTTCATGGCTTAGTATCTGCCACTCAATTTATACCTCACGGCCTACTTTGATGCAGGATATGCGTGGGACCGCTATTTTACGGAAAACAATCAGTATAAAAACAAATGGCAGTTCGGTTACGGGATGGGACTCAACTTCAGAGCCTTCAATTCCAGATTATTCGCACAGAATATGGCGTAAACGTATATTTGAAGAAAGGAGTGCCTTTACATTTCGAACAACCGATAAGACAAGGCGTAAGTAATAAGTAAATAATTCAACCTCTTACAACTTTCGTCTTATTACTTTTAACTTAGGCATACTCCTATGTGCTTTTATAAGAGCATAATTGATTGCACGATTTCCTAAAAAGGAAATTCCGTTTCTCATTTTGATGAATACTATAAAACCATCAAAAAGCATTTTAAGCCGAAACAAAAAATCGGAAAACGTTTAAAAGTCACCACGAAGTTCAAAAAAATATTGACCTGCTGATTACCTCGGCAGCGATGAATCTGTTAGATACCTTGCATCTCGTGCGCGACAGAAATTCCGGTGGCGGG
>JADKIQ010000009.1 GCA_016721245.1 Sphingobacteriales bacterium
AGTAATAAAAAATAATTGTCTAAATATCATTTTCATACACTAAATTTACGCTTTATTTTAAATTACAAATGAATAAAGATACAAAATGGGTGGAAATAATAGACGCAAAATCTGGCGCTATAAAAAATATTTGGATAGATCTAATAAATTATTCTGATTTAATTCTGATGTTGGTGAAGCGCGATTTTGTGGTGATGTACAAACAAACCATATTGGGTCCGCTTTGGTATATTATCCAACCTATTCTTTCTACTCTAATTTTGTTATAATTTTCGGCAATTTAGCAAAAATTCCGACGGACGGAATACCTCCTATTTTATTTTATCTTTCAGGGGTTACTATTTGGGGTATTTTTTCTGAAAGTTTTACCAAAACGGCTACTGTCTTTGTGGACAATGCTGCACTATTCGGCAAGGTATATTTTCCTAGAATAGTTATGCCAGTATCTATTATTGTTTCTAATTTACTACGGTTCTTTATCCAGCTTTCTTTATTTATTTTAGTATATATCATTTATATTATTTTGGGTAAAGCAAGCCTACCCAATGCCTATGCACTTCTGCTACCATTGTTAATTCTATTAATGGGTATGTTGTCATTGGGATTGGGGATTATTTTTTCCGCATTAACCACTAAATACAAAGACTTACGGTTTCTAATGGCATTTGGCATACAATTAGCCATGTATATTACTCCTGTTATTTTACCTTTGTCCACGATTCCGAAAGACAAACAATTTTTATTTTTATTAAATCCGATGACGGGTATTATAGAGTGTTTTAGAAAAGGATTTTTACACACCCCCTCGTTTGAATGGTATATGCTCGGTTATAGTTTCATTGTTACAGTTATAATACTATTTTTAGGTGTTTTTATATTTAATAAAATTGAGAAAGATTTTGTAGATACCGTATAAGAATATGAGTGATGTAATAATTAAGATAGAAGATTTATCCAAACAATATAGACTAGGAACAGTAGGCACGGGCACACTGAGCCATGATATCAATCGGTGGTGGGCAAGCTTAAGAGGAAAAGAAGACCCTTTTTTAAAGATAGGGGAAGTTAACGACAGAACAAAGGCCAGTGATGCTGAATATGTTTGGGCATTAAAAGATATTAATGTTGAAATTGAACGTGGAGATATAGTTGGTATAATAGGTAAAAATGGCGCAGGTAAATCTACGCTATTAAAAATATTGTCAAAAGTAACGCGCCCGACCATAGGCAACATAAAACTTGGAGGAAGAATTGCTTCATTATTAGAGGTGGGCACTGGGTTTCATCCAGAAATGACAGGCAGGGAGAATATATATTTGAATGGAGCCATCTTGGGAATGAGAAAAGCGGAAATAACCCAAAAGTTTGATGAAATAGTTGCCTTTGCTGGCGTGGAAAGATATGTGGACACTCCGGTAAAAAGATACTCCAGCGGTATGTACGTTCGGTTGGCGTTTTCCGTAGCAGCGCATTTAGAGCCTGAAATATTGGTGATAGATGAAGTATTAGCCGTTGGCGATGCCGAGTTTCAGAAAAAATGTTTAGGCAAGATGCAGGACATTAGCCGCAATGACGGAAGAACCGTTTTATTTGTAAGCCATAACATGGCTGCTATAAAAACACTATGCCAAAAAGGGATAGTATTAGAAAATGGCACTAATGTTTTTAATGGCACACAAATAGATGCTATAGATTACTACCAAAAACAACAAGATAGTTTATCTTCTTATGTACATTCTGGAGAGATTCATACTGCATTAGGTAATGAGAATATTAGAATATTAGAATTTAATGTAACTGCTGCTAAAGGAAGTGAATTTAAGATATCGTCTGGTGTAAAATGTAAACTTATTTTTTATAATCATAAGCAAAATATTAATCTTGCTGTCGGTGTAGAATTAAGAACAATAGATGAATTTATTGTATTTCATACAGGAGAGGTGTTAACATCTCAAAAAGACTCTAAGTGTGGTATTTATATTGTCACTTTTGAAATTGATGCAAATATATTAAACGCAGGAAATTACTATTTTAATCTGTTATTCGGTGAGAACCAAAGATACAGTTTGTACCGACGCGATAATATTATCGGATTTGAGATTTTAAATGAGGCAATCGGAAATAATTATGCAACAATGCCAGGCGTTATCAGACCACAGCTTAACTTTGAAACAAAGTTTAATCATGACTTTAATAATCCTTTTATTGAATAATATTAAACAATGAAGAAACTATTTTCCATATTTATTCTGAGGTATTACCAACGGATTCGAATATTAATTTTTTCAAGTTTAAGTAGTAAAATAAACTTGAAGGGATTTCCAATAATCAAGCAACCTGTTTTATTTATAGGGAAAGGCAATATCATTTTTGGAGATAATGTACAATTAGGCTACTTTCCATCGCCTTATTATTATGATGGAAGTATTCACATAGAAGCTCGAACACTTAGTTCAAATATAATATTTGGTAATAATATATATTGCAATAACAATTTGAAAATAATTTGTGAGAAATCAAGTATTTCTATAGGCAGTAATGTTCTAATTGGTACAAATGTTACTATATTTGATTCTGACTTTCATGAATTATCTCCTAAGAATAGAAATTCAGGTAGACACATAGCTATTGATGTTAATATAAAAGAAAACGTGTTTGTTGGGTCTAATGTAACAATTTTAAAGGGGTAACAATTGGAGAAAATAGTGTGATTTGCAAATGGTGCTGTTGTTACAGAATCATTTCCAGCAAATTCTATTATCGGAGGGTTACCAGCTAAACTAATAAAAACCTTAGATTATTAATTATGTTAATTCCAAAAATTATCAAATTTCCATCTATTGGTAGCCTAGAACAAGGTTATTTATCTATTGCTGAAATAACAAGCAAATTCCATTTGAAGTTAAAAGAATATTTTGGGCTTACTATACTCCAAATAGCATAATCAGAGGAAAACATGCTCATTACAATACTGAAATGATATTAATAGCTGTAACAGGAAAAATTGAAATTACTACAGAGATGCCCGAACAACAGCGAGAAATGTTTGTTTTAGAGAACCCCAATGAAGGTCTATATTTGCCTAAGTTTTGCTGGCACACTATGAAATATTCTCACAATGCAGTTCAGGTTGTATTAGCATCTTCTAAATATGATGAATCAGATTATATTAGAGATTATGCAGAGTTTATAAAACTTTCAAAAGTATAATTTAATAATCCTATAAATTTATCAATTAACTTCATCCTGTAAAGTAATGTAAAAAGAAAAATATTAAAATTCAAATTTAAATTCAAGGATATATAGATGGATTCATTAAATTTAAATATAGTCAATAGTAATTCTCATAATGTAAAAAAATTGCATTTGCAGGTAATGGGCATGGTGGAATTGTTGCCCTTAAGTCTTTACAGCATTTTTTACCCAGATTGATATAATTACTAACGACAATAATATCCTTAACATGTTGAGAAATAGTGATATTGTTGTTAAAGACATCCAAGACAGTACTGCGCATTTAGTCATTTGTGCAGGTTATCATTCTATTATCCCCAAAGATACCTTAGCAAATAAGATAATTATTAATACCCACCCTTCACTTCTTCCAAAATACAGAGGAATGCATAGCCTCGTATGGGCAATGTTGAATTTTGAAAAAGAAATAGGATTTACTATCCATTTAATGAATGAGTATATTGATGATGGAGACATACTTGAACAATTTAAAATTGTATATCAAAACCAGACATCACACGAAATAATGTGCCTGTTTGACGATTATGTAGAAAAAATTTAGGTAGAGTTGTTGTTGACTTTATTACTAAAAAAATTCAACCATTGAAGCAAAATAGAACAAATGCTTCTTGGGTTGCTAAAAGAAACATTACAGATTGCCTAATAGATTATAACAGAAGCAATCAATTTATAAATATGTTTTTTAGAGCGCTAGTTAGACCATATCCATTACCAATGATAAAAATAAAAGATAGGCTATATGAAGTGGTAAATCATACAATTATTGATATGAAATATGAAATGCATAACGGTAGAGTCATAAATATTGAAAATAATGAAGCATATATTAAAATACAAGATGGGATACTAGTTATTAAAGATTTGATTGATTTTGATACAAAAGAAAAGCTAAGTGCTGGTACTATACTAAAAATGGGGCAGAGGTTATGGAAATAATAAGATACACTGATGAATACAAAGCAACCTGGGATGAATTTGTGAAAAAAGCAAAAAACTCTCATTTCTTTTTTCAGAGAGATTACATGGAATATCACAATGATAGATTCGAAGATTTCTCTTTATTTGTATTTGATGAAAAACAAACAATAATTTCTATTTTACCTTGCAATATAAAAGATAATATATTGTATTCTCATCAAGGGCTTACTTTCGGCGGTTTTTAACTGACGAAAATATAAAAAGTGAATACCATGTTAGAAATATTTATTTCCTTAAATGAATTTTGCTTAAAAGAAAAATAGAAAAATTATATATAAATGTATCCCATATATTTATCATAAGCAACCATCTGATGAAGATAGATATGCATTATTTGTTAATGATGCAAAGTTGATTAGAAGAGACGTTTCTAGCACTATTAATTTAAAGGATAGAATAGAATATCAGGAACAAAGAAGAAGGGCTATAAAGAAAGCAGAAAAAAATAACTTGATTTTTGAACAATCCAATAAAATAGAGGAATATTGGAAAATATTAGAAGAAACATTGTTAATACAACATGGAGTAAGCCCTGTACATAACGCTATAGAAATTGAAAAATTAATAAAAAATTTCCCTGATAATATTAAATTGTTTGTGGCAAAGAAAGAGGATAGGATAATAGCCGGAACTTTAATCTTTGAAAATGAAAAAATCGTACATACTCAATATTTAGCAAATTCTACAGAAGGAAGGAATTTAGGAGCCTTAGACTTTGTACTTAATAAGCTAATCACAGAGGTTTTCAAAAATAAAACATATTTTGATTTTGGTATCTCAACAGAAAATAATGGACGACATTTAAATAATGGACTAATTACACAAAAAGAAGGATTTGGTTCAAGGGCAGTTGTACATGATTTTTATGAATATATTATAAAATAACAATATTTTACTGTTAATATTTATAATTTTCATAATAATATGATTCCATTTTTAGACTTACAAAAAATAAACTTAGCCCATCAGCAAGAAATTGAACAGAAATTACTACAAACATTTCGCTTTGGCTGGTACGTTTTAGTAAACGAGGTAAAAATGTTGGAAGAAAGCCTTTCAATATACATTGGAGCAAACGCTACAATTATTGCAGGAGATACAATTGGAGAGAGTGTTCTAATTGATGTAGTAAGTGTAATTGCCAAAGACCTTCCTACAAATACAGTTTAGCTTGAGATTCCCGAAATACAAAGAGGAACGATAGATAAAACTGAGAAAATTACTTATAACAAACGGAATGATTAAATTGGCATAAATAAAACTTAATAAATTTGGAAACCAACCGCATAGAATATAAACAAAAACTAACCGACCACCTAGAAAAAGAAGTGGTAGCGTTTTTGAATTATTTGGGTGGTGGAATTATTTATATAGGGATTGATGACAACGGAAATGCAATTGGAATAAACGAACCAGATCAAATGCAGCTACAAATCAAAGACCGACTTAAAAATAATATTGTTCCATCTTGTTTGGGATTATTTGATATAGTCAAAGAACAAAAAAATGGAAAAAACATCATCAAACTTATCGTAGCAAGTGGTTACGAAAGACCTTATTACATCAAAAAATACGGTTTGTCAGAAAAGGAACATTTATTCGTAGGTAGTGCTTCCGAGCCGATGAATACTCGAATGATAGAAGATTTATTTGCCAAACGTACACGCAACAATATCGGGAAAATAAAATCGCCACGACAGGATTTGAAATTTCAGCAATTACAGATTTACTACGACACAGGAGGAAAAACACTTAACGAACAGTTTGCCAAAAATTTAGAATTGCTCAATGAAGACGGACACTACAATTATGTTGCTTATTTATTAGCTGATAATAATACAACTTCGGTTAAGGTGGCAAAATACAGCGGTTTGGACAGAGTGGATTTAATTCAGAGCGAAGAATACGGATTTGGTTCTTTGATACGAGCTACGAAGCAGGTTTTAGACAAAATAGAATTAGAGAATAAGACTTTCACAAAAATAACGTCCAAGCAACGTATCGAAAGACGACAATGGAATGCCGTAGCTTTGCGAGAAGCAGTAATCAATGCAATTGTGCATAATGATTATACGTACGAACTCGCACCTAAATTTGAATTTTTCAGCAATCGTTTTGAGATTACTTCCTGGAGGTTTGCCACAAGGTTTGTCGGAAGATGAGTTTTTTGATGGTGTATCTATCCCTCGAAGCAAAGAAATAATGCGTATTTTCAAGGATATGGAATTAGTAGAACAATTTGGTTCAGGAATACCAAGGGTGTTACAAACGTATGGCAGAGAGTGTTTTAAATTTTCGGATAATTATGTTCGAATGAGTTTCCCGATGGAGAAAGGAGGTGAGAGCGTAACAGCTTTAAAAACTAATGAAGAATTAAATGGCGGTGTAAATGGCGGTGTAAATGGCGGTGTAAATGGCGGTGTAAAAAGTTTGTATATGTTAATTTCTAAAAATAGAGGAATTAACACAAAACGATTTGATAGAGCAAATGAACATTCAAGAAGAACAATAGAACGCTGGTTAAAACAATTGAGAGAAGATGGTAAAATTGAATTTAGAGGTGCAGCAAAACAGGTGGTTATTTTGTTGTAGATAATATATAATGCGAATTTTTAAAAAATTGGAATTAGTAAAAAAAATTAGGTTCTGGGATTCCAGAGTGTTATTAACTTATGGCAGAGAATATTTTAAATTTTCTGATAATTGAGTTCGGATGAGTTTTCCAATTGAACCGTATAATGAAAATGCGAATGAGGGATTAAAATATTATTGGAGTTAATCCAAAAGAAGGAAGGAATTCAAGGAAAGAGCATATCAGAAGAATTGCTTCGTCCAATAAAGGCCATTGAAAGACAAATAGCAGAATTGGTAAAAAAACAATTAATAGAAAGAAGAGGAAGCCGAAAAGCCGGTGGATATTTTATAATAGAAAAAAAGAGCGATGATTAAATTTCTAGACTTACAAAAAATAAATCTTAAATACGAAGTAGACTTCAAAGCTGCTTTTGATAATGTATTACAATCCGGTTGGTACATTTTGGGTGAACAAGTAATGCAATTTGAAAAAGAATTTGCGACTTATTGTGGTGTTAAGCATGCCATTGGCGTAGCAAATGGGTTAGATGCATTAATTCTTATAATTGAAGGCTATAAAGAATTGGGCATTTTTAGCGTAGGCGACGAAATCATCGTTCCCTCCAACACCTATATCGCCAGTATATTGGCTATTTCTAAAGCGGGTTTAATTCCTGTTTTAGTGGAACCATGCATAGGAACTTATTTAATTGATTGCACTAAAATAGAAGAAAAGCTTTCTGAAAAAACTGTCGCTATCCTGCCAGTTCATCTCTATGGGCAGCTTTGTGATATGGATGCTATAAATGCGATAGCAAAAAATACAGCCTTAAAGTAATTGAAGATTCTGCGCAATCACATGGCGCTATACAAAACGGAAAAAGTGGCAACCTGGGTGATGCCAGCGGTTTCAGTTTTTATCCCGGTAAAAACCTGGGCGCCCTGGGGGATGGCGGTGCCATTACCACGAACGACGATGCCCTGGCGGAAGTCCTGTCTGCGCTCCGAAATTATGGCTCTGAGGTAAAATACAGGAACAAATACAAAGGCGCGAACTCCCGCCTGGATGAACTGCAGGCGGCACTCTTGTCGATAAAACTGAAAGACCTGGATGCCGACAATCACAAACGGCAGCAAATTGCCCAGTACTATCCGGAGAATATCAGCCATCCGTCCATTACACTGCCTTCAGCAACAGATGAAAAGGGCACATGTCTGGCATCTGTTGATACGCCATAAGGAAAGAGACAGGCTGCAGCAATACCTGACAGCAAAGGAAATACAAACCGTTATACATTATCCGATTCCGCCGCATCAGCAATCCGCCTATAAGGAATGGAAGGGGATGTCTTTTCCTGTCAGTGAGAAAATCCATGCTGAGGTATTGAGTCTGCCCATTTATCCGGGACTGACTGCTGAAAATATCAGGAAAAATATGCGTCGAACTTAATAACTTTGGGATTAGATGAAAGACTATCCCTTAGTAACGGTTGGAGTACTTTGCTATAATACGGAAATTTGTAGTAGAATCTTTAGACTGTATAAAAAAACAGCACTATCCAAACCTGGAGATCATTATCATTGACGATTGTTCCACCGACGGCTTTTCTGCGGATCTGGTACAAAAATATATTGACGAGCAACAGCTCAATTGCAATTACATCCGCCGAAAAGAAAACAAAGGAATCTCAAACAACTTGAATGAAATTATAAGACTATCAAATTTAAACAGCAAGTATTTGGTTCTTCTTGGGGACGATTTATGGGATGACAATTTCTTACATACCAGTGTGGAGATACTCGAAAAATCAAACGAGAATGAAATCCTGGTCTATTCCAACTTAAGACAAATGGATTATGAAAGCAAAGAAATAAAAAATATTGTTGGTCCTTTTATTCCTGCAATACCTCCACCGTCAATTTTAAAAATTTATTCAGTAAGCATAATGACTAGTTATATACTTTGCAAAATAAATATCTGCTGGAATGTTTATTTGAAACCAACATGGTTTGTGCCATTAGTGTTGTTATTAAAACAGTTCCACTTAAGAAATCAGGTGGCTATTGCAGCAACTATTTTTTTGAAGATTATCCGACCTGGTTTAAACTGGCAAGAGAAGGATACGACTTTCTTTTTTACAATGATACTTTAACTACCTATGTCATTCATGGAAACAACATGAGTGTTGTTAAGCAAGAACAGATAAAGCAACAAATTCTGCAGATAAAAACAGACAATATTAAATATTGCAAACGAATTGACACATTGAATCAATTTGTACTATGTGCTGTTCATAATTTTGATCAACCCTGAAAAATTCCTTTTAAAAACTTTTTTTTATACTGAAAATATCAAAAATTTTAAAGTAATTTTAGCCTGATGTCTTACTACCTTAATAAAATCTTTAAACTTCAGATGAGATTTAATTTCAATAATAGTGCCTTGTTATAACCATGCATCATATTTACCTGAAATTATTTCGGTTTTCACTATTAAACTAAACCTAAAACTGGGAATGCATCATTGTTAATACGGGTCCAATGACAACTTAGAGGCAGTAGTCAAGGAGTTTGTTTCATGAACCGAGAATTTCTGAAAAATGGAAGGAAAATTGGATGATAGGCAACAATTCAAGCACAAACCATTATTAGACTATTTTACAAGCATATACTTGTTTGCCTGGATGCGGATGACCAATTAAGGAACGTCTACGGAGAGCTTTGTTTTAATGAAAATAAAAGCCTCAGTTAAAAATCTTCAAAGATAACAACAACGATTTGGAGCATCTGAAGACGTTTGGGGTTTTGTTGGATATAGTTATAAAAACCTATTACTAAAGAATTACATATACTGCAGTGCCATGTTTAAAAGAACGGATTATGACAATACCGCAGGCTACCGGAAAAAAAAGTGTTTCGAGGATTGGGAGTTTTGGATACAATTATTAGATGAAGAAAGCCAGATTTCTTATATAGATCAAATTCATTTTTACTACAGAGATATTCCTAATTCTATGTCAAAAACAGAAAGTGATGTAGAAAGCTACAAGCAGAGCATCTGGATAATAATATTTTTATTAAACAAAGCTGTTTATTTGAAGTTTTCAATTCAAGTTCTTTCGGAATGAACAAAAATATGTTGAGGAAAAAATTCAAGATTAAACAAAAATGCTTCATTTTTTAAATTTACGATAAAAAGAAAGTTCTTAAGATCAAATGAAATCCATCATCTTCTATAATCTTTATCCTAAAAATCACTGGAAAGAGCTAACGCTCTTTCTATTGAGCAATGTGCCGCATGACACCATTGTTGTAAATGTAACGCTGGACCAGTTTGACAGGAATTTTCAGAAAAAGAGCTATCATAAAGATTCTTAAAAAATCCTAAGGTTACAGAAATCTACCTTACAGATAATTCCCTTTCGGTGAAGTACCCGGCTTTGACAGAATGCGTAAAAGCACCGATCTATCTGATTACAGCATTTTAACCTATCTGCACAGCAAAGGCGTAACAAAACCGACAATAAAAATATAACCGACTGGATAAAACTAATGCATTATTTTTTAACAGATAAATTTGACCTCTGCAAGGAAGTATTTTTAAAGAAGTATGTTTTATACGGAGTAAATCTATCAAATGAAAAATTGGATAAGCATAGCGTGATTATGGCCCAAATAAATTCTCAAAATTTCATTATTCTGGAACAATTTTGTTTCGTAAATTTAGATTTAGTAAGAGATAAATTTATAAATACACCAATAGATTTGATTATTTTGGAATTGAAGGCTTTTTTGGAAAATTATGTTCCTATGAACAGGCTTATAATGCACATCATTCTAAAATTATAATGCAAAAGCCATTACACCGCCCTATCCCGAAGTATACTATAAAAGTAATATATTTGTATCTAAGCTCTAAAAAATAAAATCGCCTGTAAATATCAACAACCTTTAAAAAAATATAATTATATTTGTTTGGCTAAAAGTTTGTTATTTCTAATCGGTGGATTTTGATTAAAAATATTTACTAAAGAAAACACTCTGATTATAAGGATTATTTTCTATATAAAATTTACAGGAGATAATACATTTAATTCAATTTTTTTATTTGCCTTTAATATTATTTATCAAGAATGGAGTTTCTAAGAATAATAATATAACCCACTAAATGCTACACATAAAAATAGACAACAACAGAGTATATGGGTTAGATATTTTGCGGTTTCTGGCAATATTTTTTGTGATATTCGGACATGCCTCTGATATTTTGCCGGAGAAATTGTCTAAAATACATCAGAAAATATTACCCTTTGATGGGGTTACTATATTCTTTGTGTTAAGTGGCTTTCTTATTGGCAGCATTCTGATAAAAATAATTAACAGAACCGATTTTAAGACAAAAGATTTAATAAATTTCTGGACAAGGAGATGGATGAGAACATTGCCTGCCTATTATTTTACACTGCTATTACTGATTCTGCCAAGACTTGTTTTAGATGCTTCTTTCTATATCAGTTCTGTCTGGAAATACTTCTTCTTTTTACAAAATTTATATAATCAAAAGCTTGATTTTTTTCCGGAATCCTGGAGCCTTACGGTAGAAGAATGGTTTTACCTTGCTTTTCCTTTTTCTTTATATCTGTTGTTTAAACTATTTAACAACAAAAAGGCAGTAATACTTTATACAATAATTTCGTTTATTCTTTTTTCAATATTCATACGATTCCATATTTATCAAAATAATGAAACCATTGATAGTTTTTTGGGATTCTTATATCAGAAAAGTAGTCATTACCAGATTAGACAGTCTGATGTTTGGAGTTTTAGGGGCTTATTTTGCCTTTTATCATCAAAACCTGTGGCTAAAACATAAAAACACATTGTTTTATATCGCCATATTTTCTTTTATATTAATCAGCATCATAATCCCTGGCACACCAAATGCCTATTTAAGCATATTTTACTTTACGCTTATTTCATTTTCCACCCTGCTTTCTTTGCCTTTTCTGAGTACTTTAAAAAATGGCTCGGGGAAGATCTACAAAGCTGTTACCATCACCAGCATCATATCATATTCCCTGTATCTTCTGAATTTTTCTTTCATAAGAGAGTTTGTTATCGATGACATTATACACAATAAAATTTACTCCCGTTTGCAGTTAACTATTACTGTTACAACGTGTATTGATTATTTTACTTACTGGGTTCTGCTCTATGTGTTGTCTGTATGTATGTATAAATATATAGAACGCCCGATGATGAATTTAAGAGACAAGATTACTAAATAAAACACAGTCTAATGTTTAAGTTTTTAAAAAAGAAAAGAAAAGAAAAATCTGTTTTTAAGATTTTTACCTTTTACAACAGCCAAATAAACCCGGATATCCCTAAATATCAAAAAATGGTTTTTGATAAATTTGGCATCAGCATTAATCAAATAAAGGATGACGGAATCAACCATCCGGGATTTTTAAATGAAATCTGCAAAACTACGCTCGATACCGATTATTTGATTTTCTTTGATATTGACTGCATTCCAACTAAAAAAGAATGGATTGTTCATTTACTGAATGAATTATTAGAAAGCAAAAATACTATTGTAGGTGCCGCGCAAACTGCCAATCATATTGACGATGCCAAAAACCTGTATATCTCTCCTTTTTTTGTAGGCATTTCCACCGATTTCCTTAAAAAGATGAATTATCCGGATGCTACTGCAAATTCCAAAATGGATGTCTGGCAGAATATTACAGAACAAGCTAAACTACACAACGGAAATTTAAAATACTGGTGGCCAACGCATATTGAAGAAGAAAAATGGTATTTGCATCATCCGGTACACAATAAATTCGGAATCGGAACAACTTACAACGACCTGATTTATCATGCATTTTTTTCTAGAGAAAATAATTCCGACGGATTCATCAATAAATGCAAATCAATTCTTGGGTAATATGCCTCGTGTATCAATCCTGATTCCTGCATACAACGCAGAGAGATTCATCGCCGGAACAATAGAATCTGTTTTAGATCAGACTTATACTGACTGGGAATTAATTATTGTAGATGATAAATCTTCTGACAACACCTTTCTAATTGCCAAACAGTTCGAATCCAAATATCCTGACAAGATAAGCGTATTTCAAAACGAAATCAATTTGGGTATGCTGCAAAACTGGAACAGAGGCATTGAATTATGTAACAAAGAGCTTTTTGTAAAATTAGATGCCGATGACATCTGGCTTCCTTCGTTTCTGGAAAAATCCGTTGCGGTTCTGGATTCGCACCCTGAAGTGGGGATTGTTTTTACAAAATTTGTGAATATAGACGGATTGGATAACATCATCCCGGGATCTGAAATAAGTCTGCCTGATTTTGCTGTTGAGAAACCGTTCTCAACGATTCCCCTGGTTCAGCTCGGACAAGATAAAATGCTGCAGTACCAAATCCTAAGACAAGGACTGTCTGTTATGAGAAGAATAATCTTTGATAAAATCGGAAATTACAGATTTCTGCTGACTAAAGAAACACAGGCTGCAACTGACACCGAATTCTATTTCAGAATTGGTCTGCATTATTCAATCTTTTGCATCAATGAGACGCTGTATCGCTATAGAGTACATGAAACTTCTATCAGCAAAACAGATACAGACAATCAGCTATCCAGCAAAAAAATGTACGAAACAAAAATGTGCATTCTCAATTATTATTATCAGCAAGAAAAAATAAACACCCCTTTCTATAAAAATAATGTTGCTCAAATACAATTTAACTACAATCTCTTCTTGATTCAAAAGTTCAGAAAAGAAAAAAACATCCGAAAAACATTATCCATATTGTTTAAAACATTACTTTTATCACCAGTAAAGACAATTACATTTTACTTCAAACGGTACCAAGAAAGTGAATAAACCAAAAATAAAAGTTGGCTTTTGTGTAGCATATGACTGGGAATTATTAAAAAATTCCATCCCCCGCGTTTACAATGCTGCAGATACCATATGCTTATCTATAGATAAAAACCGAACCAGCTGGTCCGGGAAAAAATATGATTTTGATGAATCTGCTTTTCAGGATTTTATTACACGAATTGACATACAGCAGAAAATAAAAATTTATGAAGACAATTTCAGTTTGCCTGATTTATCTTCCATCGAAAATGACAACCGGCAGCGAAATATGATGGCTGACTTTCTGGGGAAGGGCGGATGGCATATTCAGGTAGACTCTGATGAATATTTTCTGGATTTTGAGGGTTTTGTCAATTACCTGACGAATCATTTTCCAGACCCCGATACCATAAAACCAATCAATGTTTGCTGTAACTGGGTCTCGCTTATTAAGAGAACCGAAAACGGATTTCTCTATGTAAACAACAGCTCCTCACAGCTGGAGACCATGCCTTTTGCCACAAACTTCACCGTTTATAAAAATGCACGCCGTACTGACTCCTTCAACCATATAAGCCCCTTTTTTGTAATCCATGAAACATGGGCAAGAGGGGAAGAAGAACTGGAAAATAAATTATCAAGCTGGGGACATGATGCAGATTTTGGAAATAAAGAAAGTTATTTAAAATTATGGAAAGCGATTGATGTTTATAATTATCAGTATATCTCCAATTTTCATCCTTTAAAGAGTACGGTGTGGCAGAAATTAGGTTACTGTGATGGAAAAAACATTGAAGAGTTTATCGTAAATTTAAGAACAAAGAAATCTCTGCATCTTGACAGTAAATCACTTTTTTGGATTAACAATAGGAACTGGCAGAGGCTGAAATTCTTATTTAACAAGGATTAAAATAACCAAACACAACCACATGTTTTACAAAATAAAAAAATACATCAATGACTGGAATGCAGAAAGAGAGTTTCGCAAGATAGCACCAGCTCTGAATAAAGATGCCGAGGGTTTAAATGCAACAGAACTTATAGAGCTCATATACGGAGATAAATGGAGACGTTTTTTCTGGATAAAACAAATCCGTTACGAAATCGAATCGCTCTGCAAAATTATTGAAAAAAACAGGGAGGATGGGAGGCGCTTAACAAAAGAAAACCAAACATTAGAACTCATCAGGGTATTCCCACCAGGATCTTAACAGCGTTAAACAAATACTGAATGGAAGAAAAATCGATTTCTTATTTATTGACGGTGACCACACGTATGATGGCGTAAAAAAAGACGTAGAATTATACACACCTTTGGTGGCAGAAGACGGATTTATTGCCATGCACGATATCGCCAAACATCCGGTGTCATGGAATGTAGAAGTAGATAAATGCTGGAATGAAATAAAAAACAACTACAGATACGAAGAATATATCGAAAACGTTAACCAAGGCTGGGCTGGTATCGGCCTGTTGTATAAATCTTAACTCGATTGATTTCTGTAATAATTATAAACTATAACACGTTTACACTTACTAAAAAGTGTATAGAATCTGTTTATCATTTCACAAAAAACATTGAATTTGAAATCATTTTAGTGGATAATGCCTCCGTTGAATGCGACGCTCAGATTTTTAAGTCATTATTCCCGGATATACGCCTTATAAAGAACGACAACAATGTCGGATTTGCAAAAGGAAACAATATTGGTATAGAACAAGCATCGGGCGAATTTATCTTACTATTGAACAGCGACATAGAGCTAACAGAAAATTCCATACAAATCTGTGCTGATTTTTTGAAAAGACATAAGGATGCTGGGGTCGTGTCCCCTATGCTTACCTACCCTGACGGAACCATACAAAGTGTTGGCCAACGCTTTCCTTCTGTTAAATATCAGCTCTTTGAACTGTTTCGCCTTCAAAAACTGGTTTCAAAGGAAAAGGCTGGCAGGCTGTTATTGGGCTCCTTCTTTAACTATCAGACCAACACAGAAGTGGACTGGGTTTGGGGTGCTTTCTTTCTCTTTAAAAAAGAAATCTTATTAAAATTGCCGGGGCAAAAGCTGGATGACTCTTACTTTATGTACTATGAAGACATGCAATGGTGTATTGATATTAAAAAACTTGGTTATAAAATTTTGTATCTTGCTGATACAAAAGCCATACACCATATGGGAGGAAGTTCCGGCCAGAAAAGCGAAATGATGCGAAAAAACGGTGAACTATTTTTAGAGAGAAACTTCTCTCCTCTTAAGATTAAATGTATAAAATTGTTGCAAAATCTACTAAAAACAAGATAATTTATTCAACTTTGTGGCTTATTTCATTATCAGAAGTGGCTGGCATAGAATAAACGGCAGCAGGATGATACTGAAAACACCAATTATACCATTATATTTCGATTCGTAAAAAACTAATAATGACATCAGAAAAAACAAACCTTCAGAAAATAAAATCATTCCTGTATAACTTTAAAATATTTGCCTATTTTCTTGATATCCGGAAAAACTATATAGATAATAGAATCCGGATTGAAAATGAAAAGAGAGACGTCCTGTGGCAATCTAAGTTCAAAGATGGAAACACTTCTTTTACAATGCAGCTTCAGGACAACATCTCTATAAACCTGTATAAAAACAGCCTTTTGTCCAAACTAATCTTTGAAGGAAACTTTGAATTAAATGAAATCGCTTTTTTAAAAAAAATACTGAAGAAAGACGATTACTTTATTGATATCGGTGCCAACATAGGGTTGTTCTCCATTTATGCATCCGGCATTATCGGAGAAAACGGGAAGATAATTACATTTGAACCCTCTCCTGCTACATTTTCAAGGCTTAAAGAAAATATAGAATTAAATAAGTTTAAAAATGTTGAAATAAGAAACATCGGAATCTCCGATAAAAAAGGAGAATTAACGTTGAATATTTCAGAATCCGGACACGATGCCTGGGATACTTTTGCGCCTAACATTAACAAGAAAATGTTTAATAAAAGTACTACGGTTCCGGTGCACACACTGGATGATGAGTTAATGGAAATTGATAAAGAAAAGATTGCTCTGGTAAAGATAGATGTGGAAGGCTGGGAAAAATTTGTATTAAATGGCGCTAAAGAATTTCTGACAAAATTTGAACCTGTTTTGATGGTAGAGTTTACCGAGAGTAATACAGAAGCCGCAGGTTACAATGTATTAGAAATCTATGACATCATGCATAGTCTCGGCTACCAGTGGTATAAATATGTAAACGGGAGTTTAATACCGGAAAAAAGAAATAAAAGATACATTTATGACAATCTGATTGCCATAAAAAACCTGCAAAAGGTCAGAAACAGATTAGCATAAAAGAGAATGTTGCTGTATGAAAAAAATTTCAATCATAACCATTAACAAAAATAATGCAGTAGGATTAGAAAAGACCATACAATCTGTAATCTCTCAAAGTTATACGAATATTGAATATATAATTGTTGACGGTGCTTCAAGGGATGGAAGTGTGGATGTTATTAAGAAATATGCCGATTCTATTTCAGGCTTTATAAGTGAAACGGACAACGGACTGTATAATGCCATGAATAAAGGAATAAAAATGGCAAGTGGCGATTATATTTTTTTCTTAAACAGCGGAGATATTGCTTACAGCAACAATATCATTCAGAAAGTGGCAGACAACCTGGATAATAATGATGTTGTTTTCGGAAACACCTCCTATATTAAAAACACAAAGATTATTAAGAATCCGGCAACTCCTGTTGTAGAATACTACAAAAGATACCAGCACGACATTCCGCCACAACCGGCACTCTTTGTAAAAAGAGAACTCTTCTCCAAAGTAAATAATTTTGACGAATCCTACCGAATCATTGCCGATGTCGTCTTTGTTTCAAGGCTGTTTTCTGATAAAAATCTTGCCTATAAACATATCGATGAAATTATATCGATATTTGATACTACAGGAATCAGTTCTCAACATGCCAATCAGGAGATGATATATCTGGAACGAAGAAGATTCATAGAAACTGAATTTCCACAATATTTGCAGGAGTTTGAGAAAGTTTATCAAAAAAGCTTTCTGTCTAAATTAAAGAAACGTATTTCCGGGCGTTTATTCATCCTGTAATTATCTATATCTGCCGTGCTGATCTCGATTGTCATACCAACCAAAAACAGAAATGAGATACTTTTAGAATCACTGGATGATGCCATAAAATCTATTGAAAACTTTGATGCGGAAATAATTGTGGTAAATGACGGTGTAGCCATTAAAGAATTTCCGTCATGCAAAAAAGTGACTCTGCTGGAGAATCATCAACGCGGTGTTTCTGCAGCCAGAAACAAAGGTGCAAAAGCAGCAAAAGGCGATGTGCTATATTTTATCGATGATGATATGAGTATTACTCCTGAGTCACTTTTAATTATTCAAAATCTGTATGAACAAAAAATGCTGGAGCACTCCTGTTTCAATCTCAACTGGGTTTATCCAGCAAAACTGCAGGAAACTTTAAAAGTAAAAAAAATAGGTCGTTATATCTTACACTCCAGCTATCATACGCTGGAAGGAAGAATGCACACAAAAATAAATCCTGCTCTGCAAATTAATGAAGCCGGAGGGGTGGCAAGTTGTTCGTTCTGTATTTCTGCCGTTAATTTTGAAAAAATAAACGGATACAATGAAAAAATTTTATTTCAGGGCGAAGATATTGATATCGCTTTGAGGCTTCAGAGAAACAACATTGCAACAAAAATCATAACGAAAATAACCTGTTTTCACAATCAGAAAGACAGGTTGGAAATTGATGAATATCTGGACAGAATTTACAGAGGCTATACCTCACAGTCCAATGCTGATATGATAGATATGTCTGCTATAAAACAGCATTTGTTAAGCATCCTGTTGCCTTTTTTTCCTGTTATAAAATTTGTGTATAATAAAATACCTAACCTGCCTTTTTTTGACAAGCTTAGCTTTCGTCTAATTGGATTATTGTCATCGATTACATATCTTAAAGCAATTAAAGAAACAAAAAGGAATACATAGCGATAAAATTGTAATGATTACATTTTAATGGTAACTTTACAATGCTAATTTTCGGAAAATATTATCGTTTATAATTTTTCTTTATAATTCAGCCTGTTCATAAAAACAAAAATTAATGACTGTTTCCATAATAATACCAACTTATAACGGATCAAATAAAATCTGCAACATTCTTCATAGTTTAGAAAAACAGACAGTTAAACCTGATGAGATAATTGTAGTGGTGGATGGTTCTACAGATAACACCATGGAAGTATTAACTAAAACAGTTTTCAATCTTCCGCAGTTAAAAATCATAGAACAAAGTAATAAAGGCAGAGCAGCTGTAAGAAACAGAGGCGCCAGCGAGGCTGGCGGTGAGATTTTGATATTTTTGGATGATGATATGATTGCCTATCCGAATCTTGTTGAAGAGCATATAAATTTTCATACACATCACGCCGCCTCAGTTTGTGTCGGAATTTTAATTCCAAATGACACTATAACAGAAACGGATTATGGAAGATACAGGGTCTGGCTCAACGACCAATGGAATAAACAGATAGATACTAGTGAAGATATCGTATTGTTAGAATACCCGTATATCTGTGCAGCAAATTTCAGCCTGCACAAAACACAATTTATCAATATAGGACGCTTTGATGAACGATTAAATGATGCGGAAGACTATGATCTTGCAGTAAGATTTAAAAATGAAAAAACAAGTCTCTATATAAATAAAAAGTCTATTGTAATCAACAATGATTCAGATGCTATTCTCAATTGTACCAATACCATTAAAAGACAACGTCAATATAAGTTCTATCACCAAAAATTAATTGAAATAAAACCGGAAATACATAAAGGCGGTATTCGTGAAGTTGTATTGCCCAATATTTTTAAAACATTTATTTATAAAAGTATTTTTTGTAACCAATGGATGATAGATGCTGTAGACAAGGAACGACTTCTTTTTCTTCCTGAAAAAATACGATTCAAAATTTACGATGCGGTTGTGACGGCAAATGGTGTATTATTTCCAAACATAGTAAAGCTATAGAATTCCTGTAATTATCTATTGTAAAATTCATTTTCAGAACAACCCATTCTTGTATAAAACTAATTTGCACCATATATTTACAATAAAAATCACACCTACTGAAAGCATCCAAAAAAAATATCACCTATTTTATCTCTGATATTAATAAGATGATATCTATGGAGTGGATATGCACTTATTTGAATAATGAAAAATATCAGTTAAGTTTCATTTTTTTAAATAATGATAATACTGAAATTGAAACGTTTGTCAAAGAACGCAATTATCCGTATTTAAGAATTCCTGTGCATGGCAAAACCGGTTTACTGCTGGCTATCATCAGAAGCATTCCGTTTCTGATTAAAAATAAAACGGATATTATTCATTGTCAATTGTTTCTTTCTAATGTTATTGGACTCATTTCCGGAGTACTGGCTGGCGTAAGAAAAAGAATATTTACACGACATCATTCAATTGCAAATCACGTAGATTCTCCCAAAGCGGTATTCTTTGATAAAGTCATCAATTTTCTGGCTACCGATATTGTTTCCATATGCAAAAATGTAGATGATGTTTTAATCAATTTAGAGCATGTAAATCCAAAAAAAATTCACACCATAAATCATGGTTTTTTATTTGAGGAATATGAAGACATTACGGAGGAAAGGGTTTCGCGATTTAAAGAAAAATACCAGATAAAGAATAATGTAATTGTAATTGGAGTAGTTTCCAGATACCTGAAACTAAAGGGACTGCAATACATTATTCCGGCGTTTGCCGATGTGCTGTTGAAATATCCTGATGCAAAATTAATATTAGCAAATGCACTCGGGCCCTATAAAAATGAAGTCCGGGAGTTATTAAAAGATATTCCGGTTCAGAACTATATAGAAATACCCTACGAAAGAGATATGGGTGCTTTTTACAAATCTGTTGACGTATATGTACACACCCCTATTGACACTCAGTGTGAAGCTTTCGGCCAAACCTATGTAGAAGCGCTGATAGCAAAAACCCCTTCCGTATTTTCACTTTCTGGAATTGCAAATGAATTTATAATAAATAACAGAAATGCAATCGTTGTACCACACCAAGAAACAAAACCCATCGCGGATGCTATAGAATTACTAATATCAGATGCTGCTCTGAGAAATACAATTATTGAGAATGGTTACAATGACGTAAAAGATAGATTTCAGTTAACAAATATGATTGTTGCTCTTGAAAAATTATATGATCAATAAATCTGTTAGATGCGTTTTATAAAAAAGATAATTATTCGGTTGCTTAGTGTCAGTTTACTAAAGCCATTCCTTAAATCTAAAATTTTCATCTTTTGTTTTCATGACATATCCGATATTTCAGAGGATCATCATTCCGAATATTATTCAACAGAAAAAAATGTCTTTTTAAAACAACTTAATTTTATCATAAAAAACTTTGAAATTATTTCTATAGAACAATTAAAAACAAAGCATTTGCTGGACAACAAAAAAGCATACGCGGTTTTAACTTTTGATGACGGATTTTACTCTGTACTCAGCGAAGCCCACCCGATGCTCAGCAAAAAGAATATTCCATATACACTATTTCTGAACCAATCTGCAATAGAGAAAAATCAGCTTTGGTGCAGCAATGTAGCAATCCACAAAAATGACGTTGATTATTTAAACGCATTTTATAATAATCTTTTTATTGATAAAACAGCCGCAAACTATTCAGCCTTCATAAATAATAAAATATTGCCCGTTGATAATTTGAATTACGATAAGTTAGAATACAATGAAAACAAAACCAAGGATAAAATTTATGCCACTAAAGACGATTTGAAAGCCGTATTAAAACAATCTTCTCTAATTACAATTGGCAATCATACCTCCAATCATTATAATCTTGCCAAATGCTCAAAAACGCTGCAAGAAAAAGAAATAGCAGATAACCATCAATATGTAAAAGATGTGTTCGGTATTACAATGGAACATTTTGCCATTCCGTTCGGGAAAAAACAACATTTCAATGAAGACACATTATCTGCCCTGGCAAAATATAATTACCCTTTCGTTTACTCTACCAATCCTTCTTATATTACAACAGATAAAAAATCCGATGCTCAGGTTTTTCCAAGAATTGGTATTACCAACCAGACGGTCGGTGAAATAAAATTTTATATCAACAGAACATTATTTAAATCAATAAATTTATGAGTGCAGATACAATTAATATCGAAAACCGCTTGGTGGAGACAACAAACCTCCCTCGGTTTACTGAAATCTTTAATTTGTGTTTTGGTATAACTGTTTCAGAATCTTATTTTAAATGGAAATATTTGCAAAATCCTGCCGGCCAAGTAATTGCTTATGAAACCATCAATACAGATACAAATGAAGTTGGAGCTTTTTATGGCATCATACCGGAAGAATACATGATAAATGGTGAACGGAAAGTTATTTACCAGTCAATGGATACAATGACACACCCAAATTACAGAAATCGAGGTCTGTTTATAAAATTAGCTAACCTTACCTATGATTATACTTTTAAGGAACTCGGTACATTAAAGCTGATAGGCATTCCCGGATCTAATTCTTATCATGGATTTGTAAACAAACTGCATTGGAAAAACCCGCACAATTTCAATTACATCTTTCAGCACCGTATGTTGATTAAGATGCGGGGCCTGTTCTCAAAACCTACGGTAGAGCTGGAGCAAATCAGCGTATTTGATGATGAAACAGATCTTTTTTTCTCTACCAAAAAATATTACAAGTCAGCATACAAAGTATATAACAAAGAAGTACTGAACTGGAAAATAAGCAACCATCCTTTCCATAAATTCATCTCCTATAAAGTAAAAAAGGACAACGTCATCATCGGACTGGTAATTTTGCAAAAAGAGGACAACAACAATCTGAAAATTGTCTATGCTGATTTTCTGGACAACGATCAACGTCTGTACCTCAAAGAGACCATTATGGCCATTACTTCAAAAATCAGCTTTAAATACATTTACACCTGGGAACCGACAGACAACGTATTAATAAGTCAATATAAAAAGGCTATGTTTTTGAAGAACCCATTCAAAAGAGGGATTTTCAGCTACAAAGTACCGTTGATTTTACTGACCAGAGATGGCGATGCTGACTTCTGGGAAAATCCGGATAATGTGGAACTTCAACCAATTATTCAGGACTAACTATTTAAGATAACTTTTTTTCCTTAAATTTGATGATTGGTACGTTAGAAGAACGATATGGATAACAACAAGGCTTTACCTTTCTTTTCGATTATTATGCCCACCTACAACAGGGCTAATTTAATTATTGATTCCATTAAAACGGCTATCGCTCAGGATTATCAGAATTTTGAGATTATAGTAGTGGATGATGGAAGTACGGATAACACCGAGGAAGTGGTACTATCACTGAATCACCCGAAAATCATCTACCATAAGAAAAAAAACGAAGAGCGAGCGGTTGCCCGAAACACCGGAACGCAGCTGGCAAAGGGCGATTATGTTACCTTTTTTGACTCTGACGACTACTTATATCCAAATCATTTATCAGAAGCGGTAAAACTGATTCATAAACACCAGAACCCTGAAATGATTTATCTGGCCTATAATGTGATGGATATAAATAAGAAAATAATCAAAGAACAGCATATCTATCGCAACACCGATTTTAATAAAAAACTCATCAACGGAAACTACCTCAGTTGCAATGGAGTTCTCTTGAGACGCGATGTGGCGTTACAGCATCCGTTTAATACCAACAGAACACTATCTGCGTCGGAAGATTATGATTTATGGTTGCGTTTGGCTGCCAGATATACAATTCATTACAGCAATGTGATTACCTCCAGCATCCTTAATCACGATGCCAGAAGCGTATTTGTGGTAAAAGAAAAGCCCTTGATTGCGCGAATCTTACTGCTGATTGAGACGTGTACCAACGATTCCCTGATTAAAAAAATATACAAAGGCAAACTGGATACATTTGTTTCCAAATGCTATTTATATCTGGCCTTACATCTGGCCATGTCCAAACATAAGAGAACGGCACTGACCTATTTTTTCAAAGGAATTAAGGAACATCCGCTTTCCATCTTCGACATCAGGGTGTATGGAATCATAAAATGCTTATTAATTTATTAAATCAAGAGAAATGAAGTCCTTTTTACATTATAAGAACAGAATTTTAGTAACAGGTGGTGCCGGTAATGTCGGCAGCGCATTGGTGGAACGTTTGATTCAGGATCCGGATAACTTTGTCATCGTAGCGGATAATTTATTTACTGGTTCTGCTGAAAAACTGCCTAAAGACGGCACAAACTGGAAATTCATAAAATGCGACGTTAACATTTACGACGACATTATGCCAATTTTCCTGTCGTACAACATCGACTATGTTTTTCACTATGCCGCCACCGTGGGTGTACAACGTACATTGGATAATCCTGTTCGTGTATTAAATGATATCGAAGGCATCAAAAATATTTTAAATTTATCAAAAAATACACCGGTAAAACGTGTATTCTATTCGTCTTCATCAGAAGTTTATGGAGAACCCGTAGAGTTTCCTCAAAATGAACACACTACACCTTTAAACTCAAAATTACCCTATGCAATTGTTAAAAATATCGGAGAAGCATTCCTGAAATCCTATAAACAGGAATACAACCTGAACTATACCATTTTCCGATTCTTTAACACCTATGGGCCTAATCAGTCTCAGGACTTCGTAATTGCCAAGTTTATAAAATTAGCTTTAAAGAATCAGGATATCACCATCTATGGAGACGGAACACAAAGCAGAACCTTATGTTATATTGATGACAACATAGATGCGACCGTTAACGCTTTTCTTTCTCCTGAATGGGAAAATACCACAATCAACATTGGCAATGATAATGAAACCAGCGTACTGGATATTGCTCATAAAATAATATCCATGACCAACTCCTCCTCCAGAATTGTGCATTTGCCTCCGCTTAAAGACGGTGACATGACTCGAAGGTTACCGGATATTTCAAACATGAAGACGCTTATAGGAAACAGACCGCTGGTATCCTTGGAAGAGGGAATAAATAAAATTTTAACAAAATGGGCTTAAATCCAATATAGTATGTGTGGAATTATTGGATGGTCATCTATACTCAACGAATTAGACAAGGGTCTGTTTTATCAATCAACTGATACATTAATCCATCGGGGCCCCGAGGCTTGTGGTTATTTCTTTAATGAACAAAATACTGTGGCTTTCGGGCACAGGCGTTTAAAAATCATTGATTTGTCGGAAGCTTCTGCACAGCCTTTTTATTCTCAATGTGGCAGATATGTAATTGTCTTCAACGGAGAAATATATAACTACAAAGAAATTGCAAAAGAACTGGATTTAAAATTAAATACAAGCGGAGATACGGAAGTAATAATTGAAGCCTTCGCAAAAATAGGAACCGAATGTTTTACATTGTTAAATGGAATTTTTGCTTTTGCAATCTATGATATTCGGGAAGACAAAATTTACTTATGCAGAGACAGGGTTGGCATCAAGCCTTTGTTTTATTATTTTAACGGGAATCAATTCATATTTGCCTCTGAAATAAAAGCAATAAAAAAACTAATCAATAAGAAACTCGAAATAAATAAACAATCATTCGCAGAGTTTTTACATATTGGATTTGTGTCTGAACCTAATACCGCTTTTAAAGACATTTATAAATTCCCGGCTGGTAATTTTCTTGTTTTAGATGTAAAAAAGACAAGTGCAAATACAAAATTTCACTTTGAAGAATTCTGGAATTTATACAAAACAATAAGCCCGGAAACCCATTCAAACGAGCAAGAGGTTGAAAAAAAACTGGAGGATTTATTAATCAAATCTGTTGAATCACAAATGATCAGCGATGTACCGCTCGGTACTTTTCTTAGCGGTGGCATCGACTCAAGTTTAATTACGTCTATTGCATCGAAAATAAAAAAAGATAAAATTAAAACATTCAGCATCGGGTATCTGAATAGTAAATTTGATGAATCGGCATACGCGGAAAAAGTAGCAAAAACATTGGGTACGGAGCATTACTCTTACCAAATGACTGAAAATGATTTAGAAGGAATTTTACATGAAATTATAGACTCTTATGATGAACCATTTTCAGACAGTTCTGCATTCCCGACCATGCTGGTTTCAAAACATGCAAAAAAACATGTGACAGTAACGCTGAGTGGAGACGGTGGAGATGAATTATTTATGGGATACGGAATGCACCAGTGGGCAACACGATTAGAAAACCCGCTTGTAAGGTCACTTCGAAAGCCTTTTTATTGGGGCTCTCAATTTCTAAACTTCAAGTTTAAACGTGCCGGCTGGCTGCTCAACTACGACAATTACAAGCATATAACATCACATATTTTTTCTCAGGAACAATATTTATTGAGTGAAAAAGATTTGAAATATTACCTGATAGACGAGCATTTCAATTTTGATGATTTAAATAAAAAACCCAATACCGCCAGAATTTTACAGCCCAAGGAAAAACAGTCTTTCTGGGACGTAAACTGTTATTTAAAAGATGATTTATTGGTTAAGGTAGACAAAGCCACCATGCTTTATTCTTTGGAAAGCAGAGTGCCTTTGCTGGATAATGACATCATTAATTATGCCGTCAATATTGACACCTCGCTTAAATATAAAAACGGAGGTTCAAAATACATTCTTAAAAAAATACTGTTTAAATACTTACCTAAAGAGTATTTTGACAGACCCAAATGGGGGTTTTCAATGCCACTTTCGTTTTGGCTGAAAAACAACTTTAATTACCTGATTGAAAAATATCTTTCCCCTGTAATTATTAATAAATATGATATCGTGGCCAATTTGTATGTACAAGATTTAAAAAACAGGTTTTTGGCGGGCGAAAATTATTTATATGCCAGAGTATGGACGCTTATTGTCCTGCATTGGTGGCTAGAAGAAAATGCATAATGGCAGTTCAGGTATTATACATCTCTTATGACGGAATGACGGATCCTCTCGGACAGTCGCAAGTTATTCCATATTTAAAAGGGTTATCTGAAAAAGGATATCATTTTACCTTAATCAGCTGTGAAAAAAAAGAAAATTCTGACCTAAAAGATAAGATTCAATCTATAATGGATGACAATAATATAGATTGGCATCCGATACAATACACCAAAAGTCCTCCGGTGTTTTCTACTGTTTACGATATCATTAGAATTAAAAAAGCAGCGCGCAAATTGGTGCATCAAAAAAACATTTCAATTATTCACTGCAGAAGCTACATTGCCGCTTTAGTTGGATTACAGTTAAAAAAAGAACTGAACGTAAAGTTTATATTTGATATGCGAGGCTTTTGGGCAAATGAACGTGCTGACGGAAAAATATGGAATCTTGAAAACCCGCTGTATAAATTCATCTATAATTTTTTTAAGAAAAAAGAAAAGCAGTTCTTAGAAAATGCAGATTATATAATAAGCTTAACGCATAATGCAAAAAAAGAAATTTTATCCTGGCCGTCTATTCAAAATAATCCCGTTAAAATTGAGGTGATTCCTTGTTGTGCCGATCTGAATTTATTTAACTGCAAAGCAATTGTTAATGAAAAACTGGCAGCACTAAAAGTTTCTTTAGGTATCCGCCCGGATGACTTTATATTATTATATCTTGGCTCCATCGGCACCTGGTATATGCTGGATGAAATGATGGACTTTTTCGGTGTTTTAAAACAAAGCAATCCTAATGCGAAATTTTTATTTGTTACCAAAGATGAACAAAGCCGTATATTACAATCTGCAGAAAAAGTGGGCGTTAAGGATTCAATTATCATTCGTTCCGGAAACAGAGATGAAATCCCTTATTTAATTGCAATCAGTAATTATTCTATTTTTTTTATCCTTCCCTCTTACTCAAAAAAAGCATCCTCACCCACTAAACAGGGAGAGATTATGGCCATGGGAATTCCCGTTGTCTGTAATATCAATGTAGGTGACACTGACAGAATTGTGAAAGAATACAATAGTGGTGTTCTGGTTAATGAGTTTACCACCAATGCTTATCATGTTGCCATTGATAAAATGAAGTTTCATTTTAATAAAGAAAGTATTATTGCTGGTGCTACAGACTATTTTTCATTAGAAAATGGCGTGAAAAAGTACTCCGCCGTATATAAAGCTGTTTTGAGTTAATTATCAAACACGAGTAATTTAGGATGTAATTCTGTAAATCCTTTTGTAACAGGTTCAAAATGACACTTTATATTGTATCTCTCCCACATAACCTGAATGTAGGATTGTTGCAGCAATGTTGAACTGGTTAGAAAAACAACATTCTTTTTGTTTTTTAAATCTGAGCTGAGATTTTTCAGGTGGTGGGTTTTTAATAAAACCTGATAATCCGGTGAACATCCATACCATGCTGTTAAAATGACATT
Source organism: Sphingobacteriales bacterium (assembly GCA_016721245.1). Taxonomy (GTDB): domain Bacteria; phylum Bacteroidota; class Bacteroidia; order Chitinophagales; family JADIYW01; genus JADJSS01. Next base: position 28,206 of record JADKIQ010000009.1, read on the forward strand.
ACGGGAAGGGAAATCAGTTTGGGGTGTTTGCCAGGCATTCATAAATTGTAGCGGAAACCCTTCCGATGCAATAAATAAATATTCAGGATGGCTGTTAATTTCTTGCTGGCAGGCAGTAAATACACGATGGTATTCTTGCTGTACCGATATCAATTTTGCCGTGCAATAGTACTTATAGGTGCTTAAAATTAAAAAAAGAGCAAGAATTCTTATTTTAAATGCATTATCTGTTTTGCTTTGTATTAGTAAATAAATATTTAACAACACGAGATACGTTAAAACGGGGAATGATACTCTGTGTGGTATTCGAGATGTAAATATTAGGTAAAATAAAAAAAATAAAAAAACGAGCAGGTTTAACAAGACAATTTTACGGGAACTATACACAAAAACAAACAGCAAAAAAGAACTTAAGAAATAGAACAGCAAAAGGTATCTTTCGTCAGACACAAATTTTATAAATTCTTTTAAAAATTCGGTGCTGTTTCGGATTGCTTTTAATTCTATTGCCAGCTGTTCAATGTGTTTGCCCGTCAAGTAAGCATTGTCGGCCATCATCCAGGACTGCAACAATGTGATATCACTTTGAGTAAACTGGTATTTATGAAGCGTTTCAGTATTTATCTTTACAGGTTTCGCCGCAATAATATCCAATGCATTTATATTGCTGTAGGTGGCCTGTTGCTGATATACTACATTGTTGTTATTAATAAAACACGTTACACCAAAAATCATTACCGACAGGATAAGGGAGATAAAATAATCCCTCAGGAAATAGTTGATTCTAAAATTTGCAATAACTATCGGAAAGCTAAATAATATAAAAATATAAAACCCTTCTTTCCTAATTAACATGGACACTAAAAGAAAGAAAAAAACCAACCCTAATTTTCTGACTAATTTTATTTCCATTTTTAAAGAAAACAATGCGGCAAAAGCACAAAATAATGCTACTGTCGTAAATTGTAACTTCACCATACTTAAAGAAAAAAAACCCAGGAATAGAATTAAAACAAGCATTACAGATGTTAAGAAATTAGTTGTTTTATCTTTAATCATCAGCAGGCAAAAAAACAAAAAACAGCAAAAAAGTGAACCCTCAAGATAGAGGGTATACCAGTTTATTTTGTTTGAGAATTCAAACAAAGCACACAACACCCTGCCCGTTAAAATGTTAGTGAGGATTAAATTAGGCGACGCAACACCTGAGATGATGCCGGTACACATTGCGTACATTACCTGATCATCGTTGTTATCAAAACAAATAGGAAAAAACAAACAGAAAAGAAGTGTTGCAATAGCACACAAAAACACAAGGAAATATTTATATTTATACATGCGTTGTAATATTGGTGTAAATATAAACATATAAACGGATGGATAAATGGTTTACACATGACGATCCCGTACAATTTCTTTTTCTCAATGACGTATTATTGGCTCCTGTCTTTTTGTTTCTCGTATATCTTTTTGCAAAATCATATATCTTAAAAAAGAAAAATCCCATTTATAAAAAATACTTTATGAGTGCTTTGATTGTAAGATTTGCTTCTGCAATTTTAATGGCACTCGTGTATCAATTTTACTATAATGGCGGTGGTGATACACACACATATTTCACATATGCATTGCGTATAAGGAGTATCTTTTATGAAAGTAAATCCGCCTTTGCTTCTTTTGTATTTTTACCTCCACATGACAAGTTTCTTATTACTAAATATTTTAGCGTTGGCTCAGAGTTTTTTACAGATGTCAGTTCAAATATAATTATCAGGCTTGCTTTAATATTAAGTTATCCCTTAGGCAACTCCTACCTGTTAATTTCATTTGTGTTTACATTATTTTGTTTCTACGGATGCTGGAAAATATTTTCATTATTTCAGCAGCTTTATCCTCATTTAGAAAAAGAATTTGCACTGGCTTGTTTGTTCCTTCCGTCAGTTTGTTTTTGGGGTACCGGAATATTAAAAGACCCTATATGCTTAGGTGCGCTGGGTACTCTTACTTATCACGTGTATAAATTGTTTTTTGAAAAAACTAAAATAATAAAACGGATAATCATCATCATTATTTGTTTCTGGCTGTTAAAAGTGATAAAAGTATATATCTTATTGTCTTTTTTGCCGGCATACTCTTTCTGGATTATATTTAGATATAAAGAGACCATTAAAAGTAATTTCTTAAGAAAAACAGTCGGTCCTATTATTTTTATATTTTCCGTATTATTCGGCACCTATATTTTATACAAAATAGCTGCATTTTCACAACGATACTCCCTGGACAGTATCGTAAGGACAGCGAAAGACACTCAAAACTGGTTGTATTATTCTTCGCAGCTGCAGGGTGGATCCGGATATTCGTTGGGAAATGTTGAATACACTCCCATCGGGCTTCTTAAAGCAATGCCTAAAGCAATTAATGTTTCATTATTCAGACCCTATATCTGGGAAGCAAAAAAACCAATATTAATACCGGCAGCAATTGAAGGGTTAATATCTTTATTTTTTACAATCCGCTTACTCTACAAAGCCGGTTTTACCAGAATAACGAAACTGGTTCTTTCAAATCCCGAAGTACAGTTTTGTTTGGTTTACTCTATTATCTTTGCCTTTTCTGTCGGGTTCACCAGTTATAATTTTGGAGCCCTTGCAAGATATAAAATACCTATGATGCCATTTTATTATATTGCATTATTTATTTTAGCAGACAAAGAAAAAACTCCTGAACACAGTAAAAAGACTACCGGAGTTAAATTAAAACCTTCTGCTCTTATTCCAAAAATAGGCTAAAGACATTCCTGCAACAATATGCCAGATACCCCACCAGGCAGCTATCAACGCCATGCCTCCGTTTCCTTTAAAAAAAGTCATTACCAGAATTAATCCAAGACCGGAATTATGTATGCCGGTTTCAATAGAAATGCTTCTGCAGTGTGTTTCAGGTAATTTAAATAATCTCGGAAATAAATATCCAATTAAAAAAGCCAATGCGTTTTGTATAAAAACAATCCCGAAAATTTGAGGCAGGTAGTCAATAAAAACTTTCCTGTTTGCAATGAATGCCCCTATCAGGAAAACAATAAAGAACAACAGTGCCAGTATCTTTACAGGTTTATTTATTTTATTTATGAAAGCAGGAAGGTACTGTTTCAGCAAGATACCGGACACTAAGGGCAGCACCAGCAATAAAAGAATAGACCCTAATAAATACCAGAATGAAATATGAATTTCCTGAAGCAATGTTTGTGTTGGGGCATAATGAGAAGCGTATAAATAAAAATTAAATGGTGTGGTAACACTTGCACTTAAAGTGGAAATAGCTGTGATGGTGATGGATAGCGGAATAAATCCTTTTGCCAAATACGATACATAGGTAGACATGTTTCCGCAGGGGCAGGCTGCCACCATCATCATTCCCATCGCAATAGAGGGCGGTGGTTTTACGGCTAATATCAATAAAAATGTAATTAAAGGAAGCACTATTATTTGTGAAACACAGCCGATAATTACAGACTTCGGATTTGTGTACAGTGTTTTGAAATCTTCTTTCTTAATATCAATTGCCAGCGAGAATAAAATAAAGGCAAGGCATATTTTTAGAATTATTAAACCGTCACTGCCGGCATTTATTTGTACTTGATCTAAGGATGGCATATAGGAATATAATTAAGATGTCCAGCACACCATGATTTCTCTGGGGCCGTAGTAAGGCAATCTGCCGTGTGAGGTAGAAAAATTATCAATACAAATAATATCGCCTTTTTTCCAGGGTTGTATCACCATATTCCTCCAGATAACATCCTCAATATGTTCTACATATTCATCCGGAATCGGAGAATCATCACCGAAGGTGACATGCATGCTCTGTTCATTCGGATTTTTGGTCAGTTTTTTATACCAGGTCATCAACTCCAGCAACATACTGTATTTAAAAGTCTCCCAGCGCTTTTGTCGCTGATGAATTTTATGATACTCTGCCGCTGCCGCACTTACATGAAACACCTGTGTGTGATTAAACCATACCTTTTCTCCGGTAACAGGATGTACTTTTACAGCATCGCTTTTATTGATCATTCGCAAGCCGTCATGCTCCTTCCACTCGCAGATAATATCATTCTCCGCGCATTTTTTTTCAATGATGGTTTTATCTCTTGTATGAAACATGTCCAACCAACTTTTCAGCTGAAACCCGTTGGTGCCCTTATCGTCAGGCGAAGAATAATTTCGGATATGTTTTACACCCTTTCGCTCAAACTCTTCTCTGATTTTCGGATCTAAGTCCTGATATACTTTTCTAAAATCACAGATCGGTGTTTCCCCGCCGTATTCAGGTTCAATGTGACAATAAAAAAACAACCTGCGAGGGGCTGACGGCAAAAAACTCATTTCACAATGTTGCATAATCGGATAATGACCGGGCAATTCACTGGCAGAAAATACAAACCCGGATTTTTTATCCCGCGGAGAAGTTCCCATATAATCATCCTTCAAATCATTGTCTACCGCTTTGGCCACATCTTCAAAATCCTGCGGTGTTTGAATATCAAATCCCTTAAATAAAACAGCCCCCGATTCGATAAGCTGCTCTTCAATGGTAACTTTGTTAGCAGAAATCCAGTTGATTAAATTATTCTTTCCGGATTCACCTGCTGCAGGTGAAACAACGAGTGGTAATTTTGATTGTTCTGAAAAATAGTTTAAGTTCATTATCTTGCTGATTAATCGTGTTTTTAAATTTAATAAATTCTGTTGTTTTAAACTAATTATATTACTGTTTTTATAGTGTAACTGATTTTTAATGATAAAATTCCAAAGAAGAAATATTGAAACGGAACGATTGCTGTTGGCACCCTACAACATAAAGCATTACAAAGAAGTATTTCATTTGATTCACAAAAACAAACCCCGTTTAATTCACAGTTTTCCGAATCTTTTAAGAGCTACCGAAACGATAGAAAACACGAAGGATTACGTACAGCAGAAAATATTCGACTGGAACAACAACAGAGCGTATGGCTTCATGATTTTCGATAAACAGACACATCAGCTTATCGGGCATTTTAATCTGAAAGATATTGACTGGAAAAAAAGACAGTGTGAACTGGCTTATTTTATTGATGAAGATATGGAAGGCACAGGTTTAATTACGGAAGCATTGAATGCTTTGCTGAAACGTTGTTTTCTGGAAATCGGATTTGACCGAGTATTTGCCCGCATCGTTACTACCAATATTCCCAGCCAAAAAGTGGTTGAAAAATCAGGATTAAAATACGAAGGCGCTTTTTATCAGGATTATACCACATACGACAATCAGATTGTTGATACATATCGTTATGGAATATCTAAGGAAAACTATCGAAATATTTAAGGAGCTGTTTATCGCTTATACAGATACGTCAGTCTTAGCAGAGTTATAAAAAAACAGAAGGAAAGAAACTTTCCTTCTGTTTGTATGACACTTCATTTGTTCTTTTATAAAATGGAAATTGTTTTTGCTTTTTTCACTTCTTCTGTTTTTGCTTTTTTCGGAATCTGTACATTCAAAATTCCATTTTCATACTTCGCAACAATGTTTTCCGTATCTACACTTTCTTCATCGAGTGTAAAGCTTCTTTTGAAAGAATGATAAGAAAATTCTTTTCGGGTGAATTTTGTTTGTTCGTTGTTTTCTGTCGTTTCAGTTTTCTTTTCAGAAGAAATACTCAATACATTATCATCCACCGATACGTTAAAGTCTTCTTTTTGCAAACCCGGTGCAGCCACTTCTAAAGTAAATTCGTTATCGTTTTCTTTCACATTAACCGATGGTGTGCTTTTCACAAAATTGTTTGGATTAAAATCAAAGACGTCTTTTCCGAAAAAGTCATCAAAGAAAAAACGATTGCTGGCAGGAACGCCACATTGTGCTTTTACTAATGTTCTCATATCTGTTTGTTTTTTGTTTTAAATAATTTTTTACAGATAGAGTTTTTCAAAAGCTGTTCCAGCTCAAAAAAATCACCCAGTAAACATAAAAAAACAGACAATTTGTCTGTTTTTTATGTAAAATATATGCCGCAATGGCATTATTTGTGAAAATTATTTCAGTTTTTCATTATTTCTGTGTCGCTCGCTATCTCTATTTGTTTTTTTATCAAGATTTTTTTTGAGCGCTTCTGTTAAATCCACCCCTGTTTGATTTGCGATACACATCAGCACAAATAGTACATCGGCCAGTTCATCTCCCAAATCTTTATCCTTATCAGATTCTTTAAAAGACTGTTCGCCGTATTTTCTGGCTATAATTCTGGCTACTTCTCCCACTTCTTCCGTCAAAATAGCCATATTTGTTAATTCATTAAAATACCGGACACCCGTTGTGTTTATCCATTTATCAATCGTGTTTTGTGCTTCTTGTATGGTCATTTAATTTGTTATTTAGATAAGAGTGTTAATTTCTGTATTTTTAAAAATCAATACATTTGCTGAAAAGCTTTTTTTATAAAAATATTAAAAAAGAATGAGAAATAAAGTGATTGATTTCCTTAGGGGTATTGCCATATTATTGACATTATTTCATCATTTTGGTTTCAGCGGCATTTATTTATTTGATATTATTAAAAAACTAGGTTGGATTGGTGTTGATTTGTTTTTTGTTTTAAGCGGATTCTTAGTATCCGGATTAATTTTTGATGAATATAGAGATACTAATAAATTTGATGGAAAAAGATTTTTAATAAGAAGAGGATTTAAAATATATCCATCATTTTGGATATACATAATAGCTAATACTACCTATCAATATGTAATACTGGGCTTATTTGATGTACAACAAGTACTCAGACAATTTTTGTTTATTCAAAATTATTTTTACGATAATGACCACACATGGTCTCTTGCTGTAGAAGAACATTTTTATTTTATGATTGTGATTATTTTTACAATATTAATCAAGAAAAGTAAAAATTTAAATAATACAATAATATATGGCTCCTTAGGTATTATACTATATGGCATATTATCCAAATGTATCATGTTCTGGGCTAATCCTGATTTTTCAAGACACACACATCTTTTCCCTACTCACCTTCGTATTGATGCTTTATTTGTTGGTCTGTTAATTGCGCATGTATGGAGAACTGATTTTTCTCTGTTTAGAAATATTCTGAAGTATAAATATCTTGCATATACTGTTGTTTTATGTATTTTAATACTTCCGCTTATATGGAACATAAATGAATACCCGCAACAGCTTTACATGTCAAGTTTTGGATTAACATTATTAAGTCTCGCATTTGGCATTTTACTAATTTTGTTTCTAAATGAAGCAAACCTGGAATCTAATATTTCAAAAATTATTGGAAAAATAGGGTTCAAAGCTATATCAACCATTGGATTATATTCTTATTCAATCTACCTCTGGCACGCCTTGGCAAATCATATAATGTATAAATTATTTGAAAAAGGTGAAAACAATCAAAATGGATACTTCGTGTTTATTACCTATATGTCATTTTCAATCTTTCTTGGTATTTTTATGGGAAAAACCATTGAATACCCGATTTTAAAAGTAAGAGAAAGATATTTTCCCAAAAAAGCAAATAAACCCATAGCTTTGTAGGGTATTAAAATTCATATATTCACAAAATAATGAGCACTATTTTTATTACAGGAGCCACGTCAGGATTTGGTGAGGCATCAGCACATCTTTTTGCAGAGAATGGCTGGAATATCATTATAACCGGCAGAAGAAAAGAACGTTTGGAAAAACTGGAAACAGTTTTAAAATCCACTTATAAGGTGGAGGTGCTGAGCCTGTGTTTTGATGTAAGAAACGTAGAAGAAGTAAAATCAGCCATTTCTTCTTTGCAGGATAACTGGAAAAATGTAGATGTTCTGTTAAATAATGCAGGACTAGCTGCTGGCCGCGGACCCATACAGGAAGGTGCTTACGAGGACTGGGAACAGATGATAGATACCAATGTGAAAGGCTTATTGTACATAACACGCGAAGTATCGCCGCTGATGATAGCCAGAAAACAGGGACATATCATCAATGTGGCCTCTTTGGCAGGCTGGGAAGCATACGGTGGCGGTAATGTGTATTGCGGCACCAAACATGCCGTGCGTGCCATCACGCGCAGTTCCAGAATAGACTTATTACCACACAATATCAAAGTTTCGGTGATCAGTCCCGGTGCTGCAGAAACAGAGTTTTCTCTGGTGCGTTTCAAAGGTGATGAAGAAAAAGCCAATGCGGTATATGAAGGATATCAGCCGCTGAAAGCAGAAGATGTGGCGAACAGCATTTATTTCATGGCCACCCAACCGGCGCACGTAAATATTGAAGAAATATTTATTTTACCCACCGCACAAGCCACCGCAACGATTACACAGAAAAATTAAAAATAAAAACTACGTACGGACGCACTGCCATTCTGAGCGAAGTCGAGGAATCTGTTGAACTTAAAAGAATAAATAAACGTTTTACAACTAAATACTAAACAATGGAAAATACAACAACAAACATACCGGTGATGATTTATACAGAATCTACGCCAAATCCGAATACACTGAAATTTGTGACCAACAAAGCCTTGTTGCTGAACGACACGGTGGAATTTCAGTCCGCAGAGGAAACCAATGAAGCGCCGCTGGCAAAAGCACTGTTTGGCTTTGATGCGGTGACGAATGTGTTTATCACGAATAACTTTGTTACTATCACCAAAACGGAAGATGCCCTCTGGGCGGAAATCATGATTCCGATTAAGGATTTCCTGAAAAAGTACATCGACGAAAGCGGCATTATTCTAACAGAAAACTTCGTAAAACCAACCAAAACGGCGACAAACGAAGTAAGCGACAACGACAGCGATGTGGAAATCCGCATCAAAGGTGCTCTGGATAAATACGTGAAACCTGCCGTGGAAATGGATGGCGGCAATATCTCTTTCGTGAAATTCGAAGACGGCAAACTAACGCTTCAGTTGCAGGGTTCTTGCAGTGGCTGTCCATCAAGTACCGTAACGCTTAAACAAGGCATCGAAAACCTGCTGAAACGTTTCGTTCCCGAAGTGCAGGAAGTAGTGGCGGAGAATGAATAATGTTATTAAAGTAATGTTAAATAATTTCCCAATTTTTGGTAATTTAAAAGGTTTCCCTAAATTTGGGAATTAAAATAAGAGCGTATGAAAATACAAAACGGATTTCTTGAAATAATTAGATTTGTTCAGAAATCACAAATTAACATTTTTAACAAAATTCATCATGTTTGTAAAGTTTAACAATGACTATTTAGAAAAAATTTATCAAAACAAAGAGACAAAGAAAAAACCAGAGTATAATGAAGAAGTCATTATACAATTTAAGAAGAAAGTGCAGATACTAAAAATGATAGAATCTACACAAGAGTTGAAAAATTTTAAAGGACTAAGATTTAAACCTTTAAAAGGAGAAAAGAAAGGATTATTTTCAATTAGAGTTAATCAAGCTTATCGTTTAGAATTTAAGATAATAAACGAACAAACAATTGAAATAATATTAATAGAGGATTTAACTAATCATTACGGAGATTAATTATGAATACTTATAAAGTATTAAACAAAAAAGGAAAAGAAATTCAATCAGATGTTTTATTGCATCCTGGTGATGTATTGCAAATGGAGTTAGAAGCACGTGAAATCAGAAAATCTGATTTTGCGTTGCAACTCCAAATGCGACCAAGCCATTTTAGTGAATTACTACACGCTAAAAGAAATGTAAGTGCATCTGTTGCAATTAAATTAGAAAATACATTAGGCATTTCAGCAGAATTCTGGATGCGCGTACAAACTTCTTATGATATTAAAGTAGAAAGACAAAGATTAGAATTAGCATAATTCAAATCCATCAAAATAATCAGCTAAATCAGCGGTTCAGACAATTAATAAATCATTAACACCACACACAATTCCATATTTATTACTAATTTAGTTGCATATGAAATTATTAGTCAGCCCATTCAATTGTTGTTGTGCATCTCCGCAATAGTCGGATAGGTTGATATTTATATAAAAATTACAAGCCTGTCCATATAACGACAGGCTTTTTTTGTAATCAGATTCGAGCACAGCGAGAAATCTTGCAAGATTCCTCACGTTGTTCGGAATGACAAAAAGAAAAATTATGAGCATAACCATCACCAAAAACATTTCACCGGAAGCAGCCAGAGACATTTTTGAGTTGCAGCAGAAAATCAACGCTTTTCAAAACGGCGAAATGCCGGAAGACAAATTCAAAGCCTTCCGTTTAACGCGCGGTGTGTACGGACAGCGCCAGCTCGGCGTGCAAATGTTCCGCACCAAATTTCCTTTCGGAAAAATTACGCCAAAACAATTGGTGCGCGTGGCGGAATTATCAGAACAATACGCAAGTTCCAATTTGCATTTAACGACGCGACAAAACATACAATTACATTATGTGAAAGTCACCGATTCACCAGCCATCTGGGCAGGACTGGAAGACGTTGGCGCAACAGGCCGTGAAGCCTGCGGTAACACGGTAAGAAACATCACTGCTTCTTCCAGAGCAGGTATAGATCCGGATGAATTATTTGATGTGTCGCCGTATGCTTATGCCGCGTTCGAATTCTTTTTGCGCAATCCGATTTGTCAGGATATGGGCAGAAAAATAAAACCGGCTTTTTCCTCTTCTGATAAAGATTCTGCCTATACTTTTTTACACGATTTTGGTTTTATCCCTCGACTGGAAAATGGTCAGCGTGGCTTCAAAGTAGTAGTAGGTGGTGGCTTAGGCGCACAGGCAATCCTGGCGCAAACAGCGTATGAATTTTTGCACGAAGATCAAATCATTCCGTTTATGGAAGCTGCCTTGCGTGTGTTCGACCGATACGGAGAGCGAGTGCGTCGTCACAAAGCGCGCATGAAATACCTGATCAAAGAAATCGGACTGGAGAAATTTATGGAGTTGGTAGAAACAGAACGAACCGCCAATAAAGTAAAGGAGTTTAAGGTAGATACTTCTAAAGTGGATGTCGGCGAACCAACGCACAATAACATCGCACCGCAAGTGGAATTGGAACATCCGCAACGTTACGAAGACTGGTTAAAGACCAATGTGTTTGAACAAAAACAAAAAGGCTATTATGCCGTGGCTTTGAAAGTCACCAAAGGCGATGTGAAACCGGATCAGGCAAGAAAGATTGCAGAACTAGCGCAAAATTATGCTTCAGAAGATATGCGCATCACCATGAATCAGGGTATGTTGCTGAAGTTTGTACGCAAGGAGTCCTTGCCGTATTTCTATCAGGAATTAAACAAAATGGGCTTTGCCAATCCGGGTTTCGATACCATTGCAGATGTAACGACCTGTCCCGGAACAGACACTTGTAACCTGGGTGTAACAAACAGTATGACGCTTGGAAAAATTTTAGAAGATGTGATTCTGGATGAATTCTATCACCTGATTTTTGATTCGGAAATTAAAATTAAAATTAGTGGTTGTATGAATTCCTGCGGACAGCACATGGCCGCGAATATCGGTTTACATGGCAGTTCCATAAAAGTAGGAGAATTAGTGGCTCCGGCGATGCAAGTCGTTTTAGGCGGCGGCGTGGATGTAAATGGTGTTGGAAGTGTGGGCGATAAAATTGTGAAACTGCCGACTAAACGAACACCGGAAATGCTGCGCTTCATTTTAAATGATTACGAAACCAACAGCACGGAAGGCGAGTACTTCAATGATTACTACAGACGACAAGGCAAAAATTATTTCTATACCTTGCTGAAACCATTGGCCAATGCGGATTTGTATGTGGATGATGATTTCATCGACTACGATGGCATTTCACACTTTACCCCGGAAATTGGCGTAGGCGAGTGTGCCGGCGTGATGTACGATATGGTTGGCGGTATTATCAAGGATGCTGAAAATAAATTCGTGGAGGCGAAAGACCATTTATCCAAACATAAATATCCGGAAGCTATTTACTATGCCTACACCGGATTTGTGATTGCCGCAAAAGCATTGTTGCTGGGTAAAGATGTGGAGTGCAATACACAAATAAAAATCCTGAAAGATTTTGATGCGCATTTGGTGGCAAGCGGAGAATTTATCATAGAAGATGGTTTTGAAAATCTGGTTTTACAAATCAATCAGTTTGAACCGGAGCTGGCGTTTGCAGAAAAATACGTTGCACAATTTCATTTGTTTCTGAAAAATGTTATTGCTTACAGAGAACAAAAAATAAGCGGTGATAAACTCGTGGTGGAAAGCAATTATAAGGCGTAAAACATGCCACAAAAAAAACTCATACTCGTTGGTGCCGGACCGGGCGATCCGGAACTGATTTCCCTGAAAGGAATCAAGGCCTTGCAGCAAGCTAATGTAGTGATGTATGATGCGCTGGTCAGTGAAGAATTGCTACAACACGCACCCAAGGCCATCAAACTCTTTTGCGGTAAACGCGCCGGCACACACTACATGAAGCAGGATGAAATCAATCAAAAGATAGTAGAACAGGCTAATTTGCATGGAGTGGTGGTGCGTTTAAAGGGCGGCGATCCGTTTATCTTCGGACGCGGACAGGAAGAAATAGAATACGCCGAAAAACATGGCATTCCGGCGGAAATAGTTCCCGGCATTTCCAGTGCCACCGCCTTGGCTACCTTGCGTCAAATTCCGCTGACGAAACGCGGTATTACAGAAAGTGTCTGGATTACCACAGGCACCACTTCCTGCGGTGAATTATCGGAAGATATAGAACTGGCGGCACAATCTACCGCTACGGTGGTGATTTTAATGGGCATCGGCAAACTGGTGGAAATTGTCAGTTTGTTTACCAAATACAAAACAGCGCATTATCCGATTGCGATTATACAAAACGGAACCTTGCCCGATGAAAAAATCGTGTGCGGCCATTTGTCCACCATTCAGCAAAAAGTGCTGGAAGCAAACATCAGTTCACCGGCAGTTATCATCGTGGGTAAGGTGGTGGATTGTTCGCAGATACTGCACATTCGATAAACTTCAGAAACTTAACAGGTTTCAGTATCTTAGCAAATAAACTGGTGTTGGTTTTAAATTCATCCAATAATCTAATTATCCGATAAATCCTGATTCAGACAAGAATAATGAATACTTTATATCCCATATTTCTAAAAACAGAAAACTTCCATATCCTGATTGTTGGAGGCGGAATAGTGGGCACGGAAAAATTATCATTTATTTTAAAGAACTCTCCGGAGTCCAATATTACATTGGTAGCTAAAGAAATTTCTCCCGAAATTCGGTCGATTGTCGACCGTCGACCATCAATAGTTTTGATAGAGAAAGCATTTGAGTCATCTGATTTAGAAAATAAACAACTTGCCATTGCAGCCACCGCAGATAAAGCTTTAAACGAAAGAATTTATCGCGCGGCGAAAGCAAAAAGCATCTTGATAAATGTGGCCGATACACCTGAACTATGCGATTTTTATTTAGGAAGTATTGTGACCAAAGGCGATTTAAAAATTGCCATTTCCACCAATGGAAAATCACCGACTTTGAGTAAACGTATCCGCGAATTTTTTGAAGACATCTTACCGGATAACATCAATGATTTGATTTTAAATCTCAATGAATACAGAAAAACATTAAAAGGAAATTTCGAAGAAAAAGTAGACGCGTTGAACGAAATCACCAAGTCGTTTAAAAACAAGAAAGAGTAAAAATCAGGATGCTTTCTTTTCTTTAGGAAACAAATGAAAACAATAAAAGCCATAACCTGATAAAATGCTGTACATGGCTGTGATGGGAAGTTTAAAACGCACAATGGGAAGTTTTCCGTAAATCAATAAAAAATATAGGACGGCTCCGCCGAACAAAAATAGCAGCAGGTATTCTTTATTTTTTAGGGTGTAAAACACACCTATAAAACCATACAAATAACATAGCATTAAAAACACCACAATGAACAAACCCAACACCACTTCAGCAGGAGATTTTGTCAGCACGAATTTTTTAGCCAACTGAAAAATACCGGTAGTATATCTTTCTTCGTCACTCCATTTTTTATTTTTCACGTGCAGTTTATCCAGCATGTTTTGCGTACCCATGTTCAGCATGAGTTTCACCATGCCTATGAAATGGAGTTTTAAATAAGCTATCCTGTGTTCTTTTAAATACGCATCTGCATATTTTCCGTATACATCCGTTGTTTTAAACGTTAAATTATTCCAGATTTTAGCACTGTTTTCAGGAAGGTTTTTTAAAGATGGATTTTCCGTTTTTATTTTAGTCAGAAAACTATCAATGATTGCTCCGTTGCTTTTATAGGTTAAAGAATGTTCGGTCAGCGGGACACTGTACACCAGTTTATCAAAACCAACAATGGAAGAAATGGCAAAATGCTGATATTTGATTTGATTTCTCAGCAGCCAGGGAAGGGCAATAAAAAAAGGTATCAATAAATAAACGGCACTGTATTTTAATCTTGTTTTCAAATCCAGTTTTATCCAGATGAAACACAATAAAATTAAAGCGATTGGAAAAAATTGTATCACCGGTTTGGTCAGAACATTGATGCCCAGAATAACAGCACTAATCAAAATACTTTTGAAATCTTTGCACAGCATTCCTTTGATAAAATAATACACCGTAAGAATAAACAAAAACGCAAAGAAAGTATCTGAAAACAGCCAGCTGGCAAATGTAATCTGATGCGGGTCCATTGCCATAATAAAACCTGCCACCAAACCCACTTTTCTGTTAAAGCTTAATTCACCGATTTTAAAAACGACATAAATACTCAACACGCTGAGTAATATCTGAAACAACAATACGATATACGGATGTATACCAAACACTGCATAAATTAACGCAATAAAAGCAGGATAAACCGGAGTTCTGAAAACATTATCAGCAAACCCAAATGTTTTCAACAAGGCAATACCAAGATAATGATACTGTACGGCATCACCATTTAATACTAAGGTTTTTTCTACTTCCGCATCCCAGGGCTGGTAAATAAAAAAGAACACCAGACGAAGCAATAGCGCCAATGCCAGAATGGCTACTAATTTTTTATCTTTTATGAACGTAAACATTAGAATTAATCGATTAGCCAAAAATACTATATTTGCACTTATTTCGGTCACAAAAATATATTTTCAAGAAACACCACCACAATAGATGTACGATTTCCATTTTAAAGATATTGATGTTGAAGGACAAACCACTTTAGAAGCAATTGACAAAGCAGATAATTTCAATGAATGGATGTATCAGACGATTAAACCGTATTGCAAAGGAAAGGTATTGGAGATTGGCAGTGGTATCGGGAATATTTCCAGGTATTTTCTACGCGACAATTTTGATATTACCTTCAGCGATATAAGAACCAGTTATTGTGATGTATTGCTTCAGAAATTTCCTGCTTCCAAAATCGTTGAAATAGATTTAGTTGATAAAGATTTTGACAATAAATTTGCCTCCTTAGCAGGAACTTTTGATACGGTGTATGCCTTAAATGTGGTGGAGCACATAAAAGACGATAATCTCGCGATACAGAATGCTAAAAAGCTGTTGAAAGACGGCGGTAATATTATCATTCTGGTGCCGGCGTATCAGGCTTTATACAACAGATTTGATACGGTGCTTGAACATTACAGAAGATACAACGAACAAATGCTGAATACTTTAATTGCTAAACACTTTACCGTTATTCATTCCCGGTATTTCAATTTTATCGGCATTTTCGGTTGGTTTTTTTCAGGCTCTATTTTAAAAAAGAAAACTGTACCCGCCGGTCAAATGACACTGTTTAATAAACTGGTTGCACTTTTTAAACTGGCTGATAAAATACTGTTTAACAAAGCCGGACTTTCCGTTATCAGTGTGGGCAAAAAATAAATTACGCTTTCATTCTCCTTTTAAAAGAAATTTATTTCTATCTTTCTTTTATGCAAAAAGTTCAACTTCCTTTATTAAACCGAACCATAGATGCTTATTTATACGAAGCAGCATCCGATGAAAAGAGACCCGGTATTTTATTCCTGCCCGATTTAACAGGCATTCGCGACACCACTCACAAGAGCGCGGAAATCCTGAGCAATGAAGGCGATTATAATGTGCTGATTCCGGATTTATACAGCGGAGGATCTTCATTACAGAAATATTGTGTACAGTTTTTAATGAGCAGTCTGGTGAGAAACAATGAACCAACGGGCAATGCTCCACTGGCAGAATTTTTTGAAATCTTAGATCAGTTTAAAGAATTTGAAAACGTAGATGAGCATAATATTGGGGTGGTGGGACAATGCCTCACCGGTGGTTTTGTTTTACACGCAGCTATTCGTCCCGAAGTAAAAGCGCCCGTGGTGTTTCATCATTCCTTCGGATTGAAAGGAAGCGGCATTCCTAAAACTTGTTCCTCTTTAATTGATAAGAAAGTACAGGGACATTTTGCTTATGTTGATCCGATGTGTCCGGTATGGCGCGTAAAACAACTGGAAACGGAACTGCACGGAAATCTGGAACCGCACTGGTACAATTTGCCGCACGGTATTCCGCATTTATTTTTTAATACAGAACAGGGAAAACATGCCTTTGAACGTATGGGCAACTTTTTTCAGGAGCAATTGAAATAATTTTCTTGTCAACACTGTGATTAATTTGATTTGCAAGATGAGTATGATTTTATATCACAGTGATATCCTGTAAATCATATCTATCACACAAATCAAAGTTCAGACAAAATAAAAAAACCCGACCAAATGGTCGGGTTTCTCTTTATGCGAATTTATAATTAATAACGAGTCATTAATTACACTTTCGCTGTTTTCACAGTTTTTACAATTCTTGCAGCTACTTTATACGGATCAGCAGCAGAGTTTGGACGACGGTCTTCCAACCAGCCTTTCCAGCCTTTTTCTACCGCTGCAATCGGAATACGAATAGAAGCACCTCTGTCAGAAACACCATAACTGAAGGTGTCGATAGATTGTGTTTCGTGTTTTCCTGTTAAGCGTTGTTCGTTATCTGCACCATACACCGCGATGTGTTCTTTTACAAACGGAGCGAATGATTCGCAGATAGCGTTAAAATCTTCTTGTTTGCCGCTTGTACGTAATACGTTGTTAGAGAAGTTAGCATGCATACCGGAACCATTCCAGTCTGTAGCACCCAGTGGTTTGCAATGCCAGTTAATAGCATAATCGTATTTCTCAGCCGTTCTTTCTAATAAATAGCGGGCAATCCATGTTTGGTCGCCGGCAGCTTTAGCGCCTTTTGCAAACACCTGGAATTCCCATTGTCCTATAGCCACCTCTGCGTTGATACCTTCTACATTTAAACCAGCTTCTAAACATAAATCTAAATGCTCTTCCACGATATCACGACCCACTGCTTTTCCTGCACCAACAGAACAGTAATAAGGACCCTGAGGACCAGGCTCGCCGCTTGGAGTAAACTCTCCCCAGCCAATAGGTTTATTTGTTACCGGATTCCAGATAAAATATTCCTGCTCGAAACCGAACCAGAAATCATTGTCATCATCGTCAATTGTTGCACGTCCGTTAGATTCATGAGCCGTACCGTCTGCAGATAAAACCTCACACATCACCAGGTAACCAAATTTGCGATCCGGATCCGGACAGATAAATACCGGTTTCAATAAGCAGTCAGAGGAACCGCCGGGTGCCTGTTCTGTGGACGAACCATCAAAACACCAGGTAGGACAATCTTCCAGTTTTCCGGTGAAATCTCTTTCAATTCTCGTTTTGCTACGAAGGCTTTGTGTAGGCTTGTAACCATCTAACCAAATGTACTCTAATTTCGCGTAAGACATGTTATAACTTTTAAAATGTGAATAATTTATTCTTCTTGTTATACAAATATGGCGAAAAGTAAAAAATAAACAGAGTTTTGCTTAGTTAAGTTAATTTTAAAAGATTATTACTTAAAAACAGTTAGACAGCACAAATACACCTAATTTTAATAAAAAAGATACCGATTTTGCTTCCTAAGCTTCAGAATACTTCTTACTTTTAAGAAATATGGCGGAAGAAAAACGCAAAATAGAGGTTTGTATCATTTCAGATATCCATTTGGGTACGCGAGCTTGTCATGCCGCCGAACTCAACCGTTATCTGAAAAGTATAGATCCAACCATACTGATTATAAACGGCGACTGGCTGGACATCTGGAATTTCGGGGCGGGCTATTTTCCGCAGGAACATATTGAAAATGTGTTTCTGGTGTTGGATATGGCGCGGCAGGGAATTCCGGTGTATTATGTAACCGGCAACCACGACGACCATATGCGTAATTTCTCTGGGTATAAATTTGACACTTTGCAGTTGCGAGATGAAATTGTGCTGGAACTTGATGGAAAAAAACATTGGATTTTTCATGGCGACAAATACGATTTATCGGTGGGCGGCTCTGCGCGCTGGCTGGCAAAACTGGGCGGCAGAACCTATGACACCATCTGGCAGGCTAATCGCTACATCAATAATATCCGGATGAAATACGGAAAAGACAAGATTTTTATCTCTAAATATATTAAGGACAAAGTAAAATCTATTGTAAAAAGTAAAGTACAGGATTTTGAAGATGTTGCCATAGAAATCGGTATTGAAGAAGGCTACGATTTTATCATCTGCGGACACATACACAAACCGCAAATCAGAGAAGTCTCTACAGAAAATGGAAAAGCCATGTATCTCAACAGCGGCGACTGGGTGGAAAATCTTACTGCGTTGGAATATGCAAACGGAGAATGGGATTTATTTTATTATCAACACGATTTACAATACAAAGATATCGACAGAACATAAATTCTCACAACATTCACCTATTCTTACTACTTTCTACTCACGACTTACTGCTATTATCCACATTTCCACAATGTACATATTCGCTTATTTTTCATTAAAACAATTGACAATATGTAGGTTTTGGTATAATTTAATATTCAAATACCAAAACCATGAAAAAACATTTACCTATACCTAAAGAAGTACAGGCCTTTCAGTACTTCCTGATTTTACTGGTGATACTTTTGCTCGGTATACTGACAAAGTAAACACCACGTTTTTAACTTCTCAATTGCCCATTTTTTCGGTAAGCTTACTAACCGGACAGATTTTTTCGGCAACAACGGAACTTTTCACTGAAATTTTATATTACTAAATAAATTGCTGCAAAATGTATCTTTGCACTCAACCAATAAAATCTTCTAATGGATTTCAGTATTTTCGCAGAAGCCTCTACATGGGTAAGTTTAGTAACGCTTACTTTTCTGGAAATTGTTTTAGGTGTGGATAATATCATCTTTATATCTATTGTTACACAAAAACTAAAACCGGAAGAAAGAAAACGCGGTCAAACACTCGGTTTGACACTGGCACTGATTCTTCGCATCATTCTGTTATTTTTCCTGGGCTTTATTCTAGGCTTGAATAAAAATATACTTCCGCCTTCTTTTGGATTTGAACTTACCGGCAAAGGAATCATTTTATTACTGGGTGGTATTTTCCTAATCTATAAGTCCACCACGGAAATCCACCATAAAATTACAGGAGACGACGATGAGTTTAATGTCAATAAAACGGAAACAAAGTCTTCTTTTACCTCCGTATTAATTCAGATTGCATTATTAAACCTTGTTTTCTCTTTTGATTCCATTCTTACGGCAATAGGTATCGTTAAAGAAATAATGGTGATGATAGTAGCAGTGGTTATATCGATGCTGGTGATGATGAAATTTACTGACCCGGTAAGTAAAATCGTAAATAAATACCCAAGTTTACAGATTCTGGCTTTATCCTTCTTAATTATGATTGGCGTAACGCTCATTATGGAAGGTTTTGGAAGAGAGGTGGAAAAATCATTTATTTACGTTTCCGTTGCCTTTTCCTTTGTTGTCGAATTATTAAACATCCGTTTCCGCAAAAAAAATAAGGTTCAATAACATCTTTATTTTTAAAAACTATTTACATTTAGTGTGATTTGTTAATTATACTAAACAAACATTCACCTCTGTAAGGTAAAATATAGAAGTGAAACCAATTATTAAAACGCATTCATGAAAAAAACTCTGTTTACGGCATATTGTATTCTGTTTACTGTGTACGCTTCGCAGGCACAAATGTATCAGCAAAAAATGGCCACCTTTTTAAACCTGCTGGATAACTATTATGTACAGGATGCCAATATCGATTCTCTCGTGGAAATCGGAATCACAGAAATGCTGAAACAGCTCGATCCGCACTCGGTTTACATGAATGCCGAAGAAATAAAAAAAGCCAACGAACCTTTAGAAGGTAATTTCGAAGGCGTGGGCATTCAATTCCAGATTTATCAGGATACCATTCAGGTGGTACACGTTATCTCCGGCGGACCATCACAAAAAGTGGGCATACAGGACGGGGACAAAATTGTTTTTGTAGACACTGCAAAAGTAGCCGGCGTGGGCATCAATAACGACGGCGTATTTAAAAAGCTGAGAGGAAAAAAAGGAACGAAGGTTACGATTAAAATAAAACGCTCCGGCGAAAATGAATTACTCGATTTCGAAATCATCCGCGACAAAATTCCAATCTATGCAATTGGAGCACAGTATATGGCTTCACCGGATGTTGGCTATGTGAAATTAGAAAGATTCTCTGCCACGGCAACAGAAGAAACACAGGCAGCAATAGATTCGTTAAGAAAATTGGGGGCTAAAAAAATTATATTAGATTTAACATCGAATGGCGGTGGTTATTTAAATCAGGCAAATTCTTTATCAGATTTGTTTTTGAGTGAAGGTAAATTAGTCGTGTATTCCGAAGGACGCTCACAGCCGCGTATTGATTTGAATGCCACTAAGGAAGGTGATTTCGAAAAAGGCGAACTTGTCATAATGGTAGACCAGAACACAGCATCCGCGAGCGAAATTGTTTCCGGTGCGGTGCAGGACTGGGACAGAGGACTAATTGTTGGTCGCAGAACTTACGGAAAAGGCCTGGTGCAAAAAGGATATTCATTGCCGGATATGTCGGTAGTGCGTTTAACGATGGCACACTATTACACCCCGAGCGGCAGAAACATACAAAAATCGTATGCAAAAGGCGTGGACAAATACCACGAAGATTTGGAAGACAGATATGAAAGCGGGGAGCTGTTCGACTCTTCTAAAATAAAAATCACAGATTCTACAAAATATTATACCAACAGCAAACGCGTTGTGTACGGTGGTGGCGGTATTACACCCGATATTTTTGTCGGACTCGATACCACCTGGAGTTCTAAGTTTTATGGCAAACTGGTTCGTTCCGGTTCTTTCAGTCAGTTTCTATTAGAGTATGTAAATAATAACCGGGCGACTTTAGAAAAACAATATCCAAACCTGCAATCTTTCATCAAAAATTTCGAAGTGGATTCGGTGTTCTTGTCTACATTTTATGCTTTTGCAAAAACGAAAAAAGTGGAACCGGATTCTGCAGAAAACTTTAGCAGAAGTGTACCGACGATACAAAATCAGTTAAAAGGATTGCTGGCGCAAAGTTTATGGAATACCAGTGCGTATTATCAGATTACCAATGAACAGAATCCGATTTATCTGCGTGCGTTAAAAACATTTACAGATGGTTCTTTTCAAAAATATGGCATAGAAACATTTACAGATAAGAAAGAAATTAAGGCAAAACCCATAGAGAAAATGAAGCTAAATCGTATGCTAAAAAAGGGAAAAGGCTCAAGAACTAGTTATCCGAAAAAGACAAATCAAAAGTAAAAAACCACAACAATAAATGATAACTATTCGTCCATTCAAAGGCTTACGACCACGCAAGGATATCGTTGACAAAGTTGCTGCAAAGCCATATGATGTTTTAAATTCTGCAGAAGCAAAAGAAGAAGCAAAAGATAATCCGTTTTCTTTTTTAAGAATTTCAAAGCCGGAAATAAACTTTACAGAAAGTATAGATCAATATGCTGATGAAGTCTATCAAAAGGGTAAAGAAATTTTTGACGGGTTTATTAAAGACGGAATTTTAGTACAAGACATTACCCCATGTTTATACATCTATGCACAAACCATGGACGGCAGAACGCAAACCGGTCTGGTGGCAGGAAGTTCGATTGATGATTACTTTAACGACAACATCAAAAAACACGAACTTACTTTAGTGGCTAAGGAAAACGACCGCATCAAACATATGAAAACCAAGATGGCACAGCCGGGTATGGTTTTTCTAACGTATAAATCGGTGGAGGAGATCGATGTCATTATTGACCATTACTGCAAACACCACGAAGCGGAAAATGATTTTACGGATTCTCAAAACGTGCGTCACCAGTTATGGAAAATCGACAATGAGAATATCATAAACAAACTGACGGAATTATTTAAAGATAACGTAGCGGACAGTTATATAGCCGATGGTCATCACCGTTCTGCCGCTTCTGCAAAAGTGGGCAAACAGTTGCGGGAAGAACACCCAAACTATACCAGTGATGAACCATATAATTATTTTTTATCTTGTTTATTTCCTTCTAATCAATTGCAGATACAAGATTATAATCGTTTGTTAAAAGATATAAATGGTTTAACGGAAGAAGAACTATTGAGCAAGATTGCGGAAAATTTTGATGTTGAAAAAATCGGCGCTAATATTTATAAACCCGTACAATTGCACGAGTTTTCGATGTATGTAAACGGCAACTGGTATAAACTGACAGCAAAGCAAACTACCTACGATGAAAACGATCCGATTGGCGTGTTGGATGTAACGATTTTATCTAATTATATTTTAGATCCGGTTTTAAACATTAAAGATCAGCGTACTGATAAACGCATCGATTTTGTGGGTGGCATCCGCGGTTTAGATGAGTTGCAGAAACGTGTGGATTCAGGTGAAATGAAAATTGCCTTTGCTTTTTATCCGGTTTCTTTAGATCAGTTAATTGCCATTGCAGATTCCGGAAATATTATGCCGCCAAAATCTACCTGGTTTGAACCAAAACTGAAATCTGGATTGGTGATTAATTTGCTGAATAATTAAAATAAGTTTCTTAACTTCAAACTATGAAAGCAACCAATAACAACATAAAATGCTGCTGTATCAACGATAAGCGGAGATAGTTTTATATAAAATAAGATTAAACCGCTTGTATTTATTTGCAGGCGGTTTTTTATTTGGTAACTTTGAAAATTAATAAAAAAAAAATTCTTACTACTTATTACTTAACACTTACTACTATTATATGAAATTCGCAACAAAAGTAATTCACGCAGGCATAGAACCGGATGCAACTTCAGGTGCTATCATGACACCAATTTTTCAAACATCCACCTACGTACAAGACGAACCTGGCGTACACAAAGGTTTTGAATATGCACGCACACAAAACCCAACACGTAATGTCTTACAAAATCAGTTAGCGGCTCTGGAAAACGGCAACCACGGTATTTGTTTTGCCAGCGGTTTGGCAGCAACAGATGCTATTGTGAAATTATTCCAACAAGGCGATCATATCATTTCTTGTAATGATTTGTATGGTGGAACTTATCGCATCTTTACAAAAGTATATGGCAAGTTCGGTATGGATTTTTCTTTTGTAGACATGACTGATGTAACAAATATCGAAAACGCCATCACGCCAAAAACAAAATTAATTTGGGTAGAAACTCCAACTAATCCAATGTTAAATATTGTAGATATTGCGGCGGTTTGTGCCTTGGCTAAAAAACACAATCTATTGGTTTGTGTAGATAATACATTTGCTTCACCTTACTTGCAAACACCTTTAGATTTAGGCGCTGACATTGTTATTCATTCTGCAACAAAATATTTGGGCGGACACAGTGACGTGATTCACGGTGCTGTTGTTGTAAAAGATAAATCATTGGCAGATCAATTATATTTCATTCAAAATGCAAGTGGTGCTGTGCCTGGCCCGCAGGATTGTTTTTTAATTTTACGTGGTATTAAAACCCTACATATTCGCGTGGAAAGAGCCTGCGAAAATGCAGAAAAAATTGCAGCCTATTTAAAATCAAATCCAAAAGTTGGAAATGTGCATTACCCTGGTTTTACAGAGCACAAAGGACATGAGATTGCTAAAAAACAAATGAAAAAATTTGGCGCTATGGTTTCTTTCTCTTTGAAAGACGATAGTTTAGCGGCAGCTCATAAAGTATTATCTTCTACCAAATTATTTTCACTGGCAGAATCATTGGGCGGTGTGGAAAGTTTGATCGGACATCCGGCAAGTATGACCCACGGCAGTATTCCATTGGCAGAACGCCAAAAAACCGGCGTGGTAGATTCTCTGATTCGTTTAAGTATTGGTATCGAAGATGCAGACGATTTAATTGAAGATTTGAAAAACGCAATAGGATAGCATGAAAAAAACAAACGTATTCTTTGTATTGTTTTTTGCAATTGGTTTAACAAATCAATTACACGCACAAGTATCACTTGCAGATTCCTTATTCAAAAAAGGACAATGGGCAAGCGCTGCAAAAGAATACAATAACTATCTGCAAAATAACCCGAAAGATAAACCAGGTTTACAGTTAAATAAGATTGGACAATGTTATTTTAATTTGCAACAATATGAAGAATCAATAGCAGCTTATAAAAAATCTGTCGGATACAATGGTAGTTCCGGCATTATGTATAACATCGCATGTATATATAATAAACTATCAAAAACTGACAGCGCACTTGTTTGGCTGGATAATGCTGTCACCGCTGGATATACACAATATCAATCTACATTAGATGATGAAGATTTAAAAAGTTTGCATGATAACGAGAAATTTAAAACCATTTTAGTAAAAATCAAAAAGAGCTTTTCACCTTGTTCTTTTCAACTGGAATCACAACAATTTAATTTTTGGATTGGTGAATGGAAAGTATATAATCCGCAGGGACAACAATCAGGCACCAGCAAGATTGATCAGATTTTAAATGAATGTGTGATTTTGGAAAATTGGACAGATTATTTTGGAAATAATGGAAAGAGTTTTAATTTTTATAATTCCACTACAAAAGAATGGCAGCAAACCTGGGTAGATGATAAGGGCGGCACTACAGAATTTATCAATGGAACATATATTGATAACGCCATGCGTTTTCAATCATCAAGACCGATTGTAAACGGAGCAGGAAAAAACGGAATAAGACGGCTTACCTTTTTC
Source organism: Sphingobacteriales bacterium (assembly GCA_016721245.1). Taxonomy (GTDB): domain Bacteria; phylum Bacteroidota; class Bacteroidia; order Chitinophagales; family JADIYW01; genus JADJSS01. The sequence goes on from JADKIQ010000009.1 coordinate 53,358, forward strand.
AATGTAAACAAAAATGAAGTTCGCCAGTTAGGCGAGATAAGCATAGATAATGGAAATTCCTGGACGGTAGAATATGATTTAAAATATGTAAGAGAGAAATAGTTTATCTTTAGTATTCCTTTTATTTATGACAAACACACTCATCATATTAGCCATTGCGCCTGCATTAGCCTTTTGCGGATATGTCATCCATAAAGACCGTTTCGAAAAAGAGCCGAAATGGCTGATAGTGCTGGCGTTTTGCTTTGGCATATTCAGTGTTTTTCCTGCAGCGGTAACATCTGTATTAGGCGGCAGTTTTATTGTTCAAAACGGAAATTTCATAAACACCGCGGTATTTGCATTTCTGGTAGTGGCACTGAGTGAAGAATTCGCCAAGTTTTTTTTCCTGCGTTATATTTTATACAAACGAAAAGAATTTAATGAGCCACTGGACGGGATTGTGTATGCAGTAATGATAGGTATGGGCTTTGCGGCTTTTGAGAATCTGTTGTATGTGGCGCAAGGCGGTGTAAGTGTGGCGCTCATGCGCATGCTGACGGCGATTCCGGCACATGCGGTGTTTGCGGTAATAATGGGTTATTATGTTGGTTTGGCAAAATTTGATTTAACACATCGTTCCGAATTGATTCGTAAAGGATTATTGTATCCGATTCTGTTACACGGTGCTTACGATTTTTTCCTGCTTCAAAAAAGTATTCCCGGCTTGTCTGTTTTAGCCTTTATTGGATTGTGGTTTGCCGGCAAACACATCGTCTACATCCTGAAACAATCCAGCGAACATTCATCTAACAACGGCAGCCAGCAGTAATGATTTCACAGCAAACTATTGACCTACTGAATTTTTATCACGATAAATACAATCGCAAAGATTTTATTACCGATGATCCGATTTCTATTCCACACCGGTTTTCTAAAAAACAGGATATAGAAATTGCAGGTTTATTTGCCGCCACCTTAGCCTGGGGAAATAGAAAATCTATCATCAACAGCTGTAATAAACTGATGACGCTGATGGATAATCAGCCGTATGAATTTATCCTGCACCATTCCGAAAAAGAGTTAAAACCTTTTACGAATTTTGTTCATCGTACATTTAACGCAACCGATGTTTTATATTTTATAGAATTTCTGAAACAACATTATGCGACACACTATACGCTTGAAAATTTATTTTTGAAAGAAGATGCGGAACAGGCATTAATTAATTTTCATAATTTTTTTTTTTCACTGGAAGATTTTCCTCACAGAACCAAAAAACACATTGCCACACCGGAACGCAAATCGACATGCAAACGCATGAATATGTATATGCGCTGGATGGTGCGAAAAGATAAAAACGGCGTGGATTTCGGCATCTGGAAAAAAATAAAACCTGCCATTTTAATGTGTCCGCTGGATGTACACGTAGAGAATTATGCTCGTAAGCTAAACTTAATTGAAAGAAAACAACGCGACTGGTTGACAGTTACCGAATTAACGTGTAACTTAAGAAAGATTGATGCTAAAGATCCCGTGCGGTTTGATTTTGCGCTTTTCGGAATGGGCATAGAAAAAATAATTGTTTAGATTTTCGTTTACGCATCGTATGAAAATGATGGAAGATTCACAACAAATACAAGAGTACACCTTACAGTTGTTAGAAGAAAATGATGTAAGTTTTACTTCATTTTCTGAATTCAGAAAACACATCATTCAACGGATAAACGAATGGATAAATAATGACTTCGAGCATTTACTGTTCATGCTGTATCGTATAGATGTGCATGAAGACAAAGTGCGAAAATTAATGGCGGCACATAAAGGCGAAAATGCCGCAGAGGTGATTGCCGATTTAATCATTGAACGACAGAAACAAAAAATTGAAACCCGTAAATTATTCCACATGGAAAAACCGGCAGATGTGGATGACAGTGAATTGTGGTAATATATGACCAAACCATCCGTAGAATACGCCTGTAAGGTTCTGCCGCTTGGAAATGCTGCTTCCATAGCGATTGTTGTCAGTATCTCATTATCGGTCATGTATATCGGTATATTTACAGGAATCCCTGTGACGGTAAACATTATTTTGTTTGTGGGGTCGATGTTTCTGCTGCTGAATTTTTTAACGACTTACGCAACATTTACGATCACAGAAAACAAATTATTAAGAACATTAAATTCAACAAATTTCCTGACGAAAACCGCAAAGGCTAAAGAATACGAATGGAAAGATGTGAAAGCCTATAAAAACGGAATAGATAAAGGAAGATACAGAGGAGAATTTCAGTTTTTGGAAATAAAATTCAGAAACGGCGACGAATGGAAGGTAACGGATATGTACGGGGAAGGGAAAAAAGACTTTACCCTGTTTCAGCAATATTTTATAGAAAATGTGGAAGCGTTTAACAGCGAACACAAAATACAGCCACCTTCTTCGGCAGTAAAAAAAATGGGTACATCCATACCGGACGAAGGATTGTTTATTAAACGAAGAAAGACTTTTTATGAAACCATCTGGGGAAAAATAGTTACCGTACTGCTGGGTATTTTTATACTGTTTATATTTTTGTTTGCCCGTCAGTATATGAACGGGTTCTCCGTTTTTAAATTATATTTTGTACTGATTCCCGGTTTTGCATACATGGCATACAGAAGCTTTGTCAAAACGGAAGAATAAATTTAACTGAGCGGCACATCCAGAATATCATCCTGCCCTTTGTAAAATTCATCCTGAATTTCACCTACTAATTCCGTATCAAAAATAGCAGGTCGTTCACTTATTTCGTGATAAGCGATTACATTCTCTGCAAAATAATGTACCACAAAACTTTTGCGGGTTAACTCCTTATTCAGCATGGGTTCTCCTCCGTGAATCAGATTGCCATGCCAGATAAGTACATCTCCTTTTTTAGCGGTAAATACTTGTTTCTGCAAATTATTCTGCCGGATAACTTCTTGTGCCTTTTCTTCATATTTTTTATTAGCATCACCGTCTAACATAAACCGATTATTCGTGTTTTCATAATCACTGTTAGTAATATACGGCAATCTGTGAGAGCCCGGAAAATAAGACAAAGGTCCTTGTTCTAAAGAAATATCTTCTAATGCAAACCAGGCGGCAATCAGATAACCTTGCGGAAAGGTACTCATGTGTATCGAATCGGAATGTGCCTGTTGTTCACTTCCCTTTAAAAAATTAATGGTTTGAAAAGGCAATACTTTTTTATCCAGAATAAAAGATAATAAATCCAACAGTTGTTTTTGTTTTATCACTTTACGAATAGTAAAAGATTGCCGGTAGGCATTAAAAATTTTCCGGTGGGTATAGTTAAAATCGACTGCTTTTTTTTCCAGCAGATTATCGATGTCATTATTGATGGCGTCCACGGTTTCAGCATCTAAAAAATTTTCCCAAATCAAAAAACCGTTCTTGTGCCATTGTAAAAGCTGGGTTTCTATATTTTCCGGGAAATGACAAAAAACCGGATGATTCTGGATATCTTTTTCATTGATGATGGTATCCAACCAGGGAGCCTTTGCTTTTTTGCCAATGAAATCTTTGTGAGAAATACTTTTATAGATCGATTTATTTAACTCAAAATAGGGATACAAATGTTTATTTTGTGCCAGTCCTTTTCTGTGTAGTAAATTATAAAAAAAATGAAGCAAACGAATGTTGCGAAAAGCACCGGTATATTTCTGAATAAATTTTTGCATTCTGATTTATAAAGATAAATGTTTAATTTTAAGTATGGCAAAAACGAAAAAAGAAAAGAAGGATTCAACAACTATTGATGATATACAATTAATCGATAAACAGCATGAAGAAGATGTAGAAACTCAGCCATTTCCTGTTTCAACAGATGTTTTAATGCCTGAGCTCGAAGAACTGGTGAAGAAAAACCCCAATCGTTTAATCGGCTGCGGCGGTTAATATTTTCAAACGTTAATGATAAAGTATGTCAAAGAACAAGATAAAAGGCAAACAACATGCTCATTTCAATACAACAACGAGTCCGCAGACAAAAACGGCAAAACCCAATCCTACAAAAACCCAGCCTGATTATCTTTTATGGGGCTTTGGATTAGCAGCTATTTTAATTACCTTTTTTGTATTTAAACACAGCCTTGATTTGCAGTTTGTGAACTGGGATGATCCATACAATCTTCTAGAAAACGAAACACTCAAAGTATTTGCCTATAGCTGGAGCTGGAAAGACGTTAAAACCATTTTTACAACAGATGTTATCGGTAACTACAACCCCCTGCCGATTCTTACGTTTGCGCTGGAAAAATATTTCTTCGCACCGGATCCTGCTTTAAATCCCTTTGTTTTTCATTTCAATAATTTATGGATGCACCTGCTGTGTACATTATTTGTATACATCCTTTTTATAAAACTGAATATAAACAAAACAGCAGCATTTATTGGCGCCTTGCTGTTTGGTATTCATCCCATGCGCGTAGAGTCTGTTGCCTGGATTACAGAACGAAAGGATGTGTTGTACGGCATGTTTTTTTTAGCAGCATTAATCACCTACATCAATTACACGCAATCCCAAAAACATAAAACCAAATGGTTTATAGCAACCATCATTCTTTCTTTGTTTTCATATTTTGCTAAGATACAGGCCGTAACTTTGCCGCTTTCCATGGTGGCTATTGATTTTGTTCTTAAGCGTGACTGGAAATCTCCTAAAATAGTAATCGCAGAAAAACTTCCATGGTGGGTGCTTTCGCTCAGTTTTGGTTTGATAAATATTTACTTCCTGAAAAGTCAGAACTCTCTTAACTCCGACCAAAGCGTGGTCGCTTTTAATTTTCTGGATAAACTGGCCGTTGGCGCCTATTCTTACGCTATTTACATCATCAAGTGGATTTATCCTTACAGAATGTCGCCGTTGTATCCGTATCCGCCAAAACTGCCTGTACAAGCTTATATTGCCTTGGCCGTAGTACCTGTTTTGATTGCCGCATTTTTATTTTGGACAATAAAAAATAAAAAATACGATTTACTGTTTGGCTGGATGTTCTTTACGTTCAATGTCATGTTTCTGTTGCAAATCGTTGGCGCCGGACAAGGTTTTCTGGCAGACCGTTTTACATATATCGCTTATATCGGCTTATTCTACATCATGATAAAAGGATTTGAATGGGCCATATCACAAAAACCGGCGTTAAAATTACCATTACAAATTGCGGCAGCTGTTTATTTAATTCTGTTTGGATTTTTAACGATGCGACAACTGAAGGTTTGGGAAAATAGTGAAACAATTTGGGAACATGTGAAAGTGTATTACCCCGACAGTCCGCTGGGATGGAAACAAGCAGGCAATTATTACCGGGACGAAAAGCAAGACTTTGCAAAAGCTGTGCTGAATTATCAGGAAGCTATCAGAATGGAACCGAAAGTAGCGTATACCTACAATGGTTTGGCAAAAGCATATCTGGATCAGGCTTTCCGGCTGGATCCCAAGCTGATTGACTTTAAGCAGCAACAAAATGAGCTGATACTACAAGCCATACAAAGCTATAACTCAGCTATCCGGCTGGATTCCATTAATGGCAGACCCGATAAAAAAATTGCCGGAGAGATTATTGTCAACCGTGGTGTTGCTTATGCTGTGATAGGAAACATGGATTTTGCCTTGAGAGATTTGAATGATGGCCTTAAGGTTAATCCAGAAAATACAAACGGATATCTTAATCGTGCGTTGATTTATTTTAACATGAATCAGTACGAATTATCACTGAAAGATGATGAAGCATACCTGAAATTAAACCCGTTCAATGCCGATATCGTCTATGGAAGAGGGTTGTGCAGATTTGCGCTGAACAGAACAGAGGAATCCATCACAGATTTTAGTAATGCCATCGCGCTAAAAAATACCCAACCGCTTTTTTATCTGGCAAGATCAAAAGCATATCGCAAACTGGGCAATGTAAGTGCGTCCGTCAACGATGCAAGGCAGGCAAAACAAATGGGAGCAGATGTTCCGCCAGAACTGTTGCAATAAAAACAGCATTATGAAATTAGAAGATTTTTTAAACAAGTAATCTCTCTTTTTTGAGTGTATTCCTTATTTAACCCTTATCCTGCTTAGTGTTTCCGGCGTGATACCAAGATAAGAAGCGATATAAAGATGCGGTACACGGTCAAAAATTTTCGGCTGATATTTCAGCAAATGCTCCAGTCGTTCTTTTGCCGGCAGAAAGCGCAGCAGCTCATTTTCCTCGTGGTTTTTTTTAATGAAATACTGAAAGATGTTTTTTGCAAGGCTCTCCAGTTTCGGGATTTCTTGGTATAAAATTTCCAGATTTGTTTTTGACATGGAATGGATAATACTGTCTTCCAGTAATTCTAAAGAAACAACTGCAGGAAACCTGGTAATGAAACTTATGAAGGATGTGGTCAATTCATTTTCAAAAGAAAAACGAATGGTAATTTCTTTAGTATCGAGGTAAGAAAAAGTACGCACCGCACCTTTTTGTATAAAGTAGTAATGATGACAGACTTTTCCGCTTTTTTCCAGTAATGTTCCCTTGGAGAGTTCCTGTACGGTAATTCTGCTGCGCACCGTTTTCCATTCTTCTTTGGAAAGCAAGCTAAACCCGGACATATATTGCTCAAATTCCGTCATGTGCGAAAATTAAGGAATGTATATTGAAATAATCTGAACTAAAGTAAAAAAAGAAAAGGTTCGGGCAGAGGATTTATTTCCGTGTGTGCCGCCGGCGGACAAGGCATTACGATGATTTTAGAGAAGTAGTTAAAACAAAAAAGCCAACTAACATTACTGCTAATTGGCTCTTTCTGCTCTCCCTGCTGGACTTGAACCAGCGACCCTCTGATTAACAGTCAGATGCTCTAACCAACTGAGCTAAGGAAGAATTTTTCAATTTTTAGGGCTGTTTGAATCAGCCTCCTTTTTCTGTACTCGGGAAGAATACATAATTTCGGAGTGCAAATGTAGGACAATAAAAATAAATATGCAATCTTTGCAAAAAAAAATTCATGAGTCTTTTAACAGTAGGTACGGTTGCATTCGATGCCATTGAAACTCCCTTCGGCAAGGTGGACAAAATCACAGGTGGCTCCGGCAACTATATTTGTCAGTCTGCGGGTCACTTTACCAATGATATGCAATTAGTTAGCGTAATAGGCGATGATTTTGACCAGAATGAATTAGCCTATCTGAAATCAATAGGAACTAATATTGAAGGCATTCAGGTGAAAGAAGGTGAAAAATCTTTTTTCTGGAGCGGGAAATACCATATGGACCTGAATCGCAGAGATACACTGGTAACAGACCTGAACGTGCTGGCTGCTTTTGACCCGATTTTGCCCGATAAATATAAAACAGCAGAATTTTTGATTTTGGGGAATATCGACCCCACTTTACAGGCAAAAGTAATAGCACAGATGATTGAACGTCCTAAGCTGATTGCTATGGATACCATGAATTTCTGGATGGATATCGCATTAGAGCCATTGAAATCTGTCTTAAAAATGGTGGATTTGCTGATTGTGAATGAAGAAGAAGCTCGTCAGCTGACCAACGAATACTCTTTGGTGAAAGCGGCTAATAAGATTATAGAAATGGGTCCTAAATTCCTGATTATTAAAAAAGGTGAGCACGGAGCCTTATTATTCCATGGAAATCGCGTATTCTTCGCACCGGCATTGCCTTTGGAAGATGTATTTGACCCAACCGGAGCTGGTGATACATTTGCCGGCGGATTTATGGGGTATTTAGCAAAAACCAAAGATTTATCATTTGAAAACATGAAACGCGCCGTTATCTACGGTTCTGCGATGGCAAGTTTTTGCGTGGAAAAATTCGGACCACAACGATTGAAAGAAGTTACTCCACAGGAAATTGAAGAACGTGTACAGGTATTCATTGATCTGGTAGATTTTGATATTATCTTACAATAGAAATAAAATTAAACAAGAATAAAAAGGCTGAACAGAAACGTTCAGCCTTTTGTATGTTGCAGGAATTATTGTTAAACAATTCCTAATTGAAGCAGCAACAAAAATAATCTCATTACATTTATTCAAAATCAACAAATGCATCATTTATTGAACAAAAATCTTCTGGTTTTCTCTTTGGCTGTAATCTTTTTAAGCGGTTGTAAAAAAGAAGATTTGAGTGCCAGAAAAGAAGGCTTATCAGATGTAAGTAAATACGATGCAAAACCTGCCGTGCAATGGATAGATATGTACCGCAACATCGTTATCGGTACGGGTATCAACCCGCCGCGTGCCGCCAGAATATATGCGTACGCGGGCATCACACTCTACGAAAGTGTGGCAGATGGCATCAGCGGTAATAAATCTTTGCAGGGACAGCTGAACGGATTTAATGTAAATTCTATCCCGGCCAATACCGATTCTTTGGATTATGTAATTGTCTTGAACGAAGCCTTAAGCCTTTTGGCAAAATGTGATAGTATTATTCCAAATCTTCCACAATCCTATAAAGACAATGTAGATACACTGCATGATGTCATACTCAGATCGAGAGCAGGAGTACTGGATTCTATTGCAGCCAAATCAAAAGCGAGAGGCGTGGTCGTGGCAGAAGCAATCATGCAGTACGCGGCCACAGACAATTTTCTGAACGTAAAAGCCTTGCCGGAATATGCAGTTCCTCCCCGTGATGCCCTGCATCCTTGGTACTGGGAGCCAACAGATGCTGCACATTTAAAACCTGCAGAACCTTACTGGGGACAAATGCGCCCTTTCGTTCTAGATTCATCTGCAGAAATGGAAATCCCGCAATCCGTAGCATTTACGGAAGATACGGCATCCACTTTCGGAAGACAGGCAAGAGAAGTACAGGAAACGGTAAACAGTAAAACTGCGGAGCAAAATAATATAGTGTTGTGGTGGCGCGACCAGACCTTTGCGCAAACACCTGCCGGACACTGGATGGGTATTGTGCAGTATGTGCTGCATGTAAAGGGGTATAAACTTGATAAAGCGGCTGAGTTGTACGCATTGGTCGGTATCACCACTTCCGATGCCTTTATTTCCTGCTGGGATGCAAAATATAAATACAACCTGCTGCGTCCTGAAACCTATATCCGTGCTTATATCGACCCATTTTGGACAACGGGGCAGGGTAGCGACATTACACCAACTTTTCCGGAATATCCATCCGGGCATTCGGTTTGTTCGGGAGCTGCGGCAAAAGTGCTGACCGATGCGTTGGGTACCGTTGCGTTTACGGATAGCATCAATATCACGTTGGGTTATCAACCGCGTTCATTCCTTTCTTTTAATGAAGCAGCAAATGAAGCAGCCATGTCTCGTTTGTACGGTGGTATCCACTATAGAGACGCCATTGAAAACGGATTGCAACAAGGCAGAAATGTGGGACAGAAAGTAACGAATACCATCCGATTCCGATAAAAAATTAAAAGTCCCGAATTGTAATCGGGACTTTTTTATGAAGCACTTTTCAGATTAATAAAATTCAGAACCAGGCATTTCCAAAACCAATTTGGCACCAAATAATTCCGCCGGTGTGTGATAGCCGGGTTTCAGTGATTTATCCGCCAGTATTTTTTGTGTTATGATAAGCGACATTTCTGCCGTCAGCTTATAGCCTTCCGCTGTTTTGAGTCGGGCTTCCGCCACGTCGCCTTTGGCGTTCGTTACTTTTCCATACACCAGAGATTTTCCCTTTTCACGTTGTTCCTCCGTAGGTCCGGTAATATTTTTGTCTACATACGCCTGAATTCTCTTTTTTACAAAGCCAATACGAACAATAGGATTGAATAAAAACTGCAGTTTCATCGCATTGTAACTGCTTTTCGGAACACCCGTAAACACTTTTATATTCGGAATGCCTGTCGTGTGATAGGCGGTTGAAACATCGCCCCAGGGAATAGTCATGCAAAATAATTGTTTGCTTCCAAAGTCTACTACCTTGCCTTCCTTACCGGTTGCTTGCGTCACTATTTTTCCGTTTTCTCTTACCGCTCCTGATCTTCCCAAACCTTCTACCATGGTGCTCATGGTACCATGAGAGATACTGCCGCCCAAGCCTGCCCAGGCCAGTTCCAAATGTGTGGCATCCGGCATTTTTTCGTGCAGGTATTTTGACATGCAATCGGTGGGCACCACATCAAACCCAACACCTGACATTACAATAATATTTTTTTCTGCCGCTTTCTGATGGAAAGATTTTACCAGCTCAAACACTTCAATTTCTCCCGTGATATCCAGATAATGCGTGCCTGCCTGCAAACAAGCTTTTACCATTGGTTTTGCCGTTCTGCTGAAAGGGCCAGCGCAATTTAATACTAATGGGAATTTAGAAAGCTGTGATGCTGCCAAAGCAACATCCTCTAACCCGAAGATTAAATACTCCAGTCCGAATGCATCGGCGATGGGCTTTACTTTACTTTCGGTTCTGCCGGCAAGTGTTGGCTTTAAGCCAATTTTTACCGCATGTTCTACTGTAATTTTGCCTGTATAACCGCTGGCACCGTAAATCAGAAATGACATATTTTTTTGTTTTTAACGTCATTGCGAGGCACAAATCAATCTCTTTAATTTATACAGATTGTTTCCGACTTCGTTCTTCGTCGTCGCAATGACGTGGTTAATTAATTTTTATCAATCTCAATAATACTTACCACCGCATTTTTACTTTCGCTTTGCGCAGAAAACACAATGCGGCCTTGGTTAGAGCCATATTGAACATTGGTCAAAGTACTGCTGTTTAAGGCACTCATCACTTTTGCTTTGTAATCGCCTTGTGCACTATTTATTGCAGTATTTGTTTGGTTGTAATCTATAGGCTCTTTAGTTACCACAATCGCCATCCTATCTTTATTGCCTATGTTATCTGCTTGCAGTGATTGGCTTTTCGGAAATAATCGATAGCCTGTGATGCCACAAAATGCAGTATGTTTCGGTGAATACGGAAATAATACATAACTACTGCCATCGGTTTCTTGTCCGAAAATATAAATATAACACTCAATAGAATTTTGTACTTCTATTTTAAATTTCGTGCCTTTTGCCACGGGTGTAGTAGTAGAAAATAAATTTCCTGAATTCGTTAAGCTGATATATTTTTTGGTATCATTGTTTACTAAACCAATCGCACATTCAAATTTGCGGGCAGCCATTTCGCCGCGTTTTGGCAAGGGCTGTAAGGCATATGCTTCTTTATTGAAATGCATAAAATCTTTGTAGCGCACCCAGGCAACACCGTCTTCGCCCCAACTTGGCCCCCAGCTGTTCATGATTTGGAAAGAACCACCTTCCAGTCTGTCGTCGTAGCCGATAATGCACATGCAGTGTCCGCCGAAACCTTCCATACTGTAATCATCCTGCGTAGGAATCCACATTTTTTTGCCCATCATATCTTGCATAAAAGAACCGCCCACCATGTTGCCAATAATTACAGGCGCACCTTTTGCCAGATATTGTTTGATAGCAAAAAAATCTGTTTGGTAATCATCGCCATCTTTAGATAAGCGCTCGTATCCGCGAATTTTAAATTGCTGTGCAGCCTGCAAAACCTGCTGATTCGGTTCTCGTGAACAACTTTGGTCGGTATATTCAAAATATTTTTTCGGAATATCACCGGCTTGCTCCATGACTTTACAGGCATTGATAATATAAGCACCCTGGCAATTTTCATGACCAATTTGATTGTAAACAAAAGAAGGGCTCATGGCAATTTCATCCGGATTTTGGCCGGTGGAGGAAGCTTCTAAAATGGTGCGTGCTGCATAAGAACTACCCCAGCCTACACAAGAACCCTGCTCGCCCTGATCCATACGAGATGGTGCGAATTTTAGTAAACTTACATATTCAGGCAATGGATTTTTTTCATATTCTGAAAGTGCTGCAGCCACTTCTGCCTTGTCATACACTTCTTGTTTCATTTCTGCACCGGTGGCTAAACTCGTTTGATTTGAATTGGAAGGCAAGCCGCCGCCGCCAAGCAATCCACTTTTAAACAAGAAAAACGCACCGATTAATAAAATCGGAATCCCAATTAATGGTTTTTTAAAAATTAATTTCAGGATGATAGGTAAAAATGCAGTTAAGCAACCGCCTCCACCAGGCAAGCCGCCTCCACCGCCACCGCCGCGCGAACCACCGCCGCCGTCATTACTTGGAACATAATCTTGTTGCTGATTTTCATCTTCAGTCATTCGTATAGGCATACCATAAATTTTAGGATGGAAAATTAAGCATTAAAAATTAAATAAACTATGCTCAACGGAGACAGATTATGGTGCAGAACAAAAAGAGGATGAAGGTATTAGCGTTTTTTGTTATATTTAATAATGCGAAAAAGCTGTTTTGTATACATATTGCTTTTTGTCTCTTTTTTACAACTTGGATTCTCACAAACAAGAAGAGCATTAATTATTGGTATCAATGATTATTATTACAGAGATGCTAAAACAAACCAAATTGTGCGTGATCCTGCGAATTCTCTAAAAGGGTGTGAAAATGACGCAAAATCTGTGAAGGAGTTAATTATTTCCCGTTTCGGATTTAAAGCGGAGGGCATAAAGGAATTATACAGCGCACAAGCCACCAAAAAAAACATACTGGACGAACTGGATAAAATGCTGAAGGCAAGTAAAACGGGAGACAATGTCTTTTTTTACTATTCTGGACATGGTGTACAAATGCCGAATGCTTCAGGAAACTCCACCGATGAAGCCATTGCTCCCACCGATGTTTTATACCAGAAAAACGGATTTATTTTAAGTCTTCAGCTTGCGGCTATCTTTAATACGTTTGTAGATAAAAAGATAACACTGACGACCATTTTTGATTGTTGTCACAGTTGGGGTACACGAACCGTAGTAGTAAAAAGCGGAGATAAGTATGTCGTCAAAGAAGAAAGTAACGTAGGAAGTGGCGGAAATATAAATAATCAAAATACGGGAGGAGGATTTTTTCAGGAATTTGAAGCGCTTGACCTGGACGAGCCTCTTGCAGGAATGCAGGAAGAACCAAACGGAGGTACAGAAATAAGAGAACTGAATTTTTACGACTATCAGTCGCATACGGAAGGACTAACAGACACCTTATATATTTCGGATGAGAAATTTATAACCGAAATAAAGAAAGACAATGGTGCTGCCGTTTCTTCAAAATTATTAGGAGAAAATGTTGGAACCGCTGTAGGCCCGGCCAAGAGAGTAAATTCCAATTTCTTATTTTTGTCTGCGACGGACGATGACCAGGTAGCGTTGGAAAAAGCGGATGAAAGCCGCAACAGACATGGCGTTTTTACGAAGGCTTTAATAGAAGTCTTTAAGAAAAATCCACCGACCATTACAGCACAGCAGGTGTTTAATAAAATCGGTGTGGAATTAAAAAAGCGCAACTATTCTCAAACACCCACGCTTAGAAGCGCCCCGGAACGTAAATCAAAAAACCTGCTGGGCGTTTCTCCTGCATGGGTAAAAAAAGATGTGTTTACAAAATGTATCGCGGCTTCGAATGGTACTCTTACGTTTGACAAAGGAGCGCTTACCGGTATTCTGAAAGGCAACATATTACAAGATATAACTAACCCAGCGGTGACAGTCGAAGTGCAGTCGCAGAGCGGAGAAAATAATGCTATTGCCACAGCTGCCAAAGGAAAGGCTCTGCTTGGACATACTTTTAAAATAGTAAGCTGGTATGTGAAATCAGATCCTTTACTGAAGGTGTATATCCCGAAACAAAATTTTACGCTGGCGGAGTTAACTGCTTTTTTAATAAAGAAAGTAAAACCATTGCTGCAGAAAGATAATGTCCCCGGATTATACAACAATGCCATAAACTTCCGTGCTTTTGAAGCTAGCGGATCATTCTCTAAAATTTTTGTGACACCGGGAAAAATAAGTTACGTAAATGGCAAGACACAGGAAACAAAAGTAATCCCCGATATCAGTAAAAAAACAATAGAGATCGTTAATCAAAACAATGCCTTTTTTATTTACCTGCCACCTCCTTCAGAAGCCTGCACCTTATTGGAAGCTATGTGTAAGAAAGACCAGAATATACAGATGGTAGATGACCCTGCACAGGCAGATGTGTCTTTTTACTGTGCCTACACCAAGAGTATAACGGAAAGTAAGGATATTACAAGTAAACCGATTATTCCGGAGACCACACCTGAATTTGATTTACTGTCGAATATTTTCGTGCAATCGCCAAACAATCAGGATATTTCTGCTGGTATGTTCAAGGAATCCAAACCCCAGTCATCTAATTTGGTGTTGGCATATAGTAAAGAAACAGTCGGCCCTGCACTAAACAGTAATAAACACCAGCCCCTGATACCCTTTATTTTAATTGAAACCGATGCAGGCCTCGGCTTTACTTCCCCACAGGAAATGGCGCAAAAAATGTACTCCTGGCTGTTATATACCGCCAGTAAAAGAGGTGTATGGTTGAATGGATGGGCAAAGAAGTAAAGGTATTGTATAAAATAAAAATCCCGCTCCGAATAATCAGAGCGGGATTTTTTATATCAGCAGGAGAGTATTATCCTATCAACCCTTGTTTCAATAAATACTCACCAATTTGTACAGCGTTCGTAGCAGCGCCTTTGCGTAAGTTGTCAGCTACAATCCATAAGTTCAGTGTTTTTGGCTGAGTTTCATCGCGGCGGATTCTGCCAACGAATACTTCATCTTTTCCGTGTGCGTCCATTGGCATCGGATATTTCTGATTTGCCGGATCATCCACCACAATTACACCTTCCGCTTTTTCTAAAATAGAGAAAACATCTGCCAACTCAAATTCGTTTTCAAATTCAATATTCACGCTCTCACTGTGGCCGCCCATCACCGGAATACGAATCGTAGTAGCTGTCACCTTGATGTTTTCATCACGCATGATTTTATTGGTCTCTTTCACCATTTTCATTTCTTCTTTGGTGTAACCGTTATCCATAAACACATCAATCTGCGGAATCACGTTCAAATCGATTTTGTATTTGTATGCCATTTCGCCTTCAATGCCGTTGCGCTCATTCATCAATTGATCCACCGCTTTTTTGCCGGTTCCTGTTACCGACTGATAGGTAGAAACAACGACTCTTTTAATCTTGTATTTCTGGTGCAAAGGATTCATCACCACTACCATCTGTATGGTAGAGCAGTTTGGATTGGCAATAATCTTATCGTCTTTGGTTAATGCATCCGCATTGATTTCCGGAACCACTAATTTTTTAGTAGGGTCCATGCGCCATGCCGAAGAGTTGTCGACCACAGTGATACCTGCTTCTGCAAATTTAGGTGCCCATTCTAAAGAGGTAGAGCCACCGGCAGAAAACAGCGCCAAATCCGGTTTCATCTCAATCGCCTGCTGAGGTGTAACCACTGTATATTCATTTCCCTTAAAAGAGATTTTCTTACCGGCAGAACGCTCTGATGCCACCGGAATTAATTCTGTTACGGGAAAGTTTCTTTCTGTTAAAACTTTCATCATTTCGCCACCTACTAAACCAGTGGAACCTACTACTGCTACTTTCATGGATTATTTTCTTTTATTTAACTACAAAAATAGATAATTAACGGCACTAATATTTTTAATTTAACATTACTAAAACAACCTTTCCTGTTGGAATAACGACATAGATTAGAGATATTTGTTTATCCTGCCGACCCAAATGAGAAAAATTTTATTTTATACATTACTGTTTTTTTCTATCTCAACTTATGCCCAGTTCGAAGAGCATTTTACAGATGGAGGTTTTAACGTAAATCCACATTGGGATACGTTGGGCTCTACTTTTATTGTTGTGAATCAGGTATTAAATTTTCAGGGAGTAAATAACAGTGGTAAAGCAGCCATTGTGACAGAAGACAATGTCGGACCAAGTGTTCAATGGGAATTTTATCTTAGACTGGGATTTCAGCCAACAGACACAGACCATGTTAAAATTGTTTTGGGTTCCGATGATCAGGAGTTAAGAGACGATTTTAATGGATATTTTCTAAAAATCGGACAAAACGGAACTAATGACGGACTGGACTTTTACCGCAAAGACGGCGCAAATGAAACGCTGATAAAAAGTATGTTAAGCGCTCAGTTTATTTCAGGAGCAGATGCAAATTTTAAAATTGTAAAAAACAATCTGGGTAAATGGTTTTTTTACTGGAAAAATAATGGACAGACAGGTTATACGGTGATTGACAGTCTCAGAGAAAGCACATATTATTCATCTTCCTATTTTGGAATGATTTGTACTTACACGGCAGCATCTAAAGATAGTTTCTGGTTGGATGATGTGTATTCTATTCGTTTGCCTTTGGTGTCAACGGATACAATTCCGCCCAATGTTGTAAGAGCTGAATTGATAAACAGTCATCATATTGATGTTTATTTTGATGAAGTACTGGATGTGGCATCAGCGCAAACAATTGCGAACTATACGCTCTCTGTATTAGATAATCCTACAACAGCGGTTCTGGATGCAGCTAATAAGAAATTAGTACACTTGTATTATTCCATTAGATTTTCATCTAATACCACTTATTCATTGACCACCAGTTTTGTGAAAGATTCTGTGGGAAATGCGATGACGGTTTCGCATGTAGATGTTATAACTACGCCCTATTATGCAATTGCAGGAGATGTTATTGTAAATGAAATTATGGTGAAACCACCAGCCACGGGGCTGCCCAATAAGCAATACGTGGAATTACGAAACAACTCTGGTGAAAGCATTCGCCTCAAAGACTGGAAGCTGAATAACCGGATTTTATATGACGGATATTTAGCACCGAACGGATATGTTATTTTATGTCCGGCAGCTGATACAGCAGGATTCAAAGTGTTGGGCAATACAGTTGGGGTAAGTAACTGGTCTTTGCTTGGATTTAGCGGAGCGGCAACGATAAGAACAGACGACGATATACTGATGGACTCATTGCCTTATACTGATGAAACCTATCAGGATCCGGTAAAACAATTAGGCGGATGGTCGATGGAGTTGGACTCACAACGATATGCAGGCAACTGTCCGAAAGATTTATTTTGGTCCGCATCCAATAATTCTTTAGGAGGAACTCCGGGAACACTGAACAGTAAAGGATTTTCTACCCGATACATTCATGCTACAGATAGTTTATTAAACAGCACTTCCATAGAAATAAACTTTCATGCTCCGATGGGTCCAGATGAAGTGGAAAGTATTTCAAATTATACTATCGATAACGGAGCTTCGATTCAATCCGTTGTTGCCTTGAACGGATATGCGTCTAAAGCAAAAATTACATTCACTAATCCATTGCTGGAAAATACCATTTATACACTCATTATCCGTCAGTTTTCTGCATGTATCGGATATGTTCATGCTGCGGATACGTTTAAAATTGCAATCACACAAATTCCCGAAGAAGGAGAATTAATTATCAATGAAGTACTGTTTCATCCGAATGCTTCCGGTGAGCAGTTTGTTGAATTGTATAACAAAACGAACAAGCTTTTTAAAATAAAAGATTTAATCATAGCACAGGCAGATGCTGTTAGCGGAATCGAAAACCAAACGCTTAATTTGCAAAACACATCGGGATTTATTTTTCCCAATGATTACCTGTTGTTAAGCAAAAATAAAAACAGCATTAAAGCGCAATACAATGCAACAGTCTTGTCTAAATGCGTAGATGTAAATTTGCCGTTGCTGGATACAAGAGAAGATATCGTTGTATTGAAGAATTCCGAAAATGAAGCAATAGACAAACTGCATTATTATGAAGACTGGCATTTCCCTTTGATAACAACAAAACAAGGCGTTTCACTGGAAAGAACATCTTTTGATGCGGCAACACAATTAAAGCGAAACTGGCATTCTGCCGCACCGGAAGTGCTGGCGACTCCCGGCTATCTGAATTCTGAAGATTCATATGAACTGCAGGGTGATGTACATATTATTCCGGAAGTATTTTCGCCGGATGGAGATGGTGTGGACGATGTTGCTACCATTACCTATTCGTTCGATGATGCGGGAAGTACCGTAAATGTTTATTTATTTAATGCTGACGGAAGGCTTGCCAATCATTTGGTAAAAGATGTTACTATACCAAAAGAAGGTGTTTTTATCTGGAATGGTGATGATGAAAACGGAGAAAAAAAGGATGTAGGTATTTACTTTCTGGTATTTGAACGCAAACAAACAGACGGAACAAAATTGATTTACAAACGCAGATGTGTTTTAGCCGCAAAACTGAATTAAACTGCATCAGCCGATACAACTTGTATTTATTTTATTTTACTTTATATTCTAAACAGAATTGTTAATCATGAAACATATCAGACTATTGAAGAAATACCGGACTTCGGTTTTATGTATCTCTTTTTGTCTGATTTTATCCGTTTTCTTTACTGCCTGCAGATGTAAAAACGGAAATGCCGAAGCGCTGGAAGAAAAAGTAGAGATACCAAAAGACGATGAAGCGTTTCAAAATGATATCTCCGTTGTTTTAAAAGCATATGTTACAACACTGCCTGGTATAAAAAAAGACAGTGCTAAATACCTGAGCTGGCACGAAGCGGCTAAAGAAATTTATCAGCAAAATAATTACAAGGCTATTTGGGTGAGTAAAGATGTATTATCCCCGAAAGGAAAAGAGATGCTGCATTTTTTAGGAAAAGCAGAATATTTAGGATTAAACAAAGATTTATATGCTTACGAGCAGCTTCAAAAAATAACAGACTCTTGTACAAAAATTTTGCCGGCGGTAGATTTTAATTTATATAAACAACTGGAGCTTGGATTAACACGTTCATTTTTGCAAATGGCATTGCATATTGACCGTGGAATGTTTGCCGATACAACACAGGGAATAAATTCCAATTTCTGGAATTATAAGGATAAGTATCTGGAATTACTGCAAAAGGCACAAACAGACTCCGTTTCAAAAGCAATAAGTTCTTTAGAGCCTGACAATCCTATGTACAACAGATATATGAGCGCGTTGCGTGATTTTGTTTCTAAAAATAATATTTCCGCCACACCGATTTTTATACGAAATCCTAAACTCGATTCTATCGGTGCGGTTAACGATGCGCGCAAAGCATTGGTCTATCATCATTATCTGGAAGATACGCTGAAAAATAATGACTCGGCATATCTGATGTCGATGAAGAGATTTCAAAAAGATAATAATTTAAACGGCGACGGAGTGATTGGAGCTAACACGATAAAGGCACTGGAGCGGGATAATTCTAAAAAGTTTCAGTTGCTGGCAATCAATGCCGATCGCTGGCGCAAAGAACACATCATTGATTTGCCAGAAAAGTATGTATGGGTAAATTTGCCTTCCTTTAAATTGAAAATTATAGAAAGTGATACGGTGCGTTTGGAAAAAAATGTGGTCATCGGAAAATCAAATTTAAAAAATGAAACACCGATTTTAGAAAGTGCCATCAATCAGATTGTACTCTGGCCAACCTGGAGTGTGCCGCAAAGTATTATAAAAAACGAGATGAAAAGTTTTAAGGGATACAAGGTTACAAAAACCGGAAACTACACCAGTGTGGTACAGCCTCCCGGTCCGAGAAACGCATTGGGCGTAGTGAAAATTTTATTCCCGAATAAATACTCGGTATACATCCACGATACGCCAACCAAATCCACATTTGGCGCTGATTTTCGTGCGGCAAGCCATGGCTGTGTGCGTTGCCAGGATCCACTGATGGTTGCAGCCAACTTAATGATGATGGACAGCCTTCAGATAAGCTTTGATTCTTTACTTGTTCTAAAAGATGAAAAAATAGCAACAAAAGTATTTCGCTTAAAAAAACCGGTGCCGGTTTACTTCCGCTATTTTACGGCAGAAGCTGATTTTGACGGCAATCTCAAATTTTATGCAGATGCTTACAACAGGGATAAAAACATGATTAATTTTATTTTTAACGGTAAAAAACCTCATGTGCTAACAGATGCTGAAAAACGCGAAAAAGTGGTAGCAGATTCGATTGCATCCGTAAAGAAGAAAAAAGCAGACTCCATACAAGCAGAAGCTAAACTGAAAAAAGAACTGGAGAAATTAGTGGTGAGCGATAGTTTAAAAGGTGTCCAGTTTGGCTGGGGGAGGTTTCGCGCTCTGCAGGAGGTGCGCTTTTCAAATTTTTTTTCGAAAAATAAATAAACAGGGTTAATGCTTTGTTAAAAGGAAAAGGATGAAATTTTTTTAGGATATTTTTAAGAATCTATTGTTCACCTAAATCAGATACCACATCCGCTAAACAAGATTCGTTATAGTGTTTTAAAATAGGAGAATGTGTTCTGTAATACTTATTCGGGTGATAAATAAATAAACAAGAACCGCCTTTGATAAGGCTGATTATTTTTTCATATTGCTCTAAAGGCAATGCCGGGCAACCCTGGCTTCTACCCAGTCTTCCTGTATTTGCAATAAATTGTTTGCTTACATAATCGGCACCGTGAACAACCACACCACGCTCTCTTGCGTTATCGTTGATGCCCGCTTCTTGTCCGTCTAATTTCAAAGAATAGCCATGCTTGCCGTCATACGTTTCAGAAGCGATATAGAAACCTAAACTACTTTCATAAGACTCTGCATCATTAGAAAAATTTTGCGCCCAGATTTCACCGCTGTTTTTGCCGTGCGCACATAAACTTTTTGCAATAACCTGTTTTGTTTTTAAGTTGATCACAAACATGCGTTCTTCCGTAGAAGGTTTGCTGAAATCTACAATGGTAATAATGTCTTTTTTAGTGATTTTGCCCTCATTGTTAAGTTCTGCATAGCCGGATAATGCATATTTCATGGCATCTTCAGAAACTACGGAAAAGCAGTCCACATAATCTTTCACCACACTTCTCTCAGGGCTTTGAGTTTTATCTAAATCAAATAAAGAAGATGCCGGTAAATTAGCCGCCATGTTATTAGCCGCATCGCTGGCATATGTAGGAAGGCTATTTAAAGGGAAAAATATAACCAACGCTATCAAGAAGATAGTTCTTTTTTCATAAATAATAATTCTTAAAAAATGTTTACGTCTTGTAAAGTTTGGGCTATAGTTGCGCTTTATGTTATAAAAATAAGGCAAAATTTGTCTGATACTTACTTTTGGGGAGCAGAAAAAGCTTAAAAACCTGTTAAATGAAGGGTTTTTAGCAGTTTTTTAAGACATGATTTGACGTATGTCAAGCGCTGAAAAGTACATTACATCCCCAATCCTTCGAAATAGGATTTTTGAAGTAGTAAAAAAGTCTTAAGGTTTCTGTTGTATTTGCCGCTGAACAAGAAACGCAGGTTCATGCGGAAGAAGAAGTACAGAATATTGAACCATCCATAGAAATTCTGATGTTTCTTTAAATAGTAGACATGATTTCTGGTAAACAAACGGATGTAGAAATCATTGAACTTGAACTTTTTCGCACTGCCTTTCTTCATGTTGGATAATCCGCCCACTTTATGATAAAACTGAATAAAAGGGTAATAATACAACTGACGTTTCCCCTGTTTGTAGATGCGGTAAAAAAAGTCTGTATCGTCGTAATAGGCAAAATATTTTTCATCCATCAGGCCGATATCTTCCACCACTTCCTTTTTCATCAAAACGCAGCAGGTAGGCGCGTAGTCCATTTTTTCTATGTTGTCAAACTGGCCCTTATCTTCCTGTTGTATGCCGATATGATGCGTCATGCAGCCTTCACTTTCCTTAAATTTTGTGCCGGCCCACCAAATCAGATTCGTTTCGGGATAGTACATCATTTTAGGTGCAACGAGACTGCAGTTTAATTCCACTAGCTGCCGCGATAATTTTTCCAGCAGCGTATATTCAAATTCCACATCATTGTTGATGATGAGTAATTCATCACAACCATCTTTCATGGCTTGTACAATTCCCTGATTATTGCCTTTTGCCACACCTTCATTTTTTGCATTTGCAATAATGACGATTCGGTTGTCGGAATATTTTTTTACAAGTTCCAGTGTATTGTCGGAAGAGATATTGTCGATGATATAGAGGATGAAGTTGGTGTGTGTCTGGTTCAGCACGCATTGCATAAACGGCTCAATCACATGGGCACTGTTGTAGGTAATGGTAATTAAGCCGATTTTTTGCATAACTATTTCATCAAGCCTTTGCTTTTCAATTCTGACAGAGACTGTTCATATTTATCTTCCGCAGGTGATTGCTGATTTACCCAGTGGCAGAAAAGTTTCAGGCCGATTTCAAAATCAACGCCTGGCACAAAACCCAGTTTTTCTTTTATACGCGTAATATCTGCGAAGTTGTGGCGGATATCGCCTTTGCGGTATTGACCCGAAATTTCCAGAGGAATCTGAATGCCATAGTTTCTCATCAGCGTTTCTGCAACCGTCAATACGGTGGTAGCAACGCCGGTGCCCACATTAAACACCTGATAATTGGCTTCCGGTTTTTCTATACCGAGTATCGTGGCATTCACCACATCGTCAATAAATACAAAGTCGCGGCTTTCTTCCCCGTCTTCAAAAATATTGATGGATTTTTGCTGTTTGATGCGTGTGGAAAAAATGGATAAAATGCCGGTGTAAGGGTTCGTCAGCGATTGCCCCGGACCGTATACATTCTGGTAACGGAAAGCCACACAGGGAATATTCAGCGATTCACAGCAAATCATCAAGGCCTGCTCCTGATGGTATTTGGTTAAGCCGTAAATAGATTTCGGTTGTATCCTGCTTTCTTCATCGGTGGCCACCACTTTCAGAAACTCCGGTTCATCCGAAGGATTTCGTAGTTCAAAAATGCCCTTTTCCAGATCTGCTTCTTTTCTGTCTTTCGGATAGAAATATTGCTGCAATTTTTCCGAGAAATATTTTCCTTCTCCATACACTGCGCGAGAACTTGCCACTATTACTTTCTCAATCGTATGTTTAGTATTGGTCAAATAATCTAAAAGGATGGCGGTGCCGGAAACATTCACCTTGGTATAGCGCTCAATTTCATACATGCTTTGTCCTGTGCCGGTTTCTGCGGCAAGATGTACGATGATATGCTGATTCTCCAGGGCTTTTTCCCAGTCAGATTTATTGGTGACATCTCCTTTTATAAAATGCACCTTGTCTTTTATAGATTGGAATAATGGAGAAGTCTGTTCCGGATTTTCGCCGTGAATTTGCGGGTGTAAACAATCCAGTACCGTAATGCGATATCCTTTCTTCAGTAATTGCAAAGAAAGATTAGAACCAATAAAGCCGGCACCACCGGTAATGAGAATATTTTTCAACTATGTTTACATTTGAATTTAGTCAAAATTAGCGAAAAAAGTGCAAACTAAAAATTAAGCTCTGGCTATCATTTTTAAGGTGTGCCAGAAAGTGGACCGGTAAAATTTATTCTGCAAAAGTAACTTCTTACGTTGTAAGCCGCTTGTTTCTTCGAGCAGGATGAAATCGTTTAATAATTTAAGCTGTTCTTGCGTAATATGATTTTCCACTCTTACTTTTAATGCTTTTGCCTGACTGACACGTATTCTAATAAAATACTCGTATTGATCTTTAGACCAAAAATTAGTTGAGAAACGTTTTAATTTATCGGAAAGAGAGTTTTTTTTGCGGGTTACATTTTGCGTATGGTTCCTAAGCAGTAACAAAGGTTCTTCTATGTAAGCCGATTTTCCGCAGGCAGCGCCTATCAACGCCATCCAGTGGTCGTGTAAAATAGCCTCTTTTGGAATGGGTGTAGCCAAATCCCGCATCGCCTTATTGATGAGCATCGTGCAGCCATGCGGAATATTTTGAATCAGTAAACGGTTTAAGGTGCAGTAATCCGGATGCAGTAATAATTTGTTCCATACCGAATCATCTGTGATGTTTCCGGCTTCGTCCATGGCCTTCATATCTGAAAAAATAAAACACGGCACTTCGTGGTTTCCATTTTCCAAAGCCTGTATTTTTTGCAGAGAGCGTTCAATTTTATGACTTAGCCAGATATCATCCTGGTCGCAGAAAAACACATAATCGGCACTGGCGTTTTCTAACAAAACCCCGAAGTTCTGAGTGGCGCCCAGATTTTTAAGATTGTCTTTCAGAACGTTTATTTTGTCCGGGAATTTCTGCTGATACGCTGAAAGAATCTGCAATGTATCATCTGTAGAACCATCATCTCTCACCAAAACAGTAAAATCCTGAAATGTTTGATTAAACAAGCTATCCAGCTGTTCACGTAGAAAACGTACTCCGTTATAAGTGGCCAGTAATATTTGTACGGAAACTTGCATTATAAATTATCGTATCCTAATTGCTGCATCAGCGGCTTATTTTTTAATTGCTGATAGATTTGCAGATATTCCTTGTTGTTTAAAAAAGCATAAGCACGCTCACTTTTTATGGCAGAAATTTCTTTTTGAATATTTTCGTTAGTTGGTGTTAATCCTGAAAAAGTAGCCAGTTGTTGCAGGTTTTCCAAGGGCTTTTCTAAAAAATCCTCGTATTTGATTTCTATATAATCTGCATACTTATTTTTCAAAGAAAGAGCCTTGCTTACATATTGTTCCCAGAGATTATAGCCTTCTTCAATACTGGTCAAGGGGAAATTCTGATGAAAATCTTTACTGATTAAAAAATCTCGTTTCAGTTTCTTTTTCCAGTTCCATTCAAATTTATTTTTCAAGGCCAAATCTCGCTCAATATAACTGGATACGGAATCAATCGGATTTCTGTAAATATGAATCACTTTCGGATTTGGAAAAACAGACGACCAAAAATCAATGGTAAATGTATTTTTTGGGTCTTTCCAGCCGTACGGAAAATTGACTTCTTTGATGCTTTTAAAGGCAGCGGCATGTTTTCCCAGATATTGTTTTCGCTTGCCGGATTGCACAAAGTGTTCCAGCGATTCCAGAATTACTTTTCTGCAGGCAGGGTTAGAATATCTTAAGTTGTAAGGTTTTTCAGGCGTTGCCGTATGCAGGTTAAATATCCAGTTGTTGATATGCCAGAAAAACAGTGCCTCGTTATTAATTTCTTTCTCAGCACCAACAAACAAGCCCAGATTTTCCAGCATTTTGGTAATCATGGTGGTGCCGCTGCGGTGCATGCCTAAGATTATAACAGGCGATTGATACATTTTACGAATTTACGTTAACTTTGGAAAAGTTATAAACTTTTCCAAAGTTATTATGCCGGATATTCTATTTGAAGACAATCACATTATTGCGGTAAATAAACGCAGCGGAGATATTGTGCAGGGCGATGAAACCGGCGATAAACCGCTGTCTGATTTTGTAAAAGACTATATAAAGGAAAAGTACGAAAAACCCGGAGAAGTGTTTTTAGGCGTGGTGCACCGTATCGATCGACCGGTAAGTGGTATTGTATTGTTTGCGAGAACCAGCAAAAGCTTAACCAGGCTAAATGCGCTTTTCCAAACAAAAGAAATACAGAAAACATATTGGTGTGTAGTGAAAAGCAAGCCAAAACAGGATTCAGGAACTCTGATTCATTATCACCTGAAAGATGAAAAACAACGAAAAGCGAAATTGTTTGACAAGGAAGTGGCGCATTCTAAAAAATGTGTATTGCATTATAGGTTGCTGACGAGTTCCGATAATTATCATTTGCTGGAAATACAACTGGAAACTGGTCGCTTTCATCAGATAAGGGCGCAACTGGCAAAAATAGGCTCGCCGATAAAAGGAGATATAAAATATGGTTTTGAAAGACCGAATGAAAATACCCGCAGCATTCATCTGCATGCCAGAAAAATAGTCTTCACCCATCCCGTAAAAAATGAACCTATAGAAATTACAGCACCGGTGCCGGATGAAAAGATATGGAAGTTTTTTGAAGAGAAAATGGCTTAGGAGCGTTGACGCAGCGCTTCAAACAGCACCACCGCCACCGCATTCGAAACATTCAATGAATCGTTTTGTCCGCGCATAGGAATGATGATGTTGGCATCAGAATTTTCTTCCCAGAAAATATCTACACCTTCAGCTTCCGTTCCCACTACAAACGCAGATGGTTTTTTATATTCAACGTCAAGATAGTTTTTGGCTGCTTTTAAAGATGTGGTAAAAACAGCAATACTTTTCTTTTTCAGAAACTCTAAACATTCTTCTTTACTGCAAACCACGATTTGCTTGGTAAACACACAGCCCACGGAAGAACGAATGACGTTCGGATTATAAATGTCGGTATGCGTGTCGCAGCAGATAACAGCATCCAGCCCCGTGGCATCTGCCGTACGCAAAATAGCTCCAACATTGCCGGGTTTTTCCACGCCGTCCAAGACCAGCAATAAAGGATTTTCAGAAAGTTTTACATCAGCAAGTGCCATATGCTTGGGTTTTGCCAGCGATACGACTTTACTCGTGTTGCCGCGGTAAGAGATTCTGTCAAACACTTCTTCCGAAATTTCAATTACATTTTCGGTGGCCAGTTCATCGAAGTTCAGTCCGAATCCTTTGCGAAATAAGATAGTATCGATTTCAAAATTATTAGCAATAGCAAGCTGTGTTTCTTTCCATCCATCGATAACAAACAAACCCGCTTCTTTCCGCTCACGCGATTTTTCCTGCAATAGCAGTATTTTTTTGATGAGCGGATTGGATGCCGATGTTATTTGTTTCATGAGTTTCTGTTGTAATAATTATATTTTGAGCACATGGAATATCCTATAACCATTTCCTGAAACAAATATTTTACATGGATATTTCACAATACAAAAATGAGCAAATAATTTTATAATTTTATTTTATGAGTAAGACAAAAGAAATCATCCGTTGTGCCTGGTGTGTGGGCAAACCCTTATATGAACAGTATCACGATGAAGAATGGGGAAGACCGGTGTATGATGATGCCAAGCAGTTTGAGTTTCTGGTTTTGGAAAGTGCGCAGGCAGGCTTGAGCTGGTGGACGATCTTACAGCGCAGAGATGGTTATCGCAAAGCCTTTGCGAATTTTGACTATAAAAAAGTGGCAAAGTTTGATGAAGCTAAAGTAGAAAAACTGATGCTGGATGCAAGCATCATTAGAAATCGTGCGAAAATAACCTCTACGATAAATAACGCGAAACGTTTTATGGAAGTGCAAAAAGAATTTGGCAGTTTTTCCAACTATATCTGGAGTTTTGTAGGTGGCAAACCATTGGTGCATCCAAGAAAAGCACTGAAAGAGGTTCCTGCCACAACACCGGAATCGGATGCATTGGCGAAAGACATGAAAAAACGCGGCTTTCAGTTTTTAGGTTCTACTACTTTGTACGCACATATGCAGGCCACCGGATTGGTGAATGACCATGTGGTGGATTGTCATTGTTATAAGAAGTGTAAGTAGCATTTTTATTTAGTACTTCTTTCGTATACTTCTTTAGAAATTCCAAAGTGATAAGCGTCAACATTTTTATTACATATGTTGTGTAATTCTGATAAAAAGCAGCTACGTCCTTTGGTCTGAATTTTAGTGCATAATTTATATTCTATTCCAGTTCTTTAATTACATTTTATCTTTCAGCTTATCGGCGTATTTAGAATCCATTGATTTTAATTCTTCCAGCATTTTTTGAGCATTACTGGTTCTTCCCTGTTTGATATAAACCTGACCGAGATAATATCTTCCCAATTCTGTTTTGGAGTTGTATTGAATCGCTTTCAGATAGTCAGATTCTGCAGCAGAATAATTGTTTTTTGAAAAATCTATCCAGCCCAATTCTATCCAGGCGTCTGCATATTTAGGATCTATTTCAACTGCTTTGTAGAGATATGGTTTTGCTTCGTCATATTTTTCTTTTTCATTCAAAATCCATCCGATTCTGTAATTTGTTTTTGCACTTTTGTTTTCAACCGCCAGGCTTTTTTTGTAGTATGTAACCGCTTTATCCAAGTCTTCCAAATCCTTCACTCCGTAATATATATCGGCAACATTGGCTGCATAGGTAGCATTGCTAGGGTCCAGGTTTGCGGCTTTAATGTAATTATCCAGTGCATCTGATTTTCTGTTTAAACTGCTGTAAGCATATCCTAATTCATTATAAGCCGCGGCATAATCTTCATCCAGTTTTATGGCAGCAAGTTCATATTCCACCGCTCTTTGATACTTTTCATTTTCATTCATAATGTACCCCAGTTTGTAGTTGGCTACTTTCGGATCTTTATCCAGGTCAAGGCACTTTTTGTAATATGTTTCGGCATTGGAATATTCTTTATTGGAGAAGTAAACATCAGCCAGTCCTTTTATCGCGGATTTACTTCCTGCATCCAAAGCCAGTGCCTTTTTATATTTGTCTGTGGCTTCTGAATATCTATCTAACATATACAATGCATAACCATACTCTACATATAACTTGGATGTCGGTGCAATTTTAGAACCGGCTTCCGCTATTTTTATGGCATCATCATATTTTTCCAGTTCATTTGCACACCAGGCAATATCATAATAAGTTGTTCCCGTTTTCGGATTGATGGCATTCGCTTTTTTATACCATTTCAAAGCCATTTCGTAGTCTTTATTATCCTCCGCTGTCTGTGCCTTTTCCAGTATAGAACTTTCTGAGTCTATTTGTGCATATGTTACTGTAAACAACAACATCAAACTTATTAAAACAATTAGTTGTTTTCTCATAATTATGGATTTAGTATCGGTTTATTCCAATTAAATTTAATTTACGTACACTTCTCTTTTATTTTAATACCCAAATCATGGTATCTTCTTCTATATTATCATTTATTTTTTTGTCAAAAAATTTCACGATATTTTTTATATTTAGGCATCTGATTATTTATGTATGCAAAACAACCTTAGACCATGATTATTCAAACGCCTTTAGAGAAATTACAGCATTGGACAACACAAAAACCAGACCAGACATTTTTACGTCAGCCATTTAATGGTGAATGGATACATTTTTCCTGGAAAAAAGCGGATGATGAAATCCGCAGAATGGCCGCCTATCTACGCTCGCTCAATTTGCCTCCACAGAGCAAGATTGCCATTATTTCTAAAAATTGCGCACACTGGATAATGAGTGATTTAGCCATTATGATGGCGGGTCACGTGTCGGTTCCTTTATATCCGACCATTCCTGCAGATTTGATTCGCTATTGTTTAGAACACTGTGAAGCGAAAGTGGCTTTCATCGGAAAATTAGACGACTGGAGCAAACAACGTTCCGGTTTGCCGGATAATGTAAAAGGTATTTCATTTCCGTTATGGACAGAAGATGGTTATGAAAACTGGGATGATATCATTGCAAAAACAGCACCATATTCAGAAAATTATAAAGGAAATCTTACAGATATCCTGACCATTATTTATACTTCCGGAACTACCGGTTTGCCGAAAGGTGTGGTACATAGTATGAATGCTTTTTCCTATGCAGCCTGTTGGGCCTTATCGGAAATGAAAGACTTAAAAGAGACGGAACGCTTCTTCTCTTACCTGCCCTTATCGCATATTGCGGAGCGTATGCTGGTAGAAATGGGCGGCTTGTATTGCGGTGCCACTATCTCCTTTGCGGAGTCGCTGGATTCTTTCCCTGCCAACTTAAAAGACACCAAACCGACGGTATTCCTTTCAGTGCCTCGTATCTGGACGAAATTCCAAATGGGAATTTTATCCAAAATGCCGCAGTCACGTTTATCCATCTTATTGAAAATTCCTGTTATCAGCGGTGTCATCAAGAAGAAAATAAAAGAAGGCTTAGGATTAGATCAGGCTAAATATATGTTTACAGGTGCGGCTCCGATGCCGGTTGTTACGATGAACTGGTTTGAAAAACTGGATTTCATTATTTGTGAAGCTTATGCTATGACAGAAAACTGCGCGTATTCTCATTTAACCAGAAAAGAAAACAGAAAACCGGGTAGTGTGGGCACACCCATGCCTAACTGTGATATCCGTTTATCTGACGAAGGTGAGATACAAGTACGCAGTGAAGCTACCATGCTGGAATATTACAAAGAACCGGAAAAAACAAAAGAATCAATTACAGAAGATGGGTTCCTTTGTACCGGCGATCAGGGAGAAATTGATGCACAGGATTTCTTAAAAATCACCGGCCGTATAAAAGATATTTTCAAAACAGACAAAGGAAAATACGTAGCACCGGCACCGATAGAACTGGAATTATCGAAAAACACCTTCATAGAACAAGTATGTGTAGTGGGTGCCAACCTGCCTCAAACAATGGCATTGGTAGTGTTGTCTGCAGATGGTAAAAATGAAGAAAAGGAAGCGATTTGCAAAAGCCTGGAAGAAACGATGAACGAAATCAACCAGTCATTGGACAAACACGAAAAAATGAAAAAAATGATTGTGATGCGCGACGAGTGGACGGTAGACAATAATTTACTGACGCCTACCATGAAAGTGAAACGCAACATTTTAGAAAAAGAAAAAACGCCGCATTACGAAAAATGGTATTCGGATGCAAATACAGTTATTTGGGAAAATTAACCCCAATAAACATCTTTGAAAATAAAAAAAGCGATGTCCTCTCTGGCATCGCTTTTTAGTTTCCTCACTTCGTTCGGAATGACAAATTGGTGCTAAAAAACATAACCCACTTTCACAAAACCACCGTGTACGTTGTTTTTGAAATCCGTGAAAATGGTGTAGCCGCCATTAACAGTAAAAGAAGCATTCTCTCTTGCTTTCACCAGGATACCGGTACCTGCATTCATCGTAAATTGCAAATCGCCCAGTTGTCTCTTTTCATCTACCGGCGCATTACTCACTTTGTTTACACCCGCCTGTACCGTAAACATCGGTGTTACTTTTCTGTCAAGCACATACGCACGGAAGTCTGCCGTAGCCTGTAACTGTAACAGCTTGTTGTTGGATACCTGTAAGCCCACACCTTGTCCGACAAAGAAATAGGGATTAACTCTAACGCCCACCACCTGATAAACATTAAAGTAT
Source organism: Sphingobacteriales bacterium (assembly GCA_016721245.1). GTDB lineage: Bacteria > Bacteroidota > Bacteroidia > Chitinophagales > JADIYW01 > JADJSS01. The sequence goes on from JADKIQ010000009.1 coordinate 84,216, forward strand.
GGTTTGCCGTAGGCAAACACCGTTCCGATTTCCGTAATCGCAGAAAATCTTCTTTCGTAGTAGTACTCTTCGTCCGTACCATCCGTTGTTGTTGCTTCTGTTGTTGTCACCGTGCTTTCCGGTTCTTTCACTGAGTTATCGTTGGCAAAAGAAGCGAAACCAATAAATAACGTTGCTGCTAATAAAATTGTCTTTTTACTCATTGTTTTAATTTTTTTAATTGTGTTCGTGAATACGTTGTATTTTATGTTATTGTATTTAAATTTTTTAATCGTATCGTTCATCTGTGTTAAACATTCAAAACTTTCAAACAAAATTGAAACTTATTTTATGAAATCATGTTAGCTGGTCTTTATGCTTAAATAGAAGAATACTTATGAAAAAGTTGTGCTATCGTTATCCAATACTTTCAATTATTACTGAAAGTTTAAGTTTTACGGTTTTATGTTTGATACATATCAAGATTAAAACTTAACTGCATAAGCATCAGTACTTAGTCTGAAAATACAGGAAGATTAACAAAAGAAAAGAAGTGGAGCGATTGAAAGAACTGGCACAGCAATTGACACGCGCATTTTTAAGAAAGAACAAAACATTTAGTATATTTATTTCTCATTGAAATACAATATGCATCTCATTACACCTTTAGAGAAATTTTATCAGTTTGAAGAAGAAAAAGCGCATCAGACTTTTTTAAGACAAGCGCATAACTCACAATGGATACACTACAGCTGGAAGCGTGTGGGTAACGAAGCCCGCAGAATGGCGGCCTATATTCAATCGCTGAAACTGCCGAAACAAAGCAAGATTGCTATCCTGTCTGAAAACTGTGCGCACTGGATCATTGCGGATTTAGCCATCATGATGAGTGATCATATTTCCGTTCCATTATATCCTACGCTGCAAAATGAAGTGGTAAAATATTGTCTCGAACACAGTGAAACCAAAATCTTGTTTGTGGGAAAAGCACCGAAATGGGAGGAGCAGAAAAAAGTAGTTTCCAAAACCATTAAAAAAATTCATTTCCCTTTCTGGGAAAAAGAGGGTTGTGAGAATTGGGAGGACGTTATCGAAAACATACAACCTGTTACTATCAATTACATTCCAAAACTCAGCGACTTAGTCACCATTATCTATACTTCCGGCACCACAGGCATGCCTAAAGGCGTAATGCATCATTACAAGGCTTTTGCGTTTGCCGCTACGGCATTACTGGAAGAAATAAATAATTTAGGATTGCTCACCGAGCATGAACGTTTCCTGTCTTTCTTGCCGCTCTCCCATATTGCTGAAAGAATGCTGGTGGAGATGGGTGGCTTGTATGCCGGTGCTCCGATTTCCATTGCGGAATCGATAGAAAAAATGCCGGAGAATTTACGTGACACACAACCTACCGTTTTTCTGGCTGTGCCTTTGATTTGGACACGTATGCAAAATAAAATCCTGCAGCGCTTGCCGCAAAAAAGACTGGATACACTTTTATCTATTCCATTTTTATCGGATCTAATCAGGAAAAAGGTAAAAGAAAATGCGGGACTGGCTTCCGCGAAATTCATCATCAGCGGTGCCGCTCCGATTCCGGTAGCGCTCATCAACTGGTATGAAAAACTAGGCATAGATATTTATGAAGCTTATGGCATGAGTGAGAATTGCGCTTACTCACATGGCAATCGTCCCGGGCAACGCAAGGTGGGCAGTGTGGGCATCACGATGCCGGGCGCCGACTGCAAAATTTCTGATGAAGGAGAAATATTGGTGAAGAGCGATTGCACGATGCTGGGGTATTACAAAGAACCGGAAAAAACCAAAGAAACTATTACGGAAGATGGCTACCTGCGCACCGGCGACATGGGTGAAATTGATGAGGAAGGTTATTTGAAAATCACAGGTCGAATTAAAGAATTATTTAAAACTGATAAAGGAAAATATGTGGCACCTGCGCCTATTGAATTAGAGCTATCTAAAAATGTACTGATAGCACAAATCTGTGTGGTGGGCAGCAACCTGAAACAACCGATGGTATTAATCGTTTTGGAAGATGGCCTTGAATTAAGTAAAGAAGAGATTGAAGAAAGCTTATTGCAAACCTTAAGCGAAGTGAATGCCACTTTAGATAATCACGAACGCATTGCAAAATTTGTTATTCTGAAAGATGCCTGGACGGTAGAGAATAATCTGATTACACCGACCATGAAAGTGAAACGCAATGTGCTGGAAAAACAATTTGACGAAGACTTTCTGAAATGGCAAAATAAAAAAGAAGTGAAAGTTATCTGGGAATAATTATTTAAAACACATAGAAATATAGAGTTTTATAGAAAGAATGGTCGTTGCAAAACATTGCGTTAAGACATAGTTACACATAACAGAAGCTTCGCTTATGACTATGGTTTCGCTATGGCTTTCCGAGATATTATTGACTACTTAAAATCTATTATAAACTATGTGCCTATGTGTTTAAGTGTTTAAAAAATAAAAATTGAAATTATGAATTTCGAAGAATACAGAAAATACGATGCCCTTGGTTTGGCAGCATTGGTAAAAACAAAACAGGTACAGGCTTCCGAATTATTAGACCTCGCAATACAACGCACCGAAGCGGTTAATCCGAAAATAAATGCGGTGGTCAGCAAATTATATGATCTTGCAAAAGAACAGATAAAGACATTAGATGCGAATGCTCCCTTTGCCGGCGTACCATTTTTATTGAAAGATCTGGATGCCCATTTAGCAGGTACACGCTGCACTGCCGGCTCCGGAATTTTAAAAGATTATATTTCCAAAGAAACATCTGAAACGGTTCATCGCGCTATCAAAAGTGGTTTAATTATTTTCGGAAAATCCAATACACCTGAATTTGGTGTGACGCCGTTTACAGAAGGCAAATTGTTAGGTACCGCACACAATCCATGGAATCTGGAACACACCACGGGCGGCAGCAGCGGTGGTGCCGGTGCAGCTGTAGCGGCAGGCATTTTACCCATGGCATTTGCCAGCGACGGCGGTGGTTCTATCCGAATTCCGGCAAGCTGTAATGGCCTGTTCGGCATCAAACCTTCCCGCGGCAGAATCAGCAACGGACCTATGTATGGAGATCCGTGGAATGGTGCCGTTACTTCCGGTATTCTTTCCAGAAGTGTGCGCGATGCTGCTGCCTACATTGATGTGGTGCAGGGACCACTGGCCGGTGATTCATTTATCAGCCAACAGCCGGAAAGGCCTTATTTAGAAGAAGTCAAAAACCATCCGGGAAAATTAAAAATTGGTTACTCCGTAGAACATCCGATTCACGGACAACAGGACGAAGAAAATATTGCTGCCATAAACAATACAGTGCAATTGTTACGCTCACTGGGACATGAAGTGGAAGAAGTGCCATTGCCTTACACCAAGAAATTATTGACAGAACTTTTCTATACGATGGTGTGCAGCGAATTGTCAGCTACGGTAGAATTTATCGGAGAAGAGCGTGGCAGCAAACCGAAACGCAGCGAACTGGAACCAAATACATGGTTAATGTATAAATTAGGAAAATCCTTTTCTGCCAATGAATATGCGCTGGCAAAAATGAAATGGAATACCATCAATCGTACGATGGGTGCCTTTCATGAAAAATATGATTTGCTGCTGACGCCCACCTTAGGCATGAAGCCTTTTAAAATCGGGGCGCTGCAAAACAGTGCGGTAGAACAAATCGGCTTGCAGGTAATGAATGCCTTGGGTATTTCTTCTGTGGTAAAATATACCGGACTGATTGAAAAAACGGCGGAGAAGATTTTCGGATGGATTCCGTATGCGCCGCTGGCGAATATGACGGGACAGCCTTCCATGACGATACCTTTGCACTGGAGTAAAGATAATTTGCCGGTAGGTGTAATGTTTACCGGACGCATGAACGACGAAGCCACCTTGTTCCGCCTAGGCGCACAATTAGAGCAGGCACAACCGTGGTTTGATAAAGTGCCAAAGTTGTAGCATAACGTCATTGCGAGGAACGAAGCAATCTGTTGAATCCTATGCCATTCCAACGGCAGTAGAAACTACTAATGAGCCTCCACGTATTTTTTAAAGTTATCTGAAATGGCTTGCCAGCCGGCACGCTGCATATCGATTGGATTTTCATTTTCTGCTTCAAACGTTTCGGTGACAATAGTTTCGTTTCCATTTTCTGAAAAGGTAATACTTACTTTTCTGCCACCTTCAATAGTGTACGAAATTAATTCGTTGGTTTTTATTTCATCGTAAATACCATTAAAATCAAACCCGAAGCTACCATCTTTGGCTTCCATTCTTGTAGTAAATTTTCCGGTCACCTGTAAATCATTTTCTGCTCGTGGTGCGTGCCAGTCGTCAGATGCATTGTACCATTGTGTGATGTGCTCTGGCGACGTCCAGTAGTTCCATACTTTTTCTACGGGTGCGTTTATAGTGGCTGAGACGGTGATGTTTGTTTTGTTTTCTTCCATTTTTTATATCTTTTTTATCAAAAATAATCTCTGTACTATTAACTCGGTTATAATTTTTTATTCTTTGGTTGTATTTTTTTCTTTTGTGTTTTTATAAAACTTTATATTTAAGCCAATGCTGCCTAATAGATTATATGGATATAGTTTAGGCCTTGAGGCTCCTGGCAAAGGATCTTCTTTTGGTTCCAGGTATGATGTTACATGGTGGCTAAAATCGAATGAAGCAAAACAATCCAGTCGTTTGTTAATGTTATAAAGCAAGCCTGTTCTTGCAGTAATAGCAAACGATACAGGTTTACGATTATCAATACCTAAACTTCCATATTGATTTATTATGTTTACTTTCTTTTTAAATGTATAACATAATTCTGTTCCTATACCAATAATAACAAATAGTTTTTGCTTGTAAACATTTATATTATAATCAATATTTACTGGAATGTTAATTACACTGAGTTTTAAATTTGGAGTTACAACTCCAATAGTTTGTTGGCCATTTGGCTGACTAATGATGGCGAGGTGCAGGTACCTATATTGATAGAGATTGTAGCCAATGCCTGAATATATGCTGATGTTTTTTATTGTTCCACCGGCATTCAGAAAAGCACCTATATGATATTGCTTATCTACTAAATTGGTAAAAATAATACCAGCCACATCGTAGCTATATTTAAAAGTAGTTTTACCATTGTTTATTTTCAAACCAATGAAAGCACTATTCTCTTTTGCGAAACTCTTACTGAATAGGAATAAAAAAAATAGTACAATTGTTTTTCTCATACCCTTTTGTTTTGGTATTATAAATATATACATTAATTATCCTCTTTAAAATTTATTCCAAAATATTATTTTATTGCATCTTAAATGTATTGATGTACTCATAATTCTACGAATTCTGTAATCCGGATTCAGACAAAAAAACCGCACATCTTCCGATATGCGGTTTTTTTTATTATTCGTCTTATGTTGAAGAGATTTCTCCTAAAGTCGAAATGACGTAATATTCGACAGATTGCTTCGCTGCGCTCGCAATGACGGTGAATTTTACAACTTACGTTTTACTTCTACCTGTTCGAAGGCTTCTACGATGTCGCCAACGTTGATGTCGTTGAAGTTTTTGATTTTCAATCCGCATTCGTATCCTTTCACCACATCTTTCACGTCGTCTTTGAAACGTTTCAAAGATTCCAGCTCGCCGGAGTGAATCACGATGCCATCTCTGATGATTCGTATCTTATTGTTTCTCGCTACGCGGCCATCCAGTACATAGCAACCTGCAATGGTTCCTACTTTTGTAACTTTAAATACTTCGCGTACTTCGATATTACCCACAATCTTCTCTTCGAACTTAGGCTCTAACAAACCTTCCATCGCCGCTTTGATTTCGTCGATAGCATCGTAGATGATGTTGTAGTATTTGATTTGAATATCTTCTTTTTCTGCCAGTGCTTTTGCATTCATGGAAGGACGAACCTGGAACGCACAGATGATCGCATCGGAAGCCGAAGCTAACAATACATCCGACTCGCTGATGGCACCCACGCCTTTGTGAATGACGTTCACCTGAATTTCTTCGGTAGATAATTTCAGCAAGGAATCCGCCAAAGCCTCCACAGAACCGTCCACGTCACCTTTGATGATTAAGTTCAACTCCTTGAAGTTGCCTAATGCCAAACGACGACCGATTTCATCCAGCGTAATGTGTTTCTTCGCACGCATGCCCTGCTCACGAATAATCGTAGCACGTCTGTTTGCTGTTTCTTTTCCTTCGTCTTCGTCTTCGTACACTTTTATCTTGTCGCCCGCAGTAGGTGCGCCCAGTAAACCCAACACCTGAACCGGTGCGGAAGGGCCTGCTTTTTCTATACGCACGCCGCGCTCGTTGGTCATCGCTTTTACCTTTCCAAAGTATTGTCCGGCCACGATGAAATCTCCGATTTCCAGTGTACCTTCCTGTACCATGATGGTGGAAACATAACCACGGCCTTTATCCAACTGTGCTTCGATGACCGAACCAACAGCCGGTTTGTTTGGATTTGCTTTCAAGTCCAGCATTTCCGCTTCCAGTACAATTTTATCTAAGAGTTTATCGATGTTCAATCCTTTTTTAGCAGATATTTCCTGACACTGGAATTTACCGCCCCATTCTTCCACCAGAATATTCATTTGCGATAACTGATTTTTGATGTTATCCGGATTTGCTCCGTCTTTATCAATCTTGTTAATCGCAATAATCATGGGTACTTCCGCAGCCTGTGCGTGCGAAATGGCTTCTTTGGTTTGTGGCATGATGTTGTCATCCGCAGCAATTACAATGACAGCAATATCCGTTAATTTTGCTCCACGTGCACGCATCGCGGTGAACGCTTCGTGACCCGGTGTATCTAAGAAAGTAATGTGTTCGCCTTTAGCCGTTTCTACTTCGTAAGCACCGATGTGCTGGGTGATTCCACCCATCTCACCTGCTACTACGTTCGCACTTCTGATATAATCTAATAAAGAGGTTTTACCGTGGTCAACGTGTCCCATGATGGTTACAATCGGCGGGCGTTTTACCAAATCTTCCGGAAGATCCACATATTCTTCTTCTTCGCTGTCTTCGTCTGCCAAATTGATAAACTGCGCTTCGTAGCCGAATTCACTTGCTACTAATTCAATCACTTCTGCATCCAAACGCTGGTTGATGGAAACGAATACACCTAAACCCATACAAGAGCTGATGACCTGTGTAGGAGATACATCCATTAAACCGGCTAACTCACTTACGGTAATAAATTCCGTTAATTGTAAAACGTTGGTTTCTGCATTCTCGCCTTCTGCACGAACAGCGTGGTCGTCACGTTTTGTTTTTCTGTATTTAGAACGGTCGGATTTTCCTTTCGTACCCTGCAGTTTTGCCATGGTAGAACGAATCTTATCCTGTATCGCTTTTTCTGAGATGCCTTCTTTGGTGGTTTCCGGCGGTTTTGGTCCGCGTCGGGTATCATGTCTTGGGCCACCCGGTCCACCTGTACCTCCCGGTCTGGCAGGTCTGGTGTCTTTGCTTGGCTCAAATTTTTTAATATCCACTTTATTCTGAACGATACGCGCGCGTTTCTGGCTGGCATCTCTGCCTTCTTTTTGTTTTTCGCGTTCTTTGTCGCGTTTTGCTTTTTCTTCGTCGCGGTAAATATCTTCAGGACGGCGTTCCGCTTTGATAGGCAATTCAATTTTGCCTAAAATTTTCGGGCCGGATAATGTTTCAATTTTAGCTCTTACAAAATCTTCTGATTTCTTTACTTCTTCTTTTACCTCTTCAACCTTTTCAACTACCTCTTCTTTTTTCTCTTCCACTTTTTCTTCCGCAACAACTACTTCTTCTTTTTTCGTTGTTTTCTTTGGTTCCGGAATTTCTTCTTTTACCTCTTCCTTTTTCTCTTCAACTTCTTTTTTCTTCTTCGGTTTATCGAGGTCGATTTTTCCAACAATTTTCGGTCCTTCTACTTCGTGTTTTACCGCAGTAATTTCTTCTTCCTTTACTTCGGGTTTTTCTACCACTACAACTTTCGGGGCTTCTTTTAAAGCCTCTTTAATCGTAATTTCTTCTTCTTTTCGTTTACCGATATTGATTTGTTCGGCTTTTTCTCTTGCAACAATATCACTTCTGAAATCGCGCAAAAGGATGTCGTACTGCTCTTCGGTGAGCTTAGTGTTTGGAGAGTTGGCAACGTCTTTAAAGCCTTTTGCATGCAGGTGATCCACAATGGTGGCAGTACCAACATTCAGCTCTTTCGCTGCGCTTGCTAATCTTGTAATTTTCCCTTCGGACATAAATTATTTTAGGTGTTTGGTGTAAGTGACAAGTAGTAAGTAAAAAGCCGCTTGACTTACTACTTACACCTCATTACTTATACCTATAATTATTCAAATTCTGATTTTAAAATCTTAATCACATCATCGATGGTCTCTTCTTCCAAATCTGTTCGGCGCACCAATTCGTCTCTGTCTAATTCCAGTACAGATTTTGCCGTATCACAACCAATTGCTTTCAACTGGTCGATTACCCAGCCATCGATTTCATCTGAGAATTCATCTAAATCCACATCATCCTCCACAGCAGTATCGGTATCTCTGAATACATCAATTTCATAGCCGGTTAATTTGCTGGCCAGTTTAATATTGAAGCCGCCTTTACCGATTGCCAGAGAAACCTGATCCGGTTTTAAATACACCGATGCACGTTTTTTCACGTCGTCTAAAGCGATACCTTCAATTTTTGCAGGCGTTAACGAACGCTGTAACAATAAATTGATATTCGCCGTATAGTTAATGATGTCTATATTTTCGTTTCTCAACTCACGTACGATACCGTGAATACGGGAACCTTTCATACCCACACACGCGCCTACCGGATCAATTCTGTCGTCGTAAGATTCTACCGCTACTTTTGCTCTTTCGCCCGGTTCACGCACGATTTTTTTGATAACGATTAAGCCATCCATGATTTCCGGAACTTCCTGCTCTAATAATTTCGCTAAGAAAGCGCCGTCTGTTCTGGATAAAATCACCAAAGGTGTACTTCCGCGCAATTCCACATTTTTTATCACCGCACGGATGCTGTCGCCTTTTTTGTAAAAGTCTGTTTTGATTTGTTCGCTTTTTGGTAAAATCAATTCGTTGCCATCGTCATCCAGCAATAAAATTTCTTTTTTCCAAACCTGATATACTTCCGCAGAAATAATATCGCCAACTCGGTCTTTGTATTTTTTGTAAACTTCGTCTTTTTCTAAATCCAGTACACGGGAAATCAATGTCTGACGTGCTGCTAAAATTGCACGACGGCCAAATGATTCTATGGTGATGGCTTCATACAAATCTTCGCCCACTTCCATATCCGGCTCTATTGTTTTAGCCACAGAAAATTCTACTTCCGCTAATTTATCCTCCACTTTTCCGTCTTCCACAATAGTTCTGTGACGCCAGATTTCCAGGTCACCTTTTTCTGTGTTCACGATGATGTCAAAGTTTTGGTCGGAGCCGTATTTTTTTCTTAATAACGTTTTAAATACATCTTCCAGTACACGCATCATGGTTGGACGGTCGATGTTTTTAAAGTCTTTAAACTCCGAAAATGATTCTACTAATTCTACACTGTTCATGACAATTACAATTTAAAATTGAAATGTTTTTTTACTGATTTTATTTCGTCGAAACTAAAGGTATGTTCTTCGATAGTTTCTGCTTTTTTTATAATGATGGTTTCTTTTACAAGAATTTTTTCTTCGTCTGCCGCTATCAGTTCGCCTGTTATTTTCAATCCGTTTTTTAAAACAACATCTACTTTTTTGTGGAGTTGCTTTTGAAACTGCGGCGCCACTTTTAATGGTTCATCCATACCCGGAGAAGAAACATCCAGCGACAAATTATCACTCATCAGGTTGTTTTCTTCCAAAAAATGATGGATGTGTTTGCTGATTTTAGCACATTCATCAATGGTGATGTTGGTTTTTCCGTCTGCAAAAATTTCTACTTTGCCGTTCGTCAACACTTTTATATCTACTAAAAACAAATCGGAATGCTCAAAATAAGTGTTTATTTCTTTCTCAATGACTTCCTTTAGTTGTGTTAGCTTATCCATGTCTAAGAATAAAAAAGAGGACTTTGTCAAGTCCTCTTCCCAAATCGTGATGCAAATATAGGCATTTTTTTTAATTTTCCAAAGAAATACACTATTTTTTGCGATTCGTGTCATCATCAACTTCCATTATGAAACATGGAATTTTTGCATAGTTTTTTGGTCTTCATTCGTTAATGGCTTTCTTTTTATTTTATGGCCGCTGGCCTGCCGTTTTATCTTTTTCTGTATTCGTATTGGCTGTTCTGAAAAAGCTGGTCGTGGAAGCAAGGTTGTTGCCGTCTTTAACCAGGCGACCGCTTCCTTCCGGAATAAAGTAGATGCCGCCGTTGGAATTATCAATATTGATCAGCGCATCCTGATAATTTACAATACCATCCGCACTCAGGGTGCCGGATATAATAATGGCGAATATGGCATAATTTGAACTGTTGGCAGAGGCTTTTACTTTTCCGTACACCGTAAAATCATTGCCGCTGCCTGAAATGGCGGTAACAATGGATGTATCATTGTCGCCTAACAGCTTTTTCCCAAATAATGTTATTCCGAAAGTAGAATTGTTTTGGTCTGTCAGTTTCACTTTCACATCTGCGAATGTATTTCCAATAATATCGCCTGCAACGGTGGAAGCAAGCAACACGGTTGGGTTGCCTACGTAGATGCCGTTTACAATAGGCGGCGTGGTACCTTCGTGAATGGTGACACCTAAACGGATCAATGAATCCAGGTACTTCTGCGGAATAATATCGCTGATACGTTTGGTTTGAATTTCTTCTGCTGATTGCTCTTTTTTGCAGGAAGAGGTGCTGCATGCAATGCTTATTACAAGCATTGCAAAAATGCTTTTGAGGATGATTTGTTTTTTCATTTGTTTTAGTTTTTATTGGATGATGATGAATGTTATTTGTTTAACTGCTCCCAGTTTTGCGTAGAGCCGATATTTGGATTGTAGTTGGTTTCATTCGTTAAAATAATTTCTCCGTTGCCGTTTTTCCAGGCAGTATTGTAGGAACTCGGCAACTCGTAGGTAGAGCCATTGCCGTCGGAATAGTTCTCTACGCCTTTGATGTATTGCGAAAATCCGTCGTTGGTCGGCTTGTATGTAGAATTTGCTTTTTCATAACTCTTGTCAATGCTTGCAATCATGGCGTCGTTGTTGCGGCTGATCTGCTGACTGATGGCGGCAATATTGCGCAGGCCCTGATAATACTGGTCTGTCAGGTATTTGATTACCTGTGTTTGTGCGCTTAAAAATGCCGGCGAATAGCGGATGGATTTTAAAACCGCCTGACACAATTCAGTGTTTACTTTCTCGTTTGCATCTTGTTTTATGAAAAATAAAATGGGCAAAACCTGCCAGTTAGAAAAATTCAAACTCTTGTTTACCGTACCATTTACATATGCATTGATCAGCACGGTATAGTTTTCGCCATTTTTCGTAAAAGTGCCTTTACTGATGACATTGTCCGAAATAAACTGCACCTGTGGATTTTGTTGCTTCGCCTGAATATCTATCGGATTGGTGCTTTCTATTTTAATGACTTTCGTATCGGTGATTTTTACACCGGCAGGCAACACATTCATTTCGTTCAGCGTTCTCATGGTGGCTTCTGTGGTGTTGGATGGCATGCTGGCTACCACTATGCCTCCCATATATTTGCTGCCCAATCCAATGCCAGCATACTGCATTGACTGATTGGACAAGGTATAAAACGAGGTTTTGTAGATGTGTAACTGTGCCGTATTTTCAGGGTTATTGACGTGCAGATAAGCACTGGCCGGAAATTGGGTGTTCTGTGCGTCCCAGTCCAGCTGGCTTTTTTGCTGCCAGCCTTTTGGCAATAGAAACAGCACGGCATCGCCTTTGGTCACCTGATTGTCTTTAATGGCTGCTAATTGCATGTGTAATGCATTTCCCTCTGCAGCGGCGTTGGATGAGTTTTTTGAGGAGGAAGTTTGTTTTGAATTTGTATTGTTTTGTGAATTGCAGGACATGCAACTGCACAGCGCCAATACATAGCATAATGTGGTTAATTTTTTCATAATGATTGATTTGATGATGATGATGAGTCAAAAATAGACTATCTCTTCACAAGAATCAATGAAAAAAACGGGGTATAAATTAAGATTCTGGAATTACTTTTTTAAATATAAATTACTAATAATCAACAGATTATTGGTTAAAAAATTAAACCTTCAGGGCTGTTTGTTGTTGAATTTTTGATAAATGGTTTTATGTTCCAGTTTTGCTTCCAGCCAGAGGTGAATCGGAAAATAATTGATGATGTTTTGTTCGAGTTTATCCTGCAAGATGGTTTCTATATTTTTTTTATGTTCAGTAAGTATGTCTGCCTTCTTTGCATTGCTATTCGCCAGACTGCAATCCGCCAGCATTTTTAAAATGGCGTTTTCTGCTTTAAACATTTTATCGTCGCGGTATAATTTTCTGCGCAAATTTTCGATGTTGGTATCAAAGTGGTGTACCTGATTCATTTCAATAAAAACAAAGAGACGAAGCAGTAAACTATAGCTTTCAAGGTCTATCATCGTGTGCAGTCCTTTATGGTTGAGCACCTTGGTTATAAATTCCAAACACTCTTCAAACTGATCGTTATAAAAATAAATGATGGCCATATCGTATAACATGGAAAGCTGTATATCCTGCCGTTTGGTATAAAAATCCATTACGTTCATATACGCTGGCAGCAGCTCGTATATCTTATCAAAGCGGTTTTGTTTCAGGTATTGATTTTTTTCTACCAGCGCCAGGTTCAGTTTTTTAGATTGCACCAAATCAATGTCCTTAGAATTTTCCAGATATTGCAATAAGGTGTTTTTCACTTCATCAAAATATTCGTAATTGCTGACATTCAGCATGCGCAATACAAAATTGCTGAGCGTTACAATGACTTCCTTTTCATTGGCTTTGCAATAATTCGGATTTTCTTTTAAAACCAGATATTGTGAAACGCTGTCCTCGTATGCAGCTGCTACGTCATTCAACATTAAAGCATATCCGACACGCACGTAATAAAATAAAATTTTGGATGCTGTAGTAATGGCGTGATGCTCGTCATTTAAAAGTGGCCGCGCCAACTTTTCTTTTACAAAATCAATTTTCGATTGTTCACGGATATAGGCATTGGTATCCTGCCGTATCATCAGCCATTCATCTTTCAGTTGCTGATATTGGTGAATATTGGTGACTTTATCCTGAATGGTTTTATATTCCTCTTTCAGTTTATTTTTACGGGCATCATAGGTTTTATCAACTTCCAAAATCAGGCATTCATAATGATGTATCGTTGCATAATAGTTATACAACTCATAGTCGTACACCGTCTTTTTCGCAAGTTGTATTTTCTTTTGTAATAAATTATTTACCCGTCTTTCCATCAGAAAGGGAAACTGCAGTATAATGGCCAACAATTTATTTTCAACAGAATTATTCTCCTGGATGGAAGCAAACGTACTTACAATTAAATCGGTGAGGTAGTTTTTTGCTGCAGAGAAATTATTGACCAGTTTTGTGTTTTTCAGTTTCTGCTTTACCGTCTCTTCATCGTATTCTTCCTGTTTCAGAATTGCATCAAACAAAACCAGGTACGGATTTTCTTTATCGTCTTTAGATTTATAGGCAAACTTTTTAAAATATGCTTTTTCGTTGGGTGTTAACGAATGTATTAATTTATGCAATTCATTTTTCTCACTCATTGTGTCTCAGAATGATTAAATTTAGGGAAAATCGCCTAACTATTCTGCATGAAATATCTGACCATTATCCGTCACGCAAAATCGAGCTGGGACCAACCGGATTTGGATGATATTGCCCGTCCCTTGAATGAACGGGGTAAGCATGCTATAAAAATTATCGGGAAGCACCTGCGGGAAAAACACTTGCAACCAGATTTAATCATCAGCTCGCCGGCCACCCGTGCACTGGAAACTGCAAAAGCCATTAGCGAGTTTGTTGCCTATGATAAGAAAAAGATTTCCGTAGAACCGGTTGTCTATTTCGGCACTTCTTCAGCCATTATTGAAATGCTGAAAGGGATAAACGACCAGTATAATGATGTTTTTCTATTCGGACACGAACCTATTTTGTCCTCACTGATTTTTCAGTTGTCAAGAACTCATCTTGAGAAATTTCCTACATGTTCCGTGTTTCGTATCGCTTTTAAAACAGATAGCTGGTCTGCCATAAAAACAGGAAGCAAGGAATTATCTATTTATCCCAAGCAGTTTACAGAATAATTGTCGGATATTCAATGGATGTTGTCTCGCCGCCCTTTCCGTCTTTGGCCACGACAATCATTGCCCTTATTGTACCAAAATAGGAAACGCCGGATGTATACTCACTTATTGTTAGATTTTCCGACACTTTAAATGGTTTGGCTCCGGTGTCTTTCAATAAATATAAATCATAGGTAACGGCGTCACCATCCGCGTCGGTAGCATCCGACCAATTGTAGGTGTCGTCACTTCCATATTCTATGGAAAAGTTTGTTACGGTGCTTGGCGCGTTGTTGGGGGTGACTTCTTCCTTTTTACAGGAAAACAAGAACAAGACACTTATTGCAATGAATAATCGCTTTTTCATTTGTTTATATTTATTGTTTTTCAATTGAGCCGATACCGAATTTCTACTACCTGCTCTTTTTATGGTTTTATTCTAATTAAAGTTACAAAAAGTATTTGATTTCCGTGTTTGTGAATTTTATGTGAACGCTTTACTTTGCTTTTTATTCGGGAACATAAATCTCTATATTTACGTTTTACAGTTTTATAAGCGTTACTTATGCCTTCTAATGTTCCTATTATCAACCGAGAGCTGAGCTGGCTTTCATTCAATGAGCGTGTGCTGCAGGAAGCGGAGTGCAAGGATGTACCCGTGCTGGAACGATTGAAATTTCTGGGCATTTATTCCAATAATTTAGACGAGTTTTTTCGGGTGCGTATTGCCACTTTAAAACGCATGATGGATTTTGACAGACGGGCAAAACAAGAGCTTGGTTTTTCTCCGGCAAAAGTGATGGATGCCATACAGGCTAAATTAAAAGTGCTGCAGAAAAAATACACTAAAGCTTATGTTGATATCATTAAAGAACTGGAAAAAGAAAACATTTTTTTTCTGAATGAAACACAACTGGACAAAGCACAGGGGGAATTTGTAAAAAATTATTTTCAGGAAAAAGTACGATTGGAAATATTTCCCATCATGCTGGATAAAGCAAAAGAATTTCCAACCTTACTAGATGCTTCCATTTATCTGGCTATTCGTTTTTCCAAAACCAAAACCAAGGAAACTCATTACGCACTGATAGAAGTTCCGACTGCCTCTGTTTCGCGCTTTCTGGTATTGCCTTCCAAAAAAGACAAGCAATACATTTTATTTTTAGACGATGTTATTCGTTATAATTTAAAATCTATTTTTCAGATTTATGATTTCGACAAGATTGAAGCGTACACGATAAAATTCACACGTGATGCAGAGCTGGATGTAGACAATGATGTCTCACTGACCTTTATGGAATCGATGGAAATGAGTTTGAAAAAACGTAAAAGTGCAGACGCCTTACGTTTTGTGTACGATGCGCAGATGCCGAAAGATTTTCAGAACTATCTCATCAAAAAAATGGAACTGGACAACAAAGTTCAGTTATATGCCGGTGCCCGTTATCACAATTTTAAAGACTTTATCAAATTTCCAACACTTGGAAAAACAAATTTATTAAATCCTGTTCAACAACATATTCCGCATCCTGATCTGGAAAAAGCACGTTCCATTTTAGAAAAAATGAGGACGAAAGATATCCTTTTGTATTACCCGTATCATTCGTTCGATTACTTTTTAGATTTGCTGCGCGAAGCGGCTATTGATCCAAATGTTTCGCACATCCGGTGTACGCTATATCGTGTGGCCTCCAACTCACATGTGATAAAATCACTAATTACGGCATTGCATAACGGAAAAGATGTTACCGTATTCATTGAACTGCGTGCGCGTTTTGATGAGGAAGCCAACATCGACTGGGCCACCATTTTGCGCGATGCGGGAGCACGCGTAATTACAGGTATCGCCGGATTGAAAGTACACTCTAAGGTTTGTCTGATAACGCGCAGGGAGAAAGGGCATAAAATTTATTATGGTTGTATCGGTACGGGAAATTTACACGAAAAAACAGCCCGCATTTATACGGATGCGCAATTGTTTACGTGCAACCAAACCATTACCCGAGAGGCGCGACAAATATTTTCATTTTTTGACAAAAATTATTCGGTTCCGAAATTCAATCAATTAATGGTGGCGCCGTTTAATTTGAGAAGCCGGCTTACGACCTTAATCAACCGGGAAATACGGAATGCAAAAGCAGGAAAAAAAGCGGAAATATTTTTGAAGCTGAATAATCTGGTGGATGAAGACGTGATTGAAAAATTATACGCAGCCAGCAAAGCGGGTGTTAAAATAAGAATGATCGTGCGTGGTATTTGTTCTTTAGTTCCGGGTTTGCCGGGCATCAGCGAAAATATTGAAGCGATTAGCATAGTAGATAAATTTTTGGAGCACAACCGTGTGTTTGTTTTTCATAATCTGGGAAAGCCTGATTTATTTATAGGTAGCGCAGATTTAATGACAAGAAATCTGGATCACAGAATTGAAGTAGTACTTCCGATTCTGGATGATAAAATAAAAAAACAACTCTTGCAGATGATGGAATTGCAGTGGAAGGATAATGTGAAAGCGAGAGTATTTAATGAAACGCAATCCAATGTATTTAAATTAAAAGCTGCCGGTGAAAAAACGGTACGTAGCCAGGATGCGATTTATGATTTCTGGCAGGATTTCGGTTCTGGAAAGAAGAAGAAATAGAACACAGATTTAGCGGAGTTTTATGATTAGACAGATATTATCCTGATGTTTCTGAATAATATAACATACTGTTTATTTACGCTTCGCGTCATTCCGTCCCAATGAATGTCAGGATTGTTCGGAATCTTATTGATTGTTCTCATATTTTATTTACAAGACCCTTAATAATTATCATTACCAATGCAACTTCTTTGTTATAGCAAATTGCTATTATTGAAAAGAAAACTATCGCAAGGAAAAATTTTCCGAAATCCAGTAATGATTTAGTTTCATTTTCTGTCCAAGACCATTTCTTTTTACCTTCTTTATTTCTAATATCCATCTTCTAACAATTTTATAGTGATTTTTGAAATTTGATATCCAATTGGTGCTAACCCAACACCCAATAACATTTGTCCTTTTATCAATAAACCAGCAACAATACTTGCTAGCAGCAACCATAGCATGACAAACATGATTAGATTGTGGTTTTGTATTTTATTTTTTATACACATTTTATTAAATTTATTATCGAAATTACATCCAATCATCATGGCGTGATTATGAATTTAGTTTTATTTTCAGTCTTCAGTTTCTTCGGTTTTTATGGTTTCGGCATTTATTTAGAATAAGATGTTTTATTTGTAATTCACAATCAGAAAATAAAACCGTAAATTGCTATCGTAAACCACACACATGAAATTCGCTGCTATAGATATTGGTTCCAATGCTGTCCGCTTAATTTTCATTAATGTATATGAAACACCTGCCGGACCGCAGTTTGTGAAAGATGCCATGTATCGCGTGGCACTGCGTTTGGGTGAAGAAGCCTTTTTGAAAGGAAAAATCTCTGCTAAAAAAGAAGATGAATTACTTTCCACTATGAAAGCGTTCAAGCACCTGATTGATGTACACAAGCCGGTGCAAATCATGGCGTGCGCAACGTCTGCCATGCGGGATGCAAAAAATGCCAAGGAAATTGTGACCAAGGTGTTCAAAAAAACCGGCATCGATATAAAAATCATCAGCGGACAAAAAGAAGCGGAACTGATTCTTTCCAATCACGTAGAGAAATTTTCTTTAGACGAAACCAAGAATTATTTGTACATCGACGTGGGCGGCGGTTCTACGGAATTGATTTTATTGTCGAAAGGAAAACTGGTGGACAAATGGTCGTTCAACATCGGTACCTTACGTATGACGCTGGGCAAAGTGAAAGAAAAACACTGGAAAGAACTCGACGTGTGGGTGGATCATTTTAAAGGAAAATACACACCACTGTTGGGTATCGGTTCCGGCGGAAATATCAACACCATTCAAAAGCATTTTGTAAAACGCAAAGAACAGGAGGTGTATCTCAGCGATTTGCAAAAAACGTTTGATGCACTAAATGGATTGACTTTAGACGAACGTATTTTGAAATACGGTTTCCGTCCTGACAGAGCAGATGTGATTGTACCGGCGGCACAGATTTTCATGCACATTATGAAACGCCTGAATATTGAAACTTTGTTCGTTCCAAAAGTGGGCCTGGGTGACGGTATGATTCACGAGATGTATGAGAAGATGACGAAAGGAAAAAAAGTGAAAAAGAAATAAACGCGCTCACATTTATTAAATCAAGCTATGAAGAAACTTATTTTTTGCGCCTTGCTGTTTGCCGCCAATATGGGCTTTGCACAAAAACTGCATCTTTGTTTTACCTCCACAGATTCAGCCTTTATAGAAGATCCGATGCAGTTGTCGTTTAATGTAATCGACAAAGACTGGGCAAATGGTTTTGTTCAGTACAAAGGCCAGCAGGATGCTTTCCTGCTTTCTTTCGCAGTAGAAAAAGTGTTGGAGAAAAATGACAGCCTCCCTCCAAAAGTAGAGTATTCTTTTAATGAATTTAAAAACGGAAAAACGACCGGAAAATATTTTATTGCTATCACCGGTTCTAAGGTAGATTATTTTTACTATTACGATAAGCAACGAAAAACGAAAATCAACTTTGCGCAGGATTTCAGCGCGGGAGAAAAATGCGGCTGTAGCTGGTAATTTTTATTCCACAAACATATTGTTTTGTGTTACGGCGTTTATATTCTGTTCGTACAACTTGAACTGAAAAAATTGTGCCCCGAAATCTTTTCCTCTCGGATAAAAGCTAAACTGAAAATCCAGATATGGCAAACCTAAATCCACACTTCTGATGCGAATACCGGTGCCTATACCATATTGAAACTTGCTTTCTGTAAGCAGTTTTTTTCCATTTTCGCTCAGCCAGCCCATATCACAGAAGGCATACACCATGCCTTTGCTGAGTGCTACTATTTTATCGAGAAACAAATCACTTTCCACGCTCAATGTTATACTTTTGGAGCCTTTTAAAGACGGTGAGTAAAATCCGCGGATGCCATTCATGTCGTTGATGTTAAAGTAGCGTTCTTCCGGAATAAAGAAACCCAGATTAGTACCGCCTTTCAGTATCTGGCGGAAATACATGTGTTTGGCGAAGGCTACTTTTTTCGAGACATAATCCAGTTTTATGGAGGTCTGCATCTGCTCTCCTTTTTTGTTTCGGATATAACCGCTGTAATTTACCTGCGGATATAAGAAGCCGAATTTTTTAAAATAGATGCCATAATTTACGGACAAATTTAAGGCTGCTCTTCTTCCGTAAATTTCGTCAAACTGAGGGCCAGCCCAGATTGATGCGCTGATGCCCCTCGGAAAATATTCAGCTATATCAATATAAAACGCATTACGTTCCAGGTAAAAATCCCAGCGCGCAATCCCAAACCCAAAACGATAATTTTGCTGCCTAATAAAAATTTCATTATAATTTCGGTTGATTATAAATGGTCGTGTTTTATAGTCTCTGTAATTTATTTTGGTGGCAACAATAAATTTCAGTTTGTCGTCTTTACAAGGCATGAGTTTATTAACGGCAATAGCTCCTGCCAGCCACAAGGAATAATAATTGGATTTGGCATTTACAAAACTTGACGGATCACGCAGATTTCCGTTCAAACTTAAGGTGCTGTTGTTGTAAACGTATTGTGCATTAAATGCCAGCGCTGTTTTTAAATTAAAAAATTTCCGGTTAACAGATACTGCAACATTCTGGTTCAGTTTTTCAATGACAAAGCTGGTGGTGAAATTAATTTGTGATGCTTGTATATTTTCGTATTTGTAGGTGCCGCCAATTGCCCATAGGTTGTATTTATTAAAATTGATACCGCCAAACACATTCAACGTATTAGGAAGTCCGAAAAAATTAAAGGTGGATGCGCTGAAAACCACACGGCCATTATAATATCCCGCAGACATTGACCAGGATAACCTGTCCTGCAGAAAAATCATAACCTCCACTTCGTCCGTGTTCAAACTATCCGGAAATACAATGATTTTAACGTCTTTGAATTTCTTTCTTTCCCACAATAATTTTTCAGAATCAGCGAAAAGAGTAGGATTCACCACATCTCCTTCTTTGAAAAAAATATCTCCGCGGATATACCATTCTCTGCTTTTGAAATGAATGGCATTCCCGAATCGCTGGCCTTTGTTCATGGTTACAGGACAACCTTCGGGTGTACAACCAAAGGGCTTAAAAACAACCACATCTACACAGGTAATTTTTTTGCCGGCATACTTTTCATATTTCTCCACGCCGGAAAAATCTTTGCCATAACCTCTGTCGGAGTAATTGAAATAGGAAATAAACTTAAATGCTTTCTTTGTTTTCTCTACGCGTGTTTCTTTTTTATTGATGACGAAAAACTCCGGTGAAATAGTTAGGGTATCATCTGTATCCGGTAAATAAACAACAGTATCCTGCGTTATAGCAGGGACATTTATGGTTGCTGTGTCTTTTATTATTGGCAAGGGTATTGTATCCTGCGCGTATATTGCGGAGAACGGTATTTGCATAACAAAAAAAAGCAACGTCGATAATAGTGTTGCTTTTAAAATTTTGTGGGTGTTGCAAATACGTTGCTGCATTTCTAAAAATACAAAAATTATTTTTCCTGCTCTACAAACATGTTATTTTGTATAATGGCATTGGGGTTGCTGCCCATCGCATGAAACTGGAAAATTTTTTCTCCAAAATCCTTTCCTCTCGGATAAAAACTAAATTGTACGTCAACATAGGGTACACCTAATTCAGCACTTCTTAAGCGCAGTCCAAAACCAAGACCATACTGAAAAACACTTTCTGAAAATAATGTACGCTTGTTTTCACTCAGCCATGCCATATCACAAAACACATAAGTCATTGCTTTTGTCAGTGCTATTTTTTTATCAAAGAAAATATCGCATTCCATATTTAGAAAGGCACTTTTGGATCCTTTTAAAAATGGCGAATAAAAACCGCGAATTCCGTTTGTTTCATTGATATTGAAATATCTGTCGGCAGGAAGAGAAGCACCCAGGCTGGTACCGAGTTTTAGTATTTGCCGGAAGTAAACAATTTTTGCCAGCGCCACTTTATCGGACACAAAATCCAGACTGATTTTTGAAATCATTTCCTCACCTTTTTTGTGGCGTACATATCCGTTGTAATTATACTGTGGATACAGATATCCGAATTTATTTACATGTAAACCATAGTTAACGGTAAAATCGAAAGAAACTCTTTGTCCGTAATATTCGTCAAACTGAGAACCAACCCAAAAGGAAGCACTGTAACCCCGCGGAAAAAATTCCGCAACATCTATGTAAAAAGAATTTTTAGCCAGATAATAATCCCATCTTGCCACACCAATTCCAACTCTGTAATTTTGCTGACTGACAAATATTTTATCATACAATCTGCTGTCCATAAACGGGCGTTTTTTGTAATGAGTGTTATCTATTTTAGTGGCAAATATTAATTTCAGTTTATCGTCTTTAATGCTCATTATTTTGCTGAATGGCAAAGCATATGCGAGCCAGAGTGAATAATAATTTGATTTCGTTCTGATGTAGCTTGTCGTATCTTTTAAGTTATTGGTAAGACTATTGGTGCTGTAATCGTAACTGTATTTTACATCAAAAGCCCATTGTGTTTTTATGCTGAAAAAATTCCTGTACAGCGAAACAACTGCGTTTTGGTTTAGTTTTTCAATCAGGAAGTTAGTGGCAAAGTTGATTTGCGACGATTTTATATTTTCATATTTATATGCTCCGCCAGCCGCCCAGAGGTTATATTTATTCAGGTTAATTCCGGCAAACACGGAAAGCGTATTGGGTTGTCCGAAGAAGTTATAGGTGGATATGCCGGCTATCAAGCGGTCATTGTATCCCAAACCCACTTCCCACGACAGCTTGTCCTGTAGGTATACGATTACGTCCACATTTTTTTTTGTGCTGTCTTCCGTCAGCAAGATGCTGATGTCTTTGAACTTTTTTCGTCCCCACAATAATTTTTCTGTGTCTGCAAACAAAGAAGGAACAACTTTATCGCCTTCGTGAAATAAAATATCGTTTTTTACAAACCATTCCTTGCTTTTAAAATGAATTTTATTGGCAAATTTTTGTCCCTTTTTTAATGGCTGAAGTGAATCCTCGACAATACTGCCGAATGGATTTATAATGCTGATTTGAATACTTAGGATTTTTTTTCCTTTATACTGTTTGTATTTTTCTACTCCGGTAAAATCTTTGTTATTTCCTGAATCTTTATATTTTAAGTAAGAGAAAATTTTAAATGCCTTTTTCGCTTTTGCAGATCTGATGTCATTTTTCAAAATCTGCAGAGAATCCGGTGGTATCATCAAAGAAGAGTCGACCGGCCATATCTTTAAAGTATCAATTAATACCACTGCGGTATCAGGAGATACCAGTATAAAAGTCTGAGCATAAGAATATAAGAAAGAAGAAAAAAGGGAAACAAACAATATTATACTTCTGAAAGACTCTGCTAATTTTTTGATTCTTAGCATTCATCTAAAGATACACTATTTTTTGATTCTAATTTGTATTGCTTTGATGATCATTGGTAAAATAGAAATGAACACGATACCTAAAATGAATTTTTCAAGGTTTTTTTCTACAAAAGGAATATTTCCTAAAAAATAACCCACTATCGTAACGGAAGACACCCAGAGAATACCGCCTAAAATGTCATAGGGTAAAAAGGTCTTGTAATTCATTTTGCCTACGCCGGAAACAAAAGGCGTAACGGTACGTACAATCGGGATAAAACGGGCGATAATGATGGTTTTGGTGCCTTGTTTTTCAAAATAATTATGTACCTCATTTATCCATTCCGGATTTACCAGTGGTTTACCTTTGAATTTCCAACTGAGCACATGTTCGCTGAAATATTTTCCTACAAAATAATTTAAGTTATCTCCGATAATGGCTGCCGCAATTAATAATGGTATCAGTACAAAAATATTCAGCCCTGATTGCTGTGCGCACAATAAACCTGCGGTAAACAATAATGAATCGCCGGGTAAAAACGGCATAATCACTAGTCCTGTTTCTACAAAAATGATTAAAAACAAAATGGCATAAATTAAATTACCGTGTTCCTGAAACAGCTGTAATAAAACGTCTTTGGTGTGCGTTAAAAGTTCTAATAAAAAATGAATGTATTCCATAAAAGTAATAAGTATTGAGTATTAAGTAATAAGTATCATAATTAAGATACTTTCACAAGATACGGGTTTTAATGAATTGTGGAATTACAGAATGGCAGAATGTGTATTTTTGAGTACAAAATTTACTGTATGCAAACCATTCTCCTGCTCCTTATTTCCAATTCATTTATGACCTATGCCTGGTACGGGCATTTAAAGAATCCTAATTTAAAACTATGGCAGGCGGTGCTGATCAGCTGGGGTGTTGCCTTTTTTGAATATTGTTTTATGGTGCCGGCAAACAGAATAGGGTATAAAACATTTAATGCGTATCAGTTAAAAATTATTCAGGAAGTAATTACACTGAGTGTTTTTGTAGTGTTTGCTTATTTTTTTCTGGGAGAAAAACTGCGTTGGAATTATGCGGTAAGTTTTGTATTTATTTTTCTTGCTGTTATTTTCATGTTCAAAAAGTAATACTACTCTTTAATTATTTTAAACAACTTGTCGTCAATAATCACCATATACATTCCGCTGGGATAAGTACTGATGCTGATGTTTTGTAAACTCTTCGTGAGTTTCATATTATACATATTTTGGCCAACATAATTGTATACCTGCACATCGGCATCTTTCTTTTTATTTTCAGTTTTTATCCAAATTTCCTCTTTAGTAGGATTGGGAAATACCGTGACATATCCATTGACTTCTATTTCAGTTGTATCATTTTTTACTGTTGCGAGCTCTGAAAATCTGAACCTGTCATCAAAGTCTACTTGTCTTAAACGGTAATAAGTAAATCCGGAAAATGGATTTGGATCAACAAAACTATAGGCAGAAATCCAGTGCGTGTTGCCGCTGCCTTTTACACTTCCAATGTTTTCCCATTCCAATGCGTCTTTTGAATGCTGCACTTCAAAAAAATCACAGTTATATTCTGAGGCTGTTTTCCATTTTAAAAGCGTTGTTTTATCGTTCTGAAGTTTTGTTGTGAAAGAAGCAAACTCTACAGGCAATACACTTCCTGCAATTATTATGGGGTAATCCTCCACTTCTCCCGTTGCAGCATATCCTGTGGCGTATTGTATTTCTGTATAAACAGATGAAATACGAAATCGTGCAAAGGTAGCACCTGATGTCAAATGTCCGCTCAGTCCTGTCCAGTTTACATTAACGGAAGTGGCACCATTGGGAACGGTAGTTAAATCAGACGTTTCACCCACATCATTAAAATCTCCGTCACCGTTGAAATCTATAAAACCATACAGATATGCAGCTTCTCCTGTTATATTAGTCACATTTGCACTTACGGTATAAGAACCATAAGATGCGTAAATCAAAGGAAAGTATGGTACGCCGTCCTCATCGTTTATTTCGCCGGTGTTTTGTTTGTCGTCTGCGGTTGCATATGAATTATTTACACTGCCGGTAGAATAATCAATGAATGTTCCTAATTTTAGTTTAGGTGTTTTTTTATATAAATGAAATGCCGTTCCATAGCTGCTTGGCGCATCTCCGTAATCGTATATATTTTTATCTTCTGCAACCTCTGTATTAATTGGTGTTTGAGTAAGTGGTGTATTATTTTTCTCGTTTTCTAATTCGTTGATACCTTGGTACAATGCATTATTGTCTGCGTTCATCAAATAATTATTTCCCTGAAAATCCGTTGTAGCCTGAGAGATATCGGAATAAGCTGATTGAGCCAGAATTTTTTGTGAACTAAAATCGATTTTGATATTAGTATTTAACACCGCATTGTTGAAGTTATAAATAAAGCCGTTTTGGAGACTAAAATCCGCTCGCTTAATACTTGCGTGCGTACTTCCTGAAGAGTATTGCGAAAATGATCGTTTTGCCAAAAAAATAAGACAAAAAACAACCATTACTGTTATGGTTTTTGATAGAGTTTTCATAATGTTGGGAATTATAAAACGTCTTGAATAAAAAATAAAATCAACTGCAAATGATTGCAGTTGATTTTATAATATGTTTTTTTATTGTTTTAGAATCTTGTAAGTTTTGGTACCTACTTTTATAAGATAGATTCCTCTTTGGTATTCTGATAAGTCTAAGCGTTTTTCACTTTCGTCCATCATTGATGCAAACACTTTTTGTCCGGAAACATCAAAATAGCAAAAAATAAACGCTGCTCTATTCATAGGCAGACTTTCATTTCCACGGGAAATATAACTTTTGTGTGTTTGTGCATTTGCGTGTTGGCAAATAAATAAGATGCTCAGGAAAGCAAGATGGAGGGTTTGTACGCTTTTTTTCATTTGAAGGGGGTTATTATGTTTCTAAAATCTATTCTATATTATTTGTTTATCTGTGAGATAATGAAATAACAATCCAACATAAAAAACCCTGCTTTGCGTACCTGAAAAGGAAACGTAGTATTTCTATACAGAAATTACATACTGATACATATAGGTATAACCTTAGTAATTAAAAATAAATATGGTAACATTGAAATTAGGGTTTTAATGTTATTACAAAATTAGTGATAAGCTGGCAATATCGCATCCCCATAAATGGTGATATTTTTGGATTTTTGTGAGTTATTTTATCTTTTTGGTGGATAAATCAAATTATTCAGCCATTTGCTTCTGAAATCAACTTTGCGAAAGTATTGATGAATATTAAAAAATTATTTTATATTAAAAAAAATTAACTATTTTTTGAGTAATGAAACGTGGAACGTCGCTAATTTTTTTCGCTCTCGTTTTCCAGTGTTTGCTGCATAAATTTACCTGCCGGTTTATTGCCGGGGATTTCTTTTTTCAATTCCGGAGATTTTGGTGCAGCAGATGATTTTACAGAAAAATCCACTTTTATGATTTCCTCTGCATCCCAGTTTTCTTTTATGATAATGGGCTTTAATTCCTTATATATTTTTTCTGGTAATGTTTTTGTGGCAAAACTTCCGGAATTCCAGATTCCGTTTTTGTTTACATCATCGATCACTTCCACAGAATAAGTACCGGAAAACTGCAAACCATAGTCAATTTTAAGCGCCTGAGAATCGCGTAGAATTTGCTTTTCCAGTACTTTACCCGCATTATCTTTTAAAATTGCGATATAATTGTGGTTTTTTTGTGGTAATTCATACGTTATCAGTAAGTTACCTGCTTTTTTGACGGAAGTCACCGAAAATGAAATTTTTTGATATTTATTGTAATTTCCGGTCAAATCCGACAAAGCTGAGTCTGAAAGTGTTAATTTATATTTCATGCCAGCTTGCCAGGTGGCAGCAAAGAAATAAGTTTGCAAATCTTCATCCCGTGAAACCGTGAAGGGAATTTTAGCATTGGAGGTATCCGTAATCTCTATTTTGGAAGTATCAATTTTTTCCAGGCTATAATAAGACGCGATTAGTTTTAGTGGTTTTGACTCAATCACATTTAAAGATTTGTATGCAGTTGTATCATTAAAGAAAGGAACCGGTATTTTGTAATTTTTGCTTTCAGAACGCACTCTCAGTGTATCAACAAATTTATTGTTGTTTTTAATAATCAGCGTAAAACTATTGGTATCTGCTTTTAGTTTTGGAAAATAAACGGCCATTTTCTTTGGTTCTTTTTCCTGAAATGCAATGGGAGAAATCTCCTTGTTTTCTAAAATATCTATCGTGATCTCATCCTTATTAAAGGACAATTCCTTATTAAACGTCACATGTAAAATACCTCCTTTGATCGTTCTGTCAAAATCGAAAATACGCAAAGTAGAGTCTTCCGGTAAAAACAACTGGAAATTCAGTGTATCCAAACTTGATTTTATATGGAAAATACTGTCGGTAAAACCAATAGCTTCCGTAGGTAAATCATAGTAATAGTTGTTGTTTTTATCGCTCAATGCGTAAATTCTGTAATCCCCTTCTTTCACATTTTCCAGCGAAAAGCTGCCATCTGCTTCCACTTTTGTAATATAGAAAGGGCGTTTTTTAATGAAGGCTGAATCTTCTTTTTCTTTGTACAAGAGCAAATAAGTATTTTCAGGGATTTTGTCCAGGGAAGTATTTATGCTTCCTTTTACTTTCAAAGAATCAATAAAAGGTCCTGTAGAGAAGATGTATTTGAAGTTCGGAAACGTATTACCTTCATTATTGTCTTTGATATTATCGCCAAAAAAAACACTGTAGGTAGTATTTGGCTGCAGAGAATCTTTTAACTGAATAGTCAGTTCATTTCTGGCAATATCTATTTTCGGAAAAGGCTCTACATTGGGTGAAATAATGACCTGAGTTTTAGGGTTTGTAAGCGGTTGAATCCACTCGTTAAACTCAATTTTTATCTGTTTTTGATGGAAATTAGTGGTGTAATTGGCCGGACTGGAGCTTGCTATTTCCGGTGGTGTGGTGTCTTTTTTCCCTCCGGTGGGAGCCGAAATCTGAGCACAGGAAAAAAAAATCAGGCAATGTATCAATAAAACGATGTAATAATGAAATCTGTATTTCTTAATGCTATTATGTTGATACATTGACAAATTATTTCATTATTGAATTTAACTATCTTCCTAAATAAACCATTAATACGGAAATATCTGATGGCGAAACACCGGATATTCTGCTAGCCTGTCCGAGTGTCTGTGGCTTCATTTTGGTAAGTTTCTGACGGGCTTCCATACTTAATGAAGGCAGGCTCATATAATCGAATTCAGGTTTCAGTTTTACATTCTCAATCTTGTCCATTTTCTGCACCTGCTCGTATTCCTTGTTGATGTAGCCATCATACTTAACAGAGATTTCCGCTTGTTCCAGAAACTCTTTTTCGTACTTAGATAAGTGTTCTCTTATTACAGGAACATGCTCCATAAGGTCTAAAATGCCTATTTGAGGACGGGTAATGATCTTCTCCAGCTTCATTTTATGCATCATCGCTGTGGTACCTTTTGACTCAAGATAGGCGTCAATATCAGAAGGTTCAACGCTGTATTCTTTTATGAATTGTATAATTTCTTCTGTCTTTGCTTTCTTTTCTCTAACTCTTTCTACTCTTTCCTGTTCTGCAAAACCAATCTTATGAGACAACTCTGTCAGTCGTAAATCTGCATTATCCTGACGCAAAAGAATACGGTATTCTGCTCTGGAGGTAAACATTCTGTAAGGCTCTTCCGTGCCTTTATTCACCAGGTCATCTATCAATACACCGATATAAGCTTCGCTTCTTTTCAGGATAAGCGGATCTAAATCGTTGATGGCTCGGTGTGCATTTATACCTGCCATCATACCCTGAGAAGCTGCCTCTTCATAGCCGGTGGTACCATTTATTTGTCCGGCAAAGAAGAGATTTTTAATCAGTTTTGTTTCTAAGGAAAGGCTTAATTGTGTGGGTGGAAAATAGTCGTATTCTATCGCATAACCCGGACGGAACATTTTCACCTTCTCAAAACCCGGAATTTGGGTCAGCGCTTTGTACTGCACATCTTCCGGCAAAGAGGTAGAAAATCCGTTTACATAGATTTCCACGGTGTTCCAGCCTTCCGGTTCTACAAATATCTGATGCCTGTCTTTATCGGCAAAACGGTTTATTTTATCTTCAATGGAAGGACAATATCTTGGTCCTAAACCTTGAATTCTGCCCTGAAACATCGGTGATTTCTCAAACCCGGTTTTCAGTAATTCGTGTACTTTATCGTTGGTATAGGTAATCCAGCAGCAGCGTTGCTCTTTTGGTTTTTCAATATTTTTGTATGAGAAGCCCACTATATCCTCATCTCCATTTTGCACTTCCATTTTGGAATAATCCAAACTTCTGCCGTCTACTCTTGGCGGCGTTCCGGTCTTCATTCTGCCGCTTTCAAAACCCAAAGAAACCAATTGCTCGGTAATTCCCAGTGAAGCCTTTTCTCCTGCCCTGCCACCTCCGAATTGTTTTTCACCGATATGTATGATACCGTTTAAAAAGGTTCCGTTGGTAAGCACCACAGCCTTAGAACGGATTTCCATTCCCATGCCGGTTTTAATACCGCACACCGCTCCGTTTTCTACCAATAGCTCACTTACCATATCCTGCCAGAAATCGATGTTTGGCGTATTTTCCAGCATCTCTCTCCAGACCAAATGGAATTGCATACGGTCGCTTTGCACTCTTGGGCTCCACATGGCGGGTCCTTTCGAAAGGTTCAGCATCCTGAACTGGATCATGGTCTTATCCGACACAATACCTGAATAACCACCCATGGCATCAATTTCGCGGACAATCTGTCCTTTGGCCACACCACCCATTGCCGGGTTGCAAGACATCTGTGCTATGGTTTGCATATTCATGGTTGCCAACAATACCTTGCTACCCATTTTAGCGGCAGCTACAGCAGCCTCACAACCGGCATGACCGGCACCAACTACTATTACATCGTACGATTGAAACATGGTACAAAGATATACATAAGTCGTGAGTCGCAAGTAGTGCCATATGAGAAATTATTGCTAAGTTGAACTTCCACAAAATAATGCACATGTTTATAACAGGTATGTGAATTAGAGTTAACAAGTTTCACGTGAAACTATTTAGAGCTGATAACAACAGGGTATTTCCACAAAATTATTCACGTTGTGTATTTCTGTATGTGCATAGTTTCACGTGAAACAAAATACGGTAGTCTTGGTAAATAGAAAACCAGATTATAAAAACGTAGTTTATATCTTGGAATAATGACATCATATAACTAAAATCTGTTTCACGTGAAACAAAAAAAGCCGGTGATTAAATCACCGGCTATATATAAATTACTGAAATGAATGTTAGAATTTAGGACATAATAAAGGAGAATAAGTTCTCTTTTTATCCAAAGGTTTGCTAGTATAAATGATGGATGCTTCTAATGCGCCGAATGATTTATCTGCTTTGCTTAAGTCTTTCTTAATGGTAGCATCATAGCTAACACCAATTTGAAGCCCCATGAAGGATACACTTACTGAAGAAATAATTGAATTCAAAGATTTGTCATTAGGTATTAAAGTATTTTTAGCACCACCGTCTACCCATATACCAGCAGAAATAGCTGTTTTATACGGCTCGCTTTTACCTGATAAATTAAATGAGAAAGTAGATCCTGCAATCCATTGTTGAGCTTTTGCCTGAAACATATACATCCCATTAGGAGAAATTAAAACTACCTTTTTAACATCTATGAATAAACCAGCATGAGCATTATATCTCATGGCACGTTCGTTATCTGATTTAAAGAAAGAGTCTTTGGGTTTTAATACGTTGAAAACAGACGCTCCTGCATAAGCTCCAATAGTCTTGGTGAAATTAGATGACCAGAATAAACCTAAATGAATGTTGGGTTTAATAAATTTATTAATGCCATTTGTATTGAAAAAATTTTCAAAATTTGGTTTGTTAATATCAAAGCCGGCTCCGGTAAATTGATTTTCAAACGCTAAATTATTAGTGTTCACAGAACGCTGAATGAAGCCAACCTGTACACCGGCACTTAAGTAATGATTCTTATTCTTACCTAAACTCTTGTGATAAGCCAGAGATATCATAAGTGTATTAGACATTATTGCCGTTTGTCTGTCGTTTGTAAAAACAATGCCTGCTCCAAAAATATCGCCTTTTAGCCTGTCTCTTAATAAACCAAAATCTGCTGAAGCAGATAATGTATTATATGGCGAAGGGCTTTGAACCGGCAAATACTGAACTCTATAGTTAGCCACAAGACGATACAAAGAATTGATCTTACCCGTGAAAGCCGGATTTAAATTTAACGGTGAATTGTAAAACTGAGAAAATTTGTAATCCTGGCCTTTTGATGATAGACCAAAAAATAATATTATTGAAAATAATATTATTCTGAAATGTAAATTATTTTTCATCCCCCTAAATTGATTGTAAATTAAAAAACCCAAAAATACCCCAATATTTGTCCATAGCGAGTAAATCGTTATGAAATATTGGAACTAATATACCATTTATTTTTTTAATTTGGGTAAAAATGGTTGATAAATTTCGGCGTATTTCATCATTATTTAAAGCCTGATAATACTCGTAAGTGGCATCCATCCAGCAGGATGGCTGTATAATTAATGAGGAACTTTCATTCTTTTCTATATCAAAGAAATAAAAAGGTCTGCTACAACCTGCACGAAACCCTGTTACATCCGGATAGCTTAAAGAAAAATCTTTTTCAATACCTGTTTCAGCCAGTGTTCTGTAATATTCCGGAAAGCTGATTTTTAAAAAATGTTGTCTGGAAACGGTGATTTTCTGTGATGTAATCTTTTCTAACAAAGACTTTTCTTGCTGAAGCGTATTTCTTGGTAAAGCCTTATATGATGGGTGAATGCCGATTTCTTTACTGCTCAATTTTCGAATGACTGAATGTAATTTTTCAGATTCGGGAGAGACATTGCTATCATTCTTATCTGCATCACTTAACAGAAAAAAGAAAATCGGATTTAAATTATACTTATTAATTTCTTCCAGCAGTTTGTCAAAAATATCAAAAGGATCTGATTTCTGTTTTAATAAAACAGGAAGGCAATTGGAATCAAAAATATTAGGTGGTTTCTGAAACCAGTTTCGCCCGAGATACCTGAATGCATTATCTATATCAAACGTTGGTAGATATTCAAACTCGTGTTTTTTGAAAGGAAGGGTTGAATTAATTTTCAGTAATTCTTCTTTAAAAAAATTCAGCCAGATTTCTACAATAGGAGAAAAAGTAAATTCCTTTTTTGACAAAATAGAATTCGATGATTTATATCTGCCGTGCACATCTTTGTCGTGTGGTAAATATTCTTCATATCGGGACAGTAAATAAAATACACAGGAAAAGATATCAAAGCGAATATCAAAATTTTCTGTAGTTTGAAAAAACACCGGCATAGCTGCTTCACGTGAAACAAAAATCTGTTGTTCTTGAATATCACTTTCCAGCAATAAATTGTCCTGAAAAATATTGAAGAAACCATTTTTTACAGTCGGTGAATAATTGAGACAGACTTTATCCGGAACACTAATAAATTCAGGGTTTTCAGTAAACTCATACTGTATACCAAAATATTGGCTGAATACAAAATCTGCAGTGTATTTTATTCTGTTAGTAACTTTTGGTGTGTAGATAACTATCAAGCCTATTTGTTTAGCAGGTTGTGTATTTTTACATTAACATGTCAGCGCCATTCCTCATACATTTGCCCCAGTTCGAAGGCCCCTTCGATTTACTCCTATTCTTCATTGAGCGGGATGAGCTGAGTATTAACGATATTCCAATTCATAAAATTACAAATGATTTTCTGGATTATATCCAACACATGGAACGTTTAAATATCGAAGTGGCCAGTGAGTTCATTTTGGTAGCTGCGACCCTGATGCGTATTAAAGCAAAAATGCTGCTTCCCAGAAAAGAAGTGGATGAGCAGGGAAATGAAATTGACCCGAGAGAAGAACTGGTTCAGGCACTATTAGATTACAAACGTTTCAAAGAAATTGTTGAAGTATTGAAGGAATTTGAAGGCAACCGTTCTTTGCGTTATTCGCGTGGAAATCAGAAAAAAGAAGTTGATACCTTAATAAAATTACTGGCTGAAGAAGCAGAACTGGAAACGATTACATTATTTAAGTTGTTGAAAGCTTACCAGCGCACGATGGATAAGTACAAGACAAAAAACGAAAAAGTCGTACATACGGTTGATCCGTTCAAATTCTCCATTGAAACAGAGAAAGATAAATTAACTGCTTTTATAAGCAGCAAAACAAAAGCTTCCTTTGCTGAAATATTCACTACCTGCGAAAGTAAAATACATGCGGTTTTTATTTTCCTGGGAATGTTAGAACTTATTCAACAACAGATTGTTTCCATCATTATAGGTGAGGGAATAAACAATTTTTGGCTAACAACGGACGTTGTAGAAGAATAATCCTTAATTTAGGCTATGCTAAAAAAACAACACATTGTTGTCATTGTGCTATTTTTTGCAATGATGTTAAAATCACTTACCTCGGCTGCTCAGGAATACAAAGGCGCTGTTGGCGGAGGTTTGGCTATGGAATTGGGTTGACCGGTGTTTATTTTTTCGATAATCAAAACGGACATGCGATAGAGATGCTTTTGCGATATGGTTATCACGGATTAATATTAAACAAACCCGGGATGCATATTCAGGGTTTGTATGAAAAACACTGGATGTTGGGAAGAAGTAATTTTTCTGCTTATTTGGGTGCCGGCCCCGGAATTGGGTTTGGTAAAAAGAACTCTGCCAGCAAACAATTATATTTTGCATTAGGCATATCTCCAATTATTGGATTTGATTACACATCGCAACGTTTAAGAATACCACTGATACTCTCATTAGATTATAAACCTACTTTTCATGCAGATTTTCCGGTAAGTAATAAAGGTGAAAAAGTAGGTACTGATTTTTCGTACTACGAAATCGCTTTCTCAGTAAGAATTGGGATTGGAAGAGGTCGCTAATTTATAAACCTCTGATTTTAGATATAAGTGCTACTTTAAAATCTTCTCCGCAGCACATTCTGGTTACTTTTTGAGAAACGTTCTTTTTGTAAGCAGCATGACTGTTTAAATACTGTTTGCAGGTGGAGCATTTTTCAATTTCTTCACGCAATATGTTTTCCGAGTGTCTGTCTAATTCACCGTCTAACATTAAAGAAATATCCTTAATCAGCTCGTTGCAATTGTGTGGTGGTCGAATATGGCTCATACTATTATTTTTTATAACCCATTTTTTCTGCATATTCTTTCAAACTTTCTTTGAGCATATTACGTGCCCTGTGCAGTCTGGAACGAACGGTTCCTATGGGAATATCAATTATTTTAGCAATTTCTTCATATGTAAATCCTTCAATATCACACAAAAGGATAACTGTTTTGAAATCAATCGGCAAGCTATTTAAAGCTATCGTGATTTCATCACCCATCATGCCATCAAAAATATCTTCTCTTAAATCAAACGCAACTCCGCCTTTGTCTTCATCTGCATCCTGATAGGCTATAATATCTTCGTAATCTACCTTACTGGGTTCTTTCTTCTTACGGCGATATTCATTGATGAATCCATTCTTCAGTATTTTAAACAACCAGGCCTTCGCATTAGTTCCCGAATCAAATGAATTGATGAAACGGAAGGCCTTCATAAAGGTATCCTGCACCAGATCATTGGCATCTTCTTCATTATAAGTAAGGTGGTAGGCAAAGTTATACAGCGCATCTGCGTGCGGTAAAAGCTCGTCTTCGAAGAGTTGTTCTTTATCTGTAATTGGTTCGGTTGACACTGTGGTCATAAAGTTAGCAATAATTTAGGTAGATAAACAGTAAATTTGTGTGATTAGTTCCTGAAAAGTATTAAGTAACAGCTAATAAGTAATAAGATTTTAAATCAATCTCAGATAAAAAATACATTTACATTCATACTCGTAATATGGATTGCAGGCATATTTTTTTCCAGATTTTTACAAAGTGTTGCCACCATAGCTGCCTGTTTCTTGTTTTTAGCGAATGAAAATTGGAAAAATAGTTTTACCTCATATTTTAAAACGCTGCTCGGAATTTCGTTTGCAGGAATATTTATAATTTACCTGCTATCCGGTTTTAACTCAACTAATCATGCTGAATATTTTAATATCCTGAAAAACAAAATTCCATTCTTGTTTATTCCTGTGAGTTTAATTACGGTTAAAAGCCTTAAAAAAGAACAGCAAAAACTCGTACACTATTTCTTTATTCTTTGTTGTTTGATCAGTTCTGTTTGGAGTTATATACAATATTTACCAAATGCAGTATTGTATACAAATTTGTATGCAGAAGGAAAAGTAATACCCACACTTATTCACCATGTTTCATTATCTGTTCTGATTTGTATAGCTGTACTATTTGTATTGTATAATTTAATAAAAGTAAGCTCGACAATAGAAAAAATCATCAACTTTATTTTACTAATTTGGTTTATTTATTTCATCCATATTTTGTCAGTGAGAACTGGTATTGTGTTGTTATACTTCAGTGTTTTTTTGTTTGGAATCATTACGTTGTTCACACAGAAAAAGCCTGTATTTACTATTGGTTTGATACTATTATTAATTTTCAGTGCTGTAATTTCCTACCAAAAAATTCCTACTATTAAAAGTAAAATAGCCTATACCTTTTACGGAATTTCTCAGTACAAAAACCAACAGGATACTGCTAATCAAGTATCTGATTCCAGACGGATTTTATCAGATAAAATTGGTATCGAACTGATTCAAAAAAATAAACTAAGCGGTGTGGGTTTAGGTGATATACAAGACGAAATGAATGTAATTTATCAGCAACGATTTCCACAGTTTAAAAAGGATGTATTCTCTCATATTCACAACCAATATTTATATACTGTTTGCGGAGTTGGAATAATATTGGGTGTGTTGTTTTGTATCTGTTTATTATTACCCTTAATTCAGTTTGTCAAAGAAAAAAATTTGATCTATAGTCTGGCCTATTTAATGTTACTACTACTCATGTGCTGGGAGCCTTTTATAGAAAATCAATTAGGAACATCTATCTATTTAGTAGTAAGTTGCCTGGGATTTTTAAATAACAAAGAAGCTTGAAAAAAAGGATTTTACATATCATATCATCCGTAAACTGGCGCGGCGGCGAGCAACAAGTAGATTATTTATTTAATCATACCAGTACTGAATTTGAGTATTATTTATTTTGTCCGGAAAAAGCCGAATTGGTAAAAAGAAATACAGCAAAAAAAGAAAACATCTTCACGTATAAGAAACGATTTGGTGTAGATGTTTTTGCTGCTTTGGAATTAAAAAAAGTTTGCAAAAAAAATCAGATTGATTTAATTCACCTGCACGACAGTCATGCTATAAACACGTATCTTCTGGCTGATTTACTGGGAATGAATATTCCTGCACTTATACACAGACATGTTAACTTTCGCGTTATTTCGAAATGGAAATATACGCATCAGAAAATAAAAAAAATTATTTGTGTGAGTGAAACCATAAAAAATAGTTTTAGCGATTTTATAGATTCAAATAAATTAAGTGTTATTCATCCTGGAATTGATCTTAAACGATTAACGATGAACAATGAACAATTAAGGGTTAATAAACTAAAACAAGAATTAAGTTTATCAGATGAAACCAGCATAATTGGTATAGTTTCAGCATTGGAGAAAGAAAAAAATATCAGTGAATTTATTGAGATTTCTAAAAATTTTATTACACAGCATAAAAATTATCACTTTGTAATAATCGGTGACGGATCTCTTAAATCTCAATTCCAACATCTCAATTCTAACATTCATCTATTGGGTTTTAGAAATAACATACAGGAACTGCTTCTCTCTTTTGATATCTTTTTATTCACTTCTAAAAATGAAGGTTTTCCACTGGTATTGTTAGAATCGATGGCATCTAAAGTTCCTGTTCTCAGTTATAATTTTCCGGCTGCAAACGAGTTGCTGCAACATGAAAAAAATGGCCTCTCTTATAATAATGTGGAAGATGCTGTGCATAAACTACAGCTACTCAACACAGAAATTAAACTACGCACCACACTTGTTGAAAATGCCTTTGAATTCGTACAGCAATTTGATATAACTTTGATGAATCAACAAATAGAAGAAGTTTACAAATCCATTTTTGCTCATGACTAAAACCATCGGATTATATTTCGGCTCTTTCAATCCAATTCACATCGGGCATTTACTGGTAGCTACCCATATCAGAGAAGCAGCCCAACTGGATGAAGTCTGGTTTATCGTTTCGCCGCAAAATCCGTTTAAACAAAACAGCGAACTGGCTGATGAACATCATCGTTTACAGATGGTAAAGCTAGCCGTAGAAGATGTCGATTATTTCAAAGTATCCGATATAGAATTTCAGTTAGAAAAACCTTCTTATACACACATTACCTTAAAAGCACTTACAAAACAATTTCCGGAGTATATTTTTCAGCTTATTATAGGAGAAGATAATGTGGCTAAATTCCACGAATGGAAAGAAGCGAATTGGATCTTAGAAAACTTTAAAGTGCTGGTTTATAGAAGACAGGTAGATGTAGAAGAAACTCACGACACACGACACACAACTTACGACTTACCTATGTTCGATATTTCATCCACCAGCATCCGGAACAGAATCCATAATAATCAAGCAATTAGCTATTTTGTAACCAAAAACGTGGAACAATATATTGCGTTTCACAAATTATATCAGTGAAAATCGACTTATACACACACCTGTTAACTTCGTTTCAAAACCCCTTATTTTATTAAGCCGGTTTCCAACAAACCAATATGTTCAAAATTTCTGCTTTGTGTGAATCAATGTGGACAGAATATTCTATCCACAACTTTTAAAATCACTGTAAAATTATCTCCACGGACAATAGCACTTATTAAAAATTTAGAAACAACAAAAGTGAACTAATACACGAAAACCAACGTTTGAAAATATACACATTGCAGTATGGATAAAGTTGATGTAAGTTGTGAGTTATGAGTTATGAATTATGAGTTATATTAAATAGAATATCAATAAAATAAGACAATTCAGTAGAAAATAAAAATTAGAATGTATGTGTATATACTGTTGATAAACTTAAATACTAAGAAAACAATTCAAAATTCAAAATTCATAACTCATAATTTCTCCACCAATTCACACCGGTAATATATAGTAATAAATAAAAATTTTTAAATAGATATTTATATATTATTAGACAAAACGGTTCAGCTAAAAAATTTCGTTCCGAAGGTTCGGAATTTGAAAAATCAAATTACCTTTGATTCCGAAGATTCGGAACTAACAAAGAAAAAATTTCCAAAATGGCGGCAATACTCGATTTGAAAGAAAAAATTTCCCGGCTGGCGCAAGTGGGATTCCTCGATGTGGATATCGACCCTACGCTGGATTTATTTGCGGAAATTGAAAAATTGAAAAAAGAAAAAAATGCCATTTTACTGGCGCATTACTACCAGGAAGCTGATATTCAGGATATTGCCGATTTTATTGGCGACAGTCTGCAGCTGGCCCAAAAAGCGCAAAGCACTACTGCCGATATTATTCTCTTTGCCGGTGTGCATTTCATGGCCGAAACCGCCAAAATCCTCAACCCCACGAAAAAAGTCATCCTTCCCGACCTGAATGCGGGCTGCTCACTGGCAGACAGCTGTCCTCCGGAAGAATTTGCCGCTTTCAAAAAAAATTTCCCCGGCTACGCCGTTATTTCGTATATCAACTGCACGGCCGAAATTAAGGCGCTGAGCGATTATATCTGCACCAGCTCCAACGCGGAATTTATCGTGAACTCGATTCCCAAAGACCGCGGTATTATTTTTGCTCCCGACAAAAATCTGGGCGGCTATCTGGCGAAAAAACTGAACCGCGAAATGGTCTTGTGGGATGGCTCCTGTATGGTACACGAAATTTTTTCACTGGAGAAAATCCGTAAACTGAAAGAAAAACATCCGGCCGCCAAAATGATTGCGCACCCGGAATGCGAAGCCGCCGTACTGGAACTGGCCGATTACATTGGCTCCACCACCGGCTTGCTGAAATATACCCAAACCGACGACGCACAGGAATACATCGTGGCCACGGAGACCGGCATCCTGCACAAGATGCAGCAGGCGTCTCCGCACAAAACCTTCATTCCTGCGCCGCCCAACAATGGCTGTGCCTGCAACGACTGTCCGCACATGAAGCTCAACACCCTGGAAAAAATTTACCTGTGTCTGAAATACGAACTGCCGGAACTGCTGATGGACGAAGAGCTCCGCATCAAAGCCAAAGTTCCGATTGACCGAATGCTGGAAATTTCCGCTGCCGCAGGATTGAAGGGATAAATAGCTACACACAAGACGCTTGCTTATATTTATGAAAATTGATTTACTACGGAACTTGTTTCCACTATTATTTCTGCTGCTTCAGGGCTGTACGAATACCGCTGAGAAAAATACAAACACGAACAAGCAGGAAACAACTGCAACCGAAGTTCAAATTTCCGAGACAATCATTGCGCCCGAACATAAACAACACCAGGCTGACTTTGTACCACAAGGCTACAACATTTTCGAGGAAATAAACGGCGACCTCAATAAAGACGGTATAGCCGACAAAATTCTTATCATCAAAGGCACCAGCAAAGATGAATTTTTTAAGGATGAGTACCGCGGAGAACTCGACAGAAACCGCCGGGGTATTCTAATTCTGTTTAAGAAAAAGGAGGGCTATGATCTGGCCGCAAAAAACTACGATTGTTTCTCCTCGGAGAATGAAGACGGCGGCGTTTATTATGCACCCGAATTATCTGTAACTGCGGAAAAAGGAAAGCTCTGCATTCATTACGCCCACGGCAGATATGGTTACTGGACCTACACCTTCCGGTTCAAAAATTCCGATTTTGAACTGATAGGCTATGACTCCAGTAATAATAACGGCCCGGAAGTGAACAGCGAAACGAGCATTAATTTCCTGACGAAAAAGAAATTAATAAGGCGGAATACACAGGAAGACGACAAAGACGGAGAAGCGGTATTTGAAGAAACCTGGGAAGATATAAAACTGGACAAGCCCTATAAATTATCAGAAATAAAAGACTTCGACGAATTAGAGGTAACGGAGTAATTTGATAAAGTTATTTAAAAGACAAAAAAATCTTGTGGAAATGTCGTAGAAACAGTTTCAGAACATTTTGCCGACCTCAGCAAAATGGTAATTTTTAGATTTTAAACAGAATAAATTTATTTACGAATCAACAATGTTGCATAAATCCATAGAATTTCCTTCGGATTGCAGCCTATTTTTATATAAGAGTTGCGTATATTTGATGAGTTAGCGGCAAGTTTAACGCATCACATAGACGACAATGTTTACGACAAAGAGAATTAAAATAAAAAGCAACGATATTTACATCAGTAAGCATGGACTATTTGGACAAAAAACTGAAGAGTATTTGGGTGTATTAAGTTTCGACAATCCGACACCGACAATAAAAGTTTTTGAGAATAGCACATTGCTAAAGACTTTCAATATCGAAACGCTGACAACAAACTCTAATCTCACTGGACAATACTTTCATATTTCGGTTAGGCTTTTAGAAAATGATGGTGTAATGATTGATGGCATCATTTCCAAGCATAATGACAAGCATCAATACTGGCAGGACAGCGACTATGAAGCAATAAGATTTCAACCTTTCTTTTTGACTACAGCCGACCTTGCGACAAGTCAGCGAATAATTGGTAAAGGAGTTTTTGAAAGAGGACTGCATTATTCAGGGACAATAACACCGACAACAGTTCGTGTAATTTGTATTTGCGACAACTGCAATAAAAGTTTTACCGTTCAACATTTTCACGGTGGCTTTTCAGACAGTCAATATTTTTACTCGACCGACAGCAAACAGACATTGATTGTGCCTTACAACAAAATCAAAAACTTACCGACACATCTACAAAAAGAGGTTGACGAAAAAATAATTGCACAAGTAGAAGCAGAACTTCCAAAGCCGACAAAGGGAAAAGG
This sequence comes from Sphingobacteriales bacterium, assembly GCA_016721245.1. GTDB lineage: Bacteria > Bacteroidota > Bacteroidia > Chitinophagales > JADIYW01 > JADJSS01. The sequence goes on from JADKIQ010000009.1 coordinate 125,189, forward strand.
GAACTACCGTTATTACAATTCTTTTTGTTGTCCTCATTGTTTAAGTCCTTATATTGACTTTCAAAAAAATAAACAAATTAGACCGACAGAATATTATGGACTAAAATATATTAACGACAAATTCTACACACTTGATGAGCATTGACATCATAGGACGAGAAAGAAAACCAGCCGCTAACAAAAAATTGGCAATAGTTGTGGTAGATTTGGTAAATTAAGATTTGTGCAATAAATTTAATTTGTAAATAAGTGATAGTTGGTGATAAACACGCACAACCATCGCCAATTTTCAACCGTTAAAAAATAAAAAAGAGCAGCTGACGCTGCTCTGTGGGTTTTTGTGTTTCTAGAAGGGGGGATTTTTTTGTTTCCAGAATTCAGGGTTGGGTTTTTTGTTTCGTTTCTTTGGGTTGTTTTTATGTTTCTAAACTTTGGGTCGGGTTTCAATGTTTCCAGCCTTTCGCTGTTTGATAATGTAAAGATGCAGCAAAACCAGCTCAAAATAAATTAAGCAGAAACGTAATATGTGACATGCTTATTTTTCTATAAATTTTCCGCTGCGATTTCTCAATTATACGTAAGTTTGAATACATCAATTATCAGCAATGCCTACCATAAAAATCAACAACTGCAATTATTATTACGAAGTGCATGGCGAAGGCCCTGAAACCATTGTGTTTTCGCATGGTTTGCTGTGGAGCGGTTATTTGTTTCACAAACAGGTGGCGTATTTTAAAAACCGTTACAGAGTCATCACCTACGATCACCGCGGACAGGGAAAATCGGAAGTAACAAAAACCGGTTATGATATGGATAGTCTCTACGAAGACGTGGCTTTGCTGATAGAACATTTGCAGTTGGGTCCTGTACATTTTGCAGGGCTTTCCATGGGTGGTTTTGTAGCCATGCGTTTGGCAGCGCGCCGGCCGGATTTGCTGAAGTCGCTGATTTTAATGGAAACTTCCGCGCAACCGGAACCCAATACGCTGAAGTATACGTTTCTCACTTCTGTGGTGAAACTGCTGGGCGTGGGCGTGGTGGCAAAGCCGGTGATGAAAATAATGTTCGGCGATACTTTTTTGCAGGATGCCAGCAGAAAAATTGAAGAGATTGAATTTGAAACGGAACTTAAGAAAAATAAAAAAACGATTGTAAAAGCTGTGGAGGGCGTGATTCGCAGAAAAGGAATTGAAAACGAATTGGTAAATATAAAATGTCCTACGCTGATTATGGTGGGCGACCAGGATAAAGCCACCGTACCGGCAAAGGCAGAATTTATTCATCAGCATATTCCGCAATCCATACTCGTTTATATTATCAACGCCGGACATTCATCCAGTATTGAAGAGCCGGAACAGGTCAACAAAGCCATGGATGATTTTTTGAGAAATCCGTCCTGATTTATTTTTAATAAGATAAATAAAAAAGAGCAGCTGACGCTGCTCTGTTGGTTTTTGTGTTTCTAGAAGGGGGGAGTTTTTTTGTTTCCAGAATTCAGGGTTGGGTTTTTTGTTTCGTTTCTTTGGGTTGTTTTTATGTTTCTAAACTTAGGGTCGGGTTTCAATGTTTCCAGCCTTTCGCTGTTTGATAATGTAAAGATGCAGCAAAACCCGTTCAATATAAATTAAGCAGAAACGCCATATGTGACATGCTTATTTTCAATGATTAAAACAAGCCGAATTATCTTAATTCGAAAAAAAATAGTATGTTGAGATATGATAAAAGGCATCAGTATAACTGTGATCATTGACGAAGTAAAAAATGAAGACAGTGTAACAGTGATAAAAGAGGCATTGTTAGAGGCATTGCCAAAAGAAACTCATTTTAAATCTGCAGAAAAATATACCAAGTTTGAAGATGCTTATAAACTGGAATTTGATATCGCAATTAAAGAGAGTATGCCTAAAGAAAAACTGACTTATCAGTTGCTGGTACTTACGGATTGCATTTCAAGACCATGGTCTGTTTACTTCGACAAGGAAGGTGATAATACAGAACTTATTTTTAACAGAGACAACAATACCAACTTCACTCAGCCTGTTTTTTCGCATATTCGCTGGGCACACATTCAATTGATTTATTAAAACCATTTTACATCTCTTCTTGCTGCGTTTTTTATTTAAACACTACAACCATTTCCATCTTTTGTGTGTTACTCATTTTGTAACAGAAAAGAAATGGAAAAAATAGCAGGTCTTATACAACAACTTGAAAAACACATTTCTAATGCAGCACTCATAAACCCTATTATTTCCGCCTCTTCTGTCGGATGGCAAATTGAACACAGTCTGCTAACGATTAACCGGATTATCGATCAGCTGAAAAAATCAGATCCCAATAAATATAGCTGGAAATTCAGTATCGGCAGACTGATTATTCTGACCACCCAAAAAATTCCCAGAGGTAGAGCACAGGCACCAAAGATTGTTCAACCTAAAGATGATATCAGTTTCGAATGTCTGAATGCTTCTATTGAAACAGCTAAAGAAAGCATTCAATTGTTAACTACATTAAACAGAAATCATTATTTTGAACATCCGTATTTTGGTAAACTGAATGTAAAGCCTGCTATGCAGTTTTTGCAGATTCATACCCAACATCATCTCGCCATCATTGATGATATTGTTAGATCTACTAAATAAAAAATAATCGTTTCAGTGGTTTCGGTTTAGCAACAATATCTTCACCTTTTAACTCTTTTCTTTTGCTTAAATTCGTGAGTGTCAACACCTGTAACTTATTTCATAGGCGGTATTGCATCCGACGAGCGCATTTTCAAACATCAGATGGTGGCGGTAGAAAATGCCGTGTACCTGCCGTTTCCAAAACACGATAAACACGATACAATGGAAACCTACGTGAAGAAATTCATTCCGTTCATCGATACAACAAAAGCGTTTAATCTCGTTGGAAACTCCATGGGCGGCATTATGGTGATGGAATTGATTAAACACGTGCAGCCGCAAAAAGTAGTGTTGATTTCATCTGTAAAAAGCCGGAATGAAATGCCCTTTATTTTAACGCATATGAAATATACCAATGCCCACAAACTGTTGCCGGGTAAGGGTTTTATCGGCTTCATACAGTTCGGAAGTTTATTTAAAAACGAAATATTGAAAGTGCCCGGTATGCGTCGGCTGGCCGTAAGTATGGCGAAAAGTAACGACCCGGATTTTTTATACTGGTGTGTGAATGCCATTATAAAATGGAACGGAAAAGAAGATTACCGCAAAGATATCATTCATATACACGGCACGAAAGATGAAATGTTCCCGTACCGCAATATAAAAAATGCGATACCCGTGCAGGGCGGCACCCATTCTATGCTGCTGATTCATCATAAGGAAGTGAATCAGCTGCTGGCTGAAAGTTTGAAATAAATCAGTAAGTAGAGAACACGATAATCACACCGACCAGAATTAAAATACTCATGCCGGTAAAAAATAATAAATCGGCAAATTTTTCCAGACGTTTGTTTTTGTCGCTTCTTAAAGTGAGATAGGAAAAGAAAGCCGCGAAAATAAAAAAGAACGTATCGATTCCTAAAATTTCATCGGCATATGTTTTAAGGCTGGTGTTCATCACTTTAAATAAAGCAATCACCGTAATACAAACACCAATCATAGTGGTGGAACCCGAAAACACATAATGTGCAATTTCTTTATTTTCGTTTTGAGGACTCATTTTTATATAGAATAACAAAATCCATTCCCAATACCACTACGCAAAAAATAAAAAATGTTAATCTTCATTCCGGGTTTCTGCAAATTCACTTACATAAATTCGAGCCATTAATAATAAATAAGACACCAGCAGTGGACCGAAAATCAATCCGATAAAACCGAATAGTTTTAATCCGGTGATAACGCCAAACAGTGTAATGAGCGGATGAATATCGGCAAAGGCCTTTAATAAAAATAAACGCAAAACATTGTCCACATTCAATACGACAATGGCACAATAAGCGGCAAGCCCCATGGCACCACCCGGATTTCCACCGGCATATAAATACACCACTAAAGGTATCCAGATTAATCCGGAGCCGACAAAAGGAATCACCGAACACACGCAGGTAACAAAGCCCCACAACATCGGATCTTTGATTCCGAAAATTAAATAACCGATATAAGCGCAAAGACCCTGTGCAATTGCCAGCACGGGAATTCCGATTGCATAGGACGTAACAATATTTTTTGTTTCAGAAGAGACTTTTTGTTTATTTTCCGGTTTCAGCGGAATGTGCTTCAGCATAGAAGATTCTATTTTCTGTGCATTACTCAGCATAAAAAACAACACAAAAAACATAGTGCTTAAATTGATAAACAAATTTGCAGCAGTGCTTAAAAAATCGGGTAAATAGGAAGAGACAATACCCGGGATATTGCTGATGTTTTTTTCTGATAATAATTCAATACCTGTTGCTGTTGTAATCCGTTCGATAATTTCTTTTACACCCTGAAATAAATCCTGCGCGTTGTCGGTAAAATTCTGAAGTTTAGGCACCACAAAAATAGTGGCCAGTCCGAAAGGAATGGATAAAATAATCGCATCTATTAAAATCAATGAAACAGTAGCCAGATAACGGTTCCATCTTTTTTGATAGATTAGATGAAATAAGAATCTACGATTTAGTACATACAGCGTAACCGCACCCAGCAAGCCCGGAATCAAAAAATTAATTTGTAAAAAAATTAAAACACCCAGCGCCAGCAGGATAAGGAAAAAGATAATCTGGCGGAACCGTTCGTTAAATGTGTTTTGCATACTTATTTTTTGTCGAGTACAGAAAAAACAAAGTTATCTAAATATTGGGCAACATATTTATTATTATTCAGATTTCCCTTTTTATCGGTTAACCTCGGCAGGTTTTCCGCAAAAAAGTGCTGCAGGTGAGCCATTTCAATTAAAGTACTCGCCAGAGAGTGGTGATATTTGTATTTGGCATTATAGCTTTTAAAAATTTCTGCTATGGTGTTGCACAAGTCCTTGTATGCTTTAAAAAACTGTTTATCGTTGTCTTCTTTAACAGACTTGGTCATATATACTTTATTGCCTTCCGTAATAATAATCCGGTATAAAGCCGCGACATCGATACCTTCGTATTTTAGTTTTCCTTCCGCGCTTTCCATTAAAATCTGAATAATTCTGTTGATTTTACTTTTGTCGTCTTTCAAATTCTGAGTGTAAAAAAAAATCTGAAACTCTATCAGTAGCCAGTATAAATTGATGACATACAGCAATAAAAGATGTTTGTTTTCGAAATACCGGTAAACGGTAGCTTCGGTGGTATTGATACGGTTGGCCAGCTTCTTAAAGGTAAAATGTTCGTTTCCCAGGTCAGCCATCATAAGGATACTTTCTCTTATAATAGCCTTGCCTACTGTTGTTGATTGCGGATTTTTCAGGTATAAACCTTCATTGATTGTACTGTTAAACTGAAGCTCCATACTACAATATTACAAAAAAAAGTAACACTCGGGAACTTTATTGTAAAACTATTGTTTATGATAGTAATACTATTACAAATAGTATTGTTTGGATAAATGGAAATTGGGAGAAGTTGTTTAAATTACTTAAATTTAACTTCTCCCGCTTTTAAATTTAAAAGATGAGTACGAACACACTAAGCCTCAGAAAGATACTATCGAGATTATTTGAGTTAATCCGGTTTGATAAAAAAGAAATCGGAAATATTTATGTGCTGGCTATTCTGGGCGGTATTATCCAGCTAAGCCTGCCGCTGGGTGTACAGTCCATTATCAGTTTTGTGCAGGCCGGCGAGATAAGCACCTCGCTGGTAATCCTGATATTGCTGGTGGTTGTTGGCGTATTAGTTGCCGGATATATTATTATCATACAGAAGAAAATCATTGAGAAAATTCAGCAGAAAATATTTATCCGTTACGCTTACGAATTTACCGAACAGCTGCCCAAACTCGATTTAAAAAGCATTCAATCGTATTATTTACCCGAGCTAATCAACCGCTTTTTTGAAACGACCTCTTTGCAGAAAAGTATTTCAAAAATATTTCTGGATATACCAAGCGCTACGTTGCAAATCTTTTTCGGATTGATATTGCTGTCGTTTTACCATCCTTTTTTTATTTTTCTTTCATTACTGCTGATACTTCTCGTCATTGCCATCATTTCATTAACTTTTAAGAAAGCAATAGAAACCAGTTTAGACGAGAGTGATTATAAATATAAGCTTGCAGCCTGGATTCAGGAACTTGCAAGAGTTTTGAAGTCGTTCAAATATTCGCGCAATACCAATTACCACCTGAAAAAATCCGATGAGCTCACTACGGGTTACTTACAGTCCAGAACGATGCATTTTAATGTGTTGTTGATACAATATTGGTCCCTCATAATTTTTAAGGTGCTGATTACATTTACGATGCTTAGTGTTGGAGCTTATTTATTAGTCAATCAACAGCTCACCGTTGGTCAGTTTATAGCATCGGAAATTATCATCATTACCACCTTATCCTCTATTGAAAAACTGATAGCAACACTGGAGAATGTATACGATGCATTCACCTCCATCGAAAAATTACTAAAAATCACGGAACGCCCTAAAGAAAAACAGGGAGAAATATTATTTACGTCGAATGCGCAAAGTCATGTACTGTACAAAATTAACAACATGAATTTCAGTTTTCAGGAAAACACAAATATTCTGAACAACATAAATCTGGAAATTCAGGCTAACGAAAAGGTTTGTATTATGGGGAATGACGGCGCAGGAAAATCTGTATTTTTAAAAATACTGAGCGGAATATATACTGCTACCAAGGGAACGGTTTTTGTCAATAATATTCCCATACAGAATTATTCTTTAGATTCCATTCGTGATAAAATCGGTTTGCTAACCAACAAACAGGATGTTTTTGAAGGAACTGTATTGGATAACATTACACTCGGAAACGATATTTCATTTGATACCATTTATGCTACTGCATCTCAAATCGGGCTTGTAAATTTTTTACAAGAGCTCCCGGACGGTTTGGATACAAAAGTACAGCCTTTCGGAAATCAGCTTTCTACCAGCGCCGTTGAAAAAATTATTTTGCTCCGATTGCTGGTGCATGAGTATGAAATAATGCTGATGGATGAACCCTGGATTCGTTCGGAGTCGAACATCAGAACAGCCGTCATTGAGTATTTATTACAGCAAAAAAATCAAACAATTATAGTAGTTTCCAACGATGAGGCATATGCTTCTAAAGCAGATAAAATAATTTACCTCAACAAAAACGGGGAAGTTGATTTTACCGGGAAATGGGATGATTTTAAAAAACGTTACAAATAAGAATTATGTCGATAAATGAGAAAATAAAAAACTGGAATTCTTATCAGTACATCTATTACAACAGGCATAACAACAGATTGAAGTATATGCTGATTTTTATCATGCTGGCATTTGTTGTTTTTTTGTTTTTACCATGGACACAAAGCATTACTGCAAAAGGAAATGTCACTGCATTTAATATTAACGAACGTACACAGCAGTTGAATTCTGTAATCAGTGGTGCTATTGAAAAATGGTATATCAAAGAGGGAGATTTTGTGAAAGCCGGTGATACGATTTTAAAATTAACGGAAGTAAAAACAGAATACCTGGATCCGGCATTACTGGAAAACACCAGACAACAACTGATCGCCAAGCAGGATGCTGCTACCAATTATTCCGGTAAAGCAGGAACAGCTGTACTTCAAAAAGAGGCATTGCTTCAGGCAAGAGATTTTAAAATTGAGCAAATCAATAACAAGATTGAACAGGCACAGCGTTACATAGAAATAGACAATGCCAATCTTGCGGCTGCTAAGAATGATTATGAAATTGCAAAACTACAGTACGAACGTCAGCAAACCTTATTTAATGAAGGACTGGTGTCAAAAACGCAGATGGAGCAGCGAAATCAGGCACTCCAGAATGCGCAGGCAAAATACGATGTGGCACAACGCAAATTAGCCAACTCAAAACAGGAACTCATTATTGCAAAACTCGAAAAAAGCGGCACCGAGCAGGATTATCAGGATAAACTGGCAAAAGTGGAGGGAGAAAAATTTCAATCCTTATCTAACGTTGCCACGGCAAAAGGAGATGCTGCCAAGCTCAGTAATCAGTATACGAATTATGAAAGCCGCGCTAAGTTTTATTACCTCATAGCACCACAGGACGGCCAGGTCATTAAAGTAAAAAATGCCGGTGTGGGTGAGATTATAAAAGAAAGCGAATTTATAGCAGAAGTGGTACCAAATGTCAATAACAGAGCCGTTGAAATGTATATAAAAGCGGTTGACATTCCGCTGATCAGTTTAGGACAAAGAGTAAGCTTAACATTTGATGGTTATCCTGCCATTGTTTTTTCCGGATGGCCGAATGCATCCTTTGGATTTTTCAGAGGAAAGGTAACGGTAATTGAAAGTGCCATCAATAAGCAGGGCTATTTCAGAATTTTAATTACGGAAGATGCATCGTATAAAATATGGCCGCAAAACTTGCGCTACGGAACAGGATCCAATGGCATTGCCTTACTCAAAGATGTTCCAATCTATTATGAAATCTGGCGAAAAATTAATGGCTTCCCACCGGATTACTATCAGGTGAAAACAGTAATTGACAACAAACAAAAGAAAGACGAAAGTGAATAAAGGCAGTAAACAGATTCTTTTATTTTTCCTGCTGTTGTGGAATGGTTTTGTTGTATCTGCTAATGATACGACTACTGTTTTGTCTGCTCAACGATACCTGCAGCTCGTTATGCAGCACCATCCCTTAATAAAACAAACAGATTTAGTAGTCAAAGAAGCAACGGCAAAATTACTGAGTGCAAAAGGTGCTTTCGATCCTGTTGCCGATTTCAGTTTCGAAAATAAAACATTAGACGGCAATCGTTATTACCAATACTTGCAGCCGCAGCTGAAAGCACCCTTGTGGTATGGAATTGAATTAAAGGCTGAACTCAGCGATGTGCGCGGCAGCAACACTGCCAATGAACTCACGTATGGGAATTCAGTTGCAGTCGGTGTTTCACTTCCCTTGTTAAGTGGTCTGGTCATGAATAAGAAAATGGCTGTGCTGAAACAGGCAAAAAACAATATTCAACTGTCAAAGGCAGAACAGCAGAATACCATCAATACATTGCTGTTAGATGCTATCGATGCTTACTGGGACTGGAATGTTTATTACCAGGAGTACTTTTATAACATAAAAGCTAAGGAAGTTAGTTATAACCGTTTGCAATTTACTAAAAGAATGTTTGAAGTTGGTGAACGACCGGCGATAGATACCGTTGAAGCATTTGCGCAATACAAGTTGCTGGAATACGAAACCCAAAAATCATATTACAACTGGGTGAAATCTGCCATCGAACTGAGTTTATTTTTATGGGACGAAAATGAACAGGCGGTATTTATAAAAGACAACATAACTCCGCTTATTTACAACACTCGTTATTTATTGGATTCGATAACACTACCATCGTTGAACGACCTTGAATTACTGGTCTTAAATCACCCGAAATTAAACGCTTTTGATATAAAACTTAAAAACCTGGAGATAGAACGAAAGCTAAAATTTCAGAACCTCTTACCCACCTTGAATGTCAACTATAATTTTATAAATAAAAGCTATAATCCTTTTTATAATGTTGGCGACAATTTATTGCTTAATAATTACAAAATTGGTGTTGATTTTAAAATGCCTTTGATGTTCAGAGAGGCCAGAGGAGAATATAAGCAGGCGAAAATTAAAATAGAATCAACACAGATAGACAAGGTTGTTGTGCAGAATGAACTTAATGTAAAAGTTAAAACATACTACAACGATTTGGTGGCACTGAAAGAAAATCTGAGATTATACAATGAAACGTTTCTGGCTTACGAAACCTTACTGAAAGGCGAGAATACAAGATTTGAAAACGGGGAAAGCAGCCTGTTTCTTATTAACAGCCGCCAAAACAAAGTGCTGGAAACCCGTTTAAAAATGAATGAATTAGAGTCGAAACTCATGAAATACCAAATGTCTGTTTATTTACTTGCAGGACAGCAACCTAAAAATTAAAAAAAAATATAAAACTGCGGAACTAAAAGAATAGTAACAGTGTTATAGATAATAGTATTACTATTAACAAATAGAATACTTCAATTTTCTCATAATTAGTGTGTGTAAGAGAAGCCGGTGTTTCCCCAACTCGGCTTCTCGCTATTTATAGTGCTATAAAAAACTTAAAAATGGATGTAAATATTTGGTTCTGGATTGGATTCAATGCTTTTGTTTTACTGATGCTGGCTTTGGATTTAGGTGTGTTTCATAAGAATACACACACGGTAAAAATCAAAGAGTCTCTTATGTGGACAGGCATATGGATTATATTGGCTTTGTTGTTTGCGTGTGGTATTTTTTATTTTTTCGGAAAACAGCAGGGTGTTGAATTTTTAACGGGATATGTTATCGAGAAATCTTTGAGTGTCGATAATATTTTTGTGTTTATTATGGTGTTCTCTTATTTTAATATACCAACAAAATACCAGCATAAAGTATTGTTTTACGGAATATTGGGAGCTTTGCTGATGCGCGCGTTCTTTATTTTTGCAGGCGTTGCGCTCATAACTAAATTTCACTGGATCATTTATGTGTTTGGCGCATTCTTGATTTTTACCGGTATAAAAATGCTGGTGCAGGATGAAAAACCGCTGGAGCCTGATAAAAATCCATTGGTAAGATTATTTAAAAAATTCATGCCGGTAACGACAGAATTACATGGAGAGAAATTTTTTGTCAAAGTTGGAGCAAGAAATTTCGCAACACCTTTGTTTATAGTATTATTACTGATTGAATTTACCGATCTTATTTTTGCCGTAGATTCTATACCGGCAATTCTGGCGATATCGAATGATACATTTATAGTGTATACCTCAAATGTTTTTGCTATTCTGGGACTGCGTTCTTTGTATTTTGCGTTAGCGGATATCACCAAATATTTCAGATTTTTGAAATACGGATTATCGGCCATCTTAGTCTTTGTAGGAGTAAAGATGTGTATTGTGGATATTTATAAAATACCGGTGTTGTATTCGCTTGGAACCATACTATTGATTTTAGCAAGCTCTGTAATTGCTTCCATCGCAATAACGCCGAAGCATAAATAAATATTATTCTTTCGGTTTTGTGAATGTTTTTGTGTACGGAAAAATATATTTTACTTTTTTGGGTTTTCCGGCATCTGTCGCTGGTAAAAACGGTGGTAATTTATGAATAGCTTCCAATACAATGCTTTCACATTCTTTACAGTTAGATTTCATTAAATTAATTTCTGAAATATCCCCTTTTGTATCTACATAAAATGAATAATAAACCCGAATCATTTTATCAGAATCACTAGGCTTGGCATCTTTAGGTAAAACTACATTTTTATTTAAAAATTTCTGGAGAGCGCTTGGACCACCGGGAAATTCTACATTTCCATAACCTTTTCCCTGTTTATCATAAACCCGCAGAATGGAATCAGCTTTTCTGAAAAAATCGCACTTGAAAATAGAATCTAATTTTGGCTGAAAAGCCTTATTGTAACATTTTTTGTATTCGTTACTGGTATCTAAAGGTTGTGTTTTGTCTGCTTTATCCTGGTAGTATTCATTCAAAATCTTTTTAGCAGCTATTTTTGAAGTGTCTTTATTAATGGAAGACATTCTAACCATTGTTTTTTTATATACGTCTTTGTTGATTTTTATATAATTATAAAGATTTGTATTAGTTTTTGACTGTAAATAACATCCAAATTCGCCTCTCTTAAACTGAGCATTCATACTGTCTGTTGCTGCTTTGCAAATAGCATCATTTTGGGCTTTCGAAAAATTATTTAGCAAACATACAAAGGATAAAATAAAGGCAATTTTCTTTAACATAATATTGATTTTATAAATGATTAGCGTGATATAATTTTAACGAACGGCAATACAGGATATTTCGACATTTGCATTTTTCGGCAACATGCTTACTTCCACTGTTTCTCTTGCCGGAGGATTGTTTTTAAAATATTTTCCATACACTTCATTCACTTTCGGGAAATCGTGCATGTCTGTTAAAAAAATGGAGCATTTCACCACATTGGAAAAATCCATTTCGGCAGCCAGCAATATTGCGTTTAAATTTTCCATTACTTGTTGTGTTTCTTCCGCAATACCATCTTTAATCATAGTTCCGGAAAACGGATCCAAAGGGATTTGTCCGGAAATAAACAACATGCCATTAATGTATACCGCCTGAGAATAAGGACCAATGGGTTCCGGAGCATCGTCCGTATAAATTATTTTACGCGCCATAATAACTATCAAAAGTACAAAAATACTGAAAAAGTAAGTGTGAAAGTTTCTTAATTAAAATGGTAGGAGATATTACTTCTCTTCCTTCTTCTTGTACACATAATCAATATACCACATCTCATTTTTGTAGATGAAATCAACAATGTGTTTTTTAGTCTCCTCATCATATTTTGAAAACAGGTCGTATCCTTTCTGTAATAATACTTTGCCCAGTTTTATACCATCTATTTCCTTTTGCGGAAATACATCCGGTTTCTTTTCCATGGTATGGATTACATGGTCTAAAATATCCAGCGTTTTTGCAAGTAAGGTGGTATTTACCATCGCACCAAACAAACTCTTCACGTCATGTATGAATTTTTCAATGTCTTCGCGCGGCAATTGATACATCGTATCTTCAAAATCCTCGTCGCTCATAGGCGGTAAAATGCCATTTTTATTGGCAATTTCGGCCATATGTGCTTCAAAATTCTTTGCCCCCATAAAGGAATCCAGAGAATCCATACCGGCTTTAAGAGCCACCATAAAATGCCTGCCAAACTTGAACAGCGCACGTGCCATATCACCGAAAAGGTTCCACATTTTTCGCGGCTGTTTTACGTAATCCGCTAAGTCTTTGAAGGCCTCTTCCAGTTCTTTGCGTTCCTGAGCTGGCGGGTAAATAGTGCTTAAGAAATAATTTTCTATTTCATCAATCACATCTTCACTAATAGAGGGCGGTAAATCAAAACGTTGTTTCAACTCATTGAAATCATAGCGCTTTTCCACCATTTCCCGGAACTTCTCTATGATATGATAATCTTTCGTTTCTGACATAAAAGAATTGTGCTACTAAAATAAGTATTTTCTTTTTATGAAACTGATAGATTGAGCAAATGTTTTTATATCAGATGTTCTTTTCTTACAAGGTCGATATTCTGAATAGGCTGATACAACAAGGGAACCTGCTCAGTTACCACATCACTTTTTTCCAGTCCGAACGCCTTTTCATCTTTTAAACCAAGCTGTTTGAGGTAAAAATATCCGTTCAGCAATAATCCGTTGCGCAGACTGAATTCATTTTCTACCGATAAAAACTTCTCAATTACGACAAATTTAAAATCCGGTTCATGATTATATTTTGTAGAGCCATCCGGACGAATATGCAGATTTAATTCTTTTTTTGCCACCAAATCCTGAACAATTTTCTTGAAATAAATTTCCGTTTTAGGCTGCACCCGGAAGCCTATATTAATGGTCACTTTTATCACCTTATCATCCAGCAATTCGGATACTTCATAGTTTAAAGTATAGGGTGCATCTGTTCGGTTGATATGCAGGAACCAGTATACATCGGCTCTTTTTGGTTTTTTGGAGAAAATGGATTTTATGATTTTCTCTTCAATCTGTGTTCTGTGATTTGCTTTTGTTAAATAGATCAGATGTGTGGCGAATTTTGGTATGTCGTCATCTTCATTTAATTCTTTTAACATGGAGATATATTTTCCGAGGTCGACAAAGTGTACAAGTCCGTTATTAATTTTTCTTGCATAATACCACACATACATCGTTAAGAAAATGAATAATTCAAAAAAGAGAAACATCCAGCGTTCCTTTATTTTGGCGGAGTTGGTGATGAAAAATGAAAGCTCAATAATGCCGAAAATGATAAGGATTCCCGTTACCAAAAGCTTGTTCCATTTTTTTCTGTAGATTAAAAAGAAGGCAAGCAGGTAAGTGGTCATCATCATGGCAATGGTGATGGAGAATCCATATGCCGCCTCCATATGCGTGGAGGATTTGAAATACAATATCATTAATATGCATCCCACCCATAAAATCGTATTCACACTTGGAATATAGATCTGACCTTTCATTTCCGTAGGTTGTCTTACCGCTACGCGCGGCCAGAAATTTAAACTCATGGCTTCGCTGATAAGCGTGTAAGATCCACTGATTAGGGCCTGAGAAGCAATAATCGTTGCTAATGTCGCAATGATTATTCCGGGAATCAGAAACCACTGTGGCATCATTTCAAAAAACGGATTTCTTCCGTTCAGCGTTTGTTGTCCCTGATGCATAATCCATGCTGCCTGTCCGACATAGTTTATCACCAATGCTATTTTTACAAATACCCAGGTAATACGGATGTTTTTGATGCCGCAATGGCCCAGATCGGAGTAGAGTGCTTCTGCTCCCGTTGTGCATAAGAACACGGCGCCTAATAACCAAAAGCCCTGAGGGTATTTTACCAGCAGTTCATATCCGTAGTACGGATTAATGGCTTTCAACACGGAAGGGAATTGTGATATTTCGTGTGCACCCATTATGAACAATAAGGAAAACCAAACAACCATAATTGGTCCGAAAAGACTGCCCACTTTTTGGGTGCCAAAACGCTGAAAGAAAAACAGCAAGGATAGAATAACAATAACGATGGGTACGGTCGGTAATGTCTCCAACCCTTTTACCATGGTTAATCCTTCAATGGCGGATGCTACCGAAATCGGAGGTGTAATGATGCCATCAGCCAGCAAGGTGGTGGCTCCTAGAATGGTGGGAATGACCAGATATTTTCCGTATCGTTTAACAAGCGCATATAAGGAAAAAACGCCGCCTTCACCATTGTTGTCCGCCATTAAGGTAAGTACAATGTATTTGAAAGTGGTTTGAAAAACTAGTGTCCAGAAGATAAGAGAAACGCCGCCGAAAACCAATATTTCAGAAATTTCCCGTTCGCCCACAATAGCTTTCAGCACGTAGAGCGGACTAGTGCCGATATCCCCGTAGATGATTCCGAGTGCGACTAATAAGGAGGCAATAGTTACCCTGTTCGATGTTGAATGGTTCGAATTCATGTTTTATAATTTATATGTCTGTTGATTATTTAGTTTCCTATAAAGCGATAACCAATACCGCTTTCCGTAATGATATATTTTGGTACATTAAAATCATCTTCTATTTTTTTGCGCAGTTGCCCGATAAATACCCTTAGATACTGTGATTCATTCACATACGTTGGTCCCCACACTTCTTTCAATAAATACTGGTGTGTCAATACCTTTCCTTCGTTGTTCACCAGTAAACTCAACAGATTGAATTCTGTGGAGGTGAGTTTTATCACGGTGTTGTTCTTCTTCACCACGCGGTTCATCAAATCCATCTGCAAATCATGATAAACAACAATGGGTTCGTTTTTTTCCAGAATAGCATTACGTAAAGCAGAACGAATGCGAGCCAGCAGTTCTCCGGTGCGGAAGGGTTTTGTCAGATAATCGGTTGCGCCATTATCCAACGCTGTCACTATATTCTCTTCGTCTTTCTGAACGGATAAAATGATTACCGGACTTTTATACCAGTTGCGCAACTCCGCTAAAACCTCCTGTCCGTTTTTATCCGGCAAGCCAAGGTCTAACAAAATCAGATCCGGCGGATGATTTGCTGCTTTTACAATTCCTTCCTGAGCGGTATTGGCAATATTGGTTTTATAATTATTAGATTCCAACGCGATTTGCAATAGTTTACAAATCTGCGATTCGTCATCAATAATTAATATGTTATTTGCGGTTGACATTTTTATTTTTATTACTCATTTTTTAATGCATTCATATAGTTCGTTTCCGTTGGGATGACGATGGTAAACTCTGCACCGCCGGCGCTTGAATTTTTCAGACGGATAGCTCCCCCGTGTGCTTCTATAAAGCCTTTTACAATAGATAAACCCAATCCTGTACCCCCGGTTTTATGGGTATAAATGCGGTAAAATTTATCAAATACTTTTGTTATTTCTTCTTCCGGAAAACCCTTTCCTTCATCGCGGATAACGATGACCAGTTTTGTTTTTGCGTTGTCGGGTTCCATTAAACTAATTTCATCCGAATCAAAGCGTGTTACTTTTATATGAATGGCAGTATCTGCCGGTGTATAGGCAACGGCATTGATTAAGAGATTATATAAAATCTGCTCCATGATGCCGAAATCCAGTTTAAAATATGGAAGCGATTCAATTATCTGAATGTCGAATTGACGATTCGTTGTGTTTGCCTGCACTTCATTCACAACTTTGTAAACAAGTTCATTTACATCACACCAGTCTTTGTGTAATTGCAGAAATCCTGATTCCAAACGAGACATATTCAACAGGTTTTCCACTTGTTGATTTAGCCGTAAGGATGCGGTGGAAATTTCTGAAACTAATATTTTTTTGGATGCCATATCCAGTTTTTCTTCATTTTCCTGCAAGGTGTCTGTTGCGCCAATTATCGTTGCGATGGGCGTCCTCAGTTCATGCGACAATGAATTTAAAAGCGTATTGTACAGTTTAATGATTTTTTCTTTCTCCTCTTTTTCATTCGCTTCTTTTTCCGCTTTTCGGATCCTGTTCGTCAGAATTGCATTAACCAAAGCCACGACGAAATACATTCCAAGCATCAAAATATCTTCTGCGCTTTCAACATGAAAGGTGAATTTTGGAGGAATAAAAAAATAATCCCAGATTAAAGCACTTAATATGGCAGCCATCAGCAATGGAAACACATTCATAAAAGTGGCCAGAATGGAAACGACAAACAATAAAATAAGCGCTACGTTTCTGTAACCAAAATAATTTGAAAATAAATAACAAACACTTGCTGTCAATACCACCATTGCAACACTGATAAGTGATTGCTTTTGATTGGAGATTTTATAAAGAGAAAAATTAGTCACTTTAAATAGTATGATGCAAAGTTATAGTACAAGCTGTAAATATGGTGTAAAAGAACAGCTCAGAAGCATAAAGATTTTATAAAGAAACTACAGCCTTAATACAATTCCGTCATAAGCGTCTAAAATACCATTAAAGCAACTTTTCTGCGTAACGGAAAAAACCACTTCCTTAACGGGAAGATTAATATTATTAGTAATTTTTGATTTGCTGAAATTAATAAGTACTAACAGTTGCTCGTCCTCAAAAGAACGGACATAAGCCAGTATATTCTTATTGCCGGTATTTATCATTTCAATCGTTCCACTGTGCATTGAGGGGCTGCTTTTTCTAAGAAGAATCAACTTTTTAAACACATTCAGCAAAGATTCTTTATCGGAAAGCTGTTCTTCTGCATTTCTCTTTTCAATATCTTTATTAAGCGGTAACCAAGTTTCGCTGCTTGATGAAAAACCTGCATTTTTTTGATTATTCCATTGCATGGGCGTTCTGCAATTATCGCGGTTGATGCCCACCGGTAGCAGGTCTGCAATGAATTGCGGTACCCAGCTATACACCTTCACCATCGGGTCCTTGCCTTCCTTTATTGGAATCTTTCCATCCGTCATGCCTATCTCTTCTCCATAATAAACACAGGGCACAGCACGCATAGTGAATTGCAGCAAGGCCAGCAATTTTGCTTTTTCCAGATTATTTCCAATTCGGTGAATGCTTCTTAACTGATCGTGATTGCTGAATACGGCGGTAGGAATATTGGGTGCAGGATAATGATGTTCGTATTCCAGTATTTTCTTCCTGAAAAAATCCGCTTTGAATTTATAATACAGAATATCGAACAGAAACACCAGGTGTAAACCGTCTTGTTTTTTGCCAAGATATTGTTTGATTTTATCATGTCCGCCGAACACTTCACCCAGCAACATGCGTGGAGGATGGTTGAACTCATTAATCACACTTCGTAATTCCTGCGCCAGTTCAAAATTTTCCTCCTGATTCAGAGAATGTTTCCGGATCTGGAAATTGCTGCCGGGGTGTTCTTCACTCGGAATGATATGGAATAAAGAAAAGGGATTGTCTTTAAAATCCTTATCCTTTATAATACAATTGAAAATATCGAGGCGGAAACCATCTACGCCTTTTTGCAGCCAGAAACGGCAGACATCAAACATGGCTTTTTTTACTTCATGATTGCGGTAATTCAAATCCGGCTGAAATGGTAAAAACGAAGCGTAATAATATTGATTGCGTTCCGCGGAATATTGCCAGCCGTTCGGACCGACAATGCTTTTCCAGTTGTTGGGTTGGTCGCGCCAGATATACCAGTCCGCTTTCGGATTGTCTTTGGAAGAACGGGATTCCAGAAACCACGGATGCTTATCGGAAGTATGGTTCATCACCATATCAAACACGACTTTCATATTGCGCTGATGAATTTCCGAAATCAGCTGTTCCACATCCTGCAGGGTGCCGTATTCCGGAGCAATGTTGTAATAATCGGAAATGTCGTAGCCGAAATCTTCCTGTGGAGAACAATAAAACGGAGATATCCAGATGGTTTCAAAACCCAGGTCTTTGATGTAATCCAGTTTCTGAATTATTCCCTGTAAATCACCGATACCATCACCGTTGCTGTCGTAAAACGACCGCGGATAAATCTGATAAATGGTAGTGGTAGCGTGCCAGGACATCTGACGTGAAAATACTAAAAATTATACAGCCTGACTAAATTTCGGAGTATCTTGTTTAGGATTCAGTTTGTCGTCATTCATTTTTTTATCAAAAACGGCACAGATATTTCTCAGAAAACTCCAGCCCAGCTGCGTTACCAGCAGTTGCGAATTTTCCCATGCTATCAATCCGTCTTTTTGCAAATCATTTAACTGATTTTCCATCAAAGGTGTCAGTGCGATTTCACCGGTCCAATCTGTTTTACCTTTGCACGCAATATTCAGAATGTGTTTTCTGTAAAGAATATCTTCCTCGCTAACATTGATGCCGCGATGTACCGGCAACAGCCCGTTATTGACAGCTTCATAATATTCTTCCACCGTTTTATAGTTCTGACGAAAGCCGTAGAACACATCACTAATAGCGGAAACCCCCAAGCCGATTAATACCTCCGTGTTGGTGGTGGTGTAGCCCATAAAGTTTCTGTGCAACAATCCGTTTTGCTTACTGATGAGCAGGCCATCACCTGCCAGTGCGAAATGGTCCATACCCACATCGATATATCCGGCCGCGACAAACAACTCTTTGCCTAATTCATACAAGGCATATTTATCTTTCCCTTTCGGTAGATCATTTTCGTCGTAGGCTCGCTGTGATTTTTTAGTCCAGGGAACATGCGCATAACTGTAAAAGGCGATTCTATTGGGTTGTAAGGTAATCACTGTCTCAATGGTTTGGCGAATGGTATCAATAGTTTGAAACGGCAATCCGTAAATCAAATCAAAGTTCACGGATTCGTAACCGATTTCGCGCGCCCATTCCGTTACCTGTTTGGTCTTTTCAAACGGCTGAACGCGGTTGATGGCCACTTGTACTTTTTTATCCAGATCCTGTACGCCAAAGCTTACACGGCGGAAACCTATATTATATAAGGATTGCAGGTGTTCCTTTGTCGTATTATTTGGATGCCCTTCAAAACTGAATTCAGGTTCCGGATGTATGCTGACGTCTTTGAATAATTCTGTCATTAAGTACACCAGATTTTCAGGACTGAAAAAGGTAGGTGTTCCACCGCCTAAATGCAATTCGCGGATGAGCAGATTATTGCCGAAAATATTTTTATAGTGTGCCCATTCTTTCAGTAATGCATCTATATAGATGGTTTCTACCGAATGGTTTTTGGTGATGCGTTTGTTGCAACCACAATATGTACAAAGCTGTTCGCAAAAAGGAAGGTGTAGATATAAACTAATGCCTTCTTTGGTCTTATTGGCCTGAATGGCTTTTTGAATCTGTTGTGTCCAGTCTGCATTGTCCGTTAAGCCATCTTTCCAGTAAGGAACTGTGGGATAGCTGGTGTATCTCGGAATGGGGACATTGTATTTATCGATTAAGGTAAAAGGTAACATACGCTGGCAAAGTTACAATCTTAATGAATTTTATTTTATGATACATGTCAGGTTTATACAAACACTTACAAGATACACGAAATGAAATATTATAAAGCAAAGTAAAGTAAGAAAAGCAGGATAATGACGGTTGCCGCTATCAGAAAGGATGTTAGAAGCAATTTTTTAAGTTTCATTTACATCATTTTACCCAATGTTCGTTTCATTTCGTCCTCACTTTCTTCCAGGTGTTTTTTTACGTTCAGGCGATCTTTTTCGCTTTTGTTCTGGTTCAGTTTTTCTTTTGCCTGCAGATTACTTACGGTAATTTCAAACGCGATGATGCCTTGCAGCAGTCCGTCAATATATTTTTTATCCAGTGTTCGGAACTGTTCTATAAAATCCGCTTCGTAGGATTGCATTTGTTTGTGGAGGACGGCTAATTTTTCTTCGTCGCTTTTCAAAATGTTTATTTTTCCATAAGCGTGTACGGCCACGTAATTCCAGGTGGGCACGTTTTGTTTTTGTTCATATAAAGAAGGTGAGATGTATGCATGCGGCTCAGAAAAAATAACCAGCACATCTTTATCTGAAAATGTTTTCCATTGTTCGTTGGCCTTACTCATGTGAGAAATCAACACGATTTCATTTTCTCTTTCCTCAATAACAAAAGGCAAATGGGTAGCGAGCGGAAGTTCATCTTTAGCGGAAACGACAATGGCAAAATTATACGCATTCATAAAAGCAATGCTTTTCTTGCGGTCGTTCTGCTTAAAATATTTTGGTATGTACATTTATTTATTTTACCAGGTAGATATTGTTTTTATCACCAAAGAATCTCTGCTATCCGGTGTTTTTTCCAGCGTGCGGATTTTGATATTTCCGCTGCCGGCAAATTCAATCAGATTCTGCCGGGATGCAAACACTTCTTCTTCCGGAGCTTTAAATTTGGCCAATTCCTGCCACTTGCCTCTTTTAAAGCTATATAAAACAACATTACCAACTTCCCCATCCGGATTTTTTATGACGATGGAAAAATCATCGGAGCCGTCGCCGTCCACATCATTTTCATTCAGCACATTTACACCAACGCAATTTGGAATCACAATTTCTGGCAAGTCCATATTCGTAAAAGATATTTTTGTTTCGGTGGAGGAAAATCTTCCACTCGTATCTTGTTCCGGTTTTAATACAATCAAATCTTCTTTTTCTCCGTCTCCGTTAAAATCGCCTGAAGACAAACTCTCACTTTCCTGAAATTTTTCAAACAATGAAACCATCTCCGGACGCAGGTCTGCCTCCTTATCACTTTCTACAATAATACGCCAGGTGCTGTCTGCCTGTTTTTTAAATATCAGATAAGAGTGATATACATTTGGTTTGCTGTTGATGGTGACCAGTTTTAAAAATTCACATTTATAATCACCGGTATCAGAAGCATAAATTCCGATTCGTCCAATAATTCGTTCACGATAAGTATCCGCATGACTTATTTTATATCTTTTAGAATCAATTACAGATTTAAGCGGGATTCTTTTTTTAAAAAACAAAACAGGATCATTGTAATAATTTTCCAGGCTGTCTAAGTGGATTGTATCGTGTGCAGCATTCCATTTATATACTATGTCAATTACAGTTTGCTGCTCGCCTGGTAGCATTTTATACGATTCTTTTATATCGTTTGAATCAATTTTTTTAGTGTTGTCGTTTTCATTCTTGCAGGAAGAACAGGCACTCAAAAAAATGCTGATAACGATATAAACGGGAAGGATAATTTTCTTATTCACAGAATTAATTTCACACGAAAGATAAGAAATTGAATGATGTCATACGCATGAAAAGCAGTTATTTTTTATTCATCTCTATGGCATTTTGTTTATACAAAAGATACTTTTCAGAATTCAGTTTTCAAAAAAAATCTTTCAAAACAAAGAGAGAAAATATATTTTTCATTATCAGGAGCGTTCTATTTTATCCACCGAAATAAACATTCAACATTTTTTAAGGCTGTTTTTTTCGGATGACGTTATTGATTTTGCAGAAAAAATAAATAAATAAATCAACAAGCAGCAAGCATAAATTATTTAAACAGAGAACAGTATAATTTTTATTTCTTAAAGAGCATTCTTCAGAAACATTAGTATTTACTGGTGTTTTCATGCGATATAATTTTTTTATAAAAATAGTTTTAAGACGATAACGCGATAAAAAAAATCAAAATATTTTTATTGATTTTTTTGAAGCAGCTTGATTTTACAGAATAAAAATATGCCTTTTACGTTATCCACAATTATCAACATTTATGAATAACTCAGGTATTGTATAAAATGAATATTGTATTACTTTTATATTGCAGAATAGTTAAAGGAGTATTTTAATCTGCATATAAAAAATAAAGTGTTCCAACAGAAAAGTTTCAACTGTTTAAAAATGAAACAAAAAACAAAATAAAAAACAATGGCAAAGAAAACAGCAAGCGCAAAGCCAGCAGCAAAAAAAGCAGCAGCTCCAGCTAAGAAAGCGGTAGCGAAAAAAGCTCCAGCGAAAAAAGCAGCAGCTCCAGCTAAGAAAGCGGTAGCGAAAAAAGCTCCAGCAAAAAAAGCGGCAGCTCCAGCTAAGAAAGCAGTAGCGAAAAAAGCTCCAGCGAAAAAAGCGGCAGCTCCAGCTAAGAAAGCAGTAGCGAAAAAAGCTCCAGCTAAGAAAGCGGTAGCGAAAAAAGCTCCAGCAAAAAAGTAATCGCAAACTTGCGATGAAAACATAAACCCGATGTCATTAAGACATCGGGTTTTGTTTTTTTTAGTTTTATAGAATATTACAAAAAAGTAAATCCACTTTTACACTCACTTTCCTTCCATAATATTTCCTGTATGTTTTTATCATAAGAAACAGCCGAAGATTTTTTAGCCTTGCAGTTGTGGAAATATTGACCGCTTGTATTTTTAACCTCATCGGAGCTTGCAAGATAGATATGTGAGCTGGCACCTTTCTCTACTGTCAATCCAAATAATTTAGAAGCCGTATTCCATACGAAGCCGAAAAACGCATTTCCGTTTTTGTTGCCGATTGGCGTATACACAAAACCGGGATGCAAGGCATTGACCGTAATATTAAACGGTTTTGCTTTTTCTGCCAGTGCGTAAGTGAATAATACATTAGCCAGTTTACTTTGCTCATAAGCGCTCATCACGAAATATCTTCCCTTCTTTTTATAGAAAGATTCTATGTCGATGTTTTTTGCCTGATAGTGAGAGTCACTGGCGACGTTGATAATATGTGCGTCGGTTCCGGCTTTCAGCAAATCAAACAAATAGTAAGTCAGCCAGAAATAATTGAAGTGGTTGTTGGCCATCGTCATTTCAATGCCGTCTTCGGATAACTGAAAATCGGAAAATACCCCACCAGCATTATTCAACAATACATCCAGTTTACCGAAGTCTTTTTTTATTTGTGCAGCAACAACCTCCACGGATTTTTGAACGGCTAAATTGGCTGTATAGAGATGTATGTTCTGATTTCCCGAAAAGGATTTGATATCGGCAACTGCCTGTTCGCCTTTTTCTTTATTGCGACACAGCAGAATTATTTCGTGACCTTGTTTTGCCAATTGTCTGGCGGCTTCGAAACCTAAGCCGGAATTAGCACCGGAAATGAGAATTGTTTTTTGCATGGTAGCTGTTTAATCAAATGGATTTAATTCTTTACGATTATCAAAGATGTTTAAAATGGTGATTGTATTTTCATCAATTTTATAATAAAAAGAATTGTGTTAGTAATGAGCAATTTGTGTATTGAAGTATCTTTGTAAGACGCTCTGCCTGAAAATGGAAAAGTTTCTATTAATTCTAAACGAGCCAATACTTTAACGAGGAATTTTTCTGCAACACGTTCAGACCATTTTCTAACCAAGTAATCATATATCAGCTCAAGGTCTTCTTTGGCATTTTCTGTCCAAACTATTTCGTAAGCCACTCTTGAATCTGATTTTTTACTGCTTTATTAGAAACGACTTTTCCATCTTTTGTCTGTTGAATAGATGATTGCAATCTTGTTTGTTGAAATGAAGATAGTTCATCTAAAATATCGCTATCTTTTTTTATAGAATTAAAAGACTCATTTAACACCAAGAGTGTTTCTTCATCTTCTATGGTATCGATAAATTGGTGAAGTTGAGATTTTAGTGCTTGTTTTGTCATAATTAAAATTAAGAAGAAAAAAGATAAAAAACAACTAATCCAACAGGTCATCTATTAAGCTATCTCTTGATTCTTCATACTTCTTTATATCTTTTATAGTAAATAAATTCTTGAACCGAATTATCCATAAAAGAATAACAAGAAGAAATGCGATTATAAAGATAATTTCCATAATAAAGGATTTACAATTTTTCCTGCCATTTAAACATTTCGTCTCGTAATCTGGCGGCTTCCATAAAATCCATTTGTTGCGAAGCGCGCTGCATGGCTTTTTTCAATTGTGCAATTTTCTTTTCCAGTTGCTCATTCGTTAGGTATTCACCTTCCTCTTCTGCGGCAAAATTCATTTTGTCCACCTGTTCTTTATAATTGCGCTCTTCCCGTGTTTCTGGTCGCTGGCGTATATCTAAAATAGACGCACGCTGTAAGATTTCTTCCTTACTTCTGAACACTGTTTTCGGGGTCATGTTGTGAGCGATGTTATACGCAATTTGTTTTTCGCGGCGGCGGTTGGTTTCATCTATGGTGCGTTGCATGGATTTGGTCATCACATCTCCGTAAAAAATTACCAGGCCGTTGGCATTACGCGCCGCACGACCAGCCGTTTGTGTCAGAGAGCGTTCGTTACGCAGGAAGCCTTCTTTATCCGCATCTAAAATAGCCACCAAAGAAACCTCCGGAATATCTAATCCTTCACGTAAGAGATTAACACCTATCAACACATCAAAATCTCCCAGACGCAAGCCTTGTATAATTTCCACGCGTTCCATGGTGTCAATATCACTGTGGAGGTATTTGCACTTGATGTTGAGTTTGGTTAAATATTTTGATAGTTCTTCTGCCATGCGTTTGGTCAGCGTGGTGACCAGCACGCGTTCATCGACAGCAATGCGCTTGTGAATTTCATCCAGCAAATCATCAATCTGATTAATACTTGGTCGTACTTCAATCGGTGGGTCCAATAAACCGGTTGGCCGCACTACTTGCTCTATGAATTCCCCGTCCGTTTTTATCAATTCGTAATCAGCAGGTGTAGCAGAAACAAAAATCGTTTGATTTAGTAAAGATTCAAATTCTGAAAAATTCAAAGGTCGGTTATCCATAGCACTTGGCAAACGAAAACCATATTCTACCAGATTCTGCTTACGGCTTCTGTCACCGCCGTACATGCCGCCGATTTGCGGAATGGTAACGTGACTTTCATCCACTACTAATAAAAAATCTTCCGGAAAATAATCCAGTAAACAGAAAGGCCGGTCACCCGGATTTCGTCTGTCAAAAAATCTGGAATAGTTTTCGATGCCGCTGCAATAGCCCAGTTCGCGAATCATTTCCAAATCGAAATTCACCCGTTCATCCAGTCGTTTAGCTTCCAGTTGTTTACCAGTAGCATTAAAATATTCCACATGTTCTTTCAGCTCGTCTTGTATTTCATGAATAATAGTTGGCAGTTGGTCGCGCGGTGCAATATAGATATTGGCGGGAAAGATGGCGATGTCTTTCATTTGCTCGATGCGTTTGCCTGAAACCGGATCAAAGGATTCGAGTTCTTCCACTTCATCACCCCAGAATGTAATGCGATAGGCATAATCTGCATAGGCTAAAAATACTTCCACGTTATCACCTTTCACCCTAAAGTTTCCGCGCTGAAAATCTGCCGTGGTGCGTGCATATAAAATATTGACGAGCTCGAACAAAAAGGTATTTCTGCTCAGCGTTTGTCCTTTGGTGATACGAATGATTTGATTCTTGTATTCCGCTGGGTTACCCAAACCGTAGATGCAGGAAACGGAAGCAACGACAATCACATCGCGTCTGCCACTCATTAAAGAAGTGGTGGTGCTTAAGCGCAGTTTTTCAATTTCCGCATTAATGGACAAATCCTTTTCTATGTAGGTGTCTGTAACGGCAACGTATGCTTCGGGTTGATAATAGTCGTAATACGACGTAAAGAATTCTACTTTGTTATCCGGAAAAAATTCTTTGAATTCGGTATATAGTTGCGCTACTAATGTTTTGTTATGAGAAAGTACCAAGGTTGGTCGTTGAGTCTTCTCTATCACATTAGCAATCGTAAATGTTTTTCCGGAGCCCGTTACCCCCAGCAAAGTCTGATATTTTTCATCATGCAAAACCCCTTCACTCAATTGCCGGATAGCATTTGGCTGGTCGCCCGCAGGCTGATAATTAGAATGTATTTTGAATTCCATCTTTCTACCTCAAAGATATACAAAAGATAAGAATGCACCATTAGTGGTAAATGAAAGTAAATGCTTAAAAAAAACAAGTATTTTTAAGTAAACTAAAAGAGTATGCAAAGAGTTCTTTACACATTTTTACTTCTATCTTTTTTTATTGCACCCGGCAATGCTACGGATTGTTTTAACGGAAGATATAAGAATAAAGTTTTTTCCGAATATACGGTTCTCAATAATATTATATATGCCCGCAAACAAACCAGTGACGGCCGCTGGCAAAATTTAGGTTATGATGTATATCAGCCCAAAAACGATACGGTTTCCAACAGACCAGTAGTAGTACTGGCACATGGTGGCGGTTATATAGATTTGCTAGACCAGAAAAGTCCGGATATTGTAGAACTGGCGATAGATCTGGTAAAACGTGGCTATGTGGTCATGTCATTAGAGTACAGGGAGGAATCAAACCCTCTGTCCTTATTGTCAGAAGAAAATATGGTAAAGGCCGTTGGTCGTTCATTGATAGATATCCGTGATGCTACCTGCAGCATTATGGACACCACCATAAATCACGGGAACCCGTATAAAGTGGATTACAATAAAGTTATTGTCGGCGGTGTTTCCGCAGGTTCAGTAAGTTTTTTACACGCCTTATTTTTGGATAGTTTATCCTGGATGCCACCACAATATCAGCAATGGATTTTACAGGTGGAGCCGAATTCACAGGCATTGCTGGATAACCGTTACTGCGGAGCCAATGTCATTGGTATGATTAATATTTCAGGCGCCTTGCTGGATACCGCCTGGATAAAACCTAACAGAAATTATCCGCCCATGTTATCACAACACGGCACCGCAGATCCGATAGTTCCATATAATTATGATCATCCCTTTCATTTGCCAATGCTGCCAAAACTGATGGGTAGTTATTTAATAGATAAGCGTTATAAAGAACTAGGATTGCGCAGTGAGTTTGAATCCTGGCTTGGATATTCGCATGTGCCGTTTATCGGTGGATTAAACATAGAAGCGCTTTTTAGTCCAAACCCATTGGCACTTATTTTTAATCCTTATGTTTTGGATAGCACCAAACGACATATTGCTAATTTTTGTTATAGTTTGATAGATTGCGATGAGCGAATTACAGGAATAAAGCAAAACGTTATTTCATCTACTTTGCCTGTTTTTCCAAACCCGTCTACGGGAAATTTCAGCATTCAGCTTCCAATTGGGATTTCGGTGAATAAATATAATGTTGTAATATATGACATCTCCGGTAAAGAGTTATTGACCAGAGATTTTGGCGGAAACTCATCTTTTATAACCATTAATGAACAACTGTCGCCCGGTATGTATTTTATAAAGCTACAATATGAAAAGAATAGTGAATTAAATGTTTATACCGGAAAAGTGACGATTAAAGAATAACTTTTTCTATTAACATCTTTTTTCTCTTTCATTCATAACATTTTCCTACTTTTGTAAACTAAAATTAGTTTATGGAATTCAGAGAAATTATTGCCGTAACCGGCATTGCAGGCTTGAAAAGAGTAGTGGCCAACAGAAATGACGGATTAATATTGAGCGAATTAGACGGCTCCAACAAAAAATTTTATTCCAATCGCCAGCATATGTTTTCTCCTTTAGAAAACATAGCAATTTACACGGATAACGATACTGTTCCATTGCTGGATGTACTTATTGAAATGAAAAATCAAAAAGCAACTAACGCACCTGTGGATGCCAACGCAACCAATGATGTTCTGAGAAATTATTTAGGAACAATTTTACCAAATTTTGACAGAGAGCGTGTTAATATTTCTGACATCAAAAAACTGATTAAATGGTTTGCCATTCTGGAAGATTTGGATGTTATCAAAAAGTCGGAAACACCAACAACAGAAGAAGCTAAAGTAGCCGCAAAAAAAGATGTGGCACCTGCAAAAACAAAAGCACCTGCAAAGGATGTGGTGGTACAGAAACAATCTGTAGCAAAACCACGTATGACTAAAAACAAAGTATAATTTTATCAGCTTGATTCCTTCAAGGTTGAAAAACCTTGAAGGAATTTTTATTTATAAAAAGGAATTTATGAAAACTGTTACCAGAAATAAACGAAACTACCTTTCTGAAGATCTGATTGTGAATACATGGGAAGATGTGGCATCTTATTATGATGAACTGCAGACCCGGGCAATTGAAGACAAAGATGGTTTGCTGAAATGGATGGCTGACAGAAGTGAGACAGATGCCGTGGTGGATGAGGAATATCGTTGGCGTTATATTCGTCAAACCTGCGATACGGAAGACGAAGCACACGCCAAAGTTTACGAAAATTTCATCGAACACATCATGCCAAAATGGATGACGGTGACAAATGAGCTGAATAAAAAACTGGCAGCTTCTGCTTTTATTAATGAATTAGATCAGGAACGTTTTTTTGTCTATTTGAGAAATCTTCAGTCTCAATTAAAACTTTTCCGTGAAGAAAATATTTCTTTGTCACAACAAATACAATTATTGTCGCAGGAATATGGTTCTATCATCGGCGCTATGACCATAGAACACGAAGGCAATGAATATACATTGCCACAGGCTGGTGTTTTTCTGCAAAATCAAGACAGAGCATTGCGCAAAACGATTTACGAAAAAATCAGTAGCCGTCGTTTTCAGGACAGAGAAAAACTGAACAATTTGTTTTCAGAGTTGCTGAAAATCCGTCATCAAATGGCACTGAACGCGGGCTTTGAGAATTTCAGAGATTATATGTTTGCTGAGATGGGGCGATTCGACTACGATGTGAAATCCTGCGAGCAGTTTCATGAAGCGATCAAGTCGGAAGTGATTCCTCTGGTCAAAAAAATTCATCAGAAAAGAAAACAACAATTGGGTGTAGAAAATCTGTTTCCATATGATTTGGAGGTAGACGCTGAAAATTTGCCTGCGCTGAAACCATTTAGCACACAGGAAGAACTGATTGAGAAATCGGTAAAATGTCTTGATGAAGTGGATTCGTTTTTTGCGGAATGCATTTCCATTATGAACAACATGAACTACCTGGATTTGAATTCGCGCAAAGGCAAAGCGCCTGGTGGTTATAACATGACCTTGCCGGAAATTGGCGTGCCGTTTATTTTTATGAATGCTGCAGGCACGCATCGCGATTTAGAAACCATGGTACACGAAGCCGGCCATGCGGTGCATTCGTTTTTGATGCGCACGTTGCCGTATAATTTCGATCAGGATATTTCGTCAGAGATGGCAGAACTGGCCTCCATGAGTATGGAACTGATGACCTTTGACGGACTGGATGCATTCTATAATCATGCAGATAAAAAACGCGCGATAGAAACACACCTCGAAGGTATTATCACGATGCTGCCCTGGATTGCCCTGATTGATAAATTCCAGCACTGGATTTATACAAATCCGAATCACACCAATGAAGAGCGAGAAAACAAATGGGAAGAGCTGCATAAAGAATTAAGCAGTGATGTGATTGACTACAGTCCGTATGCTGATTTCAGAAAAACCATGTGGCATAAACAACTGCATATTTTTGAAGTGCCGTTTTATTATATCGAATATGGCATTGCGCAATTGGGCGCAATTGCAGTGTGGCGCAACTACAAGCAAAACAAGCATAAAGCGGTGGAGGATTATAAAAACGCCTTGAAATTGGGCTATACAAAATCCATTCCTGAAATGTATAAAGCAGCAGGCATTGAATTCAATTTTACAGCGGCTTATGTAAAAGAATTGATGGAATTTCTGAATAAGGAGATAGGTCAATAATTAAACCGACAAATTTTTCAGCAACCATTCTTTACAGGATTTGTGTAAAGAGATTAATTCATTTTTTTCATTCTTATCCAGGGAAAATAACGTAAAAAATCCTTTTACCGATTTGAATGATTGATACCAGTAATAAGCGAATAATCCGGAACCGTAAGCGAATACGACAGCACCTGCACCAATACTCACTTTTTCTACATACGTTTCTGCTTCAAAAATCATTGGAAGAAAAAAGAAATAACAAACATAAAAAATCAGGAATAAAAACATACCAACAACCACACGAACCGTACTTTCAAAAACAGGATTTTTTACTTTTTTCTCTACGATAATTTTTGGCAGGAAGAACGGAATTGCATTCAATATAAATCCTGCAGCAAAAACCGGAAAAGAAAACAACAAACCAATACTTAATAAAAACCAGCTTGCTTTGTTTTTATTAAAGATGTTTAATGGTATTTTATAAGCAGCTAATTTGTTTTCGAATTGCGCTAACTCATTTTTGAAAGCTAAAAAAATTTCTTTTTGTGTAGTATAATAATGCGCTAATTGTTTGGTGATATGAACGCGCATGTCAAACAAATTTTCAACGTCATTTTTGTTTTTAAATTGCTGTGCCAATTCTTTGCCGACCATTTCTTCAGCAGCTATTTCCATTCCGTACAAATCAGCTTCTGTTTGTATAATCATACATTCAGCCAGTCTTTCATGGGTTTTCTGCGTAATAATTTCTATGCTTTCTTTACTGTTGATGTCTTGCAAATTCAAATCCTGCAAAGTAAAAGGGGTACCGAAATTGATAATCAGATCTGCTTGAAACTTATTGTAAATATGGTAGTTTAAGCCAATTGGCTGAATGCGAAGTTTATTCAAATCTTGTTTTTCATTGGCATAATCTACAGCAATATGTGCCGTTCCTTTTCTGAAATTGCGAATGGTTTTTTCCTGAATACATTTGCCTTCGCTAAAGATGAGCACCGGCCTGGCCTTGTCAAATAATTCAAACATTCTTCCGAAGGTTTCCTGATTCTTTTCGAGATTATCATCGCATTCTTCTTTTCTGTAAATAGGAATGATATGGTATTGCCACAATAACCATTTCAGGAAATCATTGGCAAATGCATCACCGCGAGCCAGAAAAAACACCCCTCTTTTTACGTTTACTGCAATCGCAATCGGATCAATCACGGCATTGGTATGGTTGGCAACAATTAAGGTAGGTTTCTTTAGGTCTATATTTTCTTTTCCTATAATTTTAATTGAATAAGCGGTTCGCCAGCTAAGTTTTAACAGCGGTTTAAAAATCCAGTATAAATAATTTATGGGAAGCATAGATGTATAAATCGGGAAGCAAAACTACCATTAAATAACGGACAAAAAAAGGTCTGCAGCAAATACTACAGACCTTTATCTTTTATAAGGATAAAATTTATTTCTTCCATTTAATACCACATCCGATGGCTTTTGTGCTGGTAACAGTTACGGGTTTGCCGGCCAGTAAAGCATCCACCGCTGCTTCTACATATTTTTCTTTCACTGCAGCAGCATCTTCCCAGTTATCGTCAATAGCGCCGATATATTTTACAGTTAGTTTACTGCCGTCTTTTTGTAATACATACATATGAGGCGTTTTAATGGCACCAAATTTCTTAGCCTGCTCCTGAGATTCGTCGTATAAATACGGAAAAGTGAATCCTTTTTCTTTGGCACGAATCTCCATGTTGTCAAAATTGTCTTCAGGATATTGCACGGCATCATTCGGATTGATGGCAATGACCGGATATCCTTTCGCAGCATATTTTTTATCCAATGCAATAATTCTGTCTTCATATGCTTTTGCATACGGACAGTGATTGCAGGTAAACGTAATGATAAATCCTTTGGCTTCTTTATAATCGGCCAGTGAAACATTTTTTCCTTTGATGCTTTTCAGGCTGAAATCCGAAACAGACGAACCAACAGTATATCCATCTGATGCGACAGCATGAAAGGTAAGACCAACAACAGCGAGTATCGCTAAAAATAATTTTTGCATAACTTATAATTTAGAGTGAATAATTTTTTCCAGTTCATCGAATGATGCATAATCACCTTCGTGAAAATATAGCTTCGTTCCGTTTTTGTAAAATAATGTCATAGGTATGGTACCCGACCACTTCGTATCAATTTTATCAATCCAGATATTGGGATTGCCGGCAGATAAAATGAATGATTCCGAAGAATAGTTATTCTTTTTCAGAAATTCATTTACCTGCACTGCACGTGTTTTAGCATCCTGGCTGACGAAAATAATTTTCACAGATTGTTGTGAAAATGTCTGCGCAGCTTTTTCAAAAAAAGGTAATTCTGTTACACAAGGCTTGCACCAGGTAGCCCAGAAGTTTACCACATATAAAGTGTCGTTTTTTTGCTGAACTCGATTTTCATATGCTGCTAAATTCAAAATTACTGAACTTGATTGAGCATTTGCAAAAAGAGAAATACATCCCAAAGCAATTAGTAAAAAATATTTCCTAAATGAAACGACAGAATTCATGTAGCAAGTTAACATACAAAACAAAAAGATGTTTAGATATGAATGTTAAATAGCGTGAAGAGGAAATTAATAAGGAGTAATCTGTATTAGCGGATAAAACCAGTCGCGTACTTTTTCAATGGCAATAATGTTCCCTTCAAAATGAGAGTAATTTCCAATATTGATTAACTCCACATTGCCGCCTTTCTGTTTGAAGGTGTTGTAAGCAATTTCACTGTTTTGATAAAAAGCAATTTCATCATTTATGCTGTGATAAAAACGGGTGGGTGCTTTGGGTATCCAGTCATTAATGACATCATATTTTTTGACCGCCTGCAGAAAAATATTACTCGTATTATTTCTTATTTCATTTCTAAATGAAGGCTGCAGGGTGTTGTAAAAATAGTCAGGATATTTTGTGTCGATATATCCAATGGTTTTAGTGCCGTCAAAAACAACATTCGTAAGAGAATCATAAGGCCTAACAAAAACGGAAGCATAAGAAGGGTAGATTTGCTGAGTGGTTTGCAGGCTGTTGATTAAAAAAGCATATGCACCTGAGAAAGAAAAACTAACAGAATCTTTCAGGATATTTAATTGACTTGATTTTTCCAATGCAAACCAGCTAGCCATAGGTGCACTGGCTTTTATATGAAACTGGTTTGGATATTTTGTTTCCAGTTTTCGCTGTGCAGCCAATGTTGCATGTCCGCCTTGAGAGTATCCCATTAAAAAAATATCCGAATTGAACCTTAAGGGGCGATAGGTCTTGTTCAGTAAAATCTGAACACTGCCCAACATATCTACCACCGCATTGGCTTCTTCCGTTGGTTCATAAAAATGATGCGAACTATCACTGAAGCCTAAGCCGATATAATCAGCGGCACACACCAGCGTTCCGGTTTCACTGGCCATGATAAACGGCACATAATAATTCATATCCGCACTGATGGATGGCACTTCCTGTTTTTGAATGGCGGTGCCATGCTGATAACAAACAAGCGGCACGTAATAATCTTTAATTTCAGGAATATAGACTAAGCCACTCGCGGTGATTTCGTTGTTTTTATAATCATGCGTTTTATAAAATATACGATAGACAATCACATCGTATTTTGGATGAATTAAACTATCCGAATTAGGAAGAATAGAATTGAGGCGTGCAGTTAGTTGTGTGGTTGTTAATCTGTCTTTATAACGATGGCTTATATACGTTTCTCCAAGCGTTTCATATACAACGGGTGGTACAGGAACTGATGTTTTTTTACACGAAAAAATAATTAGAGATACAACAAACAGTAAAAAAAGATTTTTCATGTCAATCTGTTATTTCTTCACTAATATAATACTGAAACAGAAAAAAGGTTGACAAACCACATAATAAATGCCAAACGCCATGCCACTGAAATAATGAATTTGGGTTACAAAAACAATGACCATCCCATCCGAAATGCCATACAAAAAAAGCAATTAAAAAACTAAGCGAACAGAAAACCGCATATTTAAATTGTATAACAGGACGGTGTTTTTTAAAATTTAAGAATTCAAACAACATACCCAAACAACACACCAACCCGAAAGCGGCACTTCCCGGGTAAAAATCAAGCCCCCAAATAGTTCTGTAAGAACCGGCAATATTACAAAGTATTAAACTGGAAAAGTAGATGGAAATAAAAACGAAAGAACTCAGATTGTAGTAACGGGCCAGCGCAAATGACAGCATAAATGAACCAAACAGATACATACTGTTCATATCAAACAAACCACCGGTGTGTGCTTCTGTAGCATGCATAGCCATGGAGCAAGGACCGAGCAAAACAGTAATGAGACAATAAAATAGAGGAATAAACGGATGCTTAAAAAAGAAACCTGTTTTATTAATGCTACGATGATGACTTAATATCCAGGAGCAGTAAATACCGGAAACAATAAAACCAATATTAGAAAAGGAATTTGCGGGTTGTTTAATAAGACCATTTCCGGCAGCTTCACAAAAATTGCCACCTGATCCATCCGGAATACCAAACCAGCCTAAAGTTAATGCTGTAAAGAACAGTAATAAAACAACAAGCGTAAATACTAATGTAATTTGAAATGTATTTTTTAGCATTGATGTTTATTGAAGAAATTTTTATAAAAAAGGAAGCTTCACCACTTTTGCTTTCAGCAATTTTCCGCGGATATCAATGTAGATTTCCGAATCAACCGCACTGAAAACGGTATCAACATAACCCAATCCGACACCATACCCCAAGGTAGGTGATTGTGTACCGGAGGTGACATGTCCTATTTCATTGCCATTCGCATCTTTAATGATATAATGTCCGCGAGGAATACCTCTGTCTATCATGGTAAAGCCAACAAGTTTGTGTTTAAAACCGTCTGCTTTTTGTTGCAATAAAATTTCTTTAGCAATAAAATCTTTGTTGAATTTGGTGACCCAACCTAAACCTGCTTCGAGAGGAGAAGTGGTGTCGTCGATATCGTTTCCGTACAAACAAAAACCTTTTTCCAGACGCAAGGTATCGCGCGCACCAAGGCCGATAGGTTGTAAGCCAAACGGTTTTCCGGTTTCTAAAATTTTATTCCAGATTTCAATGGCGTGTGCTTTATTGAAATACAATTCGAAACCACCTGCACCGGTATAACCAGTTGCCGAAATAATCACATTATCAATGCCGGCAAAACTGCCGCGCACAAAGCGATAATATGGAATTGAGGACAAATCTACATCAGTAAGTGATTGTAATGCTTCAGCAGCTTTTGGTCCTTGTATGGCCAGTAAGGCGGTGTTCTCAGAAATATTGTGCAGTTCTGCACCTTCTGTATTGTGTTGATTAAACCAAGCCCAGTCTTTATCAATATTTCCGGCATTCACCACACACATGTAATGTCCGTCATCCAAATGGTAAACGAGCAAATCATCCACAATGCCGCCGGTTTCATTCGGCAGATATCCATATAAAGCCTGACCTCTTTCTAATTTAGAAACATCGTTGGAAACAATCTTTTGCAAGAGCGGCAACGCTTTATCGCCTTTCAGAATAAATTCACCCATATGAGAAACATCAAACATTCCCACGGCATTGCGCACACAATGATGTTCATCCAGATCAGAAGAATAACGAACCGGCATATAAAATCCGGCGAAGTCTACCATTTTTGCACCTAAGGCAATGTGTGTATCGGTAAGAGGAGTTGTTTTCATAAAAAGCAAGAAGGAATGATTAATAATCCAAAAGTAGGAATTTGTTAAAACATTTTTTAGTTTATTCCTGTATCCTTTTTAATAAAGAAAGGAACTTTTAACGAAAAAAAGCAGTTATTAAGTTCTGTACAAAATTATTTTTGATAACTTTATAAAAAGAAAACCAAAAAAATCATGGGAATATTAGACACTTTCAGAAATGAGTTCATTGACATTATCGAATGGACCGACAATACACAGGACACCATCGTATGGAAATTTCCACGCTTTCAGAATGAAATCAAGACCGGTGCGCAACTAACCGTTCGCGAATCGCAGGTGGCGGTTTTCCTGAATGAAGGAAAGCTGGCAGATGTGTATCAACCGGGCAGATATGAATTATCTACTCAAAACATGCCGATTTTAAGCACCTTAAAAGGCTGGAAATACGGATTCAACTCTCCGTTCAAAGTAGATATATTTTATGTAAACACAAAACAGTTTACAGATCAGAAATGGGGTACCAAAAACCCAATTACCTTAAACGACCCGCGTTTCGGAATGATTGAAATCCGTGCGTTCGGAAACTTCTCTTTCCGTGTAACGGATGCCGGAAAGTTCATGAAAGAAATTGTAGGTACAGATGGTCAGTTTACAACAGAAGAAATCTCCAGTCAGTTGCGTACGCTAGTGGTGACCAAATTAACGGATGCCATTGCAGAAAGTAAATTAAAAATTGAAGAGTTTGCTTCTAACTTAGATGAGTTTTCTAAATTTGGCGCAGAAAAATTATCAGATGATTTTGATGCTTACGGATTAAAAGTGACTTCTCTTTTAGTAGAAAATATTTCTATGCCGGATGAAGTGAAGAAAGAAATCTTCGAATTATCTCGTCTGGATAAGATTGATATGCAGAAACTGACGCAATGGAAAACTGCGCAAGGCATTGAAAAAGCAGCTGAAAACGGCGGACTGGCAGGAGCATTTGTAGGTGTTGGTTTAGGCGGTATTATGCAGGGCGGCATAGCTAACTCACAAGGCGGCGGAGCAGTTCCGCCACCGGTCATGCAAATATTTGTAGCGGTAAATGGCGCACAAACCGGACCTTTTGATGTGCCGGCTTTAACACAAATGGCGCAAAGCGGTCAGCTGAAAGGCGATACGCTGGTATGGAAAGCAGGCATGGCAGCCTGGGCTGCTGCGTCTACGGTTCCAGAATTAGCGGGTATTTTAGGCGCAGTTCCGCCACCGATTGCACCACCACCCTTATAATCTTAGTTGAACGATTACATACAGACTTTGAAGGTTTTAAATCTTCAAAGTCTTTTTACTTTTACACCAAACCAAAAACCATGGATTACAACGTAGAGGAAAAATCGCAAAATATTAATAAGGAACTGAATTGCAAGGACTGCGGTGCTTTGTTATTGTATGCGCCCGGCACTCAAAAACTCGCCTGTAAATATTGCGGCGCACAAAATGACATTACACCAGTAGAAAAGGAATCTATAGAAGAGATAGAATATCAGGATTTTATTTCGAATAAAATTAATCAGGAAGAGAAGCAAACCATCAGCACGGTGACCTGCAACAACTGCGGAGCTACCACGACTTTAAAACCTAATCTTACATCAGACAATTGCGCGTTTTGTGCTTCTCCTTTAGTGATACAGGGCGGCACCACCTCTACCATTATAAAACCAAAATATTTATTGCCGTTTAAAATTGATGATAAAAACGCACATGATATTTTTATAAAATGGTTGAATGGTTTGTGGTTTGCACCGAATGATTTGAAAAAATATGCGGCGTTGAATGAAAAGTTAAAAGGCATTTATATGCCTTACTGGACCTATGACAGCAAAGCCAAAACAAACTATGAAGGAGAACGCGGAGAACACTATTACGAAGGTTCTGGAAAAAACCGAGTGCGCAAAACAAGATGGTATGATGCCAATGGCGCGGTACAAAATTCATTTGATGATGTATGTGTGCTGGCAAGTCAGTCATTGCCTGACTCCGTGACGCGACCGCTGGAACCCTGGGATTTGAACAATCTGACACCTTACAACGAAGGCTATATCAGTGGATTTCAGACGGAGTGCTATCAGACGGATGTGCAGAAAGGATTTGATAT
Organism: Sphingobacteriales bacterium; assembly: GCA_016721245.1. GTDB lineage: Bacteria > Bacteroidota > Bacteroidia > Chitinophagales > JADIYW01 > JADJSS01. The sequence continues at coordinate 163,284 of JADKIQ010000009.1, forward strand.
GGCCAAAGAAGTGATGGAAGATGCCATCAAAGTGACGATACGTCAGCAAATTGGCGGCGATGAACAACGCATCAACCGTATGCATGTGGTGTACAGCAATGTTACCTTCAAGCATATTTTATTGCCGGTTTGGATAAGTGCCTACGGATATCGTTCCAAAATATTTCGCTTTATTATAAACGGCAGAACGGGTGAAGTACAGGGACAACGACCTTACAGTGTAATAAAAATTGCGCTGGCGGTGATAGCTGTGATAACCTTAATTGTACTAATAAAGACGATGTCGAGTTAATGTCTGTTTTTTTGTTTTTTTCTAAGCTTTTTTATTTTTTTTTTTTGCTTCTCCAGTAATCCCCAACCAATTAACAAACAAAAAAAATTCTTCATAAGTTCGCCCTCCCCAAACGCCCCCTAAAAAAAAAAAACCCCCAAAAATTTTTCCCCCCCAAAACCCCCAGGGGTTTTCAGGGGCAAGAAAAAAGAAATAGAAAATTTTTAAAAAAGAAAACCCTTTACCCGGAAAAAAAATATTAAACTCAAATAATGAATTAAAAAAAAAATAAAAACAAAAAAAAAAAAAAAAAAAAAAAAAAAAAAAAAACCCAAAAAAAAAAAATCTTTTCAAAAAAGAATTTAAAAAAAAATAGACAAAAAATTACCTGCGCACAATTTTCAACGCATATTTTCCGGGGCCGGCAATAAACAAACCCAGAAAAACAAGGCCGCTTTCCAATGCATGATTATAGCCATTAAAGCCGTCACCGCTTGTATAATGCATCAGGCCTGCTATAAACATGGTGAAGATGAGCATGGCTAGTGCCGGGCGAAATAAGAAACCAAGTACCAGACAGGCGCCGCCGACAAATTCTGCAAAAGCGGCCATAAAACCCCAGAAGGTAGGAGCGAAATGAACACCGATATTTCCCATGGAGCCGCCAATCTGTGACCACATCTCCGGTCCTCCCGTTATTTTCGGATAACCATGTAGCATGAAAAGAATGCCTATTCCAAGACGTATGATTAACAAGCCGTAATCTGTAGAGTATTTGTTGAGCATAGTATTTATTTTAATTCAAGATAAACAAAAATTGTATTACAAACCAAAAACCTTTTCGTCAATCTCCTTAAAGATAACTTCGGTTTGGTTCATGGTTTTGATGTTATCGTACACCAAAATTAAGCTGTTGCCGCTTTGTTTCAGGTTACATTTCTTTTTAGAATTCTGTATTTGTTCCATTACTTTCGGGAAATACGGACTTTCATAATACGGTGATTTCGGATTGTCTAAAAAGTAACAACGCAGCTTACCGTTCTTTAAAATGATGCGCTCAAACCCTATTTTCTTAGCAATCCAGCGGATACGCAATCCATCAAATAATTCATTGATTTGTTTCGGCAGTTTGCCGAACCTGTCTTCTATTTTTTTCGCAAATTTTTGCAGCGATTCTTCATTCTGAATTTCATCCAGTTCCGTATACAAACGTAAACGTTCATCCGTATTCAGCACATATTCCACCGGAATCAGCATCTCTACATCCGTATCAATCGTGCAGTCATACACAAATTGTTTTTGCTCTTCAATTTGTTCTTTAAAAACATCTTTGAAATCCGTGTATTTCAATTCCTGTATCGCTTCATCCAAAATTTTATGATACATTTCAAAACCGATATCCGCAATAAAACCACTTTGCTCACCACCCAATAAATTACCAGCACCACGAATATCCATATCGCGCAAGGCAATCTGAAATCCACTGCCTAAATCTGAAAATTCTTCCAGGGTTTGCAGGCGTTTTCGAGCTTCATCGGTTAAAGTAGATTTTGGCGGCGCCAGTAAATAACAAAATGCTTTTTTATTGGAACGGCCCACGCGACCGCGTAACTGGTGCAGATCACTCAACCCAAAATGATGCGCGTTGTTGATGATAATCGTATTGGCATTCGGAATATCCAGACCGCTTTCCACGATATTGGTACTCAGCAACACATCAAATTCGCCATTGATAAATTGCAGCATAATATCTTCCAGCTGATCGCCTTCCAGTTGTCCGTGAGCAGATTTTATCGTTACATCCGGTACCAATCTACGCAGCATCACTTCCATGTCTATCAAATCTTTTACACGATTATGCACGAAATACACCTGACCGCCACGATACACTTCAAACTCGATAATTTCTTTAATCGTTTTCATATCAAACACCTGTACTTCCGTGGTAATCGGAATACGATTGGTGGGTGGCGTCATGATGTTCGATAAATCACGCGCACCCATTAATGAAAATTTTAACGTACGAGGAATCGGAGTGGCGGTTAAGGTGAGTGTATCCACATTTGCAGAAAGATGGCGTAATTTTTCTTTGGCGGAAACACCGAATTTTTGTTCTTCATCGATAACGAGTAATCCTAAATCTTTAAACAATAATTCTTTGTTTAAAAGCGCATGTGTTCCGATTAAAATATCAATTTTTCCTTCTTTGGTTTTTTCCAGCGTTTCTTTTTTTTCTTTGGCAGATTTAAAACGATTTAAGAAAATCTACCACTACGCCTTGTTCTTTTAAACGGGCTGAAAACGTTTTAAAATGCTGCCAGGCCAAAATGGTGGTTGGCACTAAAATCGCTACTTGCTTTCGGTCGGTAACTGCTTTGTATGCCGCACGAATGGCAATTTCCGTTTTACCAAAACCCACATCGCCGCAAATCAGTCGGTCCATCGGATGTGGTTTTTCCATATCCGCTTTTACATCTGCCGTGGCTTTAATCTGGTCCGGCGTATCTTCATACATAAAACTCGCTTCGAGCTCATCCTGCAAGTAAGTGTCTTTGTGAAACGCGAAACCCGGAGCCACTTTTCGCTGCGCATATAATTTTATCAGTTCGGCAGCAATATCTTTTACTTTGCTTTTCGTTTTGTTTTTCAGATTTGTCCATGCGTCGCTGCCCAGTTTATTTATTTTCGGTACATGCCCTTCCTTGCCGGTATATTTGGAAATCTTATGCAGCGAGTTGATGTTGACATACAACAAATCCTGGTCTTTATAAATCAGACGCACCATTTCCTGCGTTTGTCCATTCACGGTAATTTTTTCAAGACCGGAAAACGTACCGACACCATGATCGATGTGTGTCACATAATCTCCGGGGTTTAAGTCTTTCAGTTGACGAATGGAAATAGCTTTAGTTCTGTTGAAGCCTGCTTTCGTTTTGTATTTATGATATCGGTCGAAAATCTGATGGTCGGTATAACAAACGATTTGTAAATCCTTATCAATAAACCCTTGTGCTAAATCGATATAACAAGGATGGAATTTGATTTCCGCTTTCTTATCTGCAAAAATATGTTGGAAGCGTTCTATTTGTCTGGGATTTTCGGCAAATAAAAAATTCTGAAAATGATTTTTTTGATGCTGCTGTAAATCCTGAATCAGCAAATCAAAGTTTCGTCCGAAAGATGGTTGTGGTTGCTGATTATAGCTGATTAACCTCACCCCTGTCTCGTCTTTGACGAGACTTCCCCTCTCCATTTGGAGAGGGGTTAGGGGTGAGGTTAAAACAATTCTGTGTTTCTCCAGTTCTTTAATTAAATCATCCGGTGCAATAAACAGTTGATTTAATGTTTTGCCAAAAAATGGATGTTCTGTTTCTTTTTTCTTGTTAGAGGAATTATTGATTCTTTCAAATTCTTCCAGCGCCTTATCATATTGTTTCTCAATCAGCTCTTTAAAGAATGCATAATCACGGAACCAGAGAACGGTTTTGTCCGGCAGGAATTCAAACAAGGTGGCTACGGTTTCCTGTGTGAAATGCGCGTTGATATTCGGGATGATGGTGAGTTCTGAAATCTTACGTTCCGACAATTGTGTTTCCGGATCGAAGGTTCGTAAACTCTCTACCTCGTCGTCAAATAATTCAATACGATAAGGCAATTCATTGCCGAAAGAAAAGACATCGATGATACCGCCGCGAATGGAAAACTCACCGGGTTCGTACACAAAATCCGTTCTGTTGAAACCATATTCAATCAGCAAATCCAGCATAAAATCCACATTGATTTTTTCGCCGGTTTTCAGGAATAAGGTATTCTCTATCAGCTTTTCTTTTCTTACTAAAAGCTCTTGCAGGGCATCCGGAAAGGTGACGATGATTTCGCCGCCTTTTTTTGCATTCAGCAATGCATTTAAAGTTTGCGCCCGCAGTAAAATATGGTGATTGTTTTGCTCGGAAAAACTATATGCTTTTTTATAAGAAGCCGGCAAATAGAGAATCTCTTTTTTCTCTAAAAGATTCTGCAAGTCGTTCTGAATGTATTGTGCATCTTCCGCGTCATTGGCAATAATAACCTGTGTAAAATCGGATTGTAAAAAGACAGATGCGGCAATAAAATTTACGGATGAGCCAATAGTTCCACGCAGCAATACACGAGCTTGCGAAGGTTGAAGATGTTGTAAGAGTTCCTGCGTCCGCGCATCATCACGAAACAGAAATAAAAGTTGCTGCAAATCCATGCTACACTATAACTGAATGCAAAGATAATTGTTTGAAGGAGAATAAAAGAAACGGAATTACAAATTATCACCCACCATAAAACTGGCAGGCGCGCAGTTTAAATCTATTTTGTTGAGCGAGGAAACAAATTCTTCAATATAGATTTCATCACCTTCTTCCGCATATTCCAGCAGCTCGTTGATGTCTAATGCTTTTTGTTTGATGAAACGCAGATAAATCGGTGGTTCGTCTTTTTTGCCTATGTTGGATTTTAAGGTAACATTGAAATATACCTTACTGATATTGTCTTTGGAAACGGTGATGATGCCTTTTGTTTTCTTAGAAAGAAAGGTGCCGTAATTTAATGGTTCTGCATTTAAAAAAGCCTGCACACAAGGAGCACCGTTGCTCTTTTGGTTATATCTTTCCAATGCCTTTCCGGATTGCATAGCAAAAGAGGGCAAACAGGAGATAAAAACGACAAGGCTGATTAAAAATCGCATAGTATAAAGTTATATAAATTATTCCAAATCTCAATAAGGAATATTAACAGTAATAATGTTAAAAACGCTTAAAAAGTTCCTTTCGTATACTGCAAATAAAAAACCCGCGAAATATTCGCGGGTTTGTATAATGATGATATTAATTCTTTTGCGCTTATTTCTTCTTGCAGCAATCTATTTTCATTTCTTCATTTGTACAGTGTTTTTTATCTGCACAACAAGGTTTGTCGCAAGAGGAAGGATCACATTTGCCCGGTGTTTCGCATTTTGCTTTTTCACAAGCGGCAACATCACAAGCGGCACCTTTTGTAACGATGCATTTTTTTTCTACAATCGTGTGTCCTAATGAATCTGTATAAGTTGTATCTACTAAGTAAGTGCAGTTTTCCATTTTTGCAGCACATTCTTCTTTATTCATACCTTCACAACCAGCTGTAACAACAGCTCCGCCGTTTCCTGCATTCATATCAAATCCTTTACCTGCAATGTATGGTGCAATTACTAATGAAACAATTGACATCAATTTAATTAAGATATTCATGGATGGACCAGAAGTATCTTTGAACGGATCACCTACTGTATCACCTGTAACAGCAGCTTTGTGCGGTTCAGATTTTTTGTAGAAAGTTTCACCGTTAATCAACACACCTTTCTCAAAAGATTTTTTAGCATTGTCCCATGCACCACCCGCGTTAGATTGGAACATACCCATCAACACACCAGAAACAGTAACACCAGCTAATAAACCGCCTAATACTTCAGGTCCGAAAATGAAACCTACAACGATTGGTGTAATTAAAGCAATTAAACCAGGCGCTATCATTTCGCGAATAGATGCTTGAGTCGAAATTGCTACGCATTTTTCGTATTCAGGTTTTGCTTTGTATTCCATAATTCCAGGAATTTCGCGGAACTGACGACGAACTTCTTCTACCATTGCCATCGCTGCACGACCTACCGCAGAAATTGCTAAGGCTGAAAAAATGAATGGAATCATTCCACCCACAAATAAACCGGCTAACACGTCTGCTTTATAAATATCAATATGTTGATTGTCTGGCATTGCAATACCCACAAACGCAGCAAATAATGCTAACGATGTTAAGGCAGCAGAAGCAATCGCAAATCCTTTTCCTGTTGCTGCTGTCGTGTTACCAACTGCATCTAAAATATCTGTACGACCACGAACCTCTTCTGGTAACTGGCTCATTTCTGCAATACCACCTGCATTATCTGCAATCGGACCAAAAGCATCGATAGCTAATTGCATAGCTGTTGTTGCCATCATACCTGCCGCTGCAATAGCCACACCATATAAACCAGCTGCATAATAAGAACCGAAAATACCACCAGCTAATACTAAAATTGGCAATACCGTACTTTCCATACCAACCGCTAAACCGCCAATAATGTTAGTTGCATGACCAGTTGAAGATTGACGTACGATAGACATTACCGGACGTTTTCCCATAGCGGTATAATATTCAGTAATAATAGACATTAAAGTTCCTACCACTAAACCTACCATGATAGCACCAAAAACACCTGTTGATGTAAATGCATGACCACGTAATGATAAAGTTTCAGGTAAAATGTATTTCACCAACGGATAAGAAACGATTGCCGTTAAAACGATTGAAGACCAGTTACCTAAGTTCAATGCATTTTGTACATTTCCTTTATCGTCTTTTACAGAAACAAAGAAAGTACCAATCCAAGAAAATACGATACCTAAACCAGCAATGACCATTGGTAATAAAATTGGACCTAAGCCACCAAAATTATCTACAGAAGTAGTTTCTTGACCTAATACCATAGTTGCTAAAACCGTTGCTACATAAGAACCGAATAAATCGGCACCCATACCGGCTACGTCACCTACGTTATCACCTACGTTATCCGCAATAGTTGCCGGATTACGAACATCATCCTCAGGAATACCAGCTTCCACTTTGCCTACTAAGTCAGCACCAACGTCAGCAGCTTTGGTATAAATACCGCCACCCACACGGGCAAACAAAGCGATGGATTCAGCTCCTAATGAAAAGCCAGTTAATACCTCAATTGCTCTTTTTAAGTTTTCAGGACTAGCTGCACCATCAAACAATGTATATAATACGATGAATAAACCACCTAAACCAAATACAGCTAAACCTGCAACGCCTAAACCCATTACAGAACCACCGGTGAATGATACTTTTAATGCTTGTTTTAAACTGGTACGAGCTGCCTGTGTAGTACGAACGTTCGCCAAGGTGGCTACTTTCATACCAACATATCCTGCAAATGCCGAGAAAACAGCACCTATAATAAATGCAATGGCAATTACCGGACTGGAATCTGCGTGTGCGTTTCCTAAGATAGCTAAGAGGATAGCAGCAATGATACCGAAATACGTTAATATTTTCCATTCTGCTTTCAGGAATGCGATAGCACCATCTGCGATGTAACCGGCTAATTCCTGCATCTTTGCATCACCAGCATCTTGTTTTTTTACCCAAACGAATTTAAACGCTGTGATAATCAACCCAAAAATTCCTAATAAAGGAACTACGTAAAATAATTTATCCATATAATAATTTGATTTTTAAAGCGGTGCAAAAGTACAACAAAGTTTACAATTATTAACAATTCGGAAAATTGTTAACATAAAAAACAAAAAAGGCCTGAAGAACAGTAAAATTCCTCAAGCCTTTTGTATTTGCTTGTTTTTCAATATTTTATATAAAAATGCTTATTTTTCCGGTTTGTCGCATTTCGTTTTGGCACATTTTGCCTTGTCTTTGTCTTTGCAGGAAGGGTTGCTTTGTCCTGCCATACAGCAGCCTGCAGGTTTGCCGGTAGCTGTAGTAACAGCTGCGCCGGCAGATGCAGAAACCGTATATCCGGTTTGTTCTGCCAGTGATTTGACGATTTTATCAGAAGAAGTAGTTTTTTCGTCATACACAATAACAGCGTTGCTGTTCGCCGCGCTTACAGACGTTACTTCTTTGATGCCATCGATACCACTGGCTACTGTTTTAAATTTTGTTTCACAACCACCGCAATGCATTCCTTTTACCGTAAGGTTCAGAGTGGTATTGGCAATAATTGGAGCAGCAATAAGCATACTCAGGACGATGAAAAGTGTTTTTAGAGATTTCATATTATAATTAATTTTATTTATTAATGATAGTGCATTAAACCAATAACCATGGCCACCACAAAAAAGGCCAGAGATACAGTCACCATTATTTTGTTTTCTTTTTTAAAACCAATAATACCTAATGGAATACCAATCAGCGCTAACGTTATTTTCGGATCGAGCCAGTGTTCGTAAGAACCTGTTTTTATCTTGAAAATTAACATCCAGAATCCTAAGACTAAAAAGCCCACGGAAAATAAAGTTTCCACCAACAGCGTTTTCTTCTTATAAGATAAAAACGCTTCTTGTTTGCCCGTAAGAAACAAAACAGATTTTATCGTGTAGGAAAGCAGGAAAAGAACTGCGAACCCTAAGTGTAAATGAAGCAACATCGTATAGTCCATACTTATAATTTTGGTACAAATATACGGGTTTCCAACTTTTAACCATAAAAAATAGAAGATATAAACTATTTGGACTATTTTTAACTCCACAAACCATACTGTGTCAGACAAATAGAGGTAGCCGTTACAACTGTAGGAATGAAATATTTATTATCTAAAATTATTATAAGCCTCGTGCTTATTTTTACAGCTATCACTTTGTCTAAAGCGCAGGATCCAACCTTTGCGCAGTTTTACCAATTCAGAACGTATTTAAATCCTGCAGCTACCGGCTCGGAAAAAGGATTAAATGTTGCCATGATTTATAAAAATCAATGGAACTATGTTCCCGGCGGTTTTAATACTTACGGTATGTCTGTGGATGTGCAGTCGGCTAGAATCTCTTCCGGAGTAGGCATTACGGCCTACCGTGATGTGGAGGCGAAGACACTGCAGACCAATTATATTTCTGCCTCTTACGCCTATATCGCACGCATTTCAAAAAATATCAATTTACACATTGGTGTCAATGGTGCGTTTGTCAATAAATCTTTAGACAGGAGCCGTCTGATTTTTACAGACCAGTTAGACCCGGAGGTGGGTGTTGTACCGGGCGGTTCGAGTACGAATATTGTGTTGCGAAAAGTAAACATGTTTGATCTGGATGCGGGAATTCTTTTGCGGTTCAGGTATGATATTCACAAGCATCCTGTACACAATTCACTTGGCTTTGCCGTACATCACTTAACCAGACCGGATGAATCGTTTGAAAATATTTCCACCAGAATACCGATGCGTTTTACCGTAACGTATGGTGCCATGTTTCCAGTATCGAGAGGCAAATACAAACGCAATATCGACTTTTATGTATCGCCGGTTTTTAAGTTTGATTTTATGGAAAAACTGCGTGTGTACAATACCGGTATGTTTGCCACCTTCAAGCCTGTTTATGCCGGTGTAATGTATCAGTTGAACAAGTTCAGCGACAACAGCACGCACGGGTTAATATTTGTAGGCGGGATTGACTGGGATCTGGGACAGGATAATTTTATGACCTTAAATGTAGGGTATAGCTATCAGCTGGATTTTACGGGAGTTACTTCCAAAAGCAGAGGACAACACGAAGTGACCATGCGAATGAATTTTAATAATGTCGCTATTTTTTCACCTAAGAAAAAGAAAGGCAAGAAAGTCGATTGCTATGATTTTCCGGGAAAGAATGCCGTTAAATTGTTTTAACTTTAGTAGAGATGAAAATAAAATTACAAATACTAATCACCCTGCTTTTTTTCATTACAACAAAAAACAGTCAGGCTGTTTGTGATTTCAGCTTGGATAAAACAACAGTATGTGCCGGTGAAGTAGTGACGGTGCAGCTTGCTCAGCCATATGCAAAATACCATAACATCATTGTATACAAAGGTGTTTTTCCTTTTGGTTCAATAGCGACCACACCGGGAGATTACAGCGTGGTTTTACCGTATGATCTTTCGAGAGATAATATTGTAAAAATTACGTTTAGGGGTAATACTACTGCTCAGCAGTACAGGATCTTATTGGCCGAGAGCAATAGTGATTTAGATCAAAATCCAACAATTCCCTGTAACGGAGGAAAGGTGATTACTGTCAATCCTTCACCCGATCCGGAATTAAAAGAAACCAATAATTTCGTTTTTTGTAATGCCATTACAGCACAAACAGTTAACATCACCAATGTTTCAAATACATTAGCAATCAACAGCAATTATTCTATTAATTGGGGTGATGGCAGCCCGGTTGTGAATACTGCAACGTTTAATAGTGCGTTAACGCATAATTACGCACCGGGAAGTTATAAAATTACATACACTGTTACAGGAAGCACCCCTGCACCATGTAATACGGCTACTAAAATATATAATGTATTAATTGGGAAAGCACCTACCATCTCTATTTCGGCATCTTCTCCAACAGTATGTATTCCTGCAAATTACGAGTTGCCGATTAATCTCGCACAAACAACCGGTGTCAACTCTACCAGCACACTTTATAAAGTGTTTGTTAATGGTGAGCTGGATACAATTTATGATAACAGTAATTTACCGGCACTCTTAAAGTATACCTTTACCAGAGGAAGTTGTGGAAATATTTCAAAAGATTGTAATACGGATAATAAATTTTCAGTTCGCTTATTTGCTGTGAATGAATGTGACGTAACAGATATCAGTCAGTGTATAGTTGTATTGGATAGCATTCATCCTGAAATTGCAGGACCGGATACTGTATGTTTGAATGAACCTGCTATTTACAGAAACATTGACCCGTTCAGCAGGGACGACCAGTGTAATGAACCGGCAAAAGTTTGGACAGTTACACCCAATTCCGGTTTTAATACCGGAACACCATTGGGAAGTCCTACGTTCAACAATTTGAATATCACGTTTAATACAAAAGGCACTTATTTCATTAAGCTGAAAGTAACGGGAGCCTGTAATACAAAAGATACAACCTATAAAGTTATTGTGGTAGACCGGGTAAATGCACAGGCTGCTTTTGTGGCGCCGTCGTGTATTCCGGCCAGCGGGTTTATAGATATCCCCATCACCAATAAATCATTTGATACTGCAGATATTTTGCAATATATATGGACGGTAACTCCTTCCGCTGGAACTTCATTTTCTGTTGGAAATGCCAATACAAAAAATGTAACCATCCGTTTTACCAAATCCGGATCGTATAATGTTAATCTGAAAGTGATAGGTGGGTGTAATGAAGATGAATGGGACAGTACATTAATAGTAAAAGGGAAACCTGCGATTGATACATTAAAAATTCCGCAGGCGTGTTTTGTTCCATTCACCATAAATCCAAAGAATTATTTTAGTTATACAAATGGAGGGGATAATAACGCAATATTCACCTGGACGCTTACAGGAGCTGTACCCGTGTCTTCTTCGGTAGAAGACCCGGGAAATATCACATATAATAATCCCGGAACATTTCCGATTGTTTTGAAAATAAAAGCACAGTGCGGCGATTCCACGCTCACCAATTTTATCACCTTAAATAATAACATACGACCCAACGCCGGACGGGATATTGGCGCCTGTAAATTTGATCCGCCGATAAGATTATCACCAGTACCAACAGGTGGCATCTGGAGAGGCAGAGGCATTACAGATTCAGTTGCCGGAATATTCAGTCCTTCATCTGTACCAACCGGTACTTACGATGTAGTATATGTATTGAATCCGAATGGAACCTGTCCGACTTCAGATACGCTGAGAATTAAAGTCTCTGAAATAATCGGGTTAACGGCAGGTCCCGATCAATCGATTTGCAAAGGCAGCGGTACTTTACAGTTAATCGGCAATCCTCTTTTTCCCGGAGGAAACTGGATAGGGCAAGGTGTAGTAAATACAACTACAGGTATTTTTGATCCAACAGGACTTATACCCGGCAATTTTCAGGTAGGATATGTTTATCAGGATTCGTCAGGAGCGTGTAAAGATACCGCATACAAAAGAATAACCGTTTTCGACAGTGTGCATGTTGCATTGCCGCCGCCAATATTATGTGTCAATCAGTCCTTTAATTTTGGTACTATTAGCGGAAATATTTCCAATGCCAACTGGAGTTTTGGAGATGGTACACCGGATGCCATTGTCATCAATCCATCACATACCTATTCACGACCTGGAAATTTTATTGTAACACTAATTGCAGAAACACCGGACAGATGCAAAGACACCATCAAGATTCCAATTACAGTAAGAGCGAATCCTCCTTTATCTTTTATCGTTACTCCGGATTCATCCTGTACGGGAAATAACATTGTTTTCTCTTTTCCGGCACGACATGATACTGCCACCAATTACATATGGGATTTTGGAATAGCCACCGTGCAAAGCAGTACGCCAGTCAGTCAGGTTTTTTCATTTCCAAAACCATTATTGAATGACTCTCTGTATTTTATTAAATTAAGAGCGGATTATTTCTGCGGTCCATCTTTCTATACAGACACGGTAAAAGTGAAAGCGTCGCCTAAAGCGGATTTTGGAATTCAGCCGATTGGTTGTTCCCCTTTCACACCTGTTTTAGCAAACACTTCATATGGTTCTCCAACAACATATTTATGGAATTTTGGAAACGGGCAAACCACTACTTTGAAAAATCCGGTGGTGCCTACATATGTAAATACCACCCGCCGGGATTCTGTGTACACCATCCGTTTAAAAGTTTCTAATGCCTGCGGTACAGACAGTGTGAAGAAAAATATAACGGTAAAAGCAAACGATGTCTTTGCAAAATTCATTACAAACCCTCTAATCCCGCAGGGTTGTCAGCCTTTAAAAGTAGACTTTACAAGCATATCTTCTCCTGGTGCGGAATTGATATGGTATTTTGGAGATGGAAGTTCTGCATATGCCGATCAGGTTTCACATGAATATGACAGTGCGGGCAACTTTAGTGTAAAATTAATAGCCATAGGTTCTTGTGGAATAGATTCTATATCTACTCCTGTAACGGTATATGAAAAACCTGTAGCCAACTTTGAAGTAACTACGCCATGTGTTGGTTCTAATGCCCAGTTTAAAAACACAACTCTACATTCTTATACCAGCTATATCTGGTATTTCGGCGATTCGGATAGCTCTATTTCAACAAGAAATAATCCAACTCACATATACGATTCGGCAGGGGTGTATTTTGTAAAATTGGTTGTAGCGAACAATCGCCCATGTAGAGATTCTATAACACTGCCGGTAAATATTACACCAAAACCAGCAGCGGCATTTAGTGTGGCAAATCCGAAAACATGTGAACAGGAAAAGACTGTTTTTATAAACAATACCCCGAGTGCTCCCGGCTGTCTTTGGTATTTAGGCAATGGTGAAACATCAACAGATTGCGGTCTGAGTTATATATACCCAAGAGCGGGAATTTACAACGTGACACTTGCGGTTTCCAACGGAAATTGCAGAGACAGTGTAACCAAAATTGCAGCCGTTGAAATTTATCCAAAGCCTATAGCTGATTTTATATATGAATATACCGGCAATGGATTTAATGCGCCTGTAATTTTTACAAATACAACTGCAAACGGATTGAATTATATCTGGACGTTTGGAGACGGAGACTCATCTTCTGTAAAAGATCCGACGCACCAGTATAACGGAGAAGGCCCCTACAGGGTAACTTTATTTGCGGAAAGCAATAACGGATGCCGTGATACTATTTCACATCCACTGGGAGTAGATTATACAGGTCAATTGTACGTACCAAATGTTTTCTCACCGGAAGTAGGCGTCGGCGAATCTGCTATCTGGAAACCGAAAGGACTGGCGATGAAAGAATATCAGCTGGAAATTTTTTCTACGTACGGCCAATTGTTATTTGAATCCTCGGCATTAGAAAACGGACAGCCTGTAGAGGGCTGGGACGGCAGATACAAAGGCACACTACTACCGCAGGATATTTATGTTTGGAAGATTCGCGCCATCTTCACAGACGGCAAAGCCTGGGATGGAATGAAAGACCCTAAAACAGGTAAGAAAGCTGTGATGGGTTCGATATTGTTGTTGAGGTAAGGTGTAAATAAATAATGCTTTTTATAACAATACCCAACAATTACCGGAATTTATGGGATGATAAACTATAACCTCCCATTCCACCCAACAAAAACATCATCCAATACTTTTTTAGCGCGCAATGCCGGTGGAATAATGTTTAGCGTGCTGCAGAAATTGCATATGTATTCGTTTTTAGTATTATCGGCCTGCAAAGGCGCCCCGCAGGACGCACAGCGCACCGCAATGATGTTACCCAGCGGCTCTGTCTTCACTTTATTATGAAAGTAAAAAACCATATTTTTCAATTCAGGTTCCTGCACGGTAACAAATGAGATCTCTTGGTTGCAATTGGCGCAGTCAATCGTGGTAAGCTCAGCCTGTTTCGGAATTTCAAGGGCATGGTGACAATGAAAGCAGTTGATTGCCGGTACTAAATCGTATTGCATCTGCAGGTTCATAAATCCGCCGAGTTGTGTGCTGCCATTGTCGTATTGCTGCACTTTTTTTATGTTGGAAAACACCACGGCTTCTGTCCATGTTTTATCGGAACGAGTTCCGCATTCTTCACACACCGGATTTCCTTCAAATGACTGAAATGGTATCGGATGATTGCATGTAGAGCATATCACATTCAGATTGTATTGGTACCATTTGTACATAGTTGTGTGGTTTGTACATGCAAATTAGAAAAAACTATACAAAATAAAAAACCGTTCTCAGAGAGAACGGCTTTGCTTTTAGTTTCCGGACTTATGTTTATCTAGTATACTATTTTTCCTAAGCTTGTGATGATGCTCGCAAGACGGATGGCATCCCAAATCCGCAATTCTGAGCTGCCTGCATGTAACACGGATTGTTCGTGGCTTTTTACACACATTTCGCAGCCGTTTACGGCACTTACCGCTAAACTTACCAGCTCAAAAAATTCTTTTCCCAAAACAGGATTCATCATAATGTTCATACGTAAACGTGCAGGTGCATTATTGTACGCATCTTTCTCTACATAATGTCTGAAACGGTAGAAGACATTGTTTGCTGAAAGTAAAGAAGCACAAGCTTGCGCATCTGCAATTTCAACATCTGTGGCTCCGTTTTCTTTTGCTTTTGCTGCAAACGCATTCGTCAGAATTTCTTTGTTGTTGTTAGTGCTCACAGCCAGAGCCAGTAAATGCGTTTCCTTTGCCGATAAATGTTCTGAAGCCAAAACTGCTTTTACGTTCAATTTTAAATCGCGCAAATATTTGGAATCCGCATTACCCAGATTCTGCAAAGTGGCATTGGTATACTCCGGCTGAATACCTAGATCAGCCAATAGTTCTTGTATTGTCTCGTGCATAAAAAAGTATTAAGAGGTAAGTAATAAGTAGAAAGTATAGAAAATAAATAGTAAGTGATAAAAACCTTATCACTTACTGCTTATTACTTATAACTATGAAAGTGTGGCATCGCCTTTTTGCCAGTTGCAAGGGCATAATTCGTCTGTTTGTAAAGCATCCAGTACGCGGATTACTTCATTCACATTTCTGCCTACAGATAAATCGTTTACATTTACCCAACGGATGATTCCTTGTGGATCTACGATGAAAGTAGCACGGTAGCATACTTCTTCGCCTTCTGTCAGGATACCTAATTCACGGGAAAGCGATTTAGATGTATCTGCCAGCATCGGGAAATTTAAACCTCTTAAATCATCGTGGTGTACTCTCCATGCGTGGTGTACGAATTCACCATCTGTTGATGCGCCGATTAAAACAGCATCTCTGTCTTTAAAATCTCCGTTATGTTTACCGAATTCAGCAATTTCTGTCGGGCAAACGAAGGTGAAATCTTTTGGCCAGAAGAAAATCACTAACCATTTGCCATGTTTTGTGTGAATTTCATTGGTAATAGTTTCAAATTCTTTTCCTTTTTCCAAACTTACTACTGCTGTTTTTTCAAATGCAGGAAATTTTTGTCCTACTGATAATAATCCCATTTTATTTATTTTTTATTGAGTGAAAAATTAGAATATAAAAATACAAGTTACTGTTTTAACCAGGAAGAATACATCCAGATTTCTTTTTCCTGCTGTGTGATGAAGTCTGTTAATAAAGTCAGGGTACCTTCATCATTCAGCTTGCCGGCTGTTTTCAGAATATTTCTTTCCAGTAAAATAATGGTTTGTAAGCTGTTTACAATGAGTTCTACAGCAGTTTTTGCGTCTGCAATATTTTTACCCTCCTTGATTTTAGCATTTTTCAGATAGTCAGAGAAAGTATGCATCGGTGTGAATCCCAAAGTAAGCACACGTTCTGCAATCAAATCTATTTTCAGCTGAGCATCCGTGTAAATTTCTTCAAATTTAACGTGCAGTTCGAAAAAATGTTTGCCTTTGATGTTCCAGTGCAAGCCACGGGTGTTCTGATAGTACAACTGATAATTAGCTAACAAAACATTCAGTTCTGAAGCTAAAGCCTCAGACTGTTTGCTGTCTAAGCCTATTTGTGTAATGGATTTAATTTTGCTCATATTCTAGCATTAATAACAACACAAATATACAACATAGTTGTTTAATAAGAAAAATCAATTAATTTTATGTCTTAATAAATTAAAACTATATCATGAATATCTCTCTCACACAACTGGAATATATTTTGGCCATAGATACTTACCGCCATTTTGCAAAAGCCGCGGATGCCTGTCTGGTGACACAGCCAACGTTGAGTATGCAGTTGAAAAAGCTGGAGGAAGAACTGAAAATTGAAATTTTCGACAGAAGTAAACAGCCGATTATACCGACCGATGCCGGAAAGAAATTAATAGAACAGGCAAGAATAATATTGCGGGAGGCCAGACAACTGGAGCAAATTGTCAAGCATTACGATGATAGTTTTGAGGGTAGCTTGACGATTGGTATTATCCCGACGCTGGCGCCATATCTGCTTCCTTATTTCCTTGGCGATTTTTTGAAAAAATATAAACAGATAAAACTGGTTATTCAGGAACTGACGACCGATGAAATTATTTTCAAGTTGAACAAAGACGAAATTGATGTGGGAATTTTGGCAACACCCCTGCATGAAAACAACCTGATAGAAGAGCCCTTGTTTTACGAGGAGATAAAAGTGTATGCGCATTACAACCATCCGCTGACAAAAAAGAAAATGCTCGACCATGATGATATTTTGCGCAATGATATCTGGATGCTGTCGCAGGGAAACTGTTTCCGTAGTCAGGTGATAAATATTTGTGCCAATCCGATAAAAATGAACGACCAGTTGAAATACGAAAGCGGCTCGATAGAAACACTGAAAAAAATGGTGGAAATGGAAGGCGGTTTTACCTTGCTGCCTGAATTAGCCGTATTGGAATTATCTACCAAAAAACTGAATCAGGTGGCAGAATTTAAAAAGCCGAAACCACTGCGAGAGGTAAGTCTGGTGTATGCACGAAGTGTGGCTAAAAAGAAATTTATTGACGTGCTGAAGAAGCAAATTATTGCCAATATCCCTGAAGATTTACTAAACAAGAAAAGAGGAAGTGTGGTGGAATGGAAATAGGATGAAAGGCACACGGATAAAACGGATAATTAAGATTTAAATGATTTTATCAGTTACAAGGAATCAAATTCATCATAAAAACCGGTGTTCTATTTTTATTCTGCTTCTTCCAGTTCTTTCAAACAACCCTTTAATTTTTCTAAATGTTGTCCGTATAATTTGCGAATATACCATTTCATCACCGGATAAGAAATTAATGTCAGTAACAAGGCAAAAGATAAAATCATAGAAAGCGTGGCAGAACTGTAAACATCAAAATACAATAAAAATCCAAGTGCTTTCATTTCGTATAAAATTACAAAACACAATAAAAATCCGGACACAGGCGTGAGCAGTAAACTTCCCCAGAAATAAATACTCAGGTATTTTTCCAGTTGTTGTATCAGTTGTTGCAAGCTGGATTTCATGTTTTCGTTATAAGAGAAAAATCTTTTTAGTTCGCGGTATTTTTTAAGATAATAAATCAGATAAGGAATAAAAATAACGGCAACAATTATGGCACATAAAATAAATACTTCTTTGGTTTGTAAATAAACCGGAACACAGGCAACCAGCACAAGACAAACACAAAACATGATAATTTCGCGCAGCAAATTTGTCCGTACTTTATCAATAATATTCGTCGATTTGCTTTTCAACAAGGTGCGGATTTTCTCCTGCTCGATGGATTGCTTACCAATATCGCTTTCGATATTACTCGACCAAATATTTTTTAAGTCATCTAATTCTATCATCGCTCGGTTTTTAATAAGGTTCTCAATTTTTCTTTTATTCTGTTCATCTTCACAGCTACGTAATTTGCCGTGATGCCCGTTATTTCTGCAATTTCTTCGTATGGCTTATCTTCTAAATACAACAATACAATAGATTTCTCAATGTCGGATAAGTACTCAATTGCTTTGTATAGTTGCTGTAAATCTTCTTCTATAGTAATTTCTTTTTTATCTTCTATCTGGAAAGAAATTTTTTCTAATTCCGTTAGTGTAATTTTTTTCTTTCTCAATCCTGAAATGGCTGTGTTCAAAGCAATCCGGTACATCCATGTCGTAATCTTGGATTCACTTCTGAAGGATGGAAACGCTTTCCATAATTGCAATACAATTTCCTGAAATAAGTCGTTATGGTCTTCCTGATTGTGGCAATAGATTCTACACACCTTATGTAAGATGCCTTGATGTTGATTAATGGTTTGTACAAAAAGCTGCTCCAAAAGAAAATGCGCTACTATATGAGTCGTAATGAAAGCAAAGATATTACAATAAACTCATTCTGTAATTCTACAGCACTATAATTCAAGAATTATCAACCTAAGGAAAACCCTGAATTTTCAGAAGTGAGGTTTCACCTGAAGATAAAGCTTCAGAATTGGCTGAATTTTACATCATCAAACAAACACAAACAAACTAAAATTAATAAACACAAAAATTTAAACATCATGAAAACAATCATCATCACCATCGTAGCTATCATCGCACTAAGCACATCAACATTTGGCAAAACAAGAAACATGACAGTAAACCAGTACAACCTGCACATAAACAAAATAGACAGCAGCGTGGTAGGTACCTGGGAAAAAAGCTGGAATCTGGAACAAGCTGCTAAAGATGAATTCTGCCAGTTTAATGCAAACGGCACTTTTATCTCTTTTAAAAAATTAGATGCTAAATATATAGTGACCGGCAGAGGTAATTGGGTAGCAGAAAACGGTGTAATCAGCATATTACACGGAAACGAAAAATCAACAGCTGTAAAATATGAATCAACAGACAACCAGCTTGTTTTTGGAGACCAAGTTTCCTACACAAAACCAGCCGCAGCATACGCCAGCAAATAAACTAAGGAAAACCCTGAATTTTCAGATATAAGGTATGCCCTGAAGATAAAAAATCCATAAAGACGGAACTTTACACTATCAAATAACTCAAACAATAACAATTAAAAACAACAACAATGAAGACACTAACAACAATCGCAATTCTGGTATTAATGACAATATCTGCTGCATTCGGACAAACAAAAAAAATAGACAAAGGTATAGTTGGCACCTGGGCACAACAAGATATGATAGCCAGCAGCGGATATGGCGACTATGCTTCTTATACTTCTGTTACGTACTATCAGTTTGGCGCAGACGGTTCTGTTTGCGTATCAGACGGCGGCTCTGTAAGCAGCGGCAACGATTGGAGCTATAATAATAGCGGCGCAAATAATGCACAATGCGGAAAATGGTATGTGCTGAACGGCTATATCTACTTTGAGCAAAACGGACAGGCCTATGGCTATGTAAAATACACCTTCCACAACGGACAACTGGTATTAGGCGAAAAAGGAAATTATAAATTTTTGTATCCGGCTAATTAATAATCACAGAATAAAACAGCAATTAAATTTTAAACAATAAATAATAATAAGTATGAAAAAAACATCCATTAGAAGTATAGTGACCATGCTGGTTATCTTCTTCATAGTAGCGGCAACAAGTTGCAACAAAGACAATAAAATTGCACCCACAGCACCACCGGTTCCGGCAATTCCGCCAACACCTGTAACGCCGGCAATCTCCCTGAAACCCATCTTTATTGAAACAAAAGAAAACGGGAACACCATCAGAAAACAATCGTATGCGTATGATTCACAAGGAAAATTAGCTAAATACGAATCTTCAACAGGTGTCGCTTCAACATCAGATTCTGTTTTAGTGAGACAAAACAACGTATCATTTAAAACACCAGGTTCAAACACTATTAATCAATCGCTGACATTTAATGCAGACAAAACATTTGATGCGTTGTTTTCTGCCACTGATCAAATTGACTTTGAGAATAACCAAACCAAACTGAGCAGAATGACAAAAGCCAGACCTAACTCAACACCTTTAAACGTAGGCGTTTTTAATTACACCAATAACAACCTGAGTTCAATTGGCGCAGAGATTAGAATCGACATCAACTACCACGATAATTTACCTTACCAAAAAGGCATTAATGAAATTCCGATTGCATTAAAACCAGTTAAGTTTTACAAGATAATAGAAATGGAAAACACAACAACTTCTGTATTATACAGCAAACTTATCCGACAAGTCATTCTGGATTTTGGTAACAGAAGAGAATTGCACGATTATACCTACACATTTGATACGAATAATCGTGTAACACAAATCAGAGATACACAAACAACTGTGACATCAACATCATCCGTACAAAAAGTATTTATAAGCTCTGTATCATATGCACAAAATTAAATTCATCCACAACAAATTCATCACCATAAAAAAAAATAAAATGAAAACAACACGAATCAAACAGCTCACAGCATTTTGTATAGTTATACTAATGGCTGTTACCACAACCAGTTGCAAAAAGGAAAGCTTATCAACGAATCGTGCTGATTTGACAGGAAGCTGGAGCCACGTACAACCAGTAGGGTCATTCACTAACATCCTCACACAACTGGATTTAAATGCAAACGGCAGCGGCAAAGAGACCATTACAAACATTACCACATTCAGTTCTACCATTACATCAGAAAAAGATTTAACCTGGAAAACACAAGGCGATGCTGGATTGATTTTACAACCCGAAGGTGAGCGTGAGGAAAAGTACAATTTTACGCTTGATGAAGAAAATAATAAGCTTAATCTAACAGAATCAACTACCGGATTTACAACAGAGTACTTCAAGAATGAATAAACAAACCCAAATTAGTTAAATAAAAATTTCAAAATCATTAAATCAAATAGTATGCAAACGAAAACACTTTTAAACAAATTGATGGCAACCATTCTTATATGCTTTGCGATCACTCACACAGCCTGTAAAAAAGACAATGGAACTGCTGCACCACCTGCTGATGTATTATCAGCAAGCGGCGACTCATTAAGCATCGCACCGGTATTAAACCAGTTCAGAAGTCTGTTAGGTGATTCATTAAACACGGCACCAGGAAAAGTTGGTGGCAGACGCGAAATAAATTGGGATGCCGTGCCGGCAACTTTTCAAGATAATAATAATTTTCCGTCCGATTTTTTTGCACAAACAGATGCTGCATTACCAAACGGAAGAAAACGCGGTGCCGTTTTTACCACTTCTTTATCCAATGATATGAGAATAAGCTCTAAATCTTTTGACGATGTTTACACAGGCTTTGCTGCACAATTCAAAGTATTCAGTCACAGATTGGTACTTGGTGCCATGAATGGAAATGTTATAGATGTTAGCTTCAAAGTTCCCGGACAAGCAACAGACGCAACGATTAAAGGTTTTGGTGTAATATTTTTAGATGTTGATAAAGAGCAAAAAACATCCTTAGAGTTTTTTGATGCTGCCGGAAAAAGTTTAGGTAAATTTTTTGCAAAAGCAAGTGATTCCAAATTTTCATTCCTTGGTGTGAAATTTAAAGACAGTAGCTTAGTAAGCAAAGTGCGGATCACAGCTGGCGAAGAAGGGATTGCTGCAATTACCAGCTACAATGATAAAGTTGGAATGGATGACTTTTTGTATGACGAGCCAGTGGCAAAATAATAGCCGCAAAACCATAAAATAATTTTTCTTAGTTGTTAGTTGAGTGAGTTCCGGACATAAAAAGTTCGGAACTTTTTTATGCGACAGGAAGTTCAATATTTACAGACGTTCCTCTGCCCGGCGCAGAGTCGATATCCATTTTTCCGCCCAGCAGTTCAATGCGCTTTTGCATACTATGCAACCCTATACCGTCTTTATTCTTTAGAATGGAAACATCAAAGCCTTTGCCGTCGTCTTCAATAGCAATGGAAAGCAGATGTTCATTTTTTGCAAGCTGCACTAATACTTCTCTCGCTTCCGCATATTTTACAATATTGTTCAGCAATTCCTGAATAATTCGATATGCCAATAATTCAAACCGTTGTGGCAAACGATCTTCTAAATTGTAATACTGAAAATCGATTTCAAAACCGGCACTTGATTGCATGGAGGTACAAAACTGTTGCACGGCATCAATCAATCCCAAACGTTCCAGCGCAGAAGGCATTAATGCGTGTGATATTTTACGAATATCCTGAGAAGCCGTATTCAGCAAATCTAATGCGGAATTATATTCTATATTGTTCTGGATTTCGGCATGCGTTTTTTTGAAATTGGTGAATTGCAATTTCAGCATACTCATCAATCCGCCGATGCCATCGTGCAGTTCTTTTGCCAGACGGGTACGCTCCTGCTCTTCACCGTCAATAATGGCTTGTGTGAGTTCTAATTTCTTCTGTTGTTCTATCGTGATGATTTTATTTTGCAGTAATTTTTGACGTTGCTTCAAAAATAAATAAAGGAAAAGCGAACCTGTCACTACAATAAACATCAATGCAGTGACAACCAAAAACCTTGTTTTTGATTGCTGAATTTCCACTTTTTGCTGTGCTATTTGGGTTTCTTTCTGTGCTGTTTGGTATTTCGTTTCTAACTCATTTAATGTATTATTTCTCTTTTCAAAAAAAACACTGTCACTGTTTTGCTGATAAAGCTGTGCATAATAAAAGGCATTTTTATAATCTCCAGAAGCGGCGGCAATTTCTTTATATAAACTATAGACACGCTTGTTCAACTGGAAGGACGCCACCTCTTTGGCTAAAGCTTCCGCGTTACTGATTGCCATTTTTGCATCACTTAATTTTTGTAAGGAATGTGCGCTTTCCGCTACATTGCAATACGCAAAACAGGCATCATATTTTGAGGATGTCTTTAAAATGTAAGTTAAAGACTGCAGTGCATTTGTATAGGCATTTGTCCATTCTTTTTTTGATTTGTAATATTCATAAAATGCTTTGTAAGCATAGCTGATGACAAAATTATCCTGTATGGAATTACCATATTTTAAAGCTAATTCCGCATAAAGCAGCGCGCTGTCAGATGAACTGTTTTTGATAAAAGCAATAGCAACATCATGCGCAATCATTCCCTCGCTAAACGTGTCATTTTTCAAAACAGCGGTCTGATAAGCGAGTAAATTATACTTCAGCGCATTTTGATATTGTTCAGTATTGTTATAAATGGATGCGATATTACTGTAGCAAATGGTTAAGCCATTATAGAATTTGATGGAATCAAAAATGGCAGCAGCTTGCTGATAGTTGGCAATCGCTAAATCGAAATAGCCTTTTACCTGATAGATATTCGCCATCGTGTTGTGGGTAATCCCGATTTCTTTTTTGTCAGCAGTTTTTTGAAAACAGCGAATTGCCTGTTTGCATAAGTCAATGTTTTCTGCCTCTCCTGCGGCGGCAGAAAAAATCAGCGCCTTTTTACGCAAGGATTTTCCATAGATTTCCGGGGCTGATTCTTTGAATGCTTCATTTTGCAATATCTGATTGTAATAAAATAAAGCACTGTCTTCATTTAGTTTGTCAAAAAACTTTGCGCGCCCGAATAACGCATCTGCAGCTCCGGCAAAACTGAGCAGATTATACAGCAAACCAAGCAACAATACACTATATTTCAGATTACCTTTCAACGAATCCCACTATTTTAATAATTACTGGTATAAAAATATTATTTTTATTGGCAAACTATAAAAGTATTTTTATGATAAGCATTGGAATTATTGATGATCACGGAATTGTACTGCAAGGAGTTTCGAATATTTTTGCTGCAAAAAAGGAATATACCGTACAGTTTGCGATAAATAATTTATCAGAAGCCAATACAACGTTAGCACAGGAACAGCCACAGGTGCTGTTTCTCGATATCAATATCAAAGGTGACGACGGCCTGGAAGCATTGAAAGTTTTTAAGAAAAAATATGCAGCCATGAAAGTGGTGATGCTGACTTCTTTTGAAGAAACGGCGTTGGTGAAAACAGCTTTGCGTAACGGTGCGGACGGATATTTATTAAAAGATGCGTCAGAACAGGATTTTTTATCCGCGGTGGAAAGTGTGCTGAAGGGTGAACAATATATTCAGAAAAACGTGCAGGACCTGATGTTGAAAGAAGCGATGGGTCAGAAAAAAGATACTTCGTATATACCAAAACTAACACGCCGCGAAAAAGAAATTTTACAATTAATTGTGGATGAAAAAACCACACAGGAAATAGCAGATACACTTTTTTTAAGTGTAAGTACTGTGGAAACACACCGCATGAATTTAATCAGTAAATTGGGTGTAAAGAATGTGGCCGGTTTGGTAAAACTGACACTGGAACGAGGTTTGCTGAAAGAGTAAATTAAATCTTAGAAAATGTCACTCTGAGCTTACGGGTTTGAGAGCCGACTTTACCAAAATAACTTACTCTGAAACTGCTGGATGTACGCGACTCAATTTCCCAGATTTCATTAGTGCCGCCACCTTCTACACGCAAACGGGTACCATTACCTAAGTCTTCTATTGCCCCTTCATCTTTTATCTGAGGATTTGCTGCATTACATTTGGTAGGGCCTTCATCTAAGACAAAAGTATTTGTACTTGCATTAAAATGCCATATGTTATCAGCCTGGCAGACAAGCACTGCGGGTGAAATTGTTGGAATAGTATCGGGAGCCACAGAATCTGCAGAATATAGAATACTGCTTTTTCGCCATTCACTTTTTGACAATTCTTCTATCAATACAGATTTTTTATCTTCTTCTTTTTTACAGGAGAAAAATGCAAACAAAGATAAAATCAGAAAGTACGTTGTTTTCATAGTTGTTATTTTATAGGAGTAAAATTCTATATTATTTCACAAATAAAGATAAAGGAAAACAATGAAGATATAAAATCATGGTTTTCTACTACGTTACAATTTGCAAATCGATTAATTTTTGAATCCGTGTTCTAATGTTTATTAGCAAGTTGCCCGCAAGCTGCATCGATATCTTTGCCGCGGCTCTTGCGAACGTTCGCAATCACTTTATGTTTAGAAAGGTAGTCGATAAACTTTTCGCGGGTTTCTACGGTTGATTTATGAAAATCCGCCTGATCAATTTTATTGTATTCTATCACATTGATTTTAACATCTTCCAGTTGTTTGCAGATGTCCACCAGTTTTTTCGCATCGTCGATAGTGTCGTTCACGCCATCCAGCAAAATGTATTCAAACGTAACTTCACCTTTACAGTTTGCTTGAAAATATTTCAATGCTTCTATCAGTGCTTCAATATTGTTTTGCTCATTGATCGGCATGATGGTGTTGCGTTTCTCATCATCAGCGGCGTGCAGCGATAAAGCCAGATTGAATTTTACGCCATCGTCGGCCAGTTTTTTTATCATCTTGGCAATGCCGGCGGTAGACACCGTAATACGCTTTGCCGACATGTTCAATCCTTCTTCGGATGTTATTTTGTCGATGGCAGAAACCACATTGCTGTAATTCAGCAAAGGCTCGCCCATACCCATAAATACGATGTTGGATAAGTTTCTGCCAACACTCTCATTGGATTGCTGGTTGATTAACACCACCTGATCGTAAATTTCGGCTGCCGTTAAATTTCTTTCTCTTTTTAAAAAACCGGTGGCACAAAAGGAGCATGTTAAACTACAACCTACCTGCGAGGACACACAAGCCGTAGCGCGGTCTTCCGTTGGAATCAGTACACCTTCAATCAAATGTTTATCATGTAACTGAAAGGCAGATTTTATGGTGCCGTCGTTGGATTTCTGGACTTTGTAGGCTGAAATGGTATGAATGACAAAATGTTCTTTTAACTTTTCGCGCAATTCTTTGGAGAGATTGGTCATGTCATCAAAATCCACTGCTGATTTTTGCCAGAGCCATTCGTAAATCTGTTTGGCACGAAACGGCTTTTCACCCAATTGCTCTAATTGAGCAATCAGTTGTTCTTTTGACAGCGTCCGTATGTCGGTTTGGTTTTCCAATCTATTGCAAAGATAGGTCAACTTTTTCATTGACTAAAGACAAATGACTTTTATATCTTTGAGAAATGGTTAGTAAAATCTCCGCCCATACAATTTATCCGGTAAGCTCTTCACCAATAGAAAATGGTGTGATTGTTATGGATGAAAACGGAAAAATAATTGCAATTGATACTTTAGAAAATCACGATAAAACGGAAATAGAATTTTTTGACGGAGTTATTGTGCCTGGTTTTATCAATGCTCATTGTCATTTAGAATTATCACATTTAAATGGCGTAGCACAAACCGGCACCGGCCTGATTGATTTCATTTCACAAGTGATTAAAAACAGAAACCACTCCCCCGAAATCATTCAGGAAGCCATAGAACGCGAAGAAAAAAATATGATAGACAGCGGTATTGTTGCCGTGGGTGATATTTCCAACACAACAGATACCTTTGCGCAAAAAAGAAAAGAGAACCTATTTTATTATACGTTTGTAGAATATTTCGATTTATTTCAGGAAAGCAATACAGACAACATCCTCCAGCAATATAATGCTGTATTTAATGCATTAACAGAAACTTCTAAAAACAAGAAATCAAAAGTGCCGCACGCACCCTATTCGGTTTCGAGAAAATTGTTTAACGTCATTGCGAGTGAAGCGAAGCAATCTGTTAAAAGCAAAACCATCTCCATTCACAACCAGGAAACGCCGCCGGAAAATGAGCTTTTCCTGAACAAAACGGGGGATTTTATCTCGTTTTACGAACGCATCGGGTTTGATACCAAAGATATTCCCAAACTGGAAAAGCCTTCCGTTTACTATGCACTGGAATATCTGCAAAAGGAAAACAGAAATCTGTTCGTACACAACACACTTTCAACAAAAGAAGATATTAAAAGTGCGCACCAAAAAATAGGAAAAGAAAATGTTTTTTGGGCTACTTGTCCGAATGCGAATCTGTACATCGAAAATAGCTTGCCGAATTATAAGAATTTTTTAGAAACGAATGCACAGGTTTGCATCGGAACGGATAGTTTAACTTCTAACTGGCAATTGAGTATTTTAGAAGAAATGAAAACGATTTTGAAATATCAATCTTATGTAGACTTTGAAACGGTGTTAACTTGGGCAACTGTTAATGGCGCAAAAGCACTAGGTTTTGCTGATAGTTTAGGCACAATTGAAATTGGAAAAACACCAGGCTTGGTATTGATAAAAAATATGGAAAACGGAAAGTTGACGAACAATTCAAAAAGCAAAAAAATAGTTTAACCACAAAAGCAAAAAAAAAATTACACAAAGTTCACGAAGCAGAAAAATCATATTCATCAAAAAAATCAGATAAATCATAGTTTAGACAAAATGAACTTAGCCATCGACATCGGAAACACGCGCACCAAAATCGGCATCTTCAATCAGCAGCATTTGTCGACCGTCATGACGTTTGACAATTCCAAAGAAATCAATCTGCAGGAGATTATTTCCAGGGTTGATATTCGGCAGGCGGTTATTTCGAGTACTATTGAAATTCCGGAATATATTTCAGCGCTTTTAAGTAAGTTGAAAAAACTGTTGGTTTTAGATCACCGGACGAAACTCCCTTTTACTAATTTATACAATTCAAAAGAGACCTTAGGCAAAGACCGCTTAGCCTTAGTTGCAGCAGCGCAGGCGAATTATCCCAACCAAAACAACCTGGTGATTGGCTGCGGCACTTGCATTACCTTCAATTTTATCAATGCAAAAAATGAGTTTTTAGGCGGCAGCATCCACCCCGGACTGAAAATGCGTCTGCAGGCCATGCATACCTTCACCGGTAAATTGCCCTTAATTCCGTTGGAAAATAAGGCAGATTTAATCGGAAACGATACAAAATCGAACATGCTGGCGGGCGTTTTGCTGGCTGCTGGCAAGGAAATAGACGGAATGATAGATGAATATTTAGTTAAATTTCCTGAAATGAATATAATAATTACCGGCGGAGATGCCGATTTGTTGGTTTATAGGCTTAAAAATGAGATATTTGCAATTCCCAATTTCACATTGATTGGGCTCAATCATATACTGGAATATAATGCGTAATCTCTTTCTACTTTTAACCTTAACGGTTTTCATACAACAAGCTAATGCTCAGGAACATACACCTTATTCCCGTTATGGATTAGGCTATGCATTTGATAATAACAATGCTCAATCGGCGCAAATGGGCGGACTAAGTGCAGCCTTTCAATCCGGAGAAACAGTAAATTACCTGAATCCTGCCTCTTATGCAGCACTCCAATTAACCACGCTCGATGCAGGTTTTTCGGGAAATTTCGGAAAAATAAAAACACAAACACAGAAAGCGAAACAAAATAGCTTCAGTTTAAACTATTTATCGCTCTTTTTCCCCATAAAAAAATACTGGGTAACCGGGGTGAGTTTGCTTCCATTTACAGCAAAAGATTATTTATTGTCTCAAACTTCAGCATTCGACACAGCAACAACGGTTAAGTTTGAATATGAGGGATCCGGAACCCTGTACAACCTTTCCTGGGGAAACGGATTCAAATACAAAGGGCTGCATGTTGGGTTTAACATGGGATACTTGTTTGGTAAATTAAATAACAATACACTTGCCTATCAGTTAAATCAAACAGGTGCCTACGATGCGGACGGATATACTACCTGGACTTTTACAAACACTAAAGTGAGCAGCTTTATATGGAATGCCGGAGCACAATATAATTTACCTATTAAAAGTAAAAAGGACAGCAATAAAATTTATAACATAACATTTGGCTTAGCGGGTTCTGCTCCAATAAAATTTGGCAAAAAAACGTATATCGATGAAGCATTGTATACATTTCAATCCGGCTATTTAGGTTATAGAAATACAGATGCCGGAGTAAATGACTTTATTACAGATTATATAAAACCAAAAGTTAGCTCATCTTCTATCTTAGATACGCTTTCTGAAAAATTTCAACAGTCTACGAATATCAGAATTCCTGCAACGCTAAATGTAGGTATCATTGCTTCCCGCGGTATAAAATGGAGAGCCGGTATTGATTTCAAGTTTCAACCTTGGAGTAAATATAAAGGTTATGAAGATAATGCAGCTTCAAAACTGAATAACAGCTGGAGAATTGCAGTAGGTGGTGAGTTTTTACCAAATGATAAGAATTTCTCTAAATTCTTCACCAGGCTGAAATACAGAGCCGGCTTCAACTATACACAGACCAACATTAAAATCAATAATACAGCAATAAACGAGTTTGGCATAAACTTTGGAATAGGTATTCCTATAATCATCACAACAGCTAATGATGAAGGATTATTACAAAAAGTTTACACATATGCTTTCAACATCGGATTCGAGGCAGGAAGCAGAGGAACCATTCAAAAAAACCTCGTTCGTGAAAACTTTTATCGTCTTAAATTCGGAATCTCATTAAACGACAGATGGTTTGTAAGAAGAAAATATTATTGATAACAATTGACACATTACAATGAAAAAGATTTTTTTAGTTTTTGGCACCCTGTTTTTAGCATTCGGAACGATGCAGGCTCAAAACTGTAACCGCTATATTAATGGCGATAGCTTAAAAACAACTCCTGCCTATTCTATTTACCGTGAATTCTTTAAAAAAGGATTGTATGACGATGCTTTTCCGCAGTGGAGAAATATGTACAATAATGCTCCCGGATTTCGAAAACAAACATTCATGGATGGGGTGATAATGTATACATCATTAATTCAGAAAGCAACAGACAAAACGTTACGTCAGAATTATATTGATACCTTGTTTCAAGTTTATAATAAACAGATTCAATGTCACGGAGAAGACGAATATGTGTTAGGAAAAAAAGCCATCGATTTATTAAAGTATGGTAAAAATACTGACATACCGGAAGCTCTCAAAGCACTGGAAAAAACATTAGCGATTACCGGCGATAAGGCGTTTCCTTACTACATACAAACGTATTATAAAGTATTAATTAACCAGTTAGGTAAAGATGGTATCACAACAGAATTTGCTGTAAACAAATACGATGAATTATCTGCAATCATTGATAAAAACATCTCTAACCCTGCTAACAAACAATTACAGGCATATAAAGATGTTAAAGTTGTTCTGGATGATTTATATACCACAAATTTTGCAGACAAAAGCGATCCTGCTGACTGTGCAAAATTGCTGGAAATCTACCTGAAAAAGTACAACGCTAATCCAAACGATCTGGAAACAATCAGAACGGTGTATACTAAAACAAAAGGCTGTGCTGACAGTTCGACAAATGTTGAATTGCTGAAAAAACTGAACAACCTTGCACCTAACTATACATATGCTACGAGACTGGCTAATATTTATGTGAAAGTTAAACAATATGACTCTGCAATTATATTGTATCAGAATGCACTGACAAGAGAAACAGATAGCATAAAAAAATCAGATTTAAATTATTACATAGCATTTATGAAATACGCAAAAGAAGATTTTCCTGCATCGCGAGATTTTGCTAAAGAAGCAATTAACTGCAACGCAAAAAACATCAGAGCGTACAATTTAATTGCAACCCTGTATTTGTCCAGCGGACCATTGTGTGGCCCCGGCACAGGATTCCAGTCACAAATCGTATTGTGGCCTGCATTCGATTACTTTAATAAAGTGATTGAAATTGGTGGCGACGATGATGTGGTAGCAGAAGCAAAAAAATATATCGACGACTATACGAAGTATTTACCGACAAAAGCAGAAGTAGTTGCAAAAAAATTAAGCGTTGGGGGACCGTACACCGTGAAATGCTGGATAAACGAAGAAACTACTGTTAAAGTAAAATAAAACTATAACATTTATCAAGATATTGAAATCCGTCGGGAAGAATTCCCGACGGATTTTTATTATACAAAATCGTAAATCGTAAATCGTAAATCGTAAATTAGCATTCATGTTTGATTACAATTATCTGAAAGCACTGCACATCATTTTTGTGGTGAACTGGTTTGCCGGATTATTCTATATGCCGAGGCTGTTTATTTACGCAACAGAAGCAAATGAAAAACCGGAACCCGATAAAACCATTTTATTAAATCAGTTTAAAATCATGCAGCAACGCTTGTGGTATATCATCACCTGGCCTTCTGCGGTCATCACGATGATTGTCGGCATCACCCTGTTAATTAAATCAGGTTTTTTATCACAACCCTGGATGCATGTAAAACTGGGTTTTGTATTTCTGCTCGTAAGCTATCACTTCTCCCTGCATTATATTTATAAGCAGCAACAGCAGGGCATCTTTATGTTTTCGTCTACACAACTGCGCATCTGGAATGAGGTGGCCACTATTTTATTGTTCGCCATCGTATTTTTGGTAGTGATAAAAACCAGCCTGAGTTTCTTAAGCGGTTTCATCGGTCTGGCAGTTTTAATTATTTTATTGATGCTAGGAATAAAACTCTATAAATTATTGAGAAAAGAATGAGTGACAAAAAACTCAAATATATATCATCTTTTATCATTCTATCGCTGATACTCATTTTTGTATCTCGCAATATGAGCAATCATATTTTGCTGTTTCCATATTGGTTAAATACATTGCTATATTTATTTTCATTTGTTATTGCATTCTACTACACAAAAAGATGGAATGTTTTTACGAGCGATAAGGAAGAAAATAAAAAACCAGCCGCTTTCTTTAATGGCATATTGGCTGTTTTGCTTGCTTTCGTGTTGCTTTGTGCATTTCGTTTGCCTATAAATATTCTTATTAAACAACAATCCGCGAAAAACGAACGAATCACACAAATCTGCCCGATTACTTTTTATTCTTTAGGTTTAAAAAACCGGCGGAAGAAACACATCACCTTTACTTTTCAGCATAAATCGATTCGAATGAAAGTAAAACCATCTGCGATGGCAAAAATTAAAATGCTGCAAACCTCTCAAAAGTTTATACAACTGCAAGTCCGTAAAAGTATTTTAGGAACCTATGTGGTAGAGGATTATGAAGTGAAATACATCTAAAATGTTATAGTTATACCACAAACGTATTCCACAACATCACGCCATTCAGCACAATAATTATTAAAGCAATAATCCAGGCAGTAATATTTAACCAGCTGCTGTTTACAAACTGAGCCATCTTTGTTTTATTGCCGGTAAATTGCAATAATGGTACTACGGCAAAACTCAACTGTACAGATAAAATCACCTGACTTAAAATCAGCAAGGTGCCGGTTCCTTTTTCGCCATACAAAAATGCAACAATCAACGCAGGCACTACCGCAATTAAGCGGGTAATCAATCGTCGCAGCCAGGGTTTTAACTTAATCTCTAAGAATCCTTCCATTACGATTTGGCCGGCTAAAGTACCCGTCAGCGTGGAGTTTTGGCCGCTGGCTAAAAGCGCAATCGCAAAAAAGGTAGAGGCCAGTTTTACGCCTAGCACAGGCTCCAGTAATTTATACGCATCGTTGATATCCGCCACTTCCTTATGTCCGTTGTAATGAAATGCAGAGGCTGCTAAAATCAAAATAGCTGCATTAATAAAAAACGCCAGCAACAAAGAAACCGTGGAGTCTATGGTGGCGTATTTAATCGCCTGTTTTTTCCTTCATCGTTGCGTTCAAAATTCCTGGTCTGCACAATGCTGGAATGCAGGTACAAATTATGCGGCATCACGGTGGCGCCTAAAATACCAATGGCGATATACAGCATATCACCATTCGTAATGATTTCAGTGGTTGGTAAAAGCCCGCCCATCACTGCAGCAAATGCAGGTTTTGAAACGGCCAACTCGTATGCAAAGCAGCAAAAAATGATAAAGATTAATCCGCCCACAAACGCTTCCAGATAACGGAATCCTTTGTTTTGCAGCAATAATAACACCAGTACATCTAAAATGGTGATGATGATACCCACCGTCAGCGGAATACCAAATAATAAATTGATAGCAATGGCAGAACCGATTACTTCGGCTAAATCACAGGCGGCAATCGCAATCTCACATAAAATCCACAGCGCGATGCTTACCGGTTTAGAGTAAGAATCTTTACAGGCCTGCGCTAAATCTCTGCCGGTAACGATACCTAATTTTAACGCGAGATGCTGTAATAAGATGGCAAACAAATTGGAAATTAAGATGACAGATAAAAGGGTATATCCGAAACTGGAGCCGCCGGCAATATCTGTAGCCCAGTTGCCCGGATCCATATAACCTACCGCTACCATTAAACCTGGTCCTGCAAAAGCCATCAGCTTTCTCCAGCCTGTTGCATTCTTGGGAACAGCAATGCTTGAAAAAGACTCCGGTAGTGATACCGCAGTGCGTTTTAAACGCCAGTTTTTATCATTTGTCGACATATAATTTCCACAATGTTAAAAATAATTTCTTCTAATTAAAAATATTATTTTTAGATTAGCCTAAATTTTAAAGCATGATACTACTTAGTGCGGTAGAAGAAAATTACCTGAAATATATCTTTCAGCTCAGTGAAATCAGCGACAGAGGAATTGTAAAGACCAATGATCTGGCTTATAAACTGGAGCATTCCGCAGCATCCGTCACTGATATGCTGAAAAAACTATCGGATAAGAAATTAGTAGCCTATAAAAAGTATTACGGTGTTTCATTAACAAAAACCGGTTTGCAGATTGCCGTTCAGGTATTGAGAAAACACCGGCTCTGGGAAACCTTTCTCGTAAAAAATTTAAAATTCACCTGGGATCAGGTACACGCTATTGCGGAACAGCTCGAACATATACAGTCGGATGAATTAATCGACAGAATGGATGAATATTTAGGACATCCGAAATTTGACCCGCACGGAGATCCGATTCCCGACAAACAGGGTGTTTTTTCTTCTGCCAATGTGATTTGTCTTGCGGATGCCAAACTGAAAAAACAATACCTGCTGGCAAATGTTAATGATGAATCCTCCGCTTTTTTAAAGTATCTGAATAAGATTCAGCTGAAATTAAATGACAAAATAAAAATTCTGGATAAAGAAGAATTTGATGAGACGATACAAATTATGATTAATGAAAAAAAACAAATGACCATCAGTAAAGATGCAGCGCAGAATATGTTCGTGAAAGTGGTATAGACCATTAGCACCAACACAATAAGATTCAGGATCTTTTTAATAGTTGTCTTACAATCCTGATGCTAACCATCCAGCAATTTAAGAATGAGTGTAAATATTTACAATACAGAAAACCTGCCGGTACCGGTAAAGATTATTGTGGAAGCCCGGAATTCCTCCCGGGTGGCTTTGGGTAAAAACGAAATTATTGTCCGACTACCCAAACATATTTCTGTAGCAGATAAAGAAAAAACGCTGAAGCAGTTTCTGGTATGGGCAAGACAACAAATTGAAGAAAAAAAATATTACCATGAACACCAGCATACCGTAGAGTATTATCAGGGACGCGTGTTGAAAATTTACGGGAAAGAATTCAGAACGGAAATAGAATTTATTGCAACAGGAAAAAATAAATTAAGCTACCGTGGAGATACTACCCTGAAAATATATTTACTGGAAAATCAGCCGCACAAAAAACAAATTCTCGAAATACAGCGCTTTCTGCTGCGCTTTACAGAAAAATATTTTTTACCTGAGTTGCAGAAACGCACTTTATACTGGAATGATATTTATTTTAAAGAAAGAATTGAAAAAGTAGATGTAAAACATACCATTTCCCGCTGGGGCAGCTGCTCATCAAGTCGTAAAATATCCTTCGCTACCAAACTGCTGCTGCTGCCGCAAATCATTATAGATTACGTGATTATTCATGAATTGGCGCACCTGAAAGAGATGAACCATTCGCCAAAATTCTGGAAACACGTAGAAAATGTGATGCCGGATTACAAAACACATCGCAAATGGCTGCAACAAAACGGCAGCAAAATCCATTTTTAGAAAGTGATATTATTTCTAAACAATTATCTTTACCCCATGAAAAAGCAAATCCTGTATTTTTTTATAATCCTGTCATTTTCAGCATGCCGTTACAGCAAAACGCCGGAAGTGTTTTCCGATAAAAATGTGAGTATAGAATATCCGTCTTACCTGTTCAAGGCAGATGATGTCTATCCGGAAAAAAACACTTTACTGCAGCTTAAAAATGACTACCGCGATGTGTATTTCATCCTCGTAGACCATGGCATGAAACCCGGCGAACAGGGCTTTGAGCTGATGTGCGATTCCATTTTTGGCCAGTTAAAAAGAAATATGAAAGAACCCAACGTGGAAGCACGAGATACCGTGTTCACGACGGCAAATCAACTGAAAGTAAAAGAATTTCAGATTTCCGGCATTTTGTCTTCAGAAAAACAAGACCACCGTTTTCAGTTTGTGGTGGATGTGTTTGAAGCACCGAACGGACATATTTACCAGACGGCAGGCTGGCTGCTGCGCCACAAACGCGATCTTTGGCTCAAAGATTTGCAAAAATCAGCCTACTCGCTAAAGGTGAAATAGGGCGATTTTCAGATTTTATAACCATAAATACCTGAACTATTAACGTTTCTAAACGTTAATATCCGTAACTTTACATACACATTTTGGACCATCTCGAAAAAATACCAGCCACCGATCCTACGGCGGCAGAACGCAAACAGGATCATATTCAACTTGCTTTTCAATCGCAGGTAGAAACCGCTTTTTTGGATAAACGGTTTTCTTATGAACCGATTTTGTCCGCCCACCCTGCAGCATCTTTAGCATCTTTAGCTTTTTTAGGTAAACAAATACAAACGCCAATTTGGGTATCCAGCATGACCGGAGGCACGGAAAAAGCGTATCAGATAAATGAGAATCTGGCGCGTGCCTGCAAAACATTCGGCATGGGTATGGGATTGGGTTCTTGTCGTGCCTTATTGGAAAATGATGAACGTCTTAAAGATTTTGATTTCAGAAAAATTATCGGAGACGACTTGCCGTTTTATGCCAACATCGGTATAGCGCAATTAGATACGCTGCTGAAAGATAATGAGGCTTATAAGATAGATCAGCTCGTAGACAAATTACAGGCAGACGGTATCATCATTCACGTAAATCCATTGCAGGAATGGCTGCAGCCGGAAGGTGATAAAATAACCGAAGCGCCGATAAAAACGATTCAGCAGTTTTTAGATAAAACCAAACAAAAAGTAATTATAAAAGAAGTAGGACAAGGTTTCGGAAAAGAAAGTTTGCGGGCATTGGTACAGTTACCCATTGAAGCAATAGAATTTGCGGCACACGGCGGCACTAATTTTTCGAAACTGGAATTGCTGCGCGGCGATAAGGAAAAACTGGAGATCTATAAATCCATTGCACAGATTGGACACAGCGCGGAAGAAATGGTATTATTTGTCAATGAACTGAAACTGGAATTAGGTAATCAGTTCTTGTGCAGGCAATTTATCATTTCAGGCGGCATTAAAAATTTCCTGGATGGATATTATCTGATGGAAAAACTGAATGCACCATCCGTATACGGACAAGCCTCCGCTTTGTTGCAATACGCAGAGAAATCATACGAAGAGTTAGAGCAGTTTTTACACTTTCAGATAGAAGGCTTAAAACTGTCGAAAGCTTTTTTTAAAGTGAGATAAATCAATTCATTACATGGGCAAAAAAATACTCATCGTTAACGGTCATCCAAACAAGGAGAGTTTAAATTTTGCCTTAGCAGAAGCCTATAAAAAAGGGGCTCTGGAATCGGGAGCTGAGATTAAAGAAATTAATATGGCAGATTTACAGTTCAATCCGAATCTGCAGTATGGATATAAAAAACGTACGGAACTCGAACCGGATTTGTTAGATTCCTGGGACAAAATAAAATGGGCGGAACATCTGGTTTTTGTTTTTCCGATTTGGTGGGGTGGAATGCCGGCTATGTTAAAAGGATTTTTCGACCGGCTTTTTTTACCGGGCTTTGCGTTTCAATACCGCGAAAATTCCGTGTGGTGGGATAAGTTGCTGACGGGAAAATCAGCACACATTATTGCTACCATGGATACGCCTTACTGGTATTTCAGATTGGTGTACGGCAACCCCGGAATACAACAGTTCAAAAGAACTATTTTACAATTTTCGGGAATAAATCCGGTAAAAGTTACGGTGTTTTCTCCCATAAAAAATGTTGCAGAAGACAAAATAAAAAAACATATAGATAAGACGTTTCAAATTGGGAAACAATTAAAATAGACAGATGAAAAATATAGCAGGATATTCCAAACTCAGCAAAGAAGAAAAAATAGACTGGCTGGTAGCCAACTACCTGAATAATGACCTGGAAGCAAAGGCAGAACTGATTTCGTATTGGCACCGCGATTTGAACACACAAAAAGTGCTGGATGAATTTTCTGAAAACACCATCACCAATTATTTCTTTCCGTATTCTATTGCACCTAACTTTTTAATCAACGGCGACTATTATTGTTTACCGATGGCGATTGAGGAAAGCTCTGTGGTGGCAGCTATGTCGAATGCAGCAAAATTCTGGAGCACCCGCGGTGGTTTCAAAACAGAAATTTTAGGCACGACGAAAATCGGACAGGTACATTTTATTTATAAAGGAGATGAAGCGCAACTGAAGGCAGATTTTCAAAGCATCAAAGCGCAGTTGCTGGAAGGCAGCAAGTATATCTCTTTCAATATGGAGCAACGCGGTGGCGGGGTGAAGGACATCGAGCTGATAGATATGACGCAATATGAAGAAGGTTATTTCCAGCTGAAAGCATCATTTGATACCTGCGATTCCATGGGAGCGAATTTCATCAACACCTGTCTGGAAGAATATGCTTCTACGCTAAAAGAAATTGTAGGAAAGAACCCTAAATACGGAACCGTAAAAGTAATTCTTGCCATCGTTTCTAATTACACACCCGAATGTCTGGCGCGAGCCACGGTGGAATGTAAAGTGGAAGAACTCGGAAGTTTTGGAGATATCTCTGCGGAAGAATTTGCAGAGAAAGTACGCATTGCCGTAAAGATTGCAGAAGTGGATCCGCACCGTGCCACCACACACAACAAAGGAATTTACAACGGAGTAGACGCTTTGATTATTGCCACCGGAAACGATTTCCGCGCAGTGGAAGCTTGCGGTCATACCTATGCGGCTCGCAACGGAAGATATGGCTCACTGACGCATTGCACGGTAGAAAACGGCATCTTCAAATTCTGGATAGATTTACCGTTGGCGGTGGGAACCGTTGGCGGATTGACGCAATTACATCCAATGGTAAAACGTAGTTTGCAGATATTAGGCAACCCGAATGCAGAGCAGCTGATGATGTTCTGTGCGGTGGCCGGACTGGCACAAAACTTCGCAGCACTAAAAGCAATGACAACGGTAGGCATACAACAAGGACATATGAAAATGCACTTGTTGAATATCTTAAATTATTACAATGCTACCGAAGAAGAAAAGGATTATGCCTTGGTGTATTTCAAAGATAAAATTGTTTCATTTACGACTACGCGAGTGATGCTGGAGCAATTTAGGAGTGCGAAGAAAGAGGTGAAGTAATTATTTCACAAACCACTTTGTTTTTTTATTGTTCAGTTCCATAGAATCTTTCAGGATACTCTGAATGACTTCTGCATCTACGTCTTCCAAATTTTTATAGGAAATAGATGCAATCAATTTTCTGTTTTTGATTTCTAAAAAGGGATATTTGTTTTTCAGAAAGCTACCACGACAAAAGCCAATATAAACCGTTTTCTTTTCAATGCTGATATAGCATAGCATACCTTTATAATGATAAAAAGGACAATTAAAACTTAAACGTTCTGTAATTTCAGACGACGTGGAAAGAATAATATCACGTAATAAGAATATAAGAATTCTCGAAGACGCATCTTGTGCTAAAATATATTCATCAACAGTTTGATACTTTGACATATGCTCAAAAATAACGAATTTTTTAAATGCTATAATGAACGCCTTTTATTTTTAATTTTGTAGCACATGACGCAAACCTACCACGCCAACGGCAAACTCTTACTCAGCGGTGAATACTTCATCTTAGACGGTGCTGTGGGCTTGGCATTGCCGACAAAATTTGGTCAGTCACTGAGTGTTGAACCATCAGCAGAAAAAGGAATTTTATGGAAAAGTATTGACCATGAAAACAAGGTTTGGTTTGAAGCACAATTTTCCGAATCACTGGAAATTATTTCTTCGAGTGATAAGGATGTTGCAAAAACTCTTCAGAATATTCTAAGCCTTTGTAAACTCAAATCTCAATTCCCAAATCACAACTAAACTCGATTTTCCTCAAAACTGGGGCCTCGGTTCTTCTTCTACTTTAATAAGTTTACTAGCACAATATGCAAACGTTGACCCGTACGAATTGTTAGCCAAAACATTCGGCGGTTCTGGTTACGATATTGCCTGTGCCACAGCAAAAAGTGCAATCAAGTATCAGCTCACGACTCACGACTCACGACTCACGACTGCAATAGATTTCAATCCAACTTTCAAAGAGCATCTTTACTTCGTTCATCTCAACCAAAAGCAAAATTCGCGCGAAGGCATCCAACATTATAAAAACCTCACAATAGATAAAACAGAATATATAGAACAAATTTCTGAAATCACGCAAAAGCTTATTCACGCCAACGAATTAGACGAATTCTGTTATTACTTAGAAGTGCATGAAAATATTGTAGGAAATGTGTTGAATTTGCGAAAAGTAAAAGAAATTTATTTTTCTGATTTTCCGGGAACGGTTAAGTCGCTTGGAGCCTGGGGCGGCGATTTTATATTGGTGGCCAGCGATGAATCACCGGAAATGATTACCACTTATTTTCAGCAAAAAGGGTTTTCCACCCTTCTTTCTTACAAAGACATGATTTTATAACACTTCTTCTTTTTTACTTGCATTAAAATTTGTATATTGCGCAGTTGCAAAATGATTAAAACATGTGTTTAACGTAACCCTATTGGTACACATTTTGCAATAGAACTACTACTTAATACATGAAGATAACAGGCATTAAAGAACGCGCTGAAACGGCGAAGCAATTATATCCGTACCAGGAAGAATACATCAGACGTATTTTCGATCATTTGCACGAAAATGAAAAGCGTGAAAACATCGTATTTCAATTACCAACGGGCGGTGGTAAAACCGTCATCTTTTCCGAGATTTCCAGAAAATACATCGAAGAACATCAAAAGAAAATTTTGATTTTAACACACCGTATTGAATTACTGAAACAAACGGCAAATGCATTGGAAGAAGCCGGTATTCATTGTAAATTAATTACGAGTGAAGTGGAGGAAATTTCGGATCAGCAGGAATACTTGTGTTTTCTGGCGATGGTGGAAACACTGAACAACCGATTGAAAGATGATGAAGAATATTTGCAGGATATCGATTTGGTAATTGTGGATGAGGCGCATTATAATTCATTCCGTAAAATATTTCACTATTTCCGAAAAGCAATTATTTTAGGAGTTACGGCAACACCGCTGAGTTCTAACCAGAATTTGCCCTTATCACAGAACTATAAAAAACTCATCATCGGCGATTCTATCAAAGAACTCGTTTCCAAAGGTTATCTGAGTGATGCAACAACGTATACATACGATGTGCATTTAGGAGGCTTGAAAGTAGGTATTGATGGTGATTACACGGTAAGTTCGTTAGACAGAATTTACATGCATTTTGATATGCATGAAAAATTATTACGTGCCTACAAAGAAAAAGCATTAGGCAAAAAAACACTGATTTTTAACTCATCCGTTGCCACTTCTAAATCCGTAGAAAAGTTTCTAAGCGATCAGGGAGTTGCTATTCGACATTTAGATAGTACCAGCAATAAACAAGACAGAAAAGAAGTGCTGCAATGGCTGAAAGATACGCCGGATGCGATTGTAACATCGGTTGGAATTTTAACTACCGGTTTTGATGAACCGACAGTAGAGTGTATTATATTAAATCGAGCTACGCGTTCACTAACCTTGTATCATCAGATGATTGGACGAGGCAGCAGACGTTTGCCGACAAAAAATCATTTTACGGTAATTGACTTAGGAAACAATGCCCGCCGTTTAGGATTGTGGCAGGATTATATCGACTGGCGCGATGTGTTTATCAATCCGGAGAAATTCCTGGAACATTTGTATGAACGTGAGCAGCAAATGGAAAAAGGATTGATTTATGACTTACCGGATATGGTGAAAGAACAGTTTCCCAACACCACCGATTTTGATTTTGATATGGAGAAGGTGTATTATTCTTTATATAATAAAGGAAAGAAGACTTTAGAATCGCTGGATATTTCTATCGAAAATCATTATGAAAGAATAAAGGCAAACACGACCAATTATTTAGATGCATTGCCCTTGATTAATAT
This sequence comes from Sphingobacteriales bacterium, assembly GCA_016721245.1. Lineage (GTDB taxonomy): Bacteria > Bacteroidota > Bacteroidia > Chitinophagales > JADIYW01 > JADJSS01. Next base: position 205,022 of record JADKIQ010000009.1, read on the forward strand.
TTTGCAGGATGAAATTCAATACCGCCTGAATGTATACATTTCTTGTTTAAGCAAGGCCACCAAAAATTACTTCAATTATTTACTGGAAAGTTATAATGAGAAATTACATTCTAAATTAAAAGCGGCATTACCATTTAGCGAGGAATAATTTAGTTTGTTGCGGATAAAAAAAGAGGGTGATTTTTAAATCACCCTCTTTTTTCTTTACTTTATTTTACAATCCCACCGGGATGTTCTTGTGAATATTTTCCGGGGTTATTTATTCTGCTGTGATTTTTACTGTATCCGAAATAGATTACAAAACCCAGTAATAACCAGCCGCCCAAACGTGCCCAGTTTTCCCAGCCCAATCCAAAAATCATAAAGCCGCAAACTAAAATTCCCAAGATGGGTACCAATGGCACCAACGGTGTTTTAAACGGACGAACTGCATCCGGGTTTGATTTGCGCATCATAATGACACCGGCAGATACTAATATAAATGCAAACAAGGTTCCGATACTCGTCATATCACCCACAATATCTCCGGGAACAAATGCGGCAAAAATTCCCACCAGGAAAAATAACCATGCATTTGCTTTTGCGGGCGTTTTAAAAGTTGGATGCACTTCAGAAAATACTTTTGGCAGCAAACCATCTTTAGACATAGAGAAGAACACACGTGACTGACCTAATAACATCACTAAGATTACCGAAGAAAAACCTGCAAGGATAGCGATAGTAATTAAACCGGCAAACCATTCATAGCCCGGCATATAATGCGTAATGGCATATGCTACCGCTGCTTCATGTCCAGGGCCTGTAGTGCTGAAATCTTTATAGTTGGCAACGCCCGTTAATACATATGAAAACAAAATGTACAATACCGTGCAAAATGCCAGAGAACCTAAAATACCAATCGGCATACCCTTCTGCGGATTTTTTGCTTCCTGTGCTGCAGTAGAAACGGCATCAAAACCAACATAGGCGAAGAATACAATTCCTGCACCCTGCAATACACCGCTCCAGCCGTAAACGCCATCCCAGTGCCAGCCGAACAAGCCAACCGCTCCGGTGTTTTCCGGTACAATTTGTACATGGTTAACCGGATTGATAAACTGCCATCCCACTGCAATAAAAATAATAACAATCACCACTTTCACCACAACAATCACCGAATTAAAATTTGCAGATTCCTGTGTGCCGCGAATTAAAATTAGCGTCAAGATTCCCAATATAAATAAGGCCGGAATATTGATAATACCATGTACACCCGTTGCCGCACCGTTTATAATTTCTGCCTGAAACGGCGAATGGCAAAACGCGTACGGTATCGAAAATCCAAAATAATGTTCACAGAATTTATTGAGATATTCGGACCAGGCAATAGCCACACAGGCAGCACCAAGGGCATATTCTAAAATTAAATCCCAGCCGATAATCCAGGCAACAAACTCGCCCATGGTGGCATATGAGTACGTGTAAGCACTGCCAGCAATGGGAATCATGGAAGCAAATTCCACATAACATAATCCGGCAAATGCACAGCCGATACCGGCAATCACATACGACCACATTACGCCCGGACCAGCATGGTTACCGGCAGCTGCAGCGGTACGGACAAAAATACCTGCCCCAATGATAGCACCTATTCCTAATGCCAGCAATGCAGCAGAACCCAGCGTACGCTTCAGGGTGTGTTCTCCCGTTTCCGAAGATTCTTTTAATATAAGCTCAAGGGTTTTCTTTGCGAATAAATTTGCCATAAGTTCAATTTAGAAGGTAGATTTTTGAGAATTTGAAATGAAGATATGTAAAATACCTTATTTATGTACTTAATCCTTATTACTTATTACTGATGACTACAGATATTTTTCGCCTTTTTTCATTTTAATATCGTGTGTGAATTCTTTGATACGCTGTTCTTCGTCCTTGCTGCAAATCAACAATACATCATCCGTATCTACCACAATAAAGTTTTCCAGGCCCTGAATGACCACCAGTTTTTTATCCGGGACATTGATGATATTATTGTTAGAATCATACACGACTACATTATTGCCATTCACCGCATTATTAAAGTAGTCTTTTTCTTTTTCTTCGTATAAAGAGGCCCAGGTACCCAAGTCGCTCCAGCCAAAACTGGAAGGCAAGGTATATACATTATCAGCTTTCTCCATAATACCATAATCTATGGAAATGCTCGGGCAGGTGATGAAAGCTTTTTCTACCGCGTCTTTTTCATTTGGTGTTAATATATCCGGTTCTGCTTCCACAAAGGCATCGTACACCTGAATCAGATTTTTTTCTAAAGAAGATAAAATGCTTTTAACATTCCAGATGAAAATACCGCCGTTCCACAAAAAGTCACCGCTTTTTAAAAACTGTTTAGCCACTTCTTTCTCTGGCTTTTCTGTAAATGTTTTTACTTTATGAATACCTTCTGAAGTTTCATCTTCAAAATACTGAATGTAACCATAGCCGGTATCAGGACGAGTAGGACGAATACCCAATGTGGCTAATGCATTGTTTTTAGAGACAAAATCAACGGCCAACTCTGCAATCCGCACAAATTCAGGTTCATTTAAAATAATATGGTCTGAAGGAGCTACGATTATGTTCGCATCCGGGTTTAACTTATTGATTTTAAAAGCACTGTAAGCGATACAAGGCGCGGTGTTTTTTCTTGCCGGCTCTGTTAAGATTTGCTCATCCGTAATATCCGGTAATTGCTGTTTTACCAAATCAATATAATCGGTATGGGTAAGGATGAAAATATTCTCTTTAGGGCAAATCTTCAGAAAACGGTCATAAGTAGCCTGTATCAGCGTTCTTCCGGTACCTAATATATCCAGAAACTGCTTGGATTTTGCAGTTCTGCTGGCAGGCCAAAAGCGGCTTCCAATGCCACCCGCCATAATAGCTGCGTATGTATTTTTATTCATAATCAACTACAAAGATAATTAAATAGATGGTCAAAAAGCAAACACTTCATGTTTGGGTTGTTGATTTACATCAAGAGTCCCGAAAACATTAATAAAACCATACAATTAATTAAAAGTTACATAAACAATTTTAACACTTAAAACCCAAGTGTTTTCGGTATTTTTGAGTATATTAAATGTTGTAATTGCGTTCTCCTTTTGCGGGAACGTTTTTATTCTAACACAGTTTATTTTTATGAGTATACAACCAGTTTCCATTACAGGCGCGTTAAAAGAGTATTTCGGATTTGAAAAATTTAAGGGCAATCAGCAGGCTATTATAGAAAGCATTCTTTCTAAAAAAGATACATTCGTCATCATGCCAACCGGCGGCGGCAAATCATTGTGCTACCAGTTGCCGGCCATCATATCGGAAGGAACCGCTATCATTGTTTCCCCTTTGATTGCATTGATGAAAAATCAGGTGGATTTAATCCGCGGATACAGCAGTACAGATAATATTGCGCACTTCATTAATTCGCAAATGAATAAGGCGCAGATAACACAGGTAAAAAAAGACATTACCAACAGAAAATGTAAATTATTGTATGTGGCACCTGAATCGTTGGTGAAACAGGAAAATATTGACTTCTTAAAAACCATTAAGATTTCATTTGTTGCCGTAGACGAGGCGCATTGCATTTCGGAATGGGGTCATGATTTCAGACCGGAATACCGCAAGATAAAAGGCATGCTGAATGAAATTGAAGACAATATTCCTATTGTAGCATTAACGGCAACGGCAACACCAAAAGTACAATCAGATATTGTGAAAACATTAGGCATGAAAGATCCGGAGATTTTTATTTCTTCCTTCCTTCGTGATAATTTATACTACGAAATTCGTCCGAAGCCGAGTAAACAGGACGCAATAAAAGACATTATAAAATTCATAAAAAAAGGCGGCAATAAATCGGGTATCATTTATTGTCTGAGCAGAAATTCTACGGAAGAGTTAGCGGAAGTCTTACAGGTCAACGGCATCAATGCAGCGGCTTATCATGCTGGGTTGGATGCATCTGTGCGTAGTGAACGTCAGGATCAGTTTCTGATGGAAGATGTGGATGTAATTGTGGCTACAATTGCTTTCGGAATGGGTATTGATAAGCCGGATGTGCGTTTCGTGATACATTTTGATATTCCGAAATCGCTGGAAAATTATTATCAGGAAACAGGCCGTGCAGGTCGTGATGGTTTGGAAGGAATTTGCATTGCCTATTTTTCTCCGAAAGAAATTCATAAGTTCGAGAAATTCATTTTATCCAACAAGGAAAAATCTGTAGCAGAAAAAGAAATTGCCGTGATGCAATTAAGTGAAGTGGAGGCTTATTGTGAAAGCGGAGAATGCCGTAAGAAATTCGTGCTGCATTATTTTGGAGAAGAAATGCAAAACTGCGGCAAGTGCGATAATTGTCTGCATCCGAAAGAACAGTTTGAAGCCAAGGATGAAATAAAACTGGCATTGCAGGTGGTGGCAGACACGAATGAACGTGTCAATATTCCGAATGTTATCAATATTCTGATTGGCAGAAAATCAGCAGATATTACAGCGAATAATTTAGATAAGATAAAAATATTCGGTAAAGGTGCGGACCGCGATATGGTATTTTGGAACTCCGTAGTGCGCAAAGCGATATTGCTGAATTTACTGGAAAAAGATATTGAACAATACGGCGTATTGAAACTGACCGAAGAAGGCAAAAAATTCGTAAAAAAACCAGTGTCCTCAAAAATTGTATTGAACCATAAATTTGAAGATGGCGAAGACGATGAAGAAGTGACATTGAATGGAAAATCCGGGAGTGTGCTGGAGCCAGCCTTGATGTCAATTTTAACGGGCATTCGTAAAACAGAAGGAGCCAGATTAAAATTGCCGCCCTATGCTATTTTCTCGGAGCAATCTCTGGAAGAAATGGCCACGTTTTTTCCGTTTGATAAAGAGGAATTAGCTAAAATGCACGGGGTGAATACCGCGAAAGCACAAAAGTTTGGTGAGCCGTTTTTGAAAGCGATTAAAAAATACGTGGAGGACAATAATATTGAACGTTCCGCAGATTTTTCTATCATAAAGACAGCGGATAAAAACTCTAACGTAAAAGTAAATATTATCAAATCCATCGATAAGAAAATGCCGCTGGAACATATTGCCAGTTCGTTTGGGTTGCAAATGGAAGATCTGATTACAGAACTGGATACCATCGTAAATTCAGGAACTAAAGTAAATATCAATTACTATCTGGAAGATGCCGTGGACGAAGATATACAGGAAGAAATTTACGATTATTTTATGCAGGCGGAAAGCGATAATGTGGATGTGGCTTACAAAAAACTAAAAGAAGAAGACATCGAACTGCGCGAGATACAATTAGTACGCTTGAAGTTTTTGAGCGAAGTGGCGAATTAGATTTAGAGACTTTTTAGAAGCAAGATATTCAGACTATAAAAAGAGAAAGCCGGACAATTTTGTCCGGCTTTCTTTATCTTGATTCTAATAGTCTTGACTCTAAATGTCTATTTTCCTTGTCCTTTCCATGGTTTGCCGCCTTGCCCGTTCGGTTTCGGACCGCCTTGCTGTGCTTGTTTCATCAGCATTTTTTTGAATTGCTCTTCGGCTGTTATCAGTTTGGCAACTTTTGTGGCAGGTAATATTTTTTTGAATTCAAGCACATATTTTTTTGTCAAGTCCAAATCTCTCGATTTAAATTCAATATGCTTCGCAATAGCCAGTTCCGCTTCTGCATTCGTAAAATCACCATCCTCTTTCAGCTCTTTCACTGTGCCAATAGTTGTCTGGCGGATTTGTTTCTTTTCTGCTTCATACTGATTGTAAACCGGCCAGAATTTCTGGGATTCTTCAGGCGTTAAATTTAAACGTTTGGTGATGAAGCCAATTTTCAGTGCTTCAATTTTTTCATTTCCTGGACCATCCGGTGGTGGCGGTGGCTGCGCAATCATACTGTTCATCAGTAAGAAAATGCCTGCTAATAATGTAAGTATTGTTTTCATAATGTTTAATTTTTAGTTGGTATTAAAAGATATCTGTTGAGCTGTCGTCAAACTCTAAAATCAATTTGTTTTCTTCAATATACTTTGTTGCGTCTTTCGACTCAATGTCAATTTTTGTTTCAATAGTATCCACTACCGGTTTTACCACTTCCTGTATCTGCTGCACATCAAATTCGTGGCTGTTGGCATTCATGTAATTATAAATCTCTTCCTGTGTCAGACAGGCAATACCATCCGCACAATTGTTTAGCGGCAATTCATCGTTCTGTATGTGTTTTATAAAGAACATGGCACCAACAACTGAGGCGGCGAAAGCAACACGTGTAAATAACTGAAATACCTTATTTTGTTGCTTGGGTAGTGCTTTTATTTTACCTTTCTCTACCAATGCTTCTTCTGCTTTTATTTTGGCAATGATATTATCGGCAAACTTATCAAAATAAGCCGGCGGAACCGTTGTCTTTTCTTTTTGAAGCGTTTCCAGAAAGCCCCGTTTTGTTTTTATTTCAGCAAAAATAGTATCAGTAAAATCTTCAAAATAATGTGCAGGAACAGACAAAGGCTTTTCGGTTTCTTTTACTTGTAAAAGAAAAGGAGAAAGTTCTTTCAATTCGTTCAGTATGTCTGTTTGGTTGTTCATTTCTAATTAGACGATGATTATTTGTAAAGGTTTAATTAAGCCGTTAGTATTTCTTCAATTTTTTTTACGGCGTGATGATAAGATGCTTTCAGGGCACCCACCGATGTTTCGGATATTTCAGCCATTTTCTCATAAGGCATTTCATCGTAATAGCGCATAATGAAGACCTGCTTTTGTTTGTCTGGCAAAGAGGCAATCGCACGTTCCAGTTTCAGCGTCATTTCATCCGCACCAATGCCGTCTGATGCTCCACGATACTGCGCCGAAGTCTGCTCAATATCTACTTCATTTCTTTTTTTATTCTTATTAAGAAAGGTAATTGCTTCGTTGCCCGCGATGCGGTATAGCCAGGTGTACAGGGCAGCTTCCCCGCGAAAATTATCGATGGCATTCCATACTTTAATGCAGGTGTTTTGCAGAATATCATTGGCGTCCTCGTGGTTGTGTACATAGCGGCGCACATGATAATATAATCGCTCCTGATATGCACTCAGCAGGTTACGAAAAGCCTTTTCTTTCGATGCAGGGTCTTTAAATTGTAGTAAAATTTCCTCGTCGGTCAATTTCATTGTTAGGTTAGACTATAAAAATACAGAAAGGTTTAATCCTGTTTACTTCTGATTCTGCTTAATGTTTCAATACTCATGCCTAAATAGGAGGCGATAATGCCGATTGGCACCCGTTTCACGATTTCAATTTTGGTATTAAACAACTGTTCGTAACGCTCTGTCGTATTGCTGAATTTCAAGCGGTAGTTTTTTGCTGCCAGCGAATTATAATAATGTTCTGCAATCATTCTGCCGGTGCGTTCCATAAGCGGATAGGTGTTATACAATTTTTGTAAATCGTCATAATGGATGGCATACAACACGCTGTCTTCCAGCAGTTCAATGGTTTCCATAGACGGCTGTCTGGAAATGAAACTGGCAAATGATACCAGCAATTCTCCTTCCAGCACAATATCGTTCGTCAGTTCTTTATTATCTTCTTCAAAAAAATTCCTGGCCAGCCCTTTTTCTATAAAGTATAAATAATTACAGGGTTTTCCTTTCTTCAGTAAGATGTGTTTTTTAGGATATTCCAGGTATTGCAAAACCTGCTCTATGGCAGTAATGACTTCCACCGGCAATGTGCCGAATTGGGAAAGAAAGGTGTAAAACGACTGGTGTTGGTTCTGGCTCAATTTTTTATTTGACTATTATCAAAAAATCAGGTTTATTTATACTGCAACTTTGTAAGGCAACTTTATAAAGATAAACAAAAATAAAAAAATGAGCTCAACAGGATTTTCTATCAGCGAATACCATGATATAAAACTGATTTATCAAAAACTGGATAAGTTGGTTTCCCTGCCCTTGCAGCATATTGAACCTAAAGCCATGGAAAGCTATCTGGATTTCTATAAAACAAAGTGCACAAAATCCAGAGAAATCTATGAAAAAGCACAGCAATACATTCCTGGCGGTGTACAGCATAATCTGGCATTCAATTACCCGTTTCCGCTAACCTTTACAAAAGCGGAAGGAGCCTATTTATATGATGCTGACGGCAATAAATACATTGATTTTTTGCAGGCCGGCGGGCCAACGGTATTGGGTAGCAATTATCCATCCGTAAGAGAAAAAGCCATTGAATTGATTAATGAATGCGGTCCGTCTACAGGCTTACTGCACGAATACGAATACAAACTGGCAGAATTGATTTGCAAAAATATCCCGTCTGTAGAACGATTCAGAATGTTAGGCAGCGGCACGGAAGCCGTGATGGGTGCGCTCCGTTTAGCACGTATCAAAACCGGTAAATCAAAGATTATAAAAATTGGTGGTGCTTACCACGGATGGAGTGACCAGATGATATACGACCTGCGTATTCCGGGAACCAGATTCTTCGATGCCAAAGGAATTCCATTTATGATGCATTGGCACACACAAGCCGTGCCGCCAAATGATATTGATGCCTTGGAAAGCAAATTAAAATGGAACAGGTTGCGTGGCGGAACTGCTGCTGTTATTTTAGAACCACTCGGTCCGGAAAGCGGAACCTATCCGGTGTATAAAGAATTTGCGCAGCAAGCGCGCGAGTTATGCGACAAATATGGTGCTTTATTGATTTTTGATGAGGTGGTGACTGCATTCCGCGTTGGTATGAGTGGTGCGCAAGGATACTTTAATGTCAAACCGGATTTAACTATTTTTGGCAAAGTGGTGGCTGGCGGTTATCCTTCAGCAGGCGGCATTGGCGGCAAAGCCGAATACATGGATGGTTTAGCGGCTGGTCTGCAAGGTGGCAAGAAAGTGAAAGTAGGCGGCACCATGGCTGCGAATCCATTAAGTTGCTGTGCCGGATATCATACCTTGTTGGAAATAGAAAGAACCAATGCCTGTGAGAAAGCAGGAAAAGCCGGTGACAGAATAACACTTGGATTAAATCAACTGATTGATAAATACGGATTACCATTCGTGGCATTTAACCAAGGTTCCATTTGTCATTTAGAAGCAGCTGGAACATTATATGTAAAGATTAAACTGCTGAAAATAAAATCTGTACTGGCTGAAATTAACGAACGAAAAAAGCTGATGGAAGAGTATGGAGCAGCCTACATGGCAGAAGGAATCGTAACTTTAGCAGGAAGCCGCCTCTATTGCAGTATGGCGGATACCGATGAAGTGATTGATGATGCTTTAAACAGATTTGAGAAAGTCTTTAAAAATGTAAAAAAATAAGATTGCACTATTTTCTGTCATACGATGTTGGTACCAGTAGCGTAAAATCTATTTTAATAGATACGAATGGAAATGTACTGGCAACTGCGATAGAAGAATATCCCTTGTTTATGCCTAATCCGGGTTGGGTGGAACAGGAACCTCTGGATTACTGGAATGCCATATGTAAGGCGACGAACAAGATTATCCAATCAATCAGCATCTCAAAAGAAGATATAAAAGGAATCGCGTTTTCTACGCAGGCACAAGGAGTCATACCGGTAGATAAGAACGGAACCGTGCTGCATCGGAACATTTCCTGGGTAGATGGCAGAGCAGAAGAACAAGCCAGAAAAGCCATGAATTATTTTGGTGGGAAACGAATGTTCAAATTGGTAGCGGGTACGGAGCTGACGGGAAAAGATGTGATTCCAAAGATCATCTGGTTAAAGGATAAACATCCTGAAATTTACAACAACACTTATAAGATCTTAGATGTAAATGGCTATCTAAAATATAAATGTACAGGCAAGATGGTGGCGGAATGGTCCGGTGCCTGTTCTTATGCATTTGACGTAAAAAAGAAAGACTGGGAACGTCTGTTTTTTAAATTGTGTAAAATCGATTTGAATAAACTTCCGGATTTAGTTCGCTCTGTTGATTTAGTTGGCACACTCACAAAAGAAGCAGCCGAACAGCTCGGACTGACAGTAAATACGGGCGTTTATGGCGGTTGCGATGATACACAAAGTGCTGCTATTGGTACAACAGCCATCGGTGAAGGCGAAGCACATATTTATGTTGGAACATCCGCTTGGGTGGGTGTGTCTACAGCCAGAAATTTAAAGTTTAAGAATGCTACTTTTTGTTTGCAAAGTGCCGATCCAACAAAAAATATTGTAGTGGGTATCACAGAATCTGCGGGTATCAATACGCAATGGATGGTAAATACCTATTATCAAAAAGAAAAAGAAACACTATCTGAACAAGATTTGTTTTTATTAATTGAACAAGAAATCAATGCAACCAATCCAGGTGCTGATTACTTAATTATGACGCCCTGGTTTTTAGGGGAACGTTGTCCGGTCAGTACCACCACAACACGCTCCACCTTATTTAATCTCACACATCAGCATACAAGAGCACATATTGCGCGCGCTAACTTTGAAGGCATTGCTTATAACTTACGTTGGACCATAAACAATTTGGAAAAGGATTATGCTTTCAAAATTAAAACTTTAAAGATTACAGGTGGTGGCAGCAAAAATAAATCATGGATGCAATTGATAGCGGATGTTACCAACCGGAAAATCATCACCACTTCGCAGCCTGTAAATGCGGGTGCATTTGGTGCGGCCATGTGTGCGATGGTGGGTTCGGGAGCCTTAAATGATTTCTCTGAGATTCATAAACTTATTCAACAGGTGGATACCTTTATTCCAAATCAAAATCACCATAAAATATACAACGAACTTTTTGAAACCTATCAACGCGTGTTTCATCAGCTCAGTAAAGCCTATAAAACTATTAATAAAACAAGATTCGAATTATAATGATGACTATTCAGGAAGCAAAAGAAAAAGTATGTGAAGCAGGTAAATTACTTCTAAAAGAAGGCCTGGTAGCACGCACCTGGGGCAATGTGAGCATCAAGGTGAGTGATACGCAAATGGTGATTACGCCCAGTGGCAGAAAATACGATGAACTGACACCCGAAGAAATGGTGCTGGTGGATATTTATACATTGAAATACGAAGGCAAACTGAAACCTTCATCAGAACTGAAACTGCATTGCGAAGTATATAAAACACGACCGCACATCAATGCGGTTATCCATACTCATCAGTTGTATGCATCCATAGTAGCAGCGGCGCAGAAAGATGTGGTGGTGTTGAATGTAGAGCATCAGAAAATACTGGGAGCGAAGACGATAAAAGCAGCACCATACGCGTTGCCTAATACAAAAAAAATAACGGTAGAAACAGCCAAAGCGATTGAACAATCCAATGCGGCATTAATGTCGAACCATGGAGTTGTTTGTATTGGAAAAGATTTGGAAGACACCTTTGAAGTGGCGCGTACCTTAGAAAAAGCTTGTGAATTATTCATCGCTTCTAAAAAACAAACCGCATAACGTCATTGCGAACGGAATGAAATGGAGTGAAGCAATCTGTTGAATTTTATAAAGATTGCTTCGTGCCTCGCAATGACGACAAGATGTGAGCAGAAAATAAAACATGACAAAAACACAAACCATACAACAACTACTAAATGCCGCTGAGTATTTTGAGCAGCAAAGTGCTGGCTACAAAAGCTGGGGCAAAGTGGAGGTGCTGCAAATTGCTATGAGATTGGATAACAACGAGATTGTTTCTACACCAAACAATAAATCAATTTCATCGCTGACAACAGAAGATATTATTACGGAAAATACAAATGCTGTCTTTTCTAAAATCTTTTCTAAAAGAAAAAAAGTACAAGTGGTTTTGATTACACAACAAGAGTTTGCATCGAAAGTAAAAGAAGAAATTCCACCCATTTTAGATGATCAGGCGCAATTATTAGGTGTTACCGTTCGCATTGCAAAAAATGAGGATGATATTCTACATGCTTTGAATGGTAGGTTTGCAGCTGTTTTATTAGATGGGAAAAGTATTTGTTTAGGCAACAGTATAGATGATGCTTATGTGGCTGCACAACTTTTAGAGAAAACATCCAAAGCATTTGTAGAAGCGAAATATTTAGGCGGTGCAAAATCCATCAATAAAATAGAAGCCTGGCTGATGCAGCAATTTTATCAGTTCAAATATTCAAAAGAAGCCAGGAAAAACAAGTAAATTATCAGTACTAGCCTTTCAAACTTAACCCTAACCTGTTTACATATTTCTTTACATTGTAACCGTCAGAGATTTTGTGTCAATTAATTTATTTCCAGTCATAACATAAGCTTCAACTGTGTACGTGCCATCTTCTGCTGCAACAAAAGATGAGACGTAAATGTGACCATAGCTTTGTAAACTTGGGTAGCCAAATTCTGTAACAACGGTGCTGCCTTGTTTAATAACCAATTTGAAGTCGGAACTTCCAAAATCATCTTTTGTCTCAATCCGGAAATTAACGGTCTGCCCCAAGGCAAAAGTATATTTCTCATTAACAACGGGCCAACCTTCAGCAGAGATATTTACCGATTCTCCGAATTGTAGTTTATTTGTAAAACCTCCGCTATCATTCTTTTTGCAAGCAAATGTGAAGAGTAATGTACTCATTACAAAAATACTTAGAAGTAGACGCACCCATTTCACATTATTTTTTTCATTCTTTTTCATAAATTAGTTTGTTTTATAATTAAAGTTATCTTAAAAGCCAAACGGAAATCCTGATAAAAATCATAGACAACAATAGATAACTATATGGTAATAGAAGCAATGGTAAATTAAAGGAGTACATTTCATAATGTGTTCAGAGATGCTTATATTTAAGGCTATTCTATCTGAAAGCTAATTTAATGAACATGATTACGATTGACCTTCATTGTCATCCCAATTTAAAATCGTTTAATTCCGGATATCCCGAGCCGGCTGCGAATATGTGGGATTCCATACAACATAAAATTGACGGAAAAACAGCACAGTCTATCAGCGAACTCGTAGCGCATATCCATATGGAGTCGCAGTGCAACCTGGATGCCATGGCAGCAGGAAATGTGCGCGTGTTTCAATTGTCCTTATATCCAACGGAAAGAGGATTTTTGCATTTACGCAACCTGCCGAAAATTTTAGTGGGAAAAAGAAGAATAAACATTGCACAGGAAGTAATCACCGGCTATGCGGCAAGCTCTATTGCTCATCAGAAAAAACATTACCATTATTTTGAAGACTTGCAGGCAGAGTACGAATACGTAAAAAATCAGCAAGGCAAAAGTCCTGACGGTAAAAGCGAATTTGTACTGGTGAATAATTATAAGGAACTGGAACTGGCGCTTAAAAAAGAGAACACACTCATTGGTATTGTAACCATAGAAGGAACACATGTGCTGGGTACCGGTGCTCCTGAAACGGATAAGCTGACAAAAGAGGCGCTGATACAACAACTGACAGCCAACATACAAACTATAAAAAGCTGGGAATACCCGCCATTTGTTATAAATCTGGCGCATCATTTCTGGAATCATTTGTGCGGACATGCCACGAGTTTTAAGCGTCCTATTAACGGATTAATTAATCAGAACAAAGGAAAAAATAAAGGCATTACCGAAGCCGGCTGGCATGTGGTAAGAGAATTACTGAGTTCCAATAATGGCAAGCGTATTTTAATAGATACGAAACATATGAGTGTGGCTGCACGAAAAGAATATTATGCATTTATCGGCAACCATAATTATTTAAATCCCAAACAAAAAATTCCGGTCATCAGCAGTCACGCCTGTGCAAACGGATTTAAAACACTGGATTCATCCATTCGTCAAAATGACATTATTTTAAAAGCGAGAAAAGGAAGATTGTATAAATGGAGTATCAATATTTCTGATGAGGAAGCACGAATTATACATGATTCGGAAGGGTTGATTGGATTGATGATGGACAAAGGCAATCTGGGTGGCATTGATTTAATCAAATCTATTAGCGAACAGAAGGATGCAGAAAAACAGCGTGCTGAGTTTGCGCAATTATTTCTGGATAATGCATTCCAGCTGGTGAAAGCGGTTGGTAAAAAATCTGGCTGGGATATGATTGCCATCGGCACCGACTTTGACGGTTCGATTACACACATCGATCCGTATGAATCCGCCGTGAAGATGCCTTTGCTGCAGCAGGACTTATTGGATTATCTGGAAAAGCATAAATACCAGAAAGACCTTTGGTTTGGCTATATACCACTACAAATTATAGAAAAGATATTCTACAAAAACGCTATGGATTTTTACAAGAAGTTTTTTGTGTAAGCGTTTAACTATTTTGAAGTATACCACTTATTATACTCTTCAATAATCAAAGGTATATCGTCATACTTATATTTTTGATCTTCTATCTTTTTTTCAATTTCTTTGTTGTCAGATAAAATAAAAGCAAGTTTATCATACCTGAAATCCTTTCGTTTTGGGAAATATAAAGTATTGTTGTTATACTCAATCATGTAAGCAACATCCGCTAATTGCGGAGCAGTTAAAAAGCCAACCACCAAGCCTGCTGCCATTATTTTTTTGTCGTAGAATTCGTATAACTTTACAGTGCTGTTTATATCATTCAGTAAATGGTAAAATTCTTTCTTATCATTTTTATTTGAGATATTTTTTGATAAAAAAATATAGTTTACACTGTCCATCATTACTTCAAATCCATTTATTTTATTAGCATTTAAACCTCGCACTTTATTTTTGGCATCCAGGTAATGACCAAAATTATCCATGTATGAATTTCTGATAAAATTAGAACGATAATAGCTTAAGTGAATTTTCGCAGTTAAGGTGTCGCCGTTCTCCAAATATATTTTTCCGGTAAAATAATCAGTTGCAATCTCATTTGATTTGGATAAAATACATGAGAAGATGAATAAGATGAGAAATGTAATTTTTTTCATGCAGAAATCATGTAAATCAAAATAATCAGCTAAATCCGTGTTCTATTTTCTCGCCATCACTTTCTCTACGGCAGCGATAATATCTTTCGGCATCAAACCATATTTTTCTAATAGTTGATCAGGTGTTCCGCTTTCACCGAAAGAATCATTCACTGCCACATATTCCTGAGGATAAGGTGTGTTTTGGGTTAATACTTGTGCTACAGCATCGCCTAAACCGCCATTGCGTTGATGTTCTTCAGCGGTTACCACACATTTTGTTTTTCCAACAGATTTTAAAATAGCATCTACATCCAACGGTTTTATCGTGTGCATGTTGATGACTTCAACAGAAATTCCACGTTTTTCTAATTCCTGTCCGGCCAACACCGCGTGCCACACTAAATGACCGCAAGCGATAATCGTTACATCCGTTCCTTCTGATAAAAACTGTGCTTTGCCAATCTCAAAACTTGGGTCTTCCGCAGCCGTAAATATGGGCCATACGGGACGACCGAAACGCAGATAGGTTGGCCCAACTCGTTCAATAATTGCTTTCGTCGCCAATCGCGTTTGATTGTAATCGCAAGGAACGACCACCGTCATGTGTGGCAACATTTTCATCAAACCGATATCTTCTAATATTTGATGCGTGGCTCCATCTTCACCTAAAGTAAGACCTGCGTGCGAGCAACAAATTTTTACATTTTTATCGGAGTAGGCTACGCTTTGTCGAATCTGGTCGTACACACGGCCGGTGCCGAAATTGGCAAAAGTAGTCGCCACCGGAATCTTTCCGCCGATGGTCAGTCCCGCCGCAATGCCAATCATATTGGCTTCCGCGATACCTGTTTGCACAAAACGTTCCGGGAAATCTTCGATGAACTTTTCCAGTTTTAAAGAACCAACCAGGTCCGCGCACATAGCCACCACATTCGGGTTGGCTTTTCCTGCTTCGTGAATACCGACGCCGAAACCTGAGCGTGTATCTTTTTTATCGGTGTATGTGATGTTTTGTAGTGACATATATTATTTCAGTTTTCAGAATTATGATAAAATATGTAATATTTTATCCAAACGATATGAATTTTTCTTGCATTAATTTTCGCCTATTTAATTTTATTAAGATACTGAACAGTACAATAATTACATGAACATCTTGTTTAAAGGTTACTTCACCATTGTTTGTTAGTAGATTTTTTGTACAATAAAGTATTATATTTTTATTTTCATCTTTTACATTAAAATTGTAACCTAAAGGAAACTCTTCCGCATAACTATATTGTTTGTTGTTATATTTAAATGAAACACCCCATTTTGATGTGGTATTTATATCAACTATTTTTTCTTTACTCTTTACATTTATTATTTCTGACTTGAAATTTAAACTACCATCGGCTTTTACAAAATATTCAATCTTATTAAAAGACAAGAAATAATCACCGTGTTGTTTATTAAAATTAGCAATTAACATTTCAGACTCGTCAAAAACTTCTACATCTTCATCAAAAAACGATTTTTCTTTAAATGTTAACGTCATTATTAAATTCGCTAATTACTAAATTATTTCATTCTAATAATCACCCAAGGTTTCTTCCAGTTGCGATAGGGCGCTTTCCAGTTGTGCATCGTTTGGTGCGCTGCCGTGCCATTTGTGGGTGCCCATCATAAAATCCACGCCAAAGCCCATTTCGGTATGCATTAAAATAACGATTGGTTTGCCTTGTTTCGCTTTCAGTTGTGCCTGTGTTAGTGTAAACACCACATCTTCCATTACATTGCCTTTCATTTCTAACACTTCCCATCCGAAAGCCTTGAACTTCGCATGCAAATCGCCCAAATCGCACACCTGTTGAGTGGAACCATCAATTTGTGCATTGTTCCAGTCGACAGTAACAATTAAATTATCTACTTTTTTAGCCGCAGCAAAAATGGCCGCTTCCCATATTTGTCCTTCCTGCAACTCGCCATCACCGGTTAACGCATAAACGAGTTTGTCATCGCTGTTTAATTTTTTTGCTAATGCTGCACCAATTGCTACCGAAATGCCTTGACCTAAAGAACCGCTGGCAATTCTGATTCCAGGTAAGCCTTCGTGTGTCGTTGGATGCCCTTGTAATCTTGAATTAATATGACGGAAGGTGCCGAGTTCTTTCACGTCAAAAAATCCACGACGCGCCAGAACACTATAGAACAAAGGAGAAATATGACCGTTTGATAAGAAAAATAAATCTTCTCCAATACCGTCCATCTTGAAATCGGTGTTTACGTGCATGATTTCAAAATAAAGTGCGGTCAGAAAATCGGCGCAACCAAGCGAGCCACCCGGATGACCCGATTTACATTGATGTACCATGCGCACAATATCGCGGCGGACTTGTGTGGCTGTTTTGTTGAGTTCGGCTATTTGCATATGTTAGTCGTAAGTAATGAGTAGTAAGTAGTACCGTATTTGTATTCGTACAAAAATATTAAAATAAAAGATTGTAAAAAATAAAAGTTTTATACAATGTATCCTTTATCACTTCGGCCATCCGAATTTATTCTTCAGCTGGTCTTTTACATTTTCCTGAATTGATTTTTTCGGCGTCGTATCATTAGGATTTTTGCCTTGCAAAACTTCTTGAATTTTATTTTTCACCTCTTCTTTCACTTGTGTTTTAATCGTATCCAGCGTTTGTTTTGCTTGTTCTTTTACCTGTTCAATCTGTTGTTGTGCCTGCTCTTTCACCGCATCTTTCAGGGTAGCATTGCCGGCTGTGGCATCAGGTTTGCCAACATTTACGGTAGGTTTATTGAAGGTACCGCCCACTTTTAAGTTGATGCGGATGATTTCCGGTACCATGTTATTCAATTTCGGAATGGGATTTTTTGCCAGCAAGCCTTGCGCAAAACTGCTGGCCTGTCCGAGTTCTTTCCATGGAACATCAATGGCAACTGTGTAATCCATACTTTGGTCGGCGATGCCCTGTGAACCGCTCACCACCATTTTCAGGTTATTCACTTTGGTTTCAAAAGGTGCCACCAAAATTCTTCCGTTGGCCACCGTGGTTTTGATATCCAGGTTTTCAATGCGCAGGTTTTCCAGTTGTTTCAGCTTGGTTTGTTCTACAATCTTTTGTAAAACAGGAACACCTTTGATGTTTGCCAACGGCATCTTAAATCCGGCGGTTCCGTTGAGCGTCTTCAAATCCGGTGATAAATCAGGCAGGATAGCCATTTGCATATTCATGTTGGAACCAAACGTACCGTTCACATATTTCATGATGGGTGCCGCTTTCTGCATGGTGCCAACAAACTTATACACCTCCTGCACGTCGAAGTTTTGGATGTTGTAGGTCAGGTTTCCTGTCGGGATATCTGTTTTAGTGTTATAAAAACCACTCACAGTAGCACTTCCGCCCAACAGATTTGCGGTTAGATTATTTAGATTTAATTGCTCGTCTTTCAGATTGATTTTGCCGTTCAGGTTTTTGATGTTCAGTTTGTCATACACCAATTCTCCCACCGTTGCAATGCCTGTAAAGTCTATGTTTTTAGGAACACGCACCACTTCTTTTGCCTGTTGCGCCTTTGATTTTGATGCGGAAGAGGAGTCCGGTAAAAATTCGTTGGCATCTATCTTATTGGATACTATATTTACATTTCCGGTAATTACGGCATCTTTTGACAACACATATCCAATCACATTTTCCAGTTTTCCTTTGATGTCAAAGTCGCTATTGCCGATTTTAGCGACACATTGCGGAACATCCACGTATTGAGGTGTAAAATTCAGCAGCAGGTTACTGACGGAAACCGGTTTCGGCACCTCTTTCGAAGCATATTCAATGCCGTTAGCGGAGATATTTCCCGCAGCTTGTATATTTTGATAACGCTTTGCATCCACATCCGACTTTTTGGCTTTTACCGTTAAATCCACATTAGCATTACCCGTCAGTTTTTGTACACCTTCCAGGGGATAGAATTTCTGAACATCCGCTAAATTGATTTTTCCTTTGGCAGACAAATCAACGTTTGGATCTGAAATAGGGGTGGCAACTTTTAACTTGGCGACAATAGGTTCATTGGCCAATCTCAGACGTAAGTCAGGTACGTTTATCAGGGTTTTATCCAAACTTCCTCCCAGGTTGTTTATATGTGCATCAATAAAAACATCCGTAACAGCAGTTGGCAATTTCGGATACTGAAATTTGCCGTTGTCTACTTTCAGATTCAGGGCAAATGCAGGATAAGAATCTCCCTCTAAGGTACCTTTGGCCATGCCGTCTAATTTCAAGATTCCGGAAGCAACGATATCCTTAAAATCTTTAGAATAAACAGCAGGAATAAGCGACAACAAAGACTTGAAGTCTGTCTTGTCGGCATTAAAGGAAATATCCATCACCGTTTTGGTAGAATCCGGAATCTGGATGAACCCGTTAAGCAAGAGTCCCAGTCTGTTTAAAATCAATTTATTTTCTTTGAATGCGTATTTGTGTTGTGTCTGGTCAATATTTACGGAACTTTCCAGGTTTAATGTCGCTTCTTTTAAGTAGGTGATAAGCCCCTGAGAAAACGAAACTTTTTCGATAGCCGTACTGGATGTGTAATCTAAAATTTCGGAAGCAAAATCGCCTTTTCCTTTGTGGTTAAGGTTCACGATTTTTAAAGAAGTACCGCCTTTTAAATCGTCGTAGTAGAGATTGATATTATCTAAAGTCAGTCTATTTAATGCCAGTGCAAATGGTTTGCTTGCAGTTGTATCTATGGATGGTTTTAAGATATTCCAGTTAGCCAAACCTTCTTTGTTCACGATGGCATTGAGGGTGGCATCTTCTAAGGAGATGGCTTCAATTTTGTATTGTTCACCCTTAATCACACTCATTAAATCCAGAGAAGCGTTGGTAGAACCGATATTTAAAAGTGTATCGCCTTCAAAAGGGGCAATGCCGGTAATGGTTAAACCTTCAATGCCTAAAGCTATATTGGGAAAATTGCGGATGTTTTTTAAGAGGGATAGGTCAATATCACTAAAGTCCACTTTTGCATTTACCTGTTTGCTGATTTCTTCTTTTGCTTTAGCAATGATTTTATCTTTAAAGAAATAAGGTACAGCAACAGCAGACACTATCAATATCACAAAGAAAACAAGAAATCCAATCAGAAATTTTTTCATACAAGCACAATTTCTCCAAAAATAGGAAAATGACGGCTGAATAGATTAAAATTTACATTATTTATGATTTGTTTTTTCAGCAAAAAAACGCCACGAATAGATTAAATTTGTCCTACAATAGAAATTTCATGCAAGAAGTAAAACCTTACCAGCTCAAGAATAAAATCAGAATTGTCACTGCAGCATCTTTGTTCGACGGACACGATGCAGCCATAAATATCATGCGCCGCATCATTCAGGCTTCCGGTGCTGAAGTGATACATCTGGGACATAACCGTTCCGTACAGGAAATTGTGGAGTGCGCGATTGAAGAAGAAGCGAATGCCATTGCGTTCACTTCCTATCAGGGCGGCCATGTGGAGTTTTTGAAATACATGTATGATTTGCTGCACGAAAAAGGCTGCGGTCATATAAAAATTGTCGGCGGCGGCGGCGGTACCATCCTGCCTTCAGAAATTGAAGAACTGCATGCGTACGGAATTGACAGAATCTATTCCCCGGATGATGGTCGTGCGATGGGATTGCAGGGAATGATTAATGATTTATTGCAAATCTGTGATTTCCCATGCGGTAAGGATGTAGCATTGGATACCGAAAAACTGAAAGCAAAGAATGCACATCATATCGCGCAACTCATTTCAGCAGCAGAAAACTACCCAGAGGAGTTTAATATAATTGAATCTCAAATCTCAAATCTCAAATCTCAAATTCCAATTCTCGGTATTACAGGAACAGGCGGCGCGGGAAAATCTTCACTTACAGACGAATTAGTGCGACGTTTTATATTGGATTTCCCGGATAAAACACTTGCTATCATTTCCGTTGATCCGTCCCGAAGAAAAACAGGCGGTGCTTTGCTGGGTGATAGAATCCGGATGAATTCTATCAATAATCCCCGCGTGTATATGCGCTCCATGGCCACGCGACAAACCAACGCTTCCATCTCCAAAAACATCACCGATGCGATTGCGATTCTGAAAGCAGCCAATTTTGATTTGATTATCATTGAGACATCTGGTATCGGACAAAGCGGTACGGAAATAGTAGATATAGCTGATACTTTCTTATACGTGATGACACCTGAATTCGGTGCAGCATCGCAGTTAGAAAAAATTGATATGCTGGATTTTGCCGATGTGGTAGCCATTAATAAGTTTGATAAACGCGGTGCGCAGGACGCCTTGCGCGATGTAAAAAAACAATATCAGCGCAACCGAAACCTATGGGATAAAAATCCGGAAGACATGCCGGTGTATGGCAGTATTGCCGCACAGTTCAACGACCCGGGAACAAATGAATTATATAAAGCGGTTATTCAGAAAGTGATTGAAAAATCGAAACTGAATTGGCAGTCCACCCTGAATTTACGCACCGGAAATTCTGAAAAGATTTACATTATTCCTCCAGCCAGAGTTCGTTACTTGTCTGATATTACGAAAACTAATCGCGATTATGATACCTGGGTAAAAGAGCAAGCAGAAATTGCGCAAGACCTTTATGCATTAGATAGAATAAAATCATTTCCAAAGTTTAAAACGTTGGAAAAACTGGATGAAGAAATAAAAGAAAAACAACTCAAGCTGCATCCGGAATGCAGGCAAATACTGGATACCTGGGAAAAAACAAAACAGGATTATAAGAATGAGTTCTATGTATTTAAAGTGCGTGATAAGGAAATAAAAATAAAAACGCACACAGAATCCTTATCTCATTTGCAGATTCCGAAAGTAGCTTTGCCGAAATACGAATCCTGGGGAGATATTTTGAAATGGAACTTACAGGAAAATGTGCCCGGTGAATTTCCTTACACAGCAGGAGTTTTTCCATTTAAAAGAGAAGGCGAAGATCCGACGCGTATGTTTGCCGGCGAAGGCGGACCGGAGCGTACTAATAAACGATTCCATTATGTTTCTTTAGGCCTGCCCGCAAAACGATTGTCAACCGCTTTCGATAGTGTGACATTATACGGCGAAGACCCGGCCATTCGTCCCGATATATATGGTAAAATCGGCAATTCCGGAGTTTCCATTTGCACACTGGATGATGCAAAAAAATTATATTCCGGTTTTGATT
Organism: Sphingobacteriales bacterium; assembly: GCA_016721245.1. Classification (GTDB taxonomy): domain Bacteria; phylum Bacteroidota; class Bacteroidia; order Chitinophagales; family JADIYW01; genus JADJSS01. The sequence goes on from JADKIQ010000009.1 coordinate 227,120, forward strand.
TATGCTCGCCGAATACCTCGGTTTCCATGACCATCAACGGACCGGCCGCTACTATCTGCGCTTTCTTTATGAATGCTGCCATCGACCAGCAATGTGAAAAATACATCCGCGAAAACAATATGGTGGATGAGGTCAACAAAAAAATAGACGAAATCTATAAAAGTAAAAATGCCAAACGACCAGCTTATGCCGGCACTTTGCCGGATGGCAACGATGGCTTAGGTTTGTTGTTGTTAGGTGTTACCGGCGATCAGGTGCTGGATAAGGAGGTGTATGCGAAAATAAAGGCACATGCTTTATCTCAGGTGCGCGGAACCGTGCAGGCGGATATTTTAAAGGAAGATCAGGCGCAAAACACCTGTATTTTTTCTACAGAGTTTTCTCTGAAATTAATGGGTGATGTGCAGGAGTATTTTGTGCAGCATAAAGTGCGTAATTTCTATTCCGTTTCCATCAGCGGTTATCATATTGCAGAAGCCGGAGCCAATCCGATTTCGCAACTTGCATTTACGTTGTCGAATGGTTTTTCATTTGTAGAATATTATTTATCGCGTGGCATGCATATCGATGATTTTGCGCCGAATTTATCATTCTTCTTCTCGAATGGAATTGACCCTGAGTATGCCGTGATTGGCCGTGTTGCCCGAAAAATATGGGCGAAAGCGATGAAGTATTTGTATAAAGGCAATGACAGAAGTCAGAAACTTAAATACCATATTCAGACATCCGGCAGAAGTTTGCACGCACAGGAAATTGATTTCAATGATATCAGAACTACCTTGCAGGCATTGTATGCTATTTATGATAATTGCAATTCTTTGCACACCAACGCCTACGATGAAGCCATCACCACACCAACGGAAGAAAGTGTCCGCAGAGCGATGGCGATTCAGTTAATCATCAATAAAGAACTTGGGTTAGCGAAAAATGAAAATCCATTACAGGGTTCTTTTATTATTGAAGAGTTGACAGATTTAGTAGAAGCAGCAGTGTATGCAGAGTTTGACAAAATCACGGAACGTGGCGGTGTATTAGGAGCAATGGAAACTATGTATCAACGTAGCAAGATACAGGAAGAGAGTATGTATTACGAAATGAAAAAACACACAGGAGAGTTGCCTTTAATTGGTGTCAATACATTCTTATCATCTAAAGGTTCACCCACCATTTTACCAATGGAAGTGATACGCAGTACGACAGAAGAAAAAGATGCACAGATTTCAAATTTAAGCGCCTTACAAGCCCGCAATAAAGAAGAAGCACAGCATTATCTGCAGCAATTGCAAAAAGCAGCTTTAGAAAATAAAAACTTATTTGATGTTTTGATAGAGACTGTAAAATACTGCAGTCTGGGACAAATCACCAATGCATTGTTTGAAGTGGGCGGACAGTACAGAAGAAATATGTAAACGGAATTTATTTTTTGCCTTATTTGATAGATAAAAAATCTAAAAAGTATTCATTTTTTACTATTTTCATCTTGCTAATAACTTTAATATGAAAAAATCTTTTTTTGTTTTTATTATTGCTGCTCTTCTTTTAGGGTGCAGCCGTGAAAGTGCAGTTCAATTTTCGCACCCTTTCCTGGATGTGGAAAGTAACATTCAATCTGAAAACTGGTATGATATACCCGGCATGATTTGCCGCGACGGTTCGCCTACAGGTATTGGATACCGTGTTGGAAATCCTAAAAAGTTGGCTATTTATATCAACGGCGGTGGAGCGTGCTTTAATGATGCCACTTGTAATGGCAATCCAAAGTCGTTTAATGGTTCAGACATGCAAGACCTTTACACCCAATACGGCAGTACCGGTATTTTTAATGCCTCCAACCCTAAAAATCCATTGAAGGATTTTTCATTTGTCTTTGTTCCGTATTGTACGGGCGATGTACACAGTGGTACGAAAGACGTTGGTTTTGCGTTAGGGGTGCCCGATACTCAACGGTATGTTGGTGCTTTTAATTTCATTAAAGCAATGAATTATATTCAACCATATTATGACAATAAAAAAGTGGAAGAGATTGTATTGTTCGGTTTGAGCGCAGGGGGATATGGCGTTTATATAAATTTTCTGGAAGTAGTAAAAAGGTTTCCGAATGCAAAAATCACAGTAATAAATGATTCCGGCCCTTTGTTTTACGATGATCAGGCATTTCCAATCTGTTTGCAATTGGGCTTCTCTGCTGTTTTTGGTTTACCTGTACCAGATGATTTGGTAGATTGCTGCGGAACACCGGATATAGGGCTAAGTAATGTGTATGAATATTCCAGTAAATTTTATCCGAAAGCAAATTATGGATTTATGTCATCCTATAACGATGCAACTTCCCGCTTTTTCTTGAGCTTCGGATATAACAATTGCACCGGAGCGCCGGGCAATCAGCTACCTGCAAATGTTTTCAAAAATGCCTTAGTTAATTTGCGTGACAGTATCCTGAAACCAAAAACTACCTGGTCTACATTCTTTATCAATGGTGATTCACATACCATGTTCGTTTCAGATGATATTGTATACAACAGACAGGTAGACGGCATGTATTTATATGAATGGGTGGATAAGTTAATGAAAGGGCAGCGAATGCATGTAACAGAGTAAGTACGTTTTTAATAAGAATATAGAAAGGTATCACATGTGTGGTACCTTTTTCTTTATATATAAAACTGGTCAGGATTGCATAAAGGCCAGTTTGCTTTACTTTTATGTTTACAGTCAATATCGTATCTTTGCACCTCAATGAGCAGGCAGCAGAAAATAGAACTGATGGCACCGGCCGGCAGCTACGAAGCCCTGATGGCGGCGATTCATGCCGGTTGTGATTCCGTGTATTTCGGAGTAGAGCAGTTCAATATGCGCGCACGTGCCACCATGAATTTCACGCTGGAAGATCTGGAGAAAGTGGGTGCTATCTGCAAAGAAAATAAAGTGCGCAGTTATCTCACTATGAACACCATAGTATACGATCATGATTTGTCAGCTATTAAAACCGTACTGGATAAAGCCAAAGCCAGCGGTATCACTGCCGTAATTGCCAGTGATCAGGCGGTGATTGCTTATGCGCGGTCTATTCAACTGGAAGTGCACATTTCTACCCAGGTTAATATCACCAATATTGAAACGGTGAAATTTTATGCGCTCTTTGCCGATACCATGGTCTTGTCGAGAGAGTTGAGTTTGATACAGGTTAAAAAAATCTGCGACCAGATAGAAAAAGAAAAGATTTGCGGACCATCCGGCAAATTAATAGAGACAGAAATATTTGTACACGGTGCCTTGTGTATGGCAGTATCGGGAAAATGTTACCTAAGTCTGCATACAGCAAATGCTTCCGCCAACCGCGGAGCCTGCGTTCAAAACTGCAGAAGAAGCTATACCGTGATTGATAATGAAGATGGACACGAACTGGCTATCGACAATGAATATATCATGTCGGCACAGGATTTATGCACGATTGATTTTCTGGATCAGGTCATTGAGAGTGGCGTAAAGGTGATGAAGATTGAAGGCAGAGGAAAAGGCGCGGATTATGTGAAAACGACGGTCGAGTGTTATCGCGAAGCCATTGATGCATATTATACTAACTCTTACACAAAAGGAAAAGTAGCCGACTGGATGGAACGCCTGAAGCGAGTGTATAACCGCGGCTTCTGGAGTGGATATTATCTGGGACAAGAGTTGGGTGAATGGAATGATGCGGCTGGATCAAAAGCCACTACCAGAAAAATTTATCTTGGAAAAGGCAGCAATTATTTTGATAAGATTCAGGTGGCGGAATTTAAACTGGAATCGTACGAGTTGAATGTAGGAGACAATGTTCTCATTACAGGACCCACCACAGGTGCCATTGAAACCATCATCACGGAATTACACACTTCGGCTGGTGCCGTTCAAACAGCCAAAAAAGGCGATAGCTGTGCATTTAAACTGGAAACACCAATACGTAGCAGTGATAAATTATACAAAATTGTTAACGCCGCAGAACCCGCACATTGATTACCATCATACAGCAAAGAGCAAAATGCATTGGCTGCAATTATTGTGTAGAGCTGGCTCCGCAGCGCTGGCGCATGAGCCGTAAAGATGGAAAAAGTGTGCTGCTGGAAAGTAAAGACAAAAAAGGATTCTGGAGCGTAAAGGTCAGAGAAGATGAACTGGATAGCAATCTCAAAGCAGCCAAAGCCTGCCCGGTGAATATCATACAAATTATAGAATAAAAAAACCGCAATATAAAATTGCGGCTTTTTTATTATCTAGTTATTTCATCAACTCATTAATTACATGCCCTGCTCATCTGCAGTTGGTCCGTACATACCCGGTACCGGCACACCTAATAAACGCAAATATACAGTTAGCTGTCCGCGGTGGTGGTAGATATGGTTAAAGGTGAAGCTGCGCAATACCGCAATTTTCGGCATGGTAAAATAAATCGTTTCTCCATTACGCATGGTCCATGTTTCGTTCACCAATATTTCAGCACTGGTATTTTGTATCGATTGCAAAGCAGCTGCAACGCAATCGTCGTGGATTTTTAATAAATCCTCTGTCGTGGCAACGGATTTTGGTTTATAGTCGCCTTTTGAAAAATCCAGTTCTGGTTGCTCTAAAGTAATAGGTACCCATTCCGGTATTTCTGCCACATGCGTGGCCAGTTGTTCCAGTGTCATCGATTTTTCATGCGGCTTCCACGATAGCTTATCCATCGGTACTCTTTCTAATAATTTACGGGTACTTGCGCATTCATGCGTGTACTCGTTCGTCAGACTTTTAATGATATTAAATTCCATTCGCTTTTCTTTTTTGTAAAAATAAACTAAAATTTGTTTTCAACGTAATGGTAATATCTCTCTGATAACATTCTTTCACAAAAAACATACTTTTACGGCTATTGATTTGATACCATGTCAGAAGCAGATTTGAAGCAACAAAAGAAGAAAATGAAGAAATTATTTTTGACGTTATATATATTGTTATGCGGCTTGTGTTTAACGTATTGTCAGCATAACGGAAACAGAACACCTACCGGATTTATACAGCCGGAAGTGAATCCTGCGCTGTACCAGAATCACGATAAAGAAAAAATTAATTTACAGGATACCGATATTGTAAAAAAAATACACGCACTTGATTGTTATTTTGAAGACAAAGTAAAACTCAACGGATTTAACGGTTCAGTTTTAATTTCTTATAAAGGAACACCCATTTTTGAGCGCTACTATGGGTACAAAAATTACGCAACACAGGAAAGGCTGACACCACGTTCTTCTTTTCAGATTGCCTCTACTTCCAAAACATTTACAGCCGGTGCCATTATGCTTCTGCTGCAGCAAAATATGTTGTCGCTGGATGATACACTGGAAAAATATTTCCCTGGATTCCCATACAAGGGAATTACCATCAGAATGCTGCTGAACCACCGCTCCGGCTTGCCCAACTATTTAAATTTTTCCGAAGAATACTGGAAGAATAAAAAGCAGTTTATGTCGAATGAGGATGTGCTGAAGATGATGTATAAATTCAAACCCAAAGCACTGAATTCTCCGGACACTCATTTCAGGTACAACAATACCAACTATGTTTTACTGGCGCTAATTGTAGAAAAAGTTTCCGGGGTTCCGTTTTGTGATTTCATGCATCAGAATATTTTTATTCCGCTGGGTATGCTGGATACCTGGTATTACGACCCATTGAGTACACGACCATCAGCTACTAAGGGCTACAAGGGCTCTCGCTGGCTGGAAGATGAAATTGTATATACGGATGGCGTGATGGGCGACAAAGGAATTTACAGTACTGTGCAGGATTTGTACAAATGGGATCAGGCACTGTATTCAGGAAAATTTATCCGCTCGGAAATTTTAGGACTGGCCTTTACGCCGCAAAGCTTTGAAAAAGCAGGTAACAAAAATTACGGATTGGGATGGCGTATGAACGACCAGCCGGATGGAACACGTTTGATTTATCATAACGGATGGTGGCATAGTTACAATTCTGTCTTTAACCGAAAAATCAGCGATAAAACAACGGTTATTATTTTAAGCAACCACTATAGCCAAAGTGTTTACAAGATTCAGGCAGTCTGGGATATTTTATATGGTGACGGCATAGTAAGTACTACCGAAGACGACGGCAGCAGCGAAACGACAAAGAAGTTAAATTCAGATAGTTTACTGGAAATGCAAAAATAAAAATCCTGAGCAACCACGCTCAGGACTATTTTAAACCAACCAAATGAAAATGTTTTTTAACTTTTATCTAAACCAATTAAGATATCAATTAAGTAACAATTCTCGTGCCAAAATGCTTTTTGGTTAGTTAATTTTTTGTTTTTCGCGAATTTTTTCTTCTGTTTTTCGCTTTTCCTCCAGTTTCTGTTTTATTTTCCATTCTTTCATTAAAACAGCATGTTTTACCTCTTCCAGCGAATCATATACAATGCCCACAATCATGTTGTTCAGCTCCTTGCCTTCCGGATGTTCATTGTCTAAGAAAGATTCAATCAGCCCGTGCGTAACCTCTTTCACGCCTCGGGTATTGTTCGGGTCGATAATATCTTTCATCAGTTTGTCAATGGTATTAAAGGTAACATCCGCCACCGCTTTGTCCAGTGTTTCCTGAAAAATCTTTCCAAGCCCTGGAATGTATCTCAGCTTATCTACTGTATCATTTTCGAGAATGGCTTCGCTGATAATCTTCTCTACGTATATCTTTAATTCATAACGATATTGCGAATAAGATATATTCATGGCTTCCCCGATACGGTTGGTCAGGTAGTTAACAATAGCATCTTCTTTTGGCTTAATTACATTGGTAACAATCTTTGTCACTAAAGGAGAACCTTTCTGCACCTCTTCCTGTGCCATGGTAATCATTTTGGCAATTACGCGGTCGGCCACTTCTTCTACCACCACTTCCGAAACAAATGCAGACTGTTTGAAAACAAATGTTTTGGTTAAATCAAAAACCCCTAAACGTTGTAAGCGGTATATCAAGCCAAACAAACGGATAAACCCGAAAAAGTTAAGCCCATTGATAATCGGAATGCACATAATTACATCGTACCAATGTACAAAAGGATAAAACCACCATTTGTCATATTTCTTCCGGTAAATACTTCGTATCCATCTGAAAAGAAGTTCAGCAACATAAATTCCTACAAAAATTAAATCATATTGCAGCACATTACGATAAATATGTGCGGCATACCAATCGTGGAAAGCAGCCGACACATAATGGATGCTTTGAGCAAAAAAGGAGAATTGAAATAAAAATCCGAAAAACAGGTATAACAAGTTGATGATAACGATAATCAACATAGATAAATCCATCCAGAAAAGATGGGACGAATCTGCAGAGCGTAATTTCTCTACATCAATCTTAAACATGCTACGTACTTTGTCTAACATAAAGTGAAGATAGGAAAATTTTCAAGATGCAGAATTCCAAAACAGCAACTGTCAGAATTTTATAAAACGTTCCCAGCAGGCTTTTTCCAGCAGTTCGCGATCATCCGGATGCGCAATTTCTATAAGCGCTTTGGCGCGCTGACGAAGATTTTTCCCGTATAAATAAGCAACACCAAATTCTGTTACAATAAAATGAACATGTCCTCGTGTAGTCACCACACCTGCACCTTGTTTTAAAAATGGTACAATACGGGGCTCCCCTTTTTTAGTGCGCGAAGTAAGCGCAATGATAGGTTTGCCGCCCTGGCTGAGCGCCGCGCCTCGAATGAAATCCATTTGCCCGCCGATGCCGCTGAACAGTTTTGAACCGATGCTGTCTGCGCAAACCTGTCCCGTGATATCTACTTCGATGGCACTGTTGATGGCCACCACTTTCGGATTTTTACTGATAATGTGCGGATCGTTGACAAAATCAATATCCAGAAAAGCAAAGGCAGGATTGTCGTCCACATAGTCGTAGAGCTTTTTAGTGCCTACGGCAAAACCCGTCACCGTTTTATACGGATGAATAATTTTTTTTGAATTATTGATGATGTCTTTTTCAAATAAATCGATGATACCGTCGCTGCACATCTCCGTGTGAATGCCCAGATTCTTATGGTTGTTCAGCGATTTCAGTACCGCATCCGGAATAGTACCGATGCCGGTTTGCAGGGTGCTGCCGTCATCAATCAGTTCCGCAATAAATTTACCTATCTGCAATTCCTCTTTGCCCACTTTTGCACTGTAATCCACTACATGCAGCGCATGCGCTGAATAAACAAAAGAGTGAATCCGGTCGGTGTGTATCATGCTGTCGCCGTGTGTGCGAGGCACGTTCGGGTTTACCTGCGCGATGATGTGTTTGGCAGTACTGACGGCGGCACGGGCAATATCTACACTCACGCCTAAGGAGCAATAGCCGTGTTTGTCGGGCGGTGAAACCTGTATCAACGCTACATCCAAAGGGAGTTGCCCGTTTTTGAAAAGGTCGGGAATATCGCTTAGGAAAACCGGAACAAAATCTGCGCGACCTTCATTAACGGACTGACGCACGCTGTCGCTAACAAACAAACAGTTGATGTGAAAATTGTTTTCGTATTCGGGACGGTCCACGACAATATCACCCAATACTGAAATAAACGTGAGTTCTACGTTCTGTAAACGCGGAGCTTGTTTCGCCAATTCAGCCAACAGGAAATTTGGCGTCATAGCGCTGCCGTGTACATAAACGCGGTCGCCGCTTTTTATAATGGATAAGGCTTCTTCAGCAGATTGATAAGAAATTTCTTTGTACATGATGTTTTGTAAATCTAAGAAATTGCAGGGGATTTTGAAAATGGATGTGTATTGTATCTCTAATTATATGGTGAATTATTCCATTAAAAATACTAAAGCAAATGAACCAAAAAAAGGAATAAGAAATGTTGAAATGTCGAAAACTCTTCAAGATTAGAAAAACCTCTTTTGTAAGGATTTGGTTCTCTTTTAAATATTTTAATGTACAATAACCTTGATAAATTAAAGAGGCAATAGAAATAAAATGGAAACAGAGCAAATGAAATTTCTATAAAATCTAAGTCTTTATTTTTTAAATAATTTTGATAGTTTACGATTCCTAAAACAAAGAAAGATAATGGTGCTAAGCCAAATAATAAATTATATTTTGGGTTAATTAAAATCTTTTTATTAGTTGTCAGAATCATAAAGATTCCAATAATTATAACTCCAGTCAATAACATGCGCTCTTTAAACTAATAATTATTTATAAAAGTTCCTTATACATCATAATTCAACACACTCTGCAGCCATCGTTCAATCTCTTCTGTTTTCATATTCTTGCGTTGTGCGTAGTCTTCCACCTGATCTTTCGCTATTTTTCCGATACCAAAATATTTACTGTCGGGATGCGAGAAATACCAACCACTCACGCTGGATGCCGGATACATGGCGTTGCTTTCCGTTAAGATAATGCCTGCATTTTTTTCTGCATCCAGCAATTTAAACAACATTGGTTTTTCAGTATGGTCAGGGCAAGCAGGATAGCCCGGTGCCGGACGGATGCCCTGATACTTTTCTTTGATTAATTCTTCGCTGGTCAGGGATTCTTCTGAGGTGTATTTCCAGAATTCTGTACGTACGCGCTCATGCATACGTTCCGCAAAGGCTTCCGCTAAACGGTCGGCCAACGCTGCCAGCATAATTTTATTATAATCGTCGTGGTTTTCTTCAAAGTGTTTTAACCATTTTTCTATGCCAATACCGGAGGTTACCGCAAATCCGCCGATATAATCTTCCTTACCGCTTTCCGCAGGTGCTACAAAATCACTCAAACAATAATTTGGCAGGCCTTCGCCTTTTTTATTTTGCTGGCGCAGATGATGCAGTACGGTTTTGCGTTTATCCGTTAATAACTCCGGATGGTCGATGTTTTTTAATTCGATATCATCCTCTTGGCTGTTTGCTTCAAAGAAACCAACGACCGCTTTTGCGGTCAGCCATTTTTCCGCAATGATTTTATCCAGCAATGCATTGGCATCTGCGAATAATTTTTTGGCTTCCGTACCCACCACTTTGTCTTCTAAAATATTCGGATATTTTCCATGCAGTTCCCAGGTAGAGAAAAACGGCGTCCAATCGATATATTTTCTAAGTTCTCCTAAATCATAATCTTCAAAAACTTTTGTTCCTAAAAAAGTTGGTTTCGGCGGCGTGTAATTACTGAAATCTAAATTTAATTTGTTTTTACGCGCTTCTTCTATCGAAATATAATCTTTCGCAATTTGTTTACCCTGGTGGCGTTTACGCATCATTTCATATTCTGCACGGATATCCGCTTCAAAGATGATGCGGCTTTCTTTATTTAATAAACTGCTGGCCACCGGCACACTGCGCGATGCATCTAACACATGTATGGTAGGCTGGTCGTAGTTCGGTTCTATTTTTACAGCAGTATGTATTTTAGACGTCGTGGCACCACCAATTAATAAAGGCTGTTTCATGCCGCGGCGTTTCATTTCTTTCGCCACAAAAACCATCTCATCTAAAGATGGTGTAATCAATCCGCTTAAGCCGATGATGTCTACGTCTTCTTTTTCTGCGGCATCTAAAATTTTATCACAAGGCACCATCACGCCTAAATCGATAATCTCGAAATTATTACAAGCCAACACCACACCCACAATGTTTTTTCCAATGTCGTGTACGTCGCCTTTCACGGTGGCTAATAAAATTTTGCCCTGCTTGTTGCTCTCTCCTACTTGCTTGGATGCTTCGATATATGGCAATAAATACGCGACCGATTTTTTCATCACACGTGCAGATTTTACTACCTGCGGCAAGAACATTTTTCCTGCGCCAAACAAATCACCTACTACATTCATGCCATCCATCAGCGGACCTTCGATAACGCTTAATGGTTTATCAAACTGCAACCGGCATTCTTCCGTGTCTTCATCAATAAAGTCTACAATCCCTTTTACTAAAGCATGTTTCAGTCGCTCGTTCACCGCTTGATTTCTCCAGGATAAATCTTCTTCTTTTTTCTTGGCGCTTCCTTTTACAGTTTCCGCATATTCCAGTAAGCGTTCGGTAGAGTCTTCTCTTCTGTTTAATAAAACATCTTCTACTCTTTCCAGCAATCCTTTTTCGATGTTGTCGTATACTTCCAGCATCGTCGGATTTACAATGCCCATATCCATGCCTTCTTTAATCGCATGGTATAAAAATGCCGAGTGCATGGCTTCGCGCACAATATTATTTCCTCTGAAAGAGAAAGAAACGTTGGAAACACCGCCGCTCACATGTGCGCCTTTTAAATTCGTGCGAATCCATTTGGTGGCGCGGAAAAAATCAAGTGCATTATTGCGGTGTTCATCCATCCCTGTTGCGACAGGAAAAATATTCGGGTCGAAAATAATATCGTTCGGATTGAATTTTACCACATTGACCATGATGTCGTAACTGCGCTGGCAGATTTCAATACGACGTTCATAGCTGTCGGCTTGTCCGTCTTCGTCGAATGCCATGATAACCGTTGCAGCACCGTATTTTTTAATCAGTTTTGCCTGACGGATAAAATCTTCCTCACCACCTTTTAAACTGATGGAATTCACGATGCCTTTTCCTTGTATGCATTTTAATCCGGCTTCGATGATTTCCCATTTGGAAGAGTCAATCATAATGGGAATACGGGAAATTTCCGGTTCGGATGCAATCAGATTTAAAAATTGCACCATCGCTTTGGTGCCGTCAATCATCCCTTCATCCATGTTTACGTCTAGCACTTGAGCACCGCCGCGCACCTGATCCATCGCCACCGCTAATGCATCTTCAAAGCGTTCCTCTTTGATCATCTTTAAGAAAGCTTTGGAGCCGGTTACGTTGGTACGCTCACCAATATTAATGAAGTTAGATTCTTTCGTAACGAGTAGCGGTTCAAGACCACTTAATTTTAAAATATTATTTGTCGCTGTCATTCTATTATGCAATTACGCTTTCTTCAATTTTTCTCGGTTTGTATTCTTTTGCTATTTCTGCAATGCGTTTAATATGCGGAGGTGTGGTACCGCAGCATCCGCCTAAAATATTCACTAATCCCAGTTCTAAAAATTCACGGATTTGCTGACCCATCATGTCCGGTGTTTCGTCGTAGGCGCCAAACTCATTAGGCAATCCTGCATTTGGATAAGCACTTACCAGGAAAGGTGCTTCTTTTGCCAGTATTTGTAAATATGGTCTCAATTCTTTTGCACCTAAGGCACAATTTAAGCCAATAGAAAACAAGGGAACGTGTGCCAGGGAAATTAAAAAGGCTTCCGTGGTTTGTCCGCTCAGCGTTCTGCCGCTGGCATCTGTGATAGTACCGGAAATGGAAACAGGATATTCTCTGCCAATATCTTCAAATAGAGACTGTACGGCAAATAATGCAGCTTTGGCATTAAGCGTATCAAAAATAGTTTCGATTAATAATAAATCGGATCCGCCTTCAATCAAAGCTTTGGCCTGATCGTAATAAGCGGCTACCAGTTGGTCAAAGGTAACGGCACGGTAACCCGGGTCGTTTACATCCGGTGAAATAGAGCAGGTTCGGTTCGTTGGCCCCATAGCACCCGCTACAAAACGCGGTTTATGCGGTTCTTTTGCCGTCATTTCATCTGCCACTTCTCTGGCAATTTTGGCACTTTGAAAGTTGATGTCGTAAACAGCATCCTCAAGGTGGTAATCCGCCTGTGCAATAGTTGTTCCGCTGAAGGTATTGGTTTCTACAATGTCGGCACCTGCTTCAAAATACTGTCGATGAATTTCTTTGATGATTTCCGGTCGTGTAATGGATAATAAATCGTTATTTCCTTTTAATGGATGTGAATGATTTATCCATCTGTCTCCGCGATAGTCTTCTTCTTCCAGTTTGTAGCGCTGGATCATGGTTCCCATGGCACCATCGAGAATAAGGATGCGTTCCTGTGCAATTTTATAAAGTAAGTCACTCATATAAACCTCCGTTTTTTCTGATGAAAAATCCGTTCTGTTATTATTAACTTACTTTGATGGTGGTAGAGATTTAACTCGACTTATCTTTTCCAAACAATCGTATTTGGATAGGATTTAGCACCTTCCAAACGATTGAGCGTTTAGGGTTGCTAAGGTTTCACAGGGCCTATTCCCTCCGCCTTTCAAAATAAGTTATTATAAAAGAACAAAATTATAGTGCAAATATACAAACTGGAATTCAGATTTACAATTGCCATAGGACAATAAAAAAGCCCAAAGTTTAACTTAGGGCTTTTTATAATTTTTTAAAACGTTGTCGATAAATTAGTTGACTGTTTCAAACGTAAAATCACCAATACCATTTATATCAGCATTATTGAAGGATATTGGATAAATTGCTGGGTCTAATGAGCTAGCACTCCTGTATCCATATTTGGTAAACGTAATATTTCCTTTAGTAATTGGATATACATAATCTATAAATCCTGGTCTGTGACGATAGTACCAATCATTTGATAAGATGGTTACCGCATATTTTTTTCCTACAATTAGCGAAACAGGTGTCGCAAGTGTTACATATTTAGCGGTATGTGCTAAAGCTGAAATAGAGGCTTGGGCAATTACTGAAGTATCACTTAAATCCCATACGGTAACTCTAACTGTGCTAGCATCAGGTATATGAGTGCCTAATTGAGTAATCTTTCCATTTTTTGTTACATTAAATTCATAGCCAAACTCATAATAAGAGCTATTTATTGTAGTATCGTTTAGTGTAATATCACTAGTGTATTGTTGTAAGATGCGGCAATCAGGAATTTCTGTTGTTGTTTCGGCCGTAGAATCTGTTTTGCAACCTACTAAAAGCCCAAGTGTAACAACAAATAATAACGTTAATTTTTTCATAATTTTCATTTTTTATTATTGTAAGATTAAATAGAATTAACCGATTTTTCCATGATATTTATCAAATGGACACTTTCAATGAGTATTCGGGATTTTTTTAGAATTACAGCCAACGGTAAAATTATAATCTTTCCCATGTATAAATTATTATATTATACTAAACTAATAGGATACATAAGTTATAATTAAAGAAGTTTTGTAAAAAATTTTAAAGCTTATCGTAAAATAACCCTTACAAGTCTGGTTTCATCAATTTGGCTGCTATCACCTAATTGACCAGAACCATTGTTTCCACAAGCCCAGAGAGAGTTGTCTGTCTTTAATACTAAAGAATGCCCTTGTCCTGCACTAATAGCTTTTACATGTTCTGTAACTTTTACAAGTTGATGTTGGTTTGTAGTTGTTCCGTTGCCTAATTGGCCAAAATTATTCCATCCACAGACCCATAAGGAACTGTCATTTTTTATAACTAAAGTATGTGCTCCTCCTGCTGCAATATCGAGAACATTGCTTGTAATTTTTATTAGCCTACTTTGTTGAGTTAATGTATTATTTCCTAGCTGACCGTAAGTATTGGTGCCACATCCCCAAACCGAATTGTCATTTTTTAGAACCAATGTATAACCGCCCGGCGCATATTGCCTTTACATTATTAGTAACTTTAATTAAATCCTTACTTGCAAATGTTGTACCGTTTCCTAATTGACCATAGTTATTCCAGCCACACGCCCATACAGTATTATCCATTTTTAAAATCAAAGAAGACAAACCGTCTGTGCTGATGGCTTTTACATTCTCAGTAATTTTCACAAATGTGTCGCTGGAAACATGCGTGCCATTGCCAAATTGTCCAAAACCATTACTTCCGCAAGCCCAAAGGCTATTATCTGTTTTAATTATCAGTATGTGTACTAACAGCTTTACACTATCGTAATTTTAATAAAAACACCCCCCTACTTTGCGTGTTTTCGATACCTAATTGCCCATAATAATTATATCCGCATTCCCATAATGTATTATCTTTCTTAATAATCATAGTATGGTCGGTTCCACCGCTCATGGCAAAAACATTGTCTTCAATCTTAAATAATTTATTGTAGCTGTCATATAATCCATCCCCAAGCTTTCCATTGCTACCATCTCCACAAACCCAAAGAGAATTATCAGGCTTTAAAACCAAAGTATGGTAATTCCCCCCCCCCTTTTTTGGAGTATGGTATCGCCTGTTTCATTTAAGGAGTTTTTTTGTTGTTGTATTATTTACACACGATTCTCACCCAATTAACAAAAAAGAATTCCGTTGGTCATTTTTAATACGGATTGCCCTGAAAAAGACAACACTAATATACATTAATAAATAATACAATTCTTCTGCAAAATGAATATTGATAAGTTTTTTTCAATCATATTGCAATTCGGTATTTTTTCATGATTTTTTCTATTATTATTATTCGGTATATTCAAATTGTAAGTCTGGTACACCAGCGAAAATTTTTAGATTGCCCACTATATCTGGAAAAATAGAACTAGCAGATGATTTTGCTTGTAATGTTTCATATGTAATACTACCTGTGGTAAAAGGGTAAATATCTAATGAGCCTGGTTTTTTATTGAATGCAAAAATTTGTTTAGGAATACCTCCTACGGTATTATTAATAGAAATAACATAACGTGTATTGGCGACAACATCTACAGGAGAAATTTCATTGTATTTGAATTGAGCTGTATCTGTAACTGAAATGGTAGTGGCCGTAATTAAGTTTGTAGTGGCAAAATCCCATAATGAAACACGGTAACTCCCAATTTGAGGCATTCTACAACCAAGTTTAGTAATTTTACCATTTTTGGACACATAAAATTTGTTTCAAATTCATAAGGGTTTGGTACTGAAAAAGCAGAATCTACTACTAAATTATTTGAGATTGTTGCTTTTGCGGGATTTTCAGTTTTTGTTGCAGGTCCGGTTTCTTTTGTGCATCCAATCAGACAGACTGATAATGATGAATAATGTAAGTTTTTCATAATTTTCAATTTTTATTACTGTAAGATTAAACAGAATCTACCAATTTATCCATGATATTTATCATTAGAGCTCTTTCACTTAGTATTCGGGAATTTTTATGATATTACTGTTGTATTTACTATTTTCGTTGTCCATTCTAAAAAATACAATGAAAGTAACTGACATATTAGCAAACAATAAAGAGAAAACACTTGTTTCTTTTGAAATATTACCGCCTCTTAAGGGTAAAAGCATAGATTCCATTACTAAAGTACTGGATCCGTTGATGGAATTTCAGCCACCGTTTATAGATGTAACCTATCACAGAGAAGAATTTGAATACAAACAAACGGCAGAAGGATATTTTGAAAAAGTAGCTGTTCGCAAACGCCCGGGTACAGTAGGAATTTGTGCTGCCATTAAATACAGATACAATGTGGAGGCTGTTCCGCATTTTTTATGCGGAGGTTTCAGCAAAGAAGAAACGGAAAATTCTTTAATCGACTTAGGTTTTTTAGGCATTCAGAATATTTTAGCCTTACGTGGTGATGCCAGAAAACTGGAAAAGAAATTTGTGCCGGAGCCGGACGGCCATCCGTTTGCATTGGATTTGGTGCAGCAGATAAACGATATGAATTGCGGAAAATATCTGGACAATGATTTAATCAATCCCGTAAAAACAGATTTCTGCATTGGTGTGGCCGGTTATCCTGAAAAACATTTTGAAGCAGCCAATTACGAGCAAGACTTAATGTATTTGAAAGAAAAAATTGATGCAGGTGGCGATTATATCGTAACGCAAATGTTTTTTGATAATAAAGCCTATTTCAAATTTGTGGAGGATTGTAAGAATATTGGCATCAATGTTCCAATTATTCCGGGAATTAAACCGATTACCAAACTGGGGCAACTCAACAGTATTCCGTCTGCATTTTTTATCAATTTGCCTGAAGAATTAGTCAAAGAAGCCAAGAAATGCAAAGACGATGCCGAAGTAAAAGAATTAGGCATTGAATGGTGCATTAACCAAAGCAAAGAACTGGTAAAATTTGGCGTTCCTTGTCTGCATTACTACACGATGGGTGATGTAAAAACTATCTCCAGAATTTGTAAAGAACTGGTGTAGTATCTTGTCTGAATCTTGATTAACAGGATTTTAAGATTATTGGATTCTCATAAATTTGCATGTAATATTACATAAGGTGTAATGTTTATAAATTTCTCTCTTCGGCTCGATATTTTCTACCTTAACTATTACATGAATACCAAATCACTTCCGCAAAAAGGGCGGGGAGCACAAAGCAATCTCACCAATCGTTATTCAAAACTGAATTACGATGATAAAGAGTTTATAGAAGAGGAAGATGCAAAAATCATTCAGACAAAATACATTGAAGTCTTTCCAAAAACAATCGTTAATCCTGTAAAAAGCACGGACATTCCGATGGATTATTCCATGAATCCTTATGAAGGATGCGAACATGGCTGTTCTTATTGTTATGCCCGAAACACCCATCCTTACTGGGGTTATAACGCAGGATTGGATTTTGAACGTCATTCTGGTTAAGAAAAATGCACCGGAATTATTGCGTAAAACCATTTCCAAAAAAACATGGAAGGTAAGTCCAATCATGTTTTCAGGCAACACAGATTGCTATCAACCCATTGAAAAGAAACTGGAAATTTCACGGCAATTATTGCAAATTCTACTGGAACACAAACATCCGGTGGGCATCACTAAAACAGTTTAATACACGCGATATTGAATCCTGGAAATGGCAGCGGAATCTGGTTAGCGCGGTGATTAGTATCACCCTTTAACGAAGATTTAAGACGTAAGATGGAACCACGCACTTCTACCGCACAGAAAAGATTAGAAACGGTGGAAGTATTAACAAAAGCAGGCATTCCGGTGATGGTGAATATTGCACCGATTATTCCGGGCTTAAATGATACGGAGATATTTAGTATTGCAAAGGCATCAGCTGAGCACGGTGCATTAAACATCAATTATACTATTATAAGATTGCCCGGCGAAGTGGAACAGGTGTTTACTAACTGGCTGGAGGAAGCATTTCCACTGCGAAAAGACAAGGTGCTGCATCAGGTGGCTTCGATACATGGCGGCCGTATTCAGGACCAGAAAACGGGGAGGCGGATGCGAGGGGAAGGTGCTTTTGCAGAATCTATCCGGCAACAGGTGCAGTTGGCAAGAAACAAATTCTCTCTCAATAATAAATTCCCGAAAATGAACTGCGATATTTTTGACCCAAAAGTAAACGGACAGATTTCGTTATTTTAAGATGACTCTCTGAAATTCAATTTGGGCAAACTCCAGCTGTATTTGGTGGCTAATAATCGGAAGGCAAAAATAAACAGTACAGATAATATAAAATTCAGTTGTTCTTCTACCTGCAATAAATGCAGCACCACAAATAATGCGGAGCCCAGTAAACAAGGCGTGGCATACATTTCTTTTCTGAAAATCAACGGAATTTCATTTAGTAGCGTATCGCGTATTACCCCGCCAAAAATTCCCGAGATCATACCGAGTATGACAGCGAGCAAGTTGACTTCAAAGGCAATGCTTTTTTGAACACCTAACACCACGTAAATCGCCATACCAATCGTATCGAATAAACTAAGTGTTCGGGACAATCGTATGATATATCTTCTGAAAATCAGCGTAAAAAAGACGCCTGCAAAAACAGCGAGTAAATAATTGATATCGCTGATCCAGGCAACAGGATACGCACCCAATGTAACATCCCGGATGGTGCCGCCGCCAATTGCGGTAATAAAACCGGTGAAGAAAACACTGAAAATATCGTGGTGATGTTTTTTGTCGCTGGCAGCCAATGCACCGGAAATAGTGAATACAAATGTACCGGCAATATCAATGGCGTAAATCAGCGACATGTTGTAAAGATAATAAAGAAAACCGTTGGCATATTATTCTATCAGATTCATGTTTTTTTTGCTTTAATCATCAAAGATAAATCTATTGTAATCTATCTATTTCTTAATCGTAGATTTTGCTATGTTCCGAAAATTCGGAACTATGTGTTTAAAACAGTTAGCTGTTTAATCTCCAGACTGCAAAATTCAACACACTCGCAAAACTTACCCAGCAGATGTAAGGTATCAGTAAGTAAGAAGCTGCTTTTGAAATTGGATAAAAAGAAATGATGGAAAATAGAATAAAAATCCAGAGCAGCACAATTTCTGCCATAGCAAAGCCTAATTGGTGGAAGCTGAAAAAGATAATGGACCAGAAGAAATTCAACACCAGCTGGATAATGAAAAACAGCATTGCTCTGTTTTTTACAGCCTCATCTACACTGCTTTTCCAAATCAGCCAAAAGGAAACCCCCATCAAAATGTAGAGCGTTGTCCAAACGGGAGCAAAAATCCAGTTGGGAGGATTGAACCCTGGTTTATTCAAGGACATATACCAGCCTGGTATTTCACTGGCCGTTAAATAGCCGGAAATTCCGCCTACCGCCATGCAAATAAAAATACTGATGAATAATTTTATAAATGAATTCATGTTTACTTAAACAAAAAAATAGCAGCTTTGTTCAATTATTCAAAAATCAATAGCAATCTTTTTCCCTTGTATAAGATAAGTTTCCCTTCTTTAATCTCAAACCTGTCGGCGTTCTGTAAAAGCGTAAAATACAACTCTTCATACTTCATGTTTGCCTCACAATACATTCTGGTGCTTGCCACCGCCATTGCCTGAAATGAAGAAACCAGGTCTGTGTTAAATCCGCCAAAATAGGAATTGCAGGGTGCTTTACCATTCAGTTTGTTTTCTGTACTGTTAAATTGTATCCATACGCCACCGTCATCAATTACAAAACTGGTCGTGTCACTTTCCTGCATTTTGCGCAACACCCATTTTTTATCTAAAGGAGTTTTGGGTGTTTCTGTAACAACCGCTTTTTTTGCATCAAAGATGAGTTCTTTCTTCAATACCTTAACTAAAGTGTAAATTGGTTCCGTTTGTTTTACCATCGGATTAGCTACATATCGTTCGCTCACCGAAATAGTTTGACGATAGCCTTCTTCAAAAACAAAACCTTCAATGCTCTGATAAAAAATCTCAAACTCTTTTTGACCTTCTTCTTTTATTAATAAACATTTCGCATCCGGATTGCCTTCACATTTTCCTTTTTCTTCGTTTACAACCAAGGTTTTTGTTTGATTGACATTCATACCACTTAATGGTTTTTTATTGTCAATAGTTGTTGTATTGGAATAGCCTGCAATTGGTTTTTTTGAAACTACTTTAACTAATTTATATTTGATTGACGAACCATCAGCAGGAGTCTGTGGCGTAAATGCGCCCATGTTAACCCAAATAGTATACACAAATCCTTCCTGATAATCAAAACCATCAATAGTATCGTAAAATAGATTGAAATCTTTGTCGCCCGGCTTTTTTACTAATAAACATTGCATGGTCATGACGCCTTCGCATTTTGCACGTTGCGCATCAACTGTCCAAACCTGCATATCTTTCGGCAATTTTGTAATTGCAACGGTTTTCTTTGAACTTGATTTCCTGGCAGAGGGTTTTCCTTTTTGTGCAAAAGAAAAACAAGTGACCGTCATCAACAACAGGAACAAATATTTTTTCATAGCTTGTTATTTTAATATTATAAATGATATACAGAAAATATCATACCAAAATTACAATTAACTTGGATAAGATAGTTACATAATTATAAGAAATGCAAAATCTCAGAATACATCATTTGCAACATGTGCCTTTTGAAAGTATTGGCATGATTAAAGAATGGATACATGAGCATCTGGTGCAACATACGATAACGCATTTGTATAAAAATGAAGTATTACCGGATATAAATGATTTTGACTGGCTACTTGTAATGGGCGGTCCGATGAGTGTAAATGATGAAGAAAAAATCAACTGGCTGAAAACAGAAAAAGAATTTATAAAACAAGCAATTGCTGCTGATAAAAGAGTTATTGGTATTTGTCTGGGGCACAACTGATAGCCAATGTACTGGCGCAAAAGTGTATAGAAAAAAGAAAATGAAATCGGATATTTCCCATTGGAACCTTCCGTCATTTCGAGCGCAGCGAGAAATCTCGCTACAAATTTTACAGAACTACTAAACAACCAAACCGTATTTCACTGGCACGGCGAAACCTTTGATTTACCGGAAAATGCTGTATTGCTTGCTTCATCGGAGGCCTGCATAAATCAGGCTTTTTTGTATAAAGAAAACGTATTGGGATTGCAATTTCATCTGGAAATGGATGAAGCTGCTATTGAAAAAATAATAGAAAACTGCCGAGTAGAATTAGTGGTTGCCGAATTCATACAATCAGAAGAAACAATTAAAAATGAAATGAAAAAGTATATTCCGGAAAACAGAAAGTTGCTGTTTGAATTGTTGGATACTCTTTTATAGATGCTGCTTTTTATAGAAATTTATGCTTCATCTTTCAAACTATTCCAACCCAGCGAAATAATATCGTGATAGTTGCCGCCTTTCGTAAACAACTTCACCCCTAAGTTTTCATCCAGCATTTCACCAATGATACTGATATCCGGATGTGCATTTACTTTGTTTTTATCGCTTGGTAAAATCGTAAATAACAATTCATAATCCTCGCCACCGCTGAGCGCACAGTTAATCGGGTCAATACCAAATTCGAGGGCTTTGTCGTATGTTTCATTGGCAATCGGAACGCCGTCCTCATTCAGCTGGCAACCCACATTACTTTGTTTGCAAAGATGTAAAATCTCCGAGCTCAATCCGTCCGAAATATCAATCATGGAAGTTGGAATAATATTTTCCTCCGCAAAGAATTCAATAATATCTTTTCGCGCTTCCGGTTTCAGTTGTCTGCCAACGATATAATCATTACCTGCTAGTTCGATGCTGGCATCCGGTGCATTCAAAAATACTTGTTTCTCGCGCTGCAACACCGTCAATCCCATATAAGCTCCACCTAAATCACCGGTAACGCATAACAAATCACCTTCTTTTGCGGTATTTCGGGTGACTATTTTAGATTTTTCCTGTTCACCAATGGCCACCACATTTATTACTAATCCTTTGGGAGAAGCCGTCGTATCACCGCCAATCAAATCCACATTATATTTGGTACAAGCCAGTTGTATGCCTTCATAAATTTCTTCTATCGCTTCCACCGAAAAGCGATTGGAAATAGCAATGGAAACCAGAATTTGTTTGGGTGTAGCATTCATCGCATACACGTCGGACAAATTCACAATCACACTTTTATAGCCTAAATGCTTTAAGGGTGTATACACCAAATCAAAATGAATGCCTTCCACCAGAATATCCGTCGTAATTACCTGTGTGGTAGCGGGTTGGATAATTGCAGCATCATCTCCTACACCCTTTACAGAAGATGTGTTTTTTAATTGAATATGTTGCGTCAGTTTATCTATTAATCCGAATTCCCCTAAAGTGGAGATTTCCGTTCTTTTTGCCTTTTCCATAGTGCAAAGATACAAACAACTCTGTTTATAACAATTTATAATAATATTTAATACAAAATAAATAAATACAAAATAGTTGCACGTTTAAAATTTGTTGTTTAATATTGAATTACAATTATTTCTATGAAAAGAAAAATTATTACATTTACTACACTTTTAGCATGTGCTATGTTGGTAATGAAGTTTTTTATCAATGCGGATAGTAATGTGTGTAGTAATTCTACGACATGTAGTACATCAAATGGCTTAGCACATGTACAAATAATGAGAGCAAATACCCCCACAAGTTTACAGGTTCAGAATGCTTGTTATCCTAACAATAGCCCTAATGGATCAATAAAAAAAATTTAAGTGATGTTTTATTGAGTTCGGTAGAACAGAGGTTTCTTAAAATAAATATAGATTACGAAAACACGCACTGTGGTGATGTTTCATTTATTATCAAATGTCCTTCCTATGGTAGTTTTCAACATGCAGATGTTACTACGGCGTCTGGAAATACACCAATACATGTAACATGTTATAATGCTAATGGAGGAATGGTGGATGATATAAATAGAATTATTACAGTTGGAATAAGAAACCAAGAAAAATTTAGAGTAATTTCAACATTAGAAATTTGTGATGCATCGTGTAGTATTACTGGTCAGGAGAGAAGAGTTATTTGGCAAGGAATATCTGGTACATATGAGTCTTTGTCAACGGTCACAATACCGATTGTATTAGACTTATATCAAAATGCTTTTCAATCTTGTATTCCTGTTTATACATGTTACTAGTTATAAATAAAAAATTTACACTATGAGAATTTATATTATTATCATTGCATTGATTTTGTTTCAGAATTGTGATAAATCAAAATCAGAAATTAAGACGGACTATAAAAATACAATAATTAGTAAAGGTAGTAATAACGATATAGTCAGTTATTATGAGCAACATACAAAGAAATATGACATAGGGATACATTTACAAAGTACAAATAACGGATCTTTCAAGAATTATGGAAATAGTTATAATGGAAGTAGACAATTAATGATATCGGCATCTTTTGGTACAGATAAGATTTCGTTAGACAATATAAAACAACTGCATTTTAAGATTGGAGAATATTATTTAGATTATGATTCAAAATATGAATTTAACAGAACAACATATATCGGTGATGAACAAGACAACAATATTACTAATGTTTTTTCTCTAAAAAATATTCCAGTTGATATTCCAATTTTAACTGTTTCTAATAGAATAACGAATTTTGAAATAGAAAACCCAAATCCAATTCATTTTACTTATCCAATTGGTAATTTTCAAGAAATTATTTCAACCCATAATAATCAATTATTAATTAAATGGAATAAGGATGTTGAAAATAAAAATGGAATAATAATCATGCTTTCATGGAATGGTGAAACTGTTTCGAGAACTAAATTATTTCCCAATAACGATTTGAAAATAATTAAGGCTGTAGAAGACGATGGTGAAGAATTAATAGATGATGCTATGTTGCAGTATTTCCCAGATGATGCTCTAATAGATATTGCTATTGGAAGAGGGAATATTGAAACATCAAATAACAATGGATATTCAACTATAGTAGAATCTCTAACGTATGCTTATGAAAGATTCGGCGTAAAAAAATAATATGAAATTATATTGGCTTTTAGTGCTACTGCCAACAGCAGTAGCATTTATTTTATATATGCGTTTTAAAACGTCTAAATTTATTCAGTTTTCATTTATAGAAACACTGTATGTTATTTTACCAGTTTTTGTATTTTCCTATTTAGGTGGTCGCTTAGATGTAGTATTACACAATGATGTTTTATTAGGACATAATTATAATATAAAACAACTTATAAAAATCTTTTTGTAGAAAGTGGCTTTGGCAATCCGTTAGGTTTTACATTTTCTATTCTAACGCTTTTTATTGTATCAAAAGAATTTTTGCCAACTAATAAATTCTTACCTGCAATAGATAAATTCATCTTATTAGCCTGTTTTATTTATACTTTTGGCAATCTCGGTTGTTTCTTCGATGGTCATTTGGTATGCAGAGGAACGCCTACAAATCTTCCTTGGGGCTGTTGTTATACATTTACAAAACAACCCAGTCCGATACCTTTACATCCAATAAAATTGTATTATGCAATATTTTTCTATTTGTTTTTCTATTTGCACTATTAAGAAAAATGAAAAATGGAATTTTATATGTTATAATCATGATAGCCATACAATCATTTTTCTTCATGTTAGATTTTATTCGGATTAAAGGATATATAATAGAATTTTTATCATACAGGCAAATTATTTATCTTCTGAATATCAGCATTACATTGCTCTTTTATAAGCTATACATAAAAAAATCAGTAACACAAAAATTGTAAAGTTTTTCATAGCTTTATTGCTATGTTTTTTGGCAATAACGACACGAACAAATCAGACAATAAGAACTTTGTAAAATACAAGTTCAAAAGCCTGCTTACCTACGGCTCGGATGAGTGGATGGCTAATTCGGCTAAAAAGTACAGAACGGTTTTTGATAAAGATGAAACAACCTTTATCCGCGCGGAATTTTCATTTTACAACAAATTATTTGATGAAGAAGACTGGAAATGCAAAGTCACGCTGAAGGCTTTTGACATTACGAATAACAAAAGAGAAGAAATATGCAGTCTGGATAAAGACGTGGAGGTAGCAAAATACGAAAACATAATCATTGTGCGGGATGGTTGGGGAAATAAAGACGTTGCTACTTTCTGGACCAAAGGAAATTACGTCTGGGAAGCCTATATTGACAATGTTTTAGTTGGCTCACAGCCCTTTTTTGTAAATGAAGTGGGATTGGTAACAGCCGGCAAAAATCCATACTTCTCAGTGGAATACATTAAACTGTATAACGGCGATGCAGAAGGATGGAAACAGGAAGCAAAAAACAGGGTTTACTACAAATCCATATCCAGACAGGAAACAAAATATTTGTGGGCGGAAATAAAAATCACCAACCTTACCCTTAAAGACTGGAACTACGAATTATTCCTGAATTATTATGATGACGCCGGACAGCATAAAGCCGTAATAACCTGGATTGGACGCATA
>JADKIQ010000010.1 GCA_016721245.1 Sphingobacteriales bacterium
CTCCTGTAACATAAATTACACCTGATGCTACGCCACAAGCTCCAGTTCCAAAAACATCATATCTATACGTACCTGCTTTAGTTGGCGTACCGCTTATAATTATTTGACGATTTTAAATACACAGCATCTACAACCCAAGGGTAATGCTCTTTTTAAATAGATGCCTGTAATTTATCAGGTACAATTAAAAGAATTTGTTATGAAGTGCTTATACAAATATTCTGAGCATCAACTTAAGAGCCCAATTACATTTGGTAAAACGATGATAGTTCCTTTTGCAAAAACACTATCATTGCACAATCTGCCATCACATGCACTTCGTAGTTGAAAGAGCCACTGACGAGTGGTGCATACATATATATACTCTCTGTTCTCAAAAATCTATTTTTAAAGAAAGAAGCAGATAAACCTTCTGGCAATCCTGTTATAAAATTTATTGCGTTAACATTTGTGGCTTGATAGATATAGTATCAATCAGTGTTTTATAACATGCTGTTTGTGTTGGAATATCCCGCTGAATAGTAAATTTTGGTTTAACAATTAACCAGCCATATTTCAGGATTTCCGCAGCCCTCAAAGAAATTTTTTAAGTAAAATTGACCCGTATCTGCCGGAACACCGCTTAATATTATCGAATCATTGTTATAGGATGCTGTTACGCCGTTGGGCAATCCTGTTTTGTGTGGTAATACCCAACATTTGTGTATTAGCTACTAACACGGTTAAAGGCTCATC
The DNA here is from genome assembly GCA_016721245.1 of Sphingobacteriales bacterium. Classification (GTDB taxonomy): domain Bacteria; phylum Bacteroidota; class Bacteroidia; order Chitinophagales; family JADIYW01; genus JADJSS01. The sequence goes on from JADKIQ010000010.1 coordinate 736, forward strand.
TACAAGTGGTTGAAACAGACTGTTCTGTAATAATTACAGAATCTTGATTGGAGGTCATAATTAATACATCTGAGCGGACAACCATTACCATCTGTTCGGTTTGGTAGGTATATGTTCCGGGTTCGGAATAGTCAGTTCCATGCCAGGCATAAGGTGTACCAGTACAAGCCTGAACACTATCTGTATTATCCACCGTGCCGTTAAATTCGTAAGCCCCCATATCTATAGTGCCGTTGAAACGATTTAACCCAACTAAATCTTTTGTAATCGTATTGCTTAAATAAGCATCATCTCCAGCGTTAATAGCAACAGAACCACACACTAAAACCAAGCCATCATCCAGTGTTCCTAAGTACCATCTGCACCTTCAGGATTATTGGCATTTCTGAACGGGCTTAACGTATCATTAATATTTCCACTTCCGAGAAGGGGATCACCTGAAGCTGACATAGATTAGCGAAATAGGAATTATTAATGGTCATATTTTGAGCATTAAAATATCCTGAAGCTGCTCCATTTGCGGTATTATTCCAAAAACACTGTTTTTAATATTAAATTCATCGGTTGAAGCTGTTACCGCTCCACCCACAAGACCATCATTTCCTACCTCATCCACCTTAATAGCATTATCTACAAATGTGCGGTTTATTACTTCGACATTAAGTGGTTACCGATTTCTTGAGAAGTGAGACCGAATATTGCTGAGCCAGCTGCATTATCTGCATACGGTGAATTTATACTTCCATTTCAACAAAGAGTGTATTAGAAACCTTTGTGGTCTGAGCACACGCAACAACTAAGCCACCACCTGCTTGTAACATACCGCCAGCACTGGCTACACCTGACAGATCCATATATATGTTGCAATTTGTTATCTTTGAAAATACTGTTTTCTATAGTTAAGTTTCCACGCTAAGCAATCCTGCACCGACGACAATAGTTGTGCCTATTGCTTGGTTTCCAATAATCCTTACGTTATTTGCGAAAAATTGTCCAGGATTTCCATTATCTCTATAGCTATCTAAATAAATACCGCCACCGCCGGAAACCTCCTTTTTTGGATATTGTATTTTCTTTCGCCAATATATTCGTCTAAATTGAAATACTCGGCTATTATAGCTACACCGCCACCATTAATGCCACCGCCCAATAGGGTATCCCTATTTACTATTGAATTTCCTACAAAATCAGCATTTTTACTCTTAGTTCAGGCGTACATATTTAATCTACCACCCAATAAATCACAATTCTGTTGTTCTAACTCTATTGAATTTCTATAGTATTTTACATCTTGCAAATCTGCAATTTCAGCAGAACAATTCATTCCAGCACCATTTACGTTTACACCATTATTATCACCTATCCACTACTGATTCCAAGTGTATTTTCGATAAATTGAACATTTCTCAATCTTATATTCTTAACACCAACATACAATCCTCCGCCATTAAAACTGCTTCCACCTATAACCATATTTTTGGTAAATGTGGTATTTTCAATTTCGTTCAATATCTTTTCATCCTGTATATAAGCCGCCACCACTTGCAGAACCATCATTAGCAATGGCTTTATTTTCATTAAAAGAAACCTGCTGCAATGTTAAACGGCTACCATAATTATAAAGAGCACCGCCATAAGCGATTGAAACATTAAATTCTGATAATATCCCAATTGCCATTGCTGTATTTTTATCAAATGTTACATTCTGCAAAAGCATATTATCTCCAGAATTTGCTAAGGCACCACCAAATACATTTCCAAAAGCTGAAGTTGCTGTATTATTTTCGAATTGTACATTTTGCAAGAGCATATTATCACCCAAATTTCTTAAAGCTCCACCAAAAACAGATCCTGAATCAGCAGAAGCGGTATTCCCTTTAAATATTACATTTTGTAGATGTACATTATCTCCTTCATTTATAAATGCACCTCAGCAGCAAATGTTGTATCAACATAAGCGTTTTCAATAAAGTCTACATTTAATAAGAATAAATTATTGCCTCTATTATCTAAGGCGCCGCCACCATTGCGTCCAAAATTTTATTTTCTTTAAATAATACATTTATCAGTTTAACATCCTTTCCATAATTTATCATTCCACCACCAGACCATATTCGTGCTTTATTATTATAAAGACACAATTTTGAATCGTAAAATTGCGATTATCAATATTGGTATTTATTCCGCCACCAATTTCAGCATCTCCACCAGTAATATAGAAACCATCAATAGTAGAATAATTGAATGAAGCACCAAAAAGATGACAGAATTCATTCTTCCTAAAAGGATAGTAGAATCGTTTTGCCAGTTTCTATCTGCAAGCGTTCCACCACCAGATGGAAACCACCAAGAATAGTCAGAAAAAGTTTGTTTATCGAAATGAAACGCTGTCTTTGACGGCTGATAAGTTCCTTTTGCTACTAAAATCGTATCGTTGAACGAAAGTGTAGGATCATAAATAGCACCTTCAAAGTTGGCATGCAGTTGCCCAAGAAGTACCATCATTTACAGCTGCTCTGTTAGAAGCATCTACATAAATTTTTTTTTGGGCAAATGTTGAAACAAACAAGAATAAGAAGAATGTTAGAATGTAATTTTTTTTCATAAGCTATTATTTTAGAAAGTAGTTTAATGTTACAGGTAGATCGGCTCAAACCACCATCATAACTTAGATGCTACCAGAAAAAGAAAAACGATTAATTGTAATTTTTTATTCATACAAGCACTATATTATAATATATAAAAGAATTTCACTCTTAAATCAATACCAAAAAAACTATTGAGAAACCTTGCAATTGAGAATAATTTGGGTGTATAATTTTATGGTGCATAAATTTACATCTTTTTATTGAAAAAATCAATTAAATTTAGCTATTTCTACCACTAAAGATACAAGAACAAGATTATTGTATGTAAATACACCAAGAATACCTCCAGTTATTAATGGTGTTACCACACCAATTTGTAAAGATGGTTCTTGCTTAACAGTTACACCTTATAGTCCAAGTAAAGTATCTGGATATGAATGGACAGTTCAAGAAACAACTGTTCAGGATTAAATGTTCCTGTAAATCAAATGTACTTTCAAAAGGTTTAAATACATTGAAATTAGATTTTGCAATCCTTGCAAAAGGAACCGTAGTGAAGTGCTGTTAGAACCAACACAAAATAACATCGTGACTATATGTTCTATGGTAGTAAATCGTTTGATGTACCTATTGCTGTTATACTTGTTAACAGATCCATCAAAAATAAAGTTAGGAATTAAAGAAATCAGCTGTCCGAGAACCGAATTGCCAAAATTATGTGTACTTTTATAAAGCTCAAAGGAATTGAAACTTTGAGCTTTTTATTTTACCATGATTTTACATTGAAAAATGTGAAATCTATTGAAAAATGTCGTATCTTTGCACCCTATTTTGAAGTTTTATAACCACTAAATTGCATCTTTATGCCAAAATGAAAACAAATTCAAGCGCGAAAAAGCGTTTTAAAGCAACCGGAAGCGGTAAAATAAAAAGAGCTCACGCTTACAAACGACATATTTTAACTAAAAAACAACTAACAAAAAGAAACCTGACCGGTACCACTATCGTAAAAAAATGCGATGAAGGTAACATCAAGAGCTTGTTGTGTATGAATTAATTCATCACCTCTTGGATTCTGAAACAATCCCGAAATTTCGGGACAGAATGACGAGTGATAAAAGATAACGACATAAGGCAAGGCATCGCCGATGGTCATATTGTTAACATCTAAAAATAAAAAGTTATGCCACGTTCAGTTAATTCAGTAGCTGCCAAAGACAGAAAAAGAAAGTGTACAAACTCGCCAAAGGTTATTACGGTCGTCGTAAAAACGTTTGGACAGTCACTAAAAATGCCGTTGAAAAAGGTTTAACCTATGCTTTCGTAGGCAGAAAATTAAAGAAAAGAGATTTCAGAAGCATGTGGATCGTTCGTATCAACGCTGCGGTTCGTCCTCACGGATTATCTTATTCAGTATTCATGAATAAGCTATCAACTGCAGGAATCGACATCAACAGAAAAGTATTGGCAGATTTAGCCTTAAACGACCCAAAAGCGTTTGAAGCCATCGTGAATCAGGTAAAATAGATTCTGTTTACAGAAAATGTAATCCCGACCAAATGGTCGGGATTTTTTTGAATTATTTTTGTAGCTTTATGAGAATGAAAAAACTATTCACGATTGCATTTTTGCTGTTTTGTTTTACTGTTTCTTTTGCAGAAGATAAAGGAATCCATTTTCCTACGTTCAGCCTTTTGAAAGTGGACAGCAGCAGCTATTTAACCAACAAGGATTTAAAAGACAGCGTAAATACGGTTTTTATCAACTTAGCCCTACCTGCGAACATTGCGAACGAACTATTAAAAGCATTCTATCGAACATCACAAAATTTACGGAAACGCAATTTGTATTAAGCTCTTTTGAAGACTTCGCTTCTATCCGAAAATTTTATTTTGACAACGGGCTGAATTCTTTCACCAATGTTTTTATCGGACAGGAAACCGATTACTCTTTAACCAGCCAGATAAAATACACCAGCTTTCCTTGTCTGATATTTTTTGACAAAGAAAAGAAATACCTGAAAAAGATAGAACAGGAAAGCAATGCAAAAGAGATACTGAAAGCTCTGAATATAAAAATGAAATAATCCTTATTTCACTAAATCATTGCTCAGTTTCTTCAATTCTATCTCAGCAATTTTTGCGTTGTAGCGTGCCAGAATTACATTATATAAGGCATCTTCATAGCTGCCTTGTGCCTGTTTAATCTCTACGGAATTGGATTGATTCAGGCGATAACGTTCTAACGTAATCTGTACATTTTCCTGTGCCACTTTTACATTCTCTTCATTCAACTTCAGCACTTTTGTAGCATAGTCAAAATTCTTGTAGGCTGTTAAAATTTTTGAGTCAAGCTCATTTTTAATCTGATCGAGTTGTATCTGCTGTATGGCAATATTTACAGCAGAAGACTCCAGTTGCTTCTTCACCATGCCTCCGTTAAATATCGGTATAGTTGCGTTTAATCCAACAGTAGGACCATAAGAGCGATTGAATAATTGCAGTCCGGCTTTACTATTGTTTTGCGTAAATAAGTAACCGGTATTAAAGTTTATAGAAGGCAATCTTTGCGAATTAATTTCTTTGTGCTGTAATTTTGCAATCTCAATATTCTTCTCAGCGGACTGAATAGAAAAATTCTCTGCTAAGGTTGTATCTTTTATGTTCTGCAGATTCGGCACATAATTCACTTCAATTGTATCCAGTACTTCAAACTCTGTATTGGCATCTCTGCCTAATAGTTGATTCAGTGACACTTTTGTTTGCTGTAAAACAGTTTCCTGTTTCAATATATTAATCTGCTGTGCGGAATAATCCACTTTAGCCTGCAATAAAGGCGTTTTATCGCTGTAACCAACATCCAGTTTTTTTTGCGACAAACTTACGCGCTCAACGGAGATGGCAGCGGATTCATTCAGTGCTTTTATTTGTTGTTTTTGACGAACCACTTCATAATAGGCATTTAGCACTTGCGCCACTACTTCCTGAATCTGATTTTTTAATTGAATCTCACCTAAAGATTGCAAAGCAGCTAATCTGTCTTTGGTGGCAAACATTTTCAGTCCGTCGAAAATGGTCCAGTTGAGGTTTAAGCCTGCATTAAAACTATTAACAGGCACCCAGTTTTTTTTCACTTCCTGTCCTGTGGTAAATTTCTGATTGATATTACTCAGGTTGAATACATCGCCGGTCGTCACATTTATTCTTGGCAGCATACCGGCGGTTGCCTTTGTTGTTGTTAATCTTTGCAATATCCGCTTCATTCTTTGCAATCACGATATCAAAATTTTACTAATTGCCAATGCTACGGCATCCTCCGGCGTCAGTAATTCCTGTGCTTTAGAGAAAGTGAATAAGAAAGTGAGAAGAATGATTAATATTATTTTTGCTTTTCATACTTATATTTTTAATCACCTCGAAGTATATTCGTAGTGTATATTTTTTAAAGTTCTTCTGTTTGTACTTTTGTGCGTGACATAAATGAATACATGGCCGGAATTACAAATAAGGTTAGTATTAAGGAGAACATGATACCGCCGATAATAACAATCCCTAATGAAACACGGCTGGTAGAACCTGTTCCTAAGGCCATTGCAATCGGTACTGCACCCAGTGCCATCGCTAAACTCGTCATTAAAATAGGGCGTAAACGCATGGCTGCCGCATATGTCGCCGCTTCTGCTGTACTCATTCCCTCTTTTCGTTTATGATTGGCAAATTCAACAATTAAAATTCCATTTTGGTAACCAAACCAATCAGCATAATCATACCAATCTGACTGAAAATATTAAGTGTTTGTCCGAATATCCAAAGTGACAACAATGCACCTGCCAATGCCAGCGGAACCGTTATCATGATAATAAACGGATCTATAAAACTTTCAAATTGTGCGGCCAGTACCAGATAAATTAAAACCAATGCCAATATCAATGCAAACATTGTATTAGAAGAGCTTTCTGCAAAATCGCGGGAGGAACCTGCCAATGAAGTAGTAAACGATTCATCCAATACATCTTTAGCAATGCATTCCATTTCATTAATTCCATCTCCAACCGTTTTCCCGGTGCCAAGACCTGACGAAATCGTTGCAGATTTATATCTGTCGTAGTGATATCGCTGCGGTGGTTTTGCTAATTCTTCTATCGTAATTAAATTATCCAGTGAAATTAATTTTCCGGAATTACTTCGAACAAATAAATTTTTTAAATCTTCCGGTTTATTTCGTTCATCGTATGATGTTTGTCCAATAATCTGATATTGTTTACCATCTTTCAGAAAATAGCCAAAACGACGGCCACTCATAGAAAATTGTAATGTCTGTGCAATATCTTGTACTGAAACACCTAAAGATGTGGCTTTCTCTTTATCAATAATCACTTCCACTTCCGGTTTATTAAACTTAAGGTTTACGTCAGAGCCAATTAATACTGGACTTTTTGAGACTTCTTCCATGAATTTTGGAATTACAGCCTGCAATTTTTCAAAATTAAAATTTTTGATTACGAACTGAACCGGCTGACCAAATTTTGCGGAACCCACAGAAATAGTTTGCTCTTGTATCACAAATGCTTTTCCCAAATTAAACTTAGAAAAGTTTTTACCTAAATACTGCGCCACTTCATCCTGTGATTTCACACGATCATTTTTTTCTTTTAAACGGATACGCATGAAAGCAGTATTTGCCGCTCCGGAGCCAATAAAACCTGGTGAAGTCACACTTAACGCAATGCGTTGTTCCGGCACGGAATCCATCACAAACTGGGTTACTCTGTCCACATAACTTTGCATAGCTGTGTAAGAAGTACCTTCCGGTGCAGTAAGTGATACACGGAATGCACCTCTGTCTTCCATGGGTGCCAGTTCTGATTGTAAACTTTTACCCACAAAATAAATCAGCACAAAACAAACAGATACAATTAAAAATGAAACCCAGCGTATTTTCATAAACGAACCCAACATATCTTTGTATCCATCATCCAGTCCTTTGAAGAAAGGTTCTGTTTTATCATAAAACCAGGAATTTTTGTGTACTTTTTTTCCTAACCAAACATTTAAAACCGGTGTCAGCGTTAAGGAAACAAATGCCGAAATTAATACCGCGCCGGCAACGACAATTCCAAATTCTTTAAATAAACTTCCAACAAATCCCTGCATGAAAACGATAGGCAAAAACACAATTGCCAATGTGATGGAAGTTGACATAACGGCAAAAAAAATTTCTTCCGAACCTTCACGTGCTGCCTGCATTTTCGGCATTCCTAACTCCAGTTTTTTAAAAATATTTTCGGTAACAACAATTCCGTCATCGACCACCAAACCGGTAGCTAAGACAATAGCTAAGAGCGTTAATACATTAATTGTAAAACCAAAAATATACATAATAAAAAACGCACCGATCAGAGATACCGGAATATCCAGCAAGGGTCGCAAGGCAATTACCCAGTCTCTGAAAAACAAATAGATAATCAATACTACCAGCACAATCGAAATAAATAAGGTTTCTTTTACTTCTGAAATGGAATTTTTCACAAACACCGTATTATCCAGTGCTATATTTAAAATAATATCTTTCGGAACTTCTTTTTTAATCTGTTCGAGTCGTTTATAGAACTCTTCGGAAATCTCAACATAATTGGCACCCGGCTGTGGCACTAAAGCCAGTGCAACCATTCCTGTGGCACTTTCTTTCAAACTTGTTTCAAAATTTTCCGTACCCAATACAGCATATCCAACATCTTTCAAACGAACAGTTTGTCCATTTACATCTTTTATAATGATGTTGTTGTACTCTTCTTCCGTATTTATTCTTCCAAGGTATTCACGGTTAACTCCGTGTTGGTTCCTGCAATTTTCCCGGAAGGCAATTCTACATTTTCTTTATTCAGTGCATTCTGTACATCGATGGCAGTTAACTGATAAGCCGCTAATTTTTGCGGATCAAACCACAAACGCATGGCATAATTTTTCTGCCCCCATATCTGAATACTACTGACACCGGGAATCGTTTGCAAACGCTGTTGTAATACATTGACTGCGTAATCCGTCAGTTCCAATACATTTTTACTGTTGCTTTGAACTGTCATAGAAATGATGGCATCTGAATTAGCATCTGCTTTTGAAACCACCGGAGCGGCATCGATATCTTGTGGCAGTAAACGCAAAGCCTGAGATACTTTATCACGCACGTCGTTTGCAGCTGTTTCCAAATCCGCAGACAAATCAAATTCTACGGTGATATTGGAGGAACCTTGATTACTGGCGGAAGAAATCGTACGAATTCCCTGCACACCATTGATGGCATTTTCCAGTGGTTCCGTAATCTGGGATTCAATGATATCTGCATTGGCACCTGTATAATTTGTACGCACGGTAATTACCGGCGGATCTATAGACGGATACTCACGCACTCCAAGAAATGTATATCCGATGACACCAAAAAGTATAATGATGATATTCATTACGATGGCAAAGACCGGACGACGTAAACTGACTGAAGGTAAACCCATTTTTATTTATTGAATTGGTGAGTTATTAAATTATTGAATATCATGCGGCAATTATTTGATTGTTGAACGGGTGCTTGTTTTTGTAATTTTTACAGACATACCAGGTTTAACCTGCAATAAACCTGTTGTTAACACGGTATCTCCGGATTTAATTCCGCTTAATACCTGCACTTCACTTTCCGTTCTGACACCAATTTCGATTGCAACAAATTTTGCTTTACTGCTGTCTGTCACCACAATCTTAGTAGCCTTATCATCCGGTATCACTGCACTGCTCGGAATCATAATTGCATTAGGTGTTTCTTTTAATTTCAACTGCACTTTTACGTAAGCACCAGGCACTAATTTTGAGCTGGGATTTAGAACCATTGCACGAACTTTTAAATTACGTGTCATCTCATCAATAGTGGGTTCAACAGCAATTACTTTTGCCTGAAAAGGATTTTCAATACCTGCAACGGTACATTGCATGTTATCGCCTACCTGAATAACACCTGCGTATTTTTCAGGAACCGATACATCCATTTTTAACTGACTTGTATTCTGCAAAGAAACAACCACCGTACTTGGAGAAACATAGGCACCTAAACTGATATTTCGCAACCCTAATTTTCCGGAGAAAGGTGCTCGCAATTCTGTTTTTGCAATTTGAACATTCAGCAATTGTATATCTGCATTTATGTTGTTTACCGCATTATCAGCGGCATCGTATTCTGCCTGCGAAACGCCTTTAATCTTTAAGAGTTCGGCCAATCTGGTCAGATTACTTTGCGCTATTTTCAACTGTGTTTTTAGTTTAAATACCTGTGCCTGCAAATCAGCATCATTAATTTTAAGCAATAAAGTTCCTTTGGGTACAACTGCACCTTCTTTAATATTCAGATACGTTACACGACCTGAAACTTCAGGCTGCAGCTGTACTTCATCCTGTGCCAGAATGCTTCCGTTTGCACTTAAATTATTAGATAATTTTGAATATTCCGCCACAAAACCTGCAGCCATTAATGTTTGCGGTCCGCCTTTGCCCATGGGAGCCGTCTTTGCTGCCACTTCTTTGTTCTTAGTATGTTTGATGTAGGCTAAGCCGGCAATTATCAGAACTAAAAGAGACCAGAATATAATTTTTCCTTTTGTCATTTCTTCGTATTTATATCATTTATAGAATGGATGAATCTTTGTAAAGAGTTTTTATAAATCAGTAAAGCTCTGTCGTTACCAGATTTTATTTTGTTTGCCATATTCATGGAAATAAAACCATGGATAATGGCGATGAAATTATCCGTCAGTTCCAGGCAGTATACTTCTGAACGTTTCGCTTTCTGGTTAATGGATTCAAAAGCCGGATGATAGTAATCCATTACGGTGTTGTGGATTTTTATATTTCCTTCGTTCTGCAAACAAACTGCTCCCTGAAGATTAAACATTACCTGATAAATTTCAGGATACTGAATGGCAAAATTCCACCAGGTAAGTGCATATTCAAACAAGCGCTTTTCCGGTGCTTTGTATTTTTTATCTACTGTCTCAAAGAGATGAAAAACCTGAATAAAGCCACCTTTGCGTAAAGACTGCAAAATCATTTCCTTGCTTTCAAAATACTGATAAACGATAGGTGCCGTGTATTTTATCTGTTCACAGATTTTACGGATGGTGACGTTTTGCCATCCGTCTTTAGAGGCAATATCCCTTGCTACGTCGAGTATTTGCTGACGGAGTTCCTCTTTTTCTTTCCTTCTTCTTTCTTTGTTTGACATTTTAGTTAACTAAGTTAAATAAGTTAACAAAGTTAATTAATTTTTGTTCTGAAACTCTTGATGCAGGTTAATAAAATGAAATTTAACTTTTATTTAGGGCGACGAAGCACCGATTCTCTTTCCAGTATTTCTACAAATTTATCTGTTAAGGGCTGCACGATGGCGTCCACCTGTTTACGCAGGAATTTTTCAGGTACCAGAAAGAAAGGTCCTAATTTCGCATCAATAACCAGCGAGCAGAAACAACCGTCCTCTTCTTCCATTACAATAACATCTACCACCTGATAAAAAGGCGCCATCTTGCATTTACTGCTGACACGCTCATATTCTTTCCAAACGGTAATTTCATAATTTACGTTTAACGGAATACCCAGAAATACTTCTTTCTCCTGATATTTAGAACCCACCATTCCAGGTTTCTTATCGGTCCAGTAACATTTTTCCTGAAAATGAATCCAATCGGGACGACGCTCTAAATCAGTTATAAATGCCCAGGCTTCTTCTTTGGTACACTGCACGTGATTACTGTATTCAAAAATCATAGGAATGCTAAATTATTTTTTATTTAAAACTGATTCTGTTTCTAATATTTTAATAAACTGATCCACCAGCGGCTGCACCAGATTATCTACCTGTCGTTTTATGATACTTTTAGGCAACAAACCTAAAACGCCGATTTTTAAGTCGATAATTAATGAACAAATAACACCGGATGCATTTTCTTTTACAATAACATCTACAGTCTGATGAAAAGGCGGCATTAAACAAATACTGCTTACCTGTTCAAATTCTTTCCAGACGGTGATTTCATAATTTACGTTTAATGGAAATCCGAGAAATACTTCCTTCTCCTGGTAACGGGAACCTACCATGCCGGGCTTTTTGTCTGTCCAGTAACATTTCTCCTGAAAATGAATCCAGTCTGGACGTCTTTCCAAATCTGCAATTAAATTCCAGGCTTCTTGCTTGGTACATTTTACAGGATTGGTATATTCAAATGTCATAGTGAATCTATTAGCATTACAAATTAAACATCATTTTTGATTTTTCCATGCATATACCATCAATACCATTTTGTCGTAGTTTTTTACGCCATCCTGAATGCCCATTATTTTTAAATAGATATTATTGACAACATCTCCTAAAAATCCGGTTTTAAATGTATGCTTTTCGTAGTATATTTTAATTTCCTCCAAGTCTTTACGTACTGCTTTTGGCATCGCGTCTTTGACGGACTGATGTGCTTTCTCATCTCTTGCTTTCAACTCAGACAACAAATACAATAAGTAGTTCAATTCGCCGCTGTAGTGCAAAGACAAATTAGAAGACTGCATACAACTTACATAAGAAAGGAAATTACAATCCGCTTCTTCTGTAAAGCCATTTCCATGTGCCATTTCATGCATCAGATAAAAGGGTTTCTTGGAATAAAAAACCGCATCGTCTACATTTCCTTCGCCAACAAATGGCAGGTATTGTCCGCCGATGCTGAATATCAGAAACATATCTTCAAACACCATTCGTCCGCGTATTTTTGAACTGAACGGATAATTAAAATGTGCTAATGAGGTATCCAGCGCATCCCTGCTAATTTGTTCGATGTTATTTATGAATACAATCTGCGGAATAGGATTGGTATCTTTTTTTATCATTCCTCTCACATGAGCCAGATTCTGAATCGTTGCATTGGTTTCTGCCATTAATTGCTCTTGCGTTAATGGTTGTATATTCAGCTTTAGCTCTTGCTCCAGAGGAATTCTTCCATAATTAAATCCCCAGAGAATAAAAAAAAGGGTGATTATAAAACCGGCAAAAGAGAAAATCTTAAATAAGCGCTGTAAGACCGGTTGTGGTTTTTCTCTGAAAAAATGCAGAAACCACTTCATTACGATAAACAACAGAAAAGCGAGAAAAATATAATAAGAAGGAAACGGTATTTTGCCAAAGGTATTATCCAGCAATTTTCTGACTAAAAGAAAAAAGCCTTTAGAGTAGTATTTTTCAATGAATGCAGTTGGCAAAACATACAGCAATATAAAGCAGGTAATTGCCGAAATAATCCATTTCCATTTGCGAATTTGCTGAAACATTATTGCAATATAAGAAATAGAGGTGACATGAAAAACAGATTCTGTATTATCCCGAATCAGCAGAACAAAATGAGGATTTGATATTATTCAAATCGTATAGCCTTCATCGGAGAGATTCGGCTAATCAGTCGCGTGGGCAACAGCAATATTACAGTGCAAATCAGCAGGGTTCCGATATTTATTAAACCAATTGCCCAGATATTAAAATAAACGGGTGCAACACTTAAATAATAATTTTCTTCATTTAGTTTTATAAATCCCGTGTAATCCTGTATCAGACAAATGCCTAATCCCAGTATATTTCCCCAAAAAAGACCATTCAAAATAATATACGCTGCATTGTAAATAAAAACCTTGGTAATACTTTTATTATTTGCACCCAAAGACTTCAAAATACCAATCATATTGGTTCTGTCTAAAATAAGAATAATCAGCGCCGTTATCATGTTCAGCATAGCCACCAGCACCATAAATCCAAGAATGAGATATTCGTTTATTTTCTGTAAATCCAGCCATTCAAAAATATTACGGTTAATTTCTTTCATGGTTTGTGCGTTCACACTCTGGTCGACATACTTGTAGTATATGGAATCTTTAAATGCATCCATTCTGTCCATATTTTTCAAGCGCACTTCATAGCCGGCCACTTCATTTGCTTTCCATTGATTAAGTTCCCGCAGTAATTGAATATCCACCAACGCATATTGTTTGTCGTATTCTTCCAAACCTGTGTGAAAAATACCGCATACTTTTAGTTTTCTGCCTAAAGGTGCCACCAAATCTTTCCGGATGAAATAAGCAATCACGTTATCTCCCACTTTCAGGTTTAAGCGCTTGGCAGTAGATTTCGAAATCAGGATATCTTTACTTGCAATAGTATCTTTAAACGAAAGAATGTTCCCTTCTTTCAAGTATGTTTGGATGGTTTTCCAGTCGTAGTCTTTATCTACACCTTTTAATGCAATTCCTTCTATTTCTGATTTGGTTTTTAAAATGCCCGCTTTAATAATGAAAGGTGCAACATTACGTACATCGTTTGCTTTACGGATTTTATCTAAAAAAACCTGTTCTTTCTTTATCGGCGTCGTTTCAAACGATTCATTGTTATCAAAATTGGTGATATGAATTTCTCCCCAGAAACCGAAAATCCGTTCTTTTATTTCTTTGGAAAATCCGGAAACCATACAGGTCGAAACAATCATGACCGCCACACTGAGTGCAATGGCCACCATAGCAATGCGGATAATAAAACGCGAGAACGATTTTTTATCGCCGAGTGCTAAACGTTTAGCTATGAAGAGTTCGAGATTCATCAGTTATTAACACCAAAAGTATTTCTTTCCTTTTGGATTACCAACATCAATTACAATCTTTAGCACAATATTTGTAATAACTTTATTCTATGAAAAAATTAGTTGTTGTCCTTTTTAGTGTGTTTTTGCTGATTCATACTGTTCAGGCAAAAAACGTAGTCGTGGGTGCTGAACGCCTCGACCAGTATTTGCCTTTATTAAAAGGGAAATCCGTTGGACTGGTCGTCAATCAAACATCCGTAATTGGAAACACCCATTTACTGGATACTTTGCTCAGTCTGGGCATTGATGTGCAACTGGTTTTTGCGCCTGAGCATGGCTTTCGCGGAACGGCAGATGCAGGTGAACATGTGAGCAACGGCGTTGACCCTAAAACTAAAACGGCTATTGTTTCTTTGTATGGCGATAATAAAAAACCCAAACCGGGACAATTAAAAGATCTGGATATTCTGGTATTCGACATTCAGGACGTGGGCGTTCGTTTTTACACCTATATTTCTACTTTACAATATGTGATGGAAGCCTGCGCGGAAAACAACAAACCGCTGGTGATTTTAGACCGCCCCAATCCAAACGGACATTATGTGGATGGCCCGGTTTTAGATACTCAATACCGCTCATTTGTAGGTATGCAACCCATTCCAATTGTATATGGTATGACGATGGGTGAATATTCCAAGATGCTGAACGGAGAAAAATGGCTAACCAACAAAGAGCAATGCGCCATCACGGTAATTCCCTGCCTGAATTATGACCATAAGACTTTTTATTCCCTGCCGGTAAAACCGTCACCGAACCTGCCGAATATGGCTGCCATCTATTTGTATCCGAGTTTGTGTTTTTTTGAAGGCACCAATAATGTCAGCTTGGGCAGAGGCACCGACAAGCCTTTTCAGATATACGGTAGTGATTTATTTCCTGAAAATCTGCCGTTTTCATTTACGCCCAAACCGGTGGCTGGCGCCAAAAATCCTCAATTGCTGGATAAGAAATGCTATGGTTATGATTTGAGTACCATTCCTTTAGATACTTTACGCAAACAAAAATTTACGCTGAACTATTTGCTGAATGCCTATAAACTATCAAAAGACAAAAATAAATTCTTTAGCAGTTTCTTTATAAAATTAGCAGCAAAAGGAAGTTTATCCGTTCAAATAGAAAAAGGGATGAACGAGAAGACCATCAAAACAACCTGGAAAGCACAGATTGTCAAATTCAAGACAATTCGCAAGAAATATTTGTTGTATAAAGATTTTGAGTAAGACTACAAGTGCAACTTCGCTTTTTTAGCCAGTAATTCCTCTTCGGTTTCTACATGATCGTCATCTGCAATACAGCAATCCACCGGGCAAACCGCCGCGCATTGTGGTTCTTCGTGGAAACCTTTGCATTCCGTGCATTTATCCGTAACAATAAAATATAAGTCGTTGGAAACCGGTTTATGTTTTGTAGCAGCGTCAACAGCATTGCCATCCATTAATATATATTCACCTGTAAGGGAAGTTCCGTCACTCATCGCCCACTCAATTCCGCCTTCATAAATCGCATTATTCGGACATTCCGGTTCACAAGCGCCACAATTTATACATTCATCTGTTATTCTGATAGCCATTTTAACTAAGTTTGATACAAAAATAAACATAGATAGCTGATTTGGTAGCATATAATTGATAATTTTGTGTTAATGAATATTGAGAGAAGAATAGCCGCTTTTGCTGCGTTAGGTGATTTTGTATTGGAAAACCCTGTTTCACTACAGGAAATTGTCAACAAAACCTATATATATAACACCTGGTTTACCATAGAAAATACGAATCAGGCCTTGCAAAATATTGCGATTGAGTTTTTAAATAAAGAAAAGCTGGAAAAATGGCTTTCAGCATACGAAGTTTCAGATACACCTGAAGAAAAAACGATTGCTATGGTTGCCGCGGGTAATATTCCGATGGTGGCATTTCACGATATTTTATGTGTGCTGATTTCCGGGAATAAATTACAGCTGAAACTTTCCGAAAAAGACAAGTTTTTACTGCCTTTTATGCTGGATAAACTGGTAGAAATTGAGCCGGAATTTAAGGATAAAATCTCTATACAGTTTAAACTGGAAAATTTTGATGCCATTATTGCAACCGGCAGTAACAATACGGCTAAGCATTTTGAATATTATTTCAGCAAGTATAAAAATATTATTCGCCGTAACAGGAATTCCATAGGGATTTTAACTGGCAATGAAACAGTGGAAGATATTGAACAATTAGGCCACGATATTTTTGATTACTTTGGTTTAGGCTGCAGAAATGTTTCCAAAATCTTTGTTCCTGCTGATTTTGATTTATATAGTTTGAAAGCAGGTTTATCTAAACATATCGGTGTAAACCAGCACAATCAATACATGAATAACCTGGATTATCAGCGTACCTTATACCTGATGAATCAGACGCCTTTAATTGACATTGATTTTATTAATATTGTTGAAAACAAAAGTCTGCATTCACCTATTTCCTGTTTGCATGCAGAGCGCTACCAGACTATCGATGAAGTCAATAATTTTATAATTGAACAAAAAGACAATATTCAATGCATCGTAGGAAAAGGTTATCTGGAATTTGGGAAAAGCCAGCAACCCGGTTTATCAGATTACGCGGATAATGTGGATACGATGGAATTTATTTTGAGTATATAACTTACAACAAATAACTTATAACTTTACAATATGAGTTTAACTTTTACATGCGAAAAATGTGGCGGCGGTTCATACGAACAATTCTCGCAAACACAGGTAAGATGCATGCATTGCAGCAGCATCAGTGTTTACGACACGGGCTACAGAGTAGTACCTGAATTTCAGCTTTCTGCAGACAAGGACTTGCTGGATTTAGAAAAAAAAGTGGAATATAAAACAGCTTCTCTTCCAAAGCGAATTGCCAATTATATTATCGACTGGTTTGTTATCTACCTTTCAGTATTTGTAACAGCTTCACTCTCCAATATTGCCACTATTGAGAATAACGGTCAGCTATCCGATGCAGCAATTTTATTTTTATTTCTGGGCATCTTAATCTACTATACTTTGATGGAATATAAATTTGGAAAAACACTGGGAAAATTTGTTACCAGAACCAAAGTGATTTCTACCAACGGTAACCCCTTAAGTTTTGCGCAATGTGCCGGCAGGGTTTTATGCAGAATTATTCCTTTTGAAGCATTCAGTGGTTTACTGTCTAATGGTGTATTCTGGCATGATTCCATTCCGAAAACATTAGTAGTAGAAGATAATTAAACTTAGGACTTTTTACTCACGACTTACGACTATTTTATGCAGATACGATTATTCATCACCGGTGGCACTTTCGACAAAGAGTATAATGAGCTCAATGGAAAACTTTTTTTTGAAGATACTCATGTTCCTGAAATGCTCGACCTGGGAAGATGCAAACTAGATGTGAACATCAGAACCTTAATGATGATTGACAGTTTGGAAATGAGCGATGAAGATCGCGATATCATTGCACACAATTGCGTACAATGTGAAGAAGAAAAAATAGTCATTACCCACGGCACAGACACCATGGTGGAAACCGCAAAAGTACTCGCAGAAAAAATAACAGACAAGACAATCGTACTTACAGGTGCCATGATTCCTTATAAGTTTGGCAGTTCTGATGGTTTGTTTAATTTAGGCGCCGCATTGGCTTACGTGCAAACTTTACCAAACGGCATTTACATTGCCATGAACGGAAAATATTTCAACTGGAATAATGTCAGAAAAAATAAAGAACTGGGATTATTTGAAGCATTACACTAAAATAAAAAAGCATGGCAAAAGAAATATATGTGACCAAAGCCTCCGGTGAAAGTGAACAGTTTTCTTTGGATAAGTTAAAAAAATCTTTATCCCGCGCACATGCCACGAGCGAAGAAATAAATGCCATTACAGAAGCATTATTACCCAAATTATACGAAGGCATTACCACCAAAAAAATTTACAGCGAAGCATTTCGTTTACTGCGCGGACAATCGAAACCAAAAGCCGCGCGGTATTACCTGAAAAAAGGATTAATGGACTTTGGTCCTACGGGATTTCCTTTTGAACGCTTTATGGGAGAGATTTATAAACATCTTGGATATCGTGTACAGGTAGGCACTACCATTCAGGGAAAATGTGTTACACATGAAATTGATGTCATTGCCGAAAAGTCAAATGAAATTATTTATGTAGAGTGTAAATACCGCAATCAGGCGGGTTTTACGGTGGATGTAAAAACACCGCTTTATATTTACTCCAGATTTCAGGATGTGCTGGACAATGGATTGCTTAAAGACGATACAACTGTTTTTACCGGTTCTATAGCCACTAATACCAAATTTACCGATGATGCATTAAGCTACGGAAACTGCAAGGGCCTAAAAATGTTGAGCTGGAATTACCCGAAAGATAATTCACTGAAAGATATTGTCGACAAATCCGGATTATATCCGCTAACTTGCCTTACCTCTTTAACTAAAATTGAAAAACAATATCTGTTGGAGAATAATTACGTGCTGGTGAATGAAATTTATAACAACGAAAATATTCTGAGAAGTGCGGGTATAAAAGATGCCCGACTAAAATCTGTTTTTACAGAAGGTGCGCAGTTATGTCAACAGTCATCAAATAATAAAAACCATCAATAACCAACTCATCCATGTTCACCCTGAGAAATATCGGTATTCATTCTTCCCATGAGAATACTATATTTATCCGGGAAGATTCTCCGCTAACACATTCCGAGGGCTTTAAAGTATTAACAAGAGTTTTTGTTCACTTTAACGGATCTAAAATTATTGCCACCTTAAATACCGTACATTCTAACCTTTTAAAAGAAGGTGAAGCAGGACTTTCAGAAGAAGCGATGATAAGACTGAATGTAAAAGACGGAGATACCATTGTAGTTAAACATCTTCAGCCCATCTCCTCTCTTGGCTATGTAAGAGCAAAAATTTATGGTAAAGAATTAAGCGAAACTGCTTATCAGGAAATTATAAAAGATGTAGTGGAAGGGCTGTATTCCAACATCGAACTGGCTGCATTTGTTACTGCTTGCGCCGGAAACAATATGAAGATAAATGAGATGGTGTATCTCACAAAAGCGATGATTAGTGTTGGACAACAAATTAAATGGGAACAAGCAGTTATCTTTGACAAACACTGCGTAGGAGGTTTACCGGGCAACAGAACCACCCCTATTGTTGTCAGCATTGTAGCTGCCGCAGGATTAATTATTCCAAAAACTTCTTCCAAAGCCATCACTTCTCCCGCCGGAACTGCCGATATGATGGAAACTATCACCAAAGTGAATCTCTCTGTTGAAGAAATAAAAGAAGTGGTAAAAAAAGAAAATGCCTGTCTGGTCTGGGGCGGCGGCGTAAAATTAAGTCCTGCAGATGATTTATTGATTTACGTAGAAAAGGCGCTGGATATTGACAGCGAAGCACAAATGGTAGCATCTGTATTATCCAAAAAAGCAGCTGCAGGTTCCACAGATGTTGTGATTGATATTCCGTATGGAAAAACCGCAAAAGTGCGTTCGCATGAAGAAGCACTGAAACTCAAATACTATTTTGAAGTAGTGGGTGAAGCGATTGGTTTAAAGGTTATCGTACTTATCACGGATGGTTCGCAGCCTATAGGCAGAGGAATCGGTCCTGCGCTGGAAGCATTGGATGTATTAGCCGTTCTAAAAAATGAACCGGACGCACCGGTAGATTTGAGGGAACGCTCAACTTTAATTGCGGGTAAATTATTAGAAATCGCACATTCGTGCAGTGAAGCCGAAGGAAAAAAGATGGCAGAAGACATTCTCACCTCAGGAAAAGCTTTTGAAAAATTTAAAGCAATTTGCAAAGCACAAGGCGGGTTTAACATTCCTGAAAAGGGTGAATATACGTTTGATGTTATTTCGGATGTGGATGGAATAGTAAAAGAAATTGACAACAGAAAATTAGCGAGAATAGCCAAATTAGCAGGTGCTCCCAAATCACCCGGTGCAGGTATTGTTTTTTATGCTCCCTTGCATAAAAAAGTCTCAAAAGGTGATGTTCTATATTCTATTTATGCAGAAGGAAAAGGGCAACTGGAATATGTAAAAGAATATCTGAAAAGCGTCAATCATTTAATAGTTATAAAATAATGGATAAAATCATTTTTGCACTGCCCGGTAATGAAACTATTGCAAACACTATAGCGGATAAACTACATTTTCCTGTTGGAGAAATGGTACTGCGTTCGTTCCCGGATGCAGAAACCTATGTTCGTGTTCTGTCGAATGTGGATGGTAAAAATGCAATCCTTGTCTCTACCTTATATCAACCCAATTCAAAACTATTACCACTTTATTTTTTAGCGAAACTATTGAAAGATTTAGGTGCAAAAGTTACATTAATAGCGCCTTATTTGTCTTACATGCGCCAGGACAAAAGGTTCCACGATGGTGAAGCAGTTAGCAGTGAATATTTTGCCGCATTATTATCTTCTTTTGCAGATGAATTAATTACGATAGATCCGCACTTACATCGAAGAAATTCTATGTCGGAAATTTATACGATACCCTGTAAAGTGTTGCACGCAGCTCCCTTAATTTCTTCCTGGATAAAAGAAAATATTGAAATGCCTTTACTTGTTGGGCCGGATAGTGAAAGTGAACAATGGGTAGCAGAAACTGCCGCAAAAATGAACACTCCGTATATCGTTTTAAACAAAGAAAGAATAAGCGATACCGAAGTCAAGATTTCCGTACCGGATGTGGTACAATTTAAAAATCATACGCCAGTTTTAGTCGACGATATTATTTCTACGGCTAAGACCATGATTGTAACAGCAAAACATTTATCGGAAGCAGGGTTAAAACCCGTCACCTGTATTGGAGTACATGGATTATTTGCAGGAAATGCCTATGAAGATTTACTGAAAGCCGGTGTCGGAAGAATAATTACATGCAATACCATTCTACACCTTAGCAATGAAATAGATGTTAGTGATTTGATTATAAATAGTCTGGATTAGACAACTATATTACCCGACAAAAATCTTACGTAATTTTTCTATTACGTAGTCCACTTCTTCCTTAGTATTATGTTTAGAAAATGAGAAACGGATAGACACTCTGTTTTCGTCTTTATGTAAGGCATTAATTACATGTGAGCCCGCAGATGCTCCGCTGCCACAGGCACTTCCGCCACTGCAGCAAATACCGTCCATATCCAGCATAAACAACAACAATGCTGATTTATCATTCGGTGGAAAAGAAACATTGAGCACGGTAAACAAACTTCGTTCATCTATATTTCCATTAAAGTCTATATCCGGGAAATTCTCTTTCAGTTTTGTTATAAAATAATTTTTCAGTTCCAGAATATACGCTCTGTCGATTTCTAAATTGGCATATGCTTTTTTTGCCGCTGCCGCCATTCCAACAATACCGTATACATTTTCCGTACCAGCCCGAAACCCGCGCTCCTGTCCGCCCCCGTGAATAAACGGTTGTACTTTGTTTTGCTTGCGCATGTATAAAAATCCGATTCCTTTTGGACCGTGAAATTTGTGTGCCGCACCTGACAAAAAATCGATATTCATTTTTTGTACATCTATTGGGAAATGTGCAAATGTCTGTACCGTATCCGAATGAAACAATGCATGATACTGCTTACACAAAGCGCCTGCTTTTTATATATCCAACAAAGTTCCGATTTCATTATTGGCATGCATCAGCGTTACCAATGTTTTTTTATCAGAGGCTTTCAGTAAATTCTCCAGATCTTCCAAATCTACATTTCCATTTCCATCAATTTTTACCATAGCTGTTTCCACATGCAGATTATCCCTGCAAAAATCTACAGAGTACTCCACACAATGGTGTTCAATGGGTGATGTGATAATCCGCTCCACTCCAAGGTAATTTACAGAGCCCTTAATGGCCATATTATTAGCCTCCGTTGCACCCGACGTAAATATAATTTCACCGGCAGAAGCATTGATGAGCTGAGCAATGGTTTTACGGGCTTCTTCTATAGCTGCGCGGGTATCTCTGCCAAACGAATATTGTGTGGAAGGATTTCCGAAATGCTCCGTTAAAAAAGGCATCATAGCGGCTAATACTTCTTCATCTATGGCTGTGGTAGCAGCATTATCGAAATAAACTTTCATATAGTTGCAATTAGCAAGTTATTTGGATTACAAAATTAAGGAAAAAAGAAGAGTTTGTCGTTTGTATTTGTCAATTAATCCGTTGCAGACATGCAACTTATTCCGCAGCTTTCAAAATAATACGGAATGTAGTGCCTTTGTGAGACGATTCTTTTACAAATATTTTTCCGTGATGATATTCTTCAATAATTCTTCTGGCTAGTGTGAGACCTAAGCCCCAGCCACGTTTTTTGGTACTGAATCCCGGTTCGAATATCTGTTCAAAATTATTTTTTGAAATACCTTTACCTGTATCTGTGATGTCGATATTAATAAATCCATCGCGTTCAAAGGCATACACATGAATTTCTCCTGTATCTTCCATTGCATCCAGGGCATTTTTCATCACGTTTTCCAGCACCCATTCAAACAAAGGCGGATTCAGCAGTGCAAACAAATTAACGTCCGTATCTTTTACCAGAAAAATATTGATTTTTTTAGATGCACGTTTGGAGATGTAATCCACGCCATTTTGCAATACATCCACCACACGGTTTTTCTCCAGTTCCGGCACAGAGCCTATCTTAGAAAAGCGTTCAGCAATCAATACCAGTCTGTCGATGTCTTTCTGCATTTCATCAAACATCATGGAATCTTCTTCTGTATTCAGTTTCTCTCTTAAAATATCAATCCAGGCTGTTAAGGAAGATAAAGGCGTACCCAACTGGTGTGCCGTTTCTTTAGCCAAACCTACCCACACCTGATTTTGCTCTGCGCGACGGGCAGAAGTAAACGCTGCATAACTGATAACAAAAAACAAAGCCACGAGTGCTAGGACATAAAAAGGGTACTTCCGGATGCTGACTAATAAATCAGAATCTTTGTAGTACAGATACTGTTTTTCATTTTCCGGAAGCTGAATATTAATAAACTGACCTCTTGTTTTTAATTTCTGGAGTTCTTTCTCTAAATATTTACTATCCTTCTTTACTTTCAGTGAATCAAAGTTTTTCTCAGCCAAAATATCATCCTGCGCATTTGCCCAGATAACCGGAATGGTATGATTCAATTTGATTTTATCCAATGCTTTCGATAATTCCAACTCATCGGAAGTATTACTATTCAGAATTTTATAAGCATCTGCAATTTCGGATGCTTTATTTATTTCCTCACTGGCTATAGACTCTGCCAAACGGTGCGTATACCATAGTGTAAAGAAAATGATACTCACGGCAAAAAGGAAAAGAAGGATTTTCCAACGGTTTCTATGTTGGTAGAAATTCATGTGTAGTAAAAATAGAAAAAGAAAAACATATAGGGCATTTAAAAATCAGTAATAAATTCAACGATGCAACAAACAGATTATTGCGGAATTGTAATAACCATAAAAAAGATATTTAAATCGTTCGTTGAATTACTATGTAAAATGAAGAAAACAAGCAGGTTAAAATCTTCTAAAGGATAGTTTAATGTAAAAATTACACATTTTTTTCAAAACAGACTTGTTTACTAAAAAGTATTTTATATCTTTGCACTCTCTTTTAAAAAAAGGGCGCATAGCTCAGCTGGTTCAGAGCACCTGCCTTACAAGCAGGGGGTCCGCGGTTCGAACCCGTGTGCGCCCACCAATAAACACTAAGGTTTCAGTTCACTACTGAAACCTTTTTTTATTAATGTGACCTCAAATGTGACCTCATTAACTAGTATTATCAGCAAACTGACGGCAACTAAAAGAAAATAAATTGTTGAATTTATGAATGAGAATTGCTCATCATAAGCAAAAGTGAATTGGTTTTAGTTCAATTGTCTCAAAACAACATCAAACTGTAATCCCATATACTGGCAAAATTCATCAATAGTAACAACCTGGTGTTGTTCTTTTTTGAAATGTTCCTTAATTCTTTTAATAAGGTATCTGCCATATCTGTCACTTTTGCCTGTGATTATCTGAATGTCTTTCGGATAAATGCACAGTCTATTCATTGTGAAATATAAATTATTTGTAAAGATAATTAATTATTTACATAGGTAAAAGTGTGTAAGATGGCATAATTATGCAATATCGGAAATGTCGGAATCTCATGTTTTACAATGCTTTTTATTGAGTATATATTTGAATCATGAACAAGTTTTTCAAGGTTATATCACTCTTATTATTGGCTTTAATAGTATTAAATGCAAGTGCAAAAGATAGCGCAAGAATTGTGCGTGTGAAAGATGGTGATACTTATGTTTTTAGAAAAGGAAATACAGATTTTACTGTTAGACTAAAAAACATTGATGCGCCTGAATTAAAACAACCTTTTGGCTACTTATCATTTATCTATACTAGCAAATTAATATCAGGTAAAATGGTATCGTATGACAGTACCGGGAAAGATTTATACGGTAGAGTGCTTGCTGATATTTGGGTAGATAATCAAAGATTAGATAGTACACTCATAAGCAATGGTTGGGCTTGGCATTATCAGACTTATAGCAATGATACTCTTTTAAAATCATTGATGGTATCTGCAATTAATGCAAACAAAGGACTTTGGAAATGTGGAATGAACGGCGTTTGTCCGCCATCATTTTGGAGGTCTTATAATTTGAGAAACAAAAATAAATACTGTAAAAGTTGTAACTGAATTTTTAACTACTAAATATTATTAATCATGGCAAAACAAAAAGGTCTCGTAAAATACACTGGAACATTAGGTGATGTACGACATTTTAAAATTAAAGGACAGCAAGGTTATTTTGCTGGATTGGTTGGTGGTCCAACAGATACGCAAGTAAAAACTGCACCAGAGTTTCAACGAACTCGTGAGAATATGAATGAGTTTGGTGGCTGCGCTAAAGCTGGAAAATCAGTTCGTATTGCATTATCAGAAGTATTAAACGGAATGACAGACCCAGCAGTGTACTGGTCGTTTAACTTCCATTATGAAAAAAATAAACTTAGAAGATGGTACAGAAGCTCGTGGCGTTCGTAAAGTGGAAATTAGTTCACAACGCATTTACTTATACAATTTTGGATTTGATAAAAATGTATCCTTTGCAAGTATTGTTTATATACCTTATGCTACTACACATGATATTGACAGGTTGAAAGCTAATTTAACCACTGTTGCAGTCAATCCTACGGATTATTTGAATGCTCCTGCTGGTGCAACACACTTTAGATTTATCAATGCAATTGGTGTTGTTTCAGATTTCATTTATAATGATGCAACAAAAACCTATGAGCCGAGCAATGGTGCTTTAAATGAGTTGAGTAATACCACTTACGGAGCATACAATGCATTAAATACGGCTTATGCAGGCGAAAATTTAGATGTTTTATTACCAGTTGGAACGGTAATGACTGCTGATGTTTCGGTGCTTCATTGCATTGGTATTGAGTTTTTCCAAGAAGTAAATGGAAACTATTACAAATTTTCTTCTGGTAATTGTTTAATGATAGATAATGTGTTTTAAGATGAGATTATCTAATAATACTTACCGAAGAGAAAAAAGAGACGGTCGAAATCCATCTACTGGTGCTAAAACTTCAGATGTGACAATAAAAGAAACCGAAGTGAAAAAGAAAAAAATGAAAGCAATAAGCACTGGTGAATAAAGATGAATTAATATTTAGACGAGCCAAGCGTAAAGGTCGGAATCCATCAACAGCATAATATGGAAACAGTAGTTTTAAATAGAAGAGCAAAAGACAAGGTCGTAATCCATCTACAGGTGCAAAAATGCGTAGAGCAAAACGAGATGGAAGAAATCCAAGTACTGGAGCGAATTGATACTTGAATTTAAAGAAAAGAAGGGCAAACGAAAGCAGCACTAAGTGATAGATTTGAAAATAGACGTGCTAAACGTTCAGGTCGTAATCCTGCAACAGGTGCATAGTTTGATTTTGTGAAGTATGGTTTTGAATCCTGCATATTATGTGCAGGATTTTTTATTTTCTATTGTTTTGATATATATAGTCGGTATTAGGTGCAAATATGTATGACTTATGTACGGCTTATGTATGACTTATGTACGTTTATAAAAACGAACGTTTATAGAAAATAGCACGTCTTGTATCTTTAATTAATTGCAAGTTTTTTTCAAATTGGATTTCTAATTTTTCTAAGTGTTTGAATAACTGAATTGCTTTTTCAAATTCTTGCTTGTTTTCATTTGATTTAAGAAAGGATTTTGATAAGCACTGGTTTAATTCATCTATTGAAATATATGGAATTACAGAGCCCTTTAGGTAGTAATGAAAGGCTTTTGAATGCCATAAACCATAACACAACCAATAAAGTTGTTCTTTTTGTTCTTCTGAATCAGCAAGGCAAATAAAACAATTTGCACAAGCATTTTTCAGCGGTTTACCGCTGTTCATTCCTTTGTTCAAAATGAAAAAATAATGACCTTCGTAGTTGAAGTTTTTGTTAAATGTTTTGAGTTGTACAGACCGCATAGTATGAGCATTAATTATTATGCTCGCTGCGCTTCGCGCATCACCCATAAACCCAAAAGAAAACAAGAAAAAAAACGGCAAAAAAAAAGAAAAAAGAAAGCCATTATTTCAAGGGTGCTAGGATTGGTATGCAAGGTTTTTGGAAAAAAAATACTACCTCTTTTATCCTTTAAAAAACAAACTACAGAAAAAAAGAGTGTGGAGATTTTTTTTACAAAATACATTTTAACCTTGCAGACCAATTCCGACGCACCCTTACCTTTGCTTTCTTTTTTATTTTTTTGGGTATGTGTGATAATGTTCAACTTATACGGAACTATAAGGATGTTGAACTAAGTAGAATAGTTAGACTAATTAGACATGCTATATTATGTTGGATTTGAGAAAGGTTGATTTGAAACGAAAAGGTTCACGCAAGGGTGTGACTGATAAAATAAGCAAAAAATGTTTGGCTGCTTTTAGGGTATTGAGCAACTGCATGAAGCGTTGGCTTTTTTTTGTATATTTTTCCAACACAAAAAAATAAGGGTGGCAATGCAGATGCCAATGCACAAAAGCAATAGCGTGGCTTTTTGCTTATTTTATGCAGGCACAACGCTTGCTTTGTTGCGCTTTTGGTGGCTGCTTAGTTTGGCTATTAGCATGGCAAGTAGCGACCAAAAGGCACAGGCTTAATGTTGGCTTTTCAGCATTTATAAAAAACACTTTAAACAACTACAACTATTTTTATAAATGATGCTGTGGTGTTGGCTATTTAACATAGTGTGCTTATGGGACAGACATAGCTTGGCATGCAAATGAGCGTTGCTTGGCTGTACCATAAGACCACATTATGTTTAAGTAGCTTCAGACCATTTTTATTGGCGTGATTTTTTGTTTGTAGCGTGGCATGGCGCTTTGCTTTTTTGTTTTCACGCAAAGGCGCAAAGAATACGCAAAGGTTTAGATACTGAAACAAGTTCAGTATGACGAAAAGACAAAAAAGCAATGTACCATATTGCGTAGGCACAAAAAGCATGACAATAAAAATGGGCTGCGACACCACAGATGCAATAAGTATTAATGCATGAAGCCTACATTAGCAAGGATTTATTTAATTTGCAGTTTAGCATTATTAAGCCTGTCAGCTACATTATCCCAGTTGATAATATTAAATAAAGCACCAACAAAGTCTGTGCGCTATTTTTGTATTTTAAATAGTAAGCGTGTTCCCACGTCGATTACTAATATGGGAACCGCATTCCATTTTATCGTGTTTCGTGAATTTTCACACTGGAATTGTAAGACTATTTCGATACGGCTGGTATGCTAAAATTCCCCAGCCATTACCATCTACATTCTTAGCTGTTTCGGCAATAAGGACTTTTAATCTGTCGTAACTGCCAAAATCTTTTCGATGAATTTTAAAAAGTTCACCTTTGGGTTGGGTTTGCTGGTTTGTCAGGTTTGTCCAAAATATTGAATGAAGAATATGCGATGATGAATGATAAGAAAGTTTTTTTGTCCAAAAATCAACTGTATCTAAATTATTGTCGTCCAATGCTTTTTTTATCATTACTATATCTTTATTTGCACCCTTTACCGCACCGCCATGATGGAATGTATAATGCAGATGTAAAGTTTCAGCATCCATATATGGCTCTAAAAAAGATTCGCTGAACGGTAATGGTTGTTGAATAAAATTACCATTAGTATCCGCTAATTTATCGATGTTGTTGTTGGTTAAATTTTGAGCAAATGCATTATTTGAACCAACAATAGCAGCAGCACCTATCAGTGCTCGGACTTCAAAAAATCTTTTCTGTTCATGACTTATTTTTAGATATTTACTTCAATTATTTATTTAAGCACGGTTTTTTTCTTATGGCATCTCTTTTTCTGGTAAAGGATTGCTTTCTGCATCACTTAATTCTGATACGATGTACTTAAAACCGTCCTTTTGCTCATCTAATTCATATTGTAATTTATCAAATTGTGGTTTGTATTTTTCTTTGATAATTTTATTTTCTGCAGTAATTGCCTCTTGTAATTTTATTCGTTTTTCATTTGTTGCCTTGTAGCTGGTGTTTTTTTCCATTGTTGCTTGTAATGCGGTAATTTTATCATCAATAGCCTTAACTGCTGCATCGCTCATTTGAGTATTCTGTTCTACTTTTTTTTCATACGCCGGTGTTGAGATATGTCCATAAATATCGCTGTGCGCATCTGTAATTTTTCTGTATTCGTCCTGATACTTTTGAATGGTTTTTTCTTTTTCAGCATTTAATAATGAAATTGAATTTTGTATCGGTTTATTTATCTCTTCTATTTCATTATTTATTGCTGTTAGCTGAGTGCTGAATTTTTCTATATTTTTTAATGTGTCTTTGCTTACTACTTCTTCTAATGAAAGCCAATTGCATTTTGTTTTTTGATAATCCTGTAGCCAGTTTTCCTGGTTGCTTTTACAAGCAACCAGGAAGCATATAACTGCTATTATTATTGTTTTGTGCATTTTTCTTTTTACTATTAATCATTCATGCTAATCTACGCATTATAAGACAGAATAATCATTTACATAAATGATTTTATAATCAACCCTACTATAGCGGCAACAAGTATTATATATGGTTCCTGGATTTTCTTAATATAAATTAATGCAAGTATTGTAGCAATTGCAATAAGTGCCGTAATAATATCCGTAATGCTTCGCATACCGATTATAACAACTGCACCTACTAAAGCACCTATCACAGTTGCTGTAATTCCTTCCACAAATGCCTTAATAGATTTGTTATTGCCATATTTCTTAAAATATGGTGCAGGTATAAACCGTAAATAGATAGCACGGCAAAAAAGTTGCTAAAGCTGCTACACTTGCACCGGCAAATCCATTTACTAAGTAACCAATAAAGCTAACCGTAATAACAACCGGACCGGCGTAATCATTGCTACCGCAACAGCATCTACAAATTGCTTTTCATCAAGCCAATGATATTCTGTTACAACACCACTATGCAAAAACGGTACAATAGCCAAACCACTACCAAAAACAAATGCACCCGGCTTTAGTAAAGAATATTGCTATTTTTCCGAGTGTTCCTAAATCATATTGCCAAAGCCAATACCTGCTAAAATAACCATGTTAGTTGTCTTTGGTTTTCTTATCCATGCCGGTGGTGCTTTTATTATCATGTAAATAAATCCTGTTGCAATAAATAATAAAACACTTTCTGATTGAGTAATAATTGTAACAATAGCAGCTATAATATAGAACAACCACAATAACCAATTTTGTTTTATGGATTGTATATTTATTTTTCCAACGGATTTAGTAGTAAGTTTATAACTACTCATCACTATTATACCAATAACGGCTGCACCTACACCATAAAAGACAGCTTGCATCCATGATAAGCCTCCATATAATTTATAAGCAATACCTAATGCAACTACCATTATAAAGGATGGTATTACAAATGCAATTCATAATGTTGCACCTAAGATACCATAATGAACATAACCCCAAATAAATACCTAATTGTGCTGCTAAAGGACCTGGAGCCAATTGTGCCAATGCCAATCCTTCTTTATATTCTTCTTCTGAAATCCATTTCTTCTGTTCACCAAATCACGGTGCATATATCCGACCAATGCAACCGGACCGCCAAAGCCTGAATAGCCAAGTTTTAGGAAATATAAGATAAGTTGTTTTAAGGTATATTGTTGTTTTAATTCTTCTGTCATATTTTTAAGTTTTTATCCCAATTATGTTTTTCATCTGAAACGTATTTTGCCCAACTGTAGAGCGCATCGTATACTTTCATCCCTATTTCTAACAGTTCAAAGTCATTTTTAAAATTGTAAGAGAGTCCTGCAGATATTGCCCATAAGCCTGCTGATTGTTTTGCAATATCAAAACGGTCAGTATCAGCACCGCGAACTATAACGGCTATTTGCAATAAAGCAATATCTGTAATGTTATGTTTTTTAATGATGGTATCAAAAGTGCAAAATTTTCCATCATGTGTATATTCTACTCCGGGAATATCATAAGGAATGGCATTTGCTTCTTTTGCCTTTACCAAAACCTGATTTGCAGGTACATATAAAAACTCTGCTTCTTTATCAACAAAGTTTTTTATAAGCCAAGGGCAGGCTATTCGGTCAATCTTTGGTTTTTCTCTTGTTATCCAACGCATAACTAAATTTTACGATGGAAAATTAGAATAGATTATCTCAATGAAATAGAACAGATTTAACCTTTTGTATTTTTTTTACCTTTTAGTAGATTTTTTTGATAGATAGAAGGGTTTTTACCTGTATGTTTTTTGAAAATCCTGTTGAAATGACTTTGGTCTGAAAAACCAGTCAGAAATGCAATTTCTGACAGTGAATACTTTGATTGCCCCATAAGCTGTATGGACTTCTCAATCCGTAGTTTTCGTATGTATTCACCAAAGGATAAATCGTCAAAATATTTTGAAAACTCTCTGGAAACATAAGAAGGATGAATGCTTAATCCTTTTGATACTTCCTTTAAACTTAAACTAAGATTCGTATCTATTTGGTCTTGGATTATTTCTTTTAGTTCTTTTGCCCAAGCAGGTGTCTTTCTGCCTGTACCCTGTTTTTGTTTTAAGAATTTATTATATACATCCATCAGTAAATGTTCAATAGATTTTGTGTATGCTTTTCTTTTTGCAAATACTTTGCCCATGTATAAAGAGCATCATATACATCCATGCCTTTTTCAAGCAATTGGTAATCATCATTTATATTACGCGAAAGACCTGCTGAGATTGCCCATAACCCACTTGATTGACTGGCTATATCATGCCGGTCAGTATCTGCACCTCTTACTATAATTGCCATTGTGTGAACGGCAGGGTCTTTTATCTTGTATTTTTTACAAAGTAGTCAAAGGTACAATTATCTCCATAATAATGTAAATTCAACATCCGGCACATCAAAAGGAATTGCATTTAATTTTTTTGCTTTTGGTTTTACATCATCAAAAAGGAACATAAATAATCTCAGCTTCTTTATCAATAAATCTTTTTATAAGCCGAGGACATGCAATCTGTCAATCTTTGGTCTTTCTCTTGTTATCCATTTCATGATTTCAATGTTTTATATTCCGTAGTTCAAATATAATGATTGAAATAAGATTACTCATCATCCGTATTCTTCATTTTCATTAATAATGTATAAGCACCTTTTATAACAATATTTTATCTGTTAAATCTTCTGCTGAAATGATTTCCGTATAACCATTTTCGCTTTCGCCAATAGTCACTTCTTTCATTTCGTATTGCTTATTGCCGTTATCAATAAAGATATAATCCTTATTTTCAAATTTTACAACTGCATCGGATGGTATTGCATTTAAAGTATTATTTTTCAAATCAATTACCGCATTCATATACATGCCCGGCAAAAGAGCTTTATCGTAATTTACAAAATGGCAATGCACTTCAGTGCTGTGATTTTCTGTAAAATCTTTTCCTATTAAAATAATCTTACATTGATATTTTTTGTTTGGATTGATATTTGTGTATGCTGATAAAGATTGACCGATAGAAAGTTTATTAATGTCTTTCTCAAAAACAGTAAGTGCTAAATGTATATCGGCAGGGTTTACGATTTCAAATAAAATATCGCTTGGATTTACATACTTGCCAATATTTACATTTATTTTAGAAACATAACCATTGATAGGCGAATAGATATTAATGCTTTTTGAAATTTTATTTGCGGATACATTGCTTGGGTTTATGCCAGCAAATCTTAATTTCTCTGCGTAAGATTGTAACAATACAGTTAATGAATTATATTCTGTTTGTGCCTGTTGATATACTTTATCGCTACTGGATTTTGTCTGGTTCAATTCTTTTTGTCTTTCGTATTCTGATTTTGCATAATCAATTTTTGCTTTCACCATTAAATAATCTTCCTGAAGTTGTATGTATTGTTTGTCTTCCACCACACATAATACTTGTCCTTTGGCAACAAACATTCCTTCTAATAATTTAGTGGATTTTAAATAACCCCCCATTGGAACGCTGATAGATACTAAGTTTTGCGGTGGCACATCAATTTTTCCATTTACTTTTATAGTAGATGAGATTTGACGCTTTTCTATTTTGCCTATTTGTATATCAGCATTTTTTATTTGGGCATCTGTCAATATTGTCTGGCTCTCTACTTTTTCTGTTTCAGTAACTGCGGCTGTTTCTGTTTCTTTTGGTTTACATGCAGCAATAAGCAGTATACAACTTAAAATAATTACAAAACGAAGTTGTAATTTGTTTTTGTGTTGATTGTTATTTTTCATAATGAACTGATTATTAATTTTGAAGATTTAAAGAAGGTTTAAAAATAAGAATGGCTATGACTCCTAAAGCTATAGTAAGAATGCCACCGTATAAGAAATCTATTTTTGGAAATGTGGTTCCTAAAAAACCTGCAACAGGATAAGCAATTGCCCACCACAAATGTGAAAATGCGAAATGCGAACCATATACTTTTCCCTGATTTTCTGAATCAATATTTTCGGCGATTAATGTTTCTGATGGCATTTCAGCAAGACTTTGTCCTAAGCCAGCAAATAACCATAAAACAATAAGTGCTAAGTAAGGAACATAATTTGCAAAGCAAATAGACATACCTAATAATAATGCACCACTAATCAGAGAGATGCCTCTTGTTTTCGTTTTATCTAAACTGCCTAATAAAATGCTGCAATTGCTGCACCGATACCAAAAACCGCCATTGCCCAACCATAATATTTATCATCAATACTAAATTGTTTTTGATATGGCTGATCGTATTTACTAATATCATTGCACCGGCAATGGCAGATACAAATTCAATGCTTAATGCAAAGCGAAGTATTTTATTTCCAAACAACAATCGGATTCCTTTTATTACATCACTCCAGGTATTTTGTGATTTACGTGCTTCTGCTGAAACCCCTTTTTGCAATTCGATACCTGGTATTGAAAGTATTAAGATAGCTGCGATGATAAATGAAATTCCATCTAAAAAAAATATTTGCCGGGCACCTAACCAAACGGCTACAATTCCTGCTAATGCAGGACCTAAAATACCTAATAATTGGAACGTTGCCGTAGATAAACCAACAGCTTCTCTAAAATATTTCCCTTCTATTATTTGCGGAATAATAGCACGATAAGTTGGTGTGAAAAATGCATTGAATATATTTAATAAAAGACCAACACATAAATCTTCCATTCTGCATATATAAACGGCAAACAGCAAATAATAGCCATACGGATGAAATGTGTTATATATAAAATCTTTTTTCTATCTACTTTATCTGCTAAAACACCTGCAAATGGAGAAAAAATAATAAATGCCGTAACTCTTAATGTAAGTGCAGTTGCTAAAATTACGGAAGAGTTTTCTTTATTTATTTGATAGGCTAATAATGCTAATCCTACCCATGAAAAAGCATCGCCTAACAAACTGATGGTTTGAGACAGATATAGCTTTGCAAACGTTCTATTTTGCAATGCTTTAAATGGTTCGATGAAGATTTGTTTGATATTCATGCTTATTTTAATTGACTATTGTTTGTTGTGTCATTTTGTATTGCTTTTAATTTTTCAGCTACTTTGTTGTGGTCTTGATAAAGTCTGCTGAATCCTACTATTTTCTAATCCTGTATAATCTTTATTATACCAGGCCGGTAAGTAAGCAATGAATACAACAAGTATAGTAGTAATGATAGCTATAACAGTTAGTTTTTTTATCTGACTATCAGATAAGTTTTGTGTTGAATTATTTGGTGACATCATTATATTTTTTAAGCGTTAAAGAAACCTTTTAATTGAAATATCATTAATGCAACACCTGCGATGATAAGCGCAATATTGGTGATGGTAGAAAATTGTGTGAATGATTTGTATTTTCGCCAAATGCTGATAATAATAAGTACATACAGTAACGCAATAAATTGACCGATTTCTACACCAATATTAAAACCAATTAAATTAGTAAGTAATCCTTCTTTCTTAAAATTAAATTCCTGAAGTTTGGTTGCTAATCCTAAACCGTGAAAAAGACCAAAGATTAAAACAGCTTGTTTATTATTTGGTTGAAAGTTAAAATACTTTTGGAATCCACCGAGATTGTCGAACCCTTTGTAAGCAACAGATAAGGCAATAATAGCATCAATCAAATAAGCATTTACCTGAAGATTTAAAAATACACCTAAAAGCAATGTAATACTATGACCAATAGTGAACATACTCACATACAGTAAAGATGTCTTTAGGTTTATAGAGAAAAAAGATAACGCCCACTAAAAACAATAAGTGGTCGTAACCAGTAATCATGTGCTTTGCGCCGATGTATAGAAACGGAATAAATGCCGTACCGTTGTTATCCATTAAAAACACTCTTGTTTTATCATCTACACCGTGTGCAAATGCGGTGGTGTATAAGCATAGTAATGCTGTAAATGAAGTTATAAAGGCTATTCTCTTTTGCATGATTGATTTATTTTTGATTAATGAATTAATTTCTATAATGCTGCTGTTAAGCTGTTTTATGGCTTCAATATAATTGCTTTGAATTTCAGTTGTTTGATTAATTAACATCGTCCATTCTAAATAATTAATGTTGCCGTTGTTGAATTGATTGTTTGCAGCAGTAAGTAATAAGCTACATTTTTTAATGCTTCGGTTTCGTAATACTGAACACTCAGCTTATTTTGCTATATTGACTTACTAATAATTGATATTGATTTTGCAATACCTGCTTTTCAATTTCTGCTTTATTTTTGTGATTTGACTGGCAAACTTGTACGCATTAATCTTATGTTTTATAGATGTATTAAACAATGGAAACGAAAAGCCAAATTGTCCGTAAGTACCTAAGTTATTAGATTTGAAACGTGCGCTATTACGAAATGTCTGCAAATAAATACCACCAATTAACTCCGGCAGTTTCTTTGACTTCTCGCTGCTATTTTTGCATTGTTGATGTTTATTTCATGTTCTATCAATTTAATATGGTTGCGAAGCTGCAAAATTGGTATCTATATTTTCTGCTAAATCAATTTTGTAGTTGTTATAAAAGGAATAAAAGCCGTGTCTGTATTTAACAGATAACTGAATTGAATTTGCAGTGTTTTATAATCGCTTTGCAATTCCTGTACCTGCGCTTTTATTTGACCTTTTTGATTTTCGGCGGTAGTTTTTTCTAAGATATTAGATTCACCACTATTGAAACGCAATGTTGCTTTATTTGCAAATTCAGAATACACCGTGTCAACTTTTAATAATAGTTTTTCTTTTTCATTTAGATACACCATTTCATAAAATACAACAGATACTTGTTTGGCTAAGTCCTTTTTTTTTTGTAATGCTTCATTCCATTCACCCACTTTGGATTCTTCTATTAAAAGCTGTTTCTGTTTTTTATAAACTGCTGGAAATTTAATGCTTTGTGAAATGCCAATTTTTGCATCAAAGAAGTTGCTGTTGATTTGTCCGAACTCTGCACCAATAGTAGTATTTGGAATATCGTAAGCGGTTTTAGTAAGTAACTTTAAATAAGCAGATTTTAGTTGCTCATTTTTTACTTTAAGATTATTGTTGTTTGCAATTTCAATCGCTTTGTCTAACGTGATTTTTTCCTGTGCATTTACTGTTTGGAATGATAAGAATAGCAACACAATTACAGCAGTTGAAGAAATATTTGTTTTATCATTTCCTTTAGCTTTAATTCCTTTTTCAAAAAGTATATATAATACTGGTAAAACAAATAATGTAAGAAACGTTGCAATTAACAAACCACCAATTACAACTGTAGCTAATGGACGTTGCACTTCTGCGCCATTGCCATTGCTTATTGCCATTGGTAAAAAGCCTAATGATGCAACAAATGCGGTCATTAACACAGGTCTTAATCTTATTTTTGTTCCTTTTAAAACGATTTGTACTAAATCGGTTTCTCCAGCGTTTTTTAAACGGTTAAACTCTGAAATCAATACAATTCCATTTAACACCGATACACCAAATAACGCAATAAAGCCAATACCTGCGCTAATGCTAAAAGGCATACCTCGCAATGCTAAAAACAAGATACCACCAATGGCAGATAATGGAATAGCTGAATAAATTAGTAAACCTTGTCGCACCGAATTGAACGCTAAGAATAATAAAATAAAAATCAATAGTAATGCAATTGGAACTGCTATTGACAAGCGTTTTTGCAGCAACTAAGTTTTCAAATGCACCACCGTATTCAACATAATAACCTGATGGTAATTTTATTTGTTGCTCTACTTTTGTTTGTAATTCTTTTACAATGCTTTGTACATCTCTTTTGCCAACATTGAAGCCTATAGTAATTCTACGTTTTGCATCGTCACGTTGTATCTGATTTACACTTTCTTTTATTTCCACATCAGCTACTTGGTTTAATGGTATCTGAATGCCGTTTGGTGTTGGTATTAATAAATTTTGTACGTCTTCTAAATTTTGCCGTTGCTCATTTCCTAAGCGCACCACCAAATTAAATCGCTTTTCATCTTCAAAAACCATACCTGCACTTTGACCTGCTAATGCAGTATTTACTACCTTATTAATGTCTTGAATATTTAAACCATATTGTGCTATTAATGGTCTTTTGTAATTAATAATTAATTGAGGCAATCCTGTAATTGGTTCTACATAAACGTCCTCTGCACCTTCAACTTTTGTAGATATATTACCAATTACTTTTGCATACTTAGATAGTGTATCTAAATTCTCACCAAATAATTTACATACAACATCTTGTTTAGCACCAGTCATTAATTCGTTAAAACGCATGGCAACTGGATATTGAAAACTAAAAGTAACACCTGGAATGTCATTCAATGCTTCTTTCATTTTATCTGCTAACTCGTTCCAAGATTTTGCAGAAGTCCACTCTGATTTATCTTTTAATATAATCATCATGTCACTTGCTTCCATTGGCATAGGGTCGGTTGGAATTTCGCCACTACCTGATTTTCCAACAATTTTTTCTACTTCAGGAAATTTTGCTAATAAGATATGCGCTGATTTCATAATGGCTTCTGATGATGTGGTTAAGTTACTTCCTGTTAATACTCTTGTTTCTACTGCAAAATCACCTTCAGGTAATTCAGGAATAAACTCACCACCTAATGTAGAAAAGATGAACAATGCTATTGCTAATAAACCAACAGATGTTGCCACTATTGTTTTAGGAATTTCCAATACTTTGATTAATACTTTTTGATGTATTCTTTCTGCAAACTCCATTATCTTATCTGAAATATTTTTTTTGTGTGAGATGTTTTTACTTAAAAACAATGCCGACATCATCGGCACATAAGTAAGTGAAAGAATGAATGCACCTAACAAAGCAAAAGCAACGGTTTGAGCCATTGGTATAAACATTTTACCTTCTATACTTTCTAATGTAAATATTGGCAGATAAACGGCTAAAATAATAAGTTCACCAAAGACCGCTGCATTTCGCATTCGAGTAGATGTTTTATATACGAGGTCGTCCATCTCAGTTTGTGTTACGCTGTTTTGATTTGATGTATGCAATTGAAACATACAGGCTTCTACAATAATTACTGCACCATCTACAATTAAGCCAAAATCTAAAGCACCTAAACTCATTAAGTTTCCGCTTACTTTAAAAATATTCATTAAAATGATGGCGAATAAAAGTGCTAGTGAAATTACAGATGCAACAATAAAACCTGCTCTAAAATTTCCTAAAAAAACACTAAAACCAAAATGACAATTAAAAGCACCTTCCAGTAAATTTTTGTAACGGTTCCGATGGACTGTTTACCATTTTGTCCTGTCTAAAAGGTTCTAATTCAACGCCTTCAGGTAAGGTTTTCGTATTTGTATGATTCTTTCTTTTACTTCATCAATAACTCTACTGCTGTTGTCACCTTTTAACATCATTACAACAGCACCAGCAACTTCGCTTTCATCATTATAAGTAATTGCGCCGTATCGTGTTGCATTTCCAATTCTAACTTCTGCAACATCTTTTTATTAAAAGCGGTATTCCGTTGGTGGTATTTTTTACTACAATGTTTTCTATATCTTCTACATTCCCAATCAATCCTTCTGCACGTATATATAACACCGTTGATTTTTTTTCGATATATGCGCCACCAGTATTTTCATTGTTTTTTTCTAAAGCAATAAATACATCATTCATAGTAATATGATGTGCATTTAGGTTATCGGCATCTACTGCAATTTCATACTGTTTAACCTTTCCACCAAAACTACTTACATCAGCAACACCTTTTACATCTATTAATTGTCGTTTTACAATCCAATCCTGTATAGTACGTAATTCGGTGGCACTATATTTTGTTTCATATCCTTTTTTAGGTTTTAAAACATATTGATAAATTTCAGCTAAACCTGTGGTAACAGGTGCTAATTCAGGTTTCACCAATTCAGCAGGTTTTTGAGATTTAACCAATTTTATTCTTTCTGTTACTTGTTGCCTTGCCCAGTAAATATCTACATCATCATCAAACACCACATCAGGCGCACCTAATGAGGGTGTAACAGTGATTACCTGTACCTGGTTATCTGTAATGTCAGGAACTGCATCAATAGGCAATTTTGTAATTTGGAAACTACCATAGCCAATAAGTGCTATAATAAATAATCCAACGATGAGTTTGTTCTTTATAGAGAACGCTATAATTTGATTTAGCATAATCGATCTGATTAATGTTTTTTGTCAATAAGAAAAAGTATTGTATTTATGATTGCAGAATTAATAAATCAATGCTGATAATACATCGTAATCATAAATGAAATGAAG
>JADKIQ010000011.1 GCA_016721245.1 Sphingobacteriales bacterium
GGTATGTCAAGGGGACAAGACGAGCTTTGGTAAACCACAGCGCCTGAAGAGGTGACGCTGCTACGAAAATACGAAGAGGCGCATGATAAGCTTTACAGGCGACAGCAGAAGATTGTACTATGCGAAATAACTATTTTAATAATAAAGTAAAGACGAGTTCGGATAAGATCGTGAAAGCTGAAGATTACAGATCGGATATTGTTGGTGAACGTGGAAGAACGATAAGAAACGCGTTTAGTAATGATATGTAGTACAGTGTGGGTCACCCTGCGCTGACAGCGGATGGCAATACGATGTAGCACGAGCGATATGCCGGGCGGCTGGCAGCACGGATATCTGTCAACGAAGAAAGGCGAAGTAGACTGGAGTACGCCGAAGAACGTAGGACCGGATATCAATACGGAAGGCAGAGAAGATGTTCCCTTGTAGATAAGAGTGGAGCTTTATTTTCGAGTGATGCACCTGGCGGCTTAGGGGTCTGGATATCTTCCGGGTGAAACCGGAATGCGAAGACAGGAAATGGGGCAAGATCAGAAACATCAGCGCACCGATTAACAGTAGCTACGATGACTTTAGCTTAACTACGGCACGGATAAGAGCTACGGGTACTTCACCTCTGACCGCCCGGATGGTCACGGACTGGATGATATCTATACTTTTACGGACTGATGGCCTTTTTGGAAGGCATTATGGTGGATGCGGAGACGGGCGGCCGGTTTGTCCGAGCAGGAAGGTGCTGATGAAGGCGAGCAGATGGCAGTGAAAGGAAGTGACGACGGAATGCGACGGAAGTTTGAGTTCAATGTGGTAAATACGGACTATCAGTTCCGGCGGCAGTGCGGATGGCTATAATACGAATGACAGTGTAACGGCGACGACAGGCGTAGGCCCTGGCGGCAAGGTGTTTGTAAAATCCTTTGACGAAGAAGAACTATGCCGATGAGCATCACGGGTTGGGCAGAACGCCGAAGGAGAGTCCGAACAGGTGCAGGCACGCTGATAACGTTACCGAAACCTGAATCTTGATTGTCGAGCCAGTGTGAAGGGTGGACGAAAGCGTTTACGACGGATGCGAACGGTGAATCTGTGAAGAGGTTAGATGCGACTGTGATTACGTTGTAGTTGCGGATGCGGTTACCTTCCGGGCAGCACGAGTGTGTGTTGAAGACGATAAGGAATGTGTAATAGACCGCAAATGCGGAGTGAATCCGAAGGAAATGGAAGTGATACTGGATGCGATGCAGGCGGGAGATGAACCAGGTGGCCCGTGAGGCTGAAGGACATCTACTCAGGCTTTGACAATGGTACATAAGAACCGAGAGCGAGGAGGCTGGGCAAGCTGTTGGGTTTATGCAGGAGAATCCGGATGCTAGCCCAGCCGGAATCGGCTCACATACGGATGCCGCGAGCACC
This sequence comes from Sphingobacteriales bacterium, assembly GCA_016721245.1. Classification (GTDB taxonomy): domain Bacteria; phylum Bacteroidota; class Bacteroidia; order Chitinophagales; family JADIYW01; genus JADJSS01. The sequence goes on from JADKIQ010000011.1 coordinate 1,414, forward strand.
GTTCGATTACAACATCAAGCTGTCACAGCGCCGAGCACAGAAGTGTTATTGGACTGGCTGATAGCAGCGAGTAAGCAAATCAGGACTGAAGCCAAAGGGTTATGGAGGAGACGCAGCCGAGAAACGGCTGTACGGATGGTGTACCATGCTCAGAGTATGAACACCAGCGAAACCGAAGAACGGAGTTCAGGGTAGTAGGCGGCAATATCAACGTGAAGTCGCTGGAACGCTTCGACACGGGTAGACCCATGCTAGAAGTCTGTCCGTTTAAAGAGAGATAAACTGAATAAAAGCCTTCCAACTAGGAAGGCTTTTTGCTACAAAATACAGTTTAATTTATGCCGAATTCGGCAATTAAATGTATCTCCAATAGACAGAAGATACTTTTTATGCAGGAGCGATGATTTACACTTTATCTGGCAGAATAAATTATCCAACTACGAAAATTGAAAGACGCTAAATGGCAGCGAGCTTCAGATTCTTGATTTTGGAAAATACAATACAGACGGAGGTCCCGATTTCTGGAATGCAAAGTAAAATTGATGATATTATTTTGATTGGAAATATTGAATTGCATATTTATGCGTCCGACTGGAAATTACATAAGCATGAGCAAGATAAAAAATACAATAATGTAATTTTACATGTCGTATTTTTTAATGATGAACCAGTTCTAAATCTTCCAACATTAGAGTTAAACGGACGCATTCCCGCTGTTTTATTAGATAAATATGAAGCCATGATGCTTTCTCAGAAAAGTTTAATCTGTGAAAATTTAGTCGATACTATTGATGAGTTTACGTTTAAAAACTGGAAAGAAAGACTCGTAATAAGGCGTATGGAAAGTCAGCGGAAATCTTGAAAATCTGAAATTAAATAATAACGACTGGGAACAAACGTGTTATCAGTTGCTTGGTAAATATTTCGGAAGCCATATCAATGAACCCTTTGAATTACTGACCCGTTTCTTACATTACAAAATCTTATTAAAGACAAGAAGATGTTTTTCAGCTGGAAGCCTTGCTGTTTAGTGTTGCAGGGTTTTTAAATAAAGATTTTGTCGAAATATATCCAAGAGAACTTAAGCAGGAGTATGAATTTCTGAAGCAAATACGACTTGAAGCAAATACAGGAACACCACTGGCGGTTTCTGCGCATTCGGCCGGTTTCTTTTCCGACGATACGTATTGCCTGGTTTGCAAAAGTAATGCAGCAAATGCCTTTGTTAAATACCATTTTAGAATCAAAAGAAGAAAATCATTTTTAGATAATATTGAGGTGTCCGAATACTGGAACGACACTATGTATTAGATAAATTAAGCAAACATAAATCCAAAACCATAGGCGAAGATTTCAAATCCATTCTAAAGATCAATGTATTTGCGCCGGTTTTGTTTGCCTATGGAAAACACCGGAATGATGATAGTTATACGGATAAAGCGTTCCAGTTGTTGTATCAAATACATGGCAGTCGAAACACGAAAACAAAAATCTTCAGATCAACTAAATTTAAACATGAAAACGCATTTGATACGCAGGCAATGATAGAATTATACGATAACTACTGTACGCAAACGATGTCTGGAATGTGCCATCGGACATAAAATTTTACGCACGAATAATCCCGAACTTATTGCAAATAATTTATAACTTTAAAACATGTTAGAAAAACCGTTCAGATTATTTCAATCCCGTTCGTTGCGTGACGCAATAGAAATGAGCGTATATGGCGTTTGTTCATACCTCGGCAGAAAATTATCCATGCCTTCAAGCGTGTGCGACTCTTCTTTATTTACACCTCTTTCATCGCATTAGGTTCTCCCATTATCATTTACCTCATTCTTGATTTATACTCAATATGCGTTATATGATTAATAATAAACGAAACCCTGTATGGGATATTTAATAGAGTTGTGGAGTCGTAAGTAATAAGTTGTAAGTAATGAAATCTGCTCCGCTTTCTGAAGAACAAATCATCAAAAAACTCGAATCTTTTTGTGCTTACCGAGAACGCTGTGAATCGGAAGTAAAACAAAATTATATCAGTTGGCGCAGATGTAAAAGAAACGGATTTCTACATAAACTATTTGAAAGAAAATAATTTCCTGAATGAAGACCGTTTATCGCAGCATTTGCACGGGGAAATTCAACATTAAAAGCTGGGGTAAACGAAAAATAATTCAGGAACTGCAGGTAAAAAGAATTGATTCAAAAGATACTGCAAAGTATTGAAAATATAGACGAAGGCAGTATTTTGTGCGCTTGCAGGATTTGCTGAGAAATTAAGAACAATAAAAGAAATCGATGTTTTTAAAAAGAAGCAAAAACTGATGCAATATGCTATGCAAAAGGGCTATGAAATGGAATTAATTATTGAAGCACTGAAAGAAATAAATTTATAATAATGAACAGACAAACGTACACAGAAGGCTCGCCATGGGAACCCATCGTTGGTTATGCAAGAGCCGTAAAAATCGGAAATGTAATTGAAATATCCGGAACCACCGCCAGTGTAAACGGCGAAGTTGTAGGGAAGGGGGATGTATACGAGCAGACAAAATGTATTCTGCAAAAATTTGAGAAAGTGCTAAACGAATTAGGCGCTTCCATGAAGGATGTGGTTCGTACACGTATTTTTTGCACGGATATTTCACAATGGGAAGCCATAGGAAAAGCACACGGCGAATTCTTCGGAGAAATAAAACCCACAACCGGTATGTATCAGATTTCTAAACTGATTTCTGATGATTTGCTCGTAGAAATAGAGGCTACGGCGATTCTCAGCGAATAGTTGCATATTAAAGGATAGTTTTTTATCTTTATTGGCATGAAGAAGAACCTTGCCTACTTACTATTGCTGTTTTTTTAGTTCAGTAATTATCATGTCTTGTCACGAAGGTGTTGGCTGCCCTGCCGACCAATATAACGATTGGAAAAAATTGAAGCGAACAGAAAACAACAATTAAAAAGCCCAAAAACCCAAATAGCGGAAAGGGTAAAAAGGCTCCAACGTTGTTGGTAACGGTGTGGTGCCTAAATAAAATACATGCAGAAATATATTTTTCTCCTGTCACTTTTTTGTTTGCCTGTAAAAAGGATGATAACGACCGAGAATTCTCACGGCAGCAACCTTCTAAAATTACAAAATATGTATACGATACAGCCATAAGCACTGAGAGTAAGGCTTTCGATATATCATTGTATTATAATTTTGAAAAGAACGATACGACAGTATTCGTTTCGGGCAAAGCAGGAGTTTTGTTTTTGATTATACCGCTTCGCCTCCGACTATATTGCAAAGGCAGATTATTCCGATATTTCCAACGCATATGATCAGCTCTTTTTGATATTCAAAATAATGTGCTGCAGAAATACACAACAACAGGTTCGTTTGCCACGGATTCCACTTTGCTACAATATGATTCTATCGGCAGAATAAATAAACTGCAATATTATACAGCAAGCTCTTTTTTAAATTTTACTATTAAATACAATTACAAATACGATACTATTTTTCAGTATAAAAGTTTTGAGGATGCAAGTTGCCGGACAACGGATACCATTCTTTTAACCGGTAAAAGATTTAACAGTCAGCTTCCTTATTTATTATTGCTTAATTTCTACTAAATGTAATGTATCCATTAGCACGGGTTTGTTATATGCCTTACCTATATCTACCTATAATTATTATATTCCGAGAAAAGTGATAAACGGAGAGATTGTTGTGACTTATAGTTATACAGCAGATATCAAAGGAGACTTGCGAGTTTAACCACTAGTTCTGTAAATATTTCTACCTTGAAATAATCAGTCAGGAGAGATTTGTATTTGAATATTAGGATAAACAGCATTCTAATTGCTTATGATAAAAGCTATAAACATCAGGTATTTATTGTCATCGGCATTCTGTTGTCCTTGTTTCTTTTTGCTTCAAATCCTTACAATTGGATGATAAAGCAGCAACAGTATTAGCTATAGCCTTCCTCGTTATTTTCTCTGGATTACAGAAGCTATACCCATGGCGGCTACAGCATTGCTGCCTCTCGTACTGTTTCCATTGCTGGATATCATGCCAGTAAAAGACGTGGCGAAATCATACGGCGATCCGATCATCTTTTTATTTATGGGCGGATTTTTTCTCGGGCTCGCCATCGAAAAATGGAATTTGCATAAACGCATTGCGCTCAATATAGTCCGCATTTCCGGAACCAACGGCAACAGTATCATCTTAGGTTTTATTATGGCAACAGGCGGCATCAGTATGTGGCTGAGCAATACGGCGACCACCATGATGTTGTTTCCGATAGCAACATCTGTTATACTGGTAATGAAAGAAAATCATACGCAGGGAAATCAGCAGAATTTTTCTATCGCACTGATGCTGGTCATTGCCTATGCCTCAATTTAGGAGGCATTGCTACGATTATTGGCACACCGCCCAATGTGGCGTACGTTGGTTTTATCAAAGATAAGCTGCATCATTCCATTGATTTTTTCGACTGGATGAAATTGTGTATGCCTTTGTCTATAGCATTATTGCTGATGTTATACATCGTCACTACACGTTTTTTATATCCCAATAAAATGGAGAAAAGCGAAGCGACGGCAAATTATATTAGGGAAGAAATAAATAAACTCGGCAAAATGTCCGTTACCGAATGGCGCGTGCTACTTATCTTTTGCTGACCGCATTTTTATGGATTACACAAGCCATCTGGAATAAATGGTTTCAGCTGAAATTAGACGATGCCATCATTGCGCTCATCGGTGCGTTGCTGTTGTTTTCCGTTCCTTCCGGAATGAAGAATGAAGACGAAGAAAATGCTGCTTACCTGCCAATTTTAGAATGGAAAGATACGAAGCGAATGGCCTGGGAATCCTGATTTTATTTGGCGGCGGCTTAGCGCTGGCAAAAGGACTGGAAGAAGCAGGATTGATACAATTGCTGGGAAATGTATTGGCGCAAATAGCACCCGATAATTTATTTTACTGATACTCTTAATCACCACATTGTCTGTCTTTATCAGCGAAGTGATGAGCAATGTGGCACAGGTAATTATCTTCGCACCCGTCGTGACAGCGTTAGCTGTTTCTTTAAATATTAATCCCTTACTGCTCGGTATCCCAATGTGCCTGGGAGCCAGTTGTGCCGGTATGCTGCCCATGGGTACACCACCTAATGCCATTGCCTTTTCCAGCGGACAAATCGCTTTAAAAGACATGCTGAAAACAGGCTTCGCGATGAATGTCATCAGCATTCTGTTTATCACATTAGCCTGCTATTTCTTACTGCCGCTGATGATGGATTTGAAATGATACAGTCCGAAGTTTAATCTTCGAACTGTATGCAAATTTCCGAATAGATTTTTAGGTTTCTGTTACTTTCTCTGGCCTCCCGGGTAAAATGGATAACTTCTTCTCTTAATTCGCTCAGTTCTTTTATTCTTTGTTTTGAAAGGTAATCAGGCTCATCATATTTTACCATTGAAGTGAAATTTTTAAGATTGTGAAAATTGATTTTAGATTTAATCATTTCCAATAAAATTTCTTCTGCTTCATTGGGTGTAAATGTTCCTGCAATAAGATCTAATGTTTGTATTGATTCCATGATAAGTAGTTTAAGTTGATTTAGTGATTAATTTAAAAAGATGCAATCCTGTAATGATGCAAAGTGCACTGTACAATTCTCCAGATATAAAATCTATGGTATGATGTGAAACAATAACACAGCCAAGCATTACGGTTAAAAAAACACCACTTGTATAGTCTGAAGAGTTGATTTCATTGGGATGATTTTAATGTTTAGAAATTTGGTTGCTGTTACTGCCCGTGACCTAGTGCAAAACCCGGCTCTCCGTTAAATAAATACAGATTCTCCGTTTTAATGGTATCTATGTTTTGCAGTTCGGCGTTTTGCAATAGTTGTATAATATTTTCTTTGCTGAATCTCTTTCCATTCTCTGTCATAAACCGGCATCTCCAGTGATCGGTACAAAATGTTTCTTTGAAACCATTTGGCCATACTTTTATTCCGCGATTGGTGATCATTTTCAGAACCGTATCTTGTGTTTCTATTTGCTTCAGTAAGAACGCAAGTTCATTTGGCTCGGAGCCGTTCCACTGAACGAAGACATCCACGCCGGTCAGTTCTTTTTTTGCACCCGGCTTGCGTTTGTACTTTGGCAAATGTAATACTGCATTGTTTGAATACGATACAGGTTGTAACAGCGACGGTTGTTTGCCCAGATTCTCTATGATTGCTTCTGCAAACTCTTTGGTGCCAACCGCCTGTTTACTTACACCTTCGGCAAAAATATCGTACGTGTGAATGCCGTCTTCAATGGTTTTTAACCAGGCGTTGTGAACTTTTTCAGCTACCTCTATCTGTCCGATATGATTCAGCATCATAATAGCTCCATGCAGCAATCCGGAAGGGTTTGCTTTGTTCTGATTGGCAATTCGCGGAGCGGAACCATGGATAGCTTCAAACATGGCACATTCTTCTCCGATATTGGAAGAGCCTGCGAGTCCTACAGAACCTGCAATTTGCGCTGCTACATCAGAGAGTATATCGCCATATAAATTAGGCATCACAATCACATCGAAAACTTCCGGTGTATCGGCCAGTTTCGCCGCCCCGATATCTACAATCCAGTGTTCTTTTTCTATCTCCGGATATTCCAGTCCTATTTCATCAAAGACCTTGTGGAACAAACCGTCTGTCTGTTTCATGATATTGTCTTTGGTAAAACAGGTTACTTTTTTTCTGCCATAGGCTTTGCATATTCAAAGGCATAGCGCACTATTTTTTCACAGCCGGGCCGGCTGATGAGTTTCAGGCACTGCACCACTTCGTTCGTATGTTGATGTTCTATGCCTGCATAAAGGTCTTCTTCGTTTTCCCGGATAATAACAAGATCCATTTTAGGATGCTTGGTAGCAACATATGGATGAAAGCTGATGCAGGGGCGAACATTAGCATACAAACCCAGAAATTTACGGGTGGTTACATTCAGGCTTTTGTAGCCTTTGCCTTGCGGTGTGGTAATCGGTGCTTTTAAGAATACTTTGTTTTTACGGATAACATCCCAGGAGGCAGCTGCAATACCCGCAGGGTTTCCATCCAGGTACACTTTTTCTCCAACTTCAATTTCATCAATTTCCAGTTGCGCGCCTGCTGCTTTTAAAATGTCCAGCGTAGCATCCATAATTTCAGGACCAATTCCGTCTCCTTTTGCAATAGTAATTCTTGTCATGATGTTCTTTTTGTTTTGTTAATGCAAAGTTGAGTATTGTAGTTCATAAATAATATTTTAACTTTGTAATGATTAGCATAAATAAATTTTATGAATTATACATTGAATCAATTGCGCATCTTTTTAAAAGTGGCACAAACGGAAAGCATTACCAAAGCTGCAGAAGTACTGCATTTAACACAACCTGCAGTGTCCATACAACTCAAAAATTTTCAGGATCAGTTTGAAATACCGCTGACGGAAGTCATTGGAAGAAGATTGTATTTAACTGAATTTGGAAAAGAAATAGCAACGGCTGCGGAAAAAATTCTGGATGAAGTAAATGCCATCAGCTATAAGACACAGGCATACAAAGGGCAATTGACAGGTAAGTTAAAAATTTCCGTTGTGTCGACGGGAAAGTATGTGATTCCATACTTTCTGACTGATTTTTTAAAACAACATACGGGAGTCGAATTGCTGCTGGATGTAACAAATAAAGCAAAGGTGATAGAAAGCCTCGAAAAAAATGAAGTGGATTTTTCGCTGGTATCCGTGCTTCCTGCCAACATGAAACTGGATAAGGTGGAGCTTATGCAGAATAAATTATTTGTGGTGGGTAATCAGGATATGAAATTTTCGCGCAAAGAATACGACAAAAAGATTTTTGAAACCATACCTCTTATTTATAGAGAAAAAGGTTCGGGTACCCGTTTTGTAATGGAAAAATTTATTGAGAAAAATAAATTGCCGGTACACAAAAAAATGGAGCTAACCTCCAATGAGGCAGTAAAACAAGCGGTAATAGCAGGCCTTGGATATTCTATCATGCCCCTGATTGGCATTAAGAACGAATTGAATAATGGCAGCCTTCAAATTATTCCCGTGAAAGGCTTCCCGATAAAATCAGTGTGGAATTTAATCTGGCTGAAAGAAAAAAATCTGTCTCCCGTGGCTTCGGCTTTTTTGCAATATGTACGCAAAGAAAAAAATAATATTATTAAACAAAAGTTTGACTGGTTTGAGCAGTATTGATTTTGCAGTTGCTTAGAGTATAGCTTTTAGTGCTTCCATGTCTTTGTGGAAACTATCCAGATGTTTTTCTTTTGTTGTCTGAATGGCTTTTAATGCATGTTTAATTTGTGCCGCTGCTTTTGTTTTATTGCCGGAAACGATATGTGCACGTGCAGCAGATTCATACGCATACGCCGTATAAAATCCATCTGGTTTTTCGGTTTTGCAAAGCTGAATATTTTCTTCTGCAAACAACAAAGCATTGGCACCATCGCCGATATGTGCATAGGCTCTGGAGATTTGCCATAAACTGATGGAAGTATGTGTGCTTGTATGTGCAGGTACTTGCTGCCATAAATAATACGAGGTGTGGACCAGATTTAATAAACTGATTTTTTCCTTTTTCGTCAGCTTCTTTTTATCCAGATATTTCCAGGCTTCATTAAACGTTTGCTTTGCCAGCTGCTGCAGGATGTCGACCGGCTTTTTCTTTTGCATCTTTGTTGTCATAATTTCTTCTTGTTAAATACGAAATCTTCAGTCCATTCTTTTTCTTTATCGTGCATGCTTAGTTTGACCACCAATTTATTTTTAATACGCTGATAGGTCATTCCATTGAAGTAAGCAGTTTGATTTTTCACTTTTATCAACTTAAATATAGTCCAGTCTGTTTTTTCTTCCCAGGGTGATAAGTCAGCGCTGAAATGTTTAAGTTTTACGGATAGCGTACTGTCACTTTCCTGAATAAGATGCATGTATTCGGTAAACTGCAGTTTCCCTTTTTCATAAAAACGGAAAATGCCCTGCATACTGTTGTCGTTTGCTGTCATCCAGAGTTCATCACAGTTTCCACCGAGACCAGTTCCTTTCCAATTGCCTGCAAGCCAGGATAATTTTGAAATATCGGTTTTCTGCTGCGTGATTCCATCTTTAAGTTTTAAGATTTCCTGTGCCTGCGCAGCCTTGCAAAATGTAATTAAAAGACTGAAAAAAATAATTATTCTGGTGTTCATACTAGAAATTTAAGGAGAATTTTTCAGACTGTCAAACAGCCTTTTTCTTAGTAGCATGTTTATTGCAACACTAAATACATGAAGTAAGTAGCACATAAATAGTAAAGAGTCAATCCGGAGAAATAGGAATCTTATTTTAAACTATCCAATACTTTTTTGCATGCACACACTGTTCTCCACGTTCTCGTATTGTCCGTAATTGGGAATTATGGTGTATCCTGATTTCTGATACAGATGAACGGCATCCGTTTGTTTTTTGCCGGTTTCTAAAACTGCTTCTTGGTAATTAAGTTCTGCAGCCCAGTTTTCCAGTTCTTTTAAGATAAGGCTTGCAATACCTTTGCCGCGTGATTCCGGTACTACATACATGCGTTTTATTTCTACAGATTTTGTGTCGTATGCTTTAAATGCACCGCAACCTATGGCTGTTTCATCTTCGTAACAAACGACTGCATTTTTTAGACTATCAATTTTATTATACTGAGCATAGAATGCATGATCATCGCCATCAATGATGCTGAGGTATTTATCCAAATGTGCCACCAGCACCTGAAAGTCTGCATCGTCTGAAGTGGTTCTTTTTATAGTGAGCATGGTTATATGTCTGAAAATCTAACTGTTTTATTTAAATTTAAAGAGGATAATTTTAGTTCGATTAAAGATTTAAAGTTTTGGTCTGCCTTAGGAGCTAAATAGATTTCGTCAATTAATTCATCTAAATCAATATTTATTTTTATTCCTTCTGGCAACAATAATAATTCTTTTGAATCATTATATCTTAATGATGTTACAATTCTTGCTTCATTCTCAAATTTAAAATACTCTCTTTTTTCAAAAAAGAATTGATAAGTGTTGCCATAATAATTATAATTTCGATTAGGATTTATATAGTTGACCAAACCAATATATTGTTCTTTCTCGTTATCTTTAATGCTGTTAATTAATCTTTCTATATTTGATTTAATGGCTACTGCAGAACGGTAATCAGAATATATTTTCCAAAGTGAATAAGTTTCATTTTCATCTATTGACCATGAAGATATATAAGTAGATTTAGTCAGTGATTTTTCTGAAAAAGCATCTAATTTTTTTAATAAATTATTTTCACTCAACTCTCTTACTTTTCTTATTGGAATTCGGCCTTCAAATGTGTCTTCAAACTTGTCAGCTCTTGGTAAATACAATTTTTTACTGTCAATTAAATCTAGAAATTTCCACAAATCAAAGTATCGCCATATTACAGTTTTCTTATTAGGAGTTTGAATATTTCGATGTTCTTTATACATAACTACAATATTGTCATCAATTTAATTTTACATGAACTTTTGTTTCAAATAAAATATATGCGAGTAAATCAGTTTGGTTTTATTAATTGACAAGTTATAAACTTGCGATTGCCTAAGTTAATTGTTACCATTTTCTTTTTAAAAACCCCTTTGTCAAATATCCAGTGTATCCATTAACATAAACTTTAAAAAATAAATCATCAAAAGTATTGTCAATTACATATATTATAGAGTTTTTAGGGCATTTATATAATTCTTTGGAAATAACACTTGGTTTTTCATACAAATAGATATCAATAATTGGATTGTCAAAAGTTGTATAGAATTTGTACTGTCCAGTATATGAACTTTCGTTAGAATATGGATTTGAATAACTAGAAGAGTTATTGTCAATGTAATCATTATAACCATTTTTAATTGATAGAGTATTGTTAGAATAATCGAATTCAATTTTACCTAACTTTTTAAAGCTGATTGACCTAAAAGTAATGGAGCATTTAAATTATGTACTACACTTGCCTTAACATTGTATATTTTAATTTTGCCAATTTGTATTTCTTTTAAATTTATTTTTGTTCCTTCTTCGATTTCACCATTTGCAATCCTCTAATACTCTGTACCTAATACGTCGCTTTTACTTAAATATCCATTCTTTAGCATAAAATTTGCCTCTGTTAAGGAGATTGATACATCGCTTGCTCCTGTGTCAAAAATAAATTTAAGATTTAATCCGTTAACACTACAAGGCATCATAAATATTCCGTTTTTATTTTCCATTTTTATAGTTGTTTGACTATATATTTGAAATATTGAAAATGTAAGTAGTATAAATATTGATTGTTTCATAGTTTTACATTGAATAATTGCTGTATTTTTTTATATGCTCAACAAAACATTCAAATATACAAGTCATTATTGGCCGTTTATTCAAATCTTTAGTTCATTTATAAAGATAAATATTTTATAACAACTCAACTAATATTCCTCCAAACGCTATTGCTGCCTTTCTGGTTTTGCAAATAATATTTCAAAGCAGCATTCTCCGGTTTGTCTAAAGTGGCATCTTCTTCCAGTAAGGCAATCGCGGCTTTTCTGGCTTCTTCTATAATCGGTCCGTCGGTGGCAAGGTTGGCAATCTTCAAATCCACATTGCCGCTTTGCTGTGTGCCTTCCATATTGCCTGGTCCGCGCAACTGCAAATCCACTTCGGCAATCTTAAACCCGTCGTTGGTATCTACCATCGTTTTGATACGCGTCTTGCCATCCGCACTAATCTTATGCGTCGTCATCAAAATGCAATACGATTGTTCCGCGCCACGTCCAACTCTGCCGCGCAACTGGTGCAGCTGCGACAAGCCGAAACGTTCCGCGTTTTCTATAATCATCACGCTGGCATTCGGCACGTTCACGCCCACTTCTATCACGGTGGTCGCCACCATAATCTGCGTTTCGCCTTTTACAAAACGCTGCATTTCAAAATCCTTGTTTTCAGATTTCATTTTTCCATGCACAATACTTACGTTGTACTGCGGCAGCGGAAAAGCCCGCGATATACTTTCAAAGCCGTTTTGTAAATCCACCAAATCCAGCTTTTCACTTTCTTCAATTAACGGATATACGATATAGATTTGACGGCCCAGTTTTATTTCATCGCGCATAAAATCAAACACGCCGATGCGCTGTGTTTCGTAGCGGTGCACGGTTTTAATTGGTTTTCTTCCGGGCGGCAATTCATCCAATACAGACACATCCAAATCACCATACAAGGTCATGGCTAAGGTGCGCGGTATCGGTGTAGCCGTCATAACCAGAATATGCGGTGCAATGGTATTTTTCTTCCAAAGCTTGGCGCGTTGTGCCACCCCAAAACGATGCTGTTCATCTATCACCACAATGCCGAGATTTTTAAATACCACATTGTCTTCCAGCAAAGCATGTGTGCCGAGTAAAATATGAATTTTGCCATCCGCTAAATCTGCCAGCAATTCTTTGCGGTGTTTGGATTTGGAGGAACCTGTCAGCAATTCAATGCGTACGCCGATTTTATCGCACAATTCTTTCAGACCTGCATAATGTTGCTGCGCTAATATTTCTGTCGGTGCCATCAGCGCTGCCTGGTAATTATTGTCAATTGCCATCAGCATCGTCAGTAAAGCCACAATGGTTTTTCCTGAACCCACATCGCCTTGCAGCAAACGATTCATTTGTTTACTGGACAAGGTATCTTTTCGTATTTCTTTCAGCACCCGTTTTTGCGCATTCGTCAGTTCAAACGGTAAAGCCTGTTCATAAAAATTTTTAAAGTAATGATCTACCTTCTCAAAGAAGATACCGGCTTCTCTTTTGCGGATAATTTTTAGTTGTAATAGGTTCAGTTGTATCAGAAATAATTCTTCAAACTTCAAGCGTTTTACGGCTTCGGTTTGCAAGGCTAAAGTTGCCGGTAAATGAATATTTTTTATCGCCTCGTATCTTCCGAACAATTTATATTTCGATAAAACGGATGCGGGTAAATTTTCAGTGATGTGCTCCGGTTTCAGCTGCGCCAGCAAGGTGATCATCAATTTGGAAATGCCTTTGCTGTCCAGACTTCTGGTCTTCATTTTTTCCGTGGTGTTGTACATGGCACGAAAGGTTCCCGCATCTTCCGCCGTATAGGCAGACAGTTTTTCCAGGTCAGGATGCGTGATGTTGAGCTTGCCGTTGAACCAGCTCGGTTTTCCGTACAGCACGTAGGTTTCTTTGCTGTCTAAACTTTTCACCAGCCATTTCACGCCCTGAAACCAAACTAATTCTATTTCTCCGTCGGCATCATAAAAAGTAGCGGTTAAACGTCTCGCTCTACCTTCGCCCAGTTCGCGAATATCTTTTAGTTTTCCTTTTAGTTGAATGAAGGTCTGTGTGTTGTCGATATGCTGTGTGGAATAAAACTGTGTGCGGTCGATATAACGATACGGATATAATTTCAGTAAATCACCGAAGGTGAAAATCTCCAATTCTTTTTTAAGAATGTCTGCACGCTCCGGACCAACACCTTTCAGATACTCGATAGGAGTAGCCAGAAATGATTTTGTTGCGGTAGATTGCATCGAAACAAAGATAATTAATTAGCTGATGTGTAAATTTGAAAAGAATAAAAAAGTATTGGAATTTTTAAAACACATAGACACATAGTTTTAATAAAAAAAAGAGCAAATCAGACCATACAATGCTGTTCGCCTGACAAGAAAATATAGAAGTAAGTTTCGCTTACCTATGTTTGTTTATGAGGGGACCGTTTAGGTTTCTACTAACCATTTAGCTTTCATCTCTATGTTTCTATGTGTTTTGTTTTTTGAAAGCATTCATTTTTATGCAAAAGCTAATCATTTCTACGAATTAGTTTTGTAGATTTAAAGCATGGGAAAAAGAATCAACGCCTTTACCGATGATGCACTCGGTACGATGGATGCCACAGCGCTTGCAGCTGCAATTTCAACAAAAAAAATATCCGTAAAAGAAGTAACCGAAGCAGCCATTGCACGTGCGGAAAAAGTAAATCCAACCTTAGGTGCCATCGCTATTAAGATGTATGATGATGCACGAAATAACGATAAACTAAATCACGATGGACCATTTTATGGTGTTCCTACTTTCGTAAAAGACAATGATTTTATTAAAGGATATCCGGTGCAAAAAGGTACCGGTGCATTTGTTTCCAAAATTGCGAAGAAAAACAGTAAATATGTCAATCAGTTTTTTTCTTCCGGTGTGAACTGTATCGGCAAAACGACCATGCCAGAGTTCGGATTTATTTGCAGTACAGAAAATGAAAAATGGCATATCACCAGAAATCCATGGAATACAGATTATACAACGGGTGGCTCATCATCCGGTTCTGCTGCCATGGTGGCCAGTGGTGTGGTGCCGATTGCCACTGCGAATGATGGTGCCGGTTCTACTCGTATTCCGGCATCTTGTTGTGGTTTGGTTGGGTTGAAGCCAACACGTAAACGTTTGTTTTATATGGAAGGCACGGAAACTTTGCCGGTGAATATTGTCTATCAGGTGTGCTTACACGCAGTGTACGCGACACTGCTGCGTTTTATGCTGCTGCGGAAAAATTTCATTACAATAGCAGATTGCCAAGAATAGGACATGTACAAAATCCATTGAACAGAAAATTAAAGATTGCCTTCTTTGAAAATTTACCGGAAGGCAAACAAGGCCACATGGATGAAGATACCTTTCGCGTGCAACTGGAAACGGCGAAATTATTAGAATCCTTAGGACATTCAGTTGAGATGATAAAAGTACCTTTGGATATAGAGTCACTCACCTTGCATTACCTGACCTACTACGGTTTTTTATCTTATATGTCTATCAATTTCGGAAGACTGACACATGGTGCAGCTGTAGATAAATCTGTGTTGGAACCATTTACATTAGGCTTGGCAGAAACATTTGCCAAACGAAAAACAAAATTATTAAGCAGCATAAGCACGTTGGTGCGTTCTGCAAAAGCAACGGAAGATAAATTAGAGAAAGATTATGATATCATCATGACGGCGGTCACCACCAAACGTACGCCGGAAATCGGTTATTTTTCACCCTTATTAGATTATAAAGAAATCGCCTGGCGTGGTGCTGATTTTGCATCCTTTCTGCCATTATTTAATATATCAGGTTCGCCTGCTATTTCATTGCCATTAGGAACAGCATCCAACGATATGCCTGTAGGGGTGCAGTTTGTGGCACCTTTCGGACAAGATGCATTACTGCTTGAGTTGGCTTTGCAATTAGAAACGGCACAACCGTGGAAGTTTATTTACGATAAGTAGAGAATAAATATCTTACTAAAATTCCTTATAGCTATTCTGTTGTTTCGATTTTTTAAAACCAACAACAGTCATAGGAATGCCTGTAATTAAACATGCGGTACTTGGTGTGTATCCCATAATTCCAACTAAAGCGGCAACAAAATCACCAATGTGATGATTTGTATAATTATCTGATACGCCATAAATAATTACGAATGGTGTAGTGGTTAAAATACCGGCGCCACCTAGACTGGTAAATACGAGGCCTGTTATTTTTAAACGTTTTGCACGTTTTGAATTATCTTCTGAATCAGCCTTATCTTTCTTATAGTAATCAGCTGAAATAATCAACTGATTTTTTTTAGCCGTTATCTTTTGATTACTTGCTGAAAAATCAATGGTAGTTGTTTGCTGTGCTTTTACTGTTATGTTGAAAAACAATAATATGATTGCTGGAATATATTTGTTCATAAAACAAATATAATAAATGTTTTTTAAATAAGTGGGTTAATTTTATTTCCACTGCAGCGTTTCGATAATATGCTCAACGTCTTTACGGAAATATGTAACCGCCGGTGCAATTGAATCGGCATTTGGTGAGGCATAAAAATACAAGGAACCACGCAGAAAATGCTGACTGCTGTCTGTAATATAAAACTGTACGGCACTGGCTGCATTGCCGCCTACATCATACATAATTCCCGAAACATGTTTGTTCTTTCCGCTAACAGGTGTTTCGTCTATGTAGTCAGCTTTTACGGTATGTTTGAAAGTCAGCTTGTAACTGTCTTTGATTAATTTATCCAGCGGATTGGAAGTGCTGATAGCGGTATAACTCAAATACACTTTTGCTTTGTATTCCGGAAAGATGATATTGAACCAGCAAGGATGCTCGTGCATTTCCTCTACGTTGGACGAATCCTTTTGTATCTTTCCGTAATCCGCATATTCGAATGTAAACGGACAGGTTGCGTTGTCGTAGGTGATGAAATTACGCTGCTTTGGAAAATCAATGCGGAAATATCCATTGCGCTTCGGGGTATAGTTTTCCTGGCAGGATGTGAAAAGGATGAACAATGAACAATGAACAATGAACAATGTGAATTTTTCTAAATTCTTATTTTGCATTTCTTCTAAAGATTTTTAATTGTTAATCGTTCATCGTTAATTGCCTAATGTAACCTTTACTCTAATCACCCTTGTCTTATCCGCTTCTAAAATAAGAAACGTAAAATGCTGGTATTTTAGTTCGTCGCCTTCAATCGGAATTTCAGAATTTAATTCTAAAATCAAACCAGCCATAGAATCCGCATCGCCGCGCGCATCATCAAACGTATCCGTTGGAATTTCCAGCACTTTGCAAACATCGTTCAACGCCGTTCTTCCTTCAAAAATAAAATTGTGATTATCCAGTTTCTTGAAATCAATTTCACTCGCGTCATCAAATTCATCTTTGATATCGCCAATCACCTCTTCCAATACATCTTCTAAGGTAACGATGCCCGAACTGCCGCCGTATTCATCCACCACAATGGCCATGTGTACACGTTTGGTCTGGAAATCTTCCAGCAGGTCATCAATCTTTTTAGATTCCGGAACATAAAGTGCCGGACGTATCAGCTGCTGCCAGTGGAAGTTATTATCCGCGTCTATGAATTTCAGTAAATCTTTGACATACAAAACTCCTACTACTTTGTCGAAATTGTCTTCCATTACCGGAATACGAGAGTAGCCGGATTCCCGGACAATTTTCAGGAGTTCTTCAAAGTTGACATCTTTTTCTACAGCCACCACATCCATACGCGAACGCATGATTTGTGGAACGGCAATATTGCCGAATTTTACAATACCTTTTAAGATTTTAGTGTCGTTTCTTTCAGTATCATTTTTATCCTGAGAGGTGGTAATGTCTATGGCTTCGTCAATATCCTTTGCAGAAACACTTTTGTTGGCACCTTCCAGTCTTTTCTCAAAAAAAGTAGATGTAAAAATGAGCGCTTTTACGAAAGGTGCGAAGATGGTACTGAAAAATTTAATCGGATGGATTAAAAGACGCGCAACTTTTAAATTATTCTGAGACGCATAAATTTTCGGAATCACTTCCGCAAATAAAACGATAATGAATGTTTCAAAACTCACCTTCACGATAAATTCGATCGTTTTGTGATTTTCTAAGAATTCATGTTTTACGCTGAGTTCAACAAGCGATTCAAACAGTAAAACAATGCTTAAGCTGAATAAGGTAATCGCTAATAGAATAGTGGCCAGTAAACGGCGTGGTTTATTGATGAAATCCAGAATCATGTCATCTGTCTTATCGTCATTGGTTTCTATCTCTTTCAGCTGATGATAATCCAGTGAGAAAAGTGCTACTTCGGTAGAGCTCATCATACCGGTTAGAAACAATAGAATTATGATTCCGATGATTTCGTAGATATAGGTTATATCAAACGGGTTGAAGATTTCGCTCCAGGGAATTGTCAGTAGGAAATTAAATAAGTAGGGTATGGGAATGCCGTCGTCCAAGGTGCTTAAATTACTTTACATTAAAAAGGCAAATCGTCATCAAAATTTGGTTCAGTCACTGTCTCTGATGATGAGGTTGATTCTGAACCGCTTTTGTTTTCGCTGTTTGCCTGCGGTGTACCGCTTTGTTCTCTTTTATCTAATAACTGGAAATTCTCCACTACGATTTCTGTAGTGTAGCGTTTATGGTTTTCTTTGTCTTCCCACGAGCGCGTTCTGAGTTTTCCTTCCACAAATATAGTACTTCCTTTCTTTAAAATACGCTCTGCTCTTTCAGCCACACCTCTCCACATCACAATATTGTGCCATTCGGTCTGTTCTGTGTAAGAACCGTCTTGGTTTTTGTAGGATTCGTTGGTTGCTAAAGGGAAATTGCAAACTGTAGTAGTAGCATTTATCTTTCTCACTTCCGGGTCTTTACCTAATCGTCCGATTAAAATTACTTTGTTAACACTCATAGCCGTACAATTAATTTACAAATATAGATAATTTGATGTTTGTCAAGTTAATTCGCTTATCTAAGTTAAAAAATTTAATCTATCTTCCAAATAGGAGCGGACAATTTTTGGAAAGGCATAGTTTAAAATCGTGTTTTTGGGTATTTTGAGGTATGATTTATCAAGTTTCGGGAGTTTTCCCAGTTTTATTTCATAGAAATGACCATTAATATATTGATGGGAAAGGGTTTGTTTGTATGATAGTCGACAGTCGACAGTCGACGGTTCACCGTATTTTTTGATATAGGGATGAGAAACAATCTGTTGACTATTGACTGTCGACTGTGGACTTTCAAAAACAGGAAACTCAAACAGCCCTTTCCAGATATCATTTGCTGTCCGTTGTTTGATGTAAATATCTTTCGCATCAAACAGCACGAAATAATGGAAATGTCGTTCGGATTTTATCAGTTTCTTGGCTTTCACCGGCAATAAACTTATTTTATTTAATTCCAATGCTTTGCATTCAGAACTGAACGGACACTGCTCGCACAAGGGATTTTGCGGCTTGCACACCAGCGCCCCGAAATCCATGATTGCCTGATTGTAGGTGGAGGGATTTTTTTTGTCCAGTAATTGCTGGGCCAATTGCTCAAATTGCTTTTTGCCTTCCGTACTGTCGATGGGTGTTTCTATACCGAAAACTCTGGATAATACCCGGAAGACATTCCCGTCTAAAACAGCATGCGGCAAATTGTAGGCAAACGAAGCAATAGCTGCCGCCGTGTAATTTCCAATGCCTTTCAGTTGCAGAATTTCAGCGTGTGTTTCCGGAAATTTTCCTTTGTGTTCTTCCATGACTTGTTGTGCGGCAACATGCAGGTTTCTGGCACGAGAGTAGTAGCCAAGGCCTTCCCAGAGTTTTAATATATCGTCCAATGGTGCAGCCGCCAGTTTTTTTACCGTGGGATACTGCTTAATGAATGCCAGATAATACGGGGTTCCCTGCTCCACGCGTGTTTGCTGTAAAATAATTTCAGATAACCATATTTTATAGGCGTCATTGGTTTGTTTCCACGGCAGATTTCTGCTCGCAGGATTGTACCATTCTAAGAGTTTTTTGGAGAAGGATTTCATTTATTTCGCAAAATAACTATTTTCAGACAAATCAATTAATTTGCCGCTATATTAAAAAAACCCTAATTTCGTGTATATTAGTAAGTTAGTTAGAAAAAAAGTTGCATTTTTGTAGTCCATTTAAATAATAACCATGAGAAAAGCAGACATTATCACCACTATTTCAGAAAAAACAGGCGTTCCTAAAGTTGACGTATTAGTAGCCATGGAGGCTTTCTTCAAAGAAGTAAAAGATACTTTGGCTGACGGTGAGAATCTGTATGTACGCGGTTTCGGTAGTTTTATTGTAAAAACCCGTAAAGCAAAAATCGGACGTAATATCAAGAAAAATATCGCTATAGAAATTCCTGAACACCAGATTCCGGCGTTCAAACCATCTAAAGTTTTTGTTGAACAAATCAAAGATTCAAGTGCAAAACGCTTGACCGGTAAAGAATAGGACTAAAGACGTGCAGAAGGGACAGATAGCTTTAGGGGTAGGTACATTAATTTTAGCATTAGCACTTTATTTTGGCGGTAAAACCGTTGTTAAAAAAGAGAATAGCTCAACAGCCGTAAAAGCGGAGTCATTCTCTTTTGAGCAATATGAAGAACAGCAAACGGCAAAGTTACTTCCGGCTGAAAAAACACAGTTGGCAGCTATTTCTGACGCTATAAAAGCAGCAAAGCCTGCAGATACCTCAACTTTAAAGAAATTATACCTGCAAACTTCCGATTTCTGGAAGAATCTTAATAATCCCGCATTAGGTTCTTATTACTTCTATCAGTTTGCCAAAATTGAAGCCAGTAAAAAAGCGCTGGCAGATGCCGGAGATGTGCTCGTAAATGCATATAAATCAACGGGAGACTCTGTAATTTTAAATAATTTGATTACCTTTGCGCTCCGTTCTTACGAAGAGGCTGTACAGAAAGATGGCAGTGATGTGGAGTTGAAGATAAAACTGGCAGATGCATACGTTCAAGGTTCTCAGGAGCCAATGAAAGGAATCGGAATCTTGCGCCAGTTGTCAGACAGTTTGCCGGATAATGTTCCTGTTTTACTGGCATTAGGCAGATTATCGATACAGTCGGGACAGTTTGATAAAGCAAAAGAACGCTTACAGAAAATATTGAAGTTAGAACCGCAAAATACAGAAGCCTTGTATTTTCTGGCGATAACGGAAGCACAACTCGGACATAACGATGAAGCCATCCGATTGTTTGAGATGTGTAAGTTGATTGTAAACAATAAAGATTTCAATAAAGAAATAGACGAGATCGTCAAAAATTTAAAAAGTAAAAAAGTTTAATTATGCCTTGCGGAAAAAAAAGAAAGCGTCATAAGATTGCGACGCACAAACGTAAAAAAAGACTAAGAAAGAACCGTCACAAGAAAAAATAAGTCGTGAGCAATAAGTCGTGAGTCTTAGGTTAAAATACTTACGACTCACGACTCATGACTTTTAAACTAAACACATGATTAAAGAATTAGTGATACATGCTAATTCCAAAGGTGTTGAAATTGCTCTTCTTGAGAATAAAAAATTAGTCGAATACCATCTTGATGCGTACGACAAAGAAGGTTTTGCAGCCGGAGATATCTATTTAGGCAGAGTTAAAAAGATAAATCCAGGATTAAATGCAGCCTTCGTGGATATCGGTCACGATAAAGATGCTTTTATACACTATTCAGATTTAAGTCCGTATATCCGTTCTGTTCGCAAATTCAGTTCGGAAGCATTCAGGGCTGAGCAATCACACTTATTGGATAAATTTGAGTTTGAACCAACTATTCAAAAGGATGGTTTAATGACCGATGCTTTGGAAAAAGGTGATATTCTCATCTTTCAGATTTCCAAAGAAGCCATTTCCACCAAAGGACCACGACTTACCTGTGAGCTCTCTATTCCGGGACGATATGTGGTGTTAGTACCTTTCACCAATTCCATTGGTATTTCTAAAAAAATTGATAAGCAGGAAGAACGCGAGCGTCTGATTGATGTGATGCAGAAAATCAAACCGAGGAATTTCGGATTTGTAGTGCGTACCAATGCGGAAGGTGTGGGCAAAGAAGAATTACAACATGACGTCGAAAATCTGCTGAACAAGTGGAAGGTGATGACGGAGAATATAAAATTCAATAATCCGCCGAAGTTGTTACTGAAGGAAATGAGTAAAACATTTTCTATCGTGCGTGATTTGATGAACGACAGTTTCTCTAAAATTATTACAGATAACCAGACGTTGCACGGCGACCTGAAAGCATACATCAAAGAACATGCACCGGAACAATCTTCCATATTAAATAAATACGAAGATACCACGCCTTTGTTTGAAACCTTCGATATCAGTCGTCAGGTAAAAACCGCATTTGGTAAAACCGTAACGCTGAAAAGTGGTGCCTATGTGATTCTGGAACACACGGAGGCATTGCACGTAATTGACGTAAACAGTGGCCCTAAAGTAAAAAAAGATATTGCACAGGATACACTGGCGTTTAATATCAACGTGGAGGCTGCGCAGGAAATTGCACGACAGTTGCGTTTGCGTGATATTGGCGGTATCATTGTTATTGACTTTATAGATATGAAATCTGCGGAGTACAAACACAAATTGTACGAAGCGATGCTGGATGCGATGAAACCGGATAAAGCGAAACACGTGATTTTGCCGGTTAGTAAATTCGGTCTGATGGAAATTACCCGCCAGCGTATGAAAGAGCAGGTAGTGGTAGATACGCGCGAGCCTTTGTTGCACGCCAACAGCAAATACAAAGTAGATCAGCCGCTGCAGATTATTGATAATATCGAGATGGAATTAAATCATCTGAAAACACATAAGGAAAAGAATTTCCTGTTGTATGTGCATCCGTTTATTTACGCCTTCATGAAAAAAGATACCTTCTCTTTCAGGATGAAATGGTATTCAAAAGCAGGAAAAATAGTACGCTTGATTCAGGATTCATCCCTGCATTTAGGAGAATATAAGTTGCTGACCAAAGGCGGCGAGAAAGTATAAACACAGATGTTGTTGAAATATAAAAAAGGTGTTCAGAAATGAACACCTTTTTTATTATTGCCAACTTATAATTTTGTTGTCTGTCAACTGAAAATTATATCGTCATAATTTCTTCTTCTTTAACCGTTAACATTTTGTCTACTTTGGTATTGTATTCGTTGGTGAGGTTCTGAATCGTTTCTTCCGAATCTTTTCCGATATCTTCGCTCAATCCGTTTTTCACCAGATCTTTTATCATTTCGTTGCCGTCTTTGCGTGCGTTGCGAATCACTATTTTTGTTTGTTCGCCATAGCCTTTGGATTGTTTTACCAGATCACGTCTGCGTTCTTCCGTCATAGGCGGCACTGATAAACGGATATTCTCCCCATCGTTTTGCGGCGTGATGCCAATATTGCTCTGGAAAATGGCGCGTTCAATATCGCTGATTATTTTTCTTTCGAATGGAACTACGACCAGTGTTCTTGCATCCAGCAATTTGATACTGGCCACCTGATTGATGGGAGTGGGAGAGCCGTAATATTCTACTGTAATGCCCTGCAGCATATCCGGACTGGCTTTGCCGGCACGTACTTTACGCAATTCTTCTTCCAAATGTTTCAATGCCTTAAACATCGAATCTTTAGTTTCTTCCAGAATCATTTGTACTTCTTCTTCCATCGTCGTTAATTTTTCAAAGGCAAATATAAAAGAAATAGTTGGCGAGCAGTTGGCAAAAAAAGTTGTATGCTCACTTGTTTAAAAATTATTTTAACACTTTTTACCCTTCAATTTTAAATTTCTTCATGTTAAAATCTTTAACTCACCAGCGTACCAATCTTTTCACCCTGGAGAATGCGCAAGATATTGCCTCTTTCTTTAATATTGAAAACGATAATCGGCATGTTGTTTTCTTTGCATAAAGCAAAAGCAGTCTGGTCCATCACGCGCAGGTTTTTCACCAGAATATCATCAAATGAGATGTTTTCATATTTTGTAGCATTCGGATCCTTTTTAGGGTCGGCGGTGTAAATACCATCTACGCTTGTTCCCTTCAGAATCACATCCGCTTCAATTTCATTCGCGCGCAAGGCCGCCGCCGTATCGGTGGTGAAATAAGGATTTCCGGTGCCGGCTGCCATGATGATGCAACGGCCTTTTTCAAGGTGTCGCACGGCACGTCTGCGGATATAAGGCTCACAAACCTGAGAAATATTTAAAGCAGAAAGTAAACGTGTATAAATGCCGCGAGACTCGATGGCACCTTGCAGCGCCATGCCGTTGATGATAGTGGCCAGCATACCCATATAGTCGCCCTGAGAGCGTTCGATGCCGATGTTGCCGGCTTGTAATCCACGGAAAATATTTCCGCCGCCAATCACTACACCTACCTGATAGCCAGCGTTAATGACTTCTACAATTTCATCGGCAAATAAACCAAGTGTATCTGCTTTGATACCGAATTGCTGGTCGCCCATTAATGCTTCGCCGCTAAGTTTTAGTAATACTCGTTTGATTGGTTTGTCCATGGTATTTGGTATTTATTTTTATACGATTTTGTTTGCTAAAACTTTTAATTCGTCAATATTATTGAAATGCTTGTCTGCTGTACACAATGGAATGTTGTTTGTTACACATATTGCAGCAATCCAAATATCATTTTCCGGAATTGGGTTACCTTTTTCTTTTAATTGCAATCTAATAGAAGCATAATTCTGTGCAACGACTAAATTTGAATCCAACAATTCGAAACTTTCTATAAACTCAATATAGCGTTTGGTATTTTTTATGGATAATCTTGAGTTTTTTGCTCCGAACAATAACTCACCACAGACAGTAATAGGCAAATAAATTATATCGAATTTGCTTAAAACAGAATAAATATTGGGTTGATTGTTTAACAATGCTATTGCGATGTTTGTATCAATTGCAACACGTTTTACCATTCGCCTTCTATTGAGTTAAAATTTTCATTGATACTGTTAATGATGGCGGAAGCTTGTTTGTTATTTAAAAGACCTGCAAATTGTAATACCTTATTTTTATTTGGTGCTTTCTTTTCAGCTTTTTTTATTGTCTGAATATATTCAAAACATTAAACTGTGGATTGCGAATTGCATTCAAATCTTTAATATATATTCTCTTAAACTCATGTAGTAAAAATTACTATTTTGATTTAAATTTAAACAAAAAAGAGAGAATAAAAATTCTCTTTTAAATATTACGATAAGGTAACTCGCTTGAACGATACTACCGTTAAATCTTTATCTGTTGATTTAAGGTACTGTTCTACCGTTTTGCCTCCGTCTTTACGAATGGCTGAGGTAACAAGGTGTTTTCTTTCAGCATCGTTTGTACGGCACCTTCAGAAATTTTATCCAAGATGTTTTCAGGTTTTCCGGCAGCGATTGCTTTTTCCGAGCGATTGCTTTTTCTCTGTCTTTCATTTCGTCAGAAACACCTGAAGCATCAACGGCTACCGGATTCATTGCCGCGATTTGCATGGCAACATCTTTACCTGCAACAGTAATAGCATCATTTAATGGCAAGTTCAGTTGAACTAAAACACCCATTCTGTATCCCATGTGGATATAGGCAACAACACCTTCGCCTTCCAGTACTTCGTATTTCTTTACTTCTATTTTCTCGCCGATTTTAGCTACGGTATCCAGTAATTTATCTTTGATAGAAACACCGTCTAATTGTGCATTGTGTAAGTCTTCCAAAGTTTTGATTCTTCCAGCCAAAGCAACATCTGCAATAGATTTTGCCAGGTTGATGAAGTCTTCATTTTTAGCTACGAAGTCTGTTTCAGAGCTTAAGTTCACGGCACAAACCGAATTTTCCGTCTTCGCTTGTTAAAGCTACCACTACACCTTCGTTTGCTTCTCTGTCTGCACGGTTAGCTGCTATTTTAGCGCCCTTTTTCTTAAATAATCGATTGCTGCCTCAAAATCACCATTGGTTTCTGTTAATGCTTTTTGCAATCCATAATACCTGCTCCGGTCTCTTGTCTTAATTTATTTACTTCTGCTGCTGTTATAGTTACAGTTGACATGTTTAATTAATGTTGAATGTTAAATGATAAAATGTTTAATCCCGATAAATTATTCTGCTGTTTCTGTTTCCACAGAAGCTTTGATGTCAGCTTCCGTTTTGTTTCAGCTTCTTCTTTATCTTTTTTACGTTCTGCCAATCCTTCTTTAATCGCTTCTACCAGGTAGTTAGTGATTAACTGAATCGATTTGTAGCATCGTCATTTGCAGGAATAGGCAAAGTCCACTTTAGGAGTATCCTGTTTGTATCTACCACACCAACTTGTTTTGATGCCTAAGTTTTGCTTCCGCTAATGCGATATGCTCGTGTGTGGTATCCACTAAGAACAAAGCAGCAGGACACGGGTAAGTTTTCGATACCATCAATACTTGTCCAGTTTCGCTGCTGACGGCCCACATCAATCTTTCTTTTTAGTGATGTTGTTTAGCGCCATCACCTAACATATTCTCGATGTTTTGTTTTTCTTGATAGATTGACGGATAGTCACG
>JADKIQ010000012.1 GCA_016721245.1 Sphingobacteriales bacterium
TGTTTATATGTATGACAAAATCATACATATACAACAAGATTTAGTAGTATATGTATGGTTTTTGACCATACTATATTTCAAATATACATTTTTATTATGGGAAATACAAATCGTAAAACCTGAACAGTAATTGTAAATTTTTGAAGTACGTTTTATTACTTCTTTCTAGGTATCAGTTTATTGATTTTACTTTCACGGTTGGGGGCTAAGCCGGATGGTGTGCCTTGTTGCAGTTGCTGCTGGTTTTGCTGTTGTGTCTGGAACAACTGCTGCTTGCGCTGAAATAGTTGCTTGGTAGAATCCTGTATCTGCGTTGGTTCTGTGCGTACAAACAATTCTTTCTTAGGTTTGTCAAAAGGATTTCTGCCGCCGTTTTTCGGTATCAGTTCCGTTTCTTCGTTGAAGAGTTTATGCGATAAAAACAACTCGCGGCGTGCAGAACGTGCAATCAAACCCTGTGTAGGGTTGTACACGCCTTCCAGTCCGTCGAAGGCCACTGTTTCCACCTGCTCCAGACGGAACGCACCGGCTGTTTGGGTGGCAGAGGTCAGGTTAACCTTAGACTGGTAATCAAAATATTTTTTTACGATGTTGCGCACATAGTTAAACGGTTCCTGTCCGCGGCAATAGCCGTACTTCACTACAGGGTCGTTGTAAAATCTCGGATTGGATTTATACAATATGAAATATTCTACCGAGCCATCCCATTTATCTTTCGGGTAACCGTTCTTTTCTGCCAGCCGCGCGGCATCCATTACGTGTCCCGGACCGGCATTGTAAGAAGCCAGAATAAATTTGACGCGTTGTGTGTAGTCAGAAATATTCGCCCAGGTTTTTTCCAGTTGTTTCAGGTAGTTGGTACCGCCCTGTATATTGCTTGCCGGGTTGTAAGCCTGATTGCCGTATACGCCGACCTGCCGTGCCGTGCCGGGCATCAGCTGCATCAGTCCCTGTGCGCCGCACCAGGAGCGTGCATTCGGATTGAATTTGGATTCCTGATAAATAACGGCTGCCACGAGACGCCAGTCCCAGTTGATTCTTTTGGCGTTGCGTTGAATGATTTCATCGAAATGAGAAATCATGCCTTGTTGTAAACCGGCATTGTCATCATAGCCGAACTGTATGTTTTTGTCTTCGCTGAAATATTTGAAATACAGCGCGCTGTAGAGTTTTTCTTTTTCAAAATTAGTAATCCAATAATTTATGGATTCTAATAAATCGGGTGAGTTGTTGCGCACCGCCCAGTGCAGCGGTTGCGGCTTTCCGGCAGATGTATTGACATCCAGGTTTTCAAAATAAGATTTATTAACGAGCGCGATGTCTTTGTTGGCGATGGTATAATCGATTTCGCCATTGGCAACGGCTTCGATGATGTCGTCTATACCACGGTCATCCGGTAAGATGCGCACGTCCATGTTGATGCCGTTGGAATCGGATAATTCTTTCAAACGGTTGTAATAACTGGAGTTATCGGGCACATACACAATCTTATTGGAGAGTTCATTGACGGATTGCAACAGCGTATCGTTCTTTTGTATGCTGTCGTTTGGATTTACACTGGTGCCTGATTTTCGCTGCACAATCACCTGTTCTACATTGCGGTAGGGAATGGTCAGCGCTACCTGTTGTTTGATTTTATTATTGACAAAAAGACCATTGGCAATGATGTCGCCTTTTCCTTCATTTAAAAGATTGAACTGATCATCGGAAGAAGTGGCCAGCACAATTTCGAGTTTTACGCCAATGGCTTTTGCAAAGTTTTGCATCAGCTCAAATTCAAAACCGAGGCGTTGTCCTTTGTAAATAAAATAACTGATGGAATTATATTCCATAATGACACGCAGGGTGCCGCGTGCTTTTATTTCATTAATGTCGATAGTAACAGTGGGTTCAGTAATCGTATTTTTGCGCTCCTGATACGCTGCAAGCCACCTTACGGCAAAGAAGGCCAGCACAGTAAAAACGGTAAGTAGTATCCAGTTGCGTGCGGTATTCATCAGTTATTAAAACGGTTTATTTAGTACACACATGAAACGGATTTACGCTTATTTAAATGATATCGTATTGGCAATGCTTGATTTTGATTTGACGCTGTCTTTTTCCGCTGCAAATGGAAAAATCTTCAGCGTTACTTTTTGCATGTTGGCAGAGAGTAAAGAATTTTCGTTTTTAACGGAGCTGACTTTATTCTCAAATTCGTAATTCATGGTGTAAGAAACGGTGCCGAATAATTGCTCCATGCCGTACAGCGGATTTTCGCTGTTGGATTGGGTGCCTTTTTCCGACATGGAGGAAGATTTTCCCAGAATAGATTTTGAATCGAGCGCTTCCAGTCTGCTCAGCTGATTGTCTTTGTACTCGAAATAGGTGACTTTTTTAGTTTCAGTGCCGGAGGAATCATCATCTTCAAATAATTTGTTCATGGCTTCATTCAATGCGGCAATATTTTTGAAATCAAATGAAATGCCGAAGTTCAGACTGCTGCTGTCTTCAATGGTTTTTACATTGGAGATACCTGCAGTATTTAATAATTTACGTCTTGTTTTTTCAAACGTGGAATTCAGTTTATCGCTTGGAGATTTTTTTGTTTCCGTTTTATTTTTCCGTTCATTTTTTTTGTCTTTACTGTCCAGCGATTTTCCCACATCGTCAAACATAGCCATCATGGATTTAAACTGACTCATGTCAATCACAAACGAGAAGGTGCCGGAACCATCTTTTTTTAAGAAGAGATTTTCCTGTAAGTCGAAGCAGGCGGTGCAGCAAAGCAATGCGCACAATGCAATGGCTGTTTTCTGGATATATTTTTTCAAAATGCAGATTTTTATCAAATATCCGAATTGTTCTGCCAAAAATCAATTTTTTAATCGTAAATTTTGTTACTGAAATGGTAAATACACAGCAGATATGGATGAGATTTTAGATGAAAAAACATACGAGACCAGAAAGGTGGAATATGCACCGTTTTCGCTGCGTACGGCAGCCGTGCTGATGGATGTACTTATTTTTGTGGCGCTTACGTATGGATTGTTTTATGTGCTGAAACTATCACCAACTTATCTGATTTTTCTGGAAGTATACTGGTGGAAGATTGCAATCGTGATGGCGGTGTATTTTATTTATTTTGACGGCAGTGAAAGCAATGCTACTTTAGGAAAACAGATGATGAATATCCGTTTGCTGAATGAAGCACAGCGGGATGCTGATTTTACGGATTCAGTGAAGCATTTCATTTTGTCGCTGCTCTTGTTTTTCGGCTATATCTTTTTATTGTCAAATGAAAAACGGCAGACACTGGCGGATAAGATTTGTAAAGTGATTGTGGTGAAAGTGTAATTATATGAAAGAAAAGATAAAAATAATACTAAAGAAGGTGCTAAAGATTTATATCTATACCTTAATTTTTGGAATAATTATTTCTATTCTAATGTGGGTTTTTGTAATAAATAAGATAGATAATTCGGAATCATTTATTTTTTTAAAAGATTATGTTAGAAATGATTCAATCTACAATAAAGACAAGAATTTTATTGATATTAAAGATACATGGAATTCATGTATAAGTCCCCATAAAGCTATTTTTGA
Organism: Sphingobacteriales bacterium; assembly: GCA_016721245.1. Lineage (GTDB taxonomy): Bacteria > Bacteroidota > Bacteroidia > Chitinophagales > JADIYW01 > JADJSS01. Next base: position 3,586 of record JADKIQ010000012.1, read on the forward strand.
TGTTACTATAAATTATACAAATAAGAAAGAAATATATGCCCGCTTCTTTTTAATAAAAGATGATAATGGTTGGAAAGTTATTAAATCTGAGGTTGACCCAAAATATTCTATATACAAAGGTTGTGATTAATCTCAGGTCTTTCTGAATCTGTTCGGGATTTCTCGTTACGCTCGAAATGACGGTACTCATGACGGGATAAATTAAATCCACCCCTTCGCTTTGAATTCTAGATATTTATTGATGGTTTGGGTAGATAAGTCCTGCGGTGCAGTGAGAACGGATTGTATGCCGTACTTGGCTAATTCTTTTACCATCATTTCTTTCTCCGATAAAAATTTCTTACCAATGGTTTTATGGTAAATATTCAAGGTGTCGGAAGCGGTTTCGTAACTGTATTTTTCTATTTCCGTATTTTTAAAAACCACCACCAGCAACAAATGAGAGCGGTTTATTTTTCGCAGTACCGGTAGGTAGCGTTCCAATGTGTAATAACTTTCAAAATTAGTATACAATATCACCAGACTGCGTTGTTTGATTAAACGGGTAACTGCATTATACAGTAATTCATAATTGGCTTCAAGGCTGCTTTCTTCTTCTCTGTACAAGACTTCTGAAATCAGTTTTAGTTGTCCGGGTTTTTTATTGGCTTTTACAAAGCTCCCTATTTTTTCGTTAAACGTGAGGACGCCGGCTTTATCGTCTTTGTGGATGGCAGTGTTGGAAATCACCAAAGTTGTATTCACCGCGTAGTCCAGTAAACTCAAGCCATTGAACGGCATATTCATGGCGCGGCTTTTATCGAGGATGGAATAAATCTGTTGTGATTTTTCATCGCCAAACTGATTTACCATCAGCTGATTTCTTCTGCCGGTGGCTTTCCAGTTGATGGTGCGGATATCGTCGCCGACCGTATAGTTTTTGATTTGCTCAAATTCGTAGCTGTGTCCGATTCTGCGCATTTTCTTTACCCCCTGAAAGGTATGCAGTTTGTTGAATAAAAGCAGTTCGTGTTTTTTTACCTGCACGGAAGACGGAAATACCGGTGTGGTAACCTGCAAGGGAAACACGATTTTGTGCTGAATAAATCCGAGCAGCGTAGAAACAAAAACATTGCAGTTGCCGAATTTGTAAGCACCGCGCGTAAGCGGGCGAACATTGTAAGTGAGTGTTTTCTCTTCGCCGGCAGCCAGATAAAATTTAAAAGAAAAATCCCGTTTCTGAAATTCTTCCGGCAATTCATCCACCACTTCAAATTTCGCGATGCTGTTCTGGTTGTTTTTTATGTACAGTCCAATATGCTGTTCATCGCCTAAGGGTAATACGTGCGGAGTGGTGCGCGTGCATTCTATTTTTTTATCATACAATTGTACCAAAATAAAATCCAGCAGCGTAAAAGCTCCAAGAAAAATCAGAATGAGTTTGGCTAATGGAAATAGAAAATCAAAACTGAAACTAACAATAAATACGAATACGGCAATCCCCCATACATAAAAGAATCGCTTCGTCAGAAACGTGTGTTTTATAAATCGTTCGTATGTGTATTTTAATTTAGTCATCTTGTTATTTGATTCCTTATTCTATCTCGGAACTTCAATTTTTTGAATGATTTGTTTAATGATATCCTGCGCGGTGATGCCTTCCATTTCTTTTTCCGGTGAAGGAATGATACGGTGATTCAACACGGCATCGGAAACGGCACGCACGTCGTCCGGCGTCACAAATTCTCTGCCGGAGATAGCCGCCATTGCTTTACTTGCTTTCAGTAAGGATAAGGATGCCCGCGGTGATGCGCCCAAAAATAAATCACCATGGTTGCGCGTTTCATGCACCACATTGGCAATGTAATTGATGATTTCATCCTTGATATAAATCTTTTCTACAATTTCGCTGCAGCGTTTAATATCAGCTGCATTCACCACCGCATTTACCTGATTGGTAATCTTGGCGGAGAAATCATTATTGAAACGATGCAGAATTAATTTTTCTTCTTCGAGATTCGGATACTCCATGACAATTTTGAAAATGAAACGGTCGAGTTGCGCCTCCGGTAAACGGTAGGTTCCTTCCTGCTCAATCGGGTTTTGCGTAGCAAGCACCATAAACGGATATTCCATCGGGTAGGTGATACCATCCACCGAAACCTGACGTTCTTCCATCAACTCAAAGAGGGCTGCCTGTGTTTTAGCCGGAGAACGGTTGATTTCATCAATCAACACGATATTGGAAAACACGGGACCTGCACGAAACTTAAATTCAGATTCCTTTAAGTTGAATACGGAAGTACCCACGATATCGGTCGGCATCAAATCCGGGGTGAACTGAATCCGGGAGAAATCAACGGAAATGGTTTTTGCCAGCATTTTAGCGGTAAGTGTTTTTGCTATTCCCGGTACACCTTCCAGTAAAATATGTCCGCCGATGAATAAAGCTGAAAGCATTAAGTCAATGGCGCCGTCCTGCCCGACAATTACCTTGGCAATTTCATTTTTTATTTTCTCCGAGGCATTTGTTACAAACTCAATATCTGCATTTACAGGCGGCGGTGTTTGTTGTTGTTCGTTTATTTCTTCCATAAAATTTATTTACAGGTTTTATAAAAATACTCTAATTGTTTATTCAGGTGATGTAATTTTTGCTGATTGATGCTTTTGACTTTCAGGATGTCCTTGAATTCATCAAATATAGATTTTATCTTTTCTTCTTCAATGGCAGATTTTAAGCAGAGTTGTTTAAAAAAGGCTTCATCGATTTCATTCGTCTTCATGTAATATTTCTGCCGGATAAAATTTAAAAACTGCAGCCGCATTTCATTGGCGATTTCAATGTGTTCCTCTTCGTGAAAATATAACTGCCCGATTGTTTCTACATATTTCAGGGAATTGTTTTGTTTCGGTTCAATAATAGGAATAATATTTTGTCGGCGTTTTGCATGGAAGACAGCGTAAATGATTACACCTAATATCGTTAAGTACCATGTCCAGCGCAGTTCCCTGTTTTGGAGGATAAAATACAATGGACTATCACCGAAACTACTATCACCGCGATAACCGTCATCAGCGCTGCTGTATTTGTACTCATGCGAGATGTTGTCCCAGAGTGTGGTTTGGTTTGGCAAGTGTGAAAATACTTTTTCCGCATATTCCAAACCTTTCTCCGTTCGCATAAAATAATTGGTAAACGGCAATGCAGATAGCAGGATGACAAATTTTCCTTTTCCGTGTTTTAATACGGCAAAGTTCAGTCCGGAGCCGTAGGAACGTTCGTTTCCTGCGAACGAAATAGCATTAATGTCCGGAATGGGTTGTGTCCATTCGGTATCCGGAACAGGAGTAAAGCGATAATAATAATTAACGATGGTATCTGCTTTGTTTTTGATGTAATACGTGTAACCGCTGTCGTCTTTTAACGAAGGATGAATAAAATTGAAAGTGCCGTAGCGATGATCGCCAACAATGCTGTCTTTGTCTTTGTTTTCTAAACTGTCGATATCAAATAAGGGATAATACAATTCGTTGAAACCGGTGGTTAAACTTAAATGATAGGTTTTGTATAAAACGGAATCTACAAAGGCACCATTCAGGCCTTCACAACTGATAAAGACGGTGTTACCGGCTTCTGCAAACTTACATATGGTATCCACGGTAACGGAGTCGTAATAAGGCATTTGGTTGATGAAAACGTAATTGTAGGTCTTATTCTTTTTGAGTTTGCGTAAGCTTTCAATGATAGAGTTGTCGATTTCTTTAAACCCTTTCTTCTTGTATTTGCTCTTTAGTAATTCATAGGTTACAAAAGTACCATACGGATTTTTTTTAGTTTTGTCGAGATTGTAATTCCATTCCGTAAAACTATCCATCAATAAATAATAGCCAAGCCCGACGAGTATAATCATCAATGCTATCAGGATATATTTATTGCGGTCGTTACTCAATTTATTTTATATTTTGCAAAAAGTTAATAAAGTCAGGTTGTATACTATTGTATTCTTCTTCTGTAATATCTTTTTCACCAAACCAGCATTTTTCGTATAACAGTGTCAGTTTTTTTAGTGTGGGATATTCGTCTTTGTTTCGCAGTTCATTCAAATAATGTTTGTTGGTTTTGTATTTTTTCCAGATGATTTTTTCTTTTAAAGCTAATTTCTGTATAATCATCAGGTAGTACAGGCGAATAGCCAGTTTGTAATCTTTAGCTTTAATGGCGGCATACAAATGCGGATCAATGGATGCGGTATCCAGATTTTCTTCCAGCTCTTCCAGAGAGATATTGATTTTATTTTTATCTCTTTTTCTGTTAAATGGATTGATGCCGAGTACGCGCAACACCAGAAAAAGCAACGCACCAATTAGTAGCGCAAACAAAGTCCATTTTATAATTAAACTCCAGGTTGGTGAGATATTCAGATTCCAGTCTTTCTTCTTGCTTTCTTTTTTCTTTTTCTTAGGTTCGTATTCTTTTATTTTCAGTTTCTTTTTTAAATCATTCCATTCTTTTTTGTCAAAAGAAGAACGCGTAACAGGCTGCTGCATGTAATCACTCTGCTGTTGCACGCCTTTCTGATAGGCGCTGTCAGACGTCTGCGCGGTGCTGAAAAATCCGCAGCAAACAAAAAATAACAGTATGATTATTTTATTTCTGCAGTACATTTCTTCGGGGTGAATTTCCTAAAATATCCAATTGACTGATTAATCCTTCCGCAGTATGTTTCTCTTTTTGTGTGAAATAAAAAACACCCTGATATAAACAAAAAAATACAAAGCTCAGCGTAATAATACAGGTAATGGCAATCAGAAAAAATATCAGATAAACAATATCACTGTCTACAAGTTCGCTGTTCAGGTTCATGGTTACCGCTTCATAAATGAGCCAGTAAATGGAAGTGCTGATGAGGAAGAAAAACGCCAGACTCAAGAGTAAAAAAGATAAATTAATAGCCAGCAAATTGAATAAACCGGATTTGAGCGTCTTTAAAAAAGTGCTGATGAAATTGGTTTTTTGCTGAAAAGGAAAAAAGAATATAAACGTAAACATAAACTGAGCCGGTATGGCAAAAAACATAGAATAAACACTTAAATTAAAATAAGAAAAAATACCATAAAATATAAGTTGTTCAAAGAATACAGCAATTATTTTTTTCCAGTTTGTTTTTTGCCATTCATAAAATGAAACGACAGCCTTGTTTTTTTGTTCAGTAAGTTCTTTATAGAAAATATAATTTACCTGTAAAGCGATGTAGGCGAATAACACCGGGAGTAAGACACCAAACCAGTTATGTGTATTGCCGATAAAGAAATGATCCAGATTGGAAAGCGACCATTGCGTATAATAAATATCTTCCAGTAAATATGTCCTGTTTACAGTCAAGCCGACAGCCGTAATAATGACGGTACTCCAGAATATTGTGGTAAAAAAGAATCCGGAATATTTTCTGAATAGCCTGAAGGTGTCCAGTATGATTTCCGATACCTTTTTTATCTGATAAAATTCAAAAGGAGAGAAGTTTTCAGGTAATACTTTCTCTGCTTCCAGAATGCGCAGTGTGCCGTTGCGTTTTTTCAACCAGGGCAGATATACGTAGTAGCCCAAAATAAAAAACAAAGAAATCAGGATGAGCGCGAGTCTCAGTATATCGGGTGCTTTGGTGTAGCGTGTTAAGAAAGATTCAATAATGGCTGCCACAAAAGTGATAGGTAGTACGGAGAAAAATATTTTGGTAGCTCGCTGTGCGGAGGAAAAGAATGCCTGTGTTCTGCTGAAGGTGCCTGGGAATACGAATCCTTTTCCCAATACAATACCTGCCGCACCACAGATAACCATAGCTGAAATTTCCAGTGTGCCATGCAGCCATACCGCTAAAAATGAATCCCAGAACAAGCCGCGTTTAATAAAATAAAACTGAAATGCGGAAAGCATTAAACCATTGTACAATAAAACCAAAATGGAACCAATCGAAAAAACAAGTCCTGAAAAGAAAGTTCGTACATCCACCATCAGGTTGTTCATCACAATACGGATAAACATTTCTACCGGACCACTTTGCTTATATACAGCCATAGGGTCTTTCTTTGCAATGTTTTCTGCGGTCATTTGCATGTAACCATCGCCCAGTATTTTGTTGGCAAATGCTTCGTCGTGTTTGTAAGTAAGTAAACCAATAGCAATAGAAACCAGCAGCACCACAAATGAAATCAATAATTCTGTCCGGTGGTAATACATAATAGATGGCAAGTCTTCCATCCAGAAATCTTTGATGACCGATTGTTTCTTTTTATTTCTGCTAAAAATTTTATGAAAGATATCCTGTGCCAGATTATTCAGATAAACACGTACCGAACGATTGGAATAAAATGTCCGTGCGTACGATAAATCATCGGTGATTTGAATGTAAAGCTTGCTGTACAGATTAGAGTCTTTATGCTTGCTTTTTGATAAACTTTCAAAGTCTGCCCACTTCTTTTTATTTTGTTGTATGAATTTGGTTTCCTTCATTCGTTGTCTAAAATAATAAAATTATTCAATTGTTTTTTTGAGATTTTTAAGATTTTTATACAGATTAGTTGTTACTTATTACTTTTTACTATATTTAGGCATGGCAAAAATTGACGTCACCACTACCCAAAATGTAACGATTCAGTATGAAACCGCAGGTTTTCTCTGGCGTTTTATTGCCTGGTTGATAGATACTTCTGCAATCTCGGTATTTTTCTTTGCCAGTATTTATTTATTTTTTTCTTTCGGATCATCAATAGATTCTGAATTGAAAATTGCCATTTTTAGTGCCGTTTTTACCATCATAAAATTTTCTTATTCTTTATTGATAGAAATGTTTACCAACGGACAGAGCATTGGTAAAAAGATAGTGGGTATTGTGGTGATAAAACTAAACGGCAATGCACTGGAAACAAGTGATTACCTGATTCGCTGGGCTTACCGCATGGTAGATTTTGGTATGTCTTTCTTCTCCGTAGGAACGATTTCTGTTTTAATGAGCGAAAAAAATCAGCGTTTAGGGGATATGATTGCCAATACCACGGTGGTTAAACTGAAACCCGACAGAATTGTGACACTGGACGATTTGCAGAACTTACCGGATAAAGAAGATTATATACCGAAATATCCACAGGTAGTAAGATATAATGATGAAGAAATGCTGGCCTTGAAAAATTTACTGGTACGTTATCAGCAATTTAGAAACAATACATACAATGATATATTGCATACCACTGTCGTTAAGTTAAAAGAACAAATGGGGCTGGAAGAAATACGGATGGATGATGTGAGTTTTCTGCGGGAGATTATAAGTGAATATGTTATACTAACAAGGTAAATTATTCGTAATTATGAATTTTTTATAAAATAAAAAAACCACGAGCATGCTCGTGGTTTTATATTTAAAACGAAACTAATTATTTAGTAGTCGTTTTCTTTACTGTAGTTGTTGTTTTCTTAGCTGTTGATGTAGTTTTCTTTACTGGTGTGGTAGTTTTTTTAACCGCTGTAGTTGTTTTCTTAGTAGTAGTAGTAGCTGCTTTAACTGGTGTAGTTGTAGCTGCAGTTGTAACTGCCGGAGCCGTTGTCGGAATGATAGAACTTGGTTCAGTAGCACTTGGTGCTACTGCCGGAGCTTCTACAGTTCCGCTGATTTTTAAAACTACAGGAGAGTTTTTAGCGTTAGAGTTAACTGTTACGCTTTTAGAGAAAGGTCCAACTCTGTGTGTGTCATAGTGAACTTTAATTTCTGCAGTTTTACCCGGCATGATTGGTTCTTTAGGATACGTTGGTACTGTACATCCGCAAGAGCCGTGTGCTTCACTGATAACGATAGGTGTACTGCCTGTGTTTTTGAAAGTAAATACTCTGTTACCATCTGCATCTTGTTTGATAGTGCCATAGTCAATAGCGTCTTTTGTAAACTCCATTGTTGGTGCATTAGGATCTGGTGCTACAGCAGCAGGTACTACTGGTTCTTGTGCAAATACTCCAAAAGTAGTTGCCATCATTGTTAGTGCTAAGAATAATTTTTTCATGTTCGTTTTTTTTAATTACAATAACAAATGTAATGCCTTTTTAGTATACATCGCCTGAATTGCTAAAAATTTTAAGTATAGTTTAACAAATTTCAGCTAATCTTTAAAAAACTAAGGTATATTTGTCTTAAATTCTACAAATGTACAGGTCATTAGGATTCTTTATTATTAGTGTGATGTTGCTTTTATCTGCAAAAGCAGAGGTAGGTGTTTCTGTTGGTGCCAGAGCAGGTTTTAATATAGCTCATTTACGAAAATTTACGCCACCGGATTTGTACAAAAAAAGAGTGACATTGGGTTCTGATTTAGCCGCTGTATTGCGTATCGATTTTAATAAATATATCGGTTTGCAAACAGAAGTGGAATTTACCCAGAAAGGACAAGCGTGGAAACGCACGCAGGATTCAGTAAAATATGTATCTAAGTTTGTTTTAAATTACATTCAGTTTCCGGTGCTGGCCGTAGCCAGAGTGGGAAGTGAAAAAGTGAAAGGTGTTTTTTATCTGGGACCTTATTTTGCTTATTGGGCAGGTGGTTACGGACAAAGTTCCGTTTCGGTAGACAAGCAATCCAAAAATTCCACCACAGAGAGATATGTCTTTACTAAAAACGATATGCGTTTTGATGTAGGGTTGGTTACTGGTGCAGGAGCTACCTTTAAAGTTGGAAAAGGCTGGATAGAAGTGACGGCCCGTCATAATCTGGGCTTGCTGAGTACCACCAAAAAGAACACAGGACTGACCAAAACCTACAACTGTAATTTCAACCTTTCCCTTGGCTATTTATATACAATCAAGTAGCATTCAATCACTTATTTCTTATTAAACCATGTGGAAAAATTTACCCGTTTTTCCAGTACTATAATAATACATTTGCTTGTTGGCTAAGAACCTGTATGGAACTTACGACTCATTGCTCACGACTTACGACTTAAATTATGGCTGAAGTTCAATATACCGAAGAAAATATACGTTCACTCGACTGGAAAGAACATATTCGTCTTCGTCCCGGTATGTACATCGGGAAACTTGGAGACGGCACCGCGCCGGACGATGGAATTTACGTGCTGCTGAAAGAAATCATCGACAACTCCATTGATGAGTTTGTGATGGGACACGGAAAACAAATCGACATTTCCATCAAAGATAAAGTGGTGACCGTTCGTGATTATGGACGAGGCATTCCCTTGGGTTCTGTAATCGATTGTGTTTCTAAAATTAACACCGGTGGTAAATACGATTCCCGTGCATTTCAGAAATCCGTTGGGTTAAATGGCGTGGGAACAAAAGCCGTGAACGCACTTTCTTCTTTCTTTAAAGTGGAATCGTTTCGTGATGGTGAAACCAAAGTAGCTGAGTTTGATAAAGGCGAATTGGTTCACGATCATAAAATTGCCAAAACAACAGAGAGAAACGGTACGAAATTTCAGTTTAATGCGGATAATACCATTTTAAAAACTTCCATTTTGTTTCAGAATTTATAGATGAGCAATTATGGAATTATGCGTATCTGAATGCGGGGCTGACGATAAATTTCAATGGTAATAAATTTGTTTCCAAAGATGGTCTGAAGGATTTGCTGACCAAGAAAACGAATGAAGCAGAATTACGTTATCCAATTATTCATTTAAAAGATACGGATATTGAAATTGCGTTGACGCACAACAGCCAGTACGGTGAAGAATACTATTCGTTTGTAAACGGACAATATACTACACAAGGCGGTACGCATCTCGCGGCTTTCAAAGAAGCGATTGTAAAAACCGTTCGAGAGTTTTATAAAAAACAATTTGAAGCATCCGATATCCGTCAGGCAATTGTAGGTGCCATTTCCGTGCGGGTGCAGGAACCGGTGTTTGAATCTCAAACCAAAACGAAATTAGGCTCGCAAAATATGTGGGAGAACGGACCAAGTTTGAAATCTTTTGTGAATGATTTTGTAAAAGACAAACTGGATTCTTTCCTGCATAAAAACCAAACGATTGCAGAGGCATTGTTAAAACGTATTCAACAATCAGAACGCGAGCGCAAGGATTTATCCGGCATCCGTAAACTGGCAAACGAACGTGCAAAATCTGCCAACCTGCACAATAAAAAATTGCGCGACTGCAGAGTACATTATTCTGATGAAAAAAACGAACTGCATGCAGAAACGACTTTGTTTATTACAGAAGGAGATTCAGCATCCGGATCTATCACAAAAGCACGTAATCCTCAAACCCAGGCGGTATTCTCTTTGCGTGGTAAGCCATTGAATTGTTACGGTCTCACTAAGAAAATTGTGTACCAGAACGAAGAATTTAACTTATTGCAGCATGCACTGGATATTGAAGAAGATGTAGAGAATTTACGCTACAACAACGTGGTGATTGCTACCGATGCCGATGTAGACGGTATGCACATTCGCTTATTGCTCATGACGTTCTTCCTGCAATTCTTTCCGGAGTTGGTAAAAAAAGGTCACCTGTATGTACTGAATACTCCTTTGTTTCGTGTACGTGATAAAAAAGAAACCATTTATTGTTATTCCGATCAGGAAAGATTAAAAGCAATAGCCAAGTTAAAAGGGAAGCCGGAGATTACCCGTTTCAAAGGGTTGGGTGAAATTTCACCGAATGAATTTGAGCAGTTTATCGGCAGAGATATACGACTGGAACCGGTCGTTTTAAAAAGTAATCAGAGTATCGAGCAATTGCTGGAGTACTATATGGGAAAAAATACACCGGACCGTCAGATTTTTATCATCAATAATTTGAAGATTGAAAAAGATGAAATCATTGAAGATCCGGTGCCGGTAGCAGAAGTTTAACATAAACAGAGAGTAAAGAATGTCAACAGAAGAATTTAACGAACAAAACAGCCACATCACCACGATTGATGGTTTATATGAAAACTGGTTTTTAGATTACGCATCGTATGTAATCTTAGAACGTGCCGTTCCGGCTTTATATGATGGCTTTAAACCCGTACAGCGCCGTATCCTGCACGCCATGAAAGAAATGGACGATGGGCGTTACAATAAAGTGGCGAATATCGTGGGAAGTACGATGCAGTATCACCCGCACGGCGATGCCAGTATCAACGATGCTATTGTAAACATTGGGCAGAAAGATTTACTGATAGATTGTCAGGAAACTGGGGCGATATACGAACAGGCGATAATGCAGCAGCAGCGCGTTATATTGAAGCTCGTCTTTCCAAGTTTGCACTGGAAGTAGTATTCAATGAAGACATCACAAAATGGCAATTATCGTACGACGGAAGAAAGAGAGAGCCGGAACAATTACCGGTAAAGTTTCCGTTGTTGTTAGCACAAGGTGCGGAAGGTATTGCTGTGGGATTGTCCACCAAAGTTATGTCGCATAATTTCTGCGAACTGATTGATGCATCCATAAAATATTTGCGCAAAGAACCGTTTGAGTTATATCCTGATTTCTTAACGGGAGGTTTGGTAGATGTTCGGGAATACAACGATGGAAAACGAGGCGGCCGTATTCGGGTGCGTGCAAAAGTAGAGATCGTTGACAAGAAAACGCTGAAGATTACAGAGATTCCCTTTGGTACTACCACATCTGATTTGATTGATTCCATCTTAAACGCAAATGAGAAAGGGAAAATTAAAATCAAAAAGTAATTGATAATACGGCAAAAGAAGTTGAAATTTTAATTGAATTGCAGCCGCAGGTGTCTCCGAGTGTTACCGTAGATGCCTTGTATGCCTTTTCCGATTGTGAATTATCTATCTCGCCGAATACCTGTGTGATTATTGATGATAAGCCACATTTTATCGGAGCCTCCGATGCTTTGCGTTTATCTACAGATACGACGTTGATGTTACTGAAACGCGAACTGGAAATTCAATTGCAGGAGCTGGAAGATAAATGGCATTTCTCTTCATTGGAGAAAATATTTATTGAAAATAAAATTTACCGGGATATAGAAGAAGAAGAAACCTGGGAAGGCGTTATTAAAGCAATTGATAAAGGATTGACACCGTTCAAGAAATTATTGATGCGTGAAGTGACGGAAGAAGATATCGTTCGTTTAACTGAAATAAAAATCAAGCGCATTTCTAAATTCGATAAGAAGAAAGCGGATGAGTATATCAAAGGGCTGGAAGGTGAAATGGAAGAGACAAAGAAAAATCTGAAGTCTTTGACCAAACACGCCATTAAATACTTTGAAGATTTATTGAAGAAATATGGAAAAGGAAAAGAACGTAAAACGGAGATTGCCATTTTTAATACGGTGGAAATCAAAACAGTTGCAGCCAATAATGAAAAATTGTATGTAAACCGTGCGAAAGGTTTTATCGGCTTCGGAAAAGATTTAAAGAAAGAAGAATTTGTATCCGAATGTTCTGACATCGACGACATCATTGCGTTTATGAAAGACGGTACGATGAAAGTGGTGCGCAACTCGGAGAAAGTGTTTGTCGGGAAAGATATTATCCATGTGGCTGTCTGGAAGAAGAACGATGAGCGTACTACCTACAATGCCGTTTACCTGGATGGTAAAAGCGGAACGAGTTATGCCAAACGTTTTAACGTCACATCCATCACACGTGATAAAGAATATCCGATTACACAGGGCAATCCTAAATCGAAAGTGCTGTATTTTTCTGTCAACCCAAACGGGGAAGCGGAAAGTTGCAGCGTAGTATTGTCGCCTGCCTGCAGTGCGCGCAACAAAGTATTTGAATTTGATTTTTATAACCTCGATATCAAAGGCAGAGGCTCGGTTGGAAATATCGTGACGAAATATCCGGTGAAAAAGATAGAACAAAAGACAAAAGGCAGAACAACGCTTGGCGGTGTGGAAATCTGGCTGGATGACACGGTTGGCCGTTTGAATATTGACAAACGCGGCCGTTACTTAGGTTCCTTCCAGAATGAAGATAAGATATTAGTAGTTCTGAAATCAGGGGAATACTATTTAACTAATTTTGATTTAACGAACCGGTATGCCATGAATGAAGTGGTGGCGGTTGATAAATTATATCCGACGACGACCATTTCTGCCGTTCATTATTCGGATGCTAAGAAATGCAATTATGTAAAACGTTTCCAGATTGAAACCACTTCAATAGATACCAAGAACAATTTCATTTCAGATGAGAATAATGCAAAACTGGTGTTTGCCACCTTGTTCTCTAATCCAACGGTAGAGTATACTATGGATTTAGGAAAAGGAAAAGTAAGTGAGCCGGAAACCGTTAATTTAGTGGAGTTTATAGAAGTGAAAGGCTGGAAGGCAATTGGTAATAAACTCAGCGGCGGAACGATAAAAGAGATGGAGCTGGTGGAAGCTCCGCAAGACGAAGAGGATGAACAAAGTGCCAATTTTGATGTTGATTTTGAAATCACCAACTTAAAAGATAAAACAGAACCGGAACAAGGCGAGTTGTTTTGATTAATTTGAAAATTTGAAAATGAGATAATTTGAAAATCAAATTTTGAATGTGAAATTAATAGTTGAAAATAAGCTATTGTCTGTATCTTGGATATTATATTCTTTTCTATGGTTGTACTTAATCATTTTTGCATTTAGAAAAGAATACGATAATAATTTTGCCGGTGCTTATTATTTTTTATTTGTAGGTTTCTTTTATTTTTCTTTTTTAGCTGTTTTTTTATTAGGATTAATACTTGCTGCTATATTTAATAAAGAGAAAAGAAAATTTTATCTACTAAACATTCCATTTTTATTTTTACCAATTTTAATTGAAATAATAATGGAGAATATAAAATAATATTCATTTCAGATTTTCAAATCAGCTAATTTTCAAATTAAATAATGGATTCACTCACACATATCGTCGTTGGCGGCACTCGGAGAACTTACCTTAGGTAAAAGCTTGGCAACAAGGCAATTATTGCCGGAGCTATTGCCAATACCATCCCGGATTTTGATGTATTCTTTACCGGTTTAGCAAGTTCGCCTGCAGCTGCACTACACATTCACCGCAGTTATACACATGCTTTTTTTACGCATCCGTTTATGGCATTGCCTGCGGCATATCTTGCGTACATAATTTTCAGGAAAGAAATTTCATATGTAAAATGGTACATGTTTTTCCTGCTGGGTTTTTTAACGCATGTTTTGATGGATGGCGGCACCGCCTATGGTACACAAATGTTTCTGCCGTTCACTAATAAATTAATCAGCTGGAATAATTTAGCGGTGGTAGATCCCTTGTTTACGCTGCCGGGTATACTATTCTTTTTAGTGGTTTTCTTTATGAAGAAAGTTAACCCGTTAAGACGAAAATTAGCTGCGGGAAGTTTAGCATTGAGTTTGTTGTATCTGGGTACAGCGACCGTAAATAAATTTAATTCAGCAGCAGTTTTCAAACAAAATATGCAGGAACAACATATCCGCTACGATGATTTAACGAGCACTCCAACTATGTTTACGTCCTGGTTGTGGAATATGGTAGCCTACGATGATTCCACCTTATATCTAAGTGAATATTCTGTTTTTCAGCAAGAAAAAAAAGTAGATATCGTTGCTGTAAAACGCCACACGGAACTACTGAAACCCATTGAACAAAGCTATGCCGCAGAAACGGCAATATGGTTTAGTCAGGGAAAGTATTTTGTACAACAAGGCACCGGCGATACACTTGATTTTTTCATTACAAAATGGGGGCGTGGCGACTTTACCAGTACCGAACCCAAAAAGATGTTTCCGTTTTACAGTAAAGTATATACTGATAAAACAGGAGTAACCTTTAAAACCATTGAACCTGATTTCACTTCAGCAGATTTTAGTAAGTATTTTTCTTTGATTCACAACAGAATATTCGGTCATTAATCAATACAGCAGTTTTGCTTGCATCGGATTTTTTAAATCTATCCAGAATATCTTTAAAGATTCGTTCTTGTCAATTTCACCATTTTTATTTGCATCGTGTTTTGCAAAAATATACAACACATCATTTTGGTCATCGTACTGCGAACGGGTGGCAGAATAGTTAGGCGGCAATAAAGCCATTCTGTTTGTCGCATCTATATTGTAATAATAGAATTTCCGTAAGTCTTTACGGTTGATGAACTGATCTTTATTTGTGTCTTCGTCATATGCCGAAACTAAAAAGTAATTTCTAATTACAGGAATTTTATTGATGGAGTCTTGTGTGTAAGAAGGGTAGTATACTGTTTTTATCAATGCCGGTTTATTGAAAAAGTACATCAGTTTCTCCGTTTTAATATTATAATGAGCAAGGTTCAGTAGGTTGTATCCATAGAGAATCTGTATACCCGGAACATAATGCGATGCCACTTCATATTCATTGCCATCTTCATCATATTCTGTGTAAGAACGCCCGGAAGAAGCATTCACATCATCTGTACTCGTTAATTTATTTGTTCTGTATATAGTGACCAATCGGTGTTCCGGAATGCCGGTTAATATCACATTGTTGGGTTTTGAAGGAATCTTGCTAAGCGTCAGGCTGCCTTGAATTGAATTAATGGAAGTATCTTCTTCATTTTCGCTGACTGTACTGATTTGTTCGTCCTTATATTCCATCCGCATTCTTTCTCTTCTATTGTCGATGATATAATACACGGAAAGCAAAATTAATACGACAATGCCTGTTATTATTATTTTTCTTCGCATACTTTTTTAGTGTTAGATTTTAAGCCTACATTTAAGCATATTAAAGTTATACATTTTTATTTGTATGTTTCTATTGCCAACTCCATTTGCAGCAAATCACTAATGAACTGACCCGTCAGTTTTAAGGTCAATTGTTTATTAAGCGGGATGATCTCATTCATCCGGAAATTCCGGCAATAAATGGCGTAAACTGAAATACAACATTGCACACGCACAACTCGAACATAAAACAACACTGCTGACATTCGGCGGCGCATTTTCCAATCATATTACAGCAACAGCAGCAGCAGGAAAATACCTCGGCTTTAAAACCATCGGCATCATCAGAGGGGAGGAATACAAGCCTTTGAATAAATCCCTTCAGTTTGCAAAAGATTGTGGTATGGAGTTGATTTATCTGGATAGGGAGAAGTATCGCAGTAAGAATATTTCAGATTTCAGATTTCAGATTTCAGATTTTGCCGAAAGTAAAATATGCATATTGCCTGAAGGTGGCGCTAATACGCTAGCACTAAAAGGATGTTCTGAAATCGTTGATGAGATTGATATCGACTTTGATTATATCTGCTGTGCCTGCGGTACAGGAACCACCATTGCCGGCATGGCAACAAATCTTAAACCACATCAGCATGCACTCGGTTTTGCTGTTTTAAAACATGATAATTTGTTGGAAGAGATTACAGAAAACCTTTTCATTCATAATTCAAAACTCAGCATTCAAAATTATCCATTTGGTGGCTATGCCAGAACGACTCCAGAACTGATAGAATTCATAAAAGACTTCTATAAGGAACATCAGATTTTACTGGATTACGTGTACACCGGAAAACTGATGTATGGTATTTTTGATTTAATTTCTAAAAAATTATTTCCCTGAAAATACTACCATCATTGCCGTACACACCGGTGGCGTGACCAATGCGAATGTGTTTGATATTGTCTGAACCAAGATTTATCAGCGATAAGGATGTCTGGATTTTTATAGTTATCATCTTCAAGATAATGCAATATCGAGTTCTATTCCTTCCAGCATGTGCGACAATATCGGGGCGCATTTTTGCTGACAGGCCGGATAAAAATGTCCGTGTTTCCAGTAGTCGGATTTTGGAGATAAGCCCCACCAGAATTCTGCGATGGCAAGTGGCTGCATATTATGCTGAAAGGCATATTGCAATAATTTTGGAGCAGCACATTCGCCGGCGCCGGCAGGAGGATTTGTATTGGAGAAAGTTCTGAAAAGTGTTCGCAGATTTTTTTCATCTCCTGCCTGATTCAAAAAAGAGTACTCATCAAAAAGTTTGTCCTGCAGTACAACAGAGTTGTTTTTTCGTCTCAATTTCAAGGAGTCAATTTGTTCGGTATTGTCTGTTATCGTTGCAGCTTCCAGCGTTTTTATTTCAAGATTGATAGCGTTCAGTTCAGTCATTCCGATATTCAGGAAACTGTCTTCTGTAAGGGCATCAAAAACAGGCGGTACAAATATTGAATGATGATAACCGCCCGCCATTTTACCCGAAAAGGCAGCCAGAAAGCCGATTTCATTTTGTGTATTTCGTACGACTAAAACGCCAAACATTTTTCCAATAACAGTTCCTTTTTGTTCAAGCTCCAATCCAAAATTATGTTCCCAATCTGTTTGTGTGCGAAGATACTGCTGTAATTGCTCAGCTGCCAGTAAACAAAGAGGATGCGGCTCGTATTGAAAAGGAGTGGTGAATTTTTCCGGAAGGGAATACTGCGCGATGGATTCGTTGAATGGCTGGAAGAACGGGTCTTTAGACGGGGAAGAGGGATTTCAATTACTGTGATTTTCTGGCTATCTGCAAAGCAGCTGCAAATATAGCAGGAATGCCTAGGTTTAATAACAGAAACGCCGAATTCCTGTTGCAGAACCAGCGTTTATATTTGATTAGTCATTTTATGGTTGTGTAACCGTATTCGCATCAAGAATAACAGCAGTTTGTGATAATGCACGACCGGTAAAAGTGGCACCTGTTTTCAGCGTGATGCCTGTATTGGATAAAATTACCCCTTTGAAATTTGAAGAAGTACCTATAATGGCTTCGCCTCCAACTTGCCAGAATATATGTTCTGCTTTTGCACCGCCGCTAAGTGTAATGTTTACACCTGAACTAACGTTAAGATTTCCCTGTATCTGGAATATCCAAACATCTGATGCACTTCCGGAAATAACAACGCCTGCCGGAGCTGTAACCGTATTTGTCCATTTCTAAACACCGGGCACCAGAATTTTACCGCCAATATTACCGCTACCTAATTCAGAGAAATCCGGCGATGTACGACCTGCCGCATCATTATAGGCTGTTGTCATGTTGCTTACTGCTAATGTAAGATTGAGGGGTGTTGGAACAAGCATATCAGCTGCATATACTCTTCCTGTAACCTGTGCTGAAGTAGCATATCCGATAGCATTCGCCAGAGAAAAGCCTGTGATGTTTGCAGTAGTTGCAGGACTTAAACCAATATCTCCCGTAATGGAAGATGTTGGAATATTATTGATAGCTGTCTTAGCCAGAATAACATAGTTTTCCGCAGTACCGAGGTCAACAGACGATAAACCGGTGGCATTTAAACCGGTGGTAAAACTCCAAGTCGTACTTTCAGTTAAGGCCTTGCCTGTTGCGTTTTTTACACCTGTAGTAATGTTTACGGTGTACATAACATTTGGTGTTAAGGGTGCAGCAGGTGTAAACGTTGCTGTTATTCCTGAGTAATATACTGTGCCAATAACAGTGTTGGTTCCTTGCTTTAAGGTAAAGGTCTGGTTATTGAATGTAGCGGGATCCATCGCTTCGCTGAAACTGACAGAGATTACTTTGTTGAGAGCAACATTCGTTGCATTGGTTGCGGGACTATGAGATACAACTTTTACGCCCATTATGGGTTGTTCAATTACATCCTTCTTGCAGCCTGCCAGTAATACAACAGCTGTCAATACAATTGCGGTAATAGTTTTTTTAAGCATCATTTTTATTATTTTTTGTTTGCGCAACTGGCGTACAGACTGAATAATAATTCAGTAGTACAAAGTTGTGGCATATATTGCAGCAATCTCTTGTATAACTTTTACTAATAGTTACATCATTCACATCATAACAGTTTGTAGCATTGCTTTCATATTTAGTGCTAAAGGGATGATATATTTTAAAGTACAGCATGACTAAGTCGATGTGTTTTAAAATTTGTGTAATTTGTGCTAAACTTGACTCTATGCAATCCGCTTCTTTATCTGCTATTAAAAATGAATTACAGCACATTCCGCAGGAAGCACTGGTGGAATTGTGCATCCGCATGGCGAAATACAAAAAAGAAAACAAGGAATTGCTGAATTACCTCTTGTTTGAAAATACGAATGAACAGGAATACGTCAACGCGATAAAAAAGAAATGCAGGAAGAGTTTGCGGAGATGAATGTATCCAACATGTTTTTTGCCAAGAAAAGTATACGACGGATATTACGCACGGCGAATAAGTATATCAAATATTCAGGGCAGGCGGAAACGGAAATACAAGTGCTGATACATTTCTGCAAACAGGTAAAAGCACTGAAAATAGATTATACCAAAAGCGCCGCCATGATGAATTTATACAACAGCCAGTTAAAGAAAATAAACAAAGCCATGCAAACCCTGCATGAGGATTTGCAATATGACTATGTTAAAGAAATAGAATGGATTTCCTGATTATTTTATGCCTTTTTCAGTCGCACTTCGGATGATTCCGAAAAACCAGTTGTTAGGAATAATTCTGCGGATAAATAACAACGCAGTAGACTGAAAACTGGCCGTATAGCGCAATCTGAAAGAACTGTCGTTAGCAGCCTTGTAAACTTCTTTTGCTACCACATCAGCACCCGGCGCACTTTCATAAGAATCCAGCATGTTTTGATGAACTCTCGGTACATAGTTTTTGTATGCATCTGCTGTTACAAAATCCAGAGAGTTGCCGAATTCTGTTTTAATGGCACCCGGTTCAATGTTTTTTACCTTGATGTTGAACGGCTTTAGTTCATATTGCAGCGATTCCATAAATCCTTCTACCGCCCATTTGGTGCTGTGGTACACACTGTATAATGGAAAGGTAATCAAGCCGCCCATAGAAGAGGTGGTGATAATCGTTCCGTTTTTCTTTTCCCTGAAATAGGGAAGAATGGCTTTGGTAACATTCATTACGCCAAAAACATTGGTGTCAAATTGTTTTTTAATCTGCTCCTGCGTCATGGCTTCAAATGCCCCCACCAATGCATAGCCCGCATTGTTAAATAAGACATCAATCGCGCCGAAAGCGGCGATGGTATCCTGAATAGCTTGCTGGATACTGGAAGTGTCCATTACATCCAGTTGAAAAACGCGGATATTTTTATATTTTAATAAGCCTGCACCTTTAGCCATAGTACGCATGGTAGCCGATACGTTCCAGCCTTTATCTGCAAAATAAAGAGCAGTTTCTTTCCCGATTCCGGTAGAAGCCCCTGTAATTAAAATTGTTTTTGTCATACATTTATTTTTTATACTGCAAAATTAATGTTTATATTTGTAACTGTAAAGTATAAAGTATAGTTTATACTTTATGATTAAAAAGTTAATTGTTTATGTTGTTAATACACGAAATCTCGAGGAAAACCAATATTCCTATTCATACCATCCGTTATTATGAAAAATACGGCTTGTTTAAAGGTAAGAAAGATGCTTCCGTAAAGTCAAATAATTATACGTATTACGACGATGATATTGTGGAGAAACTGGAACTGATAAATGAAGCAAAAGTGATAGGCTTTACACTTGCGGAAATAAAGGAACTGCTGGATGCCTGGCAAAGTAAACGCCTGTCTAAAGAAAAAAAAGATAGAAGTATTGAAAAGTAAGATTGCGGAAGTAGATATTAAGATACAGCAGTTGAAAGATATGAAGAAGCTGATTTTGCAGGGAATCAAAGAAGTAGAGCAGAACGATTGTTGAGCTTGAAGTATACTTTTTGTGTAAGACACGTTTTTAATGATTTGAATCCTACCCACGAAAGTGTGAATAGCATTGATTTATTTTAATGTTCGGTGCATGAACAGCTATTGGAATATTGTAATTATTCTGTAGTTTGGATAGAGACGCTATCACCTGTTAGTTTATAGCTAATAGGTAATATATACCATACGCCATTTGGATATTTGTCAGAACTACCCCATTTTGGTTGACTTTTGAATGTTTCAGTAATTCCTTTTATAAATTCTTTTTTATCTTTTTTAGTACAATTGTCGCAACTAATGATTTTTGCACTGCCAATCGTTCCTGTTTTATCTACAAAAAATTTTACTTTCAATTTATGAGTTGTTGTATCTTTTTTTGTTAAGTCAACAGAATCTCTCTTTAATAAATCAGACTCTGGGGGTGCTGTGTTTTCAACTCTAGCGAAGAGAAAACCAAATGAAATTAATGCGAATGTTAACAGAATAAATTTCATTATAATAATATCAATTCAAACTACCAAAATCCACAGGTACTACACGGGAAATTCCTTGTTTTACCATGGTTACCCCGTAGATAGAATCTACACAGGCCATAGTAGATTTATTGTGTGTAACCAGAATAAACTGGGAGTTCTGCGAGAACTTGCGGATGGCTTCGTTGAACTTGCGTACGTTCGCGTCATCCAGCGGCGCGTCTACCTCATCCAAGATACAGAACGGAGCCGGTTTGTATAGGTATAAACCAAACAGCAAGGATAAAGCCGTCAGTGTTTTTTCTCCACCGGATAACTGATTGATGCCCTGCGGACGTTTTCCTTTTGGTTTTGCAATGATATCAATTTCAGATTCCAAAGGATCATCCGGATTTACCAGCACTAAATCGCAATTGTCATCTTCCGTAAACATACTTCTGAATACGCTGATGAAGTTTTCGCGCACCGCATGAAAAGTCTCTAAAAACTGACCTTTCGCCGTGTTTTCTATTTCCAGCATGGTTTGTAGTAAGTTCTCTTTGGAATCTACCAAATCCTGTTTTTGCGTATTGATAAATACAAAACGTTCGTTCATTTCATTATAGGCTTCTTCTGCCATCGGATTCACCTCGCCAAAGTTTTCGATACGGCGTTTCACTTTGTCCAAACGGTCTGCCAAATCTTCTTTCGGTGTTTCAGGCAACTCAAGTGTTGCTGTAAATTCGTCTGCATCAATATGGAATTCAATCGACAAACGTTCTTTTAAAACATTCAGTTTTAATTTCAGTTCGCTCAGCAATTCCTTCTTGTTCATGATGGTTTGCTCAATCGATTGTTTGTTTTTGTTTTTCTCGCGGATAGCATCTTCAATCGCATTGATGCCGTCTTTCACTTTGTAATAATCCGTTTCCTGCTCGGAAAGAAACTGCATCTGCGATTCTTTTTCCTTGTAAGATTCTATTAATTCCGTTTCCAGTTTTTCAATCGATTCCGCCAGAATATCAATTTCCAGTTGTGAGTTTTCAATTTCCGTGGTGGCGGTTTGCAAACGGTTTTGATTCTCTTCCAGCTGATGCTGTTTGTATGTCAGTGTCTGCTGATTGGATTTCAGTTTGTTTTCCTGCTGAATAAATAAAATATTCGTCTGGTTAAAGGCCTGTGAAAACTGATTGTACAGCTCATTCGCTTTTCTGAAATCAATTTCTAAATTGTCTAAAGCAGTTTTGTGGTCATTTGCCGTACCGACATGTTCACCCAATAAGGTTTGCAGTGGCTCAATTTCCAGCAGCAATTGCTCGATTTGGTCGTGCAGTGCCTGCGCCTGAGAAGTGATTTTTCCGATAGAGTTTTCTTCACTTTCTATCTTGGATTTTTTTGCTACCAGCTCTTTCTCTACTTGCTGCAACTGATGTGATTCACGCTCAATTACATTTCTGAATGAATTGACTTTCAGGTGCTGTAATTCGTTGTAATTATCCTGCGTGATTTTTTTTAGGTGCATTACTTCCGTTTCCAGTTCCTTGATTTCTTTTTCCAGAATCTCCAGATTTTTCAAACGACCCAAACGTTTACCTTCAAATAAACCAACGGCACCACCGGAAATCTGTTTGTCAGATTTTAGTAAATGACCGGAATTGGAGATGATGAAAATATCTTTCTTATTTTCAATTTTATCGAAGACGCTGTTTACATCCGTGCCCTCATCTGCGATGTAAATGCCGTTTAAAAGATAGGACAAAAGCGGCTTAAACTTTTCATCAATCTGAACCACATCAATTGCCTTTTTGGTATTGTCCAGCGTAGACTGCCCATTGTTAACCGTCGTCTTCTTAAAATAATCTAAAATCAAAAAACTTGCTTTACCTACGGAGCTCTGAGATAAAACATCAATGGCGTTGATGGCTTCATTTTCCGTATCTACCACAAAGTTGTTGAGATAGGGTTGAAGCACACTTTCAATGGCTACACGGTATTTTTCTTCTGAATAAATTATATCAGAAAGCAATGGCGTGTCTTTCAGCCAGTTGACATTTTTCTTTAAAAACTTGATCGATTCAGGAAATCCTTCCAGGTTGTCAATCATGTTTTTCGTCAGCTTAAACTCGTTGTTTTTTGCGTCTAAAGTTCTGTTTTTATTCGTTAAATCCTGGCGAAGTTGTTCCGTTTTTTCTTCGAGTACCTGGATTTTCTCCATGTTCTCTTCTTCCTTTCTGCGCAAATCATCTACCAACATTTTCTGCTTTTCGATTTTCTCTTCCGTTTGTGCAATATCATTGCGCAGGCCTTCCAGTGTTTTGATGCGTTCTTCGTTTTCAAACATGGATTGCTGTGCACTGCGTTGCAGGGCTTCGTGCTGAGATTCTTTTACCGCAATCAGTTTCTCCGTTTCGGTAATTTTATTCGTGCTGGCAACATGTTTGTTACGCGCTTCATCTAAATTATTTCTGAATTCCAGATTGGTGTTGCGCTGCTCTTCCAGTTTCAGTTTGGCATTGTCAAATTCTATGCGAACAACTTCCAGTTTGTTTTCGTCTTCTTCGTTGTAGATTTTTAATTGCTCAATTTCTTTACTGAGAATTTCAATCACGTTTCTAGCCTGCGTAATTTGCTGGGTGAGCTGAACAATTTGATTTTTTAAGAAAGTAGATTTTTGCTGGTCAATTTTTTTCTGACTTTCTTTTTCCTGTAATTGCGATAAGAAACTGTTGAGTTGTTTTTGCTGATCAGAAAGCGTTCTTTCTTTATCCAAAACAGCGAGTTTTTCTCTTTCCAGATTAGCTTCCAGTACTTCAATTTGTGTGGTAGAAGCTAAACGATTGTCTTCATATTCTTCAATTTCTTTATTGGATAGCGTGAAACTTTCGTTAATGCCATGCAATTCGTATTTCGATAAATCGATGGAAATAACTTTGTATTCTTCTTTGTAGTTTTTGTACTGACGCGCTTTTTTTTGCCTGTGATTCCAGCGCTTTCAAATTCTTGTCAATCTCAAACAACAAGTCTTCCACGCGATTTAAATCACCTTCGGTAGCCTGTAATTTTGCCAGCGTTTCTTTCTTTCTGGTTTTATATTTGGAAATACCTGCTGCCTGTTCAATCAAGGTACGGCGAGCATTGTCCACGTTGTTCAGGATCTGGTCAATCATCTTCAACTCGATGATGGCATAGGTATCAGTGGAGATACCGGTATCCATAAACAAGTCGCGGATATCTTTCAAGCGGCAGGAAACACCGTTCAGTTTATAGTCACTGTCCCCATCGCGTTCCACCGTTCTGGTGATGGTGACGCTGGAAAATTCTGTAGGAAGGAGATTTCGAGTATTATCGAGCGTAATGGAAACCTCAGCAATATTGGCAGCAGATTTGTCTTTGGTGCCGTTGAAAATGATGTTATCCATCTTTTCCAGACGCAAAGCTTTGGTTTTCTGTTCTCCCAATACCCACCGGATAGCATCCACCACATTGGATTTCCCGCAACCATTAGGTCCTACGATGCCGGTAATGTTGTTATCGAAATTAATCTGCGTTTTATCGGCAAAACTCTTAAATCCTTTAATATCCAAACTTCTCAGTCTCATCTGTGTAATTTATCAGTTCTATGGAAAATCCTGAACCCGCAAATATACACGAAATCGTTCAACAGAATTGGTTGCCAAATGGTATAGTTATTGACATTTTAAAAGAAAATTCGATTAAAAAAGTGGATAATATTTTGCTGATTTCAGTAGGAAAAATCAGGTATTTTAAATAAATAATAGTTTAAGTCCGGGTTTTGTTTTATTTTCTATTTAATTGATTAGTAATAATTTAGGTTAAATTAACAAATCGAATGACTGCTTCGGCCATTTTGTTGAAATAAATCAAATCTGCTTTCTTGCTTTTAGAGGAATAAATGAGGTGTTCCAGGCCAGTCCAGAGGAAAAACCATCCCGCCGGCTCAAATAGAATCAGTAAGGTGTGTATATAGAATTTTTGTGGTTTCTGGAAGGATATATAACTTGCTCCCAGCATTAGGAGTGTGCCTGCGAGAATGTAGTAGAATCCGCGTATGTTTTTTCGTCTGAGGTTTTGTTTAATCAGGTGATGGGTATTTCTGAAATATAAATGCAGGCGATTAATGATAACTTTTTCGTCGTCTGTATTTCTCTGATTTTCAGGAATGGATAGTTTCAGGTGGATTTTATTGCGACTTTTTTCGTCACAAACTTTTCGTACTTCTGTCAGGAAATCGTCAGAAACGGTTCTTTCAGAAAGGGGACGTGAATCAAAATCAGAGAAGATATCGTTGTAAGAATCCAGCCATATACTTATTTCAAAGATATCAGGAATATCTTCGCTGTCTGTAATGCCGGTATCTCCCAGAGAGTTCATTTCATCAATTTAAATGAACAAAATTAAAAATAAAAGTGACCGCGAAGGGACTCGAACCCCTAACCCTCAGAGCCGAAATCTGATATTCTATCCAATTGAACTACGCAGCCATGAAAAAGCAATAAGATGTAAGTAAAAAGCAATAAGTAAATCACCAGATACTTCCTGCAAAAGTAATTCATTTTTCTATAAAAAAACAATTCTACTATCTTGGATAAGAATTAAATCGAAAATCGTAAATTAGCCTTTCCCGAACTTGTTTCAGGATACATCGTAAATTTTTATTATGGAAGGACGAAAAGTTTCAGATACTTTAAATATTCATACGGAGTTAATTATGCCGGCACATACCAACCCGATTGGAAACCTGATGGGCGGACATTTATTGAGCTGGATGGACGTGTGTGCGGGGATTTCTGCCATTAAGCATAGCGGCGGTATTTCCGTTACTGCCAGTTTAGATAACGTATCGTTCAACCTGCCGATTAAAATGGGGGATATCGTTATCCTGAAATCATTTGTCACACGTGCATTTAATACTTCTATGGAAGTGATTTGTGAAGTATTTATCAAAAATATTAAAACCCAGGAAGAGGTGAAATCACACGAAGCATTTTTCTCTTTTGTAGGACTGGATTTCAGAAATACCACCCCAATCAAAGTATTGCCGGTAATTCCGGAAACCGAGCGCGAAAAAGAATTGTATGAAGATGCCTTACACCGCAGGGAACTTCGCTTAATCAATGCCGGAAAAATGAACGCAAAAGATTCTGTTTATCTCAAAAAAGAATTTTTTAATGATAATGACGACGGCGTAAATGTAATCTAACTTATTACTTATTCCTTATTACTATCACTTACCTTAGTAAGTGATTTGCATATGTTGTTTTTGTCGGAATTCTTTTCGCAAAAACACAATTCCCATTTCAAAAATATCAATGGTGCAGGTTACTTTCTCGTGGTTTTTTATGTATTCCCAGGCTTCCTGCATTTCCTCACTCCAGTGAATATCATCGAACATCAAAACCGTATCGTTGTGGCAAAACGGCAAGACGGTATTGAAATAGTTGATAGTTGGTACTTCACGATGGTTTCCGTCAATAAAAATCAAATCAAATTTCTGCCGTTCATCGCAGATTTTCTTCAGTTCATTATCAAAGTTTCCAACAACTAGTTCGATATTTTTAAGATGTAGTTTTTTGAAATTTTCAGCAGCAACTGCAGCAATGGATTCACTGCCTTCAATCGTAATTACTCGTGTGTTGGGGTGCGCAGATGCCAGGTAAGCGGTGGTAATACCTAAGGATGTACCTAATTCTAAAATGGAGTTTGCTCTTAAATGACGAATCATCATAAACAACAGATGTCCGTATTTTTCTTTTTTGACACTTTTCCGAACAATCCTGCTGATTTTTCTTTTGTGTGTTTTAAAGGCTCTGGAACCGGCGCCTAAATCAATCACATCAATTACGGTGTCATTGTCTTTTAAGTCATCACGGACACGTTCTATGCGCTCAAAATCCTCGTATAATAACTGTTTTTCAAAAACCTCGGTGACCAGTCTGTAGATATACGGGGAGTGTATTTTGTATTTATTAAACGATGTAATCCAGTAATAAATATATTCTTCTATTTGAAAAAAATTCAGCATCTGTCCAAAAATACATATTCTAATTAAAAAAAAGCAATATCCTTATCCACTAATATTGATATTGCGTATTTTTATAGAAACAGCAGAATGAAGATACCGGAAATAAGCTCCCTGCCAGTAATTGGAAATGCAACGGAAATTTCAAAAGATATCATTTCCTTTTGGTCGAAAAATTTCGCAAAATATGGCAGCACATTTATGTTCAGGCTGCCTCCAAACAGGAAGCTGCTTACCACCAGTGATGCGGAAGTGGTGCGTACTGTACTGGTCTCCAATCACAAGAATTACAGAAAAGATTACGGTGCCAATAAACTGAAAATGGCATTGGGCAACGGATTGCTTACCAATGAGGGGGATTCCTGGTTTAAACAACGCAGGCTTGCCCAACCGGCTTTTTATAAAAACAGGCTGGAGGGGTTCTTTGAAACCATGAACCGCATCTCAATTGAACATATTCAGGAATGGAAACATAAAAAGATGAGTTCGGTGCAGATTGATTCCGAGATGATGCAGCTTACTTCTAAAATTGTAGTGGAAACCTTGCTGGGTAGTGATGCAGCAGTTCAGCTAAATCAGATACAAAGTTATATTTATCGCTTACAGGATTATCTGGTCAAATGCATACGTAATCCTATTTATGAAATCTGGTCTAAATATAACGGAGATAAAGCAAGGTTTGATAAAACAATACGGCAATTCGACGAAATTTTATATCAGGTAATTAATGATAAAAAGAAGCAGGCACTTGGAAATGATTTGTTGAGCATGCTGATGGAAGCCCGAGATATCGATACCAATGAAGGGATGAATGATAAACAGCTGCGCGATGAATTACTGACGATTTATGTTGCTGGACATGAAACGTCCGGCTATGCACTGGCATGGACTATGTATAATTTATGCAGCCATAAAGATGCGTATCAGAAAGCAAAAACAGAAGTGATGAATGTAATGAAGGAGGGTGTGCTGACGATAGATTCTTTTAAAGAACTTACGTATTTAAAAGCTGTAATTGATGAAACACTACGTTTGTATCCTACGGCCTATATTGTTGGCAGAGAAAGCAAAGAGAAGGATGTAATTAATGGGATGGAGATACCTGAAAGTACCGTTATACTGATAAGTATGTATCATCTGCACCGCAATCCGAAATACTGGCAGCAACCGGATGAGTTTATACCGGAACGATTTGAAGGAAAAAATAATCCCTTAAATAACAGTGAGGCATATTATCCGTTTGGAGGCGGACCAAGAATGTGTATCGGGTTTTATTTTGCGACTATGGAAATTACCATTGTGCTGGCTCAGCTCTTGTATCATTTCGATTTTGAACTGGATATGACACACAAAGTGGAATTTGAACCTTTGGTTACATTGAAACCTAAGAACGGAATTAAATTACACGTAAAGGAGAATCTTTAGTCTACCACTCTGTTTAATTTAAAGTCGATTACTTCCAGCGGTTTTTTACCGTTATAATTTGGATTGGTAAATTCAGAATAATAAATTGAATAACACAAACCACGCAAGCCTATATTCAATTGCCTTAAGGTAGAAGGGATGATTCCGTCGCTTGGATTGCTTTGAGAATTTGTCGCAGCACTAATAATCCAGTTTAAAATGCCGTTTGGTAAAAAGGAAAAAATAGCCAGCACCAAATTCAGGGAAGAAAAATCATCTGCCGGAACATTGGCTACTAAATTGTTTAAATAGGCCGTGCCTGCTGCTTCCGTGAATGACGGGAAATCCCCGTTTTTCGGACAATATATATCACCGACTTTTAATAGTCCTTTGGTTGCTCTTGTAGAAAAAAAGTTTGCCATTTTTATACTTTTAATTTTTCCTGAATAAATTCGTCAATATATGTTGCGATTTCTTCGCCCGCATCTTCCTGTAAGAAATGCCCGGCGTTTTCTATTGTAATTTGTTTTTGCTGATGTGCTGCCGGCATGATCTTATAAAAGAAATGCACCATCTTTCCCAAAATCTCATCTTTATCTGAAAATAAAACAATCGCCGGTTTTTTCCATTCGGATAAAACACCTGCTGCTCTGTTCATTTGCAGTACTCCGTCCGCCTTTTTATCATTTGGCGCCAGGGAAGGAAATATCCTCGCACCGGCTTTGTATTTTTTTTCAGGGAAAGGAGCATTGTATGCGGCCACCACTTCGTCACTCACCGGTCTGGCGCAGGCTTTGCGTACAATTCCACCCACCGGCAAATCAGGATGATACCTGGCAAATGCCTGCCAGGCTTTAAAGGATAGAGGTAATTTCCTGCCGTCTGCCAGCGCCGTATTTAGAATCACTACCCGTTTAAACAAATCCGGAAATTCACCCAATACACCGAGGCCAATCAATCCACCCCAATCCTGCACTACCAGCGTAATGTCTTTTAGTTGTAATTTATCAATCAGGTTTTTTAAGGAGTTGTAATGAAAGGTATAGGTGTAATCTTTCATGTACAGCAATTTTTCCGATTTGCCGAAACCAATTAAATCGGGTGCAATGAAACGATATTTCGGAGAAAGTACAGGAACAAATTTTCTGTATAAATAACTCCAGGTAGGTTCACCGTGCAAGGCTAAGATAACTTCTCCGTTTTTATCACCTTCATCAATGTAATGCATCTTCAATCCGTTGTAATCAACATAATTGGCTTTGTATGGAAAATCTTTGATTCCATCAAAACAGGCTTCCGGTGTCAGAATTGATTGCATTATTTCAGTAATTGTGTCGCTAAGCGGTGTCCTAATGATTTAATCGTTAATCCGGGATTAATGCCCGGTGCATTCGGATAAATACTGGAATCAGCGATGTACAGTGTTTTTTCGCCATGTACCTGAAATTCAGGATTAACTACTGATTTGGACGCATCTGTTCCCATGACACATCCGCCCATCAAATGTAATCCGAAATAAAAATTGGATTTGTAAATTTCATTTGCTCCGGCAGTCATCATAATATTTTCAATAGCCTGTAATCCTTTATCCCGTCTTGTTTTATCCTGATCGGAGAGTGGTTTTACAATCGTCAGCTTGCCTTTATTATCGCATTGGATTTCTCCGATATTTTCATCGCGCACCGCAACTTCTATACATTGCATGTAGCGGTACTTTTTCATGTATTCCTGATGTTTTGCACCCGTTACATTCATCAGCATCCCGATAGAAATGGGTGATGCAAATACGTTTTCCAGTTTGAATCCCTGTGCTCTGAAAGAAGGATCTTTAGAGGCTACAGACTGGAACATGCCTTTGTGTGCATCCACCGGTTCATTTTGAAAACCGAGCCACATGAATTGCGGATGCGATGCAAAATTTTTACCTAATGCCGGCAGTTTAGATTTAAAACCGGACATGGTCATCATTCTGGTTGTACCAAAAGCACCACCGGCAAGTATTACTTTCTTGCCTTCGAAACTTACTTGTTTGCCATTTTGCAAACCGTGTATCTTACAGGTATTGCTATTCGGTTCTACCTTATGTATTTCTGTTTCCGCAACAATTTCCAATCCTTCTTTTTCCGCTTTCTGAATAAATGCAACTAAAGAACTTTGTTTGGAATCTCTGAAACATCCACCTAAACAACCTACACAGTCATTGCCTTTTTCCGCACCACAGTTGCTTTGCCCTCTGCGCAGAAACCCCCATTTGTATCCCAGTTTATCACAGGCATCTGCAAATAAAATACCATTGCGTCTCATTTCTTCTCTCTGGAAGGTATGCAGCACCATGTCGTTTTCTACCTGAGTGTAGTGTTTGTCCATTTCCTGATTATTGAACCATTCCACACCGCTTTCTGCTCTCCAGTCATTAAAGGCGATATCATCAAACCTATCCATTAAACACTGATATACAATAGATGAACCGCCAACCATTCTAGTGCGTAGAAATCCCATTTTTCCATCTTTTCCAAATTCAATACCACCGCCCCAGTACAAGTGTGCAGAGGTTTCTGCTTCGGTCTTAGGGAAGGTGTCTTTTCGATAGAATTTTCCGGCTTCTATCAGTAAAACTTTTGCACCGGATTTGTTGAGATAGTAGGAGAGTGAACCGCCACCAGAACCAGAACCAACAACAATAAAATCGTATATCATAGTAGTAAATTAAAATTTTACGGGTAACTAAAAACAGTTACAATATAGTAATTAATTACATCAGATGAGATGAAGGAAAGGTAAAATTTATAAAATTATATCAGATACTTTTTTCAAGTTGCAGATTATGCAGGGTAATGGTTTCCGGCAGCGTAACTGCATTGTATTGAAAGATTATAGTAGAAGCAGTTTTTATGAACTTTCCTTCCCTTGCATACGTTGTAAAATCAAAACTTATCGGAAGCATGATAAATCGGTACTTGTCTGAATCCAAAGACAAGTGACGGATAATTTGTTTCTTTTCTTCAGAACTGATTTCCTGAATGAATAATTGCTGTGGTTTTATTTTATACTGCCGGTAATAATCAATCGCAATAAGTTCGTGCAGGATATTGTCATCCGGAAAATTCAGCTGTGCATATTGATAAACGATTTCATACACATCTTTCAGGGTGTACTGATGAACGTCTCTAATGCCTGTAAAATAAGTGCCAAGACCCAGTAAGAAATCAAAGATGCTATAGTGTTGTGTAACGTATTTCAGCGCATGGATACATCTTTTTTTGTTCCAGTAGATTTCCAACGCGTGTTCCAGCAATACTATTTTTTGCAGTTCCTGCCTGCTCAGGTAATTGCTCTCTATGATTTGATAAGGTGGATTTTTATCAAATAAAAAACCATGCTGCTGATGCTTATCGCGTACCGGGGTGCCTTTCAGGAATTTCAGAAATCCCAGCTGCAATTCAGGAGCAAAGAGTTTGAAGACCTCTTCAAAAGAATAACGTATATCTTCAAAATAATCCAGTGCCAATCCAACAATCAAATCTAGATGCATTTCAATCTTATGTTCAAGGGCCAGGATGATTTTCTTAGTCTTATCAAAGTTCTGTTTTCTGCTTACTTCCAGATTCGCTTGCTGATTGACTGTTTGTATGCCTATCTCAAAACGGAAGAGTCCGGCAGGTACTTTTCCTTCAATAAAACGAATGATATCAGAATGTATAATGTCTGCTGTTATCTCAAACTGAAATACATTTTCTGGACGATGATGGTCGAGAATAAACTGAAAGATGTCAATGGTGAAATCTTTCTTGATATTAAAAGTTCTGTCGAGAAATTTTATGACTTTGCCATGTTGTATCATAAACAACAGGGTACGTTTGATGCTTTCATCGGGCAGATAGCGCACTCTGTTGTCTAAGCTGGCCAGGCAAAACTCGCATTTATACGGACATCCTCTGGAGGTTTCAATGTACAGAATTTTAGTGCGAAGGCTTTCAATATTATCCGAACTATAAGGCATGATGTCTGCAAATTTTTTCAAATCAAACATCGATGCCGCCTTGTTTTCAATAATCTTATTTTCTTTTTTATAAATAAGCCCGGGTACATTTTCTGTGTCGGGGTAGGATTGCAGGAATAACTGAAACGGTGTTTCTCCTTCTCCTGCAATAATGTAATCTACCGATTCCAGTGCGATGATATCTTCGTATTCATAGCTCACTTCAGGACCGCCGAGCAGGATTTTTACAGAAGGGCATTTAGCTTTTATCATGGCCGCCACCTCCAGTGTTTGCGTAATGTTCCAGATATAGCAACTGAAAGCTACAATATCATACTGTACACATTCATCCGTCACTTTTTCGCGGTCTTCATTAATGGTAAATTCCTTCCACGATAACCCTTCGTGTTCCTTATTCAGTTCATACAGAATACGGATGGCCAGATTGGTGTGGATGTATTTAGCATTGAGTGTGGTGAGCAGCAATCGCATGGATGTAAAGATAAGGGATTAATAAAAAAAACAAGCCACGGAATTCGTGGCTTGTTTTTATACTAATAAGTCGTTGTATTTATTTAAATTTTTCCTTGTTACCAATGCCATCTAATGGTAAAACATTCGCTATGAATTTAAACCAGTTTCTGGATTTTCCAAACCAACTTACCATAACGGCATACAGCAATTTATATTTTGAATTGGTGTACGGATACCATTGCGGTTCAATCAGTTTTCCTTGTTTGTCTATTAAAACAGATTTTAAATTGCAGAATGCTAAAAGGCCGTCTTCTCCTTTAAATCTGCCGATACCGCTGTCTTTAACACCACCAAACGGCAAGTATGGATTGGCTTCATTCAGCATGTGATTGTTGACACAAACATTTCCCGCTTTAATCGCACGTGCAACACGTGTACCGCGTGCTACGTCTTTACTCCATACAGAAGCACTTAAACCATACACGGAATCATTGGCTAATGCAATGGCTTCTTCTTCTGTTTTAAATTTCATGATAGCCAGTGTTGGCCCGAATGTTTCTTCCGATGCAATCTTCATCGAATGGTTACAGTTTTCAAAAATGGTAGGAGGAATATGGTGTGAACCTTTTTCTTTTATACCACCACACAATAAAGTTGCGCCTTTCGCAATGGCATCTTCAATATGTTCTTCAATAATTTTTACCTGAAAAGAAGCGGTAATAGCACCCACATCGCAATCCTCGGGAGAAGATGTATCTCTGCCCGGATGGGAAGTTCTCAAACGCTTGGTGCGTTCCACCAGATAAGGAACTAATTTGTCATAAATACCTTCCTGCACGTATAATCGTTCGATCCCGGTACAGTTTTGACCTGCATTGGTAAAGGCGCCCCACATAATTCCGTTCACTGTTCTGTCAATATCCACGTCGTCAAAAACGATGCTCGGGTCTTTACCTCCCAATTCTAAAT
This sequence comes from Sphingobacteriales bacterium, assembly GCA_016721245.1. Taxonomy (GTDB): domain Bacteria; phylum Bacteroidota; class Bacteroidia; order Chitinophagales; family JADIYW01; genus JADJSS01. The sequence goes on from JADKIQ010000012.1 coordinate 37,535, forward strand.
CTATTGGAATTAATTGCTGTGAGCAAGCTTCCATTAATTTTCTTCCCGTTTTTACACTACCTGTAAAATGTACTTTATCCGGTCTTAAGGCTAATAATTTAGAGCCGGTTTCTTTTCCGCCTACTACTACCTGAATGGCATCTTTCATGAAACCGCTATTCGCAAAGAAGTGTTCCCATAATGGTTTTAACGGCGTTACTTCCGATGGTTTTACAATGGTGGCATTACCGGCTAAAAATGACATTAAGCTTGGAACAATCACCTGATAAAAAGGGAAATTCCAGGGGGTAATCACTAATACAGTACCCAATGGCTCTCTGAATTGTCTGGATGTTTTTTCCATCAGGAAAATCGGCCAGTTCATTTTTTGATCTTTCAGTTGTTTCGGTGCCAGTTTATTGTAAACATCAATCACATCTGTTACTTCAAAGACTTCTGCAGCAAAGGCATCCGTTCTGGCTTTTCCGGTTTCTGCAATGATGGAATCCAGGATAAAATCGCTATTGGCGATAACGTAATCTCTTATTTTATATACTTCGGCAACACGTTGTTCAACGCTCATCGCCTGAATCTTTTTCTGAACGGCTGCAGCCTTCTCAAAATGCGCTTTTGCCTGTTGGTCCGAGATTTCATCTATCTCGTAAAGGATAGTGCCATTTATAGGGTTAGTTATTTTAATTGCAGTAGATTCTAATACAGTCATGGTTTGTTGAATTATACTGCCAATATACCTATTTATGGTGAGATGGAAAAATTTACGATTGTAAAAAAAACGTGAAATGTTTTTTTGGCGGAATCTGTAAAAATATACCGGGTATCAACTCTCTTCCTGATAGAAGATTTTGTAGAATTTTCTGCCGTCTTCGTCAATGCCCTGTTGTATCATTTCTGTGTTTCCGTGAATGTAAATATGGAAATTACGGTCCAGTTTCAGCACACTCTTGAAAATCCGTGCTTGTTTCTTTACTGCCTGAGGCGAAATTTCAAAGGTGTCTTTCAAATCTATCCCGTTATATTCTCTGTAGGTATCATCAAAATTCCTGAACGATTCAATGACATTTTTATTCTGTAAGACTTCTGTTTCAAATTCACTTTTGTCAAAAGTTTCGTGTTTTTTGAAGTATTGTACCGAGCGATTCAGTAATTCAATTTGATCTGCTTTAGTGGTTTGATATTCTTCCGGAAATTGTTCCGTTATAAATGATTTGGTCAATGATAGAAACTGACTGGTATTGTTGATGAAATCGTTTTTCAATTCCACAGCCAAAAATTCATTCATCCAGTATTCAGTGTCATTTCCGTTGTTTCCATTATCAATAACGAAAATAGTGTATGGTTCATCGGTTAATAAAATAAGACAAGCCTTATCTAATTTCCTGCCGCTGATTCCCTGTTTGATATCCAGTTTTATTTCATCATTGCTGTTAGCATTGGTTTCTATAAAATTTTCTTTGTTTTCAATTTTATAAATACCCAAACCTGTATAATGCTGATTGTTGAGTTTTACGTCGTCATATTTCACTACAAATAAATCACCGTCTTTGATATTCGGATGTTTGGAAACGGTTTTTAAATGCTGCAAAATTTGCTGCGAAACAGTCTCGAAATCACCGCCGTGAAATATAGATTTTGATAGTTTAAATAAGGGATGTAATTCAAGGTCGATGCTGTGGGCAAATTCATAAGTGGCGGCACTTGAACTGAATGGTTTCAAAAATATTTTTTTCAGAATTTCCTCTTCTTCCTCATTGTCATATTCATAGGAATAGGGAGCTGTGATTTTTTGAAACTCGTTTCCGATTTTTTGAAAAGTTAGTTTACGTATGGCTGCTTCCTGATATTCAATCATTGTCTGAAATATGTTTTAACTGATTTTTATTTTTTATTTTTCGCAACTGCGCAAAGTACGTAAAATAGAATCTTGATTAGTATAAAATGTTTGCGCTTTTTTCTGATAATTATAAGAAGCATTTACCCTGACCGCGATAAGTTGGAACTTTATCGATTATCTGCCCGTTGGCAATTAAATGTAATTCGTTAAATCGTTCGCATAATTCACCGGCTTTACTATGGCGGAATAGTACAGTATCCCCGAGTCCGATTTTTTCAGAGCCTTTGTATTCACAAGGTGTTTGCACTTCCCCGGTACCTTCATTAGCAGTTAAAATAATACCTTCCGGCAAATAAGGCTTGGGTTGCTTGTCTGCACCGGTTGCCCCGCTGGCAATGTATCCGCCACCCAGACACGTGTAATAATCAGGTTTGGGTTTGCGTACAATTTGTACGGCAAATCCTGCTGCCGGCTGATGTTTGAAATCATTGTAATAATCAAACAATGCCGGCGAGTAAAAACCGGAGCCTACCGTAATTTCTGTTACCCAGTCTTCCTGCTTGCTGCTTTCAATGCTGCCGGTGCCGCCAGCATTTACAATTTCCAAAGGGTGATTTTTTGATTTGATGTAAGCAACAATTTCTTGTCTTCTTTTAGTATAATCTGCAATTGATTTTTTCTTTAGAAAAGGAATAACGAAATTTTTTATGCCGTTTGCCGGATTGTTTTCACCCAATCCGGCCACCTGTGCTTCATATCCCATCAACGCAGTCAATGAAATATTTTCATAATCATCAAAATAATCCACCAGTTTTTTTCCTGCATCGACCGAAGTAATGGGTGACCGAAGTACACCGAAGTGTAAGCCGGGAAAATCAGTGGACATATCTGCATCAATACATAATGGCTGCACAACACCCACTTCTTTTGCTATTTCATCGATGAGTTTCAGGTGCGCGTTACTATCCACCATTAAAATGATTTTCTTTCCATTTTTTGTGGCAGTACAAATGTCGTGAATTTCATCTCTGTTGACGATTGGATAGCCTAATAATAAGTCGTCAAATCCTTGTTCTGCTAAAAACAAAGCTTCACGTCCTGTAAAACACATCAGGCCTTTATAAATAGAGTTGGATTCCAGTATTCTTTTTAGAATAGCTGTGCAGCGCACCGATTTTGAGGCAATACGAATCGTTTTGTTTCCTTCGGCACGTTGTGCAATGTCCTGACAATTTTTATCTAATAAATCCACATCACAATAGGCGAGTGGTAACTGAAGGTTTTTAAAAAGCTGGTTATAATATTGATACGTTGGATTTGGCATACCTAAAAATAAAAAATCCTTCTTAAATAGAAGGATTTTATTTTAGTGCATTTAAAATTCGAGCCGGTATTGCATCGTTATTCGCCTTGGCTGCTCTAACTTCCCTGCTCGTAGCCAATATTCAGTATTCAATATATTGTCAACAATAATACCTACAGTATGTTTTTTCTTTATAGTTACAAATGTTCTTGTGTTTAAGACAAAGTATCCCCTTTGTGAGCTGTAAGATATGAAATCAGCAATGCCGGGTATTGCAATAAAAATTTTATCAAAATTCTCTTGTTTACTATAATAACGAGCATCTACACCTAAAGTTAGTATATTTTTATAGGTATACTCCATATCTAATGTTAGAAGATGTCTGTTTCTGTATTTTAATATCTGTTCAGCTGTGTCACTTCCAAATTGATGAGATGCAAATTTAAATAGATATTTTAAGTAACTGCCTACATTCTCAAATCCATAAATTGAATTTGTGTTTAGTGCGGCTGGCAAGGAATAGGTATATCCGACATTAAAAGAAGCTTTATGATTTCCATAATCCAATTCATTTTTAAAAGATAAATCCCAACCTGCAATTCTTGCTCTAACGATATTCTGGAAAGATAGATTTATTAATGCATTAGATTCAGGAACAGAACCTACAGATGTTGGTTCTATAATATTTTTATATTCCTGCCAATAGAACGCTCCGTCAAACATACCAACATAATGTTTGTTTTTCTTGGTGCCGAATTTTTGCTGAAACCCTATTTCTGCTGTCCATCCGTATTCCGGTTTCAAATTAGAATTTGGCAAAATTCCTAAAGTAGAGGTTGTATAAACAGAATCTCTGGTTGTAGTATAGAATGTGTCTGCAATAGGATGGTTTTCAATAATGGTGTAATGATTGTCTGTGCTGCCTACTCTTTCGTCTACAAATCGTTCCGCGAAACTAGGGAAACGATATGCTTGTCCGATATTAAAACGAATAAACGTATTTTTTGCAGCCTGATAATTTAAGCCAGCTCTCCATTGACCTGGTAAATAGAATTTTAATTTTCCATTTTTATCTCTAAATTCTGCTCCAGTTACACCAGAGAGTTTTTGGTATGCAAAATACTCAAATCGAACACCGCCAACTAAAGTTAGTTTTTTATATTTTTTCTCCAATTGCATAAAAGTCGCTAAAATATTAGCCTTCTTTTTACCTCCATCCGAAAACGCAGGTACATTTATCCAAAGCAATTGTTCATCTAAACCTGCAATAACTGTAAGATTTTTGGAGGTGTAGTTTTTGATAAACTGGTAATTAATATTTTCTAAAATTGTCTTTGTATTGAACGATGGTCTGTTGAAATATGTTCTGGTTTTAATTTCATGTCTATTGTTCTTCTTATCATAAATAGTAAAGAACGGGTCAACTGTTAATCGTATATTTTCAAAGCTATTAGAGGCAGCAGCTTTATAAGCACCATCTTTGTCATTTTGCCAGTAGAAGAATTCATAATCTTTATTATACATAAAATTACCGGCAAAGCCCCAGGATAATTTTGGATTGTGCTTAGAGATCCATTTTAATCTGTAATTAACACGACCCAAATATTCTAATCCATTTTCATATACGGTGTTGTTCAGATATAAACTACCACCTACATTATATTCAAAATTATTACTTGGTTTGTGTGCACGCATAAAAGATACACCTAATGATGGTTTTGGGTAGTCCCAATATTTTGTTATTGATCTTTTTGGTGGGGTAATAAAGCTTACAAAAGAGGTAATTTTTGTGATTGGTGTTGAAGTAGGTTTTTGTGTTTGCAGGCTAATCGTTCCATTCATTGCGGAAGATCCGTATAATACAGACGAAGCACCTTTTAGTACTTCAATTTGACCAACAGATTCTGTAGGCAGCAATGTCCATTTTACATCCCCTCTGTCTGGAGATAATAAAGGTAAGCCATCCAGTACAATCATTACGCGAGAACCAACGCCATATGACCAGCCACTGCCTGAACGGATATTAGCCTGACCATCTGCAACATTTAGTCCTGAAACTCTTCTGGCGATATCATCAATACGAAGTACATTAGATGTTGCTAACTGTTTAGGTTTTATAACCTCTACTGAAATTACTTCCTCCGATGCTCTTTTTTGATATAACGAACCTGTTATTACCACTTCGGAACCAAGTGCATCTTTCGCTTCCGTTTCTAAACTTTTATTTAATTCTGTAGTTTGATTTGGAATGATGGTGATTTCTTCAGTTACCGATGCATAACCAAGATATGATATTGTGATTTTATACTTGCCTTCTTCTAATATTAAAGAATACTTACCGTCAGTATCAGTAACAGCACCTTGATTGTCTGTAGTAGCAATATTTACACCAATTAAAACTTCTTTAGTCGTTGAATCAGAAATTGTGCCTTTTAGTGTGCCTTTCTCTGCTAGTAAAATATTGAAACTAAATAAGAGAAAAAACGATAAGATAAATTTTGAATGTTTTTTCATAGCATAAATTGATTTCGCAAAGATAAAGTAAACTTTGATTTGTTAGAGTCTGTAGATTTATTAATTATCAACTTTTAAGAATAGTAATTCTAATTTAAAGTTTAAAAAAAAGAGCTACCATGTGGTAGCTCTTTTTTTGTAATTATTATTAGGTATTAATTAAAGGTCATATCCATTCTGAAACCGAAAGAATGAGGTGGTTCTACCAGTGTTGGACGTAGAGTATATTCTCTGTTGGTGATATTTTTTACGATGAAAGAGAAATTGAAATCTCTGTTTTCTTGTGTAAAGTGATATCCTATACGTGTATCCAGAATAAAGTCACCTTTAAATTTAGGTTTTACATCATTTAATGAGGAACCTTTCTTTAAATGTGAGGCAGCATATGAATAATAACTTGGAAGAATGGTCACGAATACGTTGTCTATATTCTCCATAAAGCTATAGAAGGTTCCGGAAAGACCAAAGGTAAATCCTTTGAAATCAACATCCCATACACCCACAAACTGATGACGGATTCTGTATTTTAATACATTGTATTTGGCAATATCTTTATATTCGCAGATTGTCTTCACTGTAGTTTTTATATTTTGGTACAATGTAGGTATATCCCAAACTTAAAGTAGTAGGGAATTTGCCAAATAATTTTCCTTCCCCTCCAATCGTTGCTTCCATTCCATAAATCATAGTTCCGCTTTTTACATTATTCGCCTGAAATCCAAAGTCCAGGTGTGTTGATAAAGTTAAATTCCATCATGTTTTTATACTGTGAATAGAAACCAGCAACATCTGCAAATGCTCTAACATATTTTCCCAATTTTATACCTTGCTTAATACCTAATTCTACACTTAATCCTGTTTCAGATGTTAAATCCTGTTTGGATAAATCCCAAAACCCGGACCAAGCAAGGTTTTGATAAACTTCTCTGCAATAGTTGGGAAGCGGTAACCTTGTCCAAAAGATGCTCTTACATAGGTGTATTTTGCTGCCTGAACACTTACACCCACTCTCGATACCGGTTTAGTTTCCCATTTTTGTTTATCCAGTCTGTTAGATTCAAAACGGAATCCGTAAGTAACGTTTAAGATTTTAAAGAATTTTTTATCCAACTGAAAATATCCAGCAATATTAGTTCCTATGTGCGTGGTATCACCGAATAATTGGGAAGAAGAGCGAACATGGTTGGCAACTGCACCGGTTGTTACGGTAAAGTTCCATTTTTCAATTCTTCGCTGATATTGATATTCACCGTAAAAATAATTATTAGAATTATCCTGACTGTTAGAATTATCTATAGCTGTACGGATATACCTTCCTAATACTTTATGGCTGTTTCCTTTGGTGTCAGCATATCTGAAGAATGGATCCACACTTACTCTGAAACTTCTGGATTCTGTAGGAATACCGGTTACAGAACTTGGAATATATTTATTGATTCCTTCTCCACCCCACAAAAAGAAAGTCTGGCTTTTTGCAGCTTGAATATTGGTGTTTACACCAAAACTCATTTTATCATTTACTCTGTATCTTAAATCTACAGTTACTCTGCCTCTGGTTTCGTTGTCACCCCATTTGTGTCCTTGTTTTTTGTAAAACATACCACCGGCAACCACGTCTAATTTTCCCATTTTTTCTCTGTAAGCAAAGGAAAATCCTGCATCGTAAGGTCTTTTGTTAAAATTATTTTTTATAGTGGTATCTTTTCCAAATAAACCACCGGCACCAGAAAGTAAGGTTATACTATCTAATTCCCACCATTTTTTATCTACTGTTGTTTTTCCAGAAATTGTTTGTGTAGTGGGATCAAATATGTAATCCTTTTTATTTGGGTTGTCTGAAACTGTTCCGAAGACAGAAAACTTGGCATATGGTTTTGATGTAGGGTATGCTGTTCTAATGTTTATAATACCATTCATAGCGGAAGATCCATACAAAGCAGAAGCAGCACCTTTGATAATTTCAATTTGACCAATGTTTTCTACAGGCAATCCCGAAAAACTCGGAAATCCTGCGTCCGCCTGCAAAATTGGTAAATCATCCAGCAATAATAATACACGGGAACCTGCACCATACGAATAGCCGGAGCCTCCTCTGATATTTGGCTGACCATCCACAACGGTTACCCCTGAACTTTTATTGAGGACATCTTTTACGTCGTTCAGGTTTTGTTTTTCTAAAGCAGCCGGTTTTATGATGTCAATAGAAACACTTTCTTCCCCAATCTTACGTTCAAATTTACTACTGGTGACAACTAACTCATCCAACATACTTTGTATTTCACCCATGGATACATCAATTGTCTGCGTTTGGTTAGCTTTTACCGTTACTTGTTTTGTAATGTTATCATAGCCGATATAACTGTAAACGATGTTATATTTTCCGGGCTCAACACTTAATTCGTAGCTTCCGTCTTCATTTGTGGTGGTTCCTGTAATACTGTCTACAGAAATATTTACACCTATCAACGTTTCATTGGTTTTTGAATCCTTTAAGATTCCCTTTATAGTCGCTTTCTGGGCGAATAAGGACACAAAATTAAGAATGAAAAGAAAGAAGAAAAATTTTCTCATGTTGCTTTGTTTTTAGTTGGTCGCTAATTTATGTTTATTTAACGTAAGAAGGAAATATTAAGTAATTATTTCATAAAAAAAACTCCAACATTTGTTGGAGTTTTTTTAACATTTATCTTAAGATAAGTACTAAGGTAATTTTAAGAAAGAACCTCTTAAGTTTAATTTTCTTCCACTTAAATCTTGTAATACACCTCCTAATGAGGTGATATTTGTATTTCCTTTTGCAATGGATAATTTAGTAGTAGCACCGGTACTAGTAATTGTGCCTGTGCCTCCAGCTCTAACATTCCAAATTCTTATAACACCATCGTTTTGTTGAAGTGTTAAAGCTGTAGATGTTGTAGTTATTCTTAGTGTATCAGCAGGGCCGCTTCCGATAAAAAATGAATCTAAATTAATTAAATTACAATTTGAAGAACTTATTTTACCTACAAGAGCTTTTCCAAGTGCTTTTGATTGAATTGTAACAACATCGCCTGAAATAGTTGCATCTAAGGTATCTCTGATAGGTGTAATTCCTGGATTAAGCTCATCGAGATAAACAATATGTATACCTGTGTCTCTTCCTGTAATTGAGTTGCAAGTTGGCCCAGAATCGGTGCCACAGCCTGTTAAAAATGTTGCAACAAAACCTGCTGCTAATACAAATGTCAATAAGATTGATTTCTTCATTTTAAGTTTGTTTTTTAGTTAACGAATGATTACCAAATATATTGCTTTATAAATGAAAACAAAAACTTTTAATTTTTATTTACTAAAGATAATTGAAATAAAAATGTAATTAGTTGCATTTTTAACAAATTACTACCCTGAAAAAAAAAAAGCGGCAATAATGCCGCTTTTACTATGATTTATATTTTTCAATTATTTTTTTGTGAAAGTTCCTGTTAAAGATTGACCAGCAAGGCTAATAGGTAAGGATCCTATTAATGCACTACCGGATTTAATATTGATAACAGTTTTAAGTGTGGTGCCATTAAAAACGCCATAACCACTAGCTCGAATATTAGTCAATGTAACACTTTCAATTACTTGTGATGCAATAATTACGGAATCTAAAGTTACTCTTCCACAATTATTAGCATCAAAGGTGCCTGTTAATGAGGTGCCTAATTTTTCACTTTTTATACTAATTTTAGCATCTCCAGCAGTTGGATTGGTGATTGTTAATGAGTCATCAAACGAATATGTATTATTTAATATTGAATGCGAACCGCTGTAACCTGCCAACACATTGTCCTCTGTATATGTGGTGCATGTTTTAGCTGGTTTAGAGCATCCTACTGTTAATACAACAGCCATAGTTCCAATAAATAAAAGAGAAATGAATGATTTTTTCATATAATGTTTGTTTTTTGTTATTTATGATTGCGCAAATATATTGCCAAAAAATCGGAAACTAAAGTGTTTATGCCTTTTTAACTACGATTTAATGTGTTTCTTCAACCAGGATAAGTTTTGACTGTTAGTAGTTTTGACCCACAGATATCCCAAAAATGAGTAATTTAGTACAAAGAAAATAGCTTATGAAGACAATTGACGAATGGCTGACCTTATACGGACGGGATCACCAGAATCCCACCAACAAGCTGATTCACTGGATTTGTGTACCGGTTATATTGTTCACCGTCTTTGGTTTGCTGATGTCTATTCCCTTTCCGTTAATTGCAGACGGCTGGATAAATGTGGCAACTATTGTGTTTGTGTTCGCACTGGCCTTCTATTTTAGGTTGTCTTTTCCGATTTTTGCCGGCATGGTGCTGATTGGCGCACTTTTTTTATGGGTAAATCGATTCCTGGCTTCCTCCGTATTGCCACATATCGGATTGAATCTGTGGCAGTTCTCCGTAATTGTATTTGTAATTGCCTGGATTTTTCAGTTTATCGGGCACAAAATAGAAGGGCAAAAGCCTTCCTTCTTTGAAGATTTACAGTTTTTGCTGATTGGCCCGATTTGGTTACTGCATTTTCTCTATAAACAAATCGGAATTCCATACAAATAACAAAAAATTGGTATGAATGAAAAAAATAATTTAATTTTATAATTCAACAATTCTATAATTCATTAATCAACAACATATGTCAGCAACAATTGAAAGTCAGGTTTATACAGCATTTGATGCTGCGGAACTGGTGAACCAGCAACGTCAGTTTTTCAACACCGGAAAATCAAAAGACGTAGAATTCAGAATTCAGCAATTAAAAAAGTTAAAACAATTAATTGTGGATAATGAAAAAGCCATCATGGACGCTTTGAAAAAAGATTTGAACAAATCGCCCATGGAAGCCTACGGCACGGAAATCGGCTTTTTGCTGGCAGATATCGATCACACGCTGAAAGATATTCGCTCGCTTTCCAAACCACGCAAAGTGAAAACTCCTTTGTTTCATCAGTTGGGAAGTTCCTGGATTCAGGCAGAGCCTTACGGTGTTACTTATATTATTGCGCCCTGGAATTATCCGTTCCAGCTGGCTGTTTCTCCAATGATTGGTGCCATGGCTGCGGGAAATACCGCTATCATTAAACCATCGGAAATGGCAGCACATACTGCCGCTTTGCTCGAAAAACTGATTAACAGCAATTACGAACCCGGCTATCTGAAAGTGGTTACCGGCGGCGTTAACGAAAGCAAATCATTGCTGGAACAGCGTTTTGATTACATCTTCTTTACAGGTGGTACTGAAATCGGAAGATACATTTATCAGTCGGCGGCAAAATACCTGACACCCGTTACTTTAGAGTTGGGCGGAAAGAGTCCATGTTTTGTGGACGAAACCTTCAGCACCAACTGGGGCATCAAACGTATCGTTTGGGGTAAATTTACCAATGCCGGACAAACCTGCGTAGCGCCGGATTATATTTTAGTAGACAAGAAAGTGAAACAAAAATTTGTGGACTTGTTTGCTAAAACCACCAAAGACTTTTTCGGAGAAAATCCGCAGCAAAGTCCTGATTACGGCCGCATCATCAACGAAAAACATTTCCTGCGTCTGGCTCGTTTGCTCGAAAAAGGCAATGTGCTGATGGGCGGACAAACCGATATCAAAGATTTATACATTGCGCCTACCTTACTGGATGGCGTTTCGGTAGAAGACCCGGTGATGCAGGAAGAAATCTTCGGCCCGATTTTGCCAGTGATTGAATATGAAAAATTAGACGACGCCATCAATTTTGTGAATTCCCGCAATAAACCTTTAGCCTTGTATATTTTCTCGGATGATAAAATGTATCAGGAAAGAATACTGAATGAAACGTCTTCCGGAAATGCATCTGTTAACGAATGCCTGATGCATGTAGGACAGTTTGAACTGCCGTTTGGTGGTGTAGGCGAAAGCGGCATCGGCGCTTACCATGGTAAATTGAGTTTCGATACGTTCAGTCACCTGAAAGGCGTATTAAAAAAATCTACTTTAAGCGATTTGAAACAACGATTCCCGCCTTATACAGAAAGCGGCACCAATCTGATTAAGAAATTAATCGGCTGGTTGATGTAGAAATAACTCAATATCCGTATAAATAAAATCCCGAGTATAAGCTCGGGATTTTTTTTGTTAGCTGTTCGTTGTGTTTTAATTATACTTATTTAATTGAACAAATATCATTGTTTCCATTACCATTACTTTTTTTCTTTTTACAAATTACTAACGCTTTTGCTGTATTAATTGCTTTTAAATTTGCAACATAGACGACATTTCCAACTTGATCTGTACATTCACAATAATATTCTTTTCTACAAGAAACCATGAATAAACTAAATATTAACATCGATTTTTTTATAATTTTAATATAATACATATTTTATTATTAAATGATTTAGATTAATTTAAATTGCATTTACAATGACAGCCAACTCATTTATATACGCTATAAAGTTACACATATACAATCAACATTAGCTTGGCTTTGCGCATGTTTTGAGTCTGTTTATCTAATGCACATTCACCAAACTTGTACCAACAACAACATCCTCTTTTTTTAATTGCAGCAGGTAGATGCCTTTTGCTAATTTGGTGGAAAAGGAGAGTGTATGTGTGTTTCCGGGAGATAGTTCCTGCTGCAGTATCGTTTGTCCCAGCGTATTAATCATTTCTATAACAGCTCTTTCATTCGGTTTAATCTCTGCGTTTAAGGTAAAATTTCCATTGCTTGGATTCGGATAAATGTCTAATTGCTTTGCATTCGTCTGTTGCCGAATGCCCGTAGTAATACCTGTGCATGCCTGCGAACGCAACAGAGCCGCTCGGCTGGTGTTGGGTATAGAAGTGCGCACCCGGTCTTTTTGTCCCTGCGTAAACAAACCTCTGCCGCTGCAATAACTCATCGTATTTCTGAACGCATTCATGCTGTCTGCACTGTTGTTGCAATTGCTTTGTGCACAGTCAGCCTGACGGTGCGGCGGTGTATCGCAAATCCAGTCACCCTGAAAGAAACAAAAATCATTGACCGGACAAAAGTTGCCATCATCGCCCTGAAAGGTATGGAACAGACTCATGCCGTGTCCCAGCTCATGTGCCAGCGTGGAGGAAGTATATCTCACCGCACTTGAAATGATCACCACACCATCCGTAGAGTAATTGCCGCCCAGAGGGAAAAATGCATATCCGCCCCAGCCGCCTGCAATTTTATTGACCACCCAGATATTGTAAACATAATCGTGCGGCCAGTTGCTGAAATCTTTGGTGGCAATTTCATCCGAACCCGGCTGCCCGAAAGCGCCGATATAGCTGATGCCATACTGACGGTAATTCGGAATACCGCTGGCGTCTTTTCGTACAATACCATTGCTCGGGTTTCCCTGCGGGTCGAACTGTGCAAGGCAAAATTCCACCTCCATATCCACGCCTTCTGTCGTGTTTATTTTTCGCCAGCGTTCATTGGTTCCCTGCACGGCATCTATAATCTGCTGGTCGGAAATATTGGTACCGGTTCCGACAGGTTCTCCCAAATGCAATACGTGTACCACAATCGGAATTTCCAGAATGCTGCCATTGATACGCTGAGTTGCAGTCGTATTGTTTTGCTGCAGCGTCGCTAATTTTATCAGGTGATGAACAAAGGCGGTATCTTTTAATTGTGAGGTTTGTATAATTTCATTGGCGCAAGGTAAATCCTGCCCGTATGTACTAGAGGAAAATAACAGAAACAAAACTGTTGAAAATAACAACAAGTAAACGCTGAGCGAGTTAAGAATAGTTTTAATGGTTTGCATGCAGATAAAAATCTACTGAAAGATAGTAAATCTTCTCTTATAATACATTCACCACCCAGCCAAATTTGTCTTCGAGGGTGCATTTTTGAATGCCTTCCAGCTCTTTTTTAATTTCAGGAGCGATGGTAAAAGCTTTATCATCGAGTAAGTAATCTTTGCCTTTGTAGCCGAATCTGTTTACCACATTCACCACGGCAGCGGTACCTGTACCAAACATTTCGGTGAGTTTGCCGCTTTCGTGTGCTTCTACTATTTCATCAATAGAAATAGGGCGTTCTTCCACGGTATATCCCAACGATTTTGCAATCGTGATGACACTGTCTCGGGTAATGCCCTCCAGAATGGTACCGTCTGTTTCAGGAGTAACCAGTTTGCCATCCATCACAAAGAAAATATTCATGGTGCCCACTTCATTGGCGTATTTTTTTTGTTCGCCATCCAGCCACAATACATCTTTGTAACCCATTTTGGTGGCCAGTTCTCTTGGATATAAAGTACCTGCATAGTTACCGGCAGCTTTTGCATTTCCATAACCACCTTTGGTAGAACGAACAAACGTATCGTACACCAGTACGGAGATGGGTTCGCCGTAGTAAGGACCGGTAGGGCCGATGATAATCATAAATAAATATCTGTCGGAAGTTCGTACACCGATGAAAGGCTCCGTACCAATTATAAACGGACGTATGTATAAAGAACTGCCGGCTTTTTTAGGAATGAAATCCTTATCGAGTTCCACTAATTTTTTAATGCCTTCCATGAAAAGTTCTTTCGGTACTTCCGGCATGGACATACGCACTGCAGATTTATTTAAACGTTCCCAGTTTTTTTCAGGTCTGAACAAAACGATACCGCTATCATCTTGCTTGTAATAAGCTTTCATGCCTTCAAATACAGCTTGTCCGTAATGGAAAACATTGCACGCCGGGCTGACGGAAATATTCTGGTAAGGCTGAATTTTTGCCGACTGCCATTTGCCGTCATAATATTCGCAAATCATCATGTGATCAGAGAATGTTTTACCAAAAGGAAGGTTGTCAAAGTCGATGGTAGGCAACTTGCTTTCCGTTATTTTTTCGATTTCTATTTTCGGTAATGTTTCCAATTCCATAACTTGTGCAGACATACGCAATATTTTATTCAAAGTTACGAAAAAAGGTACTTACTTTTGGGCTTCACTTATAAAATTTAGATTAAGTTGCCAGTCATATGAATTCATTTTTTGTACTTAATACGCCGGAGCAGGTTTCTGTAAATGCGCAATTTGCCGGCTATGTAATATTTTACAAAAAAAGCAAAGATGCAGCTACAGCTGAAATACAGCTGAGTCTGCTTTCCAAGCTGATTGAAAACGGCTTAAAATTAAGCACGGAGAATTTTTTGTTTATTGATACCTCTTCGCCGCATGCACGGATTTCATCGCTGAAAAAATCACTGGAGATTAAAAAGTGTTTCTTTTTTGGCGTTCTTGAAAAAGAAATTGGAATAAATATTGATATTCCCTTATACCAGTTAGTAGAGGTAGGTGAAACAGAGTTCTTAAAAGCAGATGCGCCGGAAATGCTGGAGAAAGAAAAGCTGCTTAAGAACCAGCTATGGAAACAATTGCAAATCTCTTTTAAACTTATTTAATGACGGAAATAGTTTTTGCTACCAATAATCAGAACAAAATCAAGGAGATAGAGATTTTGCTGCCGCCGGTATTTCATATTAAAAAATTAATTGATATCGGATGCAACGAGGAGCTACCCGAAACGCATCATACGATAGAAGAAAATTCTGCGGAAAAAGCAGCGTATGTGTTTGAAACGTATCATGTAAATTGTTTTTCAGAAGACAGCGGCCTGGAAGTGGAGGCATTGAATGGAGAACCTGGCGCAGACAGTGCACATTATGCGGGCGACAGGGATGCGAACAAGAACATGGATAAACTGTTAGAGCATATGCAGGATAAAGAAAACAGAAACGCACAGTTCAAAACAGTTATTACTTTGATATTAAATGGAATACAGCATCAGTTCACCGGAATACTGAAAGGAAAAATAGGAACGGAGAAACGCGGTTTGTACGGATTCGGATATGATCCTGTTTTTGTACTGCCGGATGGGCGAACGTTGGCGGAGCTCATGTTGGATGAAAAATCACGTATCAGCCACCGGGGAATTGCCACTAAAAAATTAATTACATTTTTAACAGATTTGACTTAAATTTAAGTTAACATACCCGAAAATAAAAAAAATCAGGTTTTTACTGCCAATATGCAACCAAACGACGATAAAGTAATACTATATAATGAGCTGATTGAAAGTTGCAAAAGCAACAATCGGGATGCTCAGTATAAGTTGTATAGCTTATTGTCAGGTAAAATGTTTGCAGTTTGCCTGCGATATGCCAAAAACCGGGAAGCAGCGGCGGATTTGTTGCAGGAAGGCTTTGTGAAGGTTTTTGTAAATATTGATAAATTCAGGGGGGATGGTTCTTTCGAAGGCTGGGTCCTCCGCATCATTGTCAATACGGCGGTAGAGCATTACAGAAAATCTACCAAAATGTATCCGGTAGTGAATGTGGATGACATCAACAAGGATATACCGTGGGCAGATACCGGTGATGAACTGGAGCTGGAAGATTTAATGAAGATGATTGATAAATTATCACACGGGTATAAAACAGTATTCAACTTGTATGTAGTGGAGGGGTTTTCGCACAAAGAAATAGGAGAGCTGCTGGAGATTAGTGAGGGAACCTCAAAGTCACAATTAGCACGTGCGCGTTACCTGCTGGTGGATATGGTAAAAAAATCAGAAATAGTAAAAAAAAGTGCAACAATCGCGAAATAACAAGTTTGACCAACAGGTAAAAAACACGCTCGAAAATGCGAGTGTGGAACCGCCTGCGTTTTTGTGGAACGCGATTGAAAGTAAATTGCCACCGAGTAAGACATGGTACAGTAAATACAAATACTTGTTGTTATTGTTATTGTTAGTTTTTACTTCCGCAAGTAGTATTTATGTTTATAAAAATATTTTCCTAAAAAACAGCAGCAGTCAGATTGCACTTAATAAAAGATTACTGAAAGATGAGATTGGTCAAAACAGTGATGCTGAGAATTCCGGAAATAAATTAAATAGTGCATCTGAAATTGATAAATCTAATGTAGCCGGTACTAAAACGGATTTAACTTCTCCGGAAAATAAATCTGACCTAAATAACAGTAAACCATCTGTATCATCGTTCTACAGTACAGATAAGAATGTTGCTAAGAATGAAGCGGCACTTTACGCGGAACAAAAAACGGCAGCGGATGTGAAACGTGCAGCCCGCTTAAAACGACTGGAAGTGCAACCTGAAAATCAGGAAGCGGTAACGAAGAGCTACGATGCAGTTACTGCCCTTGTTCCGCAAAAAAAACAACAACAACAACAACTTCTTCTTCTTCTTCTTCTGCAATGCTTGTTAAAGAAAAAGGCACAAGAAAAGCAACAAAGAATAAGTCTTCCGGAAATAGTAAATCGACAGAAAGCAGTTTACAAGATGCTGCAATTGGTTTGTCGGAAAATAAGAATAAAACAACATCAACCGCAGACAACTACAATACTAGTGGAAATGCAGCAGATGCTGCTGACGGGCTGGTGATTGCAGATAATAGTGCTGAAAAACAAATATCGGCCGAGGTTGAGCAAGACATCACACAACCTATATCCGAGCCTATCCGCGGAACGGCAGCAGAACAGTTGACAGCTTCAGTGGTGCCGGTAAAAGTGCAGCAGTCGCCGATTTCGGGAAGAGATGTGTTGCGTTCTATGATAGAACCCGAAAAACTGGAGAAGTTAGATATTGAATCACAGGCGGCAGGCATCACGGATTTAAATCCGAACAAAGAAAAATTCCTGAAGAACCTGAAACAGTTTGCTGGATATGATATCAATAAGGGATTCCATATCGGCGCATTTATCTCCATCAATAATGTATGGCTGAACAAAAAAACATTCAGTGCCGATGAAAACACTACTTCCATAACGCCAAAGGTGCAGTTTGGAAAAGCATACGGCTTGAATATTGGCTATGATTATACAGACCGCTGGGGAATTGAACTGGAAGCACAGATTTCAGAGCAGGGACAAAAATACAACATGAGACAATTAACAGAAGATCATGACTGTATAAAAGATGTTAATCTGCTCTATTTGAAGTTTCCATTGATGATGAAATATAAACAGACTTTCATCAATAATTATAATTCCAAGCCTATCGCCTTGAGCTTTTTGTTTGGTCCGCAAATTGGTTTCCTGCTGAAGAAAAATGTAATGATGGATGGAAATGAATTGAAAAATACACCGGAATATAATAAAACAGAATTTGGTATTGCCGGCGGTTTTGATTTCGATTTGTTCATGACACGAAATCTGGCATTGACAATCGGAGGACGTACAGGGTTTGCTTCTTCCTTCAAAAAAGGACAACCGATGAGTTTTCAGTTAGGTGTAACCACGCAGTTGAATTTCCGCTTCCCTAAGAAGATAAAATAAGAAAAATCGTTTTTTATAGTTTTATGGTTTTCAGGCGTTCAAAGATTCTTTGAACGCTTTTTATTTTCGTTCTAAAAAAGAAAATTCAATTTGCTCATCTGTGAGTTTGCTTTCTAACAAAGAAGAAATATCCTGCTCTGTTGCAATAATAAAAACGGACTGGTTGTCTAATTGCTGTGCAGTAATGGTCGCTTTGCAATTGTTGACAATCTGGTATATTTTATTGATGTTTTCATACGAACATTTCAGTTCGTAATAATCCAAAATCCGCAGCTCAATTATATGTGTCGATTCTATCGTTTCTTTCGCACATTCTTTATAAGCATCAATTAAACCGGAAACACCCAGTTTGGTGCCGCCGAAATATCGCACAACGACAATCAAACAGTTGGTAATACCGAAGGAATCAATCTGACCTAAAATCGGCTTGCCTGCAGTGCCGTTGGGTTCCCCGTCATCATTGGCGCGGTAATTATTTTTATCCAATCCTAAGCGGTAGGCATAACAATGATGCGTAGCCTTCGGATGCAGATTTCTTAAATGATCTAATTTTTCTTTTATCTCTTTTTCCTCTTTTACCGGGTATGCAAATCCTATAAATTTGCTCGCTTTATCTTTGTAAAGTATTTCTTCTATGGGTTGTATGGTAAAATAAGAATGCAATGTTTAATTTAAAAACCCGATAATGACAATGCTGGCGACCGCTAATATGAAGCCAACTAATTTTCGCACAGAAAATGTTTCTTTAAACAACAGAAATCCAATCAAAGCGGATAAACAAACTACGCCAATATTGTTTATTGGAAATAAAGTGGAGGAATCCCAGTTGAATTTTATTTTTAAAACTTTCAGCGCCTGTATCCAGAAATACAGAGAACCATAGTTGGGGATGCCTAATAGTAAACCACCCGCCACATTTTTCCATTGAAATAAAGATTTATCCCTGAAGTTTAGTAGGAAGCTGGAAAGGAAAGCACCAAAGAATATCGTAACAGTTGCAATGTGTTCCAGATTTACCGGAATGAGATTTAAGCGTATCATGTCGAATCCCGTATCACAGGCACCGCTCCCGAAAAAAACAAATAAGCACATCAGAATGTAGCTTCTGTTTTCGCTTGCCGTATTGGTGTTTTCCTGTTTGTCTTTAGAGTATGTGATTAAAAATACAGCAAGCAAAGCTAAAAGGATTCCAACGATTTTATTCCAGGTGATTATATCACCTAAAAACAACATGGCAACAATGACCGTAATAATGAAAGAGATTTTAAACAATAAACTGGTGGTGGCAACGCCCAGAATACCGGTAGCTTTTCCGGTAATATTGAATACCGTATAAAATAAGGTTCCCAACAGTAAGCAGGCATACCAGCCGTTCCAGCTGAAATATTCGCTTGCGGTAGGTAACTGTTCCGATAATAACAAGCCGGTGATGCAGCATACTAAATAGTTAAAAACAATGCCGTGCGGTGTTTTAATATTCCAGTTGGAAAACAAACGCAGAATTATAACTAATGAAGTAGAACAGAGAATACTAAGTAAAAGATAAATCATGTGTGTTTTTTAAAAGTTGAATGGTATCGTTTTCTAATGAAATGGTATGAATGATATCACCTGCTATTTCCGGCGCTTTGATTAAATTGTCGTTGCTGATGTTGCTCTGATGTTCATTGATTTCTTTATCAGCAGTAATCACATACGCTTCATTCCATAAATTGCTTTCAATAAATTGCTGCAATACATCTGCACCGCCTTCTACTAAAACAGAGAGAATATTTTTATGGTAGAGTTGAGTCAGAATTTCGTTGACGTTCAATGCTTGCTTATTCTCAGCCGATAAGAATATTGTTGCTGTCGTATTATTAAAGATGTTGAAATCTGCCGGAATATCGTTAGCATTTCCTAAAATAATTCTGATTGGATTTTTACCTTTCCAGTATCTTACACTCAATTCAGGATTATCAGATAGAACCGTGTTTTTTCCTACCAGAATTGCCTGATGTGCGGCGCGCAGCTGATGCACATATCTTTTAGATAACTCATTGGAAATTTTTACTTCCTGTTCTTTAATTCCGAGATATCCGTCTTTGGTTTGTGCAAATTTCAGAGTAACATAGGGCCGCTTGTATTGATGAAAGAACAGAAAATGTTTAATCAGTTCTTTGCCTTCTTCTTCTAAAACTCCGGTAATGACTTCTATATTATTGGCTCTTAAGCGTTCAATGCCTTTTCCGTTCACTTCGTGAAAATTGTCCTGCACGGAAATGACCACTTTCGGTATTTTATGTTGTATGATTAAATCAGCGCAGGGCGGTGTTTTGCCGAAATGAGCACAGGGTTCCAGGCTTACATATAAAGTAGAAAGTGATATCAGATGCTGATTTTCCGCTGACACACTGTTCAGACAGTTTACTTCAGCATGTGCTTCACCATAGTGTTGGTGGTAGCCTTCGCCGATAATCCTATCCTCGTATACTAAAACAGCACCTACCATTGGATTGGGCGCTACATAGCTTTCACCCAGTTTTGCCAGTTCAAAACAACGATGCATATATTTGGAATGATATGTTGAATCTTTTTCCGTCACTTATTACTTACTCCTTATTACTTATTACTAACTTTCACAAAAATACAAAAATGAACGTACAACACTATAAAAATATCATCCTGCCCATGCTTTCGGAGTCTTTCGATGCAAGGGAAGCGGAGAATCTTTTTAAGTTTACGCTGGAAGATTTTTTTAAGAAACGTTATTTTGATATTAAAGACTTTGATTTGAACGATGATGAAATTGAGGAACTGAATTATATCTATGAAAAAATTTCCAATCATTATCCGATACAATATATTTTCAATAAGGCACATTTTTACGGACTGGATTTTTATGTGGATGAGCATGTACTGATACCTCGTCCCGAAACGGAAGAACTCGTGCATTCGATTTTATCGGAAAATAAACAGGAACTAGTATCTGTGCTGGATATCGGAACCGGCAGCGGATGTATTGCCATTTCGTTGAAGAAGCATCGTCCCGAATGGAGCGTATTTGCGATAGATGTCAGCGAAAATGCATTGGAGGTGGCAAAAATAAATGCACTTAAAAATCACACACTAATAGAATTTTTCAATCACGATATTTTACCAAATACTGATTTTTTTGTGGACGTGAATTTATACATGGAAACGAATGATGTCGGACCTCTAAAACTGGATATTATTGTAAGCAATCCTCCATACATTCCGTTGAAAGAAAAAGAGCAGATGTCGGTTTCTACGGTGCAGTTTGAGCCACATCTGGCATTGTTTGTAGAAGATAACAATCCGTTGCTGTTTTATGATAAGATTGCGGATTTTGCCTTGCAGCATCTGACACCGCACGGTAAGCTGTATCTGGAGCTGAATGAATTTAATGCAAACGATGTAAAAGCACTGCTGGAAACAAAAGGGTTCAGACACGTTTATATCAAACAGGATTTGGCCGGGAAAAACAGGATGATTACGGCGCAAAACTTTTTAAAAACATAGATATATAGAATTTATAAAATAGATTTTTTACTTAAAAAAAACATCTGACAGACGAAGCGTTTGGTAGTGTATATTCGTGCAGCCTTAGATGAAGCATAGAAATTCATCTTAGATGAATACTATGCTATTCTCTTGCTAATTGTAAGTATAGCATTGTCCGATTTTCTCTTTTAATACTATGTGTCTATGTGTTTAATTTTCTATTCTTTCAGCGCTTTCTCAATATTTTTATCCGGAATAAACCAGGCTACAGCCACCAGCACAAAGATGGCACAGGAAATATACGGATTTATATACGCCAGCGGAATGGCAGCAGTATAACTGATTAATGAAAAGTAACCTTTGATTTTCGTTCTTTCCATAGCCTTCAGTATGTGCGGTTCCGCAATGTGGCAACTTGAAATCATTCTCTGCAGAATGTTGTAAGCTACCCCGCACATCAATAATAAAACAGCATACAGAATGACCGTGTTTTTTGCAAAGTGATTTTCACCCATCCATGCAGTACCGAAAGGCACTAAGGAAAGAAAAAATAATAAAACGTGATTCGACCACATAATTCCCGCACTGATATGTTTGGTGGCATGCAATAAGTGATGGTGATTATTCCAGTATATACCCACATAAATAAAACTGATGATATAGCTCAGGAAGATGGGCAGTAATTCTTTTAAAGCCGACCATTCTGCACTGTGCGGCATTTTTAATTCCAGTACCATGATAGTAATGATAATCGCAATGACACCGTCGCTGAAAGCTTCTAATCTGTTTTTATTCATGCGGTAAAAATAGAAAAGACTTTTAACTTTTCTATACTAAGGATGATAATATGGATACCGGTCACCTGCGGGTGTTTCACAGCCGTGTGACAATTCATTCTGGTGCGTGGCTAATTGCTGCAGGTAAGTTCTGATCGGGTCTTTCAGACGTTTCAGCAGTTCGTTTACATCTTTGTCAACCGCAGCGGCATTTTTCATTTCGGCGGAGTTGATATCAATCTTTCCGTTGCTATTTCCCAGTCCCGGAACTTTTACAGACAGACGAAGTATATTCGCTTGTTTCGCCCAGTATTCATCTTCACTCCAGAGGCTGTCGCTACCCGCATTCATGTTAGCCGGCAGTTTGCTTTCAAAATCAGACCAGGCTTCTATAAACGTGATTTCTCCCTGGTCATTAAAAGTGAACTCTTCGTAAATAGGGCAGCTGTCACCGCTGTAATCAAAAATGACATGACAACGGCAAAACGGCTGTTCTTCAAAATACTTGCAATCCAGTTTATAGTATTGTGTCGGATTTAATTTGAGTAAGATATCGGAACTGATTAAGAAATCTTTTTTATAACCGGTAAGCAATAACCAGGGCGGCCATTCCCAGCGAATCACCAATGGTGAATAATTTGGCTGTACGTCATTCGGTATATCCGATTGCATGGTTTGAAAATATTTGATGCCTTGTTCAATGTAATAGGCGGAATCAAATTTAGGCGTAAGGCAGGTGGAAAGCGCCGCATTTGTTCCGCAATTTTGTTCGATGGAAGCAGCGGATTGGTTTTGTTCTTTGCTGGAACAACTTATAATTGCAACTGAAGCAACAATAAAAAAAACGAAACGGGTTGCTTTTCTCATTCTATAAAATTACAATATTATGTGATAAACACATTGCTTGTTTTATTGTTTCAAAATACTCAGGTATTCTATCCAGGGGCCGGTTTCATTTTTATATTGTTTAGCCATCACGCGGGATATCTGTGCGAGGTGGTTCAGGTCGTGTACCGTCCAGGTAGCAATGAGTTGTGCCATAGTGACTTCTCCCAAAGCCGGATGATTTCCTTTTTTTGTGAAATCATTTTTGGTAAGGTGGAACGATTGTAAAGTTTTGATATTCTTTTCGCGTAAGATTTTAAACTCAGCTAATAGCGCGGGCAATGTTTTATCCTTGCTTTCTGCAAACTGGGCAAATCGGTCGAACGGCGCAAAGGTTTTATCTTTACTGTCAGAAAGTATGATTTCTATGCGCTGTATCCAGTCTGTTTTTTCACCGTGAATGAGATGTCCGATAATATCATATACCGACCAGCTATCGCCACCTTCGTTGGTAGTAGTCCAGTCGGATGAAATGCCTTGCAATATGGCAAACAGCGTATCCGGCGTGCGTTGTAAGATTTCTAATGATTTGGAGAGGTTGAAGTCCATGAGAGAGAAATGTTTTGTATTTCTCAAAGGTAGATATTTTAAGATAGGTTTGTTTTAAGAAAGAATCAAATATTGTTATCTTCTTTCAAGTAAAAATTTGTTTCGATTACTCTTTTGCTTTTGAATAATTTACTGCATCATTCAATATATCTTCTACTGAAAGTGTATCATTACTCACATATAGCGTATCATTTAGATTTCCCATTCGTGTAAAACTAGAACCCATTTCAAAAATATAATACTTTTCGTTTCGCGTCTTTAATATTTTTCTCTTCAATTTTTCCGTGATGCCATTTTCTTTACATGTTTCTTTTGACCAACAAGGGTTATATCCATAGTTAATGTAATTTTTATTGACAAAAATTAAATCGTTGTTTTTTATGTAATATTTTTCATTTGACATAAAGTTGGTACAATCTCCACAACCAAGCTCTATTAATACTAAAGAGCTATCCTTAAAGTATTTTGTTATTTCGCAATATCCGTTATTGAATCCACCTATTCTCTCTGATGTAAAATTTCCGCTCAAAATAAGTTTATTTATTTCTGCCACAAATTTGTTTATTTCCTGTTTTGTTATATAATCTTCTGGTAAAAAGATGCTTGATTGTAATTTTGATGAATTGTTTTTGAAAGTTTCAATTGAATCAATTTGCCTCTGAATCACATTCAATTTAGATGTTTTATTTTTACAAGATATTGTAAGGATGAATATGTTAATGTAAAGCAATAGTTTCATAGAGTTTTGTTTGCTCTTTAAAAAAATAAATGTAATAAAAAATGCCGAACATTTCGTCCAGCATTTTTATTCTAATTACTAAGTACTATTTACTCATTACTTATTATAAAACTTCTTTCCACTCTTAGCATAATCCACTAAGATTTGTGCAGGTTTGAAGCGTGCGCCATGTTTTGCAGCTAAGTCATTTAATATATCTACCACTTGTTGTGCGCCTAAAGTATCAATGTATCTGAACGGACCGCCGCGGAACGGAGGGAAGCCCAAACCAAAGATAGCACCGATATCGCCGTCCAGCGGATTTTCGATGATGCCTTCCTGTAAGCATAATGCTGCTTCATTGACCATCGACATGCCGCAACGCATATGTATTTCATTGGCATCAAATTTCTTGCGTGCGTTGCCGCCGTAGAATGAATAAATATTCGGGTCTACCTGTCCTGAAACTTTCTTACCGTTTTCGTCGTACTTGTAAAACCCTTTTTTGTTTTTTCTGCCTTTGTATCCGGCTTTAGAAATCTCCAGTAAGGTTTTACTTACTTTAAAATCAGGTCGCTGTTTCAGCATTTCCTGCATCAACTCGCCGCTCATGATATGCGCGCCTACATCAATACCCACTTCATCAGACAGCGTAATCGGTCCAACCGGATAACCGAATAGATTCATCTCTCTGTCGATTTGTAAGATATCACCGCCTTCATCCAGCATCAATTGTGCTTCATTCATCAAGGGTGCTAAAATACGGGTAGTATAAAAACCCGGACCGTCGTTCACCACAATCACCGTTTTGCCTTGTCGCACCCCCACATCAAAGCAAGTGGCAATGACCCAATCCGCTGTTTTATCTGTTTTGATGATTTCCAGCAAAGGCATTTTCGGAACAGGAGAGAAGTAGTGCATACCAATTACCAGCTCAGGATTTTTGGCATTCGCTGCAATTGCTTTTATCGGTAATGCAGAAGTATTGGTTGCAAAAATGGTGTTTGCTTTTGCATTCGCTTCCACATCTTTTAAGATGTTTTGTTTCAGTTTTAAATCTTCAAATACCGCTTCGATGATGATTTCCTGATTATCTAAATCAGAATAATTCAAAGAACCGGAAAGCAAGGCCATCTTTTCTTCCAGTTCAATTTTGGTCATCGCTTTCTTCGACACTTTTTTTGCATAATCACCGTAAATGGTTTTGTAGGCAGAATTAATCATATCCTGATTAATATCTTTCAGCAAGACATGCATATCATCATCCATAGAAACTTCCGCAATACCGGCACCCATGAAGCCGGCGCCAATCATACCTAAACGATGTACGTGTTTCACTTTGTCTTCTCCGTACGGATTTTTCTTTTTGTCTGTCATGGCAAAAAAGATATTGATGAGCTGACGTGAAACAGGAGATAAAATCAATTCTTCGAATTTTTCCACTTCTGCCGCATAACCTTTCTCAATGCCCTGGTTCCAGCCAATTTCTACGCACTCCATGATTTTGTAAGGTGCAGGATAGTTGCCATGCGCCTGTTTATCGACCATTTTCTTGGCTTCTGTAAATACAATTTTATTGACTAAGGGAGCTTCCATTACCATACCCATTAATGATTTTTGGATGGCAGGGAATCCTGCTTTTACCGTATCGAGGTTTAATTCGTTGCGTTCACGTTTAATAGGTTTGCCAACGAGTTCCAATGCCATTTTTTGAGCAGCATTTTGCAAAGAAGAAACGTGCACTACTTTGTCCACCAATCCCATTTTAAGGGCAGGATAAGGAAATACGTTTTTACCGGTCAACATCATATCTAATGCAGCCTGCAAACCTACTAAGCGTGGCAAACGTTGTGTGCCGCCACCGCCCGGTAGTAAACCCAGTTTCACTTCCGGTAAAGCCACTTTCGTAGACTTGTCGTTGGATGCAATACGTGCGTGACAAGCCAGTGCAATTTCCAGACCTGCACCTAAAGCATTACCATGAATGGCAGCAACTATAGGCTTTTTAGATTTCTCTATCTGATTTAAAATCGCATGACCTTTTTCTGCAATCGGTTTCCAGTCGCCCGGTTTTTCCACTTTTTGAAAAGCTTCGATATCCGCACCGGCAATGAAATCTTTTTTCTTGCTGGTTAGTACGAATGCTTTTATGGAATCATCTTTGTCTAATTCTGAAAAAACCTCTTCAAACAAACCGATTAAGTCCGGTCCTATTTTATTGATTTTCTCGTTTTTTTGATCCATCCAAATCGTGCAGACTCCGTTTGCATTCTTTTCGATGGTGATATAATCTTCACGTTTTAAAGTTGCCATAGTATATGTTTTATAATTGATTTTACCATACCCCGTTTTGATGGAATCGAAACTTCCCCTCTCCAATTGGAGAGGGGTTAGGGGAGAGGTTAATATTTTTTAATAATCATCGCATGACCGTGTGCACCTGCTGCACAAGCAGCTAACAATGCATATTTGCCGCCGCCTTTTTGTAAACGGTTTGCCGCCATGGTAATTAAACGACCGCCGGTGGCACCAAACGGATGCCCGATAGACAAAGAACCGCCCCATTGGTTGATTTTATTCAATGGAATTTGTCCAACCGGTTTGTCTAAGCCTAATTGTTTCTTGCACCATTCAGCAGAAGCCAGCGCTTTTAAGTTGGCCAGTACCTGACCTGCAAATGCTTCGTGGATTTCAAACACATCGATATCCTCTAAGGATAAACCGGTTTGTTTTAAAACAGCTGCGATAGAATATGCAGGACCTAACAATAACTCTTCGTATAAATCGCCGCCTGTGAAAGCATAGTCTACGATTTCTGCTTTTGGCGTTAAGCCTAATTCTTTGGCTTTATCTTCTGAAGTTAATAAAACCGCAGTTGCACCATCCGTTAAGAAAGAAGCATTAGCCGCTGTAATCGTTCCCACATATTTATCAAAAGCAGGTTTTAGTTTTGCCATTTTTTCTACCGTAGAATCGCCGCGTACGCCGTTGTCTTTGGAGATAGGAGTGAAGTTAGGTGGTAATTGAACCGCTACGATATCGTCCATTAAACCGGCTTCAAATGCTTTTGCTGCATTCTGGTGAGAAGCTGTTGCCAGTTCGTCCTGCTCTTCGCGCGTTACGCCAAATTTTTGCGCTAAAATCTCGCAATCCTGTCCCATGGTTCTGCCGGTAATGAATTCAGAAACAGAAGGTCTGTCCGGTAAAAAATCGCCTGGACGTAAAGTGGTTGCAAATTTTGCATACTCCATTGGAGTGCTCAATTTCTGTGCAGCAAATAATTTTTTACGCATTTCTTTGGTATAACCAATTGGAGTGTCGGATGTACATTCTGTACCGCCGGAAATAATCACATCCGCTCTTCCTAATTGAATTGAATCAACAGCGTTGCACATCGCCTGATTGGCGGAAATACAAGCTTGTTTTACCGTGTTTGCCGGAGCTTTTACCGGAATGCCAGCAGTGACTGCCGCTTCACGCGCGACATTTTCCGTACGCACATTGGATATTACGTTGCCATACACCACTCTGTCGATTTCATTTACGTCAATACCTGTTTTGTCCAGTAAGCCTTTGATAGCAAATTGTCCAAGCTGGTATGACATTAAATCCATATAATCTGTACCTGATTTTAAGAAAGGTGTACGAACACCATCAATAAAAACTACTTTTTTCATTTTTCGTTATTTAGATATTTTAAAATTTATGAAGTAAATATACCAATTTACAATGCATGCATTGTAAATTGAAGGTTAAGTTATTGGTTAAACTGGTGAAATTAACATAAGAAAAATTTATGGTTTCCGTGTGTTTTACACCCACCTAGCCTCCCTTGATAGGGAGGAACGGACTCTGCCATTTTGTAAGTGATTACCGTTTAATCAATGGCAAGTACAAGGATGTATAAGGAAAGCCGCTCCCTCCTAACAAGGAGGGATGGAGGGAGGTGTAAAAAATCCGGCTGAATTTTATGGAAAAAGACAGGTATTGGTATCTAAATAGTAAAACTTTTATGAAAATAACGTACGAAAAGTACCTGAAACCGTATGCAAGAGCATTGCGAAATAATCCGACTCATTCCGAAGCCAAACTATGGAGATATCTGAAAGGAGATGCTTTTTACGGATATGATTTTCACCGTCAAAAACCAATAGGAAAGTATATTGTTGATTTTTATTGTCATGCATTACGATTGGTAATAGAAATTGATGGTGTTACACATAATGAGGAAGCCATTATTGAAAAGGATAAAATCAGGGATGCATATTTGGAATCTTTGGGATTACATGTAATGCGTATGGATGCTTATGAGATTGTTTATAATATTGAGAATATTATCCGGGAGATTGAAAATTATATACTGGATTACAAGTGTTAAACAGATTTTATAAACCTAAAAGTGCTTAAGAAGCAACAATGTTTTTCAGCCCATAGCTGTTTAAATACTTATTCAATTTCCAGTCGTCTAGTATCGCCTCCTGAATTCTGAATTCCAGTTTATAGGTGTCTTTGATGTACTGGAAAATACCTGCTACAAGTTTCGCAGAGTTGTCGACAACGATGTTCTGTGCCAGTATATTTTTTCGTGACTGGATAAAGATATTCGGCAATACAAGGGCAATTCCTTTCAATACGTGTTTGTAGTAAATGTCCGTATGGTAATCTAATCCGATATAAGGCGAAACTTCTTTACCCACGAGATAACTGACGAGCAATTCCGGCAGTTTGTTTTGTTTTTTTAAGGCTGTATAATTTAAAGCAGCAGGTGTAAATATGCTGCGCATGAAATTTAAAATAGCATCTACCAGCACTTTATTTTCCATGCCTAATTTTTTCTCTTTATGGATGAGATGGTGAAACAATAGATGTCCTTCTTCAAACGAATCCGGATTAAATTCGTCGGCAACACCTAACAGTTTTCCGGCAATGTGCCAGGTATAGACAATCGCATCAGCCTCTTCTTCGGAAACCAGTAAACCCATCTTACGAATGCCTTCAATGTTGCAGACAGAAAACGCCAGCAAAGTACCCATCATATCTTCCTGGCAAACGGGCTGGTCGTATTCGTTGGAGAATTTTTCATTCCAGCCTTTATCCCACATAAATTTGCGTACGTATGCATGAATGATGCGCACTTTGGTGGCCGAAAAAAATCCGTAATGACCGGGCTGAAAAGAGTCTTTACTCATAATGTCGATAAAGAATTGTGCGGTTTCCATTAAGCGGCGGGCAACTAGTGTCTCATTGTCTTTTCCTACCAGATATCCGGTTTCGTATAAAACTTTAGAGCCGCGATACGACGAATATAATTGCGGAAGGCATTTCGTTATTAAAATCAGAAACATGGAATGTCCATGCGACTGAAAAAAGTCTGCTGCAATGTCTATTTTTTCGGGATGTTTAATACGGATATTTTTTTCATTTTGTGTGTGAAAATCCACGATTTCTTTCGGCAGACTTTGAATGTCAATTTGTGAAAAGGTGTGTATCAGCTGCAGATAGATTTGTCGTGCTGTTTTATCACCGTAAGTATCAAACAGTTGCTGTACCAGTTGGTCGGCAGGCGCATCACATAGTTGTCGGTATTCAGGACCGGGAAATTGCATCCGTATTGTTTCATACAAAATACGTTTTTTTAATCAATTAAATATTTACATTTGTAAACAAGTAAATTTTCAATTCTCAAATTCATTTTATGTCATTCAAAAACAAAACAGTCTTTATATCAGGTGCCACCCGCGGCATTGGTCACGCCATAGGAATGCGTTTAGCGGCAGAAGGCGCTAATATCGTCATCGCTGCGAAAAGCACGGAAGAAAATCCAAAACTCGGCGGCACGATTTACACCGCTGCAGAAGATATGAACAAAGCAGGCGGTAAAGGTCTTGGTATTAAATGCGATATACGCAATGAAGAGGAAGTAGCTGCAGCGGTAAAACAAACCGTAGAAACTTTTGGCGGTATTGATATCTTAATCAACAATGCATCGGCTATTAATTTATCGCCATTGGCGCAATTAGAAATGAAACGCTATGACCTGATGCAGGATATCAATACGCGCGGAACTTTCTTATGTTCTAAATTATGTATGCCCTATTTATTGAAAGCAGAAAATCCGCATATTTTAATGTTGTCACCACCTTTAACTTCTATTACAGAACGTTGGTTTGCCGGACACACCGGATATTCTATTGCCAAATTCGGAATGAGTTTGGTTGTCTTAGGTTTGGGTGGTGAATACAAAGGAAAAGTAGGTGTGAACGCCTTGTGGCCACGCACGACAATTGCCACAGCAGCCGTACTGAATCTATTAGGCGGTGAGTCGGTGGCGAACTCATCTCGTAAACCATCTATCATGGCAGATGCTGCCTATTATATTTTAAAACGCGATGGAAAAACTACTACCGGGAACTTTTTCATGGATGACGAAGTTTTAATCAGCGAAGGAATTACGGATTTGGAGCAGTATGCGGTAAAACCAGGTGCTGATTTGACACCGGATTTCTTTGTGTAGTTATTTTACACGAAGACACAGGGTACGCAAAGAATAAAGTGAGTATAATTAAAAAATATTTTTCTTTTGAATTATCCTTTTGGATTGTTTCGTTGATTTATCTGGCGATGATTAACCCGGCGGAATCGCATTTTTCTTTTTGCTTATTTAATCGATTAGGATTTACATGGTGTCCGGGTTGCGGGATTGGTCATTCCATATCCTATTTGCTGCATGGCGATATTATCAAATCATTTCAAATACACTGGCTGGGAACTTTTGCACTCCTTGTAATAGTTTACAGAGTTTTACAACTAATAAAAAATATTTATCAAAACAACCAAAATCAATCTTATGGAAAATCCGTTTTTAAATCTTAAATCTGTTACACCAACAGAAATGATTAATCTTAGAAATCTTACTGCCAATTTATCGGACGATAAACTCAGAAATTTTGTATCTGTTTACAGCTCTAAAAGAAGAGAAGCAGAAATGATTTTAATTATTTCCTGCGTGGGATTACTTGGTTTTGCAGGTATTCAGCGCTTTTTAGTAGGACAAATCGGGATGGGTTTGTTGTATTTCTTTACGGGCGGTTTATGCTTAATCGGTACCATTTTAGATATTGTAAATCATAAGCAATTAGCGGATGAATACAATGCGCAAATGGCGGCAGAGACATTGCAGTTAATTCAATAATTTCAATTGCATACAAATAATAAAAGGCATTTCGTTTTGAAGTGCCTTTTTATTTTTACGTCTACTTTTTAATACTAAACTTTATTTTAGATGGTTCTATTCTTAACGAATCCATTTGTACCACACGCAAAGGTTGACTGAAAGTAGCGTTTGCTTTCAATGCAGATTTAAAACTGGTTTCCAGATCATTAGTGGTTTTCACGCTTGCTGTAAAGGGTTCCAGTACAGGTGTTGAAATCACTTTTTTCAAAGGGATAGAAACCGTTTGATCTACAGGTACCATCAATTCGCCCTGTATTTTTACCAGTTGTTTAATCGGAACTTTTGCGACAACAGGAATAGTTGTTCTCAGAGGAATATGGTAATCCTGCATACTCAGCAGCAAGGTGTCTTCGACCTGCAGCGGCTGATTGATTGGAATGTTCACTTTCACCGGAATCGTTGCTTTCACCGGAAGAGAGATGTTGAAGAAGTGTTTGAAATTAGTTTTGATTTTTGTATCCAGCGGTATCGAAAAATCAACGGCGAGAGAATCACGAATCATCAGTTTTTTATTAAACGGAATCACCAGATCTTTCAGCGGCATTTCCGTCTGATCCAAATTAATGTCGACCGGCAAATCAAATTTTAAATCCAGTACCTGATCCATAAAAACTTCCGTATTCAAAGGTACTTTCAGGTTCATCTTCAAAGGCACATCAAAACTTTCATCCAGTCTTATTTTTAATTCATCGTTTACCTCTATTTTTGTTTGTAAATCATTGATTAAAGAAATCCAGATAGAACTGTCGAGTTGTGCTTCCAATGGCACCTTATCTTTGATGTGAATCTGAATTGCCTTATCTATCTGTAATTGCATCATAGTTTTGGTGATAAAGAACGTAACACCTGCTACCAGGATGAGCAATATTAATCCTGCAATAATAAATTTCTTCATAGCGTATGAATTTATTTAACAATATAAAAATGTTTTGTGAGATAATAGTTTGCTTTGGTAAAGTAATTTTAAGCAAATGAACAGTAAATTCAGGCAATGGCTGTAAGGAAGTTTAATTATGAATTTGACGGGGTGCATTATTACCGCTTCAGCATTTATCGCTTGGGCAGTAATGTGCAAACGGTTTATACTTTCATTGTCGATGATTTACTGATAGATACGGCACAACGCTATAACCGCGAAAATATCCTGAAAGTGGCGCAACAGCATGATGTAAAAAAAATCATACTTACCCACCATCATGAAGACCATACCGGCAATGTTGCATTTCTAATGAATGAACTGAAAATTGATGCATACGCCCATCCCAATGCTGTTAAAATTTTAGGCAAAGGATATAGAATGTCGCCGCTGGCAAAACTGATGAACGGGAGTGTAGAGAAAGCAACGTTAAAGCCCATTGCAGAAAACGACATTATTGAAACGGAACATTATTCTTTACAACCCATTTATACGCCGGGACATTGCGATGATCATTACTGTTATTACGAAAATAACAAAGGCTGGCTGTTTTCCGGGGACTTATATGTTGCCGATAAGATAAAGTATTTTGCCAATTACGAAAGTTTGCTCACTCAGATAGAATCCATCAAAAAATTAGTGGCACTGGATTTTGATGTGTTGTTTTGTTCCCATAACCCAAAAACACACGGCGGCAAGCAACGGTTAAAAAATAAGCTGCAGTTTTTTGAAGACTTTGCAGGTACCGTTACCAGTTATTACGAACAAGGACACAATGCCCGCCAGATTTTTGCCCTAATGGGGATGAAAGAAAATTATGTCAACAAATACCTTACATTGGGAAGTTTCTGTGCCGAAAATATGGTGCATAGTGTCGTAAGGGATTTGAAGAACAGAAAATAAACAGGCGTTTTATTCCGCTTACACTATTATTCTACCGTTTGCTAATTGCAACATTCTATCGGTGTATTCTGTTTTACTTTTAATAAAAATAAAACGAACATGGAATTACCGGAACTATTAATGATGTTATTGCTGTACGCAGTTTCATGGTTTTGCTTTTATGAAAAAGCAGAACAGTAATATAGTTATGTTTTTTGATTCGTATATAAGCTTGTCAGGCCTGCTGCAATGCTAATTGATATTCCTGTTGTGTTTGCTCTTTTATCTTTAATATTTTCTGATATACTGAAATCAGTTTTTGATACGAATTTTCAATGGCATACTGTTCAGCTAATTTCAGATAATCTTCTTTTGCCTGTGCCAGTTCATCGCGATGTTCAAACCAATAGTTTATTTTATCCGTCAGTTCATCCTGCGTTTCAAATAAGTACTTTTTATTTAAAGCAAATTGCTTAGTGGCACTCAGTTCAGAATCGGCAATTAATAAAGGCAAACCGCAAGCCATGGCTTCCAGTGCCGTCATGCATTCTACTTCAATGTAGGCCGCATGTACATATAAATCAGCTGAATTGTAATATTCAACAACTCTGTCCGTCGGCAATAAATTAAATTCTGCTTTACCTGCTAACAATTCATTATTTAATTCCTCCAGTTTGCTTCTCAGCGGACCATCACCTAAAACAATCAACTGTATATTGTCTTTGTATTTTGAGGCCGCAATCGCTCTGATAAGCATTTCCTGCCGTTTCTCCGTGGCATTTCTGCCCACCGTCAGAATCGTGAATTTACCGGGGTATCTTTTAGGAATATCCTGAACATGGTATTCTTGCGTAATGCCGTTAGAAATAACAACCGTAGGCTGTTTTAAACCGTATTTCTTTATCTCCCTTTCCGCAAACTTACTCGGACAAATCACGACGTCCGATTGATTGTAGATAGTTTTCATGAAAATCCAGTACGTTAATTTTGTCCATAAAGGATGCTTCAATCCGCCATTATGCATGAGTTGTTCGCCCTGCACATGAAACGTGGATACCACCGGTTTTCCCATTTGTTTAGCCAAACGTACCGCTACCATTCCCAGCAGCAGCGGAAACTGATTGTGTACAATGTCTACGTTGGAGAATGCATTTCGCAGTATTTCTTTGTCGGGCATAGCAAACACAAATTTCATGCGCTGCATAATCTTCCTGATGCGCGGTACCGGCGGATAAAATTCTTTTAGTAATACTTTTCCGGGAGCGGGTTTGCCGGTGCTGATTACTACGACATTATGGCCGTCTTGTCGTAAAAGCTGTGTAAAACGTTGTGTGGAAATAGCTGCGCCATTGCTGACGTTTTCAAAAACATCAGAAACCTGCGCTATTTTTAGTTTGAACAGATAATCGATGTGCAATGAATTCTATTTGAAGGTAAAGTTGCTTCATAACCGATTAAATACGTTGCATAATTATTAAAAAGTGTTACAAAATTTAAACAAAAATACCTCACGGAAGGTGAGGTATTCATTAAATCTGTCTGTAAAGACTATTCTTTGTCAGCAGCTACTTTTTTTGCAGCCGGTGCTTTTTTTGCTTTTACTTCCACCACTTCTTTTTTAGGTGTCACTTTTACTGCTGCTTTATGAGGTCTTGCTTTACCGAAAGAACCTGCAAAAATTTTTCCTTTTCTGGTTTTTTTATCACCACGTCCCATTTTCTATAATTTTTTTAAGATGAATATAAAATGATTAATTCTGGTGCAAAGATACACAATTATTTTATAGTTGCAATTAATTCATTCACACTTCTTTCTGCTGTTTCCAAAGCACCATGTACGGTTGCAAAATGTCCGTTTACAGCAGTTGCTTCACCTGCAAAGTATAGATTTTCGCCTAATTTTTCAGCCAAAGCTTCGCGAGCACCGGCATAACCCACTTTCGGATAGGAATAAGCACCTTTAATAAAGGGTTCTTTTGTCCAGTCCTGGATGTGTATTGCTGAAAAACCGGAACTGGCTGCTGTACCACCATATATTGCATCTAAATCAGACAAGAGGATGTTTTTAATTTGTGTCTCGCTTAGTGCTGTTAACGTCTCGGCTTTTTCACCTAAAATAAATGCCGTTAAAATTGAATAGTTGCTATTTGTTCTACCCAAAGCAGTGTTCCAATACTCCGGAACAGCACCGGTTCCGAAAACAGAACTAAGGTCATTTGCCCAAAATCGGTTATTGAATTTTAGTATTACTTTCATGCCTGCATCCATACCTAACTTATTAAGCGCAGTCATTTTACTATCAGGTAATCCCGGATTGAATGCAATATAATTTGATTTTAAGATAGATAAGGGAACGGTTACAATAACCTTATCCGCGATGTATTCAATATTATTTTGGTCTTTTAGGATTATTTTTGAAGAACTGTAATCAATAGATTTAACAGCTGTATCGTACTTTATTTTTGATAATATAGTTGAAAAATTTTGTTCTAAAATAGATAATACCGATTTGTTGGCAATAGGATAGTCTTCATCTCCTGCTGTCCATAAATTATCGGCTTCAGCAATCCCTTTCATACTTAGTCTTTGGTTAGAAGTGCCGTATTCATTTCCAATTTGAGCATTCAAATAGGGTTGAAGTGCCGCATTTATACCGATATTATTGATGTGTTGTTGCACGGTAATATCATCACCGGAATAATTTGCTATGTTATTCAGCAGATTCGATGCAGCAATAAAATCATTATCAGTATTTGCCTGTTGCTCATTTTTCAGACTGTTTTTGAAGAAATAATAATCTGAAGTAGATTCATCTGTAAAAGTAGCACCTGCATTTTTGGCTAATCTATAAAATACATTGTTATTTCCGTGTATTTCTTCTGCTCCTAATTCAACAGGAAAATCTGCAAAACCGCTTAATGTTTTTATACGTCCACCATAGGAGAGTGAAGCTTCTAAAATTTGAATATTTTTAGCTCCTTTTTTTTGTAATAAATGCGCAGCATATAAACCGCTGGCACCTGCACCAATGATGATTATTTTACCATCATAGTTAATGTTAATTTCATTTTCCTCGCAGGCACTCAATATAGAAGAGGTGCTGGATAAAACAGGAAGTGTAATTAGTGTATTTCTTATAAATGAACGCCTATTCATTGATGCAAAACATTATTGTTACACATTGAACCTGAAATGCATCAAATCGCCGTCTTTTACCACATATTCCTTGCCTTCAATGCGTAGTTTTCCGTTTTCACGGCAGGCTGCTTCTGATTTATACTGAATAAAATCATCGTAACTCATCACTTCCGCCTTGATAAAACCTTTCTCAAAATCGGTGTGAATAACGCTGGCAGCCTGTGGTGCTTTCCAACCCTGATGAATCGTCCAGGCACGAACTTCCTGTACGCCGGCTGTGAAATAGGTTTGTAATTTTAACAAATCGTAGGCAGAACGTATTAAACGGTTCAATCCGGGTTCTGTTAAGCCATATTCTGATTGAAATAAGGCTTTGTCTTCCTCTTCCATTTCAGAAATCTGCGCTTCCACCGAATTGCTTAAAACGATAACTTGTGCTCCTTCTTCCGCAGCCATTTTAGTCAAGGCTTCTGAAAATTTGTTACCGGTCAGTATGGAAGCTTCGTCCACGTTGGCCACATACAAAACCGGTTTATCCGTCAGGAAGCATAAATCGGCAAAAATCAGCCTGTCTTCCTTGGAAAAATTCAGAGAACGGATGTTTTTTCCGTCGCTCAGGCATTGCTGACACTGCATCAGTACATCGTATTCGTGTTTTGCTTTTGGATCGCCGCTTACTTTTGCCTGTTTCTGGATACGTTGCGTTTTTCGTTCCACACTTTCCAGGTCTTTCAGCTGTAATTCCGTGTCGATGATGTCTCTGTCGCCGATTGGGTTGATGGCACCTTCTTCACGTAAGATATTTTCATCTTCAAAGCAACGGATAACGTGAATGATGGCATCCACTTCGCGGATATTGGCTAAAAACTTATTCCCTAAACCTTCCCCTTTAGAAGCACCTTTCACCAGACCGGCAATATCTACAAACTCAATGGTGGTAGGAATAATTTTATTCGGCTGCACAATTTCAGCGATTTTAGCTAAACGCTCATCCGGAACATCTACCAAGCCTACGTTTGGCTCGATGGTACAGAAACGGTAATTGCTTGCCTGTGCTTTGGCGTTATTAGACACTGCGTTAAATAAAGTTGATTTTCCTACGTTTGGTAATCCTACTATGCCACACTGTAAACCCATAATCTTAATTTGAAAATTTGAAAATGAAATAATTTGAAAATGATGTATTCATTTTCGACCCGCGAAGATACAAAATGCAAGTGAATTTGAAAATTATGTGTGTTTTATCATTTTTTCTTTCAAATAGTTCTATTCTCAGTCGGCTTTCAGAAAAGATCTTCGTATGGTAACCAATACAAGGATAAAGGCCGTGTAACAGATGAAAAAGGGAAGGATATACGCAATTCCGTTAAAGACCAGCAGTAATGCCATAATAAGCAACTGCGCGCCTAAGCCGTAAAAGGAAACCAATGTCATAAACCAGTTAGGCAGTGTTGACAAGCTAGCTGCTTTAGGATCGGCATAATAGATGGTTTTATCAAAAAGAATATACAGTGCATTATAGGTGTGATATAATAGATTCACCATTTGCTGGTTTTCGCCGGGGAAGGCAATGGGCGAAGCCGTTTCCGTTATTTTACTGGTGGTATCGCCGCCTTCTTTATTCGTTCTCAGGATGACATAATAGTAATTGTATAAGGTACCCTGCAATTGTATCGCTATAAAGGCCGCAAAGATTAACCAAACGGGTGCATTCGTTTGGTAACCAATAGCTATCAGGAAAATAAAATTCAGCAGGATATCAAAAATGGAATCCAGGTAGCGACCGGTGTAAGAAGGTGTTTTTTTTACGCGAGCCAGTTCCCCGTCAATGCCGTCGATAATGGATTTGAGGATAAGAAAGACAGCAGCTGCAACATATAATTGCTGCAGTATACAATACACGGCTATTAAACCGCAGATGCCGAAAATAAATGTAACCTGTACGGGTGTGACGGTTGTTTCCTTTAGCAGCTGCGCACTAAATTTGGCAGCAGGCCTTCCGTAATCGGAGATATCGATAAATTTATTTTCTTTGGAAAGTTTAGACATGCCGTCTGTAGTGTGTTAAGTGAAAAGAGGTAACACTATTTATTCAGATAAGTTGCGAATTGACGCTTAATAAACATTTTTCTAGCAATCCACTTCGTCGCAGCCGAAGGATTAAATTATTTTAAGAGCGTAATATTTCCTTTTCGTTTTTCAATTTTTCCATTGAGTGTGAATTCAGCATAGTAGGCATACACATCTGCCTGTAAGCTTTCATCTTTATATTTTCCGTTCCAACCAATAGATAGGTCTGTTGTTTTGAAAATCTCGTTGCCATAACGATTGTAGATAATCAGCATGCCTGTGAGGGGACAATTACTGCGGATTTTAAATTCATCATTATTGCCATCACCATTTGGAGAAAAGCAGTTGGAATAAAATAGGTGCAATTAATGGCTTCGCAGGATTTATATGTTACTTCAATGGTATCAGCGGCATCGATGCAATTGGTTTTGACGCTCACATGATATTGTCCGTCTTGTGTGACGATATAATAGGGAAGGGTAGAACCATCCTGCCAGACATAAGTGGCGTTTAAAGTAGTGACATCTAAACGCAAGGTGTCGCCTTCGCAAAGTAGGGTATCTTTTCCGAGATGAATAACAGGGGTTGGAGTAACGGTTAATAGCAAACTAATAACAGAATCACAACCGGCTGTATTTGTTAAAGTATCCGTGTAATTTCCGGATGCAGTTAAATTATTCCCGTTGAAATTATAAATTCTTCCGCCACAAATAGTATCTGTGATGGAAGCAGAAGAAGGAACGCCAATAGTATTAATGACAACACTTGTAGTATAATTACAACCATTGGCATCTTTTACCACAATAGAATAATTTCCCGCGGAAAGATTTGCATAATTAGTAGTAGTAGAAAAACCGCTGTTATTAAAATTATATTGGTACGGAGCCACGCCACCCCTAATGCTATCTAAATTAATAGCACCATTATTTTTGTTGCAGGTTGCATTGGTAATGGTTTTAGATAGATTGCTTATGGAATTTGCGCTGCTGCCAACTGTAGTTATTACCGTAGAAATACAGCCTACACTATCTTTTACACTTACGGTATAATTACCTGCAGATAAATTAGTAAATACATTGCTGTTTTGATAAGCATTACCAATGCTATACGTATAAGGTGCTTTACCACCAGTATGCGTAACTGTAATAGTGCCACCATTAGTACAAGCAGCATCTGTTGTTTTAGCAAAAACCGTGTATTGCGCAATAGGTTTACATAAATTCATAGGTGCAATTACTGGATTTATTTGTGTAAATGTATTTCTCTGAATATTAGATAAATTCATCCATATTGAACCTGAATAAGAAGGTTCCCAGTTGGTAATACCTGTTGCCCATAGAGTGCCATCTGTTTTAACGATATAGGAAAAAGATTCACCTGCCATAATATCGGCTACATTAGTGGCTACTAAAACCGGACTAAGTATTTCTATTGTATTTCCAGCTCCTAAATGTCCACCATCACCGCCCCAGGCGTAACAATTATGATTCATGTCCAACGCTAAAAAATGTTGCCCATCATTACAACCTGAAATAGCAACTATATCTTTCAATATGGGCAGTTTTATAGGAATAAGAGAAATGTTGCTCCTAGTGCCATTCCCAATAAAGCCATCGATTTGACGTCCCCAAATATAAACGTCTCCTACTGAATCCAAAGCAATAATACTAGAAGAACTTGCTTTTATGTCTACGATATGGTTAAGTCCGTTTACAAATATGGGTGTCAGTGCTCTTGATGATGGTGAACTATTTCCGAGTATTCCTGTTCCAGCTATCATCACTCTTCCATCATCTAACAGGATTACATTAGCATATGCAGTATTTGCTACTCGGACTGCATTGTTGATGTTTTTCATCTGCATTGGAATGGACGTTGAAGTGCTATTTGTGTTTCCATTTCCAAAAGAACCATTACCATTGTTACCTACCGACCAAACTGTCCCATCATTTTTAACAAAACTGCAAACAATGAATCCTGCGTCCAAAAATTTTACATCAT
This sequence comes from Sphingobacteriales bacterium, assembly GCA_016721245.1. Taxonomy (GTDB): domain Bacteria; phylum Bacteroidota; class Bacteroidia; order Chitinophagales; family JADIYW01; genus JADJSS01. Next base: position 78,165 of record JADKIQ010000012.1, read on the forward strand.
CTATTACTTTGGTAGGGGTATGGCTTAGAAGGTAACCCCAAACCCAGCCCGTATTATCATTTTTAATTGCACCCATATTATAACCTGTGCTGTAATATCTAACATTGGTCATACCCGTAACAAGTACAGGTGTAATACTTCCTATTGTTGTTCCATTACCTAATTGCCCATATTGGTTTCGCCCCCAACCATATAACTGGTTATTTGCACCACAACTATCTCCACAAATGGTATATGCAGAATAAGAACCTACCGTATAATTCGAAGGTTTATACCACAGCCTGCCGCCAAAGCCATCACCCACCATGCTGTTTTGTGCCAACAGGGAAGCAGTGCTTAACAGCATAAAAAGGAGTATCTTATATTTTACTAATGGCATTATGATATTGGCTTATATTCATAAAGTTATAAAATATTTTAGAATAACAATAAAAGTATTAATGAAAATGGGTTTGATTGCTCAACAATCCGCTTCCTCACAGCCGAAGGCTTCGCGTTCGGTTTCTATGGTGATGTGGTGAATGTTCTGGTGCTGCAGCTGATGCTTGAGTTCGTGCTTTATGCGCTGTTCGTCTTCAATAGAAACCTCATTGGATAAAAGGATATGTGCGGTCAGTGCGTTCTCCGTAGTGCTGATGGCCCACACGTGCAGGTGATGTATATTGAGGATGCCTTTAATTCCCAACGCTGTTTTCTTAATGTCTTCCAGGTGTACATTATTGGGAACGCCGTCTAAAGAAAGCTTCATGCTGTCGGTCAGTAAATTCCAGGTGCTGAATAAAATTACTACGGCAATAATCAAACTCAATACGGCATCAATCCAATACCAGTGTGTGTAGTATATGATAATTCCTCCAATCACGATACCCAATGACACCAGTGCATCGGCAGCGAGATGCAGGAACGCGCTTTTGATATTTAAGTCATTGTCTTTATCCCGAAAGAAAAAGAAAGCGGAGATACCATTGACCAGCACGCCGATAAAAGCAATGATCGCCATCGTGGTGCCGGGCATAACCACGGGATGCAATAAATGTATAATGGCTTCGTAGCCGATAATGCCAATAGATATTAAGAGAATAATGGCATTGATAAGTGCTACAATAATAGATGTTTTGCGATAGCCATAGGTGTATTTTTCGTTGGCTTTTACCTGATGCAGTTTCAGTGCAATCAGCGATAAAACCAGACTCGCTACATCGGCAAAGTTGTGGCCCGCATCGGAAATTAAAGATAAAGAATGAATGTGAATACCAAAGCCAAGCTGCACCATCACAAATACTATATTCAGCACTATCCCAATGTAAAAAGCCTTGCTTACATTGGTAAGTACAAGAGGCTGATGATGATGGTGATCGTGAGACATGTAAGATTTAAGATTTGAGATTATGGGATTGAGATTTAATTTTTAATATATTAATTCAAACATCTTAATTATCATATTTCTTTCACCTCACCCGTCTCGTCTGCGACGAGCCACCCTCTCCATATGGAGAGGGTAGTCGGACTTTGTCCGACTGGGTGAGGTCTATGCTATTGTATTTTCACTATCACCATTCAACATTATAACAGTGTTCCCCGCAAGAGTAATGACGCTACCACAAAATAAATTACTAAGCCGGTAACATCCACCAGTGTGGCAACAAAAGGAGCGGAGGAAGTAGCAGGGTCGAAGCCTAATTTTTTAAGAATGATGGGCAGCATAGAACCGCAAAGCGTTCCCCAGAGCACAATAAATAATAAAGTAATACCCACCGTTAAACCAACCAGAATATAGTGTTCGCCATAAATGGGACTGATAGATGACCAGATAATGATTCTTAAAAAACCAATAATACCCAGAATAGAACCCAGGACAAGACCGCTTAAGATTTCCCGTTTCATGACACGCCACCAGTCTTCAAAGTTTATTTCGCCCAGTGCCATGGCGCGGATAATCAAAGTAGAGGCCTGCGAGCCGGAGTTACCGCCGCTGGAAATAATCAAGGGTATAAATAAGACCAGAATAACGGCTTTGGCAATTTCATCTTCAAAAAAAGCCATAGCAGAAGCCGTCAGCATTTCACCAATAAATAAAATGATTAACCAGGGTGCGCGTTTTTTTATCAGTTCAAAAAAAGCGGTATTCATGTAGGGTTCGTCCAAAGCTTCGGTACCCCCCATTTTCTGGATGTCCTCGGTATCTTCCTCACTTTGTACGCGCAACATATCATCGATAGTCACGATACCCAGAAGAATACCATCATCATCTATAACCGGTAAAACGGCGCGGTTGTTTTTACGGAAGACAGACGTCGCGTTTTCCTGATCGTCGGTGACGTGTAATGCAATGTATTTTTTATCGCTTAATTCACTCAGTCGGGTGTCAGGTGCAGCAATCAGTAATTCTTTTAAGTTGATGTCATCAATCAGTTTTTCGTGGTCGTCGATGATATAAATGAAGTTGATGTTTTCAATCGTTCTGCCGAGTTTGCGGATTTTGTTCAGCGCATCCTGCACGGTGAAATGGTCTTTCACTTCAATATAGTCCGGATTCATGAGACGGCCCACGCTGTCTTCGGGATAGCCCAGCAAAGCAAGGGTTTCCAGGCGGTCTTCGTGCGGCAGAAACAGCACGAGTTTTTTAACTGATTCGCTGGTCAGTTCGCTCAGTAAAGCTGTACGGTCGTCGAAGTGCATGTTCTGAATCAGCTCTGCCACTTTATTAGAAGGCAGGGTATGAATCAGTTTCTTCTGCAATTTCAAGTCGAGAAACTTCAGCGTCTTTACGGCGCGGTGCGGTTCCAGATTCTCTATAACTTTCTGGCTGTATTCCGGATAATCGTTGAGGAAGTCGGCGAGTTCGGTGGTACGGAAATCACTGAAGTATGGCTTCTCATGTTTGAGGACATCTAAAATCAATTCTTCTTTGCTGATTTCCATTTCTGCAAAAATAATGTATTCTCCACAATAAAAGTATGATTTATGTTCTGGGAAATCTTGTAAATAGAATATAACTTTAAATAAAGAACAAAAGAGTTAAGGGTATGAAAAGTGCCGAATTCTAAATCATTCTGCTCGGATACTCATTACAGAAAGTAAAATGCAAATAGGAGTATACATTTAAACAACAAAAAAAACATCGTATGAAAAATTCCATTTTAAAACAATCAGTCTTCATCCTTGCAGCTTTAGTGGCTGTTTCTTCTCTGTTTACTTCCTGTAAAAAAGACAACGAAGCGGATGATCCGAATATCGTGTATACCTCATTTGATAAAACGCTGTCTGTATCGGCAGGCGTATCCAAACAGGATTCACTGGATATCAATCTGGATACTTATAAAGAGTTTCTCATCTATGCCGGATTTACCGGAACGGGTGATACTGCGGCGTCTTACCTGATTGGAAATACGTACGCCGGTGTATATATTGACAGTACTCAGAAATATGGTTCCACTTATTTAATCAAGCCTGTGGAAAAAGGTCAGGTACCGGATGCGATAGTGACTACCGTTAAAAAATGGTCAGGCTACTCATATGTTGCGCTGAAAGAGAGCGCAGCCATTAGTGGTTTTGCAGGGGCAGGCGATATATATGTACCGGTGGCATTTCGCAACCCTATTACCAGCAGATTTCACTACGGTTGGATACGTTTAAACCTCAGCAGTGATTTCAGTACCTATAAAGCAATAGACTGCGGGTACAACCTCGTGCCGGATGTTCCTATTGCGATGGGAGCTAAGTAAAATTTCTTCTTTAATAATATACACCCGTATCTTTTTTTAAGGTACGGGTGTTTTTATTCAGCATAGTTTATTATTGATTTGAAATGAACTTGTTTCTGAATCATTTTCGTGATGATTTGGAAAGGTTAAATGGTGATTTACATAAATATACCATCCCCTTTGCTGAAGCTTCAGGGCTCATCAGAAGGAGGGAAGATGCGGACAGTAGTTTTCAGTATTATGATGGCCATTTTTAAATTTTCTACAGATATAAAGAATTGCATTTGCGGCTTCTCCTCTTAATAGCTATTGGAAAAGAAGGATGGAGGGTTGTGTTATTTGCGATATTACATTTTGCAAACTTGCAATAAGGTCATTACTGATCTTCAAATTCCCCCGAATTCTCATTCATTTATGTCGTATACTAATTTTGATTTGACAAAATGGAACTCCTATTTAACTTTATAAAAAATTTAGATTATGAAAAACAGAATCACCAAACAAACATTGAAAATTATGACAGTGCTATTATTGCTGTCAGTATTTATTTCTTCGTGTAAGAAAGAAGAAGCAGATGATCCAAATATCATTCATCGTAGTTTTAATAAGACAGTAGTTGCAACACTGGACAGGAATTTAGTGAAAGATTCGATAGATATTAATGCAGACGGTATTAAAGATTTTGTCATGCTGGCTGTTTCAACGGAAGCTGCAGATACAACCATTACCTATATTTCAGCAATCAATGCTGCTTTATACGTTGACTCCACTCAACCATATTTTATAACTTACAAAGCTAAGAATATGTTCAGCGGAGAACAACCGGAATTACTTTCTACTAAAACCCAATGGTATAATATTGCTTTTACCGGTGCTAAAACAGGACCGGTGTTACGCGGTTATGCCGGTGTGGGTGATGTATATATTCCTGTGATTTTTTCAGCCGGAATTAATAAATATTACGGCTGGATAAGTATTAACGTGAGCAACGATTACCGGACACTTAAAGTGATAGACGGAGCCTATCATGTTAATCCGGATACACCGATAAAAATGGGAGCGAAGTAATTTTTTTTCTTGAATAATAATACTCTTATCTTTTACAAAAAAGGTAAGGGTGTTTTTTTATTTAACAGAGTTGATTATTGGTTTGAAATGAACTTGTTACAGCAGGATTTTTTGTGAGATTTCTAAAGTTTCTGGTATTGTTTGCAGAAGTATTACCAGCCACTTATCTCCTCCAAGGAGGTGAGATGCAATTGTGGTTTTCTATTTTATGATGACCATTTTTAATAGTTAGTACTAAAATGTATGGCACTTGCGATTTCCCTCCTTGAGGAGGGATAAAGGGAGGTGTAAAAATGCCCAAACTAATAGAATATTCAAAAAAAACTACAAAAATTTATGGAATTACTCTATTTATTGTCTCTCAATAGTAGCATGAGAAGAGAAATTATTCCATATCGTTCTAAGTTAAAAGAATATGCAAGAGCGCTGCGAAATAATTCTACTAAAAGTGAAATAAGACTCTGGAGATATTTGAAAGGAACACAGCGATTAGGATATGACTTTCACCGGCAAAAACCTATTGATAACTATATTGCTGATTTTTATTGTAGTGAATTGAAACTGGTCATAGAATTAGATGGTATTACGCATATCTTTGAGGGGGCAAAAGAAAGAGACAGAATAAGAACAAAACGCTTAAATGAACTGGGTATTACAGTGATTCGTTTTGATGATGCATTTGTGTTTAAAAATATTGACTTTGTACTGGAGGAGATTGATGAGATGATTGTAAAGTTGGCAAGGGAGAGCTCCGTTTCTTAAACGCACCTTTTTAACCCACCCCTTTATCCCCTCCAAGGACGGGAGAGCGGACAGTGGTTTTCTGTTTTATGATTACCATTTTACAATAAGTTCGTAACGAAATGAATTACTTTTTCTTTCTTCCTCCAAGGAGGGGAGATGCGGACAGTAGTTTTCGTAGCAGGATTATTCTTTTATCTCTATGTGTTGCGCGTTTAAAGAATCAAGCCCTTCCTGCGAAATAAAATGTGAGTATGGGTCATTGTATGCATCATGTTTTTTTAAGAATTCCAGAATTTTCGGGTCGTACACTTTTTGTACCCTGAAATTCTTTACATAGGCGGTACGGATAACAATTTCTATCATCCGTTGTGATTTTCGGGGTAAGCCCATCACCACAATCCGTTCATGTCCCATGCCGCCGTACTTGAAAACACAATACACTTTGGCACCTGCTCTGAGTGTTTTAATACCATTTCTGATTTCTTTGTTTTCACCAAAGTAATGATCGCCAATGATATTGCCTACCACACATTCCCTGTATTCTTTGCCTTCGCTGTCTATCATTGGACTTTTACTTTTCTGTGTAATATCCGGTAATAATTTAATTCAACCGCATCACCGGAAGTACAGGAACAAAATTTTATTTTATCTGATACGGTACACATACTTAAATTTAAAAGCCGATGACCACCAAAAGTGGTCATCCGTAGCACGGTGGTTCTGTTTCTTATGTGGCTTTCCTCCGTATAGTAAATGTAATAATTTCATTTAATTTTGTGATGTGTGTTTTTTTTGAAACCAACAACAGATGGGAGTATAATCTATTTTTATTCAATAACACGATCAAATATTCCTATAACTCTAAATACGTTTTCATTAATTGAATCTGAGTCAATAATTATATCTTTATATAAAGAATCAAATGATTTAGGTTTAAGAATTATTTTTTCAAGATGTGGATTTTCTTCGTAATAAGTCTTTTGGCTATAATATTCCTTAAACGTATAACAAGAACCATAATCTAAATCTTGATGGTTGTAATACTCAATAATTACCATTAAACCGTTTTTACTGCCATGGTGATATTTCTTAAACAATGCAATTTGTCCATCTTGTACTATTTTATTCATGGAGTTACCAATTATTTTGCATGCAAAATGGTCTTTTGTAATTTTTACACCTTCAGGAACTAAAATGAAATTTTCTTCAGGGATGCTGTCATTAAATTTAAATTCACCAGCAGCAACTTTTAAAGAGTATAATGGCACACTGTTTTCAAATGGAATCAACCTGATTTCTTTTGACTCAGCTATCTCAATTATTGGATTTTTATTTTCATTGAATAAATAAATATGCTTTTTAAAATAATTTCGCAAATTTTCGTCACACACATAAATGTAGCATCCTAGTATGCCTCTGAGCATAATAGTTTTATAAATATTTATTATATAGTCTTTCAGTATTGCGTTATCTCTTATTGTTGCAGCACCATTTCTATCTTTGTAATTTTCCTTAACTATCTCTATTTCTTTTGATACTGGATTGTATATTATTTCGGGTCCAAAAATTATTGCCGAATAATTGAGGTCGTAACCTTGAGTGGTGTGAATACAACCTACCTCTTGTGCATCAATATCAGAATTGATGTAATCAATTGCACTTGAGTTCCATTTTAGTTTAATATTTTCTATTTCAATATCATATGCATTAGGGTCATTCTTACTTATCCATGGCCACGCATAACCAGCAATGAATCTTGAAAGCTGATGTTTTTCATTCTTTTCTCTAAGTTCATTTACGAAATCAGAAAAATTCTCAAAAAGCAACAAGTCATAATTAGTATCGTTGTATTTGAACTCTTTATTCTTATAAGTATTGTCTAATAAATTGTTGACAAAATCAACAAATCCATTACCTCCTTTTACTCTAAACTGCGAATGTAATTTGACATTTATTGAGTTAGAAGCATTTTTTAAATTTTCAAAATCAATAGCATCAACATCAGATGGCTTTATAGACTGTTTAGCATCATAAAAATATAGTACTTTGTTTGACCTTAATTGAGTCCATTCTAATTCCGAAGTGTTTAGTTTGTCTAAAGATAGTGCGTTACAAACCCTGTCATAAATTGCAAAGTATGGACCCAGATTAACTCTTTTCCTCAAACGATGAGATTCGTCCACAAATAGAATATCATATGATTCATATTCCAAATCTGAAGGGCCAATAACAAGATTTGAATTTAAACCATTAATGTTTTGAAAAACCTTTTTAATAGTTTTTCTAAAAGAACCCATTGCTATAACTAAACCCATTTTAGGTTTTGGAAACTTTATCTTTAATTGTTTTACCTTATCTATAAATTCCTTTTCGTCTTCACCGAATTCTCTATAATTAAAATCCTCATCAGATGTTAGCATTAACTTAAATAGGAAAATAGCTAGAATGGTTTTGCCTGTACCTGCACCTCCTTCCACCAATACTGATTTTTTATTTTCAGACAGAAGGGCATCAATAATTAGCATTAAATTTTTTCTTTGATCAGCAGATAAAGTCTTGTATGGCGAATATTTGAACAAGTCGCTATTTGAGATATGTTCTAAACTATGTTGAGCAATTCCATTACTTATAAGTCCATTCCAAATATTTTTAAACATATCCCAGTAAAACTCATCTCTTTGATAATAAGAGTGATTTACCAACCCTAAATTGCCATTTAATAGTTTGTATTTCCCATCAGCGTGCAGATACTTTATTAAATTTGATTCAATATCTAATGTTGCCGATTTGTTGAATTTTTTGCTGGAAATTAAATGAGCTTCTTGTAAGTGGCTTTTACTTGGCGTTTGCAAATGTGTGAATATTCGCGAATTAGTATCAATGGTTTCACCAACATATGCCTGACTTACGCCATTGTTATTTAAAATATATACGACAGGCCAATTTTCGCTTACAAAATATTGTGATTGAATAGAATTCAATCCATTATAATTGAACGCAATTTTGCTTATTTCAAAATCTTGGTTATAGTTCATTATACTTTTTTGATGTTCCTTTTGCTTTGTCTATAGGATATTTTTCTCCATTTGTTTTGATTTTTTCTAAGATAATTTCCTTAACATCAAATCCATATTTTTCCGCCAGCAAAAATGCAAATGAAAAAATATCGGCAAGTTCCTCTTTTACCTTATCAGTATTTGCATCCTCCGCTTTCTTCCAAAGGAATAATTCTAAAAGTTCAGCAGATTCAATGCTAATCGCTAAAGCCAAATCTTTAGGATTGTGGAATTGTTCCCAATCTCTTTCATTCCTAAACTGAATTAGTTTATTCGTAATTTCTTTTATTTCAGACATGATAGTGATGTTATGTTTTAAAAGAGTATTTATATATAACTCTATCTTTATCAAATATACAAAATTTAAATAAAATTATTGATTTGCAATGCGACCATATGATCTGGCGAATTTATAACGTTGTTTTATGCTGGTGAAGTGTTGTTCTATGGTTATAAATAGAAAAAAAATAAAAAACATATAAAAAATAGTTAGGTGAATTTTAGAGAATAGTGTGTATTTGTAATGACAGCGCGGGGGACCAAGCTGACAAATCGCAGTAGTTTTAGAATTACTGCATTTTGCCACCTCCGCTCGTTTGCATAACGAGCGGGTATGAGAGCAAAAACCGGGCTGAAACTCTTTTGTGCAAACGAAGGTGTTCAGCCTTTTTTTATAAAAACAAAGCGGCTATTAGGATAGCCGCTTTTAGTGAGGATGATTGACATCTAAAATGTACTTGTGAAAAGCTGATCTTGTCTGAATTTAAAAAAGTTGATTTTTGTAACGATACCAAAGGAGAAGTTTTTCTTAAACTTATCTCCTGCATTCAGGTTACTATTGCCATTTGTATCCAATTCAGGTTTAGTTGAAGATATGGCAGTATACTCACAAAAGAAACCGCCTATAAAGATATTTTTAGGGGCAACAAAATATAATCCAGCTCCAAGTGATAAATATCCATTGCGATATCTGTACTTTCCATTATCATCAGTTAAAATTGTTTTTACAGAATCTGATTGAGCTTTTAATGCGAAAGTAGAACGCAGGTAAGGATTAAACATCAGAGAGTAGTTTTCAAAATTTTTGATGAATAAATAATCTAAGTCTAAACTGATATTTCTGAAACTGTAAAGATTGCCTTGTTTTGCATCTCTCTTTCTTGATGTTTTACCCACGATAACTGAATCTTTATAAACAGTTTTATCTTCCTGAATAGTAACGCTTTTCAACGCATCATAATTATCTTTCCAGTTAGGGCCAATACTTAATCCAAGCATGTGATAATTTATTTGGTCATCTTTCTCATTTACATCCCTGCAGATATAATTTAGATGGAATTTGAGGTAACCATTACTATTCGTTGTATCTGAAAATTTACTGCTGATGATATTGTCAGGTAAATATCTAGTAAATTCTTTTATGGTGTATTTTGCACTCACAAAAGGGATAATGGTGTGTTTTAGAAATTCATCTATTGAAATTTTGTTTGAGTTTATAGTGTGTGTTAATTCATTTATTTTACTGTCAGTATCTAATAGCTGTTGAATTAATAGAATAATATTTTTAACATTAGCCTTAATTTTATCATTATCCGAATCGATACTATTCCACACACTTTCCGCTTCTAGTTTTTCTAATGTGCTTTTTAATTCAGTTTCTTTGTTATCTGTTTCTTTTCCCGGTTCAAATGCATGACATAGTTCAATTATTTTATCTGCATATTGAATTTTTGTACCATCTTGTAAGTTTATTTTATTTTTTACAGCATCCTTATTTGCTTTGATTTGTTCAATTAATGAGAAAACGGCTTGCTGTAATTTTTTGTAATCATTGTCTTTATTCATAATGTTGTCTTTTCTGGTTTTAATAGACTTTATGAATGTTAGATATTTAGTTCTTGTATCTTTTTTCATCAGGTTACAAGAGAAACCAATAACTGTTGAAAATTCACCTCCTGGCGTAAATTCACCATCTTTAAAAAGCGGAGCAATCCCGTCTTCATTTTTACCTGCCACGGCACCGCCTGCTAACAGACTAAATTTTCTTATTTTTTTGGGGTCTACATTAGAGTAGTCTTTATTGGGTTTTTTTCCGTCATTTGATTTAAGGTTTATCTTTGGAGCACCATAATAATAGGAGACGGTGATTTTTGGGTCAGTTGTATTGAATGTAATGCCTGCATTAGGGAAAATTAGAGAAGATTCTCCGTCTTTACTTTCAACAGTCGCCTGTTGTGCATGTGTATGTAAATTAAATTCTATCAGACACAGCAATATAATAATTGTCTTGTTCATGTTTTTATGATTATCAAGGTTAATAAATTAATACGCTTATACGTACCAGCCATGTGCACCAAAATAGCCGGATGATTTATTTTTGCCAATAGTGCCACTTATAGATCCGGTACCGTCTTTTGTTATGATTGGTTTACCGTTTACTGATACGATTAATGTCCATGTTTTACCAATTGTTTCGTTAGTACCGGATACAGAAATGTTAATGTCTAAAAAACCGATTATATTTCTTGTCACCTCGCCTGACGAGTTATTGATATCACTTCCATCACCTTCGAATTCAAGTGTTTCTAATGAAATATCTTTGTGTGTTTTTAATAATTCAAATTTAATCTTTGCCATATATTATTTTTTAGATTTATGAATAATAAGGTTTACATCTTTTGCTGTCAGTGCCGATTATTATTTAATTATTGGAATGTTATTTATTTCAGCTACTACATTATCTTCAAAATAGATTTCTATTGACTGGTAATAATTACTTGAGCCTGGTAGTTCTTCTGTGTATTCAACAGTTTGAGGATTGTTTACCAGTATATGATTTGCAGTGTATTCCAGATTTAATAATAATATTTCAGGATTTATGCCTTGAGGTACTCTTTTAACTAGTAAGGCCTGTCTGTTTTCACCATTAAATTCTATAACAACATGCAATGTTCCGCCTGGCGTTGGCTGAATGGGTTGTGTATCTACCCATGCTTCCGATTTGATAATTTTAATTTGATTTCCCATAGTTTTATGATTTTAATTGCCTACTCTAAATCGTTTTTCGGCTGCCACTTGATTCACAGCAAAAATATTTCAATAGGTACTACATGTTAAATTAATTGAGCAAACGGCAATTTAAATGAGTAAACGGTTTTACCTACCTCTTATGTCCACTCAAAGAAGGGGAGATTAGGATTGTGATTCTCATTGTCGGGATTTCTCTCCGCCAGCCTGCGGATCGAGATGACGTGGGGTTCATTGGCAGGATCCTGGAGATAAAAAAGCCACGCTTTCGCGTGGCTTAATTCAGTCTTAGTTCAATCTGTACCCTGTTTATCTTAATCCCATTTGTCCACTTCATCGTTGTGGGCCGGGTTTACAATAGTAGATGTTGGCGGCGGTGTTACCACTTTTTCTTCTTGAGTAACTTCGTCTTCCGTTGCTTTCTCTTCTGCTACTGCGTAGTTGTCTTGTCTCGTATACTGACCTTCTTCGTAGTCGTCGTGGTTGTGTGCATCGAAATCGTAATCCGGCAGCAATTCCGTTTTGATATAATCTACGGTTTCCTGCATCGCATTTACAAACTTCATGAAATCTTCTTTGTAAATAAAGATTTTGTGACGCTCATACGTATCATCGTCCGCACGTTTTTTACTTTCTGTAATCGTTAAGTAATAATCGTTTGCTCTGGTCGTACGTACATCAAAAAAATACGTTCTTCTTTTTCCTGCTCTTACTCTCTTAGAGTACACGCCGTTTTTGTCAAAATTTTTGTCGTTCTCCACTTTCTTACAATTTTATTGTTCACAATGATATTCCAAAAAATACATCTATAAAAATTAAGTAGTCAACACCAAATATTCAATGTTAATAACCACTCTGCTTTTTGTTAAACCTCATTCGGCTCTGCTGTTTGCTGCAATTGATAAATGTCATAATAAATGCCTTTTTTATCCATCAGTTCCGCATGATTTCCTTGTTCAATAATCTTTCCATCATCTAACACCAAAATTTTATCAAAGTTCATAATAGCAAAAATCCGGTGTGTTATAAAGATGACGGTTTTGTCCTGCAGCGTTGCATACAAATTGTCGAGAATCGTTTTTTCTGTTTTGGCATCTACCGCAGAAAGACAGTCGTCGAGCAGCGCCACTTCGGGATTTTTAATCAGAGAGCGGGCAATGGAAATACGTTGTTTTTGTCCGCCGGATAGCATAACACCGCGTTCGCCCACAATGGTCTCGTACTTTTTAGGTAGCTGTAAAATATCATTGTGTACATGCGCAATTTCCGCGTATTTTTCTACCTGCTGTTGCGCATCCTCAGGTTTGATTTCACTTCCAAACAGTATGTTGTTTTTCACCGTGTCTGAAAATAGAAAAACATCCTGCGGAGTGTATCCGATTTTTTCCCGATACCCTGCGAGGTCGATATTTTTGATATTGTGACCGTTGATAGTGAGTGAACCATTTTCCACCTCGTAGGTGCGCAGCAACAATTCTGCAATGGTGGATTTTCCGCTGCCGGTTTTCCCAACGATGGCAATTTTCTCGCCCTTTGGGATGCTGAAATTTATATCACTGAGTGCCTGAATGCCGGTATCCGGATATACAAATGTTACGTGATTAAATTGGATGGTTTCAATTTCGTTTAAAGCAACGCTGGGACGATTGATGATTTCGTTTTTATCTTCCAGAAAATTATTGATGCGTTTTTGCGAAGCTTCCGCGCGCTGCACCAGCGATACACACCAGCCCAGTGATGCTACGGGCCAGGTAAGCATGTTGATATAAAATACGAACTCGGCAATATTTCCTGCGGTAAAACTGCCTTTGTTGACTTCAATCCCGCCGATATAGACTACCAGCAATGTACTTAAACCGATGAGCAACATCATGAGCGGTGCAAAGAAAGAATCTACTTTTGCCAAAGAAATATTCTGGTTTTTGTAATCGTCGCTGGCCATGTAAAACTCCTGTTGTATTTGTTTGTCGATGGCAAAGGATTGTATGACGCGCACGCCGGAAAAAACTTCCTGCGCACGGGTGGTCAAACCTGAAAGTGCAATAGAAATGGCTTCGCTTTTTTTATTGATGATGTCGCTTACTTTATAAATGGAAAATACCAGCAGCGGCAAAGGTAGCAGTACGAGAAAACTCAGGTAGGCGTTGATGTTGAACATCACGTAAATTACCATGGTAAACAAGGCTCCGGTATTGATGAAGTACATGATGGCGGGACCGATGTACATTCTGACCCGCGATACGTCTTCACTGATACGGCTCATTAAATCGCCGGTATTGTTGCGCTTGTAGAAAGAGGTATTCAGTCGCTGGTATTGTTGATAGAGTTCATTTTTCTGGTCGTATTCTACTTTTCGTGACATTACGATGATGGTTTGCCGCATAAAAAACATCAGCAGACCTTTTATAATGGAGGTGATGAAAATGATTACAGAAAAAAAGATGATGTAGTACCTGAAATGTATTTTGAATTCGGATTGTGCCGCAAATCCGTCTGCCAGACGATAGCTTGCCAGATTTTCTATCACGATATCGATGGCATACCGGATATATTCGGGCATGTATAAACCGAAAATGTTGGAGCTAATCACGAATAGGATTCCAAGGATTAACAGCCATTTATACTTCAGGAAATATTTATTTACCGCGCGTAGTTCTTTCATCTTCACAAAAATAAACACAAAAGTTGCAAAATAGTTATGTATAGATTTTTATTTGACAGGTTTCTCATTTATTAATTCATGACCTCACCCTGTCGAGCAAAGCTCGACTTCCCTCTCCATATGGAGAGGGTGGTTCCGACAAAGTCGGAATCGGGTGAGGTAAATCGACAGCTTCTCTTTATAATAAAATAACATCATTCTTTAATTTTCCGTTTCCATTATTCTGCAATTAAAACCTATCTTTGCATCCAAAGTTCATTATCTCTTATGATTACCAGAAGAAGCGTTCGAATAAAAGCCATGCAGTATATTTATGCATACGAGACTACCGCTTCAGCGCCTGCCTCTCAGTTTCAGAATTTCTTAGAAAAAAGTATCTTATCGGTGAAAGAGCAGTATCTGTATTTATTGTTGTCTATTCGCGAAGTAGCCAATTTTGTGGAAACGGATGCAAAAATCAAGGCCGGCAAGCACATTAAGAATGAGAAGGATAAAAACTTCAATACCAAATTACTCAGCAATGTGATTATTCAGTACCTGAATAATGATAAAGAATTTGAACTCGAAGTCAAAAATGCGGGTGTGGCAAGCTTGCTGGATGACGATAATATTCGTCAGCTGTACAAAAAAATGACGGATGCGAAGGAATATAATGAGTACCTGACAAATGGTTTGGAGTTTAATGTGGAAGAAGACAGAGCTATCGTTACTTTTTTGTTAGACAATATCCTGCTTGAGGATGAGAACTTCAGTACCAACATGGACGAATTATTCACCAACTGGATGGATGATGCTGAATTTGTAATAGAAGCCGTGCATGAAGTGATACAGAAAAGCAAAAATCAATTAAAACTGCACCTGGAAAAAGGTAACCTGAAAGATAAATTTAAAGAACTGACACAGTTTGGTATTGATTTGTTTAACGAAACCATCAGCAACAAGAAAGAACACTACAAAATTATAGAGCCGAAACTGAAAAACTGGGAAACTGACCGTCTGGCGATTATTGATGTGATTCTGATCAGAATGGCTGTATCCGAATTTTTGTATTTTCCGAGCATTCCGGTGAAAGTGACCATTAACGAATACCTGGATATCGCTAAAGAATACAGTACCCCTAAAAGCAAAGATTTCATTAATGGCGTGCTGGATTCCCTGATGCGGGAGATGAAAACGAACGACCAGTTGAACAAGACCGGTCGAGGCTTGCTTTAAATCTTTAAATACCACAATTTGGGTATGTGCCGCATTGCTTGGGGTGTGTACATTGCATATGTACTTACAGAGAACACATAACCTTCTCCTGAAATCTAAATACTTTTAAATGAAAAAAATAGTTTCTTTATTTTTTGCAATTGCATTTTTATTCTCACTATTGGATGTATATGCTGATGAACAAGCATTTCTGTCAACGAATAAAAAGAAAAAAGGGGTGATTACCACGGCGTCTGGTTTGCAATACGAAATTATAAAAAATGGAAACGGACAAAAGCCAAGCACTGCTAATCAGGTAAGAGTGCATTATATTGGTACGTTAATCAACGGAACTGAGTTTGACAATTCTTATAAAAGAGGCGCTGCACCTACCGTATTTCCTTTGAATGCCGTAATTACAGGCTGGCAGGAAGGATTACAATTGATGAATGTAGGCAGCACATACAAATTTTATATTCCGTCTGCCTTAGCTTATGGAAAAAACGGAATGGGGAAGTTGATTCAACCAAATGAAACCTTGATTTTTACCGTGGATTTAGTTGGTATTTTAGGCGTTGATGATCCTGAAGCTCCTCAAAATAAACTAAATAATCCGTCAGTTGAAAAGCCTGTGCAAACTGAAACTCAAAAGCGGGAAACCATTCAACGTCAAAAAAACATACAAACCAAACCGGCAGTCTCCGCAACAACAACAGCTGCTTCAACCAATGTTGCTGCTACAACGAATGAGTTTAATCCAAAATTATTTGAAGCGGATATCTACACGATACTTACAAATCCGAATAATAATTTTAAAAACATTATTGGTGAAGAAATTAAATCGCTGGAAAAGAATTATTATTCAACAAATTACAAAACAACTGCAAACATCTCAGGTGTGGGCGAAGGTGAAAAAATAATAAAATATTCCACAGAGAAAAAATGGGTGTATTATGCAGAATCCGGTGGAATGAGCAAGCAAAATGCAAATGAGTTAATAGATAAATTTTTAAAGGAATTTAAAAAACTAAAATTACCTTATACCTACACAGAAACGGTTCAATACAATCTTGCTACACGCAGATTAATTACATTTAATTTTTTCAATGAATATAAACAACCGCTAGGTATGGATATGGATATTGATGGTTTAGCAGGAAGTGACACAGAAGGTGCCGGCTGGCAAATCACAATAAGAGTATCAAAGAAAATAAGTGCTTTATAAATTTACAGTATGATAAATAAGGTTGCAATTATTATCTCGCTTTTATCTGCGATTATATTATTGTACTTGGCTAATGTATACAACAATAGCTATGAAATTAAATTGATAGCTACAGAAAGAATTAATTATATTCAGCTGGCAGCAGAGAATTTCAGCAAGTTTGGGTTTGTCTGTTGCTTTATAAGTTGGGTTCTTAGTAATATTATTGCCATTAAAACAAAAAAAACAATCTGGTTGCTAATACCTTTATTATTGACAAGCATAATATCGATTATTATTACTGGTCAAACAGAAGAAATTTTTAAATTTAAAAAAGCAGAAGGCTTGTGGGAGGGTGGTTTTTCGTTAAGTTACCTGATTGTGTTTTTTACAGTTATTGTGTCAATATTGATGATTGGTATTAACTATTTTATTCTTAAGTATTATCTAAACAAAATGATCAAAGTATAATGCAAATACCACTATTTGGGTATGTGTTGCGTTATTTTTGGTACGTAAATTGCGTATTGTACTACTAAAACTTTATTTTTATTTCAAAATTCTTTATTTCTATGAGAAAACTCTTTTCATTTCTATTGTTAAGCACGGTTTTAACAATAAGCTCTTTTGCGGCAGATAATATTTCAAAAGGCACCTCCGTTAAAATTCTGGAAATTGCAAAATCGGATTCTTACTACGAAGAACGTGCAGATTTGCTAGGCAAAGATGCAAAAGCTGTAAGTGAGTTGGAAAAGAACACCGATGGTTTTTATTCCGGTTCACTGGAAACTACAGATGGCAGAAGTATCTTCTTCTCCAGTGTAAAAGTATCTGTGAAGAGCGGAAGCAGCAGTTCGTCTGCAACAACGACTACAAAACCGAAAACAATTACAGGCACAGAATTCAGCGGCTCTACGATTCCAAAAGGAACCAGATTTAAAGTACTGGAAGTACCATCTGATGATGCTTACTATTCTGACAGAGATGATATAGAAGGCCAAACCGGTACCACTACAGCTGAATTAACCTTAGAAGACGGATATACCGGTGGTTCATTAGTATTGGATAATGGTAAAAGCTATTACTTCTATAAAGTGAAAATTGGTAAATCGAGCACTACGGCTCCGGCTAAATCAAGTGGCACTAGTACGGCTAAAACAACAACGACTACGACGTCTGCTTCAACTACAGTAAAAACACCAAAATTCTTAACTGGCACCATTAAAAAAGGAACAGTGGTTTACGTGGCGGAAATCAGTGAGGATGATTCTTATTATAGCGACCGTTATGACCATGTTGGTAAAAAGGGAAAAATTGGTAAAAGTGATTTGACCATGAAAGAAGGCGGCTGGTATGCCGGCGACTTTTCTTACGATGACGGAAGTACAGCTTATTTTTATAAAGTAAAATTCTCGAAAGAACCGGTAGATAAAATAATCAGACCGGTAGATGAAGTAAAATCAACGGATGATGATTACTATTTAGATTATTCAGATGAACCTAAAAAAGCAGATGTAGGGGAATGGGATGATGCGGCTAATGATGATGATATAAA
Source organism: Sphingobacteriales bacterium (assembly GCA_016721245.1). Classification (GTDB taxonomy): domain Bacteria; phylum Bacteroidota; class Bacteroidia; order Chitinophagales; family JADIYW01; genus JADJSS01. The sequence continues at coordinate 96,379 of JADKIQ010000012.1, forward strand.
AGAAGGTGATAAAGTAAAAATAACAGCGGTAAGTCCGGAAGACAGCTATTACGACGACAGAGACGAATATGTAGGTAAAGTTGGTGTTGCAGGTGATGATCTGGATTATGTCAGTGACGATAACGGATACGGCGGTTCAGTAACACTGGAAGATGGCAGCAAGCCTTATTTCTATCTGGTGAAACTGAAAAAAATCAGCGGCAGTACTTCTACTAAAAAAACGACAAGTAGTTCTTCTTCTTCCTCAAAAACAATTGCAAAAGGAACAAAAGTAATGGTTACAGATTTAGATCCTGATGATGGCTTTTATTCAGATAAAGGAAAATATATCCGTAAAAAAGGAAAAGTAGCGGAAGGTTTAAATAAGCAGGAGGGTGATTATTATTCCGGTAAAATACTGTTTGACGATGGTACAGATGCTTACTTCTTTAAAGTGAAAGTGACCATACTTAACTAAAAGCAGTTCACTATAAAAATTAAAAATCGGATAAGTTTCTTTACTTGTCAGATTTTTTTATTTTCAATCATGCAAAAATAAAAAAGCCATTAATTGCAATAGTAGTAGTTGCAATTATTTATTTCGTTTTACCCGGATTCGTGCAAAAGGGATTGAAGTATAACTTCGCCGATGTAGATGATTACAAGATTTTTGAAAAACATACCATTGCTAAATCCGGCACGCCAAAACCCTGGCAAATTGCTGAAGGCTACAACAAAAAAGCACCTTCTGCAGAATTACTGAATATGTTTGATGAACGTCAAACCTGTGCTTATCTGGTGATAAAAGATGGCAAGTTATTGTATGAACGCTACGCACAGGATTATGATAAGGAAACGATTTCCGGGTCTTTTTCTATGGCAAAAACAGTAAATGCTTTGCTCATTGGGAAATTACTGGAACAGGGCAAGATAACTTCACTGGATGACGATGTGAAAAAATATGTGCCCGAACTAACGCAAATTCCGGCGGGTAAACTGAAAATAAAAGATGTTATAACGATGAGCGGAAATATCGACTGGACAGAATCGTATATGAATATTTTTTCGCTGACGGCAGCTTCTTATTACGGAGATAATTTAAACGATTTGATGGCAAAACTGAAACTGAGAGACGATAATCAACAGGGGAAACTATATGAATATCAGAGCTGCTGCACGCAGATTTTAGGATACATCATTAAAAACGTGACAAAGAAATCGCTGGCAGAAAATGCCAATGAATATTTGTGGCAGCCACTGGGAGCGGAGAGTGATGCCATCTGGAGTACAGATAAAAACGGTATGGAAAAATCATTCTGCTGCATCAATGCCACCGCCAGAGATTTTGCGCGTCTGGGACAAATGGTATTGCAGCATGGTAAATGGGATTCCGTTCAGGTGATAGATTCCAATTACATTAAAGCAATGACCACACCTGCTTCCTACCTCAAGGATGAAAAAGGAAATACCTGTGACTGGTATGGTTATCAAACCTGGATGATTAATTACAAAGGGCATCAGATACCTTATTTCAGAGGAATTTTAGGTCAGTTTATTTTTGTAGTGCCGGATGAAAATATGGTCATTGTTCGTTTGGGTAAAAAAATCAAACGCGATCCGGATGATCCTAAATATCAGAATGATGATATCCGCAACTACATAGAAGCGGGATTACAGGTGATAAAATAAATCTTATTTTTCTACTCTGTATTTTCTTGTCCAGGCTATAATTAAGGGTGTCAGAATAACCGTAGGCAAGAGCCATACAATAATTCCCGGCAATATTTTATTCACCACCAAAAAGGCGGTAAGCGAGGCGATATACGCGCCGGTCATTCTTTGTAAATGTGCCAGTAGCCAGTAGTTTTTTTCCTTTGCCTTACCCGTATAGTTTTGCCAGTCGGTGTACACAAATCGCAGCGAAATAAATCCAAATACGACAAATACGATTCCGAATTTTTCCTGTTGTAGAAATAGTTTTATCCCGAACGCAATAAATACAAGACCGAACAGCAGCATGCAGCCTGCGAATATCCAGTCAAATAAAATGGGTTTCTGTCCGCTCAGTAATTTTTTAAGATATAAATACCGTTCTCCCGTGCCGGTCATGTAAAGCGTAAATACACCAACTATAAACAGAAAATAATTAGGATGCAGTACGGATAAAACCAGTGCTGAAAATCCTGCCAGCAACATACCGTAGAGGAAGAATTTACCGACGAGTTTATGTTTTTTATCTCCTTTTTTTCGGATGATATTGATGGTGCCGGAAAGTAAGCCGACTGCGCCGCCCGTAATGTGCAGCACCAGAAAAATCTGAAAAAGCGTTTGCATAGAATGTGTTGGTTTAGTTTACATGAATACCGGGTACTAATAAACGGTTTATTGCTACTATAATAATAAGCAAAATAAATAAGACAGGCTGTATGGAGTTTAATTTTTCAAATGCGGCATTAGTATTTTGTGCAGGGTATGTCTTTTTTAAGGCATCGCCATACGACCACATAATCGTCATCGGGCTGCAGACGGGTGCGATTAGGCTGATTAAAACCGGAATAGGAAAATTTAGTAGCGCTGTGATGACGATTCCAATGTATAAGGGATACTGAATCAGACAGTGTATAAATGGTTTTCGAAGATTTGAGTCTGCTATTAATTCATTGGTTCCCATTTCTGCAAAATATTTAGTGAGTTTTTTTTGTAAAAGATATAATACGGCAATTCCCGTAACGGCAATAAGTATGATGAACCACATCGGGAAATTTAATGCACGGAAGATAAAACCGGTGTCACCCACTGGAACCATGGGCGCGATCATCAGATAGCCGAAGAAACCGATGTAGCCGAAAATGGCCATGTATAAATTGAACAGGAATAGCAAATTCCGGTTTGTTTGCTTACTGCATATAAAATGAAAGAGCATGCCGATAAGCAGACTTACGATTGGACCTGCGGCTGCAATTGCGATTTTATAATTGGTATTCAGGTTGTCTTCTGCGTAGTCTACATAATTATGATGCAGTGATAAATTTTGTGCCTGCAGATAAAATGCGGTCACAAAGTGACCGCATTCATGTAATGTCATTTCTAAAATGGTGGCTATGATAAACAATAAAGAAGAGTTAAGAATAACGTATTTATATTGCTTCATACTTATTAGTTCTTGTTTTTTAATTTGTCGTATTCCTGTTGTATTTTATCTTCGGTATGCATGTGATAAATACGGATGTATTTTGTCACCAGCCCGAAACCCCAGCCTAATGAAACCCAGGCAGGCCAGGGAATAAAAAAATCTGCCATGTGCATGTTTGCATTTCTGCTCGTAAAATACCATATAATCCATAAAAAAATGTTTACGGCAAAATAGGAAAATACCTGTCCTTTAAATCTTGCACGTTGTGTGGCGAGCTGCCATAATTTTTCGTCTTTGTTTTCCATTGGTTTAATTTTTAGGTGTTAAATATTGTTTGATGTCTGAAACATATTTTTCAAAAGCTTTCATTCCTTTCTTTGTAATCTTACAAGTTGTTTTAGGATAATTATTTTCAAATGTTTTTTTTACTTCAATATATTCTGCATCTTTTAGTTTGGTAATCTGTACACTCAGATTTCCATTAGTAGAATTAGTAGCTTCCTGTAAATAACCGAAATCTGCTTCTTTTACAGAAATAAGTAATGACATAACCGCCAGACGTAGTTGTGAATGTAATAGCAGATCTAACTCAACAAAATTCTTCATGTTAGTTATTTTGTTGATTATTAAATTCTTTTTTCAGAATGATGCCGGGAATTATATAAGATACAACAACTGATAATGCCAATATCAGTAATTGTTCAGGACCATCAATATAAGTAACCAGTATGCATAAGAGGAAACAAGCAAGTCCGCCAAAGATTAATGGTTTAAATTGCAGAATCCTTCCTGTAACAAATGTGCCGATTCCATAAAACAAAATTAAAAGTGGTAATACATCCAGTGCAGTTCCTGTATTAACATAAGACCTGTGCGACAAAAATGCCAGGGCAAAGAATGCAACCCCTAAACCCATCCAAAGAGAACCTATGGCAATTGTATTATGTGAAATGATTTTTACCCTCTTTTGTTCTTTTGCCGCTATGTAAATATGTATAATAGCAATAATGGGCATTGCTAACCAAACCTCATCTGATTTTAAAACATTCATTTTAAGCATAACGTATTGCGCGACTGCACAAATAAGTACGGCAAAGCCCCATAAAAAGAAGAATTTACTTCTGTCTATAAGTTGTTGTTTTGATTTGGCAATCATCTGCTGGATGATGGCTAAGCTTTCCTGTTCGGTGATGTTTTTCTCTTCCATTGTTTTGTAAATTAAGTGTAAATATAAAGTAGTTTACAATATAAACCAAATTTAAACTCAAAAAAGTTCCGCAGCAGTAAAAATAAATTTTAGTATTTTAGCATTAGATTATGGAAAATATTGACATACAAATAGTTGAATATGATTCCCCTCTACAGAAAAAATCTGTTGAACTGAGAACAAAAGTACTTCGGGAACCATTAGGGCTGGTATATACACCGGAACAACTGGCAGCAGAAAAGCATGAAGTACATATAATTGCCTTGAGTGGAGACAAGGTAGTCGGAGTACTTTTGCTAAAAAAAGAAGGTCAGGATTTATTAAAAATGCGACAGGTCGCTGTAGATACAGATTGTCAGCAATCGGGTATAGGAAAACTGCTCGTTTTTTTCTCAGAGCAGTATGCAAAAAATAATGGTTTCCATACCATCGAATTACATGCCCGCGATGCAGCTAAAGATTTTTATCTTAAGCAGAATTATATTGTAGAAGGAGATGTGTTTATAGAAGTAGGTATTCCGCATTACAAGATGAAAAAGAAACTGGAATAATTTATTTTAGTTTAGCTATTGCGCTTTTCATTTTTTTTGTACAACTTTAATCTACATAAAAACCTAACCCAATGTTCGTACTACTATTATCAGCGATTTCGCTTTTACTGTTACGTCAGTTTAAGAGAATCAAATCAACTATTACATTAAAAGCAATTCCGGCTTATGTTCCTCAAAAACGTTTGCCGAAAAGAAAGAATCCTTTACCGGATAACATTCCAACATTTTATTATTAATCTTTCATTCCTACAGCGTGTTATTTGAAATGGCTAAACAGAATTGTTTAGCCATTCACTATTTATGTAAATCCATCTGAGGTTTTGCCAGATATTAATGTCTTAGATTGATAGAATATGTTCTGCCGTTATCCAGCGTAACTGTAGCAACATCATCACAATCACCGTTACCAAAATCAATCACTCCGAATCTGTCAGTTGCACCATGGCGAACAATTTTTGCCTGACCGCTGACAAACTGATGACAACTTACTTTTCTGATTAATGGTGTAATAGTTGTCGCATCGTATAAAATACCTCTTTTAGATGTGTGTGTGCCGGTGCCGGTTACTTTGTAAACATCGTCTGTGAAGTCGCGGGGTGTTGAAGCGCCTTCTACCCATTCACGGGTTTTGTCTACGGTGCTGCTGCTGGTAGAGCCATCCGGGAATGTTAGAGTACGAACTGCTTGAATAGAAAATACAAGATTGCCATTATCGTTTGTACCCTGATTAGTTACTGTTCTGTCAATATCCACTTTATTGTCATTCACATAGTAGTTCTCAGAAACGATATGCACCACTGTACCTGCATCTCTGTATCTGCCGGTATAAGTTGCAATAATTTTTCCTTTGCGGGTTACGCCATTTGCATTGGTGCAACCTGTTCCGAAATCAATAGTAATGGTTCTTGGTGTAGAAATAGTATCTCTGGTAACAATAGCACAACCGGTAATTAAATCAACAACTGAGTTGTCAACCGGAGACATGCGTAAATTAACGGCACCTTCTGATTCTGCCTGATCTGTCATAATTTGGGTATTGTCGTCTTCCACTTCTGCTGCATTGAAGTTTTGAGCAGCAATCGTTTCCGCATTGTCTGTAAGTTTGTCTTTATTGCAAGATGTGAGTCCAAATGTCAGAGCCGCTATAATCAGCAGCATTTTGACGAAATAGAAAATGTTTTCATGATTATTTTTGTTTTGGTTACTAGTATAGACTGCAAGTTTAACGTCAGGTTTAATGCATGTTAATATTTAACATTCTCAATTGCCGTTAAATAGAAACTATATCTTTAAAATTAACTAAATAAATCGGAAAATTACCGGATACTGTTGCTAACTGCAATAACTTCATCTGCAAATGGTTTCAGATAAGAAGGTGTGCTGCTGGGTGAATTGTCAAAGGTCCAGCTGAATGTCCGGCCGTTCATTTTTATTTCGGCATACCATAGATTCGGATTGGAAGCATTCAGGTCAATAAAAAGTGTACGGTTGGTTTGGGTTAAAGCCGTTGGAACTTTATTAATCAGATCTTTCGCCAGCAAAAATTTATCATTAGATAGTGTGGTAGAAAAATTGGCAAGATTACCCGTGGAGAAATATTTTACCGTCGGATCTTGTGTAAGTTTTGTGTCATCTAAATAATAGACAAATCTACAGCCGTCGGCACAATCACCCTGAATGGCGCCAAATATGATGTACTCCGGTTGCACGAATGCTTCTTTTTTGCAGGAAAAAAGCAGAGCAGAAATCAGTATGATACAGATTGTACGCATCGTTTAGTCAAGCAAATTAATATTTATTTTTGTAATTTTCTTTACGTTATCTACTTTAATCGTTCTGATAAATTCATATTTTTCCACCCAGCCTTCCGGTAAACTGACAGTATATTTCATTTTATCGTTAATCAGGAACAAATCATCTTTGTCAAAAAAATTGTCTTCCAGTTTTTTGCCGCCCAATTTCTCTATGATTTCCTTAATATTGGTTCTTGCTTTATCCTTATCAACAGATTGTTTGATGGAAATATAAGCTTTTTCGTCAGCTGTATTTACACTGTCCAGCCTAATTGCCAGATTTGCGGGAAACGGATCGCCACCGAAAGCGTTGGGTAATGTTGTTTCAAAATAATAGGGATTGTTCTTAAAGAATTCCAGCCCGTATAAATAATGATACGTATTTACGTACTTATTGAAAATATTCTCAATGCCTTGTTTTGTTTGGTATAATTCCTTTAACTGCTTAAATATTCTGACCATATCACTGTTCTTTTTCTCTCCTTTTATAGCTTCGTCAAATGCATAGCCGAATGCCTTACTCAGTTTTTCCCAGTTTTCAATCTGTTGAAAAGTTCCGGACTCACTGGTTGAATACAGTAGTTTCATATTGCCGTATTTTTTGGAAAGTTTTTCATTGATTTTTTTCAGAACGGCATTATCCTTATCTGTGGAAGAGTTTCCAAGGTATTCCCATTCTATCAGGTAACTCTTTGAATTTTCTTCTTTGACTGAAAACAGAATGGTATCGATATCCGTTTTTTCTTCTTTCAGTGTATCATGTTTGTATGTAACAGACTGCTCAGTGATTTCAAATCTTTTGATGTATCCTTTCTTCCAGTAGGATACCAGAGTTGCGCTGGTATCAGTATACCTGTTCTGTGCATAAGCACCGTAAAGACCTGATATAAAAAATAAAAAGAAGATTTTTTTCATATTAATAATTCGGATTTTGCTTAAATTTTCTGGCAAGTGTACTCAGGGCATCCTGTACTACTTTTGTATTGATCTGATTAATGATAAACCCGGTATAAGGAATATAGGGCTCAAATTCTATAATGTAATCCAGGCGTGTTTTATTGGGAGACAACTCAATGAAATTCATTTTACCGATGTGGTTTTTCAGTGGACTGCCCAGTGTGATTTTATATTCAAGGTATTTGGTTTCAATATATTGTGTTACTGTTTCCTGAAAAAAAACGGGAAAACTGATAATTAAACGGGACGAACCTACATCGTTGCAATTGGCCGGATTGGGCGAATCGATAATTCGTTTTATAAATCCCGGATAAATTTCACTCAAACGATTATGGTCGCTGAAGAAGGCAAATACATTCTTCACCGGCGCATCAAAATCCTGCAGGAAATGCAGTTTTTGCTTTTCATTATCTGTGCGTAACCCAAGCATTAGTTGTATTTAGAAGCTAATTTTTTCAGTCCGTTTTTAATAGTGGTCTCCAGCAGAAATTTAACGACAGGATCTATGATACCAATCTTACTTTCGATATCGATGGTATAATTTAATACGGTCTTTCCCGGCGATGGCGAAGAGAACTCCAGTCTGCCTAAATGATAATTAATAGGAGCGTTGCTGCTTATCTGATATTCAATCAGGTTCGGTGCTTCAAAAACAGTGACTGTTTCCTGTAGCAATTCAATTCCCATACCGATACTTCTTACAGAGCCCATACCGTTTGGGTTTGCGCCGTCCGCATCTTTAATCCGTTTTATTTGGGCACCTAAAATACTGCTCAGGTTATTGTGATCACTCAGGTAATCAAAAATTTCTTTTTGCGGAGCATTAAATGCCTGGGTAATGGAGATGTGCTGCATGTTTTTTTTATAAAAATACAACTTTTAATCTTTTTTAATGGTTATTAGTCTATAGGATTTGTATATTTATATTTTAATTCATTTAAACGAATATTATTCACTCAATAAAAAATAAAAGTATGTCATTAAGATTAGGCGATGAAGCTCCGAACTTCACAGCAGAAACAACAGCGGGAACCATCAACTTTCACGAATGGCTGGGTAACAGCTGGGGCGTATTATTTTCGCATCCCGCAGATTTTACACCGGTATGTACCACCGAATTAGGATACACGGCCAAACTGAAAGATGAATTTGCCAAACGAAACGTTAAGGTACTCGCATTAAGTGTAGACGGTATCGAATCACATCATGAATGGATTAAAGATATTGAGGAAACCCAGCATGTCGCTGTAAACTTTCCCATCATTGCCGATCCTGACAAGAAAGTGGCGGAGTTGTATGATATGATGCACCCAAATGCTTCCGAGAAATTTACAGTAAGGAGTGTGTTTGTAATTGGTCCGGATAAGAAAATAAAACTGACCATCACGTATCCTGCATCTACCGGCAGAAATTTCAATGAAATTTTACGGGTGATTGATTCCCTGCAACTGACGGCAAACTATAGTGTGGCGACACCGGTGAACTGGCAGGAAGGAGAGGATGTGGTGATTGCACCGGCGATTTCAGATGCGGATGCGGAAGTAAAATTTCCAAAAGGGTTTAAACGCATTAAACCTTATCTGAGATTAACTCCTCAGCCTAATAAATAATACTAGCTATAAAATAAATCGAAAAGGTCAACCGAAAGATTGACCTTTTTTTGTTATACTTTCTGAAATTTTTCCAATTCCAAAATCCATTTTCTTGTAAACCACAACGGAATGATACCGAACAGCCCAAAGCTGCAGTCAATGATGCGCCAGATAAATGGAATGCCACGAATAGGTCCGCAGATAAAAGCTAAAGGAATTACCATGAGGCAGGCAATCATACCGAACTCAATTACCCAGATATTGCGCACCGGATCACGCAAAGGACCAATAAATGCCATGCCTATGACGATATGTGCAAAGGCCAACCAGTCGGTGCCGTAAAAAATGAACGGATAATTTTTTGCCGTTTCATGTATGCCTTTGCTTACCGTAATCAAAAAGGAATGAATAGATGGCAGGTAGTTTTGCAACCAGACGCTGTTTATAAAATAGCTGTCAAATAAATTGATTTCCGTTTCAATCGGGAAGGCGGTGATACCGCTTATAACCAGACCAAAGATGAAAAAAAGAATCATCCTTCGGATACGGGTTTGTAAAATTTGGATATTGCTTTTCATACTTTCAGTATTTTCTGAAACAAAATTAAATTTAAAAAAACAAATGCATTAAATTTTAACGCTTCTTAGCATAAGATAATAAGAGTCGGTTTTTGATAAGTAATATTGGTGGATACATTTTCTTTTGTTAACTTAACGTAAACAAGCGTATGCCTAAAAGTAAAATTCTCCAAAAAATAGAGTCGCTGGATCCAAAAAAAGATGCCTGGGAAATTGTACAGTTAACGGTTTTTTATGAATTTCCATGGGATTTTAACAGAGCACTTGAATTAGCATTATATAAAACATATGCTGTGCCTTCCATCTCTAAAATTTTGCATCAATCCAAAGAGTTTGAAAAATATACACAAAAACGATACGACGATACTGATTTAATTCTGAGCGAAATCATCGAGAACGGCATAAAAGAAGGCAGGGGATTGCAGGCATTGCAACAGATGAACTGGATTCATTCAAATTATAAAATTTCCAACGAAGATTATTTATATGTGCTGTCTACTTTTATTTTTGATACAGCCAAATGGATTAACAAATATGGATACAGAAAGCTGACGCATAATGAAGAGCTTGCCGGTTTTTATGTATGGAAAGATATTGGAGAACAAATGAATATTAAAGATATTCCAGATTCTATCAATGAGTTTAAGAAATACTATGATGATTACGAAAAAGAACATTTTCAATATGCGGAAACAAATGCCAAAGTAGCGCGCTTTACAGAAGATTTGATGTTGGGTTGGTATATGCCAAAATTTATGTTCAATGTTGCACGTCCATTTCTACATGCTGTAATGGAACCACATTTATTGAAAGCATTTAACCATAAAGAACCGAGCGCGGCCATGCGTGCGCTGGCAACCAATGCGCTGCGCGCCAGAAGCAAAGCTGCTAGTTTAATTCCGCGAACAACGCCATACATTCGTACAAGAGACCACAAACACAAAGCATATCCAAACGGATATCAATTGGAAGAGTTAGGCCCGGCAAAATTAATGAACTCACCGAAATGTCCATTTCATAAAATGACAGATGCACTGAAAAAATCTGCCTGATATTATTAAAATAAATAAATAGGTTATCTTAGTTGAATGAATGACATTTCAGCCGAACAGCAACTTACACATCAGAAAGTTCCTTTGCTTAGAAAGATTGCCTTTGCCATGGGACAAACCGGCTGGAGTCTCGCGGTGTTTGGGTTCACGGAATTAATTTATCAGTTTTACTTACCACCCGATAACGGTCAACCAATGTTTAAGGCCTTTGTGTATCAGGGGGCAGTTTTTAAAGTATTTACTATAGTTGGTATTTTATCGGCAGTCGGTTATATCATCAGTGCGTTTATGGAGCCGATTGTAGGCAGTTTGAGCGACAGAAGCACTTTTAAATTCGGCAAACGAAAAACATTTATGGCCGCTGCCGTGGTGCCTTTTGCAATGTTATCTGCCGCCGTTTTTTTTCCTTTAAAAGACGGATTACATTCGATGAATACTGTCTGGCTTTCTGTTACAGTGATTGCCGCCTTTATTATCAAATGTTTTTACACGACGCCTTATAATGCATTAATAAATGAAATCGCAAAAGAAGAAAAAGAACGACTACACATTGTGATGATGTTGTCGATTGCCTATGCATTGGGAATCGGCGTAGGGCAAACGATTAATATTTCTCTGAGTGTATTTAAGGGTGTCATGTCAAATGAAGCCATCTTTCAGTTAAGCGTGTTGGTCTACGCCGTTGTCGCGATGGTTTTAATGATGATGCCGATTTTGTTTGTGGAAGATAATTCGGGAAAGCACATCAGTAAACAGGAATTGAGTTATGATAAAAAACATGCCGGTATTTTTGATAATATGCGGGAAGTGTGGAATGATAGGAATTTCAGAGTACTGGTAATTGTCGAACTGATCTACTGGTTTCCGCAAAAGATATTTGTGGTAGCGGTACCTTATATTGTGGCCGCTTTACTGCAATTGGATAATGTGTATACGGCCATTATTTTGTACAGCGTAGGGATTGCCTCACTCTTAATGTATCCGCTGATTGATAAACTGGTGGATAAATACGGCAAGAAGAAAGTGATGCAGTCCGCTTTGTTGTGCCTGCTGATTAGTTTCAGTTTTACCGCCACCATTGGCTTATATAAAATACCGACCATGGCGTTTGTTGCGGTGTATGTTTTAGTGAATACCTATCCCACCGCGGTACTGGGAATTTTACCCATGGCTTTGGCTGGCGATAATGCAGAACATGATTTCAGGAAAACGGGTATTGCCAAGAATGCTTCTTACTTCGGTTTAAAAACCTTTATGATGAAAATAGGAGTAGCGCTGACAAGTTTGATTTTCCCTTCTTTATTATTGTTGGGTAAAACACCTGCTAATCCTTTTGGCGTGCGTATGGTCGCTGTGGCTTGTGTTGTCAGCAGTTTATTGGCGTTTATGGTGATGCGAAAGTATAAGGATGTTTAAGGAAGGGATAAGTCATAAGATGTAAGTAATAAGTATTAATTTCTTTACAGCAATAACAAAATTCATTTTAGTGTATTGCAACAATGGAACACATAAAAGGAGTAGTTGTTTTATTTCCATTCTTTCCTTACTCCTTACTCCTTATTCCTTATTACTTCTGTTTACTCATTCTGATAATCTCATCAAACTCAGCTTTGGTAATATCGCAAACGGAAAGTCTGCCTTGTTTCACCAGCTTGATATCCGCTAATTTGGGATTGGCTTTGATGGCTGCCAGCGTAACAGGATTTTTGAGTTTTTCTTTGGGTGCTACGTCTACACAAACCCAGGCTGTTTCTTCTGTGGTCGGGTCCTGATAAGCTTCTTTCACAATATTCATAATGCCCACCACCGCTTTGTCAATGTTACTATGGTAAAATAAGGCAGTATCCCCTTTTTTCATCGCGCGCATATTGTTGCGTGCCGTGTAGTTACGCACACCGTCCCAGTGTTCTTTTCCTTTTCTTACCAAATCATCATAAGAAAAAACATCAGGCTCGGATTTCATTAACCAGTAATTCATTGTTAGTATTTAGTATGCAAGGTAAGCAGCAGGCAGTAAAAATCAAAAAAATAAATTATGCATTTTTAATCGTTAATCTTTAATCTTCTATCGTTCATCATTCTCGATTTTGTAGCTTTTGTTTGAACGAATCGCGCATGACCTGCACATCCCATTTCCGGTTCACCATCACTTCATCGCCAACGATTAATTTGAAATAATACACATCATCTGTATACACGGAAGAATCGTATTCAAAGTTGAGTTTGTGTGTGCCTGCCGGTACCTTTTTTTGATTGAACAGTTCACGAACTAAAATCCCGTTTTTATCAAACATGGCAATCTGTATATCCTGTGGTTTAGTGAAACTGTATTCAAAATTTCCTCCTACTTTTTCTTTAGGCGGAGCATAGTAATTGGTCTTATAATCTTTCTTTGATTTTATAGTAAATGTTTTTCCGGTTAGAGATGCCATGAATTTCTTGAGTTCATTTTCTTCCGTACTGTCTGATGAATAAATGGAATTGATATCCCTGTCGCTCACTAAACTCCAGACAGCATATTGTGCAGCGCTGCTCTGGTATCCCTTCTGATGAATGAATTGAGATAACTTTTGCAGGGTATCATTATTCACGGGCTTAAAAGTGTAAATCGTTCCATCGTTTCCCGAACCGTCACTCGGTTCAATGCACATACCTTTCACCTTTACAGCTCTTTTTTCTTTTGGCTGTAATACCAATAGTTGCGAGGCGGTTACCACAATATTTTGTTTATCGGAATCAGCAGGAATAAACAGATCACCATCTTCAATGCTGATACTAACCGCTTCATTGCTGATATTCGCCAACTCTAAGACCACAGGTTCCAGATAATGTGTGCTGGAGCTGTTACCGTGAATGACACCCGTGATTTTTTTGCTTTTTAATGCTTCATGTAGCTTTACCGGATTGCTGAAAACAACTTGATTTAATAGAATAAAACAACAGAAAAAAAGAAAGGTAAAGTAGTGCTGATTTCTCATGATATTAAATTTTACTTCTAACGCTAAAAAGTATGTTCGTATTGTGAAAATTATTCATATTATTTCATAAATTTATGAAACGTCGGACAAATTTTTGGGAAGGGATGAAATGTTCGATGGGATACACAGTCATTTTAAAAAAGCTAGCTATGAAAAAAATCTTATTTATTCTGATTTCACTTTTTTATTTCAGTCATTTTAGTGTGGCACAAGATGCGTGTTCTCAGCAGTCCAGCACACGAGTCCGTTTGGTTGGAGATAGCTGGATGCATTTTCCGCAGCTTTACCAGTCTTATGATTCTGCGTTGGCCAAATATGGTTTTCCGGATGTAGGCGTAATCGGAGATGCAACCGTACTAATTAGTATGACCGCTGAAACATGGTGGCAATTTCCTTTAGCAAGAATTGCACTGGAAGCCGCACTTACTTCTGATGCTGCCCGCCCGATTGATATAGTGATTGTCTCTCTTGGAGGAAATGATGTTGGTTTTGGATTTTATTCAGGAGATTCTTTAAATGTGGTAGATAATGATCTTTATACTGCAAAGTTGTTTATGGATAGTATTTTTGGTTTAATACATACCAAGATACCCAATGCACAAATTATATGGCAGGGATATGATTATCCGAATTTTCAGGACCCCTGTATCGATTTCCCCTGGGATCCGTATTGTGACACATGGAGTGGACATGGTTATTTTACAGCTTATGAAGTCAATCGTTTTCTGGGTTATTTAACGGCATATCAGGATTCTGTCATTCAGGCATATCATCAGCCGTACATGCATTTTTTTAATTGCACAGGGTTAATGCAATGGCATTACGGACAAACAACTCCGCTTCGGTATGCACCATATGGAACATACCCGCCGAGGTCGGTTCCGTTTCCCGGCGGTGATATCAGATATCCGTCTCCGCACATAGCAATGGGATTGGGCGGAATTGATGCCTATCATTTGAGTCCGGATGGATTTACTGTTTTGGCAGAGTTTTATGTGCGTAAGTTTATCAGCAATTATTTGAGAAGAAATAAGGATACTACAATACACTCTTTAGGACAAAATTTTGACGGTTGGGTAGATGCAGGTACCAACACAGGAACTGGAAATGTACTGATCGGAAAAAATAATCAGCAGTTAGCAACCAAAGGAGTTTTCAGTTTTAATACAGCTGTTATTCCAGCCAATAAAAAAGTCAAAAAAGCAGTACTCTTTTTTAAAGAAAAAACAATTGCAAGACCTTACAGTCCGATTACAAGATTCCCGCAAAATTTTGTACTGGATATTAAAAACGGCACATTCGGAAATGATGTCATCGAAGGCAGTGACTATCTCGCTACGGCCAGCCTTACGGATGTGGCATGCTTTGCCGGCAGTTTAAGGGGTAATGATTATACCTTACGTGCGGAGCTGAACGAAGACGCATTACAGTATATCAATAAGAATGGTATTACACAGTTCCGGTTGTCTATTACAGATAATAATTTAATTACGTTTTACAACGGAGACACTACCGAATTTGAAGGACCATATCTGGATATCTATTATGATACTACTGCTATTATCTCCGGAATTAAAGAGAATAAAACAAGTACTAACACACTGGCTGTATATCCAAACCCTGCTGAAAATGAAATAACTGTTTCCTTAAGTAAAGAGATGATGTACAAAAAATCCGTGCTTACAATTTACAATACACAAGGCGCATCTGTTTACAGAACCGAATACGATAAACCGCTTCAGCAAGAAATTAAAATTGATGTAAGTCAACTTGCCTCAGGAGGGTATTTTATAAGTGTTGAAAATGAGCAGCGTAAATCGGTGGGTACATTTGTTAAAATTAAAGAGTAAGCATATAGTTGCCTACTGTTAAATGTATATTTGATTGATTATTAATGAAGAACAAGGTTTTTTAAACCTTGTTCTTCATTAATGTGTTGGTTATCCACATACACCAACAAAACACTAAATTACAACTGACTATTCAAAATATTAGTTGTATTTTTGTAGTATAATTTATGATAAATCTATACAAATGAATAAAAGAATTACACTCTTTGTTGCGGTATGTTGCTTAATGATAAGCGCAGCCACAGCACAAATTTCAATCACTAACACGACACCTTACACGCAAAACTTCGATGGGTTGCCGGCTACTGGTACATCTACCACGAATCCAAGCCCTGCCAACTGGCTCAGATATGCTGCCAACGGCACGACCATCACAGCAGGAAGCGGTACGGCTAATTCGGGTGGATTTTATGCTGCCGGTACAGGCTCTACTACTGAGCGTGCAATGGGAATGCTGCTTTCTACAAGCGCGAAACCATTGTATGTAGGTGCAAAGTTTGTAAATAATACTGGCTCAACAATTGTTTCTGCATCTGTTTCTTATAGATGTGAACAATGGAGAAGAGGAAATACAAATGCAGGACTGAGAGATACGCTTTTGGTGGATTATGCAACGGGAACGGATTCTGTACATTTAGGTACATGGACAAATGTTCCGGCATTAACGGGTAGTTCTACAAACACCTCTACTACTGCAAGTGCATTAGATGGCAATACTGTTTTTGCAACAGTAACAGGAAATATAACAGAAATGGTAATACCTGATGGTGCTACTTTCTGGATTCGTTTCAACGATTTTGATGCTTTCCCGGGTTCTGATGATATGCTCGCAATAGATGATTTCAGTGTTTCCTTTACAACGGGCACAGTTGCTGCCTGTACAGAGCCTGCTGCTTCCGTAACAAATGTAGTAGCAACGGCAACGAGTACAACAGCAATTTCAGGTTCTTTCACAGGAGTAACAGCAGATGGCTATTTAGTATTTATAGACAGTAATGCAACAGTGCCAACTATTGCAGATGCAACTGCTTATACAGTAGGGCAGACAGTAGGTACTGCAACAGTGATCAGCAACGGAACAAGCACAAGCTTTACAAAAAGTGGCTTAGTTCAGAATACAATTTATAAGGTTCATGTTTTTCCATATAACAATACAAGTTGCACAGGCGGACCCAACTACAAAATATCTGCACCGGGTAATGATACTGCCAAAACATTGTTGGATGCATGTCCTGAACCAACCAATACTCCTACTAATTTAGTATTTACGGCTGTTGGTAATAATAACATAGATGGAAAATTCAATAAAAGCAATCCGGCTGCTGCAGGTTATGTGGTAGTTTACAGTTTAAGTTCAAACATCGGATTTCCTTTAGACAGCGTAAACTATAATGTGGGTGATTCCATATCTTTAGGTGCATTCAAATCAAAAGTAGGAGATGTTTCATCCAGTGCTAATGATACTTCTTTCTCAATAACGGGATTGGCACAAGGCACCAAATATTATGTTGCTGTTATTCCATATAACCTTTGCGGTGCATTTAAAAATTACAAACGCTCTTCTTCAAATGGAGTAAACAGAGATGATACAACAACTACTGGTACACCGCCTTTGGTGGATTGTGTTCAGCCATCAGGTATTTCTACGGCTACAGTTGTAAACGTAGATTCAACTACTAATTCAATTACCATAAAATGGAAAAATGCAGCTAATGCAGATAGTGTAATGGTGATTGCCGGAACAAATGCCAATATCGGTTTTGTAACAGTTCGCGATAGTGTTTATTATGGCGTAGGTTCTACAATTCCGGGTAGCAATGGTATCGTATATTTCAGAGGAACAGATTCAACGGTTACACTAACCGGCCTGCAAACAAATACCGTTTATAAAATATTATTTGCGACATTTAATAACAGAAATTGTACCAATGGACCTAACTATGCAAATAATCCTGGAAGTGTAACAATTCGTACTGCCGCAGGTACTGATTGTCAGGATCCAACCGGTGTTTCCAATACTTCTATTGTTAAACTGGATTCAACAGCTACCACTATTTCTATAAAATGGACAAATCCGGTAAATTCAGATAGTGTGATGGTTGTTGCCGCACCTACTACAGTTGGTTTTGTTACGTTCAGAGACAGTGTGAACTATCCGGTGGGTGCAACAATTGCATCTTCTACAGCTACTCCTGCGAGAGTATATTACAGAGGTACAGATTCTTCTTACACACTTACAGGATTAACGCCAAATACTGTTTATAAAATATTCTTTGTAACGTTTAGAAATAAGAATTGCACCAACGGACCGAATTACTCCGGTGCAGCAACCACTACTATTAAAACGTCATTGTCTACTGGCGTAAAATACAATAACGCTGAAGCTGAATTCTCTTTATTCCCGAATCCAACTAATAGCGGTTCTTTATTCGTGAAGTTTAAGACGGCTTTACGTGAAGATGCTGTAATTGAAGTGGTAGATATTTTAGGAAGAAAATTAAGCGCTCAGAAAATTTCATCCGGAAGCGCTATGCAAATGATAGATGTAAGTGATTTTGCAAAAGGTACATACCTGTTAAATGTAATATATAAAGGTTCTAACAACGTTAGTACATTCATAGTAGAATAAAGAATTAACTAGATTTTTTAAACTCGTCTTTGTAACTTGCAGGTCGCAATGAACAAAGACGAGTTTTTTATTTTGTGAATAATTAATTATAAATGAGAATATTATACATATCAATAATTTCTGTATTCTTATCTGTTTGCACAGCAGTGGCTGGTCCGGGTACCTACTATAATTCTATAGATACCAGCAAGTCATGTAGTACTTTTAAGACCGCACTCGCGCAGTTAATAACACAGAATTATGTTATTATCCCATATGGCAGCGTGGACAATTATTATAATTTGACCGATTTAAAACCTGCAGAATCCGGCGGAGGAGATGTGGTTGCAGATAAGTATTCATCTGAAAACCCAAATGGTGCAGATTATTGTTCATTCCGTTACCCCGATGATTTTTGTTTAGGTAGGTCTTCCAGTACAGAATGCTTTTGCTACGACAAGGAACATGTATTTCCGAAATCATGGTTTGGTGGCGCAGATGTTTATCCGATGTACTCTGATATCCATTTTATCTGGCCAGCAGATAATTATGTTAATTTCAGAAAAGGGAATTTAACCATCGGGTATGTAGGCTCTACTATAATCTATACTTCTAAAAATAGTACCAAAATTGGCACGTCCAATTCTTCTTTAAACTATGGTTACAATTCTTCCAATGTGTTTGAACCTATAGATTCTTTCAAAGGTGATTTTGCCAGAGCCTATCTGTATGTTGTCACACGTTATCAGGACTCTATTGTGAACTGGATAGGCAGGAGTACATCCGGCAATGTGTTGGATGGCAACAAATATCCCGGCCTTGACCCATGGATATTACAGTTGTGCGTGAAATGGCACAAACTGGATCCTCCAAGTCAATTTGAACGCAAGCGTAATGATGCTGTACAAGCGATTCAGGGGAACCGTAATCCATATATCGATTACCCTCATTGGGTAGAGAAAGTATTTGGTGTAAACGGCATATCTTCATCCTGTGTGGCCACTGCTGTAAAATATAATAAGTCATCGATTGAGTTTTCTGTTTATCCAAATCCGGCGACCAACGGCTTGTTGAATCTGAAAACATCGACCATGCTGACGGAAGATGCTGTGTTAGAAGTGACGGATATTTTAGGCCGCATCTTAATTTCACAAAAGATAAATGCAATGAGTATTCCGGCAGTAGATGTCAGCAACCTGACTAACGGAATGTATTTCCTGAATCTGATTTATAAAGACAGCAATAATGTAAGTTCCTTTATTAAGGAATAATAAGATACTGCAATCATATACATATAAAAAAGTCACGACCCAGGTCGTGACTTTTTTACGTTCATAAAGAAGATATTTTATTTCACTTCTTTTAAAATAGTTATATAAGTAGGAAAGTGGTCGCTGTATCCTGAATTGTAGATATTGAAATCCCAGGTACGTTTAGGATAACCTTTGTATTTTCCTGTTTTCTGAATCATATAGTCCTTACTGAAAATATGTGCCCCCTGATAAAAAAATCCGGATTGATTATGGCTTAACCAACCATAAGAAATAGCTTGCTGATCAAATAAACTCCAGGTGTCATTGTAACCCAAGGTTCCAATACCTTTCTTGTAATAGTCTACCCATGGATTAAACATGCCACCCGATTTACAATCTTCCTTTTTCTCTACGCATTTTAAAACTTTCACCATAGATGGGTCCGTAGGATTGTCATTCAAGTCGCCCATATCTACAATTTTTGTATTCGGATTTATTGCCATTAATGAATCAATAATATGCTTGCCGATTCCTGCAGCATATCTTCTCAATGGAGCAGTTGCTTCCTCGCCACCTCTTCTGGAAGGCCAGTGATTTACAAAGATGTGAATTGTATCCGTACCACCGAAAATTCCTTTTACATACAATATATCGCGTGTTGGTCTCCAGTCTTTTACAATTTCCTTGAGGTTTACTCTTATTGATCTGCTTTCGATTACTTTAAAATATTTTGGATTGTAAATAAATCCGCAATCTACCCCACGCAAATCTGGTCCGTCATAATGTACAATCTGATAGTTCCTTGCTTTCAGTTTCGGATGGTTTACCAATGTTTCCAGCACCGATCTGTTTTCAATCTCTGCACAACCAAAAAATGCTAATCCATCCGGCGTTTTTTCTGTAGCAATCTGCGAAACAACTTCTGCCAGATGATCGACCTTGTCCATGAAAATTTTACCGGTATAATGATAATTTCCGTCAGGTGTAAAATCTTCGTCATCTACATTCGGCTGATTTATAGTGTCATAGAAGTTTTCCAGATTATAAAAGCCAAAAGCCGCTATTTTATACTGCTTTTGCTGAGCAAATGTAAGACTCACTAAAAACAGTGAGAATAGTAGTGAAATTGATTTTTTCATAGGCCAAAAATAAGTATTAATTATGATTGTTTGATGTGGAAAATAAGAATTGTAACGTCGCCATTTATTTGATATTTATCTTTACCTTTGTTAAGGATTGTTAAGCAATCTATAGCTATACAAAATCAATACCAAATTTATGATTAAAAATTCATTGTCTGTTTTTCTATGCCTCTTTTTTACGTTAGCAATAAAAGCAAATACAAAAGTAAAGCAAGAGGATACAACACAAACAAAAGGCATGATGAGTGATACAACATCGCTCACTACTAAAGTTGACGAATTTGTTATACCAACCGTGACGCTGGAAGATGAAGAAACGAATGATGAAGGTTCGGCAGATCAATCTATATCTCCGATATTAAATGCAGGAAGAGATCCTTTCTTAAATGCAGCATCGTTTAATTTCAGTATTTCCCGTTTCAGAATCAGAGGATATGACAACGACTATTTTGATACCTATATGAATGGCATTCCAACCGAATATATAGATAACGGTTTTGGTGCCTTTAATTTATGGGCTGGCTTAAACGATGTGACAAGAAACAGAGAGAACGTATTGGGTTTAAGACCTTCCACTTTCGGATTTAGCGGAATCGGCGGCTTATATGCAATTGATGCCCGTGCAGGTAAACAGCGCAAACAATTGAGTGTTACGATAGGAACATCTAACAGAACCTATGATTTGCGTGGCGGGATTACCTACGGAACGGGAATTACTAAAAAAGGCTGGAGTGTTGCCGTATCCTTATTTGGCAGATGGGCAAAGAATGGCTACATCAAAGGTACATCCATGCAAAGCGTTTCTTATTTTGCATCCGTACAAAAGTTCTTCAAAAAACAATCTTTAGCCTTAACTATTTTTGGGGCACCTACCAAACAAGGAAAAGCATCTAATGCAACACAGGAAGCATTAAATTTGGCAGGCACCAATTATTACAATCCAAACTGGGGTTACCAGAACGGAAAAGTAAGAAACTCACGTGTCGAATACAGACATCAGCCTACGTTTATCTTAACACACGAATGGCAGCCAACGGATAAATCTAATTGGATGACAGCAGCCGGATATTCTTTCGGAGAAAGAAGTGTATCCAGTTTTGACAGAAACCAAAATGTAGATGATCCACGACCGGATTATTACAAATATTTACCAAGCTATTTCAACGATAGCGATCAGGTGGGACAAAGAAATGAATTATATCAGGCAATTATTGATGATCCGAACAGATTACAGGTGAACTGGGACAGACTTTATGATGTTAACAGAAATTCCGGAGATACCACAATATCAAATGTAAATGGAAAAGGTGGCACTGTAACAGGAAAAAATTCTACTTATATTTTGGGCGATAACGTTCAATACTATAACCGTTTTAATTTCAATTCAGTATTTAATATCACCGTAAAGAAAGTGGATTTAACGGCAGGCTTGGTATATCAGTATCAAAAAGTAAATAACTACAAAAAAGTAAGAGACCTTTTAGGTGGTGATTTTTATTTAGATCAAAATAGTTTCACAGAAGATTCTACCGCTTCAAACGTTACAGTGACTTATCCCGATATAAACCAGCCTAACCATGTTGTTAAAGTTGGTGATAAATATGGTTATAACTATGCATCTGTGGTTCATAAAATAGATGTTTGGGGACAGGCAAATCAACATTTGAAACACATTGACTGGTTTGCGGGTGCACAGTTTTCAAACACTACACAATGGCGTCAGGGCATTTATCAGAATGGTTTGGATGTTGTAAGTTCTGCCGGTAAATCAAAAGTGTTTAGTTACAATAACTTTCTGGTAAAAGCAGGCTTAACATACAAAATTAACGGACGTCATTATGTTTATGCAAACGGTTCTTATCAAACAAAAGCACCTTTTTGGGATAATGTTTTTATCTCACCAAGAGTTAGAAATTTAGCAAGCGATCCCGGCAGTGAGAAGATAGGATCTGTAGAAGGTGGATATGTATTTAACTCTCCAAGAATAAAATTGCGTGCAACTGGGTTTTATACTAATTTTCAGGATGGCTCTAATGTATTGGTTTATTTTGATGATGATTTTTTTGGATTGGCAAGTTACACGCTTACCAATATTGATAAAGTTCATTACGGCGGTGAATTAGGTGCTGAAGTACAGGTATACAAAGGAATCAGCGTTAGTTTAGCTGCATCAGTAGGCAAATATTATTATACCAGCCGTCAGAATGGAACCTTAACAATAGACAACCAGCCAAATGTATTGTTGCAGGAAACTATTTACAGTAAAAACTTTTATGTCGCAAATATTCCACAGCAGGCATATACTTTAGGATTGTATTATCGCTCCAAGAAATTCTGGTATGTAAGTGCTAATGTGAACTTCTTTGACAGATTTTACTCAGAATATGCACCAACACATCGTACTGAACGTGCTACGGATTTAGTTCCATACCAATCTAATCAGTGGTACAGTATCGTTAATCAGGAACGATACAACAAAAAAGGACAGTGGACATTGGATTTGTCTGGTGGTTATTCATGGAGATTAAAATCCACTTTCAAAAAAATGGATGGTAAGAATTCCGGGAAATACTATTTAGTAATAAATGCAGGTATCAGCAATCTTACAAACAACAAGAAGTTTATTGTAAGCGGAAGAGAGCAATTGCGCTTTGATTATACGGATAAGGATGCAGGTAAATTCCCTTCGAAATACTCGTATGCATTCGGAATTAATTTTTATACCAATCTTACCTTCAGATTCTAATTAAACACTAATAATCAAAATATAAATTAATAAAAATGATAACAAGATTAAACAAAGTAGTAATGATTATTGCAGCCATTGCATCATTAACTATCACATCATGTAAGAAAGATAAGTTTGATGAACCGCCGCATACAACTACTGATCCGAATATTGCAAATGCAACCATTGCACAGGTTAAAGCTTTATTCACAAGTGGAAATCCAATCACTATCACAAATGATTTAATCATAGGTGGTGTGGTAACAGCAGATGACAGAAGCGGTAATTTCTATAAACAATTTGTCATTCAGGATTCAACAGGCGCTATACCTGTATTGGTTAATAAATCAGGTTTATATACGGACTATCCGGTGGGGAGAAAAGTATACATAAAATGTAAAAATCTGATTTTAGGACAATATGGAAAAAATATTCAGTTGGGTGGCTATGTTGATTATACAGGTGCACAACCTGCGGTAGGAGATATTGCGAGTGCATTAGTGGATAAGTATATTGTAAAAGGACCATTGGTAACTCCAATTACACCTAGAAAAATAAGCAGTATTGCAGAGTTGAATCTTACAACGGATCAATCCATTTTAATACAATTAGATCCTGTTTCATTTCAGGGAAGTTCTGCGGGAGTTCCATATGCTGATATAATAAATGGACAGTCTTCTAGTAGAAATATTACTGATTGTGATAATGCCACTTTAGCAGTAAGATCCAGCAATTTTTCTACTTTTGCCAATACCAATACACCAGCCTCTACAGAGAAAATAAGCATAGTTGGAATTTACAGTATTTTCAATTCTACCAAGCAACTGGCTATCAGAGATATTGCAGAAGTAGCAAGCACAACAACACCTTGCCCTGCATTATTATTATCCGAAAGTTTTTCAGGAGGCATACCTTCATCTTGGGTAAATTATACAGAAGCGGGAAGTAAAAATTGGTACAAACCAGGTGCTGTTGCACTTGCTGCATGCAGCGCTTTTGGTTCAAGTGATGCCAGTAATATTGCATGGTTAATTACATCAGGTGTTGATTTAACAGGATATACTACTAAAAAGCTAACTTTTAGTACAATAATTGGTTTTCCCACAGGAACAGTTACTTTAGATGTTTTAATATCTACGAACTACAGTGGTAGCGGAGATCCCAATGCATCAGGTGTAACATGGACACCACTTTCATATACAACACCAGCTTTACCTACCAGTGGAAATTTCGGACCATCCACCCCTTCAGCTGTAGATATCAGCACATACACTGGTACTGTATATATTGCATTTAAATATTCCGGTAGTGGTGCGGGTGGTAATACCAGCACATACGAAGTAGACGATGTGAAAATAGCAGGACAATAATTTCATTAATCTGTTTATAAAAAAAAATCCCGAATCTTAGATTCGGGATTTTTTTTTACACTCATATTGGTATTTTATTTAAATTACATCTTATTCACTATTAGTGGATAATAAGGGGAATTGATTTTTTTTATTTTATCTATAATTACCTAGCAAATATATGCACCGGTATATTTTTGTAAAGGTTGTTTGCCATAGATAAATTATGACTCAGAATGTTATGCGTAATTTGTTAATTACTGTACTGCTATTTCTAGGAATAGAGTCTGTTATTTACGGGCAAAATTGTTCTATAAACGCGGGAATTAATTCAACCATTTGCGAGAAAGATACTATGTTATTAAATGGCACACGTTCTGGTTTGCTGGCATCAGGTGCGCTATCTACATGGACACAGATTTCTGGCGCATCTGTTGTTATAAATTCTCCTCACTCACTCACTGCTAAAATTACAAATTTTAATTCCGGTACCTACAGATTCAGACTCAGTATAAAATGTAAGGATGGCTTTTTTGCTGAAGATTCAGTAACTATATATGTTTTGCCTTTATCTATAGCAAATGCGGGCAGAGATACCGTTTTTTGTCCGGTTGGACAATATACATTAAATGGCAGTAGTCCACGCAGTGGAGAAACAGGTTTCTGGACAATTGTAAGTACGAATAATGCAGGTATTACCATAAGCGTACCTTCCAATCCCAATAGTCCGATAATACTGAACCCAAATGTTACGGGTGTAACTACATTAAGATGGACTATTACAAATACAAATGGTTGTGTTACTTATGATGAAGTATTGATAACTAACAGTGGTGGTGTTCCACAAGTAAATGCAGGGCCAGATCAGGCATTAGGTAATTGCTTTTCTAATTCTACCTGCACAAATCTTATTGCCTCCAATGGCGGCGTTGGATTTGGCGGACAGAAAGGTATATGGTCTTTTGTTTCAGGACCAGGTATTCCGACTTTTTCTTCTACGGTAAACCCGACGACAAAAGTATGCAACCTTACAGAAGGAACTTATGTATTCAGATATACTGTTACCGGCCCTTGTGTTACCGGCTCTGACGATGTTACAGTTACAGTGCCTCCGCCAACACAAGATATTACTTTTGCAAATGCAAATTCCTTTATGTCAAATACTGTTTTTTGTGGAATAGTAAATACCATTTCACTAAATGGTAACACACCATTATACACTGGTGAAATGGTCGAATGGTCACAAATTTCAGGTCCGCCTGTAAATATTATTAACCCCAATAATTCATCCGCAACAGTTACAAATATCTCAGCATACGGAAATTATTGTTTTAACTATAGTATTAAGAACTCTCAGTCCAATTGTAATAGTAACAATACCATTTGTTACGCTTTCTACAATAATGGAACTGTAAACGGCGGAGCAGATCAGATTCTGGCATGTAATGTTACGAGTACAACCATTCCAACTGAGGTAACTGGCTCCGGAGTATTAAATTACAAAATAATAAGTGGCCCTCCCGGAGTTTTTCAATATCCGGTAAATTTCAGAACCTCTAATATCATAACTGGATTAACTATGCCGGGAACTTACAGAGTAGAAATAAACTATTCTTTTGGATCAGGTTGTTCACCAATAAATGATTTTGTTGATATAACAGTTTCAAGAACACCTACAGGCGCAAATGCGGGTACTGACCAGAACTTTGCCTGTATATCAACAACCTCACAATTAGCAGGAAATAATCCACTGTTAACAGGTGTAGGAAATGGAAGATGGAGTCAAATTTCAGGTCCCAATTTAACCACTCTAACTACACCAACAAATTATATAACAAATGTTTTAGGTGCATTACCAGGAACATATAATTTCAGGTGGATTATATCAGGTGGCAATAGATGCCCAAATAATTTTGATGATATAAAAGTTGTAATACCGGATACAACTGTTACAGTTGCTAATGCAGGAAATGATAAAGTTATTTGCCCTAATTCACCATTAATATTATTTGGAAACAGAACCCGTGCAGATGAAACAGTACAATGGACATCTATTCCCGGAGGTGTTACTTTCTCGCCAAGTAATTTAGTTACAAATCCAACTGTAAACGGACTAACTGGAAATACAGCTTACCAGTTTGTTTATACCATTACAAATTCCTGTGGCAGCATCTCAAGAGATACAGTGCAAATTACGACCAGTTCTACAGCAGGTCCTTCTCTTGCAAACGCAGGAACAAATCAATGCCTAATGTCTGGAACATCCATTATTAATCTTAATGCGGTTGCGCCTGTATCAGGCACCGGAAACTGGTCAAAATTATCGGGGCCTTCCGTTAGTATTACGAATTCTGATCTAAGCAACACAACCGTTACAGGGGTAAGCAACGGAACCTATCGTTTTGTATGGACAGTGTCCTCACCTGGATGTTTAAATTCAACCCAAGATACTGTTTTGATTACAGTGGATGGTCCTACCACACAAGCAAATGCAGGTACAGATATAAGCAGTTGTGCGGATGCAGTTTCCTTAAACGCGAATATTCCTTCTGTCGGAACAGGCAATTGGTCACAGGTTTCAGGTGATGGAGATGCTGTTATTAATAATGTATCAAATCCGCAAACTACCATTTCTAATTTATCCACCGGTTTATATACATTCAGATGGACGATTACAAATGGTGCCTGCTCTTCCAGTTTAGATGATGTGAAGCTGGCAATTTCATCTCCGCCATCTCCAGCTTTAGCAGGTGACAATCAAATACTATGTGGTACTAATACAAATTTTATTACACTAAATGCAACTGTACCTGCTTCCGGAATCGGACAATGGGTGCAAGTATCCGGGCCTAACAACGCAAATTTTTCCAACAGCTTATTAGCAAACTCAGCAGTTTCTAATCTAACCAATGGTGCATATACCTTCCGCTGGGTAGTAACCGGCGGTCCGGGTTGTCTGCAATCTACAGATGATGTTCATGTCAATGTCTCACTTCCGGCATATGCAGGACGCGACCAAAGTTTATGTAACTTAAACTCAACAACTTTATCAGGAAATACAGGAAGTAATGGTGTCTGGGCACAAGTTTCAGGACCTACAGTGGTAATTACACAAACACCGGTTGGAAATCCTAATGCCACGGTATCAGGGTTACAGCCGGGAAGTTCATATGTATTCAGGTATACTATTCCTTCAGTATATGGATGTCCTGCAAGTTCAGACGAAGTAATGATTAATAATGGCACATTCACACTGGTGCCGGATGCCGGTGCAGATGCAGCCTATTGCAACGCCAGTTCATTTGCACTTATCGGCAGTCAGCCGGGGGTGGGAGAGTCAGGTATCTGGTCGGTATTGTCAGGGCCTGCAGGAGCATCCTTTTCACCTGCTGCCAATCATCCCAATGCAACACTCATCAACGCACAACCCGGGACTTATATTTTAAAATGGACAATTTCTAATGCGACCTGCTCGAGCAGCGACCAGAAAAGAATTGATAATTATGCAACACCAACAAGATCAAATGCAGGCACCGACCAAATTGTTTGTTTTGAAAGAGCTACATTGAGAGGAAATACACCACTAAAAGGGGTAGGAACCTGGTCACAGGCAGGAGGACCTGTGACGGCGACGATAGCTGCTGTCAATAATCCTGTTTCAGATGTTAATGGTTTAAATTCAGTAGGTGTGTATAGTTTTGTCTGGACGATTACCAATGGGCCGGTTTGCTCTCCGCCAAGCAGAGATACTGTACGATTAATTGTTTCTGCAATTTCTCCAAGTATAGCAAATGCCGGTACAGATAAAAATCTATGTAATTTATCAGCTATTGTTTTAAATGGAAATACGCCGCTCAGCGGAAACGGAATCTGGTCTGAAGTCGGAACTTCATTAGCTACAATCGTTTCTCCAGCTAATCCGACAACTAATGTAAATACTTTAAATAACGGAACCCATCAATTCGTCTGGACAATCTCTAATGCCGATAATAGCTGTGTATCCAGAGATACGGTAAAGGTGATTAATAACGTGTTGCCCAATATCGCAAATGCAGGTGCAGACGATACTTTCTGCGTATTTAATGCCGTTTTCTTGCAAGCCAATGCGGCCATTGCAGGCACAACGGGTGTCTGGACTTTCGTATCCGGACCGAATACTCCAAGATTACTAACACCAAACAATCCGGTATGTCAGCTGACAGGATTAGTTACAGGTACTTATAAATTTCAATGGACAATATCCAGTGTATCTTGTTCTTCCTCATCAGATGAGGTAAATATCACCATCATTAATAATTCGAATCAGGCAATTGCGGGTGTCAATCAAACGCTTTGTTCGCAGAGTATCAATTTGTATGGGAATACGCCAGATATTAATAATAAAGGCGTTTGGACACAAACGGAAGGGCCCAATACGGCAATATTTGTGTCGGATATAAATCCAACAACGGTAGTTACCAATTTAATACAAGGAACTTATCGTTTTGTATGGAAGATTTATAATGAAAGATGTTTTACTACAGATACGGTTACTTTTAATATCAATCAACCTGCATCTGTAAATGCAGGAAATGACTTCAGTGTTTGCTACAACGAACCTGTTTTGCTTTCATCTGCTTTTGTAGATAGTTATGACGGAAAAGGGATATGGTCTGTTATTTCCGGTGGTGGAAGCCTGAGTACTACTGCGCCAACGACTACACCTAATGAGGTATTATATACACCGGAACCAGATATGCAAGGAGCAGTGGTCTTACGCTTATCTGCGCAGGATGCCTGTCGTATCGTGTATGATGACATCATGATATTAGTGAATGAATCATCTGTACCTGTATCATCAGCGAATGACAGAACTGTTACGGATTTAAATACAGCAGTAGCGATTAATGTACTCGCTAACGATACGATTTATTATAATGATACGCTGGATTTTTGTTCGCAAAATGCAATCATTACGGTTCCTGTACATGGAACAGCAAGTGTGCAGGCAGACGGAAGTATATTATATACACCACAAATCGGATATGCAGGTGTGGATAGTTTTCAATATCAGATTTGTACGCAGCATCCGTCTGACAGCAGTTGGAGCAGCCATTGCTATAAGGAAGGAGCGGACAGTGCCTGGGTGTTTGTGACCATAAACCGCACGGATTGTATTATACCAAATGCGTTTTCACCGAACGGAGATGGTGTGAATGATGCATTTGTAATTGAATGCGGAAAGGACTGGAAGCTTACGGTGTTTAACAGCTGGGGCATTGAACTGTTCCGCGATGAAGATTACCACAATGACTGGGAAGGAACCTACAAGGGTGCACCAATACCGGATGGTACTTATTTCTACAGTTTAAAATACACTACAGAAACTAATGAAACCGTTGAAAAAGCCGGGTTTATTTGCTTGCATAGATAAAATAAAAAAGCCACTCGTGTGAGTGGCTTTTTATTGGTGGAGCTGGCGAGATTTGAACTCGCGTCCGGACAAAACGTTCATAAGCTTTCTACATGCTTAGTAGAAACTTGATTTTCGAATTACTACAGGCGTTTTTACCAACCGATAGTAATCTTAGTTTCTGAATTTTGCACTGCAGGCGAAACAACTGCAGCACTATTCCAATTCGGTTATGCACTGGCGGATAGTATTGGAAAAACTATTCCGGAGTACAAAGGCCAAGCTTAATAACCTGTATTAAGCAGCCATTGCGAAAGTATTCTCGCCATATAAAAAAGTTGTGTGCGTTAAATTTAACGAGCCAAATTGCACAATGCTCGGCATGCTTACTTACCAACTATCCTGCCGTCAATTCCTGTCAACCCCAATTATTTTAATGTTGAATGATGAGTGTTGAATGATGAATTAAGAGGATATTTTCCAAAGAACTAAAGATATAACTTCAAACGCAGAAGTAAAGTTCCGCAAAGATAACAAATTTAGGAGATGATGTGGTAATTAGATAATTCAGCACTCAAAATTCAGTACTCACAATTCTTTATACGCTTTCAACCCTTCTTCCAAACACTTAATCGCTTTGTTTAAATCAATAGAATTTAAAACATAGGCAATGCGCACTTCGTTTTTGCCTTTGCCTTCCGTTGCATAGAAACCGCTGGCAGGAGCCATCATCACGGTTTCGCCTTCGTAATTAAAATCACTCAGCATCCATTGGCAAAATACATCGGTATCTTTTACCGGCAACTGTACGATACAATAAAATGCACCACCCGGCGTATGGCATTTCACGCCTTCAATTTTATTCAGTCCTTCCACCAGCGTATCGCGGCGTTTGCGGTATTCCGTATTTACTTTCGTGAAATAATGTTCTTCCACATCAAACATCGCAATGGCACCGAGTTGCTCCACGGTTGGCGGACTTAATCGCTGCTGTGCAAATTTTAACGCGGTTTGTAATACTTCTTTATTCTTGGTCGCAATCATGCCGATGCGCGCACCGCAGGCACTGAACCGTTTAGAAATAGAATCTATTAAAATGGCGTGCTGCTCCAGTTCCGGAAAACTCAACACCGAAGTGTAATGTTTTACATCACCGTAAATGAAATCGCGGTACACTTCATCACTGATTAAAAACAAATCGTGTTTTAAAACGATTTCTTTCAATCGATTTAATTCCGCATCACTGTAAGCGTAACCCGTAGGATTATTCGGATTGCAGATTAGAATGGCCTTTGTTTTTTCATTGATGACTTTCTCAAATTCATCAATAGAAGGCAGCGCAAATCCGTTTTCAAAATCAGTAGGAATGGGGCGCACTGTTATATTACCGCTTTTAGAAAAGCCGATGTAATTAGCATATAATGGTTCCGGAATAATGATTTCATCTTCCGCATCTAAAATGGAAAACAAGGTAAACAATAACGCTTCCGAACCACCTGTTGTTACGAGCAAATCATCCGGCATTAAATTCTTCAGTCCATATCTGTTTTGAAAGAAATGTGCGTACTTATTTCTCACTTCTTCAAATCCGTTCGACGGAGAATATTCCAGTACTTTACGGTCTATCTTTTTGATAGCATCCCAGAACTGATGGGGCGTTTCTACATCCGGTTGTCCGATGTTCAGGTGATAGATATGAATGCCATTTTTTTTAGCCTGTTCAGCATAGGGTGCTAACTTACGTATCGGTGAGGCAGGCATGGCATTGCCTTTGTTGGAAATCTTTGGCATAATGAGTCACACAAAAATAAAAAACTCCGGCGTAATTGCACGGAGTTTTAATTTTTTAAGATTTATAGTTTTTAAGTCTTTTTCGGTGCTTCCGCCCAGCATAGTACCTTCTGCTTTATTCACGCCTTGTTCCTGTGCAACGGCATTTCCTGAAATGTATAAAGTGATGGTTTCACCGTCTTTAGTCGTCACCGTGATAGATTTTCTGAAGGCACCTTCGCGCGCCATATTGTATTGTGCTTTAATAGAACCTGATTTTTTAGGCATTACCGGTTCTTTTGTCCAGGTAGGTGTGGTGCAGCCGCAAGATGCTTTCACATCTTCTAATAGCAATGGATCGCTTGTGCTTTCGTTAATAAAATCAAATTCCCAGCTTACCGGCTTGCCTTGGGGCTGATTGCCAAAATCGTGTTCTACCGTAGAGAATTTAATTTTAGATGCTGCTTTGGGCGGCTCTGCGTTCACTAAAAAATGACTCGAAAGGGTTAAGGACAGTAGTAATAATAAGTGTTTCATATCTGTGTATTTTTTTGGTTAATTAAAATGTAGAAACCGTTCAATTAGTTTGCGCCACAAATCTCACAAAAAATATACCAATATGTCGGTATGCACAATTTATTTAACGACTCATTAACAACTTTATCAAAATGTGAACAAACTGACCGCTTTTTCATTAATTTAATGTATTTTTCGATTTAAATTTGGTGTGAAATTCTATTTATGACTTTAATAGCTTCTAATCCATTGATAACTAAAGGGGTAAATCAACAAGTTTCTTTCGACGAATTCAAGGTCGAAGTATTGAGTGATTATCAGCTGGCTTGCATCAGCCGTGAAGCCAGTTTGACAGGCAGAAAAGAAGTGTTGACAGGTAAGGCTAAATTTGGCATTTTCGGCGACGGAAAAGAATTACCGCAAATTGCCTTAGCCAAAGTTTTTGAAAATGGTGACTTCCGTGCGGGCTACTACCGTGACCAGACTTTTGCTTTGGCAACAGGAATTGTAACAGTGGAACATCTTTTTGGTCAGTTATATGCCAATCCGTCACTGGAAGAAGATCCGCATTCCGGCGGCCGGCAAATGAATAATCACTTTGCCACCCGTAATTTACATTCGGACGGAAGCTGGAAAGAATTAAAAAATCAGAAAAATTCCGCAGCAGATAATTCGCCTACCGCATCTCAAATGATACGTGCACTTGGTTTGGCGATGGCTTCCAAAAAATACAGAGAACTCAGCGGGCAAATCGGAGAAAACGGTTTCAGTAATAATGGCAATGAAATTTGTTTTGCCACCATTGGCGATGCCTCTACTTCAGAAGGTTTGTTCTGGGAAGTAGTAAACGCCGGCGGCGTATTGCAGGTACCTTTGATTATTTCCGTATGGGATGACGGATACGGTATTTCCGTTCCTAAAGAAGTACAAACCACCAAAGGCAGTATTTCTCAGGTGTTGAAAGGATTTCAGCGCAGCGGCAACAGCAATGGCTATGATATTTATGTGGTGAAAGGATGGAACTATCCGCAGTTAGTTGCCACGTATAAATTAGCTGCCGATAAAACGAGAAGAACACATATTCCGGCCATTGTGCATGTAGAAGAATTAACGCAACCGCAGGGACATTCCACTTCCGGTTCGCATGAGCGCTATAAATCTGCCGACAGATTACAATGGGAAAAAGAACATGATTGTAATGTGCAGTTCAAAAGATGGATTCTGCAGAATAAAATGGCCACGGAAGAAGAACTGACGGAAATTGAAAATGAAGCCAGAAAATATGTAGCGGAGCAAAAGAAAGTTTCCTGGAAAAAGTTTCACGGTCCTATTTTGGAAGAACTGAATGAAGCCACCGCCATCATTCAGAAAGTAGCGGAAGTCTCTGCTTATAAAGAACAACTGGAAGAGATGGAGAAGGAGTTGAAATACTCCATCGACCCGATGCGGAAAGATGTGTTCAAGACAGTTTCCGACGTGTTGATTTTGGTGAAAGATGAACGCAATAATGCGATTGAAGAACTGAAGAAATGGCGCGCCATACAAACGCAGATTAACGACGAACGATATTCTTCTTATCAGTATACCAATTCGCTGTATTCGCCCTTGCGATTGCCGATTGTGCAGGCGCAGTATGAGGAAAGAGCGTCTGTCGTAAGCGGCTATCAGGTGCTGAATGCCTGCTTTGATGCCAACTTTACCCGCGATGCAAAAATTGTAGCATTCGGAGAAGACGTTGGAAAGATTGGAGACGTGAATCAGGCGTTTGCGGGTTTACAGGCCAAGTTTGGAAAAGAACGAATTTATGATACAGGTATTCGCGAGGCGAGTATTATGGGGGAAGGCATTGGGCTGGCCATGCGTGGACTGCGACCGATTGCCGAGATTCAGTATTTAGATTACTTATTATACGGATTACAGCCTTTATCCGATGATTTGGCGTGTTTGTCGTACAGAACAAAAGGCGGACAAAAAGCACCGCTGATTGTGCGCACGCGCGGACATCGTCTGGAAGGTATCTGGCATACCGGTTCTCCGATACAAATGATTCTTGGTGCCCTGCGCGGTATGCATATTTGTGTGCCAAGAAACATGACGCAGGCGGCAGGTTTTTATAATTTGCTGTTGAGAGGAGATGAGCCGGCTTTGGTCATTGAGTGTCTGAACGGCTATCGACTGAAAGAAAAAATGCCTTTGAATCCGGGAGATTTTACCGTGCCTCTGGGCGTTCCTGAAATCTTACAGGAAGGCAATGATGTTACCTTGGTAACCTATGGTTCTTGTGTGCGTGTGGCGCAGGAAGCGATGACTAATTTAAATAAAGCGGGTATTTCTGTGGAACTGATAGATGTGCAAACCTTATTGCCGTTTGATACCTATGGCGTGATTGGAAACTCTATCCGTAAAACGAATCGCGTGGTATTTTTAGATGAAGATTTTCCGGGCGGCGGTACAGCGTATATGCTGCAGCAGGTGCTGGAAAAACAAGATATATTCAGGTACTTAGACAGCGAACCGGTGACACTTTCCGCGAAAGAACACCGCGGTGCTTTCGGAAGCGACGGTGATTATTTCTGCAAACCAAGTGCGGAAGATGTATTCAATACTATCAATCAGTTGATGTATGAAGTCAACCCTAGAAAGTTTCCCTTGATGTGGTAAGATTTTTATTATTTTAACGTTTTGCAGCTACTTGCAGTTTTTGCCAACCCCAAGTTCCCCTTTTGCCCCCCACCCCCAAAAAAAGCAAGAAGGGGCTGTTTCCCCCCCCCGGGGGGGCCCCCCCCCTAACCCCCCCTGGGGGCCCCCCCCCCAAAAACGGGTAGGGCTTAAGGAAAAATCTTTTTTCCGTTCCCCCCTTGTCCCCTTTTTCCCCCCCCCCCCCCCCAACCTCCGGGCCACCCTTCCCCCTTTTTTTCAACCTCCTTTTTTTTTTTTTTTTTTCCCCCCTCCTCCCCCCCCTTCAAGGTTTTTTTTTCCCCGGGCGCGCCCCCCCCACCCCCCCAAAAAAAATTTTGGGGGGCCCCCCCCCCATTTTTTTTAAAAATCCTTTTCCTTATATTTTTTTTTTAAAGGAAAGGCCCCGGGCCCTTTCCCCCTTTTTTCCTTTCCCCCTTCCCCCCCTTTAAAAACACCTCCCCCCGCCCCCTTACCGCCGCCGCCTTTCCCGGGGCCGCGGGGGTTTCGGGCCTGGGGTTTTTTGTGTTTCCTTTTTTTCTCCTTTCCTTTTCTTCCCCCCAATCGCTCCCCCCCCGCTAACGTTTTGGGGCTTTGCGAAGAAGCGGATTTAGAAGCACAAATGTTCGTTTTAGCACAAATGTTCATTAGAATTCCGAATGTTCAATTTAGCACTGAACCCGCTTTTTTGCAAAACCCCTGTTAGTGGCAGGTTTTTTATTTTTTCCTCCATTCCCAAGGTGCTATTGGTTCTACGTCTGTCCAAAGTCCTACTATATTTTGTCTTGCTTGTTTTTCTAAATCTGCATATTCTTCATTGTCTGAATATTTAATAAAGTGCCAAGCGAAACCATTTTTCACTAATTCTTTGTTTACGCAAATGTCATTTACATAAACTTCTGCAATTAATCTTTTGTACCTGTCTGTTTTTCCTTCGCTTACAACTTTTGCAATTTGACCGAAACATAAATTAGAAGCAAATTGTTTAGCATTTTTGCCAAACGGTTGGCTTTTTTCAGGACAGTCAATATGTGCAAGTCTAATTGTTCTTTCTTTTCCGTCACACATAATTTTGTATGTGTCGCCATCTTTAATTGCTACAACTTTACCCTCGAAATTTGTCGGTAGTTTTTCGCTGTCACGATTTTTCGAATTGCAACTTGCTAAAATCAAAAAAAGATAAATCAGTTTTTTCATTTCGTTACAAATTCTGTTACTCGTTTCGCTGTCAAGTCGTTTGCTTGTTCTCTTTGAATAAATACTATTTTCTTAGCGTTCATTCTTTTAAACCAGTCTTCCCAATATGTTTTTAATATTTCAAAGTCAAAACCTTTTCCTGTTTTACGTTCATTTACTTCGCAAACTAAAATTTCAGAATTTGATAAATCAATGTCCACTTTTGGAACATTTAAACCTTTTGAAGTGATTACATCTAGTATATTTCCTATCGAAACTGCTTGGTGTAATTGACTTTCAAAACCATAAATTTTTGTATCTGCTGGTTTTCCTTCTGCTTCTAAATATCCATCTGTTATTATTACTACTTTGTTAATATAGTTGTCAAAAAGAGTTGGCTTTTTCAAATGATTTATAAGATACCTACGCAAATAAAATCTGTAATCAGCACCAAGAGGTTTATCTTTTGCTAACTTATACATTTCTCTTATACTATTTTCAAACTGCCTGTCTTTGTCGCTTGTGAAATACAAACGATTACTTTTCCCTTTATGATTTGATAAGTCAAACTGTAAATTATTAGCAACTGCTCCAAATTGTCCTTTTGCTTGGTCTATATCGGTTACATCAATTATTAATTTGTCTTTGGTATCTTGTTTCAGTTTAGAAAAATCAACAAAGGATTTCCAAATTGTTTGTAAAACAAAAATATCGTTACTGATTTGATTTGGATTATTCAGAGTATCTATAATTCTTCTTGATAAATCTGGAACAATAATTAAATTAATAGATGTAGGAGCTGGCGGTAGCCAGCCTCTGCATCTTTTATTTCTTCTTCTGTTAAATTGAATGAGGATAATTTTTTCCGAGTTTCATTTACAAATTCTTCGTCTTGGTATAAATCTGCTTTATACTTGTACCAAACCATTTCAATGTCTTTTTTATTGAAACTTGTTTCAAGTTCTTTAATTGCTTTACTTTGAGTAGAAGGTCTTGTTATTAAATAAATAAACACACCGAAAAAAACAAGAAAACCAAATAATATGTATAATGGCTTTTTATCTTTTTTCTTCTTGGGTCTTCTTTGAACTGGCTCCATATTTATTAATTGTCTGTATTTAGGTTTTGAATTTTTTTAGAAAGCCATATGTTTTGCAATTTAATTGCTTCATCATTTAATGGAATTGCTACATCAGTATAAAAGTTATTGTTCGTGTAGTTTTGCCAACCACCCATAAATTCTCCAACAGAACCTTTTAAAGATGCCACATTTATTGGAATTACTCCATTCTCATAACCAATTATATCTTTTTCTTTTTCTTGAATTTTACTTTCGCAAGTTATAATATCACTTTCAAATTTGTGTATTTTAGAAACTATTTCAGATAGTTCTTTGCGTTTTTCTGTAATTTTATTGTTTACATTTTCTATCATCAATTTTACTTTTTCATTTTCTGTTTTTAAATATGAATGGCTTAAAACAAAGTTTAATAAAAAGCCCCAAACTACATAAACAACAAATCCTAAAACTAATACTAAATAAAAATTGATGTCTGAAAATATCATATTGAATTTCCAAGTTTCATTTGTCAAACCTGCATTAAATTCATTTGTATGAACTCCTTGTGAAATTTTGTAACCAATAAATATATCTGCGATTAGTGTTATTAAAAGTAGCCACTAATAATGCCATATTTTGATGGTTTGTTTTCTAAATTAAGTTTTTTGTTGTTTTCAATTGCAACGTGTATATAAAAACCCATTGCAAGAAAAATTACAGGAAACAGAATTATTAAGGCAATTACTCCACCTCCTTTATTCATTGCGTCTGAAAAAACATTTGGATTTATAAATCCTAAACTGCCTTGTTTTATGCCGTAAAATGCTGAATAACCAGATGAAGAGTAAAAAACAAATAAGTACATTGTCAAAAGCAATGTTATAAATGCACCAATTACAAATGAAGAAGTATCTCCAATTTCGCCATCTCCGTTTCTGATGTCAATTTTTTCAAGTTCTAATTCTTCAATTTGTTTTTCTTTATCTTCTTTAAAACTTTTGTGTGATGAAATTTCAGCATTCGCATCATTCTTTTTAGTTTTTTCAGATTGAAGTTCTGCTTTCAGTTTTGAAATTCTGTCTTTTAAACCTTGCTCATCTAATTTTTGTTCTTCTAAAAATTGGTCGTAAACGTTGTCAAGATAACCGTCAATTCCAGCAGGTTGTGATTGAGATTTTTGAGCTGACCTAAATCCATATTGTGAGTATGTGATTTTTCCTTTTTCGCTGTTGGTCTTCGATTGTCCGTTTTGTTTTTCGTCTGCCATATTTATTTATGAATTTGTTTATTTTTTGTTTGTTCGTTGTCTGCGGTGTGTTTCGGTAAACTTGCCACTAACGGTTGAAAATTGGCGATGGTTGTGCGTGTTTAGCACCAACCAACACTTATTTACAAATGTAATTTATTACTCAAAACTTGAATTACCAAATCTACCACAACTGACGCCAATTTTTTGTTATAAGCAGGCATATCGTCAGTCATGTTTTTTTAAATAACGTGAAATTCCTGTCGTGTCAGTTACAAACTTGTCCCAAAAATAGAAATGGTGTTTATCCTTGCCTGTCACGAAGCTGTATTTGCCTTCAATATTAATTGCTTCAAATGAACTAACGTCAGCTTTGGTTATGATACCATTTCTACAATCATAAACATGATTCTTGTCTTTGGCGTAAATTGAATTGTCAAGAACATGGAATGTAGGTAAGTCAGCTTCTTTTATTGGAATAATTTTGCAATCGCCATCCATTTCATATTTGCGGTATGCTTCACTTTTGTCAACAAAAAACTGATGATAATTAACCAATGTTTTAAGGTCGAGCTTAATGTTAGAATGATATGAATAACTTTCGTCTTCATTGTCAACTGTCAGGATGAAAGTTAAAGAGTCGTCAATTTTTTTAAAGATAGAATACGGTCCATAAGATTCAATTTTATTGTTACATGAAACAACACATAGAGCAAGAAGTATAAGTAGTGTAATTATTGGTTTTCTCATTGGTGATTTACGTCTGTCGTCATGGATTTAAGATTTTAAATATTTTCCCGTCTTTCAGTACTTTTAATTCAGATAAAAATCCAAGTTGCGAATTTCTGCAATCCTGTATTGAAATAATCATTTCCTTTTCCATTTACTAAATTTGAAAAAAAAATCAAGTTTACAAGTAAATAAAATGCTCCCTTTTTCATGTGATTTTTATGAATTCGTTCTGATAGTTACTGCTAGCGTCCAGCAGCTTTGTGAGTGAGTTGACACCGATGAACTATTTAAGGGAGATCGCTCATTTTACAAAACTGCCTGTTGGGCGCTGTTTT